>PLNT01000028.1 GCA_003141895.1 Bacteroidales bacterium | reverse complement strand
ACGAATATCTTCTGTTAATAATCTTGAAAAACCAAGAATGATATTGAACGGATTTTTTAAATCGTGTCCGAGAATTGATATAAAACGGTCTTTGTCGGCATTTAGTTGACGTAATCTTATTTCACTTTCCTTAAGAGCCAGTTCTGTCTGCTTTTGTTCTGTAATGTCTCTAAATATACCATGTGTACCACTAAATTTATTACTATCATCAAATTGAGGGACTGCGATGATAAATACATTGCGTTTTTCACCGTCTGTGCGAGTCAATTCAAACTCATAAGTACTCTCCTGTCCTTTCTTCCGGATTTCTGTTTGGTTGAGTATAGCCAAATATTGGTCTTCACTAAGAAATCCTTTAAGATTTTTGCCAAGTAATTCCCCTTTCTCAACTCCAAAAATTCTTTCGGCAGCAGGGTTTGCAACTACAAATTCTTCGTCAGCATTCACAAATCCAATTCCTTCACCCACATTTTCAACTATAAACCTATATTTTCTTTCGCTTTCTATAAGAGTCAGTTCTGCCTGTTTACGTTCAGTAATATCAATCAAAAATCCTTCTAATCCAATAACTTTCCCATCTTTCATCACTTTATTGAATGAAAAGGTATGGTAGCCAATTGAACCATCTTTACAAAGACGGGAAAACTCTCCTGAAGAAAGCTGGTCACCTTTTAAAAAACCTTCAACAATCTTTTTAGCACTTTCTAAATCCATATCAACTTGTGTAATACCAAAATGTTTACCTATCACTTCATCAGCATTATCGTACTTATGCAACCTTAACCAGGTAGAGTTGACTTTCTGAAATAATCCCTCACCATTAATGTAAAAGTATCCTGCTGATGTATTATCAATTATTTCACGATTGTGATTTTCACTTTCCAATAGTTCCTTCTCGGCTTGTTTACTCTCAGTAATGTTTATCGCATAATGAAGGTATACTTCCTTGCTTACTTTTATCCAATATGTTTCCCAAATCAAACCAAATGCATGCATCTCATGGTCGATTTGTTCATGAGAATCTGAAAAACATTCATCGCTTAAACAAAAGGAACACTTAATACCGAATTCAGCAGGAACGGCATTAGGATATGTTGCAGCAATTACTTTGTCATGCGGAGAAAGATATTCTGCTTTCATAAACTCCCGCCAGCAATACCCCCCAATCTTAACTCCCATGTCTGACGCAACTCTATTAACAGCGACTATAACCCTGTCTTTTACTCTGATATACATAGCAGGGTGTGGCAGTGAAGATAAAAGAGTCTCACTCCATTTCGTTGCCTTGTTAAGTTCGTTGATGGTTATATCATTTGAAACTTTTAACACTTCAAACTTCTGTTGAATATCCAGTAACTCTTTTACGAGTTTTTCTTTGGTTTTATCCTGCATTTATTATGTTGATATAAATATCTTTTTATCAGAATTTTATCTTGTCTTAGTATCAATGTTTTACTTATTACAATGCTTTTTGATTAACTCATACAAAAAAGTACTATTAATTGGTTTTGAAATATAATCGTTGCATCCCGCTTCTATTGCCTTTTCTTTGTCGCCTGGAAATGCAAAGGCTGTTTGTGCTATAATGATTACATCTTTATTAAACTGACGGATTTGACGTGTGGCTTCATTTCCATCCATTTTGGGCATTCTAATGTCCATTAATACCAAATCAAGGTCGGGATTCTTATGGCAAGTCTCAACGGCTTGAACTCCTGTTATTGCATGTAAAACTTCTTTACTGATATTTCGCAGCATTCTTGTGAGAAGTGAATATGATATTTCATCGTCTTCGACAATTAATATTTTCAACCTTTTTATTTCAACCTCTTTATTTTCAGTAAAAACAACATTTTCGATTGTGTGTGTTTCTTCTGATACAGGATTGTAAGGAATGGTAAAATAAAACGTTGAACCTTTGCCTTCATCGCTTTCCACCCATATTCTGCCACCAAGCATTTCTACATAGGATTTACATATTGATAATCCCAAGCCTGAACCTTCGTAACCTCGGTTATACGATTCACTACCTTGCCTGAATCGCTCAAAAATTATTTCATGCTGATTCTGGGGAATTCCTACCCCTGTGTCTTTTACAAAGAATTCAAGATATTCACCCTTTTTCTCAAAGCCGAATTCAATTGAACCATCGAAGGTAAACTTAATGGCATTTCTAACAAGGTTTGTCAGGATTCCATATACTTTTTCATTGTCTGTTTTAATGATGGCTTCCTTTGATGGCAAACCATTTTTAAATAAAAACTGTAATCCTTTATTTTTAACTTCTGACTTGAAGAACTTATAAGTAAACTCAATCTTCTCGTTGATATTCGTTTCCTTAATGTCAATACCGATAAGTCCTGATTCAATTCTAGATATATCAACAATACTGTTGATGGTATTGAGCATACGTGCGCCACCAATCTGGATGGTCTGTATATAATCTTGTTGTTCATCAATTGTTAAGTTAGGTTCTTTTAAAAGTTCTGCAAAACCAAGAATGCCATTCATGGGGGTACGTATCTCATGACTCATATTGGTAAGAAAAGCAGACTTGAGGCGGTCACTTTCTTCGGCTTTTTTTTTGGCTAAAATTAGTTCAACATTAGTCTCAGTTAAATCTTTATTTATTGATTCAATTTCATCAAATTTTTCCTTCAATGCCAATTCTATTTGTCTGCGTTTGGTGATGTCTAATATTTTTGACAGAACAGATTGCATTTTTCCATTTTCATCTTTCAATATGACATTATACCATTCACAAGTAATAATACTACCGTCTTTTCTGTAATTACGATTGCAGGAAATTACCTGAGTAAATAATCCGCTCTTAATTTTCTCCCCTGTTTTCTGAACAATCGGAATATCTTGTTCGTAGGTAATATTCAAATCCATAAGTTGCTTTCCAACCACTTCTTCTGCTTTCCAACCAAATATTTTTTCTGACTCACCAGTCCATCTTGTTACTGTAAAATTAGAGTCCCATTCAACAACTGCCATTGGCGAGTTATCCATATAAAGTTTCAATCGCTCTTCACTTTCCAGCATTTCCTTCTCTGCCTTTTTGCGTTCGGTGATGTCGTTAATACTGGATATAATGTTGGGTTCTTTATTGATATAAATGATTTTTGCAGAAAACAAACCAATTCTGATTTCTCCGTTCTTTTTCTTGAATGCGAATTCTTTACCTTCTACAACCTTTCCAGAACGAAGAGCAGATATTACAGAATTTCGCTCTTCTATATCTTTCCATATGTCAAATCCAATTGTTGAATTAGAAAGTGCCTCTTTTCTGGTGAAACCTGAAAGCAAAACAAAGGTATCGTTGACTTCAATGATTTTTCCATCTTCCATCCTTGTTATTATGATTAAATATGGGGATGACTGGAATGCTTTTAAATACTTCTCATTGCTTTCCTTCAGTGCCAATTCTGTTTGTTTGCGCTTTTCAATTTGATGGGTAAGTTCTTTATTTACAATAATTAAGTCTGCTACAAGTTTTGCCTTCTCTTTTGCCAGCACGAGTTCTTTGTTCGCAATGACTAACTCTGCTGCACGTTTTGATTTCTCTATGTTCGCAATGACAAACGCTGCTGCACGTTTTGCTTTCTCTACGTTTGCAATGATTAACTCTGCTTCACGTTTTGATTTTTCGCTTTTTTGGTAAACAAGTTCTTTGTTCGCAATAACTAACTCTGCAGAATGTTTGGCTTTTTCTACATTTGCAATAACTAACTCTGCAGAACGTTTGGCTTTCTTTATGTTAGCGATGACTAACTCTGCTGCGCGTTTTGCTTTCTCTGCATCAGCAATGACTAATTCTGCTGCACGTTTTGATTTCTCCTCGGTTTGAAAAGAGAGTTCTTTATCAGCAATGATTGATTTTGCAATTCGTTTTGCTTTCTCAATCTTGGCAATGACTAATTCTGCTGCACGTTTTGTTTTATTTACATTAGCAATAACTAACTCAGCAGCACGTTTTATCTTTTCTTCGTTTTGATAAGTAAGTTCCTTATCAGCGATGATTAATTCATCTGCACGTTTTTCTTTCTCTAAGTTCGCAATAACTAAAACTGCAGCACGTTTTGCTTTCTCTGCGTTTGCTATAACCAATTCTGCAGCACGTTTTGCTTTTTCAGCGTTAGCAATAACTAACTCTGCAGCACGGTCTGCTTTCTCTTCATTTGCAATAACTAACTCTGCAGCACGTTTTTCTTTCTCTTCATTGGCAATGACTAACTCAGCAGCACGTTTATCTTTCTCTTTGTTTGCAATAACTAACTCTGCTGCACGGTCTGCTTTCTCTTCATCAGCAATAATTAATTCTGCAGCACGTTCTGCTTTCTCTTCATTTGCAATGATTAATTCATTCGCAAGTTCTGTTTTCTCTTCCTTGGCAATGATTAATTCATCTGCACGTTTTTCTTTCTCAGCGATTTGAAAGGCAAGTTCTTTGTTAGCAACAAGTAACTCTTCCGATTTCTCCTTTTTCTTCATATCCTCTTTCGATTAAAATGGATGCAATTGAAAATCAAATATATTTAAGTGATTACAATAATTTTCAATTACGGTTAGAATTTCGCTAAGCAAAGGTAAATTTGCTAATCCTGATAATCGTTACACTATTACAAAAAAAAGTTACATTATTCACACGTATTTAGGTGGATAATAATGACATACAAAATACTTTGGTTTGCAATTGAATAAAGACCTTTATACTAAAGTATTCTAACTATTTTACTTTTGTAAATTGGAATAATATAAACATGTGCTTAAACCAAGAGGTTTGAGCAGATAACGTATTTCATAATTTAGCTTTTAAGGGTTGCTTGTTCAACTAACCACTGTGAATTTATTATTAATTTCTTTATTTGATTAAAAATGACCGCATTCGACTAATGGAAATATAACCACTAAATTGGGTTTATGCTTTCATAGTATGACAATTTATTTCTGCCTTTTTTACTTTTGCGACTTTAAAGCGTCTATAAGATGTCAAAACATTTTAAATGGAACAATTTCTAACAGCAATACTCAGAAATATTAAGAGGAATCCTCTGATTACTGCAATCAACCTTTGGGGTTTGGTTTTAGGCTTTGTTTGTGTAATATTTATAGCCCTCTGGACAAAGAATGAACTTAGTTATGACAGATTTCATAAAAACAGTAAGAATATTTATCGAGTTCATAGATATTGGTATGATTCAAATGGTACAGAGAATCTTCATCTACCTTTTGTTGCCCCTCCTATTGCTCCTTTACTAAAGAAAGAATTTCCCGAAATTCAGTATATCACAAGGGTTTATCATATTAATATGGTTTTTTCATCGGGCGACCAAAAAATGGTCGAAAACAATGTTTGTTTAGCAGAGCCAGAAGTGCTAAAAATATTTGATTTCAAAGGATTACCCTTGGACAATAATTTGCTTATTGCTCCATTCACTGTAATTATATCTGATGATGCAGCTTATAAATATTTTAACAAACGTGATGTTATTGGCAAAAATTTAGAATATAAAGATGAAAAAGGAGGGAAATATGCACTGCAGATTATAGGGGTATTTAAAAAATGGAAGGGGAACAGTCATTTTAATCCCGATTTCTTCATATCCTTCAGTACTGCGGAATCATTTTTTGGTAAAGATGAATTAAAAGACTGGGGCAGCAATAATTATGAAACATTTGCTCTTATTCCACATTTACCGTCAAACTTCGATAAAAAACTGGATGTATTCATTGATAAATACTTAGATAATGGCTCAAAATGGACAAAAATCAGACTGGAAAAATTATCGGATATCCATTTTAATTGGTATGGTAGCCGTTCATACATTTATATTTTATTATCAATTGCTTTCCTAATCTTGATTATAGGCAGTATTAACTACATGAATTTAAATGCCGCAATGTATTTCAAACGACTGAAGGAAATAAAGATTAAAAAGATTATCGGCGCTTCGCAAAAAAAAATGGCTTTACAATTATTGGCTGAGTCGGTATTGTTTTGTTTTACTGCATTGTTAATTGCCGTAATTCTTGCTTCAATTGTTTCATCGTTTATAAAAATTACTGATGATCCTCTTGAGTTTAAAATCAGAGAAAACATAGCGTTGATAATTGGATTTGTTGTATTATCCACTTTAACGGGAGTATTATCTGTAATCTATCCCGTTCTTATTTTATCTACATATAAACCAGTAACAACAAATACATCAGAAAATGTTAAAACGAGAAGGATATTTTTTCGTAATGCTCTTGTAGTATTTCAATTTATTGTTTCGACAGGATTGATTATTTCTTTTCTTTTAGTTTCCAAGCAATTGAATTACATTAACAGTAAAGAGTTGGGCATCGACAAAGAAAACATCATTGTAATACCGACTACTCCTCAACTAATAGAAAAACTCGATGCATTCAAACAGCAATTAACTCAAAATCCAAATATTTTAACGGTATCAGCATCGAAACGAGTACCATCTGACGGACTTATGGATTCTAATGGAGCAAATATTATCTCCGATGGCAGTGTTACTCCATTGGGGTTCAGATTAGCCAACGTAAGGATTGATAGAGATTTTATTCCTTCTTACAAAATTACGATTGTAGCTGGAAGAAATTTTAATGAAAATATTTCTAATGACTTTGGATATATCATCAATGAATCGGCTGTAACAAAAATTGGGTGGAAATCTCCGGAAGATGCAATAGGAAGGATAATTGAATATGGTGGGCGGAGAGGAAATGTAATCGGTGTTGTAAAGGACTTTCATTATGAATCATTGCATAATCAGATAAGTCCGATAATTATGTATTATGACCCAGCTACTTTTAACAATATATCGATAAGGGTCACCTCAGCCGAAAGGGGGAAAACTCTGACTTTTATTGAAAAAACCTGGCAGGCTTATAATGTTACTGACTATCCTTTTACCTATGATTATCTGACAGACCGCTATAACAGACTTTACAAGTCAGAACGGAATATGAGAACAATATTCAGCTACTTTATGATAGTTGCAATTTCTATTGCTATACTGGGGATGGTGGGGTTATCCATGTTTCTGATTGAATACCGCACTAAAGAAATCGGCATTCGCAAAATAATCGGAGCAAGTGTCTCGGAAGTAATGAGAATGCTGAATAATAATTTTGTGAAATGGGTGGTCATTGCTTTTGTGATTGCTGTACCCATAGCATATTATGCAATGCACGAATGGCTCAGGAACTTTGCTTATAAAACTGAACTTAGTTGGTGGATTTTTGCTTTGGCAGGGATAATTGCGATAGGAATAGCACTGCTAACCGTAAGCTGGCAAAGCTGGCGGGCAGCAACCAGGAATCCTGTTGAAACATTACGATATGAATAGTTGCTTTTCAGTTGCCTGATGACTTCAAGAGGCGTAAACCCACAAAGAAAGATTTCCATTCCTGACATAGTCGTCCTGAGTACGAAAACGAAGGTGTGATTAGTGAATGGCAGAAGACGAAATGGGATAATAGATAATTAAAAAGGTACCATTTATCTGAGCACCCCAACTATTGGAAGTTGCAGACTATAAAATTAGTTCAGGTAATACGGAATTTCTTTGTTAATTTAGTCTGTGAAAGACCAAATATGTATATAAACTGTATATCATAAAAATTCAAAAGTAGCTTAAAACATTTAAATACAGTTTAGTATGGAAGTTTAAAAATAAAATTACGAAGTTTGAATCGTTATTTGCAATAAATCAATTAATTGGTATTAACATAAATCTTCCATAGCTGGAGTTGGATTATTAAGAAATATATTGAAAATCAATTATATGCTAATTGTAATGCGAATTTTGAAATTGAAGAAACAGATAATATTGTTCTGCTTTTTACTGGTTGCTGAATTACCGTTAAACAATCTCTTTTCTCAGAACATTCAGAAGCCAACACGACAATCCTCTTTTGAAGCATTTTCACAGGGAAATTATGAGAAAGCCTATACCGAATTTCGTGAATTGTTATTGACCTATAGAAAGGATCCATTATATAAATATTATTCAGGGGTATGCCTGGTAAAACTGAAAAGGGATCCTGGTGAAGCTACAAATCTGTTACAACAGGCCATTCAGACGACCGGTTCGTTGAAGACACTGCCATCTGATGGATTATTTTATCTTGGCCGGGCTCAGCAAATGTCAGGCAAATTTGCTGATGCAACAGCAACTTACAATTCTTATACTGAACAAGTTGGAAAGAAAACAGCCAGGGAAATGGGTATACCTGAATTTTTACAGGAATGCATAGAAAAAAAAGGCCAGGTAATAGTTTCTGAAGTCAGACCTCCAGTCGTCATAAAAGATACCAGAACAGATTCAATTAAATCAGAAGTTAAGCCTGAAATAATCGGACCAGTTCAGAATACTTTGAATAATCCTCCAATCACGAAGGAGAGTCTTCCGATTAACTATGAGAAGATTCTGGGAGAAGCCATCGAATTGCAATTTAAAGCCGACTCAGTTACAACAATTGTTAACGGGCAAAAAAAGGAATTGGAAAAACTTACGGGTGACCAGAGATCAATTCTTAAAGCAAAGATTGCTGAGAATGAAAAAATTGCAGCCTCTTTTCAGGCACTCGCTGATAAGAAATACAGGGAAGCACAAATTGCCATGCACCCTGATTTGGATACAAATAGAAATCTGATTAAACAACCTGTTCAAAGCAAGCTTGTTTCTGATTCAACAAAAAAAACAGACGCCAATCCTTTTATCACAGCCGACAAACATGCAGCCACGACCGGAGAAGTAATCCCTCCAGCCAGTACTATGATTGGAGTTTTTGCTTTTTTCAATGTTTCAGGAAAACTGGAAACTAATACGGATGCAAAAATCGCTATTGATCCTGAAGTACCACCCGGACTTATATATAGAATTCAGATAGCTGTTTTCCGAAGTCCGGTTTCGCAGGCTTACTTTAAAGGTCTGACTCCGGTTTACGGTTTTAAAATTGAAGGAACCGACAAAATAAGTTACTCCGTGGGCATGTTCCGTAAATCTTCGGAGGCAGCGAAAGCATTGTCATCGGTGAAAAGCAAAGGGTTTAAAGACGCTTTTGTTGTTGCTCTTGCTGATAATAAACGTGTTTCGTCCGACAGAGCAGCGTTATTGGAGAAGGAGTGGGGAGGGAAGCCTTTTTACTCCATTGAAAAGACAGTGTCAAAAACGGATGCAGACACCATAACTCCAACACTGATTTTCAGAGTTGATGTAATAAGATCATTGAAACCATTAACTGAAGATGTTGTCGAAAATATCAGGAAAATGGCCGGGAGCAGGGGGTTGGATATTCAACTCCTCGAGGAAGGGAAAATTGATTATTTAATTGGGAAATTTATTACTTTTGAAACGGCTGTAGCCTATGCAGATCTTTTAAAAAGAAATGGATATCGTGAGTCACAGGTTTCAGCCTGGCTTGGAAAGAAGGAAATCACAATTGAAATGGCGAAAAAACTTTTTGATAATCTGAAATGAAAGAAAAGATACTGCATAAAGACGATAAGCAGAGGAGCGGAAGTGAAACCGGTTCCCTGATACTTTATAATGATGATATCAATACCTTTGAACATGTCATCAAATCTTTAGTCGAAGTTTGCGGTCACGATTCGGTTCAGGCAGAACAATGTGCCATGATTGTACATTTTAAAGGCAGCTGCGAGGTGAGGATAGGTGTTGTGGAAGTGCTTAATGCTATGAGCCGGTCGCTGAATGCAAAGGGACTCAATTCGAAAGTAGAAAGTGTCTGATTTTAGCCCTCTGTGTCCCTCACATTAGGTGTGACACTTCATAATTTCTATTACAATTCTAGTCTTCTTTTCTGCATTTACCCCCTTTCTTATTTCCCCCACGGGGGAAAGGTTTGTTTTCGCCTTCCCCCTTGGGGGAAGGATGGGAAGGGGGTAAGAAACTTGAAAATTATTCTAACCTATATAGCGATCAGGACTCTGTGACAGTCCCTTATTTTTCCTTCTTAAAGAACCTGTATAGTGCTCTGTCGAAAACAGTCAGTACTAAAATTCCGATAAAAGCATAAGTAATTACTGCCGGCATGCTTAGCTGGAATATTGATGACAGGTTCATTTTGGGAAAAGAGAAATTAATTCCTTTAATAATACTCATTAATGTCAGGGAGAATAAGTCTGTATCATTGTGAGGTATCAGAAATGCCGTTGCAATTAGCAGAATAGTTACCAGAACGGATATATATGGGACAAGATTTCTTTTTCGTGAACCCTCCACCAGGGGAATTGTATCCAGACCAATACGAGTCATTACTTTTGAAGTAAATCCTCCAGGTGCTTCTTCCCGTCTGCCAGGCACGATATAATTCCTGAGATGGTCTTCCTGATATTTTTCCTTGTCATTCATGATATATTAATTTTTTCTTTTCTACTTTTTCAATTATTTCGAGCATCTTTTGCCGGGCACGGAATAACTTTACTTTTATATTTGATTTGGAAATACCTGTGACTTCCGATATTTCATCGGTTGTCATCTCTTCATAATAATACAGACTTATTAAACCTCTTTCATCTTCATTTATTTTCTGGAGAGCAAAGTTTACCAGTGAATTTCTGTATTCCAGTTCTGCTTCTTCCTCGCTTATATTAGTTCCAATAAAATCTGTGGCGTCAACCGGGAAATCTTCGAGCGAAAGAACACCTTTTTTCTTTATTCTTACGTGTGATATAGAAGTATTATATACTATCCTGTAAAGCCATGTGGCAAAACTGCTTTTCATTTTGAAAGTTCTGAGCGATCTGTAAGCTTTCAAAAATGAATCCTGTGCCAGCTCTTCAGCCTCTTCGTGATTGCCGCATATTCTGAATGCAAGATTGTACACCTTACTTTTATGCCTGTCCACAATATAGCTGAATGAATTATTGTTTCCAGCCAGGATCTGTTCTATATAATATATGTCTCCTTTATAATCCATTCCGACTGTTTGACGAGTAAAGATATTAAATGGTTACGGAGAATGATAAAAATATTTTTCTTCATTTTTGTAACCGACGCAGTAATCATGATGTCTAAAAGGCAAAAGAGTTCTTAAACAATCATAATTAATAATTAAAGTCATGGGAGTATTATTAGCATTTATCGCATTTTTCGCAACAGTATTTGGAATTTATTATGTCAGCGTTACCACACGCAACAAAGAAAGAATGGCGCTTATTGAAAAAGGAGCTGAGGCAAGTCTCTTTAATACTGGTAAGGAAGTCCAGCCTTTGTTTAACTGGAACAAACTGACTCTGAAAATCGGTATGCTCTTTATGGGTGTGGCTACCGGTATAATAGCTGGGTCAATTCTTGATAATATAGGCGTCATGGAAAATGGTCCCGATTATGTATCAATGATTTTCTTATTCGGCGGCTTTAGTCTTGTCCTGTTCTATCTTATTGACAGGAAGAAATAAAAAAACACAATGATTTCCGGTGGTGTAGGGAACGGTCGCGACCGTTCCCTACCATTTTCCATTTTTTCTTATTTTATATAGAATTCAATCATTTCTTTGATTGCATTTCTGCAGACCGAGCAATATCCCTTTGTATTGTTGCTTTTCATCCGGCAATCCATCTCAGGACGGTAAATTCCTTTAGCAGAATATCCGCCTCCTTCAAATAAACCTGTTAAGTTTGCATATTTTTCTTCAAAGGGTGTAGGAATCGGCGTATCGTTACTAATCATCTTTTTCCATTTGGAATCAAAATTTACCAGTGTTGTAATATTAGGTTCCCATGGCTCCACATTAAGAGGATAAAACTCATCGTAGGCTACCGATGATGAATAATATTCATCAGCCAAACCCGCAAATCCATGGCCGAATTCGTGGACAAAAACCTTAGGTGAAAGCGGATGGTCCGTTGTTGTGCCGCAATAATAATTATAAACACCTCCGCCTCCGTATCTGGGGCTGTTAATCAGAACAATGATATAATCATGAGGGACGGCCGCTGCATAATCATTTACTGATTTGATATCCTGAGTCGTGAGATACCGGTCAATGTTAAATGTATAAAAACTTGAATTCATAGCGGTATTAACATATATATTCTCACCTGGCACATCAGTTCCGGAATCCTGCGATACAGATTCAACTGCCCAGATGTTAAATTTATCTTTATACTCACTGAATGGTGCTTCAGCAAAAAGATAATCTGCCATCTTTTTTACATCGTTCCTGAATTTTCCCATTTCATCAGCTTTGTACCCTTCTGCTAAGAAAGCAAGATCTACAGAACTATGAGGATCGCCTGTACCATAGATTTTTGTTACACTCACATTTACCGGATTCTCTTTCCTTATGAAGTAATCAGCCGGATCAATCTTTGTTTCATACAATTTTGTAAAAAGACCATTACGTTCCCTTTTACTGAGCATAAACCTGACTTTATTTCTTGGGTATGGCATTGTTGCCACTTCATAAAAACTCCTGTTAATTTTTTTTGCTTCGTCGGTAGTCTGCCATTCCTGAAAGAGTGTGCAAAATGCTCTCGAGTAGAGAAGCGTTATTCCGGTACTGTCAAAAAGTTCATATTTAAAGTTACCTGCATTAAATGGATTTATAAGAGTGGAATTTGAACCTGCCCAGAATGGTTCCTGTTTCATTCCAACAGGATATACAAAAGTTTCGCGGTTGTTTCCAGACAGCATAAAATCAAATCTCAGGACTTTATCGGAGAAAAATTTGTCGAAGTTATTTTGTCCCTGAATAGCAAGTGATAAAATAAACAAAATGATTGAAATGATTGTTCTCATACGAATCAATTTTAACTGAATAATGTAAAGCTAAAAATATTCGTTAAGACCGATTGATTATTTTATCTATTTTTGCCGTAAATATTTACAGATATGACTGTGGTGAATGATCCGGCTGTTTGGCTTAAGAACATATTTGTTCATGCCGGACTTAGTTATAGTATTTCTTCACTGCTCAGCGCTTTAGCTCTTGTATTGATTGTCATAGTGTTAGGCTGGCTTTCCAACCTTATTGCAAAAACAATTATCCTCAATATCGTCACCAGAATAGTCAAAAAAACCACTACAAACTGGGATGATATATTCCTTGAACAAAAAGTCTTTACTCGTTTATCTCATTTTGCTCCCGCGCTGGTAATATGGTTCATGGCCGCCCTGGCACTTAAAGATTATCCTGTTTGGTTATTCGTAGTCCACAAACTCACTTATATTTATATGGTAGTTGTGACTATGGTTGTGGTAATTTCATTTATTGATGCCTGGCATGAAATTTATAAAACACTTTCAATTGCGAAGCATCGTCATATAAAAGGATATGTTCAGCTTATAAAGATTTTAATAATCATTATTACGATCCTCGTTATTGTATCTGTTATTTTTAAAAAAGATATAAGTACCCTGATTGCCGGTCTGGGTGCAATGGCTGCAGTTATTATACTTGTTTTTAAGGATACTCTTCTCGGCCTTGTAGCCAGTATTCAGCTTTCGGCTGACAAAATGCTGAAAATTGGTGACTGGATTTCAATTCCGCGCAGGGATGTTGATGGAGTTGTTTCCGACATTACGCTTACAACGGTAAAAGTTCAGAATTTCGATAAGACGATTATAAATGTACCCACCTATTCGCTTGTAAATGATTCTTTTCAGAACTGGAAGGGGATGGAAGAATCGGGGATTCGTCAGGTAAAACAATCGTTATTTATCGATACTAAAAGTATTAGGTTTCTTGACGCTGGATTGAAAGAGAGACTCAGCATGGTTCCGGAGTTAAAGGAATTCATTGAATCAAAATTGAAAAATGATATGACTGAGTATTCAGATTCTCCCGGCATTCAGGGATCATCTTTTTTCAATTCGTCAAGAATTACAAACCTTGGGATTTTCAGATGCTATGCTGAATTATATTTAAAGAAGCACCCTTCAGTTGATCCACGGCAAACAGTTATTATGCGACATAGGCCTTATGAAGGGAATGGAATCCATGTGCAACTCTACCTGTTTGCTAAGGACACACAGTTTGTGCCTTATGAAAACTTTCAGTCGGAGATGATGGAACATTTACTGGCAATTATGAATGAATTCGGGCTTAAAGTCTTTCAGCAACCATCAGGTGATGATTTGCATACTGTGTTAAGAAAATGAATTATTTGAATATATATCAATACTTTAAACCATGGCGGACATTAATACCAGAATCAGCGACTTTGTTTGGAAGAATCTAAGTGAAAAACATGTGTCGGGTAAAAGCGATCCCTTTTGGGAATCACTTGTAAATGCAGGTACAGAACTCTGGCTTGATACAGGTGATGTGGAAGAAGCCGAAGCTAACTGGTCATCAGAGATGGCGGCTTTAACAACAAACAATTCATTGCTTAACAATGAAATTCAAAAAGGTATCTACGATGTATTTATTTCTGAGGCCAAAAGTGTGGTAAGAGAATTACCGGAGGAAGAAAGAGTAAGGGAGATAGCATTTATTCTTAATGCCCGGCATGCTCTCAGACTGGCATCAAAGTTCGGAGGTATGGTGAGTGTCGAACTCCATACCGACACTGCGCATGATATTAAAGCTATTCTGAACTATGGCCACAGATTTCATGATATTTGTCCGGAACAGTTTATTGTTAAGGTTCCATATACTGCTGAAGGTTTAATTGGTGCCAGATTATTAAGAGATTCTGGTGTAAAAGTCAATTTCACACTTGGGTTCAGTGCACGTGAGAATGTGCTCGTAACAAGAGTTTCGCGACCAGATTATGTGAACGTCTTTCTCGGGAGAATTGGCGCTTATATGATTGATAATAAGCTTGGTGATGGCTCAGGGGCTGGAGAAAAGGCAGTTATTTCATCACAAAACTGGGTGACGGGTCTTTCTGCCGATAATCCGTGGCAAACAAAACAGATAGCAGCAAGTTTAAGAAATTATAACCAGCTTGAGCTCCTTGCAGGTGTGGATGTATTTACAATGCCTCCAAAGGTTGCAGCTGCCGGGCATAAGGAATTAAAGGGTAAATTCACTTCAAGAACTCATGAGAATTACGATGTAAATATTCTCGATTCGGCAAAAGACGCTCACATCGAAAAATTCTGGGAAGTTGATGATAAAGTGCTGAAACTTTCAGAAAGATTATCAGGGAAATTACCATCGACAGGTCAGGAATTGGTACATATTGCTCATGAAGAAGGATGTGAAGACATGTTCCCTTCTCTTTCAAAAGAGGAGAAAAACTTTATTGTAACTGATGGAAAAATCCCTGTACATGCCAGATGGGAGAAAAAAATAAAAGAAGGAAAAATTGCTCCGGATACTTTATTGACTCTCGCGGGTCTTGCATCATTCACTTCTGATCAGGAAAAACTTGATTTGAGGATAAGAGGCATCATTGAATAAATCAGGCTGTTCTTTGTCTGATAATTTCATACAGCAATATACCTGCGGCAACTGATACATTTAGTGATCCGATACTGCCCGTCATTGGTATTTTTATCTGCTCATCAGATAAAGCAATAAGTTCACGGCTTATACCTTTATCTTCTGATCCGAGAATTAAAACTGATGGACCGGTCAAAGCCGTTTCAGACGCTGATTTTCCCGATTTTTCACCTCCACAAAAGACCTTAAGTCCAGATTCTTTTAGGTATTCAATGCTTCTGACAATACTTTTTTCGCGGCATACAGGAAATGAGTGAAGTGCTCCCGCTGATGTTTTAACCGCATCAGCAGTTATCCTGGCCGACCCTTTTTCGGGAATGATTATTGCGTGCGCCCCCAAACATTCTGCAGTTCGGACTATTGCTCCGAAATTTCTGACATCTGAAACTCCATCAAGTGCGATAATCAGTGGGTCTTCACCCTTTTCAAATATCATTGGAAGAAGATTAGCTATATATTGATATTCAATTACTGAAAGCCATGCAAGCACACCCTGATGGTTTTTCCGGGTTACAAGCTCAATCCTTTCGACTGGTACTATTTGATAGACAATGTTATGTGTCCTGACTTCCGTCATAAGCTCATGATACAGAGAGCCCTGGAGCCCCTGTTTAATAAGGAGCCGGTCGATTTGCTTTCCTGCTTTAATTGCCTCTATCACTGCATGCAACCCAAAAATACAATCTGTTTCTTTCTGCATAAATAATTTTATTTCAATCGATTAATGACAATAGGTCACACCCCCCAATCCCGTCTTGCAGGACTATATATTTTGTAACTTAATGAAATTCTTTTAAAGAACAGTTTTAGTCCCTCTTTAGGGGGACAGCCACGCAGCGGCAGGGGGTCTCTTCTATAGATCTTTTGGATTATCGACACGGAACACGATCCCTTTTCTCCAGCTGGCTATGGCCTTATCCCAGAATGTTACAAGACTTTCGCTGCGGCTAAGGTAAAAATCATTGTTTGAAAAGATATTTTCCCTCTTTTTAAAATTGAAGAAAAGATAAGAATCCGTAACATTGAATCTGCTGCCCCATTTGGACCTGACATTTGGTTTTTTATAACCCCAGCTTTCGCCATCGGCCGTTTTATATACTTTATCAGGTGGTCCGTAAATAATGTAGATCATTCCTCTCTCACTTCTCCATCCTTCCTTATATGAAGTAAAATAGTAATTTGAATAAACTACCCTTGTATAAAAGATCCTTATAAGTTCACGCGACTTATCGACATTGCCCCCGCATTTAATCCAGAAATCATCGAGTGCTGCCTTTGGTTTCGGAGCTGCCAGCAAAGCAGTCATCTCGTCCTGAGAACTAAGATAAACCAGAGGTTCTATCATCACTTCGGGAGTTGTGAACTTTGGATATGTGGGTCCTAAATTTAAGAATGTAAAGCCGTCTTTAATATTCCTGTCAATGGAGCATAGATATATTCCTTCTTTAGGAAACATCATTGGTAAGGTATCAGAATAGGGAAGCGCTACTACCTGGCGGGGTTCATAATCAAGAATCTTTTCGGGAAGGAGCATTGAAGGCGGATCGGGTACTTCTTTGAATGGCTTATAGAATGAAACGTAGAGAGTGTCAATATGTCCCCGAGTATACACCAGATTTACATATTCATCTATTCTTAGAATTGGGGTAAACAGCTGGTGTTTTTCAAAATGGGTATTAGCCCTGAAATTATATCTGTTGTTTTCCGAAAGTGTATTAAACTGTACAAAAGCCTGGGCGGTAATAAGCCGCAAACGGTCGAGGATCTTTACTTCAACTACGTACTCATTGCCCTTCTCAACTTTCAGCGGGATATCATAAACATAATCCTGCTTAGCGTTATCCTTAACTATTTCCAAATTTAGTGTAGCAGTATCAACAATGTTTTTACGTTCTTTCATGTTGAAAAGCTTAATATTCAACATTACCATGGCAGTTGGGACTCCCTGAGGATTAGCTTCTGAGAAAAAGAGATCGCTGTTTGCAAATCTTACTGACAAAACCGACGATTCATCACTTTGATTAATAATATTATAGAGAGGGTTAATCGGACTTTTAGTAGGATTATAAAGATAGGAGAGATCTTTATAATCAGCTGATTGCTGGGTAGATTTACAGGAACTGAATATTGAGGCAAACAGAACGCTGCCCAGAAATAACCAGCCCATCCTGAAGTTTACACTATTCTTCATGCCAAAAATTAATTTAAAATATTTCCTTAATTTTTTCTCCATTCAATTCTTATCCTGCAGAGTTCCTTATTATCATTGGTTCTGAAAATTGAGTGATTAATACAGGTATCAGTGCCATTTTCTGCAGATGTTTTTATCAGAATTTCTTCATCGAATCTTGACTCTGCAAGATAGTTAATTTCAGCAGATTGAGGAACATTATTCATAATGAAGTCGAGGTTGTAACTATCATTCGCCCATTTCAGATACCTGACATTATTGGTATGAAGATTTACATCAAGGTCGGAGACCTTAACTCTGAATGCCGGGGAAAAGTTTCCGTTATCCGATGCAGGATCTATTTTAGTTGCATATCTGATGGGAGAATTTTCGGAATGCAGATTTGGATTGTACTCTGTCAATATTGAATCAGGTCTCTGTACTCTTTTCGTGGTACGGTCTAATATTAACCATGATGAAGTGCCTGAAGCAATATGTGTTCCGTCGGGATGTCTGACTTCATAATTCCTGAGAGCAAATAATTTGTCAGTTCCGTTTGGCCAGGTTCGCAGAATTAATGTATCTTCCCATAATGGCCATTTATCTATAACTGCATAAATTCTTGAAAGCACCCAGAAACGGTTATCCTTCATTAAATCATCCCTTCCAAACCCAAGTTTGACGGCATGGTCGGAAGCAATATCCTGCATGTAATTGAAGAGGGAAAATAAATTAAGTTTTCCGTCTGGTCCGGTTTCATAAACGTGCACCCGGTACTCTTTTTCAAACTGAAGTGGATCCATTTTAGTTGTTATTTTGTAAAAACTCTTCTACTTCCTGACTGTACTGAGCCCATTGATTCATTTCATCGTTCAGTCTTTCTTTAAGTTCCTGGTATTTTCTATAATCAATATCGTGCGCTTCAGATGTATTCCCCGGCTCCATAAACGATTTGTCAACAGCAATTATCTCCGCTTCAATATTCTCAATAACTGTCTCCGATTCTTCAAGTCTTTTTCTCAGTTTTCTGAGATTGCGTTCATACTCTTTCTTCTCGAGATATTTTTGTTTATTTGATGATATATTTTCCTGTGTGGCTATAGTTTTAGCCTTATCTTTCCTCTCTATTTCCTTCAGGTTTTCAATCTTTTTCTTTCTGAGGAAATCATAAATTCCTCCAATGTTTTCCTTGACTTTATTATGTTTGAATTCATATACTTTGCTGACAATACCATCGAGGAAGTCTCTGTCATGTGATACTACAATCAGTGTACCATCGAATTTGATAAGGGCTTGTTTGAGGATGTCCTTTGACCGCATATCAAGATGATTCGTGGGTTCATCCAGAACAAGAAGGTTACTCGGTTCAAGAAGGAGTTTTACGAGAGCGAGTCTGGCACGTTCACCACCTGAAAGAACTTTAACTTTTTTCTCTACATCATCACCCCTGAATAAAAATGCACCAAGCATATCGCGGATTTTTGTTCTGATATCTCCCTTGGCAATGTCATCAATGGTCTGGAGGACGGTTCTGCTTTCATCGAGCAAAACATCCTGATTCTGAGCAAAATATCCTATTTTAACGTTGTGTCCAACTTTTATGTCACCAATGTGGTCCATTTCACCAATGATAATTTTTGATAGGGTGGTTTTCCCCTCACCGTTACGTCCTACAAATGCAACTTTTTCTCCTCTCGAAATTTTAAAATCAATCCTGTTCAGGACAGTGAGAGCTCCATATTTTTTTGTCAGATTTTCTGCTTCAACGACTACTGTTCCCGAGCGGGGAGCAGGAGGAAATCTTAAGTTTATTGCGCTTTTATCTTCTTCATCAACTTCCAGTCGTTCAACTTTACCGAGTTGTTTGATTTTTGACTGGACCTGAACTGATTTTGTTGCTTTATATCTGAAACGTTCTATAAACCTTTCGGTGTCTTCGATCATCTTCTGCTGATTCCTGAATGAGGCGATCTGTTGTTCCCTGCGCTCCTCTCTCAGTACAAGATATTTCGACCATGACGCTTTGTAGTCATAAATTTTACCAAGCGAGATTTCGATTGTCCTCTTCGTTACATTATCAAGAAATGCCCTGTCGTGCGATACGAGCACAACTGCTCCTGAATATCCTGCCAGAAAGATTTCAAGCCATTGTATTGATTCTATGTCAAGATGATTGGTAGGTTCATCCAGCAAAAAAAGAGCAGGTTTTCTCAACAGGATCTTTGCCAGTTCAATGCGCATTCTCCAGCCGCCGCTTAATTCCTTTGTTGGTCGGTCAAAATCTTTTCGTTCAAAACCCAGCCCTACAAGAGTGATTTCAGCCTCAGCCATATAGTTAGTTCCTCCCATCATTCTGTACCTTTCTTCAACTACTGTCAGATGATCACAAAGCTTCAGATAATCAGATGACTCATAATCTTCCCTTCTGGCAATTTCCGAACTGCAATGTTCTATTTCCTCCGACAGACTGATAAGTTCAGAAAAAGCTGTAATTGTTTCGTTTATTACTGTAGTGGTATCATCAACTTTCATTTGCTGCGGAAGATACCCGATTGAAACATCTTTCGACATATCAATAACCCCCGAAGTGGGGCTTTGATGACCTGCAATTATTTTAAGTAAAGTTGATTTTCCCGCACCGTTTTTCCCGGCAAGACCAATCCTGTCCTGATCATTTATCAGAAAGGAAATATTTGTTAATAAATCAAAACTTCCAAATGATACTGAGATATCCTGAACAGAAACCATAAAAAAATAAATGTCTGCAAATATAGGAAAAGTATGGCAGCCATGAAAAGCTTAGATGCTAATAGAGGCTTCAGAAGCTATAAACAAATTTACTTTCGTATTAGTTTCATCCTGATCAGATGCGAAAAAAAGTCTCTTAAGAAAAGTTATCTTTACAGCAGTTTTTGTTAACTACAAGTTATTTCAGGGTTAATAATAATATTATAACAACATGAAGATTAAAAGAAGCTTTTTAAAGTTATCTTTTTTGGCTGTATTATTACTTGTAATTTCTTACTCCTGCAAAAAAGAAGATTCAGCAAAAACTTATTCCTACTTTGTTTCAAAGAAGCTTGTTGTTGAATTTAAAAAGGATTATATAACAAGTATGCTTGATTTAGCCTCAATCCAGGTTCCTGAAGTTGCAGGCATCAAATCGCGTATTATTAGCGATATAAGTGTTTATAAAGTTGTATATAAAACCACTATAAATGGTAATGAGATTAATGCATCGGGATTAATATGCGTACCGGCCTCTCCCGGGGATTATCCGGTACTTTCTTTTCAGAATGGAACAAATACGGTTAACTCTGATGCGCCAAGTGTATCTCCATCCAGCTATACACACCAGTTGGTTGAGATTATTGCCTCAATGGGATATGTCGTTTTGTTTGCTGATTATCCTGGATTTGGAGAATCCTCTCAGATTCCTCACCCTTATCTGGTAAAAGAGCCTACTGTCAGATCACTTGTCGACTTTTTATATACAGCAAAAGAAATCGGCAGTTCTGAATTCCCCGGGATAACATTCAAAAATGAGTATTATCTTCTGGGCTACTCCCAGGGAGGATGGGCTACTTTTGCCTTGGACAAAGAACTTGAAACAAATTATGGGAGTGATTTCAGTGTGAAAGGCACTTCCTGCGGTGCCGGATCATATAATATTCCACTGCTGCTTGGAAGTATGTTAAATCACCAAACTTATCCGGTTCCGGCATATCTGGCATATATAGTAAATGCTTTTACTGTTTATAATCAGTTTACAAATCCTGCCTCAGATATTTTTAACGCAACTTATGCGTCAAAGATCAGTTCACTTTTCACAGGCCAGCTGACCCTTGATCAGATAGATTCTCAACTGACTACATCGATACCCGATTTACTAAATCCCGATTTCATTTCAGGTTTTGAAACCTCTTCCCGATATTCGACTGTAAGGGATGCCCTTAATAATAACAGCATAACTGCCTGGCATAGTTCTATCCCCGTTTTATTTACACACGGAGAAAAAGATACTGATGTAGATCCTGTTTCAACAGAAAACATGTTTAATGAAATGATTGCGGCAGGAACATCCCCGGACATTTGTAAAAAAATTACCGTTCCTAATGTGGATCACGGTGGTGGGGCCATTCCATGCATGATAGATGGATTATTGTTTCTGGATAACCTGAGAAAATCAAAGTGAGTAAAATTATAATCTAAAGAAAGAAGTAAGTGGGAAGAAGAAAAGAGCTGCCAATGCTGGAAAAGGTCAGAATAACTGATATAGGAGCAGAAGGAAATGCGTTGGCAAGAGTTAATAATCTTGTAGTTTTTATACCGATGCTTATCCCCGGAGATGTCGTCGATATTCAGGTTATTAAGAAAAGGAAGAAATATATGGAAGGCAGAGTAGTAAGATTTCATGAATACTCATCTGATAGAATCATCCCTCGTTGTAAGCACTTCGGAGTTTGCGGGGGCTGTAAATGGCAGCATCTTCCATACGATCTGCAGCTTAAGTTTAAAGAAAAACAGGTAAGGGATAATCTTATGAGGATAGGCAAGATTGATCTCCCGGAGATAAGACCAATATTAGGATCATCCCGGATATTCCTGTACCGTAATAAACTCGAATATACTTTTTCAGATAAACGATGGCTTACCAGTGAAGAAATTAATTCTGATAATAAATTTGAGAAGGAAGGAGCACTCGGATTTCATATTCCGGGTTTATTTGATAAAGTACTTGATATTGAGGAATGCCACCTTCAGCCTGAGCCGTCGAATTCAATAAAAAATGCAGTAAAGCATTATGCAACTGAGAATCACCTGAAGTTTTTCGACCTTCAGGAACAGGAAGGATTCCTAAGGAACCTTGTGATCCGGACCACCAGGGAAGGCAATGTCATGATCATTGTCGTTTTCTTCCATGAGGACGTTGAGAAAAGGACAGGGTTACTGGAATTTCTATCTTCACAGTTTCCTCAGATCACGTCCCTCTTTTACGTTATTAATTCCAAAAGAAATGATTCCTTAAATGATCAGGAACCTGTTAATTTTAAAGGTGAAAATTATTTAACTGAGGAAATGGACGGACTGATGTTCAGGATAGGGCCAAAATCATTTTATCAGACGAATTCGATGCAGACTCTGGAACTTTACCGGATAGCAAAAGATTTCGCTGGTCTGACCGGCAAAGAAATTGTATATGACCTTTACACCGGAACAGGGACAATAGCCAATTTTATAGCATCTGATGCGAGAAAAGTAATAGGTATTGAATATATCGAAGAAGCTATACAGGACGCCAGAATTAACTCGGAGTTTAACGGAATTAAAAATACTAAATTCTTTTCAGGTGATATGAAGGATGTACTAACTGAGTCATTCTTAATATCCAATGGTCATCCGGACGTTATTATTACTGATCCGCCCAGGGCAGGAATGCATGAGGATGTAATAAGGATAATTGCCAGCGCGGCGCCCGAAAAGATTGTTTATATCAGCTGTAATCCATCCACCCAATCGCGTGATATACAATTACTTTCAGAAAAGTATATGGTCGTGACAGTTCAGCCGGTAGATATGTTTCCTCACACACATCATGTTGAAAATGTCGTTCTCATGCAAAAACGACCCCACCAAAATGTATAGATGCTGTTAGGACAGGTTTAAAAAAAACGTATATTTATCGTCCTTTTCAACCTAAAAACCTGACATGAGCATCGAAAAGCATACAAATTCCGATTTGCTTTCATTGCTTCCGAAACCTGTTTCAAATGACCATGAGGCCAGTCTTCGGTATGCACAGATGATACAACGTGCTTTGATGCCGGATCCTTTAATCCTGAAAGATAAGCTTAAAGATTTTTTTATAATTTTTCTTCCGCGGGATATTGTAAGCGGTGATTTTTATTATGTTTTCGGTAATAAACAAAAAATCTGTATTGCTGCCGGGGATTGCACGGGTCATGGTGTCCCTGGGGCATTAATGAGTATCCTTGGGATCAGTTTTCTGAATGAGATAATGAAATGCGACTTAAATCTGAATGCCAACAGAATTCTTAACCTGATGAGAGAGAAGATTATGTATGCTCTTCATCAGACAGGAGGATGCCATGAGGCACAGGATAGCATTGATATAGGACTATGCATAATAGATTTTTCGACGGGGAAATTGCAATTTTCAGGTGCGAACAGACCTCTTATAATGATAAGAAATGGTGAACTGACTGAATACAAGCCTAATAAGATGACTCTTGGAATTGCACCAGTGAAGGAAGCATCATTTGTTAATACATGGATTGATACTAAACCCGGAGATTCATTTTATATGTTTACCGATGGTTTTTCCGATCAATTTGGAGAAATTACGGATAAGAAATTTAAATATAAACATTTCAAACGCATGATTCATTCATTTGAAGAGCTTCCAATGAGTCAGCAAAAAGAACATCTGGAAAATGCATTTAACGAATGGAAAGGTAAATCACAACAGGTGGATGATGTTCTGGTTATTGGGTTTCGATTATAATTCTTAGAAAAGATGATGAAGCTTGAAGCTTTCAGAATAAAGAACTTCCGATCAATAGTTGATACCGGCTGGCAGAATATTTCTCCTGATAACATAACCTGCCTTATCGGACAGAACGAATCAGGTAAGACTTCCGTTCTTGAAGGATTAAAAGTATTTTACACGGGAATTATATCTGAAGATGTTTTACGTAGCGATCTTACACTACCGGAAGTAAGCTGCAGGTTCAGTATACCAAAGGGATGGTTAATTAAAGTTACAGCAAATCCGGGTACAGAATTGAAGGAATTGCTCTCCGGACTTATACATCTCGAACTTACCCGGACCTGGATTGCTGATCTTTCTTCAGTAATTAATGTCAGTGGTGAGATAAGCCAATATCTTGATTCACTTGAAGATGCATGGAGGATATATCTCAATGACGTAACAGTGAAGCTGGATGAGGAACTTGTTATAATTCAGGAACTTGAAAAGAACCTCTCAGTATTGAGCGAGGAAGAATCCATCATTAAATCAAAGCTATCACAGGATGAGAGAAAAAGGTTTAGCTTTCACTTGTTTGGAAGAAAACCTGTGGAGGCGGAAAATCAAAAAAATAACCACTTCCCCGGCCTTATGAATCAGCTTAATGAATTAAAGAAACAAAAGGAGGAAGTCAGTGAACTTATTTTAAAGAAGGAAGCTATTAAAAAGGCAGGGGATACCTGGAAAAAGATGATGAATGGCTGCATCCTTATTGAAAAACATCTCAAAGATCTGTCAATAAAACTTGAAGAACGCCACCAGAGGATGACCCTACTGATGCGTCCATTAGATGATGAAGCTGATAGTGAATGGAAAGAGGTACTTGAGGATTTCAGAAAAACAAGGGCGGAAAGAGAAGTAAATCTTACTGCACTTGATAATCATATTGCACTTTCAGGATATATTATTGAAGGAAATACAGAGGAAGAAGCATCAATTAAGGTGAATGATATTATTCATTCTTATAAATCACACTATAACAGTGCATTCCTGGGTAAAAAATATTTCGAATATTGTCCGGTCTTTGAATTATTTGAAGATTTCGGAAGCCTGCTTCCAAACAGGATTGATATGGAAGATATCATAAGCGGAAACGAAAACGTTGAAGGTTACAAAGCCGCCAGAAATTTTCTGTCACTGGCTCAGCTTGATTATTCTTTTTTTCAGCAGCAATCGAGTCGTATCCTGAAACAGAAGATTGAAAACCTGAATCGTACTCTGACTCATAACTTTCATGATTTCTGGCAACAATCAATCGGAAGAAACAATAAGATTCATATTCAGTTTGAGCTTGATCACTACAGCTCTTCCTTTGTAGGTAAAGCGGGGAAGCCCTATCTCGAATTCTGGATCAAGGATGAAGGGGAACGGCTTTATCCAAAACAAAGAAGCAGGGGTGTCAGATGGTTCTTATCATTTTATATGGAACTAAAAGCTTCAGCTAATTTAACAGACCGTCAAAAGGTTCTCCTCGTAGATGAACCGGGCGTAAGTCTTCATGCCAGAGCCCAGGAAGATGTGTTGAAGGTATTCGAGGATATTAAAGATAAGATACAGGTTATTTATACGACTCATTCACCCCATCTGGTTGAAATAAATAAATTATACAGGGTACTCGCAGTTCAGCGCGACGATCTCGACAGTTTGAAGAGTACTTCAAGAATACTCGATCCTCTGCAATTGTCTTCAGCATCTCCCGACACTCTGACACCTCTGCAAAGTATTCTCGGGAATCCGATGGCGGATGAAAGATACTCTTCAAAGAGATTCAATCTTATTGTAAATGATACGGGATCATTTTATATGCTTAATGCAGTTATACTTTTGATGGGATACAAGGGCAAAGTTTGTGTGATACCATCGACCAATATTTCTTCAATTCCATTACTATGTAATATTCTGATGGGGTGGGGAATGGATTTTGGAGTTCTTTTATTTGATAATGACACAGAGATACAATTGGATGAATATATGAAGAATTCGGCATTCAAGACAGAAAATAGCAGCAGGGAACTAATTATGCGGATGCCAAGGACGTTTTTGAATTCTGAAGATCTGTTATCTACGCTTGATTTTAAAAATCATATTCTGGAGACAAGGGAGGGGATTACAGTTCCAAATTCAGTTTACATTAAGGAAAAGGAGGTTCCACGGAATTTTATATTAAGTAAGTTTTTGTCGAATGTAAAAGAGGGAAAGATAAAGGTATCCGATTTTGATGAGGAGACAATTGAGAATTTCAAGCTGGTTACTGATCTGTTTGGCAGCGTAAAATAAAATTCTTATTTATTTTGCACTTTATGCTTGTTTTCCTACTTTTGTCGCGCTCCACAAATCAGGCCACTTAATTTTGGAGAATAAGCTGAAGACCATAAGGAGAGATGGGTGAGTGGCTTAAACCAGCAGTTTGCTAAACTGCCGTATGGGAAACTGTACCGGGGGTTCGAATCCCNNGAATCCCCCTCTCTCCGCAAAGCTTAAATGAATCCCGCCAGAGGCGGGATTATTTATTTAACCGAAGCGCCGAAGAAAGCTTGCTTTCTGAAGGTGGGGAGGTGAAATAAATGAGACCCGAAGGGTTCATTTAAGATTTGTAGGGTGCCCTTCAGGAGATCATGACCTCTCAGCCGGCAGGCGGAGAGGTCGTAATCCCCCTCTCTCCGCTATTATCTCTTATCTGGTCCGATCATTTTTCCCGGTACAATCCATTCATCGAATTGCTGTTCAGTCAACAATCCCAGTTCCAGGGCAGCTTCTTTTAATGTTGAATTCTCGGCATAGGCTTTTTTTGCGATCCTGGCCGCATTCTCGTATCCAATATGTTTATTCAGGGCGGTCACTAACATCAATGAGTTATTGAGATTCTTACTTATCTGTTTCAGGTTGGGTTCAATACCGGCAGCACAATAATTGCTGAATGCTTTGCATGCGTCAGCCATAAGAGAGGCACTTTGCAGCAATGCATTTATCATGACCGGCTTAAAAACGTTAAGCTCGAAATGCCCATTGGAGCCAGCTATCGAAATAGTAGTATCATTACCCATGATCTGTACAGAGACCATTGTAATTGCTTCTGTCTGAGTAGGGTTTACTTTGCCTGGCATAATTGATGAACCAGGTTCATTTGCAGGTATTGTAATCTCACTGATTCCCGACCTTGGACCCGAAGCCATCATCCTTATATCATTAGCAATTTTCATTAAGCTGACTGCCAATTGTTTTATTGCACCATGGGTTTCAACAATAGCATCATTTGAAGCCAAAGCTTCAAATTTATTTTCAGCTGAAATAAATGGCATTTTTGTCAGTTCCGAGATTGCAGCAGTGACCTCAAGATCAAAACCTTCAGGTGTATTCAACCCTGTTCCGACAGCAGTTCCTCCCAGAGCTAATTCTGAAAGATGTGGTAACGTGTTTTTCAGCGCTTTCAGCCCGTGTTTCAATTGTGAGACATACCCTGAAAATTCCTGACCGAGTGATAATGGAGTTGCATCCATTAAATGAGTACGTCCTGTTTTGATTATTCCAGTCATTGCCTGGGACTTATCCCATAAAGTACTTATTAATTGCTCTACAGCAGGGATAGTATATTCAGTTATCTTTTTGTATGCTGCAATGTTCATTGCGGTTGGGAATGTGTCATTCGATGACTGGGACATATTCACATCATCATTTGGGTGAATGAGTCTGTTCCCTTCTCCCAATCTGTTACCCAGCAAAACATGTGCACGGTTTGCAATTACCTCATTACAATTCATATTGGTATGGGTTCCCGATCCGGTTTGCCATATGACAAGTGGAAACTGGTCGTCAAGTTTATCATCAATAATTTCATCACATACCTGAGAAATGATTTTCATTTTGTCATCCCCAAGTAATCCGAATTTATTATTTATAATCGCTGCTGCTTTTTTCAGGTATCCAAACGAGTGAATAACCTCGATTGGCATGGAAGCAGGCTGACCTATAGGGAAATACATTATAGATCGTTGGGTCTGAGCTCCCCAATATTTATCATCGGGTACCTGGATCTCTCCCATAGTATCCCTTTCAATCCGGTATTCCATTACATCAATTTTGATTTATTTTTTTCTGCTGATCGTTTTTCTTCAGTTTTGAGAAAACTTCTTAACACATATTGGAGTATTCCGTTGCTTTTAAAATAGGCTACTTCCATTAAAGAATCAAGTCTTGCTATTGTCTTGAATGCCAATTTTGTACCGTCAGGTCTGGTAGCTAATACTTTGATTTCCATATTAGGTTGCAGCTCGCCAAGATTTAAAATGTCATATGTTTCATTACCTGATAAATTACAGGTTAGGGCATTTTCTCCGTCTTTGAACTGGAGGGGCAGAACGCCCATGCCTACCAGATTGCTGCGGTGAATGCGTTCAAAACTTTCGGCAATAATCGCTCTGATCCCTAAAAGTGAAACTCCTTTTGCAGCCCAGTCGCGCGAGGAACCGCTTCCATATTCCTTACCTGCCAAAATCAAAAGGGGAGTATAGTCTGATCTGTATTTTTCAGCTGCCTCAAAAACTGACATCATCCTGTTGTCAGGAAAATATTTTGTAAATCCTCCTTCCTTTTCAACTAACTCATTTTTCAAACGGACATTTGCAAAGGTTCCTCTCATCATTATCTCATGATTACCTCTTCGTGAACCATATGAATTAAAATCTTTTTTATCAATTCCCAGGTTTTTCAGATACTCACCCGCCGGGGAATTTTCAGCTATGGATCCTGCTGGGGAAATATGATCTGTTGTTACTGAATCTCCAAGTTTGAGTAATACCCTTGCTGACCTGATATCAGTAGTTTCTTCTGCCTCTGCGGAAATATCCTTAAAAAATGGTGCTTCTTTTATATAGGAAGACTTTTCATCCCATTGATATATTTCACTTTTAGGTGTATCCAGTATTTCCCATTTTTCATCACCCTTAAAAATATTTTCATAATTTTTTATAAAATCTTTTGAATCAAGAACGTTACTCATTACCGACTCTATTTCTTCAGCAGATGGCCAGATATCACGCAAGTAAACCGGTTCAAGATTCGGATCAAATCCAAGAGGTTCATTTTGAAAATCAATATCTATTCTGCCGGGCAGGGCATATGCAATCACAAGTGGGGGTGAGGCTAAAAAATTCATTTTAACAAGAGGATGTATTCTGGCCTCAAAATTTCTGTTTCCCGAAAGAACCGAGGCTACAACCAATTTGTTGTCGATTACAGCTTTGTTAATATGAGGAGGTAATGGGCCGCTATTTCCAATACAGGTAGTGCAGCCATAGCCGACTGTGTGAAATCCAAGGGCTTCCAGGAATGGAAGCAAATTAGCTTTTTCAAGGTACGTTGTTACAACCTTGGACCCGGGTGCTAGGCTTGTTTTAACCCAGGGCCTCGTCATAAGCCCTCTTTCCACAGCTTTTTTTGCAAGCAGTCCTGCTGCTATCATGACACTCGGATTCGAGGTATTTGTGCAACTGGTAATTGCAGCAATCACAACTGCCCCGTCACTAATCAGAAATTCTGAGTTATCCGTTTTTATTGTTACACTTTTAAGGCCATTTTTAATTTCGGGCTGTGTTTCTATTTCAATACCTGCCTCCTCAATTTTATGCGACTCAGATTTAGTTTGCCTGACTTGTTGTTCAAGATGCCCGCCTTCGTTTGACCATTGACCTCCTGATCTTGATTCAAGAGTTACATATTCTCTCTCATAACTTTTCCTGAGGATATCAATAAAACTGTTTTTTACATGGGATAATATTATCTTGTCCTGGGGTCGTCTTGGACCGGCAACAGATGGTTCTATGTCATTTAAATTCAGCTGTAAAACTTCGGTAAACTTAATTTTATCCTCATTCTCACGCCAAAGGAGGTTTGTCTTAAGATACCTTTCAACAGTTTCAATATGTTTTTTATCTCTTCCGGTTATCCTCAGATAATCAAGAGTTTTGGAATCAGGTGGGAAGTAGGTAACAGTGCATCCGAACTCTGGCGACATATTTGATATTGTTGCCCGGTCTGGTACAGTCAGGTTATTTAACCCATCTCCGAAAACCTCAACAAACTTATTTACAACTCCTTTTTTTCTTAATAATTCAGCCACTGTTAATACCAGATCTGTAGATGTTATACCTTCCTTTAAGTGTCCGGTCAATTTCAATCCAACAACCTCCGGAAGCATTATGTAGATAGGTTGTCCGAGCATTACAGCTTCTGCCTCTATTCCGCCAACACCCCAGCCAATCACACCAATGCCATTAACCATCGGGGTATGAGAATCTGTTCCCACTAATGTATCAGGGAATATTATTCCGTTTCTTACTGTAACTACTTTAGCAAGATATTCGAGGTTTACCTGGTGACAAATGCCCAGTCCGGGAGGAAGGACATTAAAATTTTCGAACGATGATTGTGCCCACTTTAATAATGAATATCTCTCTGAATTGCGTTCATATTCAAGGTACACATTTCTCTGGTATGCATAATTTGTACCGAAAAAATCCACCTGGACCGAATGGTCGATTATCAGGTCTACAGGTACCTGGGGGTTAATTAATCCGGCGTTTATATTTTTCCGGGCTACTTCTGACCGGATTGACGCGATATCAACAATTGATGGAACTCCGGTAAAATCCTGCATCAGTACTCTCGCCGGTAAATATGGTATTTCCTTAAAAGCAAGTTTCAGATTCCAGTTTAAAATATTATCGAGGTGAGTTTTATTAAAACTTATGCCGTCAAAATTCCTGATTATATTTTCAATAAGAATCCTTATTGAAAAAGGTAATTCCTCTATTTTGTGACCATCTTTTGTTAGTTCAGATAGAGAGAAGTACCTGAACTTTCCAAGTGGGGTATCAATATTTTTAGATAATTTATCTATTCCAGCCATAACATTAATATTAAAATCAGAATTCAGGAACAAATTAAGACCTGTCGAATACTGGTTAAACAACAGATGACTCAAAGAGTTGATGAATTGCTGATTTTTTTTATTGGCTAAATCATTCACATTGATTTACCGGATTAGGAGAAAATAGTTTAACAATTACTTTCGCCTTCAACATTTAATTATTTTTATAAAGAAATTACGACACATATTTTTCGTGGCATTTTACTCCTGATTTATGAAAAAAGTATTTAAAATAATTCTTTACTTCTTTTATGTCTTATTGGCTTTAATAGTAAGCATAATAGTCTTTCTCTTGATATTTTATTCGGTTCTGGAGAAAAAACAGATCAAACTGACTAAAGAACTCGAAAACAGATCGAGGATAACACATGTCTCAGAAGCTTCTGAATTGAATCCACTGAAAAGCCAGGTACTTAACCTTTTACCCCTTCCAAAAAAAGTTCAATTCACCGGAGGTGATTTTTCTTTTCCTGCCAGCATTGTGTTTTCAGTTTCCGATTCATTAAAATATGAAACTGGAAATTATCTGCAAATGATTCCCGGGATCAGAATCAGAAATTCTCCCCTGGGGGGAAATATTCATTTCAGTTTTAATAAGACGTTGCCTGTTCAGGGTTATACCCTCAGTATTAAAGCAGGCAAAATAGCTATAGAATACAGCAGTAAGCAGGGAATGTATTATGCAATAGTTTCATTAAAAGTACTAAAGCAAAATTATGCCGGAAACATTCCTTGTGTATACATTGAAGACTCTCCTGATCTTGCTGTAAGGGGACTTATGCTTGATATAAGCAGAGACAAGGTGCCAACTCTTGAAACTCTTATTGGAATTACGCAGCTGCTTGCCGATCTGAAATATAATCATCTGGAGCTGTATATTGAAGGTTTTTCCTTTGCTTATCCATCTTTCAAGAAACTTTGGGAAGGAAAAGAAACACCCATTACAGGAGAAGAAATTCAGACACTTGATACTTTTTGCAGGGCTCACTTCATAGATCTTGTGCCAAACCAGAATTCCCTTGGTCATATGATGGCATGGCTCGCAACCGATGATTATAAAGATCTTGCAGAATGCCCAAAGGGTTATAAAATGCTGGGAATGATGAGTATGAAAGGCACACTTGATCCCACCGATCCGCGCAGCATTGATTTGCTGACAAAAATGACGGAGGATCTTCTGCCGAATTTTACTTCGCCCAATTTCAATGTCAATCTCGATGAACCCTTTGAACTTGGAAAGGGTAAAAGTAAAGAGATATGCTTGAAAAAGGGTGAAGGACAGGTATACATCGACTATGCTCTTAAAATGCATGCGCTGATAACCGGGAAAAATAAGAAAATGATGATGTGGGGTGACATAGTATTGAGGCATCCTGAACTGATATCACAAATTCCAAAAGATGTAACGCTTCTTGATTGGGGATATGAATCAAGTTATCCGTATGAGAGACACTGCAAGACACTCCAGGCTTCAGGGCTAGACTACATGGTTTGTCCCGGGACCAACAGCTGGACAAGCATAACAGGTCGTACTGACAACATGTTAGCAACCATTGAATTAGCAGTCGTCAACGCAACAAAATATGGTGCTAAAGGAATGCTTCTGACCGACTGGGGCGATATGGGTCATTGGCAGTACCTGCCGGTTAGTTATGCAGGATATGCAACTGGTGGAGCTCTCAGCTGGAACAGCAATAGCCGGAAAAACTTAGAATTGGGAACCTTCCTGAGCAGTTATATTTTCAGAGACAAAAGTTCGGTGATGGGTGACGTGGTTCTTGATCTCGGACGTTATAACCGTTTTGAAGAGTTTCCTCTTTTCAATATGACAACTACTATGTTGTCATTTCAGCTTGGATTACGCGACGAGATTATGGTATCAGCAATATTCGACAAGCTGATAAAAGGCATTGGTGATCTGATGAAAGATATTGCTCCTGAAATGATTTCCGTTTTCAATGAGAATTATGAAAACAGGCACTCATTCGATTATCAGGGACTTCAGAATTTCATTGATTCTAAAGAAAAGATGTTGAAGTATGTAAAAATACACACTCCGGATAGCCTGGTTATCCGAGATGAGTACCTTAATTCAATAAGGCTTATAAGATTAGGAGCCGCACTCCAGAATTACATTGATTTCAGAAATACTTTGAATCTGCAGGAAGAGAAATCAAGATTGCAGTTAATGAAGGAATTGTGTAATCAGTACCTTATTGAGAACAAACGTCTATGGATGATCCGGAATAAGCCCGGAGGTTATGACAGGAGTATTGCTCCGCTTAACAGTCTTAATCAACAGATTGATACCCGGTTACTCTTGCTTGACAAGTCCGCATTAGCCAGGGGATTCAACAGGTTTCTGGAGAAAATTGGTACAGCAGGAGTGGTTTTATATTTGAGTGTAGCGTCAGAGTAAAAATGGGAATAGATTGAAATAGATTGAAACAGGTTTACATTAACACTCCGGGTAGCATGGAAAAACTTTTAGAATCTGTTTATGTCTGCACCGGAGGTTCAAAACTGGTTAAATCTTTTAGGTTTTACATCAGATTGAAAAGGTTTTAGAATGGTTTATTTTTGCACAGCAGTTAAGAATATTTGATTTTAATGTTGTTATATTCCGTAAATTTAATATCTTCGCCCCTGTAATTTTCAAATGAAACGATTAACTATAAATAGATCGGTTGAATAAATAAACAAAGTATTAAAAAGGTTAGAAAAATGAAGAACAAAGTTTTAATGGGTTTAGCAGCTATCGCAATGGTTGCTTTCCTTTCTAGTTGTGGAAAAGTTCCACAGGCAAAAGTAGATGCTACTAACGCAGCCATCGCAGCTGCACAGACTGCTGAAGCAGCTGTTTATGTACCTGCTGAATTTACAGCTGTACAGGATTCAATGAATGCTATCAATGCTGCAATTGAAGTTCAGAAATCAAAATTATTCAAGAAATTCGGACCTATCGAAGTTAAATTGGATGCTACACTAGCTGCAGCAAACAAAGTAGCTTCTGATGCGGCCGCTAAGAAAGATGAAGTTAAGAAAGAAGTTGAAACAACAATGACTGCTGTTAAAGCAACTGTTGTAGAAAACGAAGCTCTTATGAAAAAAGCTCCAAGAGGAAAAGAAGGAGCTGCTGTTCTTGAAGCAATGAAAACTGATATGGCAGCAATTAATGCTACTATAGCTGAAGCTCAGGCTGCATACGATAAAGGTACTTATATGGATGCTCTCAATAAAATTAAAGCTGCAAGCGAAAAAGCAAACGGTATTAATACTGAACTGAAGGATGCTATAGCAAAAGTTCACGGCAAAACTGCTACCAAAGCAGTTGCAACCAAACCAGCTGCTACCAAACCAGCAGCAACCAAACCAGCAGCAACTAAACCAGCTGCAGCACCAAAGAAAAAATAATTAATAAGTTTTAACTTATTTATATGAAATCCCCGGGAAATTCCCGGGGATTTTTTTAAAGTCGTCACAGGGTTTCACATGAGAAAGATTTGGAGAGATGTGTTGATTTTTTCTGCAATTGCAGTTTCAATTCCATTAGTATTCCTTTTATTAATCCGTTTTACGCCCAAACCACCCGAGGGTGTAGTGGAAAAGGCCAGGGTAATCCTATCAAAAGCAGGTACAAGTAAAGCAGATACCTATTCTAAAAAACTTTTTTCCGAAGCGAGAATCTATTATGATTCGGCAATGATAAACTGGGAGAAGGAAAATAAGAGATTTATTTATTTCAGGAATTATGATAAGGTCCTCAGATTTGCTGAGCTATCCGCAAAAAAAGCCGGGATGGCTAATGACAGTTCTATAAGTAGTGAATCGAGCCTTAAAATCAAACTCAGACAAAAAATCGACACGCTTAACGATTTGGTGATTCAGATTGATGCTCTTTTCGAGACATATCCTTTGACTTCGGAGGTTCGTAACCGGATCTCAAAAGGAAAGATATTGCTGGAAGAGGGAGAGATTATTTATAAGAAGGGGCAGTATGTACAGGCAAATAGAAGAATTACTGATGCTGAATATTTGCTAAGTGGTTCATACGACAACGCATCTGCAAATCTTAAAAATTATTTTAAATTATTCCCTGTTTGGACCAGATGGGTAAATATGACATTAAATGATTGTAAAAAAAATCAAGATTATTCAATAATTATTGATAAATTTTCACGTAAATTTTTTATTTACCACAATGGAGCCCAGAAATATGTTTTTGAAGCAGAGTTAGGTAAAAACTGGGTTGGAGATAAGAGAGTAAGGGGTGATAATGCAACTCCTGAAGGGATGTATAAAATTACTAAGAAATTCGACAGCAGTAACACAAAATATTATAAAGCTCTTTTACTTGATTATCCCAATGAGGAGGATAAGCAAAGATTCAAAGCTGAAATAGCAAAAGGATCACTTCCTGCCACAGCGAGAATAGGTGGTCTGATTGAGATACATGGCAATGGTGGAAAAGGAATTGACTGGACGGAGGGATGTATTGCTCTTACTGATTCCGAGATGGATATTGTGTTCAAGACAGTAAAAGTTGGTACCCCGGTTACAATAGTAGGATCTATGGTTAATCTTAAGGAAATAGTGGATAAGTAATTTATCTGATATGGAAAACGAAGAGATAATAAAAGGTAGTACTCAAGCTGAACCGGAACCTGATTTGAATCCTGTTAATGTTGAGGCGAGTAAAACAGATTCTGAGTCAGGGCAGGCAGTCAATACCGGTAGTAAAAGTTTTTTACGGGGAGTAGCCATATTCCTTGGGACTATATTGTTTATACTGGCCATTATAATCTTTATCCTGTATATTACTCCTGCTCTAAACGAAATTTTACCAGGACGAAAAACTGAAATTGTCAAAAATAGTGAGGTAAAGAATTCTGCTGATTTTAAGAAAAGGTTAAGCCTGTTGAACAAAGATATCCAGCGTTTTACATTGAAATCTAATGGATATACCTCTGGCCAGTCATATATTGTCGTAAACACAACTGAGAACAGGTTTTTTCTTTATACGAACAAAAAGCTTATCAGAGAGGGATTCTGTAGCACCGGAAGCTTAATGATGCTTAAAACTGAAAAGGGGAAAGTCTGGGTATTCAAAACTCCAAGAGGAAAACGTCAGATCCAGGGAAAAATAGCAAATCCTTCATGGAAAAGGCCCGACTGGTCATTTATTGAAGAAGGTTTGCCTGTGCCACCAAAGGATGATCCATCCCGGTGGGAATCCGGAGTACTTGGCGACTATGCTCTTGGTATAGGTGATGGATATCTTATACATGGGACAATCTATAAACGTTTTCTTGGAATGCCCGTGACGCACGGTTGCGTAAGGCTGAATGATGAAGATCTTAAAGTCATATTCAATACCCTGAATATCGGATCGAAAGTTTATATTTTCTGATCTTATTTAATTTAATATGGAAACTGAAGTCAAGAAGTCTGGTTTAAAAATAACCTTCATAGTTCTGATAGGCATAGTTTTGGCGTTTGTAATTTATTACTCCATAATGTCTATGCTCAGTCCTGTCAGAAAACTTGATGAGATAAAAAATGAATTCGTCGGTAACGCTTCTGAGAAAAATGAAAGTGAACAACAGATTCTTAAGGATTCGACCTATCTTAAACTTCTGAAAGAAAAAGCTTTCCTTCAGTCCAGACTTGTCATGGCTGAAACCGATTCTATTTATCTGAGTATAAATCTGGCCGATAGCAGCATTAATATTGAAATCAGCGGAGTAGTAGTACATAAAGCCAGGATAAACAGCATTAATATTAGTAAGATTCTTTCAGGAAGTGATTATTCAGTACTTTCAATGTTATCAACACCATTTACAATATCACGTTCGATTGCCACGATTAAAAAAGAGCCAGTGATGCTCAAAATGGCTCCCAAAGATACTTCAGAATATAAGCCCGACATCATGCCCGATACATCTATTGCCGAGCCGGTTAATTATATTCTTGAGGTGAACCATGGAATCAGGATTTATGTATATCAGGAAGAGAAAACAAAATTTGTTGACAGGATGAATCAGTTTAAGTTCGATATTAAGGACCGCCTGACTAACACCTGGAGTTCATTAAAAAGCATAGCTGTGCTGAAAGTACCGGAATATCATCCTTTTATCAGAATAAAATTACCCAGGACAGATGCAAAAATAATATACAGGGCTATACCAAAAAATGGTCAGATTGCAGTTTTTACCTGAAAAAACAAACAAATCCAGGTTGATTTTGTTTTATCTTTATTAAACTAACAATATAATCTCTAAAAGAATGAAGAAAATCGCCTATCGTTCATTATTGAATACTGCTATTTTGACACTGATTCTCCTCTTCGTGAACCCATCAGCTAAAGCTCAGGATAATGCAAAATTAGTTGCATCGTTTCCTGATAATATAAATAAGATAGTTTCTGCATCCTGCACTCCTTGCCATATCGATAAAGGCGGAACAATGGCAAAATCCAAATTGAACTTTACAGCCTGGGAGAAATATTCGCCTGAAAAGCAAAAAGAAAAGGCAAAACAGATGTATGCCGAACTGGATAAAGGTAAGATGCCACCCAAAGCTGCAAGGGAAAAAAGACCGGATCTGATTCCAACTACTGAACAAATAGAAATCATTAAGAAATGGTCTGAGACCTATTCTGCGAATAAATAGAGAATCTCGCATAAGCTGCTATCATACAATTTATTATTAAAGTTGTTTAATTCAGAAGTTAGTTTCTTCTGAAACAGTATTGCTTTTTCCCTTAATCCTTCGTTAAATTTCAAAAAAAAATGTAGGTTTGAAACCTACACTTTCAATTAACCAAAAGGAACAATGGGAAGATTTACTGGCGTTATCGGAATCATTATTATTCTGGGACTTGCATTTCTATGGTCAAATAACAGAAGAAAAATTAATTACCGTCTTGTAGTTACAGGTCTCCTTTTACAGATCGCGCTTGCGATTTTTATTCTGAAAGTCCCAATCGGTCAGGAGATTTTTTTCTGGCTGGGGAAGGCGATAAATAAACTTCTTGATTTCTCCAAAGCTGGTGGTCTCTTTGTTTTTGGAGATCTAACCAAGGTAACACAGATACTCCCTGAGGGAATCGTAAAAAGTGGCATATTCCTTTTTATTTTGTTACCCACAATTATATTTGTCTGCGTACTGGTCGCAATAGCATATCACATTGGTCTGATGCAAAGAGTAATCGCTGTAATCGCCCGTTTTGTTCATTGGGCAATGAGAGTGAGCGGGAGCGAGGCGTTATCGAATGTTGCAAGTGCTTTCGTGGGTCAGGTCGAGGCTCAGATAATGATCCGGCCGTACCTATCGGGAATGACGATGTCTGAATTACTGGCCTCCATGACAGGAAGTATGGCATGTATAGCAGGTGGTGTGATGGCAGTATATATTTCTATGGGTGTGCCCGCTTCTTATCTGCTGGCCGCAAGCCTCATGGCCGCCCCCGGGGCTTTGGTAATTGCAAAAATAGTATTTCCGGAGACTGAAGAGTCCGAAACTCAAGGAACAGTAAAACTTGAAGTGAAGAAAGAACACTCGAATATTATGGATGCTATTTCGCATGGTGCCAGCGATGGGATGAAAATATCAATAAATGTCATTGCAATGCTTATTGGAGTTATTGCTCTGATAGCCCTATTGGATGCTCTTCTCGGATATTTTGGACATTTCCTTTCATGGACCGGATTGTCCCTTAATGCATTGGGTCTGAACGTGGATAATCTCCGTCTGAAAGATGTGATGGGGGCCTTTTTCAGCCTCTTTGCAGTGGTCATGGGAGTTCCGCCATCCGAATCATTGCATGTAGGTTCTCTGATGGGAACTAAGATGGTAATTAATGAATTTGTAGCGTACTCCGATCTTACTCCGATGATTCACCAGGGTTTATTAAGTGCGAAATCAATTGTAATTGCCAGTTTTGCGCTATGCGGATTTGCTAACTTCAGCTCAATAGCCATCCAGCTCGGTGGTATAGGTGTGCTTGTGCCGGGCAGGAAAGCCGACCTTGCACGACTTGGCTTCAAAGCGATGCTCTGCGGAACAATGGCTTCATATATTTCAGCTTCACTGGCAGGAATACTTTTATGATTTGGAGATAAATATTTACTATTTTTGGAATTCTCTAATCGATAGGGATATAAATAGAGCTAAATAAGGAGAGATGGCAGAGTGGTCGAATGCGGCGGTCTCGAAAACCGTTGTTCGCCTTCCGGCGAACCGGGGGTTCGAATCCCCCTCTCTCCGCAACACTTAAATGAACCCCGCGTCAGCGGAGTAATTTATTTTCCCGAAACTCCGAAGAAAGCTTGCTTTCTGAAGGAGGTGAGGTAAAATAAATAAAACCCGAAGGGTTCATTTAAGTGCTGCAAGGTTCTCCCCCATGGATCATTGAAAATAATCCCCCTCTCTCCGCTAGATTCAAATAAACTATGGCAATGCATGAATAACTTTGATACATTTAATGCAGGGTGTAGCTTTATCGACTTATTCCGTAATTCATTCTGTTGAATTCGTTAAGTTTCTTTTGATTCCAGATTTGAATATCTTTAATTTGTGTTTTCTTCATTATAGTTAAAAATAATTAAGTGTTCGAGTTATGAAAAAGCTTTATAAAACATTATTAATTTGCGGATTCATCTGCATGGCTCTTGCCGGTTGTAAATCAAAACCAGTTACTGAAGTGAAAAATACAAATCCGTTTTTTGCTGCATATAATACTCCTTTCGACGTTCCTCCTTTTGAAAAGATCATGACGAAACATTATATGCCTGCTTTTACAAAAGGAATGGCAGAAGGAAGGGAAGAAATAAAGAGTATTTCTAATAATAACAGTACTCCGACTTTTCAGAATACGATTGAAGCATTAGACAAGGCCGGAGAGCTTTTGACTAAAGTGTCTTCAGTTTTCTTCTCACAGACATCTGCAAATACAAATGACTCTCTTCAAAAGATTGAGGTTGATATATCTCCATTAATGTCTGCATATCGTGATGAAATCCTGCTTGATTCAGCGCTTTTCAGAAGGATCAAAACTTTGTATGATGGCAAAGATAAGCTTTCACTTAATCCTGAACAGGATTATATGCTCGTAAACCTTTATAAAAGTTTTGTTCGTAATGGTGCACTTCTTAAAGGTGCAGATCAGGATACTTTAAAAAAACTTAATGGACAATTATCAGTACTTTCTGTTAAATTCGGTCAGAATATTCTGGGAGAAAATAACAAATTTAAACTTGTAATAGATAATAAAGATGATCTGAAAGGGTTACCTGAAAGTGTAATAATTGGAGCAGCTAACCGTGCTGAAAAAGACAGCCTTACAGGGAAATGGGTTTTTACAATTCAAAAGCCCAGTATGCTCCCTTTCCTGACTTATGATGAAAAGAAGGAATTACGTAAAAAGCTTTATGATGGATATACCACAAAATGTAATCATGGCGATAATCTGGATAATAATAAAATCCTGACTGATCTGGTAACACTCAGGGCTAAACGAGCAAAACTACTTGGTTTTAAGACATTTGCTGACCTGAACCTCGACGACAGAATGGCTAAAACCCCAGCCAATGTATATGCACTTCTTAATCAGTTATGGACGCCGGCGCTAAAAGTAGCAGGAGATGAACTTAAAGAAATGCAAAAAATTGCTGACAAAGAAGGTGCTAAATTTAAAATTGAACCTTCTGACTGGTGGTATTACGCAGAAAAACTCCGTAAAGAAAAATATAATCTTGATGATAATGAGCTCAGACCATATTTTCAACTTGATAATGTGAGAGAAGGTGCTTTTTCTGTTGCCAATAAACTTTATGGTATAACATTCACGCCGATTTCAAATATTCCTCTTCCACATCCCGATGCGAAAGCTTTTGAAGTTAAAGAGGCTGATGGCAGTCCGGTTGGTGTTCTATATATGGATTTTTACACAAGGGCAAGCAAAAGCCAGGGTGCATGGTGCGGTTCATATCGTGATCATAAATGGGTTGATGGTAAGGAAGTAAAACCAGTAGTTACGATTGTGTGCAACTTCACAAATCCATCTAATAGTACTCCCTCTTTACTCAGTCTCGATGATGTCAAAACGCTCTTTCACGAATTTGGTCATGGACTTCAGGGACTTTTCTCAATAAATAAATATAGCATGACAACAACCGCACAGGATATTGTTGAATTACCTTCTCAGATAGATGAGCATTGGGCTATAGAACCTGAAGTGCTTAAAATGTATGCAAAGAATTACAAAACCGGGGAAATCATGCCTGAAGCTCTGATAAGTAAAATTCAAAAAAGCAGATACTTCAATACCGGTTTTGATAATGTAGAATTGCTTGCTGCTTCGCTTCTGGATATGGACTATCACACCTTGGAGGCTCCGGTAAGTATTGATATTCAAAAATTTGAGAAAGAACATCTTGAGAAAATGGGGCTTATTAAAGAAATCGTACCACGATACAGAAGTACATATTTTCTGCATATTGCAGGTGATGGATATGCCGCAGGATATTACTGTTACACATGGGCTGCAGTGCTGGATAATGATGCATTTGAAGCATTTAAGGAAAAAGGTATTTTCGATAAAACAACAGCTGAATCATTCAGGAAAAATGTATTGGCTCCAATGGGAATAATGGATGCTGAACAAAGCTATATCAATTTCAGAGGACGTAAACCAATTATTGAACCATTGCTTAAAAACAGGGGGCTTCTCTAGAACGCTTTACTGATTTCTTCAAGTCCGACACCAAGAACTTTTCGGGAAACCTTGTCGAGTTCCAAAGTGTCACCTGTTAAATGCATCGTGTATTGAATATGACTGAGACTTTCTCCCGGCTTAAGATCAGCAGCCGGTGAGGAAGTTTCCAGTTCATAAAACGGACCCATCTGCGAACCATCTTCAAGCGGACCGTCATTATATGAATTGAGGGCATCACCTGAGAAAGGATTTTCCTGGATCTGCCATGATGAGTTAACGTAATCTTTTTTCCCATCAGGTAGTCTGCAGATAAGAAGTGTAAGAATTTTATTATCAGAATCATAACTTCCCATAACCCCTGTTGCTCTTAATGGAGGAATACCAATTTTCCCACGGCTCTTTCCATCTGCTTTAAAGAAGATGTGATCACCGGAGATTTTCAATCGATCGGCAGGTATTTTACCAAAATAGGCGTCATTCACTTTCGGACCTAAAACCTTCTCATCACCTGATTTGACAGGTATAGTTATGACAATGGCAGGAGAGGGGTTAAACATTCCCAGCATCCAAATTGATAAAAGACCTGTCTCTTTTTTCCAGGCATTATTCCCCTGGTTTATAATTTTGTTCTCAGAACGATAGGCAACACATTTCAGGTCTTTCACATCTGATGAAATGAGTTTGAGGATCTCCTTCTCTGATAATAAATTAATGTCTCTAGCGATTCGGAACTTAAATGAAGTACCGCTATAATTTACTGTTGTAATATCATTTGCGAATAGCGCAGACGAATCATTTGATGAAATGAGTTTAAATGGTGTAGTATCGAGAAATGCAGGGGTATGCCAGTTTTCATAAACAAATGATTTTTCTTTACTGAAGAAAATAGAAAACTGACCACCTTCTGGTCCAAGCCATAAACGTTCTTCACCACCAAATGCATTTATATGAGGCAGTATTTTACCCGAAGAAATCAGATTCCTGTTTATCCATCCAAAGCTATAACCTGAGTCGCCTTCAGCAGTACTTGTCATTACTCTTGCCTGCCATGCCGGTACAATAGTGATAGCTGAACCTGCATTCTTAAGCTCTATTATGTCTACGTGTCGTTTCAGGAAATCCCTATTATTTCCATATTGTTTTGTGCTGTCAGATATCATGGCTTTACTATTTAAGTTAATTTTTTTTGCATGATCGGGGAAAGTGCATGATGTTACCAGAATTAAGCTGATAAGAAGAATTATTGTCTTTTTCATTTTTTATGTTAATTGACATTAAACAGGTTTGTATGAGCCTTGGATAAAGGAGTCCACCTAACCATTAATTGAATTCAAAACAATTACCACATGTTACCATATAATTATTACTAAGATATTGATAATCGTTCTATTTTTGCAAATATCTGATGAATATGGTTAAGAAGAGAGTTTGCGGGTTGACTTCTGATGAAATATTTGATCTTATCAGACCGGATGGATTCACTATCTCGCATGCTGTATCAGTGGCAAATAATGTTTATAAAAAACACAGATCAGATATTTCATTGTTTGAAAAAATTCCGAAGATGCTCAAAGTAATGCTTTCTACTGCTGCAGTAAGCGGAATCTTTTTTCCGAAAAATGAAATAGTTTCGGAAGACAAATCAGTTAAGTATTTGTTCAGCTCAGAATCGGGGAAAGAGTTCGAAACTGTTTACATTCCAGAAGGGAGGAGGCATACCGTATGTGTTTCAACGCAATCAGGATGCAGAATGGGGTGTGCATTTTGTGCAACCGGGCAATACGGTTTCAAAGGCAATCTTACTTCTGCAGAAATTGTGAATCAAATCATTGCCATTCCACAAGCTGACAAGGTTACTCATGTCGTTTTCATGGGCATGGGCGAGCCAATGGATAATCTGGAAAATGTTCTGAAGGCATGTAAAATCATTACTGCAGAATGGGGCCTGGCATTAAGTCCAAGAAATGTAACTGTATCAACTGTCGGAATTTTGCCCGGGATTGAAGAATTTCTTAAAGCTTCTGACTGTAATATGACATTTAGTCTTTTTTCTCCATTTACTGATGAACGGGTTAAGGGCGTCCCTATGGAAAAGATATATCCTTTTCAAAAGATATTGGATCTTATGAAACAATTTAATGTCAGGAAGGGGAGGAGATTAAGCGTGGCCTATATGATGACACAAAATGTCAATGATACAGATTCCCATCTCAGAGAACTGATATCGATCGTTAAAGGGTCCTCAATACGGGTTAATTTAATACCTTATCATCCTCATTTTCGATGGCAGAACTTCTCATCGTCTAAAGAGAGGATGCAGTATTTTAAACATAACCTGGTAATTTCAGGAATATCCGCTTCAATCAGAAAATCGAGAGGATCGGATATTGCTGCAGCGTGCGGACTACTTGCCACAGGTTCTCCTATTCGTTAACCAGCTGAAATATAAACTCATCGAGGTAGCCATTACCTGTTTTGATCCAGTCTTTTTTGGTTCCGGTTTGCACAAATCCATGCTTCATGAACAGATCAATGCTTTCAACGTTATTTGAAATTATGTTGCAGTATAGCTGGTGCAACTTCAGAGTTTTAAAACAATAATTTATAATACAAGTGAGTGCCATCGTAGCAAACCCTTTTTTCCTGTAGGATCCGTCAGCAATTAGTATACCAATTCCTGCTCTTTTATGAAAGGGATCGAATTCAAATATATCGATAGTCCCGATGGTCTTTTTATCATCAATATGGTCAATCATGAGCCTGAGTTGTCCAGTTTCAAAGATATTTTTATGAGAATTTTCAATGTACTGTTTGAGATTATATCTTGAAAAAGGAGTAATGGTATTGCTTATTGACCAGTAACTCTGATTGTTCTCCCACTCATAGAGCAACTCCAGGTCTTCAGGCTCCAACGCCCTGAGTTTGATGTTTTTATACTTCACGGCATTTCCTATTGGGTCACCAATTCGTAAAGATTTCTGATATAAGCATCATCATATCCTGCTTTGTGGACTATTAAAAGTGCATTCTTAGCATCTGTAAGAGTCGGATATTCGCCATAGTAATATTTATAATATCCATCGTTGGCTTTTACCTCAGAAACGCTATGTAGTCCGCTGAATATTTTATCGGCATTTATCGGATTTCTTGTAGCTCCCAGTTGAATTGTATATTTCTTTTGATCGAGATGACTTAGAAAAGAGTTTTTTCCACCTGGGTTTAATATTGCATTTGATTCATTTTCCAGGTCATACTGGTTCAATATATAGGCACTTTTAAATCCATTATCGCGGGCATATCCAAGATATTTCAAGGCATCTGTCTTATTGTAGAATACTCCAAGAACGTACATAGAAAGTGTATCGGCTTTAATCGTTCTTATAAAGAATAGTTTATCACTTGTCAATGAAGCAAAGTAATCTGGTAATAGTTTCCTGGCTGATTTTAGTAAAACAATACTATATCTTAATGAAAAAGGCTGTCGGAGTTGCTCGGGAGTGTAAGTTTCCTGACGGATTATAATACCTGTTTTAGGATCAACTATCCCAAATGTAACACGCCGGTTATACTTTCTCCCTTCCGGATTATCTGAACCATCGCGGTTGTAGTTTAAAGCTACATAATCGGATTTTCCATATGATTTTTTAATAAACCTTTCAGTCGATACTCCCTTCAATGAAAGGTATTCAATTACTGCCTGAGCTCTTTTATCAGCGAGCATTTCATTATACTCTTTGGTTCCTTTTGCATCGGTATATCCTGCAACCTCCACTTTTAATTCAGGATAACTGATGAGAACGGACCTTAACATCTCGAGAACTGGTAGAGCCTGATCGTTCAGTTTAAAACTATTAAAGTCAAAAAGGACATTGTTTAATGTCAGAAACTCGCCGTCAAATACTTTATCTGGCACAAGGGAGGAACTGACAAAAACATAGTTGCCTCCGAAATTTAACGGGATACTGAGATTAATTGAATCGGTTTTATACCCGGTATGGCTTATATATAGCTGATATTCACCCGGTTTAATATCAAATGAATATATAGCTGAATCGAGTAAATCAATTCTCTTTGTTTCTTTTTGGTCAACAAGCAGTATTTTTGTTTGTTTGGGATCTGCCGTTATTCCATCCTGAAGTTCAATATCTCCTTTTAATTTTATAACTCTGTCAACAGGTATTTCAGTAGTGAGCGTATATATATTCCGTGAGCGTGATTTTTCGTCATAAAGGCTGGTTATATAGCTATATTTTTGGTTATTCTGAATAAAGAAGCTGTTGCCGGTGGTATTATTTAGTGAATAAGGCAACCCCACAGGATTAGACCATGTTCCATTTTTCTTCTGAGATCTGAATACATCATATCCTCCCATGCTTATGTGACCGATTGAACTGAAAAGTAAGATTTCCTTTTCCTGATCGAAGAAAGGTGTATCTTCATTATATGGAGTATTAATGATATTACCGCAATTGACTGGTTCAGTCCATTTGCCTGCATCATTTTTTTCAGAAAACCAGATATCAAGCTCACCATAACCGCCAGGTCTGTTACTCGAAAAGTATATAGATTTACCATCAGGTGTTATGAAACCAAAGGACTGCCAATAAATGGAATTAACTGGTTTTGGGAAACTTTTGATCTTAGTCCAGGTAGAATCTTTTCTCTGTGAATAAAATAGATTTCCATTTCCGCTTTCTTCCAGATAAATGACCAAAAACTTTCCGTCTCCTGTTATTGAGTTCGAATATAATCTGTCAGATCCTCCAAGTTGCCTGGAGATATCAACCGGCTTTTTCCATGTTCCTGTTTTGTAAGAGCAGAAAATATGAGTTTTGCCGTTTTCTTTCTGGGTAAAAATAAATACAGAATCATTTTTTGACAGAACCGGATTGCATGCTCCTGGATAATCACTTAGCCATCCTGCGAATAATTCTGAGGATACTTTTACAGGTTTTTTCTCCATCTCAATCGCATACCTGCAATCTTTTATCTGATTATCAATGTACTCATCCCTGAAGATTTTTGTTCCGCTTAACCGTTTCCTGGCATCAGAATAAAGTGTAATTGCTTTTTGAAGACTGTCGTTCTGATGATATGCAATTGCAAGGTATAGGTATGTATCAAGCGGGGCTTTTTCACCAAATTCAATATATTCCTTGTCAGTACCTACTACATTCAAAATCGCCTTTGAAAGAAGCCTCAGCGCTTCAGAGTTTTTTCCATCGAGATTCAAATAGCATATGCCAAGTTTTGCCGAAAGGTTAGAGTTCTCAGGATAAATCTTTAAAAGAGATTCATACTGACCTGCAGCTTTTTCGTAATTCTGATCGTAGTAATAATATATATCAGCTGCCTGAACGGCTTTGATGAATCCTCTTTTGGAAAGTGCTTGAGAGAAAGAAGGCAGGTACAAGATAAACAACAGAGAAAGAATAACTGTCCTTCTGAGTGCAGTTTTCATTATTTTGATACTTTCTTGATAAAGACCTCAGGATAACCTTTCCTTATCAACTCCAATCTTAATGAATAAGCTTCTTCCCTGGTCGGAAACCTACCTGTGGTATATCTGTAAAACTTATCTGCATCGTTATACAATACTTTCATGTCAGATATATATTTGAAGTATGTTACATCAACAGGTTTGTGCAGAGCCATCACCTGTACCGTATAATAGAGAACGTCCGAGTCCTTTACATTAACGTCACTCACATCACTAACGTTGAGGTTTCTTATCAGTGTACTTGTATCAGCTGCAGCGATGGTAGGTATTAAAGAGAGGTTTATTTTATCATAAACAACAGCAGGCTCAGCAATAATTTTTTTTACAGTTGTATCTCTTTCAAGAGACACATCTATATTTATAAAGAGATTAGGGTTATTCTGTAAAATGGCAGTATCAATTATCTTGGTTTTATAGCCATACCCTTTATAATAGATTCTGAATTCCCCTGGAGCAACTATAAAATTATAGAGTCCTGTTAATTTATTCGGGAACCCCACATCGAGAGTATCTCCTGATGTTTTATTTATAAGATTAATGGAGTAATTTTTATCAAACGTCACTATTGTATCTTTGAGACTGAATTTACCTTTTATTTCAAAAGATTGATTTACGTCTGTATTACCCAAACCGAGATAAAATATTTCTTTCTTTTTATAATCTGTTGTCATCGAATAATAGGCATTTTTCCCATTATTTACAGGTTGAAAGAATTTGTCATCGTCAGTTGTATTAATGGGATAACCTAAATTTGTTGGCGTTTTCCAGACTGATCCTATTTTCTGACTCTTGAAATTATCAAATCCGCCCATTGAACTATGTCCTTCAGAAGAAAAATAAAGAACTGAATCATTCTGGGTTATGAAAGGTGTATCTTCATTAAATGGAGTATTGATAGCTGCGCCAAGGTTTACAGCCGGACCCCAATCACCAGATTCATCTTTTTCAGAAACATAAATGTCGAGGTTACCCTGACCACCGTCTCTGTTGCTCGAAAAATAAAGTCTTTTCGAATCTGCAGAAATAGAGGCGTGTGATTCATAAAATTTTGTATTTATATTCTTATTTAATTTCTTAATCGGCATCCATGCTCCATCAACGAAATTCGAGGAATATATAGCCCCATCGTAGTTATCCGTTTTGTACAGGAAAAGCTCAGTTCCATCATTGTTAAGTGAACTGGATGAGCAATCTTCACCGGCATTTAATTCAGCTGTTATTTCAATTGGAGTCTGCCATTTGCCTCTTTCCTTTTTTGAATAGAATATGGCATTAACTACACCTCTGCGTTCGGTATATACTATTGTGTTACCATCGAAGCTAACAGCCGGATTATCATTTATCGAGCCCTGACTGAAGTCACTTCCCATTGTCTTTTTACTGAAGATAACAGGATTATTTTTATAATCAATAGCGTTCTTACATGCCTGTATCTGCTGTTCAATGTACTCAAGATTCTTCATGCCTCCCTTGGAAGATGTTTCCCTGGCAAGCTTATTAAATGTCTGAAGTGTATTTAGGGCTTTATCTAACTGATTATTAATAAGGTATGCTTTGGATAGCGAGAAGTATGAATCAAGTGGTGCCCTCTTTTCCTTAAAAGATTCGGTTTTTGACTCATAAGATGCAGATTTGATAGCACTCTCGAGATATGGAATTGATTTTTCTTTTTCCCCGGGAATATTAACATAACAATTGCCTATTTTATATTGAATGTTACCGTTACCTGTGCTATCGATAATAAGATATAATTGATTTGCCAGCTCATATTCTTCGTACAGATAATATGACTCGGCTTTCTCAAATATCTTCTTCATCTCGCTTGAAGATTGTGCAGAAACCGTAAAAGGAATTAGTACCACAGCTATTAGCTGAAGGAGGCCACTTACGATTTTTACTCTGAAGTTATCCATTAAAACAAATATAGTGTATTTATAAAGGATTTAGCAATCAGGTTAATTTTTATTTAAAAGTTATTTTGTATATATCTTCTTTCCCATATCCGCCCGTTTCTTTATATCTTGAATAATAGCCGGATTTGCCATCACCCACAGGCATAAAGAAAACATCATCATCTGGTGTATTTATTGGGTATCCAAGGTTTTTTGGCTTACTCCACAAACCGTTTGATTGAAGATCAGATCTGAATATGTCATAACCTCCTATTGTTTCATGTCCCTGGGAACTGAAAAAAATAGTTTTTCCATTATTAATCAGAAATGGTCTGTCCTCATTGAATTGTGTATTAATTTCCGGGCCGAGATTGACTGGCGGACCCCAGTCGCCATTTACTTTTTGGGAAATATACAGATCAAGTCCGCCAAATCCGCCTGGTCTGTCTGACGCGAAAACCAACTGATTCCCGTCTTCAGAAATAAATCCGTGTGATTCCCAGTATTTTGTATTAATATTTTTGTTTAGCCTGACAATCTTTGTCCAGGTTTCTCCGACATAAGAGCTTACATAAATATCGCTGTTATCGTTATCTTCTTTGGAAAGAAATAGTAATTTTCCATCGGCAGAAAGACATGATATATAAAAATCTCCATCGGTCTGGAGGTCAGGGGTTATATTAATGGGAGCCGACCATTTTCCATTTATAAGTTTGGAAAACATAACGGCATCATAGAATTTGAGAGAAACCATATAAGCAAAAGATTTGTCATCTGCTGATATCAAGGGATTAAATTGAGATTTTTCATCATTAAACAGCTCTCCTATGTTTTCTTCAGTATATGATACAGGTTTGGCTATAAAATCTTTAGCCTTATCGCAAACCTCAATTTCATGTTTTACGAACTCCACATTCTCCTGATCGTCAGGCAGAAGTGTAGCAAGATATTTAGTGAAAGTCTCTTTTGCCTGATCGAACTTGAAATTAATGCGATAAGCTTTTCCAAGCTCAAATAATGCATCATATGGAGCTGCTACCTGACTAATGCTTCCTTCTTTACGTTTGGCTGACATATTCTTTGATGCAATACTGAGAAAATCTACCGATAGATTCTTTTTTGAAGGAATATTGAGATAGCATACTCCTATTCGGTATGCAAGGTTCGAATTATCAGGCAGTTTCTCATATAAAGGTAGATAATATGTGAGAGCATCAGAATAATCACCATTCATCATAAAATATTCAGCTTCAAGAAAAGCGTCCTGAAGCTCTTTATTTACCTGTGCACGTAGCGGAATGATGAAAACAAATGTAACAAACAGACACATTGCTCTTTTGCTCATAGCCTGAGATTTTGTTAGTCAAATTTATTAAAAAATCGGCAAAAGAATGTTAAACCTGTATTATTTTATGAAAATGACCGGCGCGGCCGGTCATTTTCATTCATTTATTTTTTGTTTTTGTTTCTTCTTCTCCATAGAATAAGGAATAAGCTAATTATTCCGGCAAGTATCAGTAGCCATAATATCCACAGTTCATTTTTATTTCCGGAAGGTACTTTTGATTTAAAATCTTCCGGGGAAATGTTCTTTGAAACTATAAGGTCAGCTATACTTCCAAAAACAAACTCCTGAGGATACTTTTCTTTATTTGTTAAAAGATATTTAATCAGGTCATTGGGTGTTTTGATTTTTGCTTTCTTCAGATCAACAGATTTCAATGTTGAAAGGAATTGTTCATCAGATTGTCCGATCAGATCATTAAGATATTGGTCTGTTTTAGTATCAGGCAAAGAGCTCATCCTTACAAGTAGTTCAACAAGCTGATCCTGTGTAAGTTCTAGCTTGAGAGATTCATTATAAAATGACTGCAGCCATTTCCCGGTTGTTTTAGAGTCACTGTTATCAGCAGATGATACAGCTTGTTTGATGAGCGATCCAATTGATGAGTTTTCGCTGAAGGACAGAATTTTAGATCTCAGAATATCTATAGCCGGGTCAATCCCGTTTAAGATTGCTGCGGCGATCCTGTTCAGGTCCTGCGGACTTATCCTTCCTCCGGTTTTTTCTGAAATATATTGCTGTAAATCAGTCCATGTTTTTAAATTGGATGCATAGATATCAAGTTCTGAAAGAAGCTTTTTAAGTTCACCATCAGAATATTTTGCCATTAAATCGACTGCAGCCTGGGTGAGAATATTATCCATAGCTGCAACAGTAAGTGCCAGTCTGTCAACGTCCTCAGCGTTAATGCCTTTTTTAACAGCCTCTTCTTCCAGGAATGAAATATAGTCATCGACTTTTCCGAATTCTTTATCCTTGATATTTGCATTTGTGACAAGGTCAAGAAGCTTATCCTTGGCCCGGCTTTTAAGCAACTCGGCAAGGATGGCAATTTGTTTCTGAGAAATGATCCTGTCATATTCCGGTCGTTTAACCGGTTGATCTGTAAGATTTCTTTCGCGGGTAACCTGGACTTCCGTTTTAGTTTGGTTATTAAATCTGTCGGTAAGTTTAAATACAACTCTGTTATTCCCGTTCGCCGGTGCCATCTTATAAACAAAGACTGAATCGAGGATTGTGTAGTGTTTTACCGACACCAATGAATCACCTACCCAATTCTCAACAGTAAGGAACGATTTCGGTTCAATCTTCATTGGAAATATTATCGAATCGCCCCCTGTAACAGATATGCTTTTATTGGATTCTACATTTAAGTCAGCCGTAAAATCAGTTCTTGGCAAAACAGTTCCCGGAAGAATAAAGCTGTCGGAGGGATTCAGCAGAGGCAGATTAAGATTTTTAACAACTGTTTGACCTCCATCTCCTTGATATATGATTTGATAATCCCCCTGAGGAAGCTGAAATTCATATTGACCTGTCTGAGGATTTGAATACACAATCATTGTCTGATCAGGATTCTTTATATTCATAGCGCTTACCTTAACGCTATCATTCATATTATTTATTAAATCGGCAACCTTTACCATCCCTCTTACGAAGAATTTTCTGGGATGATCATTTGAAAAAATCTCAACACGATATATATCCTGTTTACCAAACCCCCCGGGAAGTTCTTTCGAAACATACCCTTCGTAGCCCTGATTTAACGGTCTGAAGAATACATCATCGTCTGTTGTATTGAGGGGGAAACCAACATTCAGTGGTACGGACCATTCTCCGTTATCGAGCAATGTTGAGTAGAAGATATCATAGCCACCCATGTTAAAGTGGCCTCTTGAACTAAAAAACAATGTTTTGTCATCCTGACTGAGAAAAGGTGATTCTTCATTATAAGGGGTGTTTATAGTGGGTCCAAGATTAACTGCCGGGCCCCAATCCCCTGTGCTGTCTCGAGTTGATACATATATATCTAGTCCGCCATACGTGCCTTTCCTGTTACTGGTGAAATATAGTTTTTTGTTATCGTGAGAAATAGTTGCATGTGACTCCCAGTATTTGGTATTTATGTTATCATTTAGCTTTACGATAGGAGACCATTTCCCATTCTCAAACCGGGAAGTATATATTATACCATCGTAATCAGCTGAACTGTATAAATAAAGATCCTTTCCGTCCTTCGAGATTGAAGTAGGAAAAAGATCACGGTCTACTTTTAACAGCTCATTCATATTCAGAGGTTCAGTCCATACCCCATTGACTTTTGTCGAGTACAGAATGGCATCATAAAATGCCTGGCTTCTTGAAAATACAATCATATCCTCATTATCTGAAACCACAGGATTGTAATCATTATTACTGCTGTTTATTACATTCCCGAGGTTTTTCACTTTGAGATAGAGAGGCATCCTCATGAGCTCCTTGGCATTCCGGCAACTCTGTATCTGGAGATTCACAACTGTTGTATCATAGACCGCAGGATTCAGATTTAATCTGAACAGTTCATATGTTTTAAGTGCTTTATCTATCTGATTATTTATACGGTATGCATTTGCAAGATAGTAGAGAGCGTCATATGGAGCTCCGGATTCACTGAATTTTCCTTCTCTGTATTTCGGGTCAATATCTGCAATAGCGTCCTCAAGATAACTGACGGCTTTAATTTTCTCACCCGGTATATTAATATAACATTGACCAATCCTGTATTTGTAATTTGAATTTTTAGGGTATCTTTTCAGTAGTTGCAGATATAATGGCAGAGCATCCTGATACGATTCAAATAAGATCCAACTCTCAGCTTCGAAAAAATTTTGCCTGCTCTCTTCTTTCGATTGGGAGCGTAACTCAGGATTGATAAATGTAGCCAGCAGCCACGTTATGATAACTAATCTTTTCATCATAGTATAATTAATCTAAATGGAATGAGGGCACATAAATCATATGTGAAAATTAAGATCCTTAGGTTCTATTTTAAGAATAGAGGAAGTCAATCTGTTATTTCTCTACTCAAGGCTACTAATATAGGATAAATATTAGAAAAAAGGACTATTTGAAGTAGTCCTTTTTACCTTTTTCTTTCAAACCACGATTATTTGCTGATGAAATTCAGACCCAATAACTAATCTGAACCGCAAATCAAATATAGTCTGGCGTATAATTCTCAAGGATTTCTTTTACTTTATGAAGGAATTTTCCAGCGAGGGCCCCATCAATAACTCTGTGGTCGTAACTTAACGACAGAATCATTATTTGCCTTATGCCAATCATATCCCCTTCTTTTGTTTCAATAACCACGGGAGTTTTTCTTACAACACCGGTACCCAGAATTGCAGCCTGCGGCTGATTTATTATAGGTGTTCCTGCAAGATTATTATAACTTCCAAAATTCGTAATTGTAAATGTACCGCCTGTAATTTCATCGGGTTTTAATTTATTGATCCTTGCCCTTTCAGCCAGATCGTTGACTGTTTTTGCCAGACCAGTAAGGCTCTTTTCGTTAGCATTTTTTATGACCGGCACAATCAGGTTGCCATCGGGGAGTGCAGTGGCCATCCCGATATTAATATTCTTCTTTTTGATTATATTTTCTCCATCAACTGATATATTGACCATTGGAAATTCATGCAGAGCTTTTGCTACTGCGTCAATAAAAATGGGAGTGAGTGTAAGTTTTTGACCCTCTGACGTCAGAAAACGATCCTTGTTAGCGTTTCTCCAGTTTACAAGACCAGTAACATCAGCATCAATAAAAGATGTGACATGTGGAGATGTTCTTTTTGACATAACCATATGCTCTGCAATTATTTTGCGGATTCGGTCCATAGGAATAACTTCATCACCTGCAGATTTTGTTACCAGATTTTCCTTCTTTTCGCCTTTTTCCACTGCAGGAGCTGCTTCGGCTCCAGCAACCCGTTTTAACTCTTTAGGTGCCCTTTCTGAATCATGAATTTCCCTGGTTGCAGCCGTTTTTACAGACTCCGCTGATTCTTTTCCGGTATTCCTCTCATCAAGTATTTTTAAGATATCATCCTTTGTAATCCGGCCATCCATTCCTGTTCCGGTAATTTTATCAAGGTCGTCATAACTTATTCCTTCACTTGAAGCAATACTCCTGACCAATGGAGAAATGAATTTACCGGAAGGTGTCCGGCTTTTCATGTCATGCGACAAGTTCTCTGTCTCAGCTTTTTCCTGTTTTGAAGCTTTTATAGTTTCACGGACTCTTTCAACCTCCTTATCAACCTTTTTCAAATCTTCTTTTGTTGGAGTATTATCATTTTCAATTACGGCCAGGATCTCACCTATTTTAGCGATCGAGCCTTCTTTTACGTTTATTGATACAAGGGTACCTGCTACCGGAGCCGGGACTTCAGAATCCACTTTATCAGTAGCTACTTCTACAAGCGGATCATCTTCCTTAACCTGGGAACCTTCTGAAACAAGCCATTTATTGATAGTTGCTTCTATTACGCCTTCTCCCATTGCAGGTAATGTGATATTCAGTCTTGCCATATTTTATTATTTTGAGTATTATTATTTTTTCAACGGTTGTAAATGATTTTTGCCGTATACACAGAGACTACCACTTAACAGGTAGAAATTTCATATATAATAAACAAGCGGATTGAAAAAATGTTTCAGGTTATCGTTACATGTTGAAACAATAAATTTCTTACCCAAATCGGAGAGTAAATGATTAATTAATTTTATTATTGCTGGTAAGGATTTCTGTTATTAATGGCCCGTCCTAATGTTATCTCATCAGTATATTCAAGTTCATCGCCGATAGCAACTCCTCTTGCAAGTGTTGTCATTTGTACGTTATACTTATTGAGTCTTTTATAAAGATAGTAATTTGTCGTATCACCTTCCATTGTTGTGCTGAGCGCAAGTATTAGTTCGGTTATTCCTCCTGATTTCACCTTTTCTTCGAGATTGTCGATTTTCAGATCGGAAGGACCTATCCCGTCAATCGGCGATATGATTCCTCCCAGAACATGATATGCTCCCCTGAACTGCCGGGTATTTTCAATAGCCATTACATCCTGAATGTTCTCAACCACACATATTACAGATTTCTCCCTTTTATCATCATTACAGATATTGCATATTTCGGTATCGGAAATATTATTACAGATCTTGCAGTAATGAATTTCTTCATGAAGTCTTATAATACTCTCGCCAAACTTTTTCACCTCTTCTGAATCTCTTCTTAATAAATTCATAACCAGACGGAATGCTGTTTTTCTGCCAACACCCGGGAGTGAAGCAAATTCATTTACGGCATTTTCTAAAAGCCTCGACGGAAATTCAGTAAAACTCATGTTGTAAATATTTCACACAAAATTAGTTCAATTTTCCGGTGTTATTTAAACGGCACGGAATTTTTTGTCCTGCATTCTTTTTGTTATTCTTGTGTCTTAATAGTTTTTATATGTCACCATTCCTCATACTCGGAATTTTCCTTATTTATACAATAGTCTTATTTTCAGTTACGTGGTTAACTGCAAGGAAAGCTGACAACCAGTCATTTTTCATCGGGAATAAAGTTTCTCCCTGGTTTGTGGTTGCATACGGAATGATTGGAGCTTCACTCTCCGGAGTGACTTTTATGTCGGTGCCCGGTTGGGTAAAAGATACCCAGTTCAGTTATATGGTTGTTGTTTTGGGATACCTTTTCGGTTACCTGGTGATCGCACTTGTTCTTCTTCCCATGTATTACAGATTAAAACTTACTTCTATTTACTCTTACCTCGGACAACGGTTCGGATTCTGGTCATATAAAACAGGTGCCGGTTTTTTCATCCTGTCAAGAACACTTGGCGCTTCCCTGCGTATGTTTCTTGTAATAAATGTTCTTCAGATTTTTGTATTTGATGCCTGGAATGTGCCCTTTTGGATCAATGTTTTGATATTCATTACTTTGATCATATTGTATACGTTGAAAGGAGGGATAAGGACAATTATCTGGACCGACACTTTGCAAACAACGTTTATGCTACTTGCCGTAGTATTATCAGTGATTTATATTGGAAAAAATCTGCATATGCCCCTGGTCAGGTTGGTGTCAATAGTCAGGGAAAGTCATGCCTCTCAGATTTTTATTACTGACTGGCATCATCCGCGATTTTTTGTCAAACAGTTTTTCAGCGGGATGTTCATCACTATAGCAATGACGGGACTGGATCAGGAAATGATGCAAAAAAATCTTAGCTGCAAGAATATCAGGGAAGCACAGAAAAATATGTTCACGTTCAGTGGTACCCTTGTTTTTGTAAACCTGCTGTTCCTTTTTCTTGGTGCCATATTATTGATCTTTGTTAAAGAAAAGGGGTTGTCAATATTGTCAAGTGATGATATATTTCCAACAATTGCAATACGATATCTTGGTCCGGTTGCAGGAGTTGTGTTTCTTATCGGACTTATTTCAGCAGCGTTCCCCAGTGCCGATGGTGCATTAACCTCACTCACTACATCGGTGAGCATCGATTTTTTAGGTCTCGAACAAAGGCCTATCTCGGAAAAAGCAAAGACCAGGATACGCTACGTTGTACACCTGTCGATAGCCCTGGTATTTTTTGTAAGTGTAATGATGTTCAGTGTTCTGAATGACAAAGCGGTAATTGACAAACTTTTCACAATTGCAGGATATACTTATGGTCCGCTACTGGGTTTATATTCCTTTGGGTTGTTTACGAGACGAGTGGTAAATGATAAAATTACGCCAGCGATTGCTGTTTTTTCACCTCTTGCGTGTTTCTTCCTTAGCAAATATTCCGTAGAATTGTTTAATGGCTATAAGTTCGGGTTTGAATTGCTTCTTCTGAACGGATTACTGACTTTTGCAGGTTTATATATTTTCAGCAGAAAGGATTAAAATTTTTACTGTCTGATAATTGAACCGTCAGTGGTACCTGTGTTTTCTTTATTCCCGTTTTCTGTATTATTATCCTCATTCTCTTCGGGAGCTGGTTTTTTCATTATAACATTTTTCGTTTTAAACGGGATGTTCCATACCAGAAAATAGTTTATACCGGCAGTAATAACCTTTGCAGCACTTCCAAATCCGGGTAAATAAATGGGCCTGACATCCTTATCAGAACCTGAACTTACCAAAAGCCTCATACCAATAGACCATCCCATGCTGAAATTCTTGAAAATTTCAGCCCGAACACCTGGAGAAATTTCAACAAATTGTGCCAGGGTTTTCCTTGAAGGAATAGATGACACAATAGTGCCCCAATACCCTGTTTTATCAAAAAAAGGTACTTCAGAATTAAAACTGCTCAAACCATATCTTAATCCAACTCCGAACCAATATTTGCCCCGCGATTTGTCGGGTTTCAGAAGGTTAAAATCCATTCCAAAACGGATAAATTTTCCACTACTCATATAAGAGTAGTTATATTGACTGAATTTGTAATTTGAAGAACCTGCAGAAACTATAACAGCTTTCGATTCATCCAGATCGAAAGATATATACGCCTCCATATTAAGAACATTTTTATCAGAATAATAAGTTGCCGGACCCAGTACATCAATCCCGACCTTTATTTTAAGAGGAATAGGTATTGTATCCTGAGCATGAACCTGAATTATGTTAAGGACCAGGAAACCAAGAAGACTAGTAAGATATTTGAATGTTCTCAATTTTCAAATTCGTAATTGTTGAGTTTTCTATTGATATATCAGTGATTATGTGTTTTGTAAATATTGGTAATGTGTCAAGATGATGATAATAAGTATAACCGCACTCCTTCGAAATCAGATGCGGATAACTGCTGTAAAGGAATTCAATTGTATCGGTTATTCCGTTTATTTTAATAACAAATGATGAGCTTTGAGCAGTGTCATTCAGAGGGATAAGAGCAATCGTTAAATCGGCAACTTTATTATAAATGATTGAATCACGATTCATTCCGTAAAGTGTGAGACTATCAGGAGCAAGGATTTTACTGAAAGATGTATTATATAAGGAAGCTTTCAGATATGATTCTGTTTCGTCAAAGCAGGAACCCTGAGCACATGAAAATAAAATAATAATTAAACCAGACAGAACAGGAATCAGGCTTTGCGGGACAATTTTTCTCATTACTAATTTAAAAACTCAAAATTACAAAAATATTGGTGTGATCTGCATTAAGGTCAAGAAAACATTGGCAAGGTCGTACCTTCCAAACCCTACCATGGCATGGCATCTTGGATAGTCTTGATAAGTCCCTCCCCCCCGGTGAGAGGGATTTAGGGAGGCAGGGGGTTAAATAATTCAAGATTTCTTAATGAATTCTGCTGCTTTTGCAATGGCGTTGGTTATCCCGTTCGGATTTTTCCCTCCTGCAGTAGCCAGAAATGGTTGACCGCCTCCGCCTCCGTTAATTTCACCCGAAATTTCCTTTATTATGCTTATAGCATTAATGTTTTTTTCCTTAACGAGATCGTCAGTGACAGTTACCAGGATATTGGCCTTTCCGGCGTTTTTTGAACCGATAACCATTACTGTATTTACCGAAGAGGTTCTGATATGGCAGGCAACATTCTTCAATATCTCAGGTGAATCGGAATCAATAACTCCAGACACAAAATTAATGGTATTGATTTTTGTTCCTCTTTCCATTATCTCTCTAACCATTGCGGTTGTTGACTGAATCTGAAATTTTTCAACGCTTTTCCTGAGTGTTTTATTTTCAGTTAGTAATTTTTCGATGCTTTCGGATATACTGCCTTTACTATCCAGAATCGATGCAATTTCGTCGTTGATCTTTAATTTTTCATTAATATATTCCTCAGCTTTTGAAGCAGTTACTGCTTCTATTCTCCTGATGCCGGCAGCAATGCCACCTTCAGACACAATTTTCACAATACCGATGTTCCCGGTAGCTTGTACATGAGTCCCACCGCAAAGTTCCATTGATTTTCCAAATTGGACAACGCGTACAAGATCACCATATTTTTCACCAAAAAGTGCCATGGCACCCATTGTTTTTGCTTTGTCCATTGAAACCTCGGCGATCTTACCAGAATAATTTTCACGAACCATCCGGTTAACCTGTTCTTCGACTTTTGATAATTCTTCCTTACTCATTTTAGCGAAATGACTGAAGTCGAAACGAAGACGATCGGAAGTTACCAGGGAGCCTTTTTGTTCAACATGGTTGCCGAGAACTGAACGTAATGCAAAATGAATCAGATGAGTAGCTGTATGATTATTTGCTATCATCTGACGTTTTTCCTGATCTACACTTGCCCTGAAATACACTGATAAATCGGATGGTAATTTTTCAGAAAGGTGAATAATAAGATTATTCTCTTTTATAGTGTCAGTAATATAAATTTTTTCCTTTTCTGATTCTAAATATCCTGTGTCGCCTACCTGACCACCCGATTCAGCATAGAAAGGAGTTTTGTCAAAAACAAGTTGAAAATTCACTTTTCCTTTATTCTTGACTTTCCTGTATTTTGTAACAGAAACATCATCTTCAGTCTTTTGATAACCGGTAAATTTAGTACCTTCTATTTCCTTTAGAATCATCCAGTCAGCTGCCTCAACAGATGCATCTTCCCTTGATCGGTCCTTCTGATTTTTCATCTCCTCATCAAAACCCGTCATGTCGAGTTGCATATTATTTTCTTTAAGAATAAGTTGTGTGAGGTCTACAGGAAATCCAAAAGTATCATACATCTCAAAAGCTACTTTTCCGGGAAGCATATTTTTTTTGGAGGTTCTTAGATCAGCAATCATTTTTTCAATCATTTTTAAACCCTTCCCAAGTGTTTTTAGAAACGCAGTTTCTTCTTCAAAAATGATTTTAGCTATCTGCTCTTTACCAACCTGAAGTTCAGGGTAATGATTTCCCATTGTTGAGACAAGAACTGGAACCAGTTTGTACATAAAAGGTTCTTCAACGCCTAAATTAGTATATCCATATCTTACTGCACGACGAAGAATCCTTCTTATTACGTAACCGGCCTTATTATTAGATGGAAGCTGACCATCAGCAATTGAAAAGGAGACAGCTCTGAGATGATCGGCTACCACGCGGAGGGCAACATCCCATTTTTCGTTTATTCCGTAAGCCTTACCGGTAATTTCTGATATTTCCCTGATGATATCCTGAAAGATATCTGTTTCATAATTTGATTTTTTACCCTGAACAATCATACAGAGCCTCTCAAATCCCATGCCTGTATCTACATGCCTGGCAGGGAGTTGCTCAAGTATTCCGTCTGTCCGTCGATTATATTGTATAAAGACAAGGTTCCATATTTCAATTACCTGGGGATGACCTTTATTTACCAGTTCTTTTCCCGGAATCTTTTTCCTTTCTGCATCATCACGAATATCAACGTGTATCTCCGAACATGGTCCGCAGGGCCCGCTTTCTCCCATTTCCCAGAAATTATCTTTTTTCGAACCTTCAAGAATTCTGCCTTCAGGGTATGCAAAACATTTTTCCCAGATCTCATAAGCTTCATTATCACAGGGTACCTTGTCTTCTTTACTTCCTTCAAATATTGTTGTATACAGACGATCCTGCGGAATCCCGAGTTCATTTACAAGCAATTCCCAAGCCCATTCGATCGCCTCTTTTTTAAAATAATCACCGAATGACCAGTTGCCGAGCATCTCAAACATTGTATGGTGATAAGTATCCTGCCCGACTTCTTCGAGATCATTATGTTTACCCGATACCCTAAGACATTTCTGGGAATTTGCAACTCTTTTGTTTACTGCCAGCCTGTTTCCAAGGAAAATGTCCTTGAATTGATTCATGCCGGCATTGGTAAACATTAGAGTAGGATCATTTTTGATAACCATTGGAGCAGAAGGCACAATAAGATGACCTCTGGATTCAAAAAAATCAAAAAACAATTGCCTCAGTTCCTGCGCCTTCATCTTATTTAGAATAGTGTTAAATTAGAATTAGTCAAATTTTAGCTTGTAAAATTAATTTTTTTGATTTAGATTTGTCAAATAGCGTAATATATTTTAAAAAACCTCTACCTGTTGTTACGAAGCCGGAAATACGTTCTCGACTTATCAGATCTGCAATATAAGCAGGTCAGGTTGCCATGGAAAATGAAACTGTTTCATTTTCTACTATGGTTTGCCGGATCACTTGCTGTTGCATTCCTGTATGGAGCATTTATTTCCAATATCTTCGGATCACCTAAAGAAAAAATTCTTACCCAGCAGATCGAAAATCTCAAATTACAGTATACTCTTATTGGCAGGGAACTTGATAATTCTTTAGAGTCACTGAATAGTTTCAGACTCTCAGATGATAAACGTTACAGGCCAATTCTTCACATGGAAAATGTTCCTGAAACATACAGGAAAGCAGGATTTGGTGGGGTCGACAGGTATAGTGATCTTACCGGGTATCAGAACTCAGATATGCTTATTGAGTATAAGAGTAAAATCGATGAGATAAAAAGTATGTCGACGGTCCAGAAGGAATCATTTAAGACTATTGCTGAACGAAGTGTAGAATGGAAACGTGAGATAGATCATTTTCCCGGTATAAGTCCGGTAAATGTTAAATTCAGACTTGGCGACGGTTACAAGTGGCGCGCTATTCATCCTGTTCTGGGAACTGCGCGAATGCATAACGGCCAGGATTTTGAAGTTCCATACGGAACAGAAGTATATGCAACGGGCGATGGTACAATTGTCGAATCAGGCTGGAATTCAGGTGGTTTTGGAAATTGTATTGTAATTGATCACAGCTACGGTTATCAGACAGTTTATGGACACCTCAGTGACATAAAAGTATCTAAAGGACAAAATGTCAAAAGAGGTGACCTGATTGGGATAAGCGGAAGTACCGGTTTATCCTCCGGACCTCACCTTCACTATCAGGTTGAACAGTTTGGTAAACACGAGAATCCAGTCAATTTCTTTAATAATGATGTCAATGTCGATGAATATAATGATATGATCCAGGCATTCGAATCAAGAACAAAATTAAGATAATCTTCCCCCTCAACAGTTTAGTTTCAGTTTTATTCAAATAAGATATGAATTTCTTATTTTTTAAGAATTGATTATCTTTGCCAAATTATGCCACCAACAAAATATAAATTCGATCCCGATTCACTGAGCTTTGATAAAATAAGACTTGGATTAAGGACGTTATTTCTACGTTCTCTGGCATTCTTTGCGGGATCTGTGTTGATTGCTATGGTTTATTGGGTTGCTTTTGCATCCTTCTTTGATTCTCCAAAAGAAAAAGCACTTAAACGTGAAGTTGAACAGATGACCATCCAGTATGATCTTATTCACAGAGAGATGGCTGATGTGGAAAATGTTCTTGAAGACCTCCAGAAAACCGACGATAATCTTTACAGAACTATTTTCGAAGCTGAACCAATTCCCTCCACACTACGAGACGGTGGTATCGGAGGAGTAAACAGATATGAGGCTCTTGAGGGGTACAATAACTCCAAACTGGTAATAGAAACTGCTAACAGGCTTGATAAGATCAGAAAAAAGGTATATATACAATCCAAATCATACGATGAACTTATCAAGTTGGCAAAAGACAAAGAGGAGATGCTCAAATCTGTCCCTGCCATTATTCCCATATCTAATAAAGATCTGACAAGAACAGCTTCAGGTTACGGTTGGCGGATACACCCTATTTATAAGATAAGTAAGTTTCATTATGGTATGGACTTTACTGCCCCCCTGGGTACTGACGTATACGCGACCGGAAATGGAACAGTCGTGGGTATGGTTTCTTCTCAGAGAGGCTTTGGTAAACATATTATTATTGATCATGGTTTCGGTTATTCGAGCGTATATGCACATCTCAGCAATTTTAATGTCAGGGTTGGACAGAAAGTAAAAAGAGGTGATATCATTGGCTATGTGGGCAATACGGGTACTTCTGTTGCTAACCATCTTCACTATGAAATAAAACTGAACGGGCAAAATGTTGATCCGGTCAACTACTATTTTGAAGATCTCAGTTCAGAAGAATATGAAAAAATGGTTGAAATTGCTTCAAAAACCGGGCAGTCTTTCGATTAGATATTTTCTTAAAACTTATTATGAAGAGACTGGTAGTTCTGCTGATAATTTTATTATCCCTGCTAAATAGTTATGCTCAATCTCCGGATAGTATATCCCTGACTCATGATTCTACAATTGTCTTAGCTCCAAAAAAAATAGTTATAACGGCTGTAGGCGACATTATGCTTGGTTCCGTATTTCCTTCTGCTGAATTTCTGCCTCCCCACGATAACCCATATTTACTTCTTGAAAGTGTAGCCGATACACTTAAAGCGTCAGATATTACTTTTGGCAATCTTGAAGGCTCATTTCTTAATAACGGTGAGCCGGTAAAGAAATGTAAGGATACAACATTATGTTATTTATTCAGGATGCCTGAGAGATATGTTTCTGCTCTTACTTCTTCCGGCTTCAACATACTCAGTCTTGCGAATAACCATTTTGGTGACTTTGGTCTACCCGCACGAATCCGGACAAAAACGATTCTGGACTCGGTCGGGATAAACTATGGAGGACTTATTGAACATCCATCATCAATCTTCAGAAAAGATTCGGTTTTATATGGTTTCTGTGCCTTCGCACCAAATGCAGGTGCAGTTAATATTAATGAACTTGATACTGCAACGGCGATAGTCAGAAAGCTTGCTAATACCTGCGATATTGTGATAGTTTATTTTCATGGAGGCGCAGAAGGAGCAGATTTTCAGAATGTTCCAAAGACCAACGAAATATTTCATGGTGAGGATCGCGGTGATGTTTATAATTTTGCACACACTATGATTGACAATGGTGCCGATGTTGTACTTGGCAGCGGGCCCCATGTTACCAGGGCCATCGAAGTTTATAAAGAACGATTCATAAGTTACAGCATGGGTAATTTTTGCACTTATGGGAGGTTTAACCTGGCTGGACCAAATGGAATAGCACCAATTGTTAAAATCAATGTCGACAGGGAAGGTAAATTTTTGTCAGGAAGAATAATTCCTATTTACCAGCCATGGCCTGGTGGTGTAAGAATCGATAGTGCACGGCAGGTCATATATAAAATAAGAGAGTTGGATGAGCAGGATTTTCCTGACGGTGTGGTAAATTTATCAGAAGATGGTGAAATCACGTATAAATAATGGATATGCCTTATAAAGAAAAGAAAGTCGAAAAACTCTATTACCCGATAGGGGAAGTGGCTGAAATGCTGGATGTTCCGGTTTCAACAATCCGTTTTTGGGAAAATGAGTTTGATATTCTCAAACCGATGAAAAACAAGAAAGGGAACAGGATGTTTACTCCGGCAGATATCAAGAACCTTAAAATTCTCCATCATCTTGTAAAGGAAGAAGGGATGACTCTTTCGGGTGCTAAAAAGAAACTCTCTGAAAAGTGGGGTGACACCGAATATAAGTACGAGATTAATGAATCCCTTCAGAAAATTAAAACTTTGCTTCTCGATATACGGGATGGCATCTGATACCTCATCCCCCTGACCCCCTTCTCCCAGGGGAGAAGGGGGAACTAACAGAGGATTTTAAGTCCCTCCCCCTTGGGGGAGGGATTCAGGGAGAGGCAAAATTAAAAGCTATGAAACTTAAAGAACTTTGCTCATATCTCGATACCGCGGTTCCGCTATCATTTCAGGAAGACTACGATAATTGCGGATTGCAGGTCGGTATACCCGAAGCGGAAATATCTTCGGCTCTGGTGACAATTGATGTCACCGGGGAGGTAATAGAAGAAGCCATAGCACATAAATGTGATGTCGTAGTTTCTCATCATCCTCTGATTTTTAGAGGAATAAAAAGCCTGACAGGCAGATCCTATGTCGAGAGGATCATTCATTCTGCTATAAAAAATGATCTGGCAATTTATTCTTCGCATACAAATCTTGATGTTTTCAAGGACGGCGTAAGCAGGAAAATGGCAGAAAAACTTGGTCTGGAGGATATTGTTGTTTTATCTCCTTCAGAAAATACCCTGGTGAAACTTGTAACTTATATTCCGGAATCTCATTTTGAAAAAGTCAGGAACAAGATCTTTGAAGCAGGAGCAGGGGAGATAGGCAATTATGATCAGTGCGGATTCTCGGTATCAGGAACCGGGAGTTTCCGAGCAAACGAAAAAGCCAACCCTTTTGTTGGTGAGAAAGGGAAACTTCACCTTGAAAATGAAATACGCTTTGAAACCATCTTGTTTTCCAACCTGCAGGATAAAGTTACCAGGGCCCTGCTTGAGACCCATCCTTATGAGGAAGTCGCTTATGATTTTTATGCCCTCAAAAATAAAAATGCAGAAATTGGCTTAGGATGTGTCGGAAAGTTGCATGATCAGGTTTCGGAAAAGGAATTTCTGAAAATTGTTTCATCTGTTTTTGATGCGAAGGGCCTTAGATATTCAAAGCTGACAGGTAAACCTGTCAGAAAAGTTGCGCTTTGTGGAGGTTCGGGAGTGTCACTTTTAAATCTGGCGATCAGTTCAGGAGCAGATGTATTTTTGACAGCTGATATTAAATATCATGATTTTTTTAACACGGAAAACAAAATACTTCTTATTGATACTGGTCATTATGAAAGTGAAAAATTCTCAACTGAAATATTAAAAGGCCTAATTATTAAAAAATTCCCTAAATTTGCAGTCCGGTTTTCAGAAACAAATACGAATCCGATAAATTATTTTTAAAAATGGAAAAAGCAAAATCACATGAATCTGAAATTTCTGTTGAAGAAAGATTAAGAGCATTATTTGGTTTACAATTAGTTGATTCAGAAATAGATAAGATTAAAACACTGAGAGGTGAGCTACCCCTTGAAGTACAGGACCTGGAAGACGAGATAGCAGGTTTGGAAACAAGACTTGGTAACCTGAAAGATGAAGTATCGAACCTTGAAAAGTCGGTTTTAAAGAAGAATAATGAGATTACTGATGCTGAAGGTCTGATAAAAAAATATGAGGAACAGCAAAAAAACGTTAGAAATAACAGGGAATTTGACTCTCTTTCCAAAGAGATAGAATATCAAAACCTGGAGATTGAATTGTTCAACAAAAAAATTAAGGAATTTAACTTTCTGATCGACGAAAAGAAACTGGTCATTGTTGATTCAGAAACTACTCTGACTGATCGTAAGACTGATCTGGAAAATAAAAAATCAGAATTGGATGAAATTATATCCGATACCCAGAAGGAGGAAGAAGGACTATATAAAAAATCTGAAAAAGTAGAAGCGATTATCGAGGAAAGACTCCTTACCGCCTACAAAAGAATAAGATCAAATGCCAGAAATGGTCTCGCAGTAGTACCTGTTCAGAGGGATGCCTGTGGCGGCTGTTTTAATCAGATACCTCCTCAGAGACAACTTGATATAAAATCGAGAAAGAAAATTATAGTATGCGAATATTGCGGGCGGATTCTCGTGGATGATGAAATTATAAAGGAAGGTCACCTGTAGGCGACCATAAAATATTAAAGAAAGCTGACTCTGAAAGGAGTCAGCTTTTTTGTTTTTGGACCCCTCGCCTTACGGGCACTCCCCCTGACAGGGGGGAAAAATTCTTGATGTAATCACAATTTTCATAAAGACTGAGATTTTTCTCCCCTTTGGGGGAGATCCAGCGAAGCGGCAGAGGGGTTTCCCTCTCCCGAAAATACGTTAACTTTACATTATATTTCACAATCAGATTTCATGACAACCTCTGAATTCAAAAAACAAGTCGCAGAAGGAATTCCATCGGAACTTCCTGCAATTAAGGCGTACGATAAAAATCTTAATCATGCACCTAAACGAAAAGATATACTGAACGATAGCGAAAAGCGCCTTGCTATAAAGAATGCCCTGAGATATTTTCCTGAAAGATTTCATTCCATCCTTGCCATGGAGTTTGTCCAGGAATTGAAAACTTATGGGAGGATTTACATGTATCGATTCAGACCTGATTACGAGGTAAAAGCACGTCACATAGATGATTTTCCTTATAAGTCGAGGAGTGCAGCGGCCATAATGCTAATGATATCCAATAACCTCGATATAACTGTAGCACAGCATCCACATGAGCTCATTACTTACGGAGGAAATGGAGCAGTTTTCCAGAACTGGGCCCAGTACAGACTGACAATGAAATATCTTTCGGAGATGACTGATGAGCAAACTCTTGTTATATATTCGGGTCATCCTATGGGTATTTTCCCCTCGCAAAAGAATGCTCCGAGATTGGTGGTGACAAATGGGATGGTAATACCAAATTATTCCTCACAGGATAACTGGGAGAAATTCAATGCATTAGGAGTATCCCAGTACGGCCAGATGACTGCAGGATCATATATGTATATCGGACCCCAGGGAATCGTACATGGCACTACCATTACAATTCTGAATGCAGAAAGGATAATCAGCAAATCGGCATCGAAACCGGGAATTAAATTATTCGTATCATCAGGTCTGGGTGGAATGTCGGGAGCTCAACCTAAAGCTGCAAGTATTGCAGGTCTGATTTCAGTAACTGCCGAAGTGAATCCAAAAGCTTTAAAAACAAGGCATTCGCAGGGATGGGTGGACGAGATGTTCCAGGATTTAAATAAGCTTGTAATAAGACTTAGACAATTGATAGAAAATGATACTGTTACGTCGATTGCTTATGAAGGTAACGTCGTTGATCTGTGGGAGAAGTTAGGAGATGAAAATATTTATGTTGATCTCGGTTCTGACCAGACCTCACTTCATAATCCATGGTCGGGTGGATATTATCCTGCCGGATTAAGTTTTGATGAATCGAACAGGATGTTGTCTGAGAACCCTGAAAGGTTTAAAGATGAGGTTCGAAAATCATTAAGACGGCAGGTGGAAGCAATAAACAAACATACTTCTCAGGGAACTTATTTTTTCGATTATGGCAATGCATTTTTACTGGAAGCTTCAAGAGCCGGAGCAGATATCCTTAAAACAAATGGTGATTTCAAATATCCGTCATATGTTCAGGATATTATCGGGCCGATGTGTTTTGACTATGGTTTCGGCCCTTTCAGATGGGTGTGTTGTTCAAATAAAGCATCTGACCTGGAGGTAACTGATAATATCGCACTTAACGTTCTCCTGAAATTGATCAATGAATCACCTGTTGAAATAACTCAGCAACTGAACGACAATATACAATGGATTCGTGAAGCAGGAAAGAATAATCTTGTAGTGGGATCGCAGGCACGTATTCTTTATGCTGATGCAACAGGAAGGATGGAGATTGCCTCAGCTTTCAATAAGGCCATTGCTGATGGCATAGTTTCAGCGCCGGTAGTTATTGGTCGCGATCATCACGATGTTTCGGGCACAGATTCTCCTTACCGTGAGACTTCAAATATATACGACGGATCTAAATTCACAGCCGATATGGCGGTTCAGAATGTAATTGGTGATTCCTTCCGCGGAGCTACCTGGGTATCATTGCATAATGGAGGTGGAGTAGGATGGGGAGAGGTTATAAATGGCGGATTTGGTATGGTACTTGATGGAACTTCCGAATCTGAAACTAAATTGCGGAACATGCTGCACTGGGATGTCAACAATGGAATTGCCCGCCGTAGCTGGGCCAGGAATAAAGAAGCGATGTTCACTCTTAATAGAGAAATGGCAAGAACTCCTGGTCTCAAAGTTACAATTCCTTATATTGCTGATGATAAAATAATTGATGACGCGTTGTCCTCATAGAATTGTCTGCAAGCCAGCATTACCAGCATGCAATCTGTGACAAACTTTATATTCTATTTTTCCCCATTTAGTAGTCTTTGGATTTTATTCCTTCTTAATTAGCAGAACCACTGCGAAAGCGACAATTCCCTCACCTCTGCCGGTAAATCCGAGTTTCTCAGTGGTGGTTGCTTTGATTGCTACATTTTCAGGTTGTGTTTCAAGAATGATTGAAATTGCATTTTTCATTTCCTGGATGAAAGATGATATTTTAGGTTCTTCCAGGCAAATAGTACTATCTAAATTACCTATTGAGTATCCCTTTTCCTTTATTAGTTCAAAAGTGCTTTTGAGCAGAATTTTGCTATCGATGTCTTTAAAACTGGCATCTGTATCAGGAAAATAATGTCCGATATCTCTTAAACCTGCTGCTCCAAGAAGAGCATCACATATTGCGTGAATCAGAATATCTCCATCTGAGTGAGCTACACAACCCTTTTTATAAGGTATTTTTATTCCGCCCAGCAATAAATCTAAACCTGCTTCGAGTCTGTGAAAATCAATTCCCTGGCCAATTCTGATGTTCATGCTTTTGACCTGTTTGCGTTTCTTAGTGCATTGAAATCAAAAGCGAGGGAAAACCTGAGAGTATGAGCAAGAGGATGATTTTGTGCGAGAGGCATAAGATAGGAGAAATCAAGTGTGAAGGCTTTGAGCCTGAATCCGGCGCCAGCTGTAAAGTATTTCCGGTTTCCTTTTGAAGGATCTTCATAAAAATAGCCTCCCCTGAGAGCAAACTGATTATTATACCAGTACTCAATACCTGTAGAATAGGTAATTTCATGCATTTCTTCCTTAAATCCGCCGGGAGCATCAAAAAATGATTGAAAAATTGCAACAGGAACCGAAACATTAGGGTCTTTTCCTTTAATAATGCTATCGGGTTTTGCACTGCTGTAGATTGGAGGAGTGGGAACGAGCAGTTTATTAAGATCGAGAGTAAGAGAAATTTTATTGTAGGTATCAAGATTAATAGTTGCAGAAGCACCAATACGCATATTCATCGGAATGAAATCAGAAGTCTGAGATTGCGAATAACTCATTTTTGTTCCGATGTTTGAAAAATTAAGTCCCACTCCCAGCTGTGCGTCCTTGCTGAAAAGCGTAATCTTCTTCTGGTAATATCCTGAAATATCTGATGCAAAGGAAATTCCGGGTCTTGTAGCAACTCCACCCGAATATGATCCTCCGGTCAAATTTGAATATATAAATCTGAAAGCTATACTTCCGGATATATTTTCGCTGAACAGTCTTGCATAAGCTGCATCAATAGCAAATTCGTTAGGGCTGAATGTACGTTCAAGATTACCAAATTCATCGGTGAAAGGAACATCTCCAAGAGATGAATAAAGCAGGCTTGCTGCAATTACCTGTTTAGTATCAATTCTCTTATATCCTGTAAGGTATGCTATATTAATATCAGGTACCAGATTTCTGAGCCATGGAGAATAAGAGATTCCTATTCCGCCATTTCCATCTATAAAAGCAAATTTAGATGGATTCCAGTGCATACTATAAATATCCGGAGAGGTAGCAACTCCCGCATCACCCATGGCACCGGCTCTTGAGTCGGGAGCAATGGTAAGAAACGGAACAACTGTCTGAATTGCATTAAGTCCTCCGGAACTCTGTTGAGAAAAAAGTAATGTTTTACCGGAGAGAGCGATGATAATCAGGACAATTGCAATTCTCTTTATCTTCATATTCAGGTTTATCATTCTAGGTATTTTACAAATATAAAACTATTTTTCATCCTTAATATTGTGTATATCTCACAAAATGATCATTCGTCCTGAAGCCACAGCCATCTCGCCATTTGCAGTAGTAATTGTTATGGTATAAGGAAATAATCCTTTTCCTGCTTTCTGTCCGTCCTCATCATTTCCATTCCAGGTTACAGGTGGCAATGTATAACCATTGGGAATAATTTTTGTTTGAAGAATCCTGATCATTTTCCCATCAATATTATAAATTTTTATAATTATATCTAACTCGTTATCAGGTCTGTTGTGTTCCAGAATGATATTTGTTTCGTTAGTAAACGGATTCGGATAATTAATCAGGTTTCTGAGCATGAATTTTTGTTCTGCAACCCGAAATGAAATCGTTTTTTCAGATGAGTTATTAAAATTATCCCAGGCTTTAACTGTAAGATAATGAAAACCTTCAGTCAATCCGGACATATCATAGTTAATTCGCCCCTTCATGAAATTATTGAAGTCATTTTTAAAATAATTATTCAGAACAAAGGAATTATCGGAGTTATTATCAAGAAAACCAGTTAAATCGTGGCCAATACCTGATCCTGAAGTATTTATACCATCCGGATCGTTTATTACCGCAAGGAGTCTGGGATTACTGTCTGTCAGACCTCCATTCCTGAAAAGAGTATCATTCATGTATAACTTAATATCAGGGCCCAAAGTATCGGAAATCATAGTCTTTGAAAACCCTCCAACGGTTATGTTGCTAAAACTACCATTCATATCTTCTTTGTTGTTACTTGCATAATAACTGATTTTGCCTGAACCGAATGTGTAATTAATATCCCGCGGCACAATAAAAGAGAATCTGAAGGATCCATTCTTTGCCATCGTCTTGCCACTGTACAGAATGTTGTTCATTTGATCAAAAATCATGTTTTGTCCCCCATCATTAGCTAGAGTTTTAATTTTATTTGGTTTATCAAAAACAATGGGAGAAATTATACCATTGAAATTGCGTAATGTATCACCCGTCAGGTTTTCTACATGCCCGGCGATTGTAATAAAGGAAAGTGCTTTCAGACTGTCAATATTATTGTATACTGACACATTATTTATTGAATCAGTTACTACTTTACCATGATAAGGATAAGCAAGTTTTAAAGCCGGATCACCGAGCAGAGTAAAATTCCGTTTGTTTGGTCCGGTTCCGGAGTTATTTTTTGCCATTTTAATTATGTCTCCAAAGGCCATTGTATTACCATATGCATCATGATTAAATGCGACGCTGAAAATGTTCCTGTTAAGATCGTAATTCGGGGCGGAATAGACAACCCTGGTGGTAGACATAAGTGCTATACCTCCTCCATTCTTATTCAGAAGAACCTTTTCACCGCCAGACTGGTTACCTGTAATTTGCCTGGTAGCCACGTTAAGCACAATATCATCGAAACGACTGAATTCGCAAGTTGCTGTAATAAAAAGCGGCAGTTTTCCGCCGTTATCCCATGAATTGATATCGTTCGTTGTGACAACACTTTCGGCAGCCAAACCGTTCTCATTACCATGCCCCGTATAATTAAAAATAAGGCATCCGGCATTTATGCGATTATTAATAGCCTTATTTACCTCAGGATAAGACTGTCCATTTACTGTCGTTGTTTGTTTGAAAGCATCGAGGTAAATTTTATCAATATTATAATCAGGGACGCTATCTTTCAGGATTGATGCAAGACCTTCAGCATCAATCATGTGGGTATTAGCATCTTCGTCATCCGCCGTCAGGCATATAACATTTTTCCAGTCGCCCAAATTTGCCGGATCCAGATATTTTTTAATTTTTGAAAGAACTATTCCGGCCTGGGTTGTATCCGATACCGGCAGACGACCAATTCCAATATCAAGTGTGCCATCCGCTTCCCCTTCTCCATCCTCTAAAAGACCATAAAAGTCATCAGATGTAAAAGAAGATACTTTATCATTTGAATTCTGTGACTGATAAGTAGGTATATAATCCGGATTATCTGGTGGAGGTGTTTTATTCTCATAAGAACCGTCGCCAAAGAGGAGAAGATATTTTAAAGGATGGTCACTTTCTTTCTGCTTTAAGTACTTCATTCGTAAAAAATTTCTGATAGCGACTATATCCGGTATCCCACCGGAAAACTCATTATATATTTGTTCAGGAGTGACTATCTGAGTAATCAATCCATCATTTTTCAGATGAATTGCGGCCAGTTTTTCTGCATAACTTTTGAAGAGGGGGTGAGTGATAATAATCATATCTGCAGATTCAGACCCATGCAGATCCTGATTCGGAATTGCAGCAGGTTTAATAACAGGAGCAAGCGCACCGGAAGGGGAAAAAGCGATAAATGTTTTTAATGTATCGGTGGCGAGTTTAAATGTAATATTCTCTCCGTTTCTTACAGATTGAATAAGTTTAGAATTGAATGGGTCCGTTACATCCCATATTACCGGATCTGTGTTGGTTGATCTGATTGAAAATGTCGTTATTCTACCTGTTTCCGCTGATTTCGAATCGGTATATTGCACTTCCGATCCTGAAAATGAATTTAATCTTCTGCCCTGCAATGTTATCCGGTCAAGCCAACCATGAGCTCCGGTTTCGCCATTGTTAAAGAAATTGATATCGTAAGTTGGATTTTGGGATGTGGTTTGCATCGAACCTGAAGAATCACTTATCTGGGCATATATACCGTTGTCATCGGAAAGATTAACTCCCTGAACCTCAATACTTTTTTTAAGGGAGCTTCCTTCATAAATTCTGAAAATTGTTGGAACAGAGGCCCTTCCGGCTACTCTTATGTCATAATTTATGTTTTCTGATGCGATAAGATCAGCAAAACCAGGGTCAATATGAATAGATGAAACAGGTTGAAACCATTCTCTTCCTGATTTGATAAGGTTTTCATCATCCTGATCATGGACAAATAGAACATCTGATTCGGATGAACTATAATTATTTGGCTGCGTGGGTTCAATAGATGCAATGATTTCTTTACCAGGCGATGGATCCGATGTTATAAAATAGAATGCCGTATCTGAATAATTGTGGGGCAGATAATCATATTTTTTATTACTCTGGTTGAATTTCAATCTTCGGGTACCTTTCCCATAAAAAAGCAGATAATCTCCTTCATTGAAAATCCCATCACTCCCGGTATTAATTTGAATTGAAATTTCATTCAAATCGTCTGGTTGTGAGTTATCGTTATAGTATGACATCTGTCCGGAATTGTTACCAAAAATCCTAGGATGGGATGGGTCCGGTAATCCGAGTTGCCTCAATTTTGAGAAATCTATTCTGTATACACCATCTTTAGTTAATGCAATACGGAACCATAATCCATGGGAAAGTTTAGAAGAAGAAGAATAACTATCTTTGATATTCTGCGCATAAAGATTTACCGATAAAAGCAACATAACTACAGGCACTATTTGAAATATTCTTCTCATTATACCGACAAAGATAGAAATGTGCAATTTGAATACCAGTTTATTTAGTTTTTTTGTTATTTAATTTAACATAATAATAACGAGTTCATTACGTTGATATTGCAGTATTTTTATATGTTGAGGGAATTAATCATAATATTCATATTCAGCTGCTTTTTGCAGATCTATTGTTTCGGACAGGAACCTGATCCGGGACCAGGATATCAGATGATGATGATTAATAACCCATCACTTGTGGGGAGCGGAGGTGATGGTGAACTAAGGCTGTCGTACCTGAATTTTTTCCCTGGCAATGGCTATAATCTCCATTCAGTCTACTTTTCGTACGATTCATATTTTCAAATATTACATGGCGGTGCAGGTATATATCTGGCTGATGATTATCTGGGAGGTATTATTAATGATTTCAGGGGAGGTTTGTCATACGCATATTTTCTACAGGCAGGGAAGGATCTGTTTATTAATGCAGGACTTTCGGCCTCACTCTATCACAGGGGGTTTAACTTTGACAATGCCATTTTGCCTGACCAGATTGACCCTCTAGGTGGCGCAACTGTTCCTTCCTCTGAGGTTCTTGCCTTATCAGGCAGGACGGTATTTGATGTAGGTGCCGGGTTCCTTTTCATTTCAGGTAAGTTTTCAGGAGGATTTTCCATTAGTCATCTGGCTGAACCAGACTTATCCACAACAGGCAACTCTAACGAAAGATTAAAAAGAAAAGTTCTTGTTCATTTATCAGGCGATTTTTTTCTTAATGAATCGCAGAATCTAAAAATTCAGCCACTAACATATTTGGAACTACAAAGGAGTTATCTTGTATATGGGGCAGGTGCCGCCTTGGCTAGCAGATATCTGTCTGTCAATGCAATAATAATGCAAGATAATTCACGAAATCTGAACATCCAGACAGGATTTTCTTTGACTGCCGGGAGAATATCAGTTTATTACAATTATCGTTTTAACGCAATATCCGGAAATAAATTTCTGCCGTTCTCACTTCTTCACGAAACAGGACTAGCTTTCGGTTTGAATAATGTTGAAAAAAGAAATACAATCAAAACAATAAATTTTCCTAAAATGTAGTTATATTTGGTGAGTAAAAAGATCGTTCAACAATATTTTGTTATATTTGAGTATTCTTAAAAGCCATAAAACTAAAGGAGTTATGTATAAATTCAGAGCCTTACCAGTTGTTCTAATCGCTGTCTTGCTTTTTACATCCTGCATATTTAAGAAAAAGGGGAAAGATGATGTTTCCACTTCAACAGGCTGGACGTATAATAATCCTGACAATGGCGGATTTGAAGTTACTTTGGGAGCTGAGCAGAAAACAGGTCCTGGCCTGGTACTCATTGAAGGAGGTCGTTTTACAATGGGACAGATTCAGCAGGATGTAATGTTCGATTGGAATAACAAACCAAGGACGGTTACAGTATCATCATTTTATATGGACGAAACTGAAGTGAAGAATATTGATTACCGTGAATACCTTTTCTGGCTACGCAGAGTTTACAAAGATTATCCTGAAGTTTATAGAAGAGCACTTCCCGACACTTTAGTCTGGAGAAGTCCAATGGGATTTAATGATCCTTATGTTGAGTATTATTTCAGACACCCGTCCTATAACAACTATCCTGTTGTTGGGGTAAGCTGGATTAAGGCCAATGACTTCTGCCTTTGGAGAACAGACAGGGTGAATGAACAATTGCTGATTGATGAGGGTGAGCTTAACCCGGATCCAAATCAGACAAATGAAAAGAATTTTAATACTGAAGCATATCTGGCAGGACAATATGAAGGAGTTGTAAACCAGTTAAGGCCCAGCCTGAATCCAAATCAAACAGAGCGCAGGACTAACTTTGAAGATGGAGTTCTTCTGCCCAGTTACAGGCTGCCTACGGAAGCTGAATGGGAATTTGCTGCATATGCACTCAGGGGCAATACTTTTGAAGAAAGAGTATATGAAAGAAGAATTTATCCATGGGATGGTCATAACGTCAGAAACTCAAACAAGAAAAACAGAGGACAGATGATGGCTAACTTCGTACGCGGAAGAGGTGACCTTATGGGAGTTGCCGGTAGTCTGAACGATAACGGGAGTATTACAGTAGATGTAAAATCTTACTGGCCAAATGATTATGGACTTTATTGCATGGCAGGTAATGTGAATGAATGGGTGCAGGATGTATACAGACCACTAACTTCAGAAGATGTTGATGGATTTAATCCCTTCAGAGGCAATGTTTATACCGATCTGCGTCGCGATGCCAATGGTTCAGTGGTTGCTAAAGATAAACTCGGCCGTTTGATAGTCGATACGGTTAAAGATCCTGATGTAGCAAACAGATATAATTATCAGAAAGCTGATTACAGGAACTTCAGAGACGGTGATCTTCAGTCAGCTATCCCAGCTGGTGGAGGATCCGAATTCACTGTTGAAGATGGTAAAAAGGCTTCATTGAGGATGTACGCGCAGGACGCTAATTCAGGAACCAACGATTTTGTAACTCTGATCAATGATAACGCCAGGGTATATAAAGGTGGCTCATGGAAAGACAGAGCTTACTGGTTGAATCCGGCAACAAGAAGATTCCTCGATCAGGAAAGCTCCCGTGATGATATTGGCTTCAGGTGCGCTATGATAAGGGTTGGAAGTCCATCCGGATTGTAAAAAACGGTTTCCTTACAATATAAGCCTCATTATGCAATCATAATGAGGCATTTTTTTAACAATATGAAAACAGAACAACTATACAGCCTTTTTAAAGAGTCCACCGGAGTGGCTACTGACTCCCGTAAAGTTGGTAAAGGTCAGATTTTCTTTGCTCTATGGGGAGACAAATACAATGGTAATAAATATGCATCAGAAGCTCTGGCAAGAGGAGCTTTATGTGCTGTTATTGACGATCCTCTTTTTGAAACTGAAAACACGATTCTGGTTGATGACTGTTTGTTTGAGCTCCAGGCTCTGGCAGCACACTACCGTAAAGAACTAGGTGTACCTGTGCTGGCGATAACCGGTACAAATGGCAAGACAACTACCAAGGAACTTCTTGCAGGCATCCTGTCAAAAAAACTCAGAGTTCATTATACGCAGGGAAACCTGAATAATCATATCGGTGTTCCCCTTACAATTCTATCTGCTCCTCTCGATATAGAAATGTTGATTATCGAGATGGGAGCCAGCCATCTTGGTGAAATACGGACATTATGCGTAATTGCAAAACCTGATTATGGTATAATTACAAATATCGGAACCGCACATATTGAAGGATTTGGTTCGATGGATGGTGTGACAAGGGCGAAATCTGAGCTGTATGAACACCTGAGGAAGGTTAACGGAATTGCTCTTTATAATGAAAAAGATCAATTACTTACTGAAAAGATTTTCAGAATCATAAACAGAGCAGTCCCTTTTTCTGACCCTACCGGTACGGATCTGATTGTTGATCTGATTCCATCAGACGTTAATCTGAAAATATCTGTAACTTACCTTCATCATACCTATAGTCTCAGTACCAATCTTTTTGGCAGCTATAATCTTGAAAATGTGAGAGCTGCAATAGCTACCGGTTTGTTCCTTGGGGTTGATATAAAAGATATTGTTGATGCAGTTGAGAAATATCAGCCGGCCAATAACAGATCTCAGATAAAAATCACAAAAAACAATACTCTTATTTGTGATTCCTATAATGCAAACCCTACAAGTATGTACCTGAGCATCAGTTCTTTTATAAAATTAAAAGCTGAAAATAAAGTTGTAATCCTCGGTGATATGCTTGAATTGGGCGAAAAGAGCAATGAAGAGCATCTGAAAATTCTAAAATTGGTACAATCAGATTTTGTCAGGAATATTTTTCTGGTGGGTACTGAATTTCAAAAAGTATCTGCAAAATCGGGGTGTAAATCATTTCAGAATACAGATAAACTTATAGAGTTCTTAAAATCAGAACCCTTAAAAGGAAACACAATCCTTATTAAAGGTTCAAGGGGCATGGGTCTTGAGAAGATCTATGATCTCCTCTAAGTCTAAATTCTATTACGTAACGTTTTTAGTCCCCTTTTAGGGGGACATCCCGATAGCTATCGGGAGCGAAGCGGCAGGGGGCAGAGAGGTTGGTTAGTTACTTTCCCGCAAATGTCAGGTTAATCAAAAGAACTTCTGATCTGCTTGCCGATCTGACTCTTGGTCCCCATAAGCCATAACCTGAAGAGACAATGAAATTAGTATTCCTTTTTTTAAGATAGCCAGTACTCAATTCATAGATCATTGAAGTTACATAATTCAGCGGCCACATCTGTCCATTATGAGTATGTCCTGAAAGTTGAAGATCAATACCATACTTTGCTGTTTCATCCAGGTGAAATGGTTGATGATCAAGCAAAATGACCGGTTTAGTTGTATCTGCCTGTTTCATTAATTCACCAAGGGATAACCGTTCTTTTCTGTAAAATCGATATGAATCTCTGTCGATCCGCCCAATAAGCTGAATTCCACCTTGAAGAGTAACCATTTCATCCTTTAGAATCCTTATCCCTTTGCTTTCAATGTATGGAATTGTGCGTGCAGCTCCACCAATAAATTCATGATTACCTGTAATAGCATACAGACCATCGGTACAATCGGGGTAAGAAAAATACTGGAGAAGATCTCCTCTCATAACCGGACCAATTTCACCATCTACAATATCTCCCAGCAACAACACAAGATCGGGCTTCAGATCTTTTATAATACCCGACATTTTTTTTAAACTTCTTTTTCTGATGATACTGCCAAGATGAATATCAGACACAGCAACTATTCTTAAGGTTTTAACCTGTCCGGCAGATTTGTTTATTGTTAAGTTATATTCCCTGGTAAAAGGAATTATTGCATTTATAAATCCTCCGATAATCAGCAATGCGGATATTGAAATAATAATTATAAAGGACCATTTTCTAAAGATCACGATGCTATCTCCCTTTACAATTCCCGGAATTCTGATTATCAGCAAAATTATGTCTGAAAGAAGGAAGAATAAAAAACCATACAGCATAAATGCAAGCCAGAATCCTCCTATAATATTGAAAGCATCGGTAATCACCGATGAATGTTTTGACTCAAGTATCTTGGCAAAAATAAAGAGGCCGGCCAGGACAAAAAATGATATTGCGTAGACCAGCTTGTTATTCTGAAGGACAGGAATGGCCTGGTATCCCTTATAAAATAAATAGATATTTACCAGTGAGTAAATTGAAAGTGCTATGGCAAAAAATATAATCATTTGATATTTTTTCATTAGTTCAGTTTATGGTATCAGGCTTGTATATGTTTTATTTCCTTTTACATAAAACTCAAATACAATACTCTTGTTCAAAACTTCAGGTTCAGTTTCGCTTATTTCCAGTTCCTTAACCTTTTCTCTTTTCTTCCTGAGTTCAGCCAATGCCTTGTAATAATCCATATGAGCTTTCCATACAGCATTTACGCTTTCGAGACTGCCCTTCAAAAGAAAAAAAACTGCAGCCATTCCGTCTAAAATTTTCCTGACAAATAAAACTCTGTAAAATCTTTTGTCAGGAAGGTTTTTATACAGAAGAAAAAGACTGTTTCTGAAGTTCAGGTAAGTTTTTATAGGTGAACTGTATGGAAGAGTGCCTCCACCTACATGATAAATGACAGAGTCAGGCAAAAAACATACCCGGTAACCTGCTTTGTGGAAACGCCAGCACAGATCAATTTCTTCCATATGGGCAAAGAAATCAGGATCAAACCCGCCGCATTTTTTCCAGGCATCAGCTCTTACAATCATACATGCACCGCTTGACCAGAAAACATTGATCTGAGAATCATACTGCCCTGTATCTTTTTCTATCTTATCTAAAATTCTTCCGCGACAGAAGGGATAGCCATATTTGTCAATAAAACAACCTGCTGCTCCCGCATGTTCAAAATGATCTTTCTGATAATATGAAAGTATTTTTGGCTGACATGATGCAACATCCTGATTGTTATCCATGAAGCTGACGAGGGGTTGAAGCCAGCCTTCAGTTACTTCAATATCGGAATTTAATAAAATGAAGTATTTTGCATCTAGCTGAGCTATTGCCTGATTATATCCCCCGGCAAATCCGTAGTTTTTATCAAGCATTACAAGTCTGACATTGCTGAAGTTCTCTTTAACCCACTCAGGCGATCCGTCAGTTGATCCATTATCAGCGACACATATAAGAGTATCGTTATCGCCGGAATGTTTAATAACTGTTCCAAGGAACATTTTCAAATAGCCAAGACCATTCCAGTTTAATATAACAACAGCTGTTTTATGCATTTTCAACAGGCTTCGAATGCTTCCAGCGGCGATGACTCCAGATCCAGTATTCCGGTTTATTCATTATGATCTCTTCAAGTCTTCTGACATGCACTTCGGTGATGTCATTCTCTGAGAGTCCTTTTGTGTGATCAATCAAAAGTTCTATATCAAGATTATAATGACCCCTTTTTACTTTCTGAACATGAAAAAATACTATCGCCATATCGTATTTCGAGGCAATTTTTCCTGCACCGGTAAATACAGCAGTATCCTGGTTTAAAAAAGTAGTCCAGTACTTAATATCGCCCTTGGCAGGAATCTGGTCGGAAATGAATACTGAAAGTGTATTTATTTTATTTAGTCTGTAATTAATTATTTCTCTTATTATCTGAGAAGTCGGAGTAAGCACTATCCCATGTTTTGATCTCGAAGAATTAACGAAATTGTTAAAATATTTGTTCTGCAATGGCTTATAAATTATTATAGTCTTGTACTTGAGATAATAGGGAAGCAGGGTTGGCCATTCCCAGTTGTTATAATGTCCTACAATAGCAATTATGTCTCTTTTATCCTCCCTGAGTTTGTCAATTATATTAAGATTTGTATAGGTAAAGCGTTTCCTTTGCTCACTATCTGACATATGCGTGAGCTTAAGAGTCTCAACAAAAATATCAGCAAGATGTCTGTAAAATTTCCTTTCGATAATTTTAAGTTCCTCTTTGGTTTTATCAGGAAAGGAATTTTTTAAATTAGTCTCTACAACTTTCCTGCGATATGAAGGGAAATGATAAAGTATATAGTAAAGCAGGTCAGCAAAAACGTATAAAACGCTTAATGGCAAGAGAGTTATAATCCAGTTTACTCCGTAAAAAATATAGTATGCTATAGCGCCCATCACCAGGATTATTAATTTTTCATAAATTTATTCACTATTTTCAGTACTTCAGAAAAAACAAGGCTGTTAGATGCCAGAAATTCTTCACCGGTCAGATTTTTGTCATTACCTGAAAAATCGCTCACCCTTCCGCCGGCTTCCTTCACTAACAATATTCCGGCTGCAATATCCCACGGATGCAATCCATATTCATAGAATGCTTCAAATCTTCCGCATGCGATATAAGCAAGATCAATTGCTGCTGAACCAAACCTTCTTACGCCATGAGTATTTTTACAGAAGTGAGTGAAACAGGCCATATATGAATTTAACCTGCTGAAATCGCTATAAGGAAACCCGGTAGCTACAAGACTGTCAGCAAGCTTTGCAGTTTCTGAGACATGAATGGCAGAACCATTAAGCCATGCCCCACCATTTTTCCATGCTGTGAACGTTTCATTTCCGCTTATTTCATGAACCACACCAGCAACGATCTCGTCTTCTTCTTTTAGTCCGATGCTTATCGCATAGGGATGGAGCCCATGAAGAAAGTTTGTCGTTCCATCAAGAGGATCAATAACCCAGCAATATTTTATTCCGACCTTTTTTGAAGTACCTTCTTCTGCAAGGAATCCGGCTTCCGGAAGAATATTCCCAAGCTTTTCTACAAGCAATTTTTCGGAGCCTTTATCAACATAACTGACAAAATCATTCAATCCTTTTTTTTCTGTCCTTTTAATGTCAAATCCCACAGATTCATTTTGAATAAAAACGCCTGCTTCATGAGCAGCTATTTCGATTTCCCTGCAAACTTTCTTAAGATTGAGCATTATTAATTAATTAGTTCAATATTCATTCTTCCTGAAGATGATATACCTGTCAGTCTGACTTTTCTGATATTTCCTGCAAGTCCGGAATCCCATGGGAACTCAACTCTTATGTAATTGGAGGTGAAACCGGTTATTGATCCATCATCACGGGCATTTTCAAAAAGAACATTTGTTTCCTGACCAATATTCAGTTTATTAAATATAATGTTTTTCTTTTTAGAAAGTGATATAAGTCTTTTACTTCTTGCTTCTTTGTCCTTAAACATAACTTTCGAAGGCAATTTCTCTGCTATTGTGCCGGGTCTTTCTGAAAATGTGAAAACATGTAAATAGGAGAGAGGCAGATTTTCAAGAAATGAACAAGTGTCCTCAAAATCATTATCTGATTCCCCCGGGAAACCTACTATTACATCAGCTCCTATTCCGGCATATGGCAGTTTTTCCAGAATCTTGCTTACTCTTGAGGCAAATACATCGCGTGTATATCTCCGCCTCATAAGACCAAGTATTTTATTATTTCCGCTTTGGAGAGGTATATGGAAATGTGGCAGGATCTTGTCATTTGTCGCTGTCAGACCGATCAGCTCATCAGTTAAAAGGTTCGGCTCAATTGAAGATATTCTTAATCTTAGGATACCTTCTACAGAAGTGAGCTCTTTTAGCAGATCGGTAAAAGATACTCCGGTTGATTTTCCAAAATCCCCAATATTGACACCGGTTATGACAATCTCTTTTATGCCTCTGCCGGCAATAAGCTTCGCTTCCATGATAATAGTGAAGATATCCGGATTCCTGCTTCGTCCGCGTGCTATAGGGATGGTGCAATATGAACACCCGTAATCGCAACCATCCTGTACTTTCAAAAATGAACGCGTCCTGTCACTTAACGAATAGGAGATATTAAAACTGTCTGTTGCAGCAGGATCGCAATAATGAACCTCAGCAATTTGTTTCTTATTAAAATTTTTTAAATAATCGGTAATGTCAAACTTTTCATTAGTGCCGAGCACCAGATCTACTCCGGGGATCGAAGAGATTTCCTTGGGGTTCAACTGCGCGTAACAGCCAACTACAGCAATGAAAGCATCGGGAGAAAGGCTTATAAATTTTTTTATTGCCTGCCTGCACTTCTTATCGGCTGCATCAGTAACTGAACATGTGTTAATCACATATACGTCTGCCTTTGAGTTCGCAGAAACCCTTTCAAACAACTCCTCAGGAAATGATCGTGAAATAGTTGATGTCTCGGCAAAATTCAACTTACAGCCAAGCGTATGGAAAGCAATTTTTCTTTTATTTTCGGCCATTAAAAATTGATTTTCAGGCGACTTTGGCAGAAAGTAAATTATCGACGACCTTCAAGTTATTCTTTAAGTTTATTGAGGTACACATTTCTGAATTCAATAGACTTTCCTTCACTTTGCAAACAGATAGACCCTTTGGAAAGATTGATATTGGTTCCTTTATTCTGGAGTACTCCATTCACGTGTACTTCTATAGTATTTGATTTACAGATAATTTCCATAGTATTCCATTCACCTGCAGGCTTTTCTGAAGAAGCGGCAAGCTTTTTTACAAATGGTTTTGTTTTATCAGTTCTCTCAGTCATATCTGAGCCGTTCATACAAACAAAGTCACCGGCATTGCCGGCCTGAAGCTGACATTCAATGCATCTTAACCATATTGAATCAGGTTGCTGAGCATGTATAAAAACTCCGCTGTTTGTTGGCTCCGACGGCCACCGCCATTCAACATGAAGTTTGTAGTCAGAATAAGTATCTTTCGTCCTCATGTATCCGAACGGATTACCAGCTATTTGAATGATTCCGTCATGAACAGTAAATACAGTTGATGGATCAACGGAAGGATCCTTTAGTTTAAAGACCCAGTTATTAAGGTCTTTTCCGTTAAAAAGCTGGATAGTCTGACCCTCTTTTTTGTTTTTGTTTTTATCACCTGCCATGACTACTACAGGAATTGCCAGTAAAATAATTACCAGTAATGCAGCTAACCGGATTGCCTTGATTTTCATAATATTTACCAGATTTATTACTTTTTACTTTTTACTTTTTACTTATAGGACCTTACTAGCGAGTTCCGCCAGAAAGCTGCGTTCCCCTTTCACGAGGTTTATATGCGCAAAGATATCCTGATCCTTCATTTTGTCCGAAAGATAACTTAACCCGTTTGATGCAATATCGAGATATGGTGAATCAATCTGCTCAATATCTCCTGTAAATACCATCTTGGTGCCTTCTCCGGCCCTGGTTATAATGGTTTTTATCTCATGAGGTGTAAGATTCTGTGCTTCATCAACAATGAAGAAAATACTGGAAAGACTTCTGCCTCGTATGTATGCAAGGGGAGTAATCACAAGTTTTTCCTCTTTCATCATATCATTTATCCTCAGAAACTCGGGACTCTGATGACTGAATTTATGCTTGATAACAGTAAGGTTGTCATAAAGCGGCTGCATGTAGGGGTCCATCTTCTCCTTAACGTCACCGGGTAAAAATCCCAGATCGCGGTTTGCAAGTGGAACAATTGGCCGTGCGAGAAAAATCTGTTTATATCTCTTATGCTGTTGTAAAGCAGCTGCCAGGGCAAGCAGGGTCTTTCCGGTCCCAGCCTTGCCTGTTAAGGAAACAAGCTGAATATCGGGGTTTGAAAGAGCTTCAATTGCAAAGGTCTGCTCGGCGTTCCTCGGATCAATGCCGTATGTTGTTTGTTTAATTACTCTGTTCAGCGTTTTACTGATAGGATTGTAGTGAGCCAATGCACTCGATCCATTATTTTTCATGATATAAAACTGGTGCCCTGTCATATTTGGTTCCAGATTGAATTCTGTCGGACTGACTCCCTCAGGTATTTCATAGAGTTTTGAAATTGATTCCTGATTGACCTTATCCAGTATTCTTATCCCCTTATAAAGATCATCAATATTGGCAACTTTGTCGTTTTCATAGTCCTGCGCGATAATGCCAAGGGATTTGGCTTTCATGCGCAGGTTGATATCTTTTGTTATCAGGACAACTGTTTTGTCTTTATTAGTGCTGCACACATATTCGGAAATTGCCAGAATTCTGTGGTCTGCTGTTCTTTCAGGAAATGACTGGTTTACTTTTTCCGAAAAGTCTTTCCCTGTTTCAATATGCATATTTCCAAGGTTTTCACCAAGGGGAATATTGGCAGTAAGCAGCATGTCTCCTGAAAGTTTATCAAGTTCCCTGGTAAACTCTCGTGCATGAAAGTTTATCAGGTCATTTCCTCTTTTAAATTTGTCAAGTTCTTCAAGAACAACAATGGGGATGATAATATCGTTTTCTTCAAAATTGTAAATGCACTTATAATCGTGAAGCAGAACGTTAGTATCAATTATGAAAATTTTTTTATTGTGTTTTTTTCTCATCGTTAATCATTTAATATCAATAACATACATATTGCTGCACAGCATGATCATTTCTGCAAAAGTAACTATTTTAAGGCAGAAATTGTTATCTGATCGCAAAGTATGTTATTTTGTAAAATTAAGTGCCTGGAGTTTGAAGTGTCTAGAGTACTTAAAGTTTAAGCCCGAATTATAAATCCAGAACACTCAATGAATTATTCCGAAGCCCTTGAGTTCCTGTTCAGTCAACTTCCTTCGTATCACAGGATAGGAAAAGCTGCATACACGAATGATCTGAAAAATATAATACTACTTGACAATTATTTTAAAAATCCGCACAGCCGTTTTCTTACTGTTCATGTTGCAGGTACAAATGGCAAAGGTTCAGTTTCACACATGATTGCTTCTATTTTACAGGAAGCCGGATATAAAACAGGATTATTTACTTCTCCACATCTTAAAGATTTCAGGGAAAGAATCAGAGTAAATGGAGAAATGATACCTGAAAGTAATGTGATAACATTTGTTACGGAGCATAAAAACATTATTTCGACTGTAAATCCATCATTTTTTGAAATGACTGTTGCTATGGCTTTTAATTATTTCGATGAATGCAAAGTTGATGTGGCGGTTATAGAAGTTGGTCTGGGAGGGAGACTGGATTCTACAAATATTATTAATCCTGTTCTGTCGGTCATTACTAATATCGGCCATGACCATATGGATATTCTTGGCGATACTCTTGAGAAAATTGCCTTCGAAAAAGCAGGAATCATTAAGGAGAAAATACCTATAGTCATTAGTGAAACACATCCTGAAACGGAAAATGTTTTTCTTAAGAAGGCCGGTGATCTTAATGCACCAATCTATTTTGCTGACAGGATCTTTTCATGTGAGCTCTCAAAAAGTGACATGATAAGTAGTGAAAGAGACTTTTTAATAACTGAACTGGCCACAGGTAATAACTTTGAAGGCATAACAACACTCCCCGGTAATTACCAGGCCAAAAATCTTAATGCCGTATTAGCAGCCTTCAGATTATTGAATAATGTTTTTAATATTTCAAATGTGAATATTTCCGATGGAATCAGAAAAGTAATCCTAAATACTGGTTTTGCCGGCCGATGGCAGATACTTAACAAATCCCCGTTGACCATTTGTGATACCGGACACAATAAGGAAGGACTTGAGTTCGTGATTGGTCAGCTTGAAAGTATTCCAAAATCTGCCTTGCACATGGTAATTGGTTTTGTTAATGATAAGGATCTGCGATATGTTCTGCCTCTTTTCCCAAAAGACGCATTATATTACTTTACAAAAGCCTCCCTTCCCCGGGCACTAAATGAAGCAATTCTCAAATCAAGAGCCACTAAATACGGACTTACAGGAGAGAGTTTCCCCGATGTTCGAAGTGCACTAAATGCTGCCAGAAATATCGCAAAACCCACAGATTTAATTTTTGTTGGCGGGAGCACTTTTGTTGTGGCGGAGGCGATATAGTCTTCCTGGGGCTGTTTAAAGAAAGTGACCCCCTGGCCGCTACGCGGCCGTCCCCCCAAAGGGGGACTAAAACTGTTTATTCAATGGATTTCGACTTATCCAACAGAAACACCGGGCTACATTAAAAACGACCATAAAACCGGATATTTGATTAAATTTGTAACTAACCATTCCTTCTTTTTATGAAAAGATTATTAGGAATTATTTTCAGTTTTATTTCAATTATTGCACTCAATGGTCAAACTGAGAAAAAGATAACCATCCTGCATACAAATGACCTTCATTCCCATGTTATCGGATTCGGGCCGGAACTTGCTTATACTCCTTTAACAGTGAATGACGATAAAACAATCGGGGGATTTGCCAGAATTGCCACTATTATTAAAGAGGAAAAGGAAAGAAATGGAGGTACAACCCTTGTCATTGATGCAGGGGATTTTTTGATGGGTACTCTTTTCCAGGCTCTTGAGAAAGAAACCGGTTTTCAGCTTCGTTTAATGAATTCAATGGGGTATGATGTGACGTGCCTTGGAAATCATGAATTTGACTTTGGACCGGAGTGGCTGGCCTCAACAATAAGTACCGCTCACGATAAAGGAAAAATCCCTTCAATACTCATCGGAAATACTGAATTCAACAGAAAAGACATTAGAGATGACGGACTTGAAAAACTTTTATCCGATAATATTGTCTGCAGAAAACTGATCCTGATTAAAGATGGTATTAAATTCGGTATATTCTCCATTCTTGGCAAAGATGCTGTGAATGATTCACCCAGGGCAGTACCGCTTACCTTTGAAAAACAAACATCATTTGCAAAGAAAATGGTGCAGGAACTAAGAGATGAGAAATGCAATATTATAATTTGTGTTTCTCATTCAGGATTGGCTAAGAACAAGAGCGGCGCATGGGGTGGAGAGGATGTTGACCTTGCCAGAAAAGTCAGGGGAATTGACCTGATAATTGGAGGCCATACTCATACGAAACTTGATCAACCGATAATTGTGAATGGAATTCCCATAGTTCAGGCAGGGGAATATGGTGAGTTTGTCGGCCGGATCTCATTTACTTATTCTAATAAAAATCTTAAAGTTGATGATTATAAACTAATACCAATAGATGATAAGATATTGGGTGACAAAAATATAAATCAGCTTGTTCAGGAACAAAAAGAAAGAATCACTGCTGAAATTCTTAATCCACTTGGTTTGAATTATGATAAACCAGTTGCTGAAACCCAGTTTATTCTTGAAGGCAATGAATCGGGAAATTTTATGGCAAGTAATCTGGGTCCTCTGGTTGCTGATGCAATACAATATTATGTAAATAAACACGGAGGCAAGGGTACAGATGTCAGTATGGTAGCAGCAGGTGTATTACGCGATAAAATTTTAGTCGGAAAACTGACAGCACCTGATATTTTCAGGGTTATGTCACTTGGATCAGGCAATGATAATATTCCGGGTTATGCGCTTTCAAGAATGTATATTACAGGCAAGGAACTTAAGAGTATTCTGGAAATCTTACAGGTAGCGTATAAATCAAGTCCCGATTACTATTGTTATTATTCAGGTATAAGAGTAGAATATAATCCTGACAAAGGGCTACTGAAAAAAATAAAGAAGATTGAGATTGTCCATTCTGATAGGAGTGTAATAAATGTTGACTTTTCGAAAAAAAACAAAGCATTATATTCTGTTACTGCGAATTCTTATATGGTTGAATTCATGGGAATAATTAAGAAGATGAGTTTTGGTCTCATAAAGGTGATCCCTAAGGATGCCGCGGGTAATAAGATTAAAGATATGAAAACTGCTGTCATCGATATGGATGAAAATCGCCCCGGAGTTCAGGAAGGAAAAGAATGGCTTGCTTTATTAGAATACCTGACATCAATGCAGGATACTGATGGAGACAAAATTCCTGATATTGAGCAGAAATATAATGTCCCGATAAAATCTTTTATACAGGTAAAAGCCTATAAATAGTTAAAAAGAAAGATCAGATTGTTTTAGGAGAGGGACATGTTCATCAACCTGTTCAAAGTTTGACATAGCAAGATTTAAAGATTTATTTTCATAAGTTTGCAAGCTAATGTTAATTAAATGAGTGTAAGCATTTACTTTTGGATTGGATTTCATTTGTTTGTATTTGCAATGCTTGCGCTTGACCTCGGGGTCTTTCATAAAAAAACTCATGAAGTTCCTGTAAAAGAAGCAATTCTCTGGAGTTCTATCTGGATATTGCTGGCCCTGTTATTTGATCTTTTTGTATTCTTTGAATTTGGTAAGACAAAAGCGCTGGAATTTATTACAGGATATGTAATTGAGTATTCTTTGAGCGTAGATAATATCTTTGTCTTCATACTGATATTTTCTTTTTTTGCTGTTAATAAACAGTATCAGCATAAAATATTATTCTGGGGTATCCTCGGCGCCCTTATTATGAGAGGTACATTTATCTTTGCAGGAGTGGCTCTTATTAACCGGTTTGAGTGGATTGTAGTCATCTTCGGAGGCTTTCTATTATTTACCGGTATAAAAATGCTATTTCAGAAGGAAACTGAAGTTAATCCTGATAGAAATCCAGTTATAAAATTTTTCAGACGAATTCTACCTGTAACCCAAACACTCCATGGTGATAGACTGCTTATAGTAGAAAACAGGAAGTTGTTCGCCACACCTTTATTCCTGGTGCTGGTGATAATTGAATCATCTGACCTGATATTTGCTGTCGATAGTATTCCTGCAATTCTGGCAATCAGTAAATCAACTTTTATAGTTTATACTTCAAACATTTTCGCAATACTGGGTTTACGATCACTTTATTTCGCTATTTCGGGAATGATGAGTTACTTCCGATTTCTGAAAGTGGGTTTATCATTTGTTTTAATATTTGTAGGATTGAAGATGCTTTCTTCTTTTGTTCATTTTGAGATACCTATAATACTTTCACTTGGAATAATAATTTTTATTCTTCTGGTTTCAGTCCTGTCTTCAATATTTATTAAAAATGGAAAGTAATGGGAACGGTAAAGAGAAGGCCCCCGTCGTCAGGACCATTGCTTTTACTTTTCATTGCTATTGCACTCTTTTCAATAATATCAGACTATCTATTATCTGAAAATACGTCAGATTTCTCAATGGCGGTCTGAAAGGATTGGAAAATTGTTCAATTCGATCAGAAAACTGTCGAAATGTGGAGAATTCCGGAAGAGGTACTGGCAACAGGAACCGTAAAAAGGTACTCAATTTGCGTTTGCAATTTCCTTTATTAAAGTTTGAATTAGGGCAGGTCATTCTATTAAGATCAATCATATCTTACCATTTTGTTAAATAAATGTTAAAAGAATTTTCCAGATGAACTAAATCATTTCTGGTAAGTTTAATTAGTCTAGTTATTAATAAAACCAGTATCCTTATGAAAAAGATTTTTTTAATAATGCTGATTACTTTTTTTGTCACCCGATTATGGGCACAAAATGATGATGTGTCTTCGTCCACACAAGGAAAAGGTAAGGTCGAAGACAGAAACTTCCGAATTCCCTTAATTGGGGAGAGTGCGCCTTCATTTATAGCAGAATCGACAAATGGTACAATAAATTTCCCGGATGATTTTGGAGAGAAATGGAAAATCCTGTTTAGTCATCCCCAGGATTTCACACCGGTTTGTTCAACAGAGATTCTACAATTGGCAAAGATGCAGGATGAATTTGATAAACTTGGAATAAAGCTTATAGTTGTATCTACTGATGAACTTGAAACTCATATTGAGTGGAAGAAATCAATGGAAGCTCTGAAATTAAATAATAAAGAGTCCGTCAAAATTAAATTTCCACTTGTTGACGACGATAAGCGAATAATTGCCAAAGAGTATGGAATGATTCATCCAGCCTCAAATACAACAAGAGATGTTCGAGGTGTATTTATAATCGATCCTAATAATATTATTCAGGCAATTTATTTTTATCCATCGAACATTGGCAGAAGTACGGATGAATTGCTCAGGATGGTGATTGCCCTTAAAACAGCTGCATCAGGTAACTTTCTGATGCCTGTAAACTGGAGGGCAGGTAATGATGTTCTTGTCTCTATTCCGCCAAAAACTGACAGTGAAGGAAAGCCAATTGTACCGGAGGGCTATTATAATCCTGTATGGTACCTTTGGTTTAAGAAAGCTAACTCCTTTAAATCGGAATTTTAAAATCAGAAAATTATATTTTAGTGAAGCGTCCGGAATATAAACCGGGCGCTTTTTTTACACTTATAAATTTTTAACAAATATTAAAGTTTTGTTAAATAAAGCATCTCTTTGAACATATTTTACAGTAAAAATGTTAAGCTAAGTAGTTAAATTAGTATAGAATATAAATTTAGAAGCCATGAAAAAGTTAATATTATTCATTTTGGTCACTTTTACAGTGACAAAATTATGGTCGCAGGATCCGTTTTTATTTGAAGGACCAAAAACAACGGAATCCAGGAACATTCCTCTTATAGGAGATAAAGCTCCAGCATTCATTGCGCAATCGACAAACGGGGAAATAAAATTTCCAGGCGATTATGGCAGGAGCTGGAAAATTTTGTTTAGTCATCCACAGGACTTTACACCTGTTTGTACTACTGAACTTCTTGAACTCGCAAATTTGCAGGATCAGTTTGATAAACTTGGCGTGAAGGTTTTGGCCATTTCCACGGATCGTTTAAGCACGCATGAACAGTGGAAAAAAGCAATGGAGGGTTTACGGTATAAAGACAGGGAACCTGTTAGTATTGAATTTCCATTAGTCGCCGATGAAGATCTGACTATTTCCAAGCAGTATGGGATGATTCCCACTACCTCTGAAACAACGAAAGATGTAAGGGGAGTGTTTATTATTGATCCTGATAATGTTATCCAGGCGGTTTATTTTTATCCGATGACAGTTGGAAGAAATACCGACGAACTGTTGAGAATGGTTACAGCGTTGGAGAAAACAAAGTCTGAACAGGTGATGACGCCAGCCAACTGGAAAGCCGGGGATGATGTTCTTGTTCGTACTATCCCCAGTTCAACCGCCTCTCGTGAAGAATTAGCATCAGAAGGGCTCTATAATCTTGCCTGGTTCATGTGGTATAAGAAAGCAAACTAAGGTTAGAGTGTAAAATTCAATAAATATTTTTATTAAAGAAAAGTCAGGTTAATGCCTGACTTTTTGTGTTTTATATAGTTCTAAATATTTATTTCAGCATAATCTTTGCAGAAAAGAAAATGTAATTTATATTTGCACTCTTATTTCAGGGGGTTTAGCTCAGCTGGTTCAGAGCATCTGCCTTACAAGCAGAGGGTCGGGGGTTCGAATCCCTCAACCCCCACAGAATTCAAAGCCCCGTTATGCGGGGTTTTTAGTTTGTATAGGATCTCCAACATTAAAATATTCTTTGTGAAGAGTCATTTAGTCAATTATATTTAGCCGTTGGCATAGCTTTAATCTTCATTGATCAAAAAATAGTAATGCAAGTTAATCAAGAAAAACCTTCATGCAACTTTCAGACAAATATTCAGGTCTTCTAAATGAGATTGCTAAACATTTTGAGTTCCTTAATAAGTCATGTTAATATGTTTAAAATACATTTTTTCAGAGCGTATACAAGTGAACAAAAAATGATTACATTCGCTAGATTAAGATTTTGAGTTAACCTTTAAGTGACTTGGTAAGGGTGTGCTATAGCCCTGAAAGTCGTATTTACTTGATATGTTGTACATTACTTTGATTGAAATAATTTGAACCTGACCTGTATGAAGCATATTTACCCAATTTGCGATCTGACTTATCCAAAATTATCTCTGCTATCTTTTCCATCAGTCCCACAAGAAAGGAAGGTTAGCTTATTACCATTGCCTTTATTATTGAGGCGAATAGGGATGATGTTAGTTGTTTTATTTGCTTTTGGAATTATCTTAAAGGGGCAAACAACATTCACTCTAACTTTAGGAGCGAACTCTAATTGGACTGCCGCCGGTTGGGTAAAAACCGGTACTGCAACTGCTGCAACCTATCCCGGACAGGTAGGAGGCGAGACTGATATTGTTGTTATTAACGGAACTGCAGCCAGTACTTTAACACTTGATGTAAGTATTACCCAAAGTGTTTCGAACGTAGCAATTAATCAATCTGGAGCAATACCAACCTTAGCCATAGGGGCAAATGCTCTTACTATGACTGGTGACCTTACAGGTAACGGCACTTTAACATTTACAACCGGGACATTGAATATTGCTGGTAATAATACTCTTTCAGGAACTTTTACATGTGGTACAGGGACAGTAAATTACAACGGAGCTGCTCAGAATGCAGCAGGTCTTACCTATAACAATCTGACTATTTCGGGTGGTAATACAAAAACTCTTTCCTCCTCTGCTGCAGTTGGAGGTACTTTAACCCTTACTTCAGGTGTGCTAAGGCTTGGTACATTCAATTTGACACTAACAAATACCACTGCTGTTGCCGGCGCAATATTTAGCAGCACTAATATGATCGAAACGAATAGTACAGGTCGTTTTATTCGCTCGGCAAATGCCATAAATCCCCTCTTTAGCGGGACCTATCCGATTGGCAGCAACGGCTATTATAACCCCCTTATTTTAACCTTACCAGCCGGTGCATCAATGGCGAGAAGTGTTTCAGTAAGAGCGGTTCCTGCAAATCCTGGTATTCTGACAAATGGCCTGAATAAATACTGGGATATAGTGACATCTGGGATTATATCTGACAACACTACAATAGTTTCAATTCAGTATAATGCCGGTGAAGTAGTCGGTAATCCTTTATTATTTGAGCCTTACACAAATACTTCCGGAAGTTGGGCAGTTGCCACCGGGCCATCCTTCGCTGGTTCCAATCCTGCAACATCCACAGGAAGCTTAACGATTGATGGTTTCTGGACTGTTGGGTCATCAAGCACTTTTTATTCGTATCAGACAGGCTTTTGGGATCAGGCAAGTACCTGGACTTTTGATCCGGGTGGAACAACCGCCGGAACTGGAACGCTGGTTCCCGGGCCAAATGATAAGGTGGTTATTCTAACTACGCGAACGGTATCTCTACAAGCTAATAATTCGACCCAAAACCTTGATATTACAATTAATAACGGGGGAATTCTTGATCAATCAATTTATAATTTTTCGAACACATTAGCAGCGCTCAGGGGGAACGGTTCCCTTAAGCTTTCTTCTTCGAGTTTTCCTGCTGCCACAATAAATTCATTTGTCAGTACTGATGGTGGTATCACAGAGTATAATAACGCCGGCACTATGTCAGCTACGCAGGCAACCTATTATCATCTCGTTATCAGGTCCTCCGGTGCAGTTATTCAGGTTAGGGACATTACACTTAATGGTAATTTAAACGTAAAGCAGGGAACTTTTCAGATTAATGACGGGACAACCAGAAAACTGAAACTTATAATAAAAGGCGATGTTACTGTAGATAATTCATGTTCAATAACTGTTGGAACAGGGACCACCAACACTCAGGCTTCACCTTTAGGTATTACAGGAAGCAGTATGCCTCCATTCCTTGATTATTATGAGCTTGAATCACACAGGGTACAGATTAACGGAGATTTAACTAACAATGGAATAGTCAGGTTTTCCAATCTGACCTATCCTGTCTATAATCAATTGCCCGCAAATGGATTTGCGACTGTCTATTTTCAGGGATTAAGTGACAAGTCATTAAACTGTAATGGACAAACTGATTTTTATAACCTTGTAGTTGATAAAGGGAATGACCAGACCTTTAAGCTTACTGTTAATTCTTCTGCATATAGTAATTTCAGATTGTTTGGTGCAAACACATCAGCAGGTGATCTCACTAACCCAGTGACACCAGCAGCTAACCCGAACCTGAAAAAAGCTTTGTGGATTAAAAACGGGTCACTCGTTTTGCAGGGATTGGTCGCAATACCCTCTCTTTCAGAAGGAGCAACAGCAGGACCACCTTCAAGCGACTTTTTTATACCTTTAAACGGAGCTCTGTTTTTAGAAGGTGCAGGGGTTATTGTTCTATCTACTGCAGATGATTTTACAGAAGTAAATGCAGCATATGGATTAGCGGGTGGCTCAAATGGTACCTATGGTATTAGCGCCGGAGGAAACAGCGGTCTTTCCATCCTTGGTAAGCTCCAAATCGACAATGGTTATTTGTCTACTCGTGAATCATCAGGGTTACTATATTGGAGTTATGCTTCGGGACAGTTTATTCTGAATGGTGGTAAAGTGGATGCCAAACAGTTCCATAATCCTGAGGGTGGCGCCAGCGGTCTGATATCGTATGTTCAAAACGGTGGAAGCTTAAATCTCAGAGGACGGTTCACAAATACAATCAATTATGTGAATCCTGCCGATCTGTCCAATGCAATAATTAATACAGCCAGAGCCAATAACGGCATTGACCCAGCCATAGGGGCTGGAACCTTCAATATTGACGCCAATCCGGCAAATGGGTTTGCCATGGCAGGTGGTACACTTTCAATATATGATGTTTGTAATATTACTGCTACACCACTGGCCTTTCTTGTCAATTCTCCTGTCACGTATAATAATGTAACAGGAGGCACTGTTCAGTTGATTCCTACAACCGGAACGGTAGCCGCGGATGCAGATTATTATGTAAACAGTACGGCTCCTTTTGGTAATCTTACAATTAACCGGACAAGCGGAGTGAGACTTGTTCAGTTGAATATCAATCCGATTACAATACTTAACAACCTTACTCTTTCTTCAGGAGTATTTCAGGCAAATGATCTTAACGTAACGATTGGCGGAGATTTTACAATCGCCAGTGGAACTACCTATACTTCCGGGACTAATACAACGGATCTGAATGGAACAGGAGTTCAGACATTCTCAGTTTTTGCGGCTCAGGCGTTGAATAATTTCACAATTGATAAGCCTGCCGGAATTGCTATGAATTTTGCAGGAACCTCTGGTACTTCAATAAATGTGGCTGGCAACTTCAGGCTTGTTCTAGGCACTCTTAATGATAATGGAAATATAATTAATCTATCGGGTAACGCATTTAACTCAGGGGTCCATACCGGTACAGGTAAAATTGCTTTTATAGGAACAGTCGCACAGACGATTGACGGGAATGGTATCTTCAATAATGTCGAACTAAATAATAATAGTGGCGCTGCGGGGTCAGCACCTGTTTCCTTGATTGCCAATACAACAGTAGATGGATTACTTACATTTTCAAGGGACAGACTTTTTAATATCGAAACCTTTAATTTAAAACTTGATGCAGGTGCTTCTATTGTTAACGGGAGTGCATTAAGATATATTCAAACTGCAGGAAACGCCGGTGATGGGGGACTTACAAAAGTATATTCATCGACGGCAGCTTTTGTTTTTCCGGTGGGAGCACCTACTTTGGTTCCGGTCAGACCAGTTAAATATACACCGGCTACTATAGGATTTACCTCTGCTCCAACCACTTATGGCTCAATAACTGTTATTCCGGTAGGTTATGAGCATCCTGCCACAACAGTGCACGGACAAAGCCTGACCTATTTCTGGCGTGTTGAATCATCGGGTTTTGCAGGGATTGCAGCAAATTCAGTTACTCATACATTTGTATATGATGAGACAGATGTAGTTGGTACTGAAACGAGTTATATTCCTTCACTTTATAACAGAACAACAAGCACATGGAATAATGGAGCTGCCGCAAACATTAATACTGTAACTAATACAATATCAGATTGGGCGGTCAGTACAAATTATATTGATGCTGATTTTACTGCCGGTGATGCATCTTTCGGAGCCCCTCTGAAATTTTACAGTATTGCAAGTACCGCATGGAATTTAAATACTACATGGTCATATACGTCTGGAGGTGCTGCTGTACCTGCCGGTGCAGTTGAAGGTACTAATTTCCCTGGCCCAAACAGTATTGTGTTTATTGAAAACAATCATACTGTTAATTTAACGGCAAATCAGAGATGCGCCAGTTTACAGATTCAGTCTGGTTCTATTCTTGATATTTACACCTGGACAGGAAGTACATTTAGTATGGTTATGAACAATCCTTTTGGTAATGGATTATTCCGTCTCACGACCACAGTGACTGGAGGTAATGTTCCAAAATTATTTTCATTCCCGCTGAATAGCGATTTTTCAGGTTTCAATAATAACCACGGTACTACAGAATATTATGATATTGATGGTGCTACGGGGGCATTATACATTTTACCCCCGAATGTTACATCGTATGGTAACCTAATACTTACAGCCAAGGGTGGTGATAACCTTGTCTTACCAAATAATAGTTTAACGACTATTCAGGGTGATTTAACTTGTGGAGGAGATAATCCAAATGCATGGATTGCTGTGAGTTGGAACACAAATATTGCACCATATTATTCAGGCGTTTATGATCCCACCATTGAAAAAACTTTACATGTTACTGGCAATCTTAATGTTAATACAGGTACCTTAATATTTATACCTGAAATAGTCCCCCAACATCTGGTTATAGATGGAAATATTATGGTCGATGCAAACGGTTATATTGATGTTCAGCCTGCTATTTATGGTGTTCCTCCGGGTCCACCACTGGCAAATACTATAGCTGTTGGTGGTAATTTTACTAATAATTCCAATGGAAACCCATATGTAAGATTACTTAACAGTGGTTATTACTGTAATTTGACATTTCAAGGGTCCAATAATGCATATATATCAGGAACAAGTCCTACTACTATTTTTAATAAAGTGACTTTAAATAAGGGCAACTCTCAAGTTACTACTCTTACATGTGATATTGGTGGAACCTTAAGTACCCCTGCCGATAATTGGTTGACAGTGCAAAATGGTACCTTCATATTTGCACGAACAAATCCTAATTCTGATTTTACCATCTCAACAATTACACCTTTTAGTATTCCTGCAACTGCAGGTTTAAATATCAATCTACCAAGTAATACAGGTAACAGGAATATACTTATAGGGAATGCACCTGACGACAATGGCGATTTATTATTAAGTGGAAGGCTGACAATTGTAAATGGGAATGTGTATGTAGGGAGTACTGCCGGGACAAATAATAATAATAATGATATCGAGTATACTAGCAGTGGCGCTTCGGCTATAGACATTCAGGGTGGTAACTTGTTTGTGAATGGTCAGATACGCCGAAATCCATCAAATGCCGGTGGTGTTTTACAGTATTCTCAAAGCAATGGTTCGGTTCAAATTTATGGACAGAATTCAAATACCACTAATGCCAAACTGGAAGTTTTAAATGCCGGTAGTACATTTACTATGTCAAATGGTACTCTGACCATTGTGAGGGGTAATGGTGGAACGACCACAACATCTTCTCCATTTGGTGACTTGTATCTTAGACCGGGGACGGGTTCCGTTACGGGAGGCACAATTATTTTCTCCCAGGTTGGAATTGCCGTAAATGCACCTCAGAATTATTTCCTGGATGCCAATATCCCTTTAAATAATCTGACAATTACAGGTATAAATGTAGGAAACCCGGCTACTGTCAGACTTTTGGAGAGTCCACTTGTTTTGAACGGGAACATGATTATCAGCGCTAATAGTTTTTTAAATTCAAATAATATTAATGTAACTTTTAATGGTAATCTGACAAATACTCCGGGAGTATTAGGATATGCTGCAGGTACAAACCTTACTACTTTTAGTGCAACAAATGCATCGTCATATGCAGGCGCACAATCTATAACAGGTGCCACCAATTTCAATGATCTGGTGGTAAATCCAGGTACATCACTGACTCTTGGTAGTCCATCAACAGTTGCCCATAACCTGACGCTAAGTGCAGGCAATTTCATACTTGGCAACAATGTCGTAAATTTAAATGGAGATCTTGAGAATGATGCAACATTTTCTGATAATAATTTAGTTGGCAATGGGATAACACTGAGCGGAACTACTCTTCAGCATATTACCGGATCAGGTTCATACGCAAGGATAACTTTGAATAATGCCGCAGGAGCCCAGGTTGGTAATGATTTGACACTGACTGAAGATTTGACATTGGCGCAAGGCATTTTCGATATCAAGAGAAACCTGGTTACCCTTGGAGCAAATAGTGTTGTGGTTTCATCTCCGGTGGCGACATTTGGTGCTGCAAAAATGATAACCTCCGAAGGAGTTTTTAGTAATGGGGGTTTAAGAAAATTCTTTAGCCCGGGTGTTCAACCTTTGTTCCTTTATCCAATTGGTACATCTGGAAAATATACACCGGCCACACTGAAAATTGATGCCAATCTTAATCCGGCATTTGTTCGTATAAATAATATAAACAGCCAGCATCCTGCTCTTTTCAGTTCAGCGAATGCTCTTGATTACTATTGGGCGGTTGAGAGCTCTGGTTTTAGCGGATTTAACGGAAGTTTAGTGCTTAATTATTTGCAGGGAGACGTTGTAGGTGATGAACCAGATTATCTGGTTGCAAGACTAATGGTGCCGGCGACAACCTGGAATATTTATCCGGGGGTAGATGCTGATTTTAATACTATCTCATCTACTTATGCCGGTCAGAACAGCATTAGCGGAGAATATACTGCTGGTATTGCAGCATCTTTCTTTGCCAATGTGCCGACTTATACAAGTAATAATGATGGTAATTGGACAGATAATACAATATGGGATCAGACTGCAGGGACTACGTATTCATGTCCTGTTGGTGGACCTAATGGATTTATTGTTATTATAAAGGATGTTGTTACAATTAATACTAATTATTGTTACGCATATAAGACTACCATTAATAACAGGTTGGAAATAAAATCTCCTTCATACGGTCATAATCTGGGAACTGTCGATGGAAGTGGAACCATATATCTTGAAAGTGGTTCTTTCCCTGCCGGCGTTTTTACTTCTTTCTTAAGTTGTGCCAATAATGGAACTGTTGAATATGGAGGGTCAGGAACATACACTGTTGTTGCGGACCTTTATGACAATATACCCAATATTATCTTTTCCGGAACTGGAACACGTGTTTTGCCAAACAGAGATCTTACTATCTGCAATCTGCTGCAAATAAACGGCCCGGTCCTCGATAACAGTGTTCATAACAAAAAGCTTACAATTCTAGGTACAATGAGTCGTTTATCGGGTACCTTTAGAAGTGGAAGCGGAGCAGGAGCTGTGGTTTCATTTGCCGGGACAGCACCTCAAACGGTTGGTGGAGCCGTTTTGGGAGACTTTACAGGTACAAGCGCATTTAATAATCTTGAAATCAATAATAGTGCAGGACTCAGGATAAATAATGCTGGAGCTATTGAAGTGACTGGTAATCTGCTTTTGACCAATGGCTTAATAAATACAAGCTCAAGCAGGCAGCTGACGGTAACAAATTCCTCAAATACTTGTGTATCTGGAGGAAGTGCAGCTTCTTTTGTCGATGGTCCGCTTATTAAAGACATCAGCCAATATGATTATTTTGTTTTTCCGATAGGTAAAAGTGGAGCACCGAATATTTTAGGAAACAAGCTCATGATTTCTAATACTCAAACCGGGCCATTATTATGGTCTGCTGAGTATTTTACCCCAAATAGTACATCTGCAAGTGTTACACCTCCTCTTTTAGGTGTGAGTACACAAGAGTATTTTACAGTTAAAACTACAGCAGGAAGTAATTCAATTATAAATATTAACTGGACACCATCCAGTGATGTTACGCCAGTTATTACGGGTGGAATGCCAAACATCAGATTAGCGAAATATAATACCGGGACAAGCAGTTGGGCTCAGATATCGACATTCTCAGCAGGAGATAATTCTAACGGAACCGCATCTTCAACAGGTCAGGTAACATCATCCGGTTCAGATGATTATACTCTGGGTTCTGTAACTGATCTTAAACCCAGGGCACAACTGACTCCTGCCGGACCTGTTTGTGGTGCTTCCGGGATACCTGTCTCATTCACGGCACCGTATAGTATCCCCTTCAACTATGTAATAAATTATACTATTAATGGATTAGCTCAGGTACCTATTACTATTACTTCGGCAACTCCGCCTGCTTCTTATATACTTCCTACGCCCGGTGTCGGAGTTGGTCCATGGGTTTATAAACTTACAGACTTTACATACAATGTGGGTGTTTCACCAAAAGCAGGAGTGGTTGATGCAAGTGCAGTTACAGTATATGCTACTCCTACACTCGCTAATGCCGGACCGGATCAGCCTTTGTGTGGTGCTACTACCACTTTTCTGGCTGGGAATAATCCGACTTCAGGTACTGGAATATGGAGTAAAGTAGGAGGGTCTGGCGGAAACATTTATACACCGACAAGCAATGGTAGTCAATTTACTGGCGATAATGGTGTTTCATACACACTTAGATGGACAATAACTAATGGAACCTGTATATCATCGGATGATGTAATTATTAATTTCACGATTCCTGATGCTCCGGGTGCTTCACCCTCGCAGAGTTTCTGTGGCCCTAAAACTATAGGAGATCTTGTAGCTACGCCTCCGGGAGGCTATACAGTTAGTTGGTTCACTGCTCCTTCAGGTGGTGGAGCTCTAGGAAATGGAACAGCATTAGTGTCAGGTTCTACGTATTATGCCGAATCAGAGGGTTCAGGTATTTGCAAAAGCTTAACAAGAACTGCTGTTGTAGTTACAATAAATGCAATACCTGCACCTGGATTAACTGGTCCAAGTTCATTATGTATAGGTTCTACAGTAAATGTTTACACAACAGAACCTGGCAAATCCAATTATATTTGGACAGTAGTCGGAGGTTTTGTTACTTCAGGAGGATTAGGAACAAATAATACTGCTACCGTAACATGGAACACATCTGGTCTTCAGACAATAAGCGTAAACTATCAGGATGTTGGCGGTTGCACTGCAGCTTTTCCAACGACTTATAATGTAACTGTTAACCCGTTGCCGGCAGCAGCAGGCGCTATCACAGGAGTAAGTCCTGTATGCCAGGGTCTAGCAGGAATATCATACTCAGTAGGAGCTATAGCAGGAGCAACAAGTTATACATGGTCTTATTCAGGAGGAGGCGTCACTATCAATGGAAATACTAATGCCATCACTTTAGATTTTGCGACAAATGCGGCATCAGGTAATTTAACGGTCAGAGGGACCAATGCTTGTGGAAGTGGTACAGTCTCGGCCAATTATTCTATAACTGTTAACCCGTTTCCGGCAGCAGCAGGCGCTATCACAGGAGTAAGTCCTATATGCCAGGGACAGAATGGAGTAGCTTACTCGGTAGGAGCGATAGCAGGAGCGACAAGTTATACATGGTCATATTCAGGCGGCGGAGCTACTATTAATGGTACGACCAATCCGGTTACAATAGATTTTTCAGCAGCAGCAACAAGCGGTAACCTTACGGTCAGAGGGACCAATGCTTGTGGAAATGGTACAGTTTCAGCCAATTATGCAATTTCTGTCAATCCGTTACCAGGAGCAGCAGGCGCTATCACCGGAACCGCAACGGTATGCCAGGGAGAAACATTGGGACCCTACAGCGTACCGATAATAACCAATGTAACGAGTTATACCTGGTCTTATTCTGGGACAGGAGTCACTATTAATGGAAATTCCAATGCAGTTACAATAGATTTTTCAGCAGCAGCGACAAGCGGTAACCTTACGGTCAGAGGGACCAATGGTTGTGGAAGTGGTACTGTCTCGGCCAATTATTCTATAACTGTTAACCAGTTACCGGCAGCAGCAGGCGCTATCACAGGAGTAAGTCCTGTATGCCAGGGACAGAATGGAGTAGCTTACTCGGTTGGAGCGATAGCAGGAGCGACTAGTTATACATGGTCATATTCAGG
>PLNT01000007.1 GCA_003141895.1 Bacteroidales bacterium | reverse complement strand
GTTAGCTTGACGGCTATGCCCCCAAGGGGGGAGAAATTTTTCTCTGCCTTAAAATTATTCCCTTAATTTGTGAGTATTTTCTCCCCTTGGGGGAGATGTCAGCGAAGCTGACAGAGGGGTTTCCTCGCAAAAGAAGAATAGGGACGTTGCATGCAACGTCCCTACAAAGATGTCGTATTCTATTTTACCTTATTCGCCTTTCCCTCAAGATACATCTTAAATTCTTCCGGAGCCTGTGGTGAAGCCATCTCAAAGGAAGCATTTACAGTTTTATCATCAATTGCTGTATAAGTAAATCTGAATCGAGGTGCATTGGGAATAATATCACTCGCGAGTACAATTGCTTTGTCCGTAAAACTCACCTTATATTTTATTGTATGTCCTTCATTATCAAAATATATTGCTTCCTGTGGATTGTCCCCTCCATTCAGGTAAATAATCATCAGATCATCATGAATCAGTTCAGCAGATGATGTTGATGCAGGAAATACAGTACTAGATTTTCTTACAAGTATTTTCCCATCAAGATCTGTTTGAAATGAAAATTTTCCATCACCCGATCCCGGTTTTCCTGTATGTTCCCCGACCCATTCCCCGATGAGATAATTCCATTTTTCCCATTGATTTTTGGTTTGTTGTCCAAATAATAACTGGCCGGAGACCAATAAAATAGTGAAAAGAAGAATTTTTGGTGATTTCATATTAATTAGTTTATCTGAATTTAAATTATCTGAATTTACGTTTTTCCTTAGTGTGCCTTAGTGTAACCTGACGCCTGTTGACTATTTTTCATAGAAATGCATTTCCTTAATATACTTCCAAACCGGTTGCGAAAGGAAGTATGACATATCTTTTCCATCCTTTATTCCCTTTCTGATAAAAGTACCTGAGATATCCATAAGCGGAGCATTGACATCATGAATATCTGCAGCCATAAGTAATTGCTTAAGAATTTGAGAGGCTGGTTTTTCAGTATCAGGTCGTGGATAAACATATATCGGATATTTGTTCACTAGTTCAGAGGCATTTTTCCATTTATGAAGTGTTACAAGATTGTCCTGACCCATCACCAGGCAGAATTCATTTTTGCTGTATTTCTCACCCAGGTATGTCAGAGTATCAATAGTGTATGATGGAATAGGTAATTTGAATTCAATATCTGAGGCTTTAAGCTTGTCGTTATCTCCAATAGCCAGTCTGACCATGTGTAACCGATGATGATCGTCAAGGAGAGTCTCCTTCTTTTTCAAGGGATTATGAGGGCTAACAACGAACCAAACCTGGTCCATGCCACCAAATTCGGTCATATAACCTGCAATTGCCATATGACCAATGTGGACGGGGTTAAAAGAGCCGAAATATAATCCAATCCTGGCCATCTGATTTTTATCTTTCTAGAAATGAGGAAACTACTTTCAGGGCCTCAACCTTTGCTCTGTCAAGTTGGTGATTAACAATAAACGTATCAAATTGATCAACCAGTTTCAGTTCCTCGTTGGCTTTTTCAATCCTTATTCTGATTTTATCAGGAGAATCAGTAGCTCTTTTTACAAGCCTGCTTTCAAGTTCCTCCACGGAAGGTGGCATAATGAAGATTGCAATAGCATTCGTTTTGAATTTGTTTTTAAGACTTATCGCTCCTTTAACATCAACGTCGAAGAGGACATTATTCCCGTTTGCCCATATTCTCTCAAGCTCGCTTTTCAATGTGCCATAAAAGAGATCTTTATAAACTTCTTCCCATTCCACAAATTCATTATTCTCAATTTTCCTCTTAAATTCGTCAACAGAAAGAAAAAAATAATCTTCGCCATCAGTCTCATTTCCCCTTATTGGTCGGGTTGTGGCAGATATTGAGAATGAAAGATTTAATCCACTGCTCAGCAGATGTTTAACTATTGTTGTCTTTCCGGCACCCGAAGGTGCAGATATTATTACCAGTTTTCCGTCCATTTTGCCTCAGGCGATTATCGTTTATCGTTTATCGTTTATCGTTAAAAAAATCCAAGCCTTTACGCCTTTATGCCCTTGAGCCTTTATGCCTTTACAATACATTCAAAGCTTGTTCCTTAATCTTCTCCAGCTCATCTTTCATCATCACCACCAGTTTTTGAATAGATGAATCGTTGGCTTTTGAACCTATAGTATTTATTTCCCTTCCAATCTCCTGGGCTATGAAATTCAAAATTTTCCCATTTGGTGCTGGAGTATTTAATGTTTCAGTGAAATAATCACAATGGGTTTTAAGCCTGACTTTTTCCTCATTGATGTCATATTTTTCCAGATAAAATATGATTTCCTGTTCAAACCTGTTCTTGTCTACTTTGTCTGTTCCAAGGTTTTCCTCCAGAAGTGAAGCCAGTTTTTCTCTTACTTTTGTTATTCTTCCTTCTTCAAATGTTCCAATAGTTTCAAGAAGTGTTAATATTTTCCCTATACATTTATTAAGATCAGTCATTATGGAAAATCCTTCCTCAATCCTGTACATGTCGAGCATTGTTATCGACTCAATGATCTGGTTTTTGACAATTGACCATTCTTCTTCCGACATTTCAGGTTTTTCAGTTTTAAGTGTATCGGGAAGTTTCATAATTGCAGTAAAAATCTGATCATCAAGGTCTATTTTGAGTTCAGCGGCTATATCTTTGAACTGATTGTAATAATTCCTTACCGCAGACTTATTAATAACTGTCACGACTTCGTCATCAAGCATGTCGCAATAAATAGAAAAGTCAATTTTTCCTCTGTCAAGTCTCTGGCTGATAAGATTTCTGATTTCCGGTTCCTTTTCTTTATATAACCAGGGAAGCTTTGTATTCAGATCAAGTTGTTTGGAATTAAGCGATTTGATTTCAATTGTTATTTTTTTTTGCGGAGTTTCGGCAATTGCTTTTCCGTAACCTGTCATTGATTTGATCATATCTCTACTAAATGAAATTATTAAATGGAGTGTAAGTTACATATTTTTCCACGATTTTACTGAATATCCAATCTCTCCAAGTGTAAGTACAAAAGGGTCACTGTATCCTTTCAAGCCTGATAGTAAAATGTCTCATAATAGGTGCTTCCCATACTATCTTAACACCATTCCTGATTGTGTTTCTTCTTTCAAAAACGTTCCTGACAACTGCAGCAACATAATTCATATGATTATCTGTATAAACTCTTCTTGGTAAGGCAAGTCTTACCATTTCAAGGTCGGGATACCGGTTCTTCCGGGTTTGCGGATCCCTGTCGGCCATAAGAGCGCCGATCTCAACTCCTCTTAATCCACCTTCGGTATAAAGCTCAATTGCAAGTGTCTGGGCAGGGAATTCCTTTTTTGGAATATGAGGAAGGAATTTTTTTGCATCAATAAATATTGCATGGCCGCCAAATGGTTCAAGAAGAGGTATTCCATATTCCTTCAACTTGTTACCAAGAAAGGAAACCTGGTTTATCCGCGACTCGAGATATAGTAATTCAGTACCCTCATATAGTCCCTGAGCGAGTGCGTTCATATCTCTTCCCGACATTCCGCCATATGTAATAAACCCCTCATACATTATGTTAAAAGTTGATGCCTGGCGAAATAATTCTTCATCACGAAAAGCTATAAATCCACCCATATTAACAATAGCATCCTTTTTTGAGCTCATAGTCATTCCGTCTGCATATGAAAACATCTCCCGTGATATGTCCCTGATATCCTTGTCAGCAAAACCATCTTCTCTCAATCTTATGAAATATGCATTCTCTGCAAAACGGGCCGAGTCAATAATAAACTTAACTCCATATTTGCGTGAAAGTTCTGAGACTTCTCTCAGATTCGACATGCTAACCGGTTGCCCTCCTGCAGTGTTATTGGTGATTGTAACAATTACACAGGAGATTTTTTCACGAGGGTTGGATTTTAGTACATTTTCAAGTTTTTGAAGATCCACGTTCCCTTTGAAAGGATGATAAGATGTCGTTTCAGAGGCGGCGTTAATTGTACAATCTATTGCATTTGCCTTTCTGAATTCAATATGCCCTTTTGTAGTATCAAAGTGGGAATTCCCAGGAACAAGGTCCCCTTCCTTTACCAGAACTGAAAAAAGAACATTCTCAGCCGCTCTTCCCTGGTGGACAGGTAGAAAATAACTGAATCCGGTAATGTCTTTAATTGCCTCTTTCATTTTATAATATGAAGATGCGCCGGCATAACTTTCATCTCCAAGCATGATTTCCGACCATTGCTTATCACTCATTGCACCCGTACCGGAATCAGTAAGAAGATCGATGAAGACTTGTTGCGATTTAAGATTAAAGAGATTGAGATTTGCATCTTTTATCCAACCTTCTCTTTGTTCTCTTGTACTTTTGTAAATGTTTTCAACCATTTTGATTTTAAATGGCTCAGTGAATGGTAATTCCATTATTTGTGGTATTAAGATTTTTAGAAAATTGATAATATTCCAGGTCTCAGACCGTTATAAATACATCAGTTGCATTTGGATCGTTTTATTTCACAAGGCTATTTCTTAACAGATTCTAGGTTTTACGGTTAATTTCGTAAAATAATTTTGAATTTTAGAATAGAAAGTCAATGGAATATCACGAGATCCGGTCTACTCAACGGGAAAGAAAAAATCTCTGTTTTTTATATTCCTGTATATATTAACAAGTCTTTTATCTGTTAATGTGAACTGAGGCATTATCTTTGAAAAATTAGTTCTGTAAAATTACAGTATTTTGTGATATGTCAATAATGAAGTTTTATCTGAAAAATATTAAAGCATGCGGTTCTCTATTCTAAAATTATTTTTAACAATTATCTTTCTAAACGTTTATATATCAGTTTTCTCTCAGGATAATTTCAAAAAAACAAAAACTACAGAAAGTGTTATCGATTCATTAAAAAAGAGAGGGGTAATTTTCGGCAAGCACTTCTATAAGCCCGAAATTTCACTTTCTTCGGATCAGGCACTTAAATATCTCGAGCAAAAATATAGTCCGCAATTCTGGCAGAATGAGGGTGATCCATTGCGACAGGCATTCGGGCGTCTGATCTATGAAGCGGCTCATTCACCTTTCGATTCATTAAGAAATTCACTCATAAAATATCCATATGATTCCCTTAGTATACCGTGGGATAAATTTTATTTATGGAAACCCATGAAAATCAAAATCCCTGTTTTGTCAACTGTTGATTCCTCCAAATTAGCAGGCGACCTTGTCCCCAGAAATGATTCTCTTAACATCAATCCAGAACCTGTCAGTCCGGTTTCCATCACAAAGAGCGCTATAGAATTGAAGGATACCACTCTGATGGTAATAGTTGATTCTTTAAAGACAGTTACATCATCCCGTTCTGGATTTCCATTTAAATATGTTAATCATCCGTTTCAGGGTGATTCAATCCAGGCAGCTGTAAGATCTTTAATTAATTATATCGACAAACGTGATTCTATAATTTTCAATATCACCGGAATTGGACATGCAGTTACTCCATTGGTCGTAAATTCGAGATCTGACAGGTATGTACGTTACTGGCTTAAAAACGAATCATTAGATTCAATTGCTGTTTGGATCGGGAATCCTTCCAGAAATACAATTGGTTTATATCTCGAGCAGGGGATCAATTTCAGAAGACCATTGAGACAAAACAACTACGCCAGTCCATATATTAATGCACAGAAAATTGATAATAAGAAATTACAGGATTTTCAAAATTTCGGGTTTAAGCCCAGATTATGGAAATACCGTACAGAAACTTCATTTGTTCTCAATCAGGCGACACTGAGTAACTGGGTCAAAGGAGGAGAGGGAAGTTTGTCAACTGCCCTCGATATGACCGGCTATGCCGATTTTGATAATAAGCCATTAAATCTCTCATCGGCTAATTTTGCCCGTCTTAAATTTGGATATATGGCTACAGGAAATGAAGACATAAAGAAAAACGTTGATTTACTTGAGACAAATTCAAAATTTAATCACAAGGCATTTGGGAAATTTGACTTCAGTGCCATATTATTGTTTAAGACTCAGATTGCCAGAGGTTATAATTACTCCACTACAACAGTAGGAAAGGATACTTCAAGTCTGGTGTCAAAATTTATGAATCCCGCAACTATTACGATCGGACTGGGATTTGATTATAAACCAAACAAAAAAACCTCAATCAATTTTTCACCACTTTCTTATAAAGGTACTTTTGTCAATGATACCGCTCACATTGACCAGACTCAATACGGGATTGCAAAAAACAGGAAATCACTCAATGAGCCCGGAATGAGTTTTATGATTTCTCATGAATTTAATCCTTTTAAGACAGTTAATGTGATAAACCGTCTGCAGTTGTTTACAAATTATATACACAACCCCCAGAATGTAGATGTCGACTGGGAAATGATTGCTACAGCACATTTAAACTGGTTTACTGATGTGAGGTTTAATACCCACTTAATTTTTGATGATGATACTAAAACGCCCAATCAATATAAGAACGGACAGCCTGTTTTGTCGGCCGACGGAACCGTTAAAAAGACTGCTAGGATTCAATTCAAGGAGCTGCTGGGATTTTCAGTGTCATTCAAATTTTAAAACGGCTAAAAGGCACAAAGGCATAATGGCGTAATGGGGAAAATACTAACTATAATAAAATGCCATTGCGCCTTTACGCCTTTGCGCCTTTTATTACAACTCTTTCTGGTATATTCTGAACTTCTTTACAACCTTGCATCCGACTCTCTCATATTCACCCCTCATCTTTGTGTTATCTTCAAGTACAAGGTGACTGTCGAGAGTGTCCATTTTATGTTTAATACCAGATTGTAATATTTTAACTCCCATAAGAACATCAAGACCCTTGCCTCTGTATTCTTTTTTAACTCCCCCAAGCATCATAAGGAGTTTCTTTGACCTTTTTGATTCCTTAAGAATTTTAAAAATTCCGAAAGGAAGCAATTTCCCGTTTGCTCTTTTTATTCCCTTGCTGATGTCAGGCATCCCAACTGCGAAGCCTACTAACTTTCCCTCAGCAACAATCACTTTAATGAATTTCGGATCGAGAATTGGCAGGTAACGGGCCGCAAAATCAGTCTTCTCTTTATCATTAAGAGGTACAAAACCATAAATTTCAGCAAAAGTCTCATTCATAAGCTCCAGGACACTGATGATATAAGGTTTAAGTTCCTTTTTGGAAGCGAATTCGACGATTTCATATTCTTTATTGTTTTTGATGCGCGCAAGTACCTTTTCATAGACAAGGGGAAAGGTTTCAGGAATTTTTCCCAGGTAGTTAACAAGATCCACTTTCTTTTCATATCCTTCTTCTTCAATAAGATGAGGCATATATTCAGAATTATTTGGTGCTGTCATAAACAATGGATATTCAAATCCTTCTATCTGGAATCCCTGTGGATCTTTATCGGAAAAGCCCAGGGGACCAATTAGTCTGACCATACCCTTTGAGCGCACCCAATCTTCGACTTTGGTCAAAAGTGCATGAAAAACTTCCTTATCGTTATAACATTCCATAAAACAGAAACGACCATGTTGTTCATTGTTTATGGAATTATATCTGTTATTGATAATGCCCATAATCCTACCCACTGGCTTATTATCGCGGCAGGCCAGCAGCAGCAATGCGTCAGCATATTGGTATGATTTATTCTTCTTTTTGTCGTATAACTCCCATTCATCCATATATATAGGAGGAAGCCAGTCAGGTTCATTTTTGTGAACTTTTTCGGGTAGAAAAATGAACTCCCGTCGGTCTTTTTTTGTAAGTACCTCTTTAATAATTAATTCCCCCATATCGAAATGTTTTGATTGTGGAAAGAAACAAAAAAACTTTTATAAGAACAATTTCCCGTTAAACAAATTTTAAACTATGGTTATCTAAATACCAGGTCAAGGATGACAAATATCGCAAAAATCAGACTGGCAATCCCGTTTGTTGTTCCAAAAGCCATTGTTACTCTGCTGATATCATCAAATTTGACAATACTATGTTGATAAATTAATAAAATTGAAAATACAATTGCTCCAGTCCAGAATAAAATCCCACTCTGTTCGTAAAATCCCGAAATCAGCACGAGAACAAAAGTAATAGCGTGAAGAAATATTGAAATACCCAAAGCTTTTTTTCTCCCTGTTGACGACGGCAATGAATGCAGCTCGTTTGATTTATCGAATGCATCATCCTGAAGAGCGTAAATTATATCAAATCCGCTTACCCAGGTGAGTACAATAAAAGAGTATATCAGCGGGAGAAAATTGAATTTCCCTGTTACTGAAATATAAGCTCCTATCGGAGCAAGACTGAGTCCCAGTCCCAAAACAAAATGACAGAGCGAAGTAATTCTCTTGGTCAGACTATAACCCGTTATTACAAGTAATGCAACAGGTGAAAGAATGAGGGTTAGCCGGTTGATGAAGGCAGTAGTAATTACGAAGAGTACTGCATTAGTAATTACAAATGCTGTTGCGGCCCCGGAACTTATGATTCCCGAAGGTATCTCCCGGTTAATGGTTCTTGGATTGAGTGCATCGAATTTTTTATCAACAATCCTGTTGAATCCCATTGCTGTATTTCTTGCAAAGATCATGCAGAGAATAACAAGCAGCAATAATATGAATTTAAATTCATATTCCGGCTTTGAAACAGCAAGAGAGAATCCAATCATTGCAAATGGCATGGCAAAGACAGTATGACTGAACTTCACAAGAGAAAAATAGTCTTTTACAGATTTAATGGATACTATCATCGAGCAGCTTCCTGTAAGTTTCATAGTTATCGTCACTGTAAGTGACAAAAATTACTTTTTCGGGATAGGTATTTTTTTTTAGAAATCTCTGGGTTTCCTTAACTGCTATAAGTGCTGCAAGATCTTTTGGAAATCCATATACTCCGGTTGAGATACCCGGGAAAGCTACTGTCTTTATTTTCTTTTGTTTTGCAAGTTCCAGACTTGACTGATAGCATGAAGCCAGCAGGCTATTTTCATCACTAAAACCGCCCAGCCATATCGGTCCAACCGTGTGAATAACATGTCTCGCCTTCAATCGGTAGCCATTTGTGATTTTTGCATGACCGGTTTCACATCCATTAAGTTTCTCACATTCGGAAAGGAGTCCGGGTCCGGCAGCATTATGAATTGCACCGTCCACACCACCACCACCCAGAAGTGAATTATTGGCAGCATTTACGATTGCATCTACATCGAGAGATGTAATATCACCTTTGATCAGCTCAACCCTCTTCGTTTTCATTTTTTATCTGATCTGCGCATTAAGTTCGGTTTCAAATGCCTTAATTAGATTATTCATTATCCTGTCGATGTTCTTATCAGTCATTGTTTTAAGATCATCGCGCAGTAAAAAGCTGACTGCATATGATTTTTTGTTTTTTCCAAGACTATCACTCTCATAAACATCGAACAGATTAATATCATGCAGGAGGTTCTTCTCTGTATGAAATGCGATATCCCTTATCTGACTGAATTTTATTCCTCTGTCGAGAAGTAAAGCAAGATCGCGTTTCACTGAAGGATATTTTGGAAGTTCTTGAAAAGATATTGAATGAGTTTTAATCATTCTCATTAGGGAATCCCAGTTAATATGAGCCCAATAAACATCCTGACCTATATCGAATTTTGAAAGATAGTATTTCGAAACCCGTCCGGCTTCAGCTACAATCTTATTATTGTATAGATAGGTTGAAGATTCTGCGAAATATTTTTTATCAGTTTCCCCGGTCTTTAAGCTTTCTTCTTTAATACCTAGCCTTGAGAAAATCATTTCAACTGATGATTTGATGTTGAAGAAGTCAGAAGGATTGGTTTTGCTGTTCCAGCTCTGAGGTAATGTATTGCCTGAAATAAAAAGATCGAGCGAGGTTTTTTCGGTAAAATCATCTGCCCTGGGAAATGCCTGGTCTGTTTTATGATAAAAATAGCAGTTGCCAAATTCATAAAGTTTAAGATCAGGGTTCTGGCGGTTTAAGTTCCATTTAATTGAACTTAATCCTCCAAAAAGAAGAGTCTGTCTCATAGCGTTCAGGTCAGAACTTAGAGGATTTGCAAGCATTACAATCTGATCTTTATCAAAATCATCATTCTCCTCATACCACGCTGCAGGACAGAGAGAATTGCACATAATTTCGGAAAAACCGTTTGCTGAAAGTGAGTCAGAAATAATATTGACAATCTTTTCTTTATTTGGTTTCTCCGGATATGTCAGTGTTGAGTTAACGTGCATACTAATTTCAACGTTGTTATAACCATAGATTCTGAGGATCTCTTCTATAACATCAGCTTCCTGTTTTACATCAATACGATATGAAGGGATCTCCACGGTCAGTTCAGAATCATTTTCACGAATAATTTTTATGTCAAGCAGCGAAAAAATTTTCTTTACGATTTGCGATTCGATCTTCTTGCCTATTAACCTGTTAATGTTATAATAACTTACATCGACCAGATTATTTTTAATTGGATTGGGATACACATCTACAATGTTGGAGGAGATCTCACCACCGGCAACATCTTTCATAAGCATAATAGCTCTTTTGAGTGCCCAGGGAGTTATATTATGATCAGCACCTCGCTCAAACCTGAATGATGCATCTGTTTTCAATCCATGCCTCTTTGATGTCTTCCGGATGGCAACAGGATTGAAATAAGCACTCTCGAGGAAGATGTTTTTTGTCGACCGAGTTACCCCTGATTTAATTCCCCCGAAGACACCGGCAATGCACATCCCATCTTTTGGATTGCATATCATAAGATCACGTGAAGAAAGTGTCCGCTCTACATCGTCCAGTGTAACAAATTTACTTTTTTCAGGAAGATTCCTGATTATAACTTTCTTCCCTTCAATCTTATCAGCGTCGAACGCGTGCAAAGGCTGACCAACTTCATGCTGAACAAAATTTGTGATGTCGACGACATTGTTTATCGGATTCAGACCTACGGCTCTTAACTTATTCTTCAGCCAATCGGGAGATTCCCCGATGGTCACACCGCTGATTGTAATTCCAGTATATCGTGGACAGTCTGCTGTATTTTCAATAATAACTTCGTACGGATTTTTGTTATTATCAGGTTTAAAGTTTTCTACTGAAGGGAGTTTAGCTTTCCACGTCATACCTTCGTTCAGATTCATATAAGCAGCCAGATCCCTGGCGACTCCAAAATGTGAACCGCTGTCAATCCTGTTGGGAGTAAGTCCTATTTCAAAAACGTGATCTTTTACTATTTTGAAATATGAGGATGCGGGAGTACCCGGTTTGGCTTCTTTGTTAAGAACCATGATCCCGTCATGTGAATTACCAAGGCCAAGTTCATCTTCAGCACATATCATGCCTTCCGATAATTCTCCGCGTATTTTTGATTTTTTAATCTCAAGGCTCTCTTCCCCTTTGAATACAATAGTTCCGACGGTTGCTACAGGTACCTTTTGACCAGCAGCGACATTAGGCGCACCGCAAACAATCTGCAGAGGCTGAGAAAGTCCTATATCAACAGTGGTTACAGACAATTTATCGGCATCCGGATGTTTTTTACAGGTTAAAACTTCACCAATTATGACACCGTCAAGACCTCCCTTAACAGAAACCCATTCTTCCATGCCTTCGATTTCGAGGCCAATACCTGTTAATATCTCTGCAATTTTTGCAGGTTCAAGATCAATGTTTAAATAATCTTTAATCCAGTTGTATGAAATCTTCATCTCGTATTCAGCTAAAATATTCCTGTAAGATTGCAAAAGTAAGGAAATTTACTAAATGATTATGAGTGTGGTTTTTTAAAATACTTTGAACCGCGGAGCGGTTCCATCATTTTCAGCTCCGGATTCTATCTAATTTGTCTATATTTGTATCTCAAACACGCTAAATATATGGTTATTGAAAAAGATGACAAACTGATACTTATTACAAATGATGATGGTTTAAATGCAGGAGGACTGAAGACACTCCTGGGAGTAATGGAGGAGTTTGGTAAAGTCATTCTTATCTCGACTATGGAAAGTATGTCGGGGATGTCGCAGGCACTAACTGTTAAGACTCCATTACGAGTTAAGTTACTTGGGGAAAATGATAAGCACAGAATTTATGCCTGTAACGGAACACCTACCGACAGTGTAAAACTTGCTATAAATCAACTGACAGAAAGAACTCCCGACTGGGTAGTTTCGGGAATAAATCATGGATCGAATGCATCGGTAAGTGTTCTATACTCAGGTACAATGGCTGCTGCTATTGAAGGATGCCTGTATGGAATAAGTTCTGTCGGATTTTCCCTTAATAATTTCTCGTCTTCAGCCGATTTCTCAGTATGTAAAAAATATATACGTATTGTGATGAAGAAGCTCGCACTTGAGCCTCTTCCAATTGGTGTATGTCTGAATGTAAATATACCAGCGGCAAATAAGAATGAAATAAAAGGAATTAAAATCTGCCGTCAGTCAAAAGGAAACTGGAGAGAAGAATTCGAAAAAAGGAAAGATCCAATGGGAAAAACCTATTACTGGTTAACCGGAGTTTTTCAGAATCATGAGCCCGATGCATCTGATACAGATGAGTGGGCTATTTCTCAGAATTATGTCTCAGTTGTACCAGTCACTGTTGATATGACAGCTCACTGGTATATTGATAAACTTAAAATCCGGTTCAAAAAATGAAGTTTTCTGAGAAATTCGACAAAGTTCTGATAGGTGTAATTGCAGGATTTGTCCTTCCTTTTATTGTAGGAACAATAATTTTCATGTTTTCATCTGGCAATCAATCCCTTCATTCATATCTTGTAAGGATAGCAGATTCAAATATTGTTACTCACTCCATTACATTATGCGTTTTTCCAAACATTGTTATCTTCTTGTTATTTAACCAGTTTGATATGCTCAGGGCTACCAGGGGTGTGCTGGCCATTACAATAGTGTGGGCTGTAATTGTTTTTGCAGTAAAGATTTTATAATGAGATACTTTATTATTGCCGGAGAACAATCCGGAGATCTCCATGGATCCAATCTTATAAGGGAGTTATTTGAAGCTGATAAAAATGCAGAGATTATTTGTTGGGGAGGCGACCTTATGGAATCTGCCGGAGCCAAACTTCTCGTTCATTACAGGAAATTGGCATTTATGGGTTTTACTGCAGTTATTAAAAATCTGGGGGCAATTTCTAAAAATCTTAACCTTTGTAAGGAACAAATTGCTGAATATAAGCCTGATGTTATAGTTTTTATCGATTATCCCGGTTTTAATCTGAGGATAGCTGAGTATGCAAAAAATAAGGGATTCAAAACCTTTTATTACATATCACCTAAACTGTGGGCCTGGAATGAAAGAAGGGTAGTGAAAATCAAAAAGTATATCGACAGGATGTTCATCATCTTTCCTTTTGAGGTTGATTTTTACAAAAAACATGGTATAACCGTCGAATACAAGGGGAATCCGCTTATTGATGAAACTGAAAAGAGAATGACTTCATTCCCGGCAAGAGAAAAGATGTGCAATTACCTGGGAATAGAAGATAAAAAAATAATTGCTTTTTTAGCCGGAAGCAGACGACATGAGATTGAATTCATTCTTCCACAAATGCTAAAAATAATTCACTATTTTCCCAATTACCAGTTCGTCCTCACAGGTGTTAAAAATATCCCTGATGAATTCTATCAAAAAATTATTGGTAATGCAAAGATAAATGTGATTAAAGAAAAAACTTACGAAATTTTATACTCTGCTGAAGCTGCTCTCGTTACTTCAGGAACGGCAACACTTGAGGCAGCTCTTCATAATACTCCGCAGGTCGTTTGTTACAAGGCTGATTTCTTTTCAATGGTAATCGCATGGATGGTTATAAAGGTTAAATACATTTCACTGGTAAATCTGATTATGGGTCGTGAGGTTGTAAAAGAATTAGTTCAATACGACCTCACTGAAAAAACTCTTCTTGAGGAACTTACTGCAATCCTTCCTGGTGGCTTAAAACGTGAAAAATTACTTCTTGATTATGAATTGCTGAAAAAGAAACTGGGTTCATCCGGTGCTTCCGGAAGAATTGCAAGGGAAATGGTTGAAGAACTGAGGAAGAGAAACTAAGAGACATAGTGTCTGAGAGACTAAAAAACTAAGGGTGATGTGATTGGGAACAGGAAAAAATTATGATCAGGTTTAAAACGTTATTTTTATTAATATTAACTGTCTTATCTGCAGTCGGTTCTGCACAGGTGAAAGTCAGAATTTTCGCGAACCAATCCCCCGAATCGGCAATATTCACAGTAATCGAAGGCATTTATGAAATGAAATTTTCAGATGGTCAGATCCTCAGGATTGCCAAAGATGAACCTGTCATAATCATGAAGTACAATGGCAGACTGGCTGTCAAAAAACGAAACACTTATGGTTTTATTTGTGATTCTCTGCTGATTACAGGTAAAACAGGTAATGATTCATTTTCAATACGAATGAATGGATCATTTCATGCTAAACAATTGTATTCAGGTGATCTTCAGTGCTTTCCTGATCTGGGCACGTTGGTTTTTATTAATATTTGCGACGTTGAAAAATATATTTCAGGCGTGGTAATGGCCGAAGGAGGAGCGGGGCGAAATCTTGAATATTTTAAAACCCAGGCTATCATTGCCCGAACTTACATGTATAAATATTTCGATAAACATAACTCTGACAAGTATAACGTATGTGATAACACCCACTGTCAGGCATTTAATGGCCTTTCTTCAGATACTCTGTTAAACGAAGCTGCTCTCGAAACAAGGGGAATAGTCATACTTGACAAAGATAGTACCCTAATTATTTCTGCTTTCAGTTCAAATTGCGGAGGGGAAACTGCATCGTCGGAGGATGTCTGGCTTTTAAAAGAGCCTTATCTGAAAAGTGTAGCTGATCCATATTGCCATTTCTCAAAAAACGCAGCATGGCAAAAGAGTTTCTCCTCTACAGAATGGTTTAATTATCTAAAGAAAGCTGGTTATACAGAAGTGTCAAAAGATCTGTCAGTATTCAACTTTTTACAGAAGTCAAGACTGACTGATTATAAATCAGGATCATTCATCATACCCTTACGAACCATTCGAACCGACCTGGACCTCAGATCAACATTCTTTTCAGTGTACTCAACTGGTGATTCCATAATACTAAAGGGAAGAGGATATGGACATGGTGTAGGTCTTTGCCAGGAGGGTGCTATGATTATGGCATCAAAAGGGTTCACCTATCGCGAGATAATAAACTTTTATTATACAGGAGTATTTCTGTCGGATATAAAAAATGCTGTAGCTTTACCATAAGAACTGATCACCCAATGGGTTTGTTAAAAATAAAGTGACCCCCTGCCGCTACGCTCCCGATAGCTATCGGGATGTACCCCTCTCCTCGTCAAGCTCGGAAGGGGGACTAAAACTGTTCTTTAAATAGAATTTCGTTAGTTTACAAAACATAAAGCCCCCTTTAGGGGGTTGGGGGGTCAAAAAAGTTGGGAAAGTGGTAGAAGAGGGATAATAAAATAGAAAAAGACAACAATGTTTGCAATTTTTAAGAAGGAGATAACCGGATTTTTCAGCAGCCTGACAGGTTATCTGGTTATAATCGCTTTTCTCCTGATAAATAGCCTGTTTATGTGGGTTCTACCCGGCGAATGGAATATCCTGGATAATGGTTATGCAGGACTTGATTCATTTTTTTTTCTTTCTCCATGGATATTCATGTTTCTCGTCCCTGCAGTGACAATGCGGATGATTGCCGAGGAAAAACGTCTTGGTACCATTGAACTGATATATTCAAGGCCAATCACGGAAAGAGGAATTATTTATGGAAAATATTTTGCAGCAGTTATGCTTGTTTTGCTCTCACTTTTACCCGGACTGATTTATTATTTATCCGTTTACCATCTTGGAGAAACACCGGGCAATCTCGACAAAGGAGGAACAATTGGATCATTTATCGGATTGTTTTTTCTGGCTTCAGTTTATGCATCTGCAGGCATTTATGCTTCATCGCTCACCGACAACCAGGTAGTTGCATTTATATTGGCAGTTTTTATAAGTTTTATCCTTTTCATTGGATTTGATTCATTTGCTTATTTACCAGTATTAAAAAGTTTTGATGAATTTGTAATACGACTAGGAATTAATGAGCATTATAAATCTATAAGCAGGGGAGTCGTTGATATAAAAGATGTTGCATATTTCATAGCAGTAGTTCTATTCTTCAATGAAGCGACAAGATTCCATTTGGTATCGCGTAAATGGAGAAATAAAAGTTAGCCGGATGAGAACGAACAGCAATATTAAAATGAAAAGCTGGCTGCAATTTTTGACCGCTATCGCTGGGATAATATTATTAGTATCAGCCAGCTCCTTTTTGAGGTTGAGGTTTGATCTTACAGAAGACAAAAGATTTACCCTATCCTGTCCAACCCGTAATGTGTTGGAACATTTAAAAAATGATATCTATATTCAGGTTTACCTTGATGGGGATATTCCTATTCCTCTTAAACGATTAAAGAGATCTGTCGGAGAAATGCTTGATGAATTTAAAATAGCCTCAGGGAGAAAAATTGATTACGAATTTATAAATCCTTCAGGTGAAAAGGATGCCAAGCGGAGGGAGGAACAATATCAGAATCTGGAGAAAAAAGGATTGAATCCGGTTAACTTACATGCCGGCGATGCTGAAGGAGGATTATCAGAAAAAATTATTTTTCCCGGGTTGATAGTTAATTATAATGGGATTGAGGTACCTGTTAATTTTCTTAATAATTCTTCGTCTTCATATGAACAAAACATACTCAGGTCAATTGAAGGGCTTGAGTATGAGCTTATCCAGACTATTTCGACACTTAGCTCAGATAGTATAAATAAGGTTGCTTTCATAGAAGGACATGACGAAATCCCGGAGATAGAAACCGCTGATATAACAATGAACCTTGCCAGATTCTTTACAGTCGACAGAGGCATAATTGGTGGTAAACCCGGTATCCTGGATAAATATGCGGCAGTTGTTATTGCCGGTCCCGAGAAAGTATTCAACGAATCAGATAAATTTGTTCTTGATCAGTATATAATGAAAGGCGGAAAAGTGTTGTGGCTGATGGATGAAGTAAAGGTGAATTCTGACAGTCTTGTAAATGGGGAGACGGTCGGTCTTTATCGTCCATTAAATATTGAAGATCAGCTATTCAGGTATGGAGTGAGAATTAATCCTGTGATCATTCAGGATCTCGAATGTGCTTCAATACGACTGATGGTAATGAGCGGAGGCACGCGGCAGCAGGTTGTTCCTGCTCCCTGGGTCTATTATCCTTTGCTCCGTCCTGCAATAAATAATCCTATTACACGAAATCTTAACAGGATCGAGGGCAAATTTGCAAATTACATTGATACAGTTGGTCTTGACCCGGCAATCAAAAAAAAGATACTTTTAGCATCCTCCAGTCTGAGTCGTGTAATTTCTCCTCCTGTGTTGATAAGTCTAAAAGAAGCAGAGCTGATGCCTGATGAAAAGACTTTTAATAAACCAAACCTGCCTGTTGCGGTCTTGCTCGAAGGGAAATTTCCATCAGTATTTAAAAACAGGATCGTTAGTAATCTTACAGAGGATAAAAATCTGAAAATTTTAACAGAAAGCAAGGCGACCAGAATGATAGTAATATCTGATGCAGATATTATCAGGAATGAAGTAAGCAGATCGGGAATGAACGAAACTCCATTACCTCTGGGGCGCGACAAATATACCGGAATGATGTACGGGAACACTGATTTTCTTATTAATTGTCTAAACTGGCTTGTTGATAAAAATGGCATAATGGAGCTGCGATCGAGAGAGCTCAAATTGCGATTGCTGAATACAAAAATAATTAAGGCTGAGAAAATTAAATGGCAAATAGTCAATGTTGCCGGCCCTTTAGCAGTTGTTATACTTGCCGGATTTATTTACGATTATTTCAGGAAAAAACGATATACAGGTAATTGACAATGAATAAAACATTATTACGAAGTATTTTCGTTATCATTTTAGCTTTAATTTTTTTTCTGATTTTACTCAAAACCAGAGCTCCATTCGGAAAAAATAACAGTTCATTTGCCTCTGAACCAATAGAAGAAATTACCAGGATAGAGTTTTCACAGGACAGCAAAAAGCTCACTCTTGAAAAAAAAGGTGAAACCTGGTTCATAAACGATAAGACTGAAGCAAGAAAATCCGGCGTATTATTTCTGCTAAGGATTTTAAAAGAGATTAAAATCAAATCTCCATTGTCTCCCGAATTATTTAAAAGTGAAATTTCTGCAAAAAATGTTATCCCGGTAAGAGTGAAAGTCTATGAAAAGAATAAGTTCCTGAAGACTTTTCTGGTATACAAAACAGGATCTAATATTTACGGAAATGTGATGAAGATAAAAGAAAACTCGAAACCTTTTATTGTCTTTGTTCCGGGTTATGATCGTAATATTGGTTCCGCCTTCATTATGAACGAATTATTCTGGCAGCCTTACACAGTTTTTAATCTTTTACCATCTGAAATTGCATCAGTAAAACTTGAAAACACCTCCGATTCCTCAGCTTCATTTTCAATTACCAATCAACACCATCGATATTTTCTGACCAAAGATGCCGGTAACAAAACCGGGTGGGATTCAGCTATGGTCGTTCGTTACATCTCATACTTCGCGTTTATTCCCTTTGAATCATGGGCACTTGAGTTGGGAGAGAAGGAACAAAAATTAATTGAAGGTCAGACCCCTCTGTACAAAATCACTGTTCAGACGACGAATGGAAAAAAGAGGATCCTGACATTATGGGGATTACCAGTTGATAAATATGGTTCCAAAGAAATTGACAGCGACCGGTTATTAGGTAAGACTTCCGACACGGATGGACTTTTCATAATCAGGTATTTTGATATTGATCCACTGATAAAAAAGAGATCATATTTCTATACACGATAGTGATTTACGTAACCACAAAAGCATTATCCTAGCCCCATGGAGATCCCTCACTTCGTTCGGGATGACAATTCATGGGGTTTATAAAAGCGGAAGGGTTGGCTATTTGNNCAAATAGCCAACCCTTCCGCTTATACCCTCATTTTCAATAAAGTACATGTTATCCTGAGCAAAGCGAAGTATCTCCCGCTGCCTTTACCTTACACCTTTATGCAATTTCCTTATTAGAGTTGCAGAATGTTGTCATTAGCAGTGTTAGCGGGGGATCTCCTCATGCCTAACTGACCCATATGATACAATAAGTCACGGAAAAAACATTTTTGGGCACTCCAAATTATTTTGTTTGAGGAAATTGTTTTTTTTTGTAATATTGGTAATTAAGAATTAAACAGAACCTACAGCTCAATTCATTCATTTTGACTTGAATAGTAAAACTTGGAAATCAATAAATCAACTTAAATCGATACCAATATGAAATTTGTAGTATCCAGCTCGGAACTTCTCGGTCATCTTCAGGCCATAAGCAGGGTTATCAGTTCAAAAAACACACTTCCCATACTCGATAATTTTCTTTTCAATCTAACTGGGAACGATCTTGAAATAACTGCCTCCGACCTTGAATCGACGCTTATTACAAGAATGAAACTTGAAAACACTGACGGTGACGGCACAATCGCTCTTCCGGCAAGAATATTACTCGATACACTGAAGGAATTTTCTGTTCAGCCTTTGACATTCGATATTAATATGGAAACAATGGCTGTCGTGATCAGTTCTGAGAATGGTAAATTCAATGTTGTGGGTCAGAATGGTATCGATTTTCCGGCTTTGCCTTCAATTAAAAAGGACAAAAAAATCGTATTCGTAATCAATGCTGATGTCTTGCTCTCAGGAATTAGCAAAACCCTTTTTGCAACTGCTGATGATGAACTTCGTCCTGTAATGGGAGGAATTTTTGTAGAAGCTTCTACAGATAAAATTACATTTGTAGCTTCCGATGCACATAAACTGGTGCGGTATCAGAGGACAGATGCACATGCAGATGATAATGCATCTTTTATACTCCCTAAGAAACCGGCTTCATTACTGAAAAATATATTACCTAAAGAGGAGGGACCGGTAACTGTTGAATTTGATGATAAAAATGCATTTTTTATTCTTAGTAACTATAAGGTAGTATGCAGACTGGTTGAAGGTAATTATCCCAACTACAATTCAGTAATTCCAAAGAATAATCCCCGTAAGATTACTATTGACAGGGTTGAATTCTTTAATACTCTTAAAAGAGTATCTGTCTTCTCAAATCAGGCGAGCAACCTTGTTAAACTGCAACTTAAAGGAAATCAGGTTATGGTTTCAGCACAGGACATTGACTTTTCAATATCAGCCTATGAAAGGATAAAATGCCAATATGAAGGAGAAGAGATTGAAATTGGTTTTAAATCAGTTTTTCTTCTTGAAATTCTTTCCAATATTGGTTCACAGGATGTTATGATTGAACTTGCTGATCCCACGAGAGCCGGGCTCTTCCTTCCGGTGATTTCTGATAATGAATCAGAAGATCTGCTGATGCTTCTGATGCCAATGATGATAAATGCCTGACCTTGAATCTTAATCTTAAACGACCAATTGCTTTTATCGATCTTGAAACTACAGGAATAAATGTTTCTGCTGACCGGATCGTGGAATTGTCTGTCCTTAAAATCAGTCCAAACGGGAAAGAGGAATGGATGAGCACAAGAGTGAACCCTGAAATGCTAATCCCTCCGAAAAGTATTGCTATTCATGGTATAAAGGATGAAGATGTGATTAATTCACCGACTTTTAAGGAAGTTGCTAAAAATCTGGCTACATTTCTTGAAGGATGCGATCTGGCGGGTTATAATGCCATAAAATTCGACATTCCTGTTCTGGCGGAAGAATTCCTGAGAGTTAATATCGATTTCAATTTCCTGAAAAGAAGATATGTTGATGTTCAGGTCATTTTCCATAAGAAAGAACAACGTACTCTTACAGCTGCTTACTTATTTTATTGTAAGAAGGAATTGCAGGGGGCGCATGGTTCCAAAGCCGACACAGCCGCTACTTTTGAAATTCTTAAATCGCAGCTCGACAGGTATAAAGATCTTGAGAACGATATTGAGAAACTGGCTGATTTCAGTGCATTTAACAATAATGTCGATTTTGCCGGCAGAATTATTCTTGATGAAAAAGGGGTTGAGATTTTCAATTTTGGAAAACACAAAGGAAGACCCGTCGAAGAAGTATTCAGTGAAGAACCTGCTTACTATTCCTGGATGATGAATGGGGACTTTCCATTATATACAAAAAAAGTGCTTACAGAGATCAAACTGAGATCTTTCGGAAAAACACTCGGATAATGAAAATCATCTGCATAGGCCTTAACTACAGGAAACATGCAACCGAACTGGGATGGCCGATCCCTGAAGAACCAGTGGTTTTTCTCAAACCCGACTCATCAATCCTTAAAAATAATAAGCCATTTTTTCTGCCTTATTTTTCAGCTAATATCCACTATGAAGTAGAAGTTGTGATTAAAATCAGCAAACTTGGTAAGGGCATTTCCGCAAAATTTTCCCACAGGTACTACGATGAGCTTACGTTAGGTATTGATATTACCGCGCGCGATCTGCAGAATAAGCTGGCAGCCAATGGAATGCCGTGGGAAATATCAAAATGTTTTGACGGGGCAGCACCTCTTGGTCATTTTATTTCAGTTTCTGCCATCAAAGATATGGGCAACCTTGATTTCAGACTGGAAATCAATGGTAAAATCAGACAGCAAGGGAACACATCCGACATGATATTCGGGATTAATGAGATAGTTGAATATGTCTCAAAGTTTTTCACTCTTAAAACCGGCGACCTTATTTTCACTGGTACTCCTCCGGGAGTTGGCCAGCTGCAGAAAAATGACAACCTTGTTGCTTACTTAGGAGATGTGCCTTTGCTTGATTTTCTGATTAAATAATAAAAATCCATTTGAGTATTGTGATAGAACCAGTCTTCAGGTCTTTAGCTGGAGCAGATTTGAGTGTGGATTACAAATCCGGGCTAGTCAGGGGACTAATTAAACCAGTATGATAATTTTAACACTAATCCCCGGTTTTTAATTACATAGTTACCAGGAAAAGCATTTTCAGTATAGACAATAAACAGGTCGGATACCGGTGCAAAACGCCATTGGAACCTCAGGTTAAGGTTAAGATTGTTGATCTGATTGTTATACTGTACGAGACTTGTAAAGAATATTTTATCAGTAAATGTAAAATCAACCCTTGGTCCGATCAGAATAAATTCAGCACTTTTATAAGGAGCAGGCATTGATAATTTGTTATAGGATGAGACAATTGCAAGACTTCCATAAGGCTGAACCCTGTAATAGAGTTCCCCATTAAACTGTAGCCTGTTGCCATCGTAATAACCCCCGTACCGGCTGCTAATCAGAAAATTAAGGGGTTTACGGATATCTGAAGTAAATGAAATACCCGCCTCTTTCCAGCTGAATTTTTCATTTGTTGCAAAGGGTGTTCCACCTGTATTGGTTGGGTCGAATGGAGCTAGAAGCTTTATGAAATCTTCCTTTGCATCAACCACTAAGATACTTTTGTTCATCCATTCAACCTGGTACAGAAGTTGAGTTTCCCTGTCAGTAACATTCATCAAAGGATCAAAAAACATGTCGAGTTTAAGGGCTGGTCCGTGGTCAGCGATTTTACTCGAAGCCGGATAAAATTTGTATTGAATACCCGGATTTAGCTCATAATACCCTTTTCTTCTGATGTATCCTACTAAAGCATTATAATTAGATCCAACAAGCGACTGATTAAGAAATACATTCAGGTACTGTGTTGTATATGCGATATTCCCTGATAAAGCTGCTGCATTTCCTGTTGCTCCCGGATAAAACGACTGATGATAAAATGTTTTGCCAAGCCAACGATTATCTGCACTTGCCAGGTTGAATTCAACTCCCCCAATACGATTATAACCATTACCTGGCAGGGATACATCATTATCCAGATTCATCGTTTGTTTATTCACAAGAAAAGCCGTAATGTTTGAATGACTGAATACCTGTCTTTGCACCGCTGCAACTGTGAAATTACCTGCTACTACTGTATCATTCTGAGCTGTTTGAATGTCCATAATACCTATCCGCCAGTTATTTCCTATTTTACCGCTGAGCCTGGCTCCTCCGATGACGGAGCTTTCAAGACCTATCCTCCGGGAGAAAAACGGTCTCAGATTATCATTCCCCAGCTTTGCAAAAAGATCACTGTTTTCAAGATAAAATTGTCTTTTTTCGGGAAAGAATAGTTCAAAGCGATCGAGATTAGTGACCTGCCTGTCGACTTCTACCTGTGAGTAATCAGGATTAACTGTCAGATCAAGGTTCATCGAGGTGGAAAGAATAACTTTAGCATCTAAACCCCCGTTTACTTTAGGTTTGAAGCCTTCATCAGCCTGCTTATTCTGGGTTGTTTGAGCCAGTACATATGGTATTACTGAGAATCTTGGTCCTGATGTAGCCAGCGGTTTATCCCATATGAGTGAGCCAGTAAATGCAAGTGTGGCAGTTGCAAATTGCCTTGGCATTGGAGCCCAGCTTGATTTTTCATTTGTTTTAAGATCAAGCCTGCTGAAGTTTATGCCCCACTCTTTATCTCCGCCATTATATCTCATACTTCGGAAAGGAATTGCAAATTCAGCTACCCAGCGATCCTTATAATTTTTAACAGCCGATCTCCATTTTATATCCCAATCGAGATTTACTGTTCCTCCGTTCGCCTGTACACCATCCCATTGAGCTCCTGCAGCAGAAACACCAAAAGCAAATCCGTTGGTCTGATCGTTGTATGTATCGATGAATACGATGAAATTATCATTTTTAAGGAAGTTGAAGTCTCGTCGTAACGATTCGACCGGTCGCCTGCCAGGTAATGAGTCATAACAAACAATTCCTACATAAAGAGTTGTTTCATTGTAAGTGACTTTCACCTCAGTCTGAGCAATGGCAAACCCGGTATCTGTAGGCAGCACTCTCTGGAAATGAGTAGCTTTATCAGCCGTTTGCCATACTGGTTCATCAAGAAGACCATCGATTGTGATTACTTCTTTTGTTTCATTGATATTGACTTGGTACTTATCGCGATTGATTCCTCTTGACTGGCTAAAAAGTATTGCATTAGAGCACAGGAGAATAGCGGTGCTGAGTAATAGGGCAGGTTTGAACATCGGGGATTTTAAAAATTTTGACACAAGGTAAAAAAAAGTTTGAATAAGTAACTAAGGGAAAACTTGTTTATCAGGCCTGAAATATTATCTCTGAATTCCTGACTGACAGTAAACATACTCCTTAATATTATTTAACTTTTGATTATTCTTTTCCTTTGCTATTAATTAATTCTATTAATATCTTTGGCCGTTAATATTAAATTTAAAGAGATGGGAAATTTAGGAGCAACTGAAATTTTATTGATTTTACTCGTTGTTGTCCTTCTTTTTGGAGGTAAGAAGATACCTGAACTTATGAAGGGTATAGGGCAGGGAATGAAAGAATTTAAAAAGGCTTCCACACTGGATGATGAGAAAGACAAAGCAAAGCCTGAACAAAAAGACGAAGTTAAAAAATAAAGGGAGTTCAGTCTTAAATTTATGGGGACGTTTCATATAATGTTCCCACAATGGATGAATAGACTCTCTATCGTAAGATATTGTAGATCAATCAGAAATACTATATTTTGGTGCTTTCCTGTGTTTTGTCCCTTGTTCATAGCTGAATGCAATTTCGAGCAACAATGGTTCGCTCCATGCTTTGCCAAAGAATGTGATATCTACCGGCAGATTATCAACAAAACCCAAGGGAACTGCAATTGCCGGGTATCCTGAGATAGCCGCAAGAGAGGAACTTCCACCGACAAAATGATCCCCTAAAATCAGATCAGTTTTCCATGCTGGAGATCCTGTGGGTGCCATAATTGCATCAAGTTTATAAGTAATCATCACTTTGTCTATTCCATCTTCCCTGGTGGCTTTCAGCATTGTTGACAGCGCCTTCTTATAACCAGACGAATTAAGATCTCCTTTTTTATCGGCTTGTTCAAGGAGACTCTGATCGAAATATTTCAATTCAATACTATCCGATTTATTGAATTCAATTAAATCCTTGATGTTTTTAACTGGAAAATCGCTGCCGAGGCTGGCAAAATACTTATTTAGTCCGTCCTTAAACTCATATAACAAAACTTCAAATGACGCATCCTCATAATTATCTGTTTTGGGAAATTCGAACTCAACAACTTCTGCACCATTTGCTTTCAGATACGCAATCGCTTTATTCATAAGAGTATCCACTTTGTCAGAAAAGCCCATCGATTTTTTTACCAGACCAATCCGTTTTCCGTTCAATCCGTCTTTTTTTAGAAATTTGGTATAATCAGTATAAGATTTCCCCCGCGATGCAATAGTTTTGGAATCTGAGGAATCAATACCGATCAAAGCTCCAAGTGTCAGAGCGACATCTTCAACAGTTCGTCCCATTGGTCCTGGTGTATCCTGGGTAAATGATATTGGTACTATGCCCGATCGGCTGAGTAGTCCTACGGTAGGTTTTATGCCAACTATTCCATTGTTGTTTGAGGGACAGACAATTGAACCATTAGTCTCTGTTCCGATTGCTACCATACAAAGATTTGCAGAAACAGCTACTCCTGAACCGGAGCTTGATCCGCACGGGTTACGATCGAGGACATATGGATTCTTTGTTTGTCCGCCAACGCCGCTCCAGCCGCTTGACGACATCTTTGCCCTGAAATTTGCCCATTCACTGAGGTTTGATTTGGCAATAATTACAGCACCAGCTTCGCGTAGTTTCTTTGCAATAAAACTATCAGTTGCCGGAAATGATTTTCTTAAAGCAGTTGCCCCCGCTGTTGTTGGCATAGCGTCGTGCGTGTCAATATTATCTTTGAGAATTACCGGAACTCCATATAGAGCTCCTTTGGGTTTTCCGTCTGCTGCTTCCTTATCAAGTTTTTCTGCTATTAGAAGCGCATCGGGGTTAACTTCGATTATTGAATTTAACCGGGGTCCATCTTTATCTATTTCGTTTATGCGGTCAAGATATACTTTAACGATGTTCTTAACAGTATATTTACCGTCTTTGTATCCCTGTTGAAGTTGTTGAATTGTCATTTCTTCAATCCAGCTATTATCAGTCACCTTCTGCGCTGTTTTGGCTACAGGTGTCTTACAGGTGACCGTACATAGAATCATCGTAACGAAAAGTAATATAAGCTTTAAAAAATGTGGTTTCATAATCATATTTTTTTGTAAGTATTACCGCAGAAACGCCCAACTTGGGCGTATCTACCGATAGCTTTTTGTTTTTCCTAAAATTATGAAATTTAATTCAATTTGAATACATTTGTTATAAATGTCGAGACGTCCAATTTGGGAGTCTCGACAAACATCTTTTCGCATTTCCTGCACCTCTTGTGTAATATATTAATGTGGATCGGAATATGAAAAATATTTATCTGCAGCTTCTTGAACATCAATTAGATTCTCCGGTAGTTCTTGCTACAGTTACAAGGACGATGGGTTCAACGCCACAGAAACCAGGAAGTTCAGCATTATTTGGTAAAAAGGGGCTCATCTATGGTACTGTGGGAGGTGGTGTTGTCGAAGGAAGAGTTGCAAAACTTGCACTGAGCGCCCTAAAATCAAAAAAATCAACTCAATGCCAGTTTAATCTTGCTAATGATATTTCATTCAAAGATGAAGCAATCTGCGGTGGACAAATCACTGTGCTTATTGATGCTAATATTGGGAATCATTTATCTGTTTTTGAACAGATTAAAGTGTCTTATGAAAAACATGCACCTGGTGTACTGATAACAATGGTTACACAATTTTCAGAAGATACAGTTCTTATTAACCGTTACTGGATGACCAGTGAATCTAAGCCTGAGATCCCGGTTGAATTTTTATCAGGGATCGAACCTGTAGTAACCAAAATGCTTACCGAATGTAATTCTTCGGATTACAAGGAAATGGAACTTTCAATTCCTGGTGAAGAGCCGTCATCCCAGTTTTTTCTTGAACCTGTCTTCCCGCTAAAGAAGCTGATCATTGCCGGAGCCGGTCACATTGGCAAAGCATTGGCGCATCTTGGAGCTATGATCGATTTTGAAGTTACAGTAATTGATGACAGAATTGAATATGCGAATACTACGAATATTCCTGAAGCTGAATATATTATTGTCAATGATATCGGAAAAACCCTTGAGGATTTGAACAAAAGTGAAGATACTTTTGTAGTAATAGTGACCCGCGGACATAGAGATGATGCGGAAGCACTTAAACCATGCATAGGATCAAACCTGGCATATACCGGGATGATTGGAAGCAAAAACAAAATAGCATCAATGAAATCCTCTTTTATTGACAACGGATGGGCAACAATTAAAGAATGGGATTCAATACATACGCCAATCGGCCTTGAAATTAAATCGAAGACAGTGGAAGAGATTGCTGTCAGTATTGCAGCTCAATTGATATTGATAAGGAATAGTAAAAAGTAAAAAGTAAAAAACAATCAGTTATCAGCAGTCAGTTAAGTAATCTTTAGACATTAACACACCAATCTATGAATGACATCTGGGCAATTATACTTGCTGCCGGAGAATCAAGGAGAATGGGCTTGCCAAAAATGTTGTTATCATTTAATGGATTAACAATGATCGAAACAGTTCTAAAGAACGTTTCCGGGTCAAATGTTGATAAAAAATTGGTGGTGCTGGGTGCAGACAGGAATGCCATTGCAGAGAAGATCGGCAAATTAAAAGTAAAATGCTGTTATAATGAAAATTATAAAGATGGAATGCTGTCATCCATAAAAAGCGGGTTCGAAAATTTACCATCAGATTACAAGGCAGCAATGGTGTTTCAGGGTGATCAGCCTTTTATTGCAGCCAATGCAATTAATAAAGTAATTGAAGCATATTTATCATCAAAAAATGGCATAGTAATTCCGGTTTATGATGGTAAACGAGGCCATCCGATTCTTATTGACAGAATATACAGTAATGAAATTGTAAAACTCAGTCCGGAAATAGGTTTGCGTGAATTGACTCTTAGATTTCATGATGATGTTTTGGAAGTAAAAACTGAAGAACCAGGCATTTTAAGGGATTTTGATACTTATAAAGAATATTTGGAAGGTACAAATCAAATTCAATAGCTATGGATGAGACAATTAAATTTCATTTAAACGGAAAGGAAACCGAAGCCGCGATCGATTCCACCCAGACTCTCCTGTGGGCGTTAAGGAATCATTTCGGACTTACCGGAACAAAATTTGGTTGCGGTATGGGATTCTGCGGGGCCTGCACTGTTCTTATTGATAATGAGCCAGTCAGATCATGTCAGTTGTCGGTAGGCGATGTCGCAGGCAAAAGTGTGGTTACAATCGAAGGACTGGCAATCAACGGCAAACTTCATCCGATTCAGAAAGCATTTGTTGAACACGATGCCCTGCAATGCGGATATTGTACTCCCGGAATGATAATGAATGCAGCCGGTTTCCTGATAAAAAATCCTGCACCATCTGTTCAACAGATAAAGGAAGGTATGGAAAATAACCTGTGCCGTTGCGGCGCGCACATGCGTATAATAGAAGCCGTTGAGGCTGCATCTAAAGAAATGAAAGGAGGGAAGTAATCATGAAAAAGGACCAAATTAAGGATCATGATTCGTTGCAAGTACCTGAATCTCATGGTATGCCAAGAAGATATTTCTTTAAGCTTCTCGGGGGAGGTCTGTTTATTTTCTTCCGTCCATGGAATGCTTTGGACCTTATAGGCTTACCTGCTGAGCAAGCCCATGGGGTGCCGAAAGATTATAATGCATTTCTACACGTTGCTGAGGACGGATCAATTACTTGTTACACTGGCAAAATTGAAATGGGCCAGGGGATAATAACATCGTTGCCCCAGATGATGGCGGATGAGCTGAATGTTTCCGTTGGAATGATAAAAATAGTGATGGGTGATACCGATATCTGTCCATGGGATCAGGGGACATGGGGATCACAAAGTACAAGAATTTTTGGTCAGCTTATGAGAACAGCTACAGCTGAGGCAAGAGGAGTACTTCTTGATCTGGCATCGAAACAGCTTGGCGTTCCTATTGCTGAACTTGAGGTTAAGGACGGAATAATAACTGATACCAAAGATCCCAAGAAAACAGTTAGTTATGCTCAGCTTACAAAGGGACAGAAAATTGAAAAATTTCTCGATGTCAAGCCTTCTATGATGGACCATACAAAGTTCAAAGAAATGGGGAAATCATATAATCATGTTGACTCAACACTGAAGGTAACCGGGGAAGCCAAATACACTGGCGACATGAAATTGCCAGGGATGGTTTTTGCCCGGATATTACGGCCACCATCCCATGCAGCTAAACTGACAACTGTTGATTATTCAGAAGCAGAGAAGATAGCAGGCACAAAAGTTATCAGAGATGGGGATTTTATAGCTGTTATAAATGAAAATCGTGACAAAGCTGATGAAGCAATCGTTAAAATAAAGGCTGAATACTCATTCAATGAGGTCCAGGTAAATGATAAAACTATCTATGATTTCATGGTGAAAGCCGATTCGAATGCGATGGCACTCAAATCAACAGGAGATGTCGATGCAGGCGAAAAGCTTTGTGACAAAAAATTCGAATCGGAGTTTCACGATCCTTATCTTGCACATGTGGCTATTGAAACTCACTCCGCTCTTGCTCAACTGGAAGTAGACAAGATGACTGTTTGGGCCGCTACTCAATCACCTTTTGGTTTAAGGGAAGGTATAATGCGCGAGCTCAATTTACCCGCTGAGAAAGTAAGAGTAGTTACTCCATTTGTAGGTGGTGGATTCGGAGGCAAAGGTGAATTTAAGCAAGGGATTGAAGCAGCAAAACTCGCTAAACTTGCCGGAAAACCTGTAATGCTCGTGTGGACGCGTGAAGAAGAATTTTTTTATGATACATTCCATCCTGCAGGAGTTATTAAAATTAAATCAGGCATTGATAAGGATGGCCTGATTAAGCTTTGGGATTATAATATTTATTATTCCGGCACGAGAGGCGCAGATGCAATCTATGAAATTCCGAACACTAAATTCACTCATTATGACCAGAAAAGAGGCGGATCTCCTGTGCATCAGTTCGGAACCGGAGCATGGCGAGCTCCAAATAACAATACGAATACCTTTGCAAGGGAAGTTCAGATAGATATAATGGCTACCGCTGCAGGTATTGATCCTCTTGAATTCAGGAGGAAGAATCTCAAGGATGTGCATATTCTGGATTGCCTGAAAGCAGTTGCCGATAAGTTCGGATATGTTCCAGGCAAAAGTCCAAGTGGAAGAGGTATCGGCGTTGCCTGTGGAGCCGATGCCGGTGCCTGGGTGGCACACATGGCTGAAGTGAAAGTTGATAAGAGTACCGGGAAGGTTAAAGTAGTGCGTATTGCGTGTGCACAGGATATGGGATTGTGTATAAACCCCGAAGGTGCCACCATCCAGATGGAAGGTTGCATGACGATGGGTCTGGGGTATACTTTTACCGAAGAAGTGTTATTTGAAGGAGGCAAGATACTTACCCATAGTTTGGATGCATATGACATTCCAAAGTTTTCATGGCTCCCGAAAATTGACACTGTTGTCCTCGACAGAAAAGATCAGCCTCCACAGGGAGGAGGGGAACCTGCAATTATAGCTATCGGTGCAGTGATCGCAAATGCAATTTTTGATGCAACCGGTGCCAGGCTATACAGACTGCCAATGACACCTGAAAGAGTACTGGAAGCACTGAAAAAGGTTTGAAGTGAGATGTGAGTGGTGAGAATGAATTTTTTTGATAACTTTCCTCGTAAAAAATGTAGAGAACATCGACTATATTTACATTTGAACAAAAAAGTTAATTTAATTGTCATCTTAGTGTCTATTACCTTATTGATGTGAAACTATTAATTGTTGAAGATGACAGATCGCTTAGCCGCTCCATTAATGACTATCTTAAAATGGAAGGTCATATCTGTGAGGTTGCCCTTACTTATAAGGATGCTTTAGAGAAAGAATCTCTAAATAAGTATGATTGTATAATACTTGACATAGGGCTACCCGACGGTAATGGTTTGGATTTAATCAGGGAAATGAAGGTCAATAAATTATCGGGTGGAATTCTTATTCTCTCTGCGAAAAGTAATCTTGATGATAAATTGACCGGCTTAAAAATCGGAGCGGATGATTATCTTACTAAACCTTTTCACTTTGCTGAACTCAGTGCGCGGATAAACTCAATTTGCAGAAGGAATAATTTTCTCGGTTTAAATGAGATATCGTTTAATGAAATAAGGGTAGATACCGAGGCCAACCAGGTATATGTAAATGACAGATTATTAGTTCTTACTAAAAAAGAATACGATCTTTTACTGTTCTTCATGGCTAACAGGAACAGGATTATTACAAAAGAATCAATTGTTGAACATCTCTGGGGTGATAACGTAATACTTACCGATTCCTTCGACTTTGTATATACTCATGTTAAGAACCTGCGAAAAAAAATTATAACTGCTCAGGGCAGGAATTACATAAAGTGTATTTACGGTTTTGGCTATAAATTCATCGAAAGTTGAAGTTATTAACAAAAAGTACCTTTTATTATTTGATTCTTTCTATACTTGCAATGGTTGCAGGAGGAGCTCTGTTATATTTGTCTATAAAGAAAGTTATTTACACTCAGACAGATTATAACCTGATAATTGAAAAAACAATTTTAGTAAATCAGATTGAACTTAACGACAGCATTCCGGATCTTGAGGCTTCTTTTGGTAACCAGATTGATGTTAAATTATTCAACTATCCTATACGCGAATTCCAATCCATAAAGGACACTGATATTTACGATTCAAAGACCGACTCCTTCACACCTTTCAGGTACATTTTTTCTTCAGGTAGTACGCCTCAGAAAAGAGGATATATAATTACTATTTTCAAGGTTACCGATGAAAAAAATGAATTATTGCAGGCTATAGGTTTATATATGTTTTTTCTGTTCTTTTCACTTTTCATCATTTCAATCCTTATTAATTACCTTATTGCCAGAAGACTTTGGAAACCATTTTATGATTCGGTTAATTCTGCTGAAAGATTTGACATCCAATCAGATAAACCTCTTGATTTACCCGATACTGATATAAAGGAGTTTAACCAGCTCAATGATGTTTTTTATTACATGACTACTAAAATGAGATATGATTATCTTAATCTGAAGGAGTTCAGCGAAAATGCAGCTCATGAAATACAAACACCCCTTGCAGTGATACGCTCCAAGGCCGATTTGCTCATGCAACAGAAATCACTTAATAAGGATAGTATCAATCTTATAAAATCTATAAATGAAGCTACTACAAAATTATTTAAGCTTAATCAGGGTTTATTACTTATTTCCAAGATAGAAAATCAGATTTTTCATGAAAAGAAAAAGGTCTCTCTAACCCAGATTATCAAAAAATCACTCGAGAACTATAAAGAGATTATGGAGCTTAAGAAGATAACGGTTGAATTTGAGGCGAAGGATGAGGCTGTCATCGAAATGAATGATGTTCTTGCTGAAGTCCTGATTTCTAACCTACTTAGCAACGCCGTAAGGTTTAACATTGATAAGGGCTTCATTAAATGTCGCATCGACAATAAGATTCTTATCATTTCAAATTCAGGATTACCACTCAGTGTCAATCCTGAAGATCTGTTTAAAAGATTTTATAAAGGCACTGACAATCCCCAGTCTGTTGGTCTTGGTTTATCGATAGTCAAAAAAATTACTGATGGTTATGGTATGACTATTACATATACCAACAACAATACCAACCATGAAATAAAGCTTCAGTATCGCAACAGGAAGAATTAAGAGTTAAAATGAAAGAGGCTGTCACTTTGGAGACAGCCTCTTTTTATTTTATAACTCCCAGCCTTTTCGGTATTCTCTTACAAGAAACTTGTTAGCTTCCGGGACATTAGTAATCTTCATATTTGCGGTATCGTATTCTACTTTTTTACCTGATCTTAAAGCAACTGCGCCAAGTAGTATTGTTTCTGTAACCGGCCCAGTATACAGGAAGCTGCCAGGTGATTGGGTATTATTTTTAAATGAATTAATCCACACATTATTTGGGTCTTCACTCGACTTTGCAGGAGTTTCCCTAGGCGGAGTAACGTTTTTATTCTGTACGAATAACTGAGGATTTTCCCCGCGGAATCCGGCAATTATTTTCCCCTTATCACCGACAAACATCATCCCTTCTCTTTCAAGAGATTTTCCTGAAGCATTATATTCATCGGGCGTAATAGGTTTCATACCTCCATCATACCAGAAAAGCTCAAATGGTGGGAGTTGTTCCTGTTCATTGAATTTAAACCTGATAATACATGAGAGAGGAAACGCGACTTCGTTTTTAACACTCACAGCTACATTTCCCTGGAACCCGCACGTAGTTGTGGCATGAGCTTCTGCACTTATAGCAGGAGAATTAATTCCAAGAGCCCGGAAAAGCGGAAACAGACTGTAATGGCCCATATCTGCAATGCTGCCTGCCCCAAAATCATACCAGCCTCTGAAGACAGCGTTTGTATAGTTTGGATGATAAGGCCTGTCAGGAACTGGTCCAAGCCACAAATCCCAGTTGAAATCTTTTGGAATTGGCGGAGTATCTGTCGGGTTTGATTGCCATTGCGGCCACATTGGTCTGTTCGACCAGTTATGTATTTCCTTTAATGTGCCGATTGACCCGTCATGCAACCATTTTTTGATTACTTCATTGTCGGGTTTCTCGGTCCACGCTAGCAGGTGTGTGCTCATACCTGTTTTTTTTGCTGTATCAATAGTAAGTTTTGCTTCATACATTCTGTTTGCAATAGGCTTGTGTGTTACAACATGTTTTCCTTTTTTCATTGAAGCGATTGCCACAGTTGCATGAAGATGATCAGGAGTCATAATCTTAATTGCATTCAGATCCTTCTCTTTTTCAAGCAATTCCCTGAAATCTTCATAAGATGCACACCCTTTGTAATTACCGGAATCCTTTGACTTGCCATAATATTTCTGGACAAATTCCTGACCGATATCTCTTCCTCCGGGTATACCTGTAATATTTTCTCCCCAGGTTTTATCACCTAATGCTTTTCGTATACTGTCACGTATATCATTTAATGACCAGTCTACATAATTTGTACTGAATTTATTGGGATCACATACTGCCACTATCTGTAGTGCGGGATTAGAAATCAATGCTGTCATTTCTCTCATGCCCTGAGTACCACATCCGATATAGCCAAGCGTGATTTTATCGCTTGGGGGTATAAAACCTGGTCCTCCGAGAACTTTTCTTGGCACAATTGTAATTGCGAGGGAGGCCGTAGCTGCTGATCCCAGGAAATCACGTCGGTTAACTTTTTTCATGATTATTTAATTGGTTTAGTGAATGGTCAAGTGTTGTGCAATTTGATTTATAGATTTCGAAGGTAAGAAGCACTTTCTTTGAATGTTTCTAATCCCATTTCCACGAAGATGTTTTTGACTCCCCCGGTTTTGCTCAATGCGAAAAACTCTTTCCAGTCAACAATCCCCCTGCCTATAGCAACATTTTTCTTTTCTGTATCCGACCAATCAGCAAGATGTGCAGATATAAATCTTCCCGGATATTTTGAAAAATAGGTCGCCGCTTTATATCCTTTGCTAATAACAGCTACCTGGAACTGCATTTTAACTAAGTCCGAATCAAACTGATTCATCAATGCATCGTAAATAAGAGTATCTCCGGCTTTTTCAAATTCCATACTGTGATTGTGATAACCCATCTGGATTCCGGATTTTTTGCTCTTTGCTCCAATAATATTTAGTTCATCTGCAGCTTTAAGCCAATCGCTAATCGTAGCCTTTTCAGGCAACCCGAAGCTTGACAGGATCATCTGTTTTTGTCCTGATTCTTTTGCGAACTCAATTCGGTCATCGAGATGTTGTCTGAGTTCCTCCATTCCATAATGAGTACTTATCCAGCTAAGTCCGGCTTCATTAATAATCTTCTTCAGCTCTTTCGGTTTATATTTCAAAAGGCCACCAAACCCCAGGCTTTCATAACCGACTGGCGAACACATTTCAATACTCTGATAACCCATTTCTGCAACCATTTTAATAGTACCGGGAAAATCAACGCCAATCTTCTCTCTTACTATCCATGATTGAAATCCTAATGGCATTTTAAACGCCGAAAGAGGATCTGCATTGAGGTTCAGTGGAATCTGTGATGCAACAACAACAGATCCTAACCCCATAGCGCTTTTCGACAGGAATTGTCTTCTTGATAGTCTATTCATATAATATATGTTTATTGGAACTTTTAAGAATCCTCACTGCTCGGTTTCTAACAAATTTATGAAATTGCCCCGACAACAGACACAAATGAATGAATATTTCTGCTGTTATTTGCATTTGATCAATAAAATGATGGCATACGGTAGGGAACGGTCGCTACCGTTCCCTACCGTTCCCTACATTTTTACTAACTTGCAAGCCGTATTTTTAAATAGAGCTGGTTGATAATAATAACTACAGAAAATGACAAAATATATATTTTACTTTTTAACACTTTTAGCTATGCCTAATACAAAAATTCCTCAAACAGAGATCACAAACGGGTTAATTCATGCAACGATCTATCTCCCGGATACTAAAAACGGATACTATCAGGGCGTCAGGTTCGACTGGTCAGGGAATATTGCCAGTCTTGAATATAGCGGTCACACATTTTTCGGACAATGGTTCAGTAAGTACAGTCCGCGGATACACGATGTAATAATGGGACCAGTGCAAGACTTTACACCTTTGGATTATTCCGAAACAAAAAAGGGTGAAAGCTTTATTAAAATCGGTGTGGGAATACTCTATAAACAAGATGATAAGCCTTATGATTTCAGCAGATACTATGAAATCTTAAATCCAGGAAAGTGGTCGGTGAAAAAGAATTCAGACAAAGTATTATTTATTCATGATCTGCAGGATAAAATTTATTCATATCACTATGAAAAAACTGTCCAGCTTATCAAAAACGAACCTGAACTTGTTCTAACCCATTCTCTTAAAAATACAGGTAATCATATAATTGAAACAAGTGTCTATGATCATAATTTTTTTGTGATTGATAAGTATCCTATTGGCCCCGGACTTGTGGTAAGGTTTCCTTTTAATCTCAAATATGACAAAAACGGTCCGGAGGTTGTAGGCTGGGGTGAAATGGGTGAAATTAAGGATAACCAGATATCATTTCTAAGAACTATAGGCAACGGTGAGTTTGTAGAATGCCCTGTAATAGAAGGATATGGTCCTACCTCAAAGGATTATGAGATAAGTATTGAAAATCGTATAACAGGGGCAGGTGTGAAAATTACCTGCGATCAGCCATTTTTTAAACTGGCTTTCTGGGCATGTCCCACCACACTTTGTCCTGAGCCTTATATTAAGATTAAAGTGGAACCCGGAAAAGAAATTACCTGGACGATCAGATACGAATTTTATACTATGAACAAATAACGGCGTAATGGCGCAACGGCACAACTCCTAAGGATCCAAAACGCTACATGATCATTAATTTCGACTGTTTAGTTGTATAAAAAAGTATTATTTGTTATACATTTACGCGACTTGAAGCGTTTTGCCTGAATTTGATCGTAAAAAGAGACTGGTTATTGTTAATAGCCTTTAATTTATTTGGAGTTATGGTTTACAGAAAGTTTCCTATTCTCATCTTTTCTTTATTTGCTCTGTTTTCTTTAAAAATTTCCGCTCAGCAATTTTATGACAGTATCCCTCCAGCAGGGAGATCCACAATCTTTAATGATTCATTTGGAAACAACAGTAACAACTGGCTTACAGATAATTCATGGATAAGCGGAAAATTCATTAATGGATATTATGACATTCTTTGCAAAAATTTTAAACAAAATACAGGACTAACTTATAAAGCTATAAATGTAGACCGGTCAAAAGACTTTGAGTTAGAAACTTCATTTTCGATAATTAAAGGTACCGGTGCGCTGGTATTTGGACTTTCAAAAGACCTGGAACATTATAGAATTGAGATCGATGGAAAAACTCTGGAGATAATAAAAGACATTCCATCAAAAAACAAGGTCGAGAAGATTTTTTCGAAAAAGGAAGAATCGATTATTAAAGATAACGGGCAGTATAATAAATTAACCATAAGAAAGTACCGTGGTTCGTATTATATTTTCGTAAATGAGTTATTAGTCAAGCAATTCAAAGATTTAGTTTTTAGCGGGGAAGGGATTGGATATAGTGTAGGACTCAATTCTGAAATTTCAGTCGATTATTTGAATGTGTCTTACTTGCCGGATAATATTCTTCCGACACTGGCTGAAAAGGTTGTAATAAAGGATTCCATTGCAAGGAATTCAAACTTTGGTGATCCTGTAATTACATGGACAAGTCCATCAGCAGAAAAGACTCCGTATGAATTATATTCAGCAAGAGTTAAGGCAAGTATTAGTTCCGAATCAGAATTAATATCTGTGGTGTTTTATGTTAATGGCGCACCAAAAGGGGAAGCGGAGAGACAACTGATATCTGGTGAACAACATTCATATCTGATAGAAAAAACCATCGATCTTAATCCCGGAGAAAATTCAGTTTATTTTATTGCTACAAACCAAAGAGGATCAAAAAGATCTGAGGATCGTTACTTTATTAATCCCGAAGCAACTACTCCTGTTATTTCGTGGGCTAATCCCATTCAATCGAATGTAATTGTCTCAAATGACATGCTTAGTATAGAAGCTTGTATTAATTCGCCATCAGGATTAAAATCTATTAAGGTAATTGTTAATGGAGAATCACAGGGAGAGGATAATCTATTTCAGATTTCAACAGAAAATAACTGTAATGTAAGATGGCATCGTCCTATAATTTTGAAAGAGGGAGTTGATAACAGTGTATACATCATAGCTAGTAATACTGCAGGTTTTACAACATCTGAAAACCGTGTTATACGTTATTCAAGAGCCATCACGGAGAAAAGGATAGCACTCATAATTGGTAATTCAAATTATGGAACAAAGACTCCTCTCAAAAACCCTGTACAGGATGCAAATCTCATGGAAGGAACATTGAAACAACTTGGTTTTACAGTATTGAAATATACTGATCTTGATTTGGTTAAAATGAAAGCTGCTATTAGAGATTTCAGTCAGAAAATGAAGGAATTCAATGTAGCCCTATTCTATTTTGCAGGACATGGAGTACAGGTAGATGGTCAGAACTTCCTTATCCCTGTGGATGCAAAACTTGAAAGCAAAGACGATTGTAAATGGGAAGCATTTGCAATAAATGACCTCATGGAAGAGTTCGAGAAAAATCCTAAAAATATAAATATTGCAATTTTTGATGCATGCCGCAGTAATCCTTTCCAGGCCTGGGCAAGAGGCAATTCATCAGGATTCATCCCGCTGTCAAATACTAGTGGAACATTTGTTTCATTTGCCACAGCTCCCGGCTCAACAGCTGCTGATGGCTCATCAGGGAATGGATTATTTACTGAAGAGTTAGTGAAACAAATGAATGTACCGCAGCCCATAAGCAGTGTTTTCATGAATACCCGGATTAATGTGTGGGAAAGAAGCAAGCAGACGCAACGACCACAGGAGTGGAACGATCTGAATGGTGAATTTTACTTTAAAAAATAACCATGTAAGTTGAAATAATAACTACATGGAATTATCATAAACGAAGAAACAAGACCTGATCCGAATAATCTGATACGTAAAATATTATTACCAGGATAAGATTTTATTGCTGGTAGTACTGAAATATATTACCGGAATATTATGAAAATATTTTATACCATTATCTTATTGCTGTGGGTACAAATCATCCAGGCACAATATACCAAGCTCCATGATTTCGTTACTGATAACAACCTCCGGGATCCTAAAGGAGAAATGGTATCCGATGGAACATGGTTGTATGGTATGACGACAAGTGGCGGAGCTTATAATCTGGGTACAATTTTTAAAATAAAGCCTGATGGTACAGGCCTGACCTACCTGAATGACTTCAATGGGACTAATGGATCGAAGCCATATGGTTCGCTGACACTTGAGGGTACAAAGCTTTATGGAGTCACACGCGATGGCGGATTCTACAATAAAGGGGTTTTATTCCGGATAAATACAGATGGAACAGGATATTCCAGGTTAGTGAATTTTGATGGGACTTCATACGGCTCCAACCCCCTGTGTACACTGCTTTACTCCGGTACAGCGCTGTATGGCACAACAAATACCGGTGGTACCAACAATTCCGGGGTCTTATTCAAAATGGAAAATGACAGCACTGGCTTTGTCAAACTGCTTGATTTTGACGGAACTACAACTACTACACATGGATCCAACCCGGTACGTGGACTTACAATCTACGGTACAACGCTTTACGGAACGACAAATTTCGGTGGTACCTCTAATTATGGGGTAATCTTCAAAATTGAAACCAATGGAACAGGTTTTTCCAAATTACATGATTTTGCAGGTTCTGACGGGGAATATCCCTGGAGTTCCCTGGTTCTTTCAGGAACTACTTTGTACGGCACAACTGCGTTTGGAGGTACTTATAGTAATGGAGTAGTTTTTAAAATAGGAACCGATGGTTCAGGCTATACCCCAATACTCGATTTTGATAATTCTACCAACGGAGGGCTACCTTACGGATTAACCATTTCCGGTAATTACCTTTTTGGGGCGACCTTTTGTGGTGGTATGTTTAACAAAGGAGTTGTGTATAAAATATATACCCCGGATGGGACATATACTAAATTGTTGGATTTTACTGGTTCAAACGGAGAATATCCCATAGGTTCCGTGACATCGATCGGTACAAAACTTTTTGGAGTTACCGATCTGGGAGGCACAGGGATCGGGACTATATTCAGCATAAATAATGATGGTACAGGTTATACCAAACTTTTAAATTGCTCGAATTCACCGTTGGGAATGTATCCAGGCTGGTCGAATTTTGTTTCAGACGGCACATGGTTGTATGGGACAACAGGTAACGGCGGTCTGGGTTATGGTACAGTTTATAAAATGAATCCCAATGGAACAAATTTCACAAAATTATTCGATTTTGATCAGACGAATGGTGAAACTCCATGTAATTTAATACTTTCCGGATCCATGCTCTATGGAACAACCAGTGCTGGTGGTACATACGGTATGGGAACAATTTTCAGCATAAATACTAATGGTACAGGATTCACTGACTTATTCGATTTTGACGGGACCAGTACGGGTTCCAGCCCAAATATTCCAACACTTATCGGTTCTACTATTTATGGGAGTACAACAACCGGAGGAACATCAAACCTTGGTGTGATATTCAAAATAAATATCAATGGAACAGGTTATACAAAATTGTTAGATTTTGATGGCACGAATTACGGAAGCAAGGCAAACAGTGATCTTGTTCTTTCAGGCACAATGCTCTACGGTACGACTATTAACGGAGGGATGAACGATATGGGCGTTATTTTCAGAATAAATACCAATGGAACAGGTTTTACTAAAATGGTGGATTTTGGAGGGTCAAACGGGTCATATCCTTACAGTTCTTTAACTCTTAACGGCACAGTCCTTTATGGAATGACATATCAAGGGGGATTGAACGACAAAGGAACAATATTCAGGATAAATACTGATGGCAATTCTTTTACAAAGATATATGATTTTGACGGAGTTGGTCATGGATCAAACCCTACCGGTTCACTTACTTTCTCAGGTACAAAACTATTTGGTATAACTAATTCCGGCGGATCAAACAATATGGGCGTTTTTTTCAGAACGGATGCAGATGGCAGCAGTTTCACTAAATTATTGGATTTTGATGGAATCAATAACGGAAGGAACTCTTATGCCACACCTTTTGAACTGAATGGTACGTTATATGGACAAACGAATGAAGGTGGTACCTATAATGCAGGCACGATATTCAAATATGATCTAGAACCAGAAGGTGCAGGTACTATAAGTGGTCCATCAGCTGTTTGTGCAGGTCAGTCGGGCGTCACTTATTCAGTGCCGGCAATTGCTTATGCTGACACTTATTTATGGTCACTACCTTCAGGTTCTACCGGTAGCAGCTCAACCAATACAATAAGTGTCAGTTTTGGTACAGGGTCAGTATCAGGTAATATATCTGTTCAGGGAAGCAACAGTTTCGGGAATGGAACGCTTTCAACAAAAGTAATTAGTGTTTCATCCTTGCCCGCTGCTGCAGGTGTTATTACCGGACCATCTACTGTTGTTCAGGGTCAGAATCTTGTCGGCTATTCTGTAACTGCAATATCTAATGCCGTAAGCTATTCATGGAGCTATTCGGGTAGCGGATCGACAATAACAGGATCAGGCAATAGTGTTACTTTAAGTTTTTCGAACTCCGCAACTTCTGGCAATTTGACAGTGGGTGGAACGAATAACTGCGGGAACGGTGCAATCTCAGCTGTTTTTCCGGTGACTGTAACACCAAAGGCGAACCCTTCACCTCCAGCCATTGGAACAATAACCCAACCTACCTGTATAATTAGTACCGGAAGCGTCGTCTTAAATGGTTTACCAGCAACCGGAAACTGGACAATTACAAGAAATCCAGGCGGAATTACAAATTCAGGAACCGGGACAAGTTTGACTATCCCAGGTCTTGAATCAGGGACATATACATTCACAGTGACCGACGCTTCAGGAAATACTTCCTCTGAGAGTGTTGCAGTCATACAAAGTGCTGAGACTGGAATAGTACCTGCCATCAAAACCAAATGGAATGATATGCTTATTTGCTATAACCTGAAAGATTCAATAAGTAGTTACCAGTGGTATAAGAATAATGCTACTATCACCAATGCTACAAACCAATATTATGTTACTGGCAAGATTCCGGGAGCATATAAGGTAGAAACAATTGACAAGGAAGGTTGCCGGAACTTCTCCAATATCATTTCATTCGCTGGCACAAAATCCATTTCTGTTTATCCAAATCCTGCTTCTGTTAGTTTTGCGCTAAAGATCAATGATGAAATTGAGAAAGGAGCAGTCGTCAGTATCTCTAATTCAGCAGGGGTAAAAGTTTTTGAGTTAGAAGTCGGAAATAATAGCAATGAATCTCTTAAAAATATACCTGTCGACAATCTGGATGAGGGAATCTATTTTGTCCGTATCCTGATTGATAATAAAGATTTGTATTATACAAAGATCGTTGTTGTCAAATAATTGTCTGAATGATTAAACCTATTGTAATGAAAATTAATGTAATATCTAAAGGGAAAATAATTATTCTCGGCTTAATTATTCTCTGCCGTCCGCAACTGTGTTTTTCTCAGGGGACTGATATCCGTTCGGGTTTGCAAAATCGATTTTATTTTGGAATTAATATATGTCCAACACAGAGTTCGGTTGTTAATAGCGGAACATCTGCAATCTTAAATCTTACTTCAGCAAAAAAAAGTGCTCTTTCAGGATCTGTCGAAGTGGGGTATTTTTTTACCAAGAATTTCGGACTATCGACAGGCCTTGGATACACTACATATAAAGGTTCACTTACTCTGCCTGCTTACAGTGTTAAGTATGACACGACTGATTCCGATACTCCAAAAGAAAATTATACGCGTTACGTATCAGGAAAGGAGATAAAAGAAAACCAGAAAATTTCATTCATAAGCATACCCGTTATAGCAAATTTTCAGCTTCCGGTAAATAGCATTTTTGGCTTTTATTTTCAGTCAGGCGTCAATATTTCTGTACCTGTCACTAAATCTTATAGTTCTTCGGGAGTTTTCAGCTATGAAGGCTATTATCCTGCATATAATGTTATGATAACCGATGTATCATTTGAGGGATTTGAAAAAGACTACAATAACTCATCTACGGGTGAATTGAAGATAAAATCGTTTAATACAGAGTTAATAGTTGCCGGAGGGGCAAGTCTTACGCTCCATAATAAATTACAACTCTCGTTAGGTATGATGTATTGTCAGCTATTGTCAGATCCTTCAGATTATACCAGTTCCCCTGCTTTTCATTTATCTTCAGTTCCGGGGCAGATCAAAAGCATGATGGGAGGCAGCACAAAGGTTTCTGCGAATGCTGTCGGACTAAAGTTTAGCATCAGATATTTTCTAAAGTAAATGCACCCGCATCCTATGCAATGTCTATCATTATTACTTTACCTCAGTTTTTGATCCTGTTTTAACTACAAGATTTTTCCGCCATTCGTATTTATTACCTGCGGAAAGGAGAACATCATAAGCTCCCGGAGCACAAGCATTGTTTGAGGATATGTTTTCATAACGAAACAATTCCAGGTTTTTAATAGGAGCAGGAGCGCCAGTCTGTTTTGCTGCTGTTCCGGCCGGATACAAATGCAAGTTTTTAACATCTCTGTCTCCGCCTGCATATGCTATAACACCACCATTGAGATTTATTGAAATTGTGTAAGTAATATCAGGTTTCATTGTGAAATTTTCAAGCCATATTTTCTGAGTCTGTCCTGATATTGACATTGAAATCAGCACATCATAAACTCCTGGTTTCATCTTACCAGAGGTTTTGCTAATCGACTCTGCAGGTGGTATAACCTGATCGTGCTTGCCTTTTGCATAGAACATTGGTATTCCTACACTATTTGCCTGATCTGTGTTTCCTTTGTATTTGATGATTTTTGAATCAAAAAAAGATAATCCATTAATTGTGGTGGGAGATTCAGAAATAAATACCTGGTAATCGTACAGTGTTATCGTAACAGTAGTTTTCATTTTTGGTTTTACGACAACATTACCGACAACAAAGCTCAATGTCCCTGGTTTCCCTGAAAGTTTGAATGCAAGTTTCAGATCATAGTTACCTGGTGCTGCTCCCTTTGTCTTAACTTCCTTCCCTGCACGCATAAGTTTAAATGATGAACCAGATGTCAGGTCTCCTAGTGTTCTGGTTGTAACAGCTATTGGATTCTGATCATCGGCCTTTAAAGTGGCATAATCCTGCTGAACCCATACCTGATTCCAACAACGCTCGGTTTTTACTGTTATACCGTTATCGAGCTTGTAAGAATAGTCTGAAACTGGCTGGGCTTTCAGAGCAAGAGTTATAGCTAACTGTAAAAACAATAAGGAAAGTAGCTTTTTCATTTGAATATATTTTTAGGTCGTAAGAATATCCCAATCAAATTTACACTATTTAAATAACAGATACATCAACTTAATAAAACAATTCTTTCAGAACGATATTTTAATAGATAAGGAATATTTGTACGATTATATTTGTCTAATAGAACAGCAACTCATTTAAATAAATAAGATTATGAAAAAAAACATTGAAACATTTCAGACTAAAAGCTCATTGATCAAAAGGTTAGTGGCAATAACAATTATGATGACTATTATCGTCCCGGTTACTTTAATAGCTCAGGCCGGAAAGACAAATTTTTCCGGAAACTGGACATTAAATAACGAGAAAAGCACATTACCACAGGGCGGCCAGGGGGGTGGCGGTGGTATGAGGATGGGAGGTGGTGATTTTGTTGCAACTCTGGAGAACAATATTCTGACGGTTGTCAGAACAAGAACGGGTCAGGATGGACAATCGACTACCTCTACTATGAAATATACACTTGATGGAAAAGAAAGTCTGAATACATCACCCAGAGGCGATAGCAAATCTGTAGCTACCTGGTCTGCTGACGGGAAATCACTTACAATTGAAACATCAAGGACAATGGATATGAATGGTGAATCGCGTACAATGAAATCAACTGAAGTGTGGAAACTTACAGATGACAAAACGCTTAATGTCTCTTCTACCAGACAGGGTCCAAATGGAGAAGTTAAGGCAAATATGGTTTATGATAAAAAATAAGTTCCTGCAGGGAAGACAAAAACACAAAGAAGGCTCCGGGAGGAGCTTTTTTTTTGAAAAATGAAAATAAAATGTTGATTCCGATTGTCTATTAGATGAAACAACAAGTTTACAAAAAGACAATTTATAAAAATTCGAAAGATGAAAAGAAGTATCACAATTGCGGGAATACTAGTTGTGCTTCTGATTGCCGGCAGCGGATGTCACCGGTTCGAAAGAAGACCAATGAGGGGTTATGCTGGAATGCATATGAATATGAACCAGAATTTCGGACACCATAGATGGATGCCTGGAATGAGAGAACACATGTTTAAGGGCAGACAATTTGGGATGATGAAAGGACAGGGAAGAGGATTTGGAATGATGGGAAATATGGGAAGAATGTCAATGGATAGTACCGGGTGGATGCAACCAGGACCAGGAAGAAGGATTCTCGAAAGTATTCCAAATGTTACTGACAGTCAGAAAAAGCAAATTGAGGATCTCATCAAAAAACAGCAGGATGACATGAAAAAACTCAGGGAAGATATGTCAGTGAAAATGAAGGATATGATGACTTCACATAGAAAGGATATGCTTAATATTCTTACTGCAGAACAGAAAGAGTTTATTGAAAACAGAAAAGGAAGAAGTGAAAATGTAAAATAGTAACCTGGAATTGGAAACCAGATTACCAGATGTTAGCTTTCCTTATTAAACCTTCGGTACTTTTTTCTTCACGGGAGATAAGATCACGATAATGGGTTGCTGTCGAATGTCTATTTACAGACCCATTATTTTTATAAGCCTTCTTGTCATGAACTCTTTTAACCCATTGTATTAAAGTATATCCCAGGTTATTTCTCGGGTTATCTTCACTCAATTGTTTATATTTATCCATATCAAAGTCTTTTTATTCAATAAACAAAAAAACTTTGAACTTGTTCAGAATTGAAATAAAACAATGTAGTGAACGGTCGCGACCGTTCACTACATTATTTATTCATGACGTCCCTGATCTGTTTCCATCCAATCAGAACTACATGATTTTGTTTTAGCAGGTCTTTAAATTCAGGACTCGTAACCAGGTCAAGGTCATGCTGGCGCCATGCTGAACCGTAATCATTGTGCCCCTTGCATATTGCTTTCATTTCATCATTATCAACAGCAAGGTGAACTATCATCTGGTTCAATCCCGGCTTTAATGTTTCTATGGCAGTTTTATAAGCGTCAATCCAGTTGGGAGTTACACTTTTAGCGTCAAGCATGAATAAGTTATCGAGCAGAAATATCTTGGACCCAAGCGATTTAGCTATCTCAGGAGGAAACCAGCTAAGGTAGGCACGAGGGAAAAGAACAGGAATGTGATAAATGTCCGAAAGGTTAAGATATATTTTAATCAGTTCGGGGTTAGCCAGAACGCTTCCCATATGGGTATCAATATGTGTCAATTGAACACCTGCTTTGATTACTTTGTCAATCTGAGCCTTTATCTCTTTTTCAGCTTCAGGTGCTTTGACTTTTTTACCCAGTTCCTCTACAGACGCAAAAAAATAATTATTACTGTCGAGCAGGCTCGCTATCTGATCTGAAGGAGTAATCCCACCCCATTTATACATGTCCCATTCTGCCGTAAGCGTAAGATGTATTCCTACATCCAGGCCAGGATGATCCTTAGCATATGCAATCATATCATTAGCCCATGGACAAGGTGTCATAATGCTGCCTGAGGTAATCCCTTTACTGTCGAAAGCCTTTATGCAAGCTGTATTAACAGAATTGGACAGACCCATATCATCAGCATGGATGATAAGAAGCTTGGTTTCTTTAGGATAGCCGAGTAATTCTGCCAGATTTTTATTACCCTGCGAAAAAATACTGAATGTGATTAACAGTCCGGCAAAAAAGAGGATGATTTTTTTCATTCTTCGTATTATTTATAAAGGATTTTTATCAGGAATTCCAATTGATTTAATTGCGAAGTTATAAATTATCAGGCATTATGAATTTGCAGTTTTTTTGTTATTCTCTAAAGATGAACTCTATTGATTATCAATATTACAACAATTTCACAGTTTTCTGCTTATATCTGCACCAATTAGATGATGTAAAGCCAATTGGTCCGGTTTTTCCAGTTACCCCATTTCCGCACATATGTGCGATTATTTTAATGAAAATTTCATAATCTTAACAGAACTCCAATTATAGAATTTCTGCCAATAAAAATTATTATTCCTTTTAGCATCTGACATTCAGATGATTAATAAGTAAAAACTATTTGTTTCTATTTGCCAAATATCTATGGCACACCCTTTGGATAGTCTTTATGCATATGAAGTAAACTGCACCTCATATAAAGCACGGCATTGTAAATTAATTATGAGGTTCAGAAATAATAAACGAGTTTTCAAAGGTTAGTTTTAGGGTAGTACGTAGTGGAGTTGGATTTTCAGCTCCACTATTTACTTTTTTCGTTTCAGAATTGATTTTAAGCAATATTAAATTACAGGTACATCTATATAACGGAAATATTGAATCAATTTAAAATCAGACAACATGGATTCTAATCTAATCGGCTACTGGAACATTAAAAAAGAAAAACTCAAACAAAAATATCAAATCCTAACCGATAAAGATTTATGCTTTCGTGAAGGCAAGGAAAAAGAGTTGATTGAAATGCTGGGTTATAAACTCGGAAAGACAAAACAAGAACTGCTTAATATTATTGTCGCACTTTAATAAAATTCTGCACTGAGAAGTTTAACCATTTGTGACATCTTAAGACACTTCAAATACTTACATCCATGAAAAAGATTTAACTTTGATTAAATCCTAAAATAAAAAATATAGCAACACTTCAAGGGAAAAATGGTAAATGGGAATGGGATGGTCGATATTTAAGAAACTACAACAATAGTAATGAAAAAATTGAAATACCTTCAGGAGCTCCTGTTCCTGTTTGGGCGGTTGTTCATGGTATAATTAGATGATAATAAGCAATACCGCCCTTTTTTCGCCGATTTGTGACGAGAACCTCATTAATATCACCAATAATGTTTACGAATAACGTAAATATATTTGATATATTTCATAAATTACTGTACATTTGTTAAATGTATTTATTACATCAAAAATCTGGTAATAAAGTTGAAGTAAATATAGAACCTTTTAAGGAGAAGGATTATAAAATCATTAAATCTAGCAAGCGTTTTAATTTTAACTGGGAGAAAGAAAAACGACACCAAAATTATAAACTCGTTCTTAAGGATTCAAATCAGATAATGGGTTTAGTGTCTTTAATAGAATTTAAAAAAGAATTATGGATAAAAATCAATTTACTGGAATCATCGGAAGAAAATGTAGGTAAGAATAAAGAATATGATCGGATAGCTGGTTGTTTAATTGGGTATGCATGCAAACTTGCTTTTAGTAAAGGATTTGATGGCTGGGTGGCTCTTGAACCAAAAACAAAGCTTCGGGAGCATTACATTAATAAATACAACATGAAAAACGGGGGCAAGCATTTATATTTAGAACTTAAGGATTCAGAAAATATTATTAATGAGTATTTATAAAACTAATATGAAAGAAGTTAGAAAACATACAGATAAAGAGCTTGCAGAAGCACATATATTTCCCAGCCGGTTATCTCCTGCTGAGAAAAAGGAAGCTGAAAAGGAATTTTCAGAGTTTCGTAAGCAAAGATTATTGCAGATGACTGAGAAAGATCACATATATTCCCGTATTGTGCAGTTAAAATATATTATTGAGGATTACACTAAAAGCAATAATTATAATTCTACATATACTTTCAGTCATTTTTTAAAAGAATACATACATTCTATTAATAAAAAAAATACGGATTTTTCTAAAGAGATTTCTCTTCACGTTACAAAATTGAGCAGACTATTAAATAATAAAGAAGTTCCAAATGACAAAATATTTGTCAGATTGGAATTACATTCCAACAATATCATCCAGGCAGTTTCCTGGTATCGCCTACTTAAAAAACAAAAAGAATTGGAATTAATGAATGATGATAAGCTAAGACGGTCAGAGAAAAAGAATGTGAAAAGTAAGCTCGATTTATTAACAGTATAGAATTATCTCTGATATTTTGAGTAGTACCAGCGTAGCTGGCATTGTTATTTACCGTTTACAACATTCTTGTGTGTAACTTTTGTGATATCAGTCTTGGTAACAGTAGCAGTTATTCTCACCCGGCCGGGGGTCATTGAGCAGACCCCAAAAGGATAGGTGGAAGATAACTACGGATTTTTCCTCTCCAGGGGCATTCCCCGGATGATGGTGTTCTCTTCGCTCACTTTATTACTTTAATCCGTGTCGCTATGTTACGGCCTACACTTCGCCTGTGGAAGCCTCTTAGTCATTCTGTCTATTCGTGTTCTAAACACTTCACAGCGTTAATGCGATGATTTGAGCGGTACAAGGGGTGTCGCCAGCATTTCCGACAAAAACCACGCTAAGAGATTAATTAGTTAATTTACCCCCTTAAAGACTTCTTGGTCTCAGCTCACGAAACGGAAGTTAAAGTACGTTAGGGCTTAGAAAACGGTCTTAATGGTCTAATGAGTTGTATATTTGTAAGCATATGATAATTAATTAAATAAGAATATCGGAGGGGGATAAAAATAGGTTATAAGAAAACCAAATAGTAAATTTGTTTCAAACAACGGTTTCGAAAAATTGTTTTTAAAGGTGCCTGTTAGTAACCAAACCTGAAAACAACAAACCTTGGATAACACCTTCTAATTTCTACTGTTATGAAGAAATATTCTAATTACCAATTGATGAGCTTTGTTGCTTTTTTCAGTGTGGTAATGATTTTAACTACATGCAAAAAAGATAAGCCTACTGAGGAAGAAAAACTCACCCAACATGAGCAAAAAATCATCGATAAAATTGATGTTTTTATGCCTAAGGAAGTTGAATCAATGTTTAAAAATAATTTCAATAGTATTCGTGGTGAAAAGGACTATCCTCTTTATCTTGATTCAATTGAAACTGCCATCGATGAATTAAAAAATGCCATCCTGCTGAATTTTAGTTTGAGCGATTATGAAAAGGCTATGAGTAATTCATTGCTCAATTTACAAAACCAAAGTAAGGGCTCAATTGATAATTGCTTGGGAATAGGTTATTCAAAAGGTGTTAAAATTGATCTTGGTGTTGCAGGTAAAGTTGGAGATGGTATTGTTGCTGGAATCGAGGCAGCAGGGGGTGGTGGGGTTAAAGTAACTTATGATTTTGTTAATTTAGATCGTCAGGTTTATGCTTATACTTTTTGTAGTGGAGGTTATACAATTGGTGTGGGACTAGCTGCAGAATTGAATGCTAGCATAGGCTTTTCAGGAGTCAATGAGGTAATAACCGGTATAAGATATCATGGAACTAGTTCGGGCTTAAATAAATATGCTGGACAAAGCCTTTCTACTAGTTATTCGTTAAGTGGGAAGGCTGCAACTGTATTAGGGATTGATTTATCACTAGGAATCGGAACTTCAAGTGGTGCGGTTGCAGATTTCAATGGAATTGAAAATCTAATGCCATGCCCTGGTAGTATGATCGTAATTGAAAATGGAACAAAAGGATATTCTTTTAAGGTAGCAGGAACTTTGTCCATTGGTGCGCAGGGTGATTTACTTGCAGCCTGTAGTGTAAATAAGGTTGGGACTAATACATTTGGTATAGCAGATACCTACAAAAAATTTTCAAGTAATAGGGTTCTGGCTGGTCTCATGATGGCAAATGAAATATGTTTAAAAGGACCAATTGATGGTATAATAGCTATACCGGGACTAACTGATTTGGCGGCGTCCACAGTAGCTATAATTTATAGTTTAAAGGATTTTTCAAACTGTCCATCTGAAATACCAGCTATTGGAACTAAAGCAATTATTAATATTGCAAGTACAAGTGTAGTAAGTGGTGGAATTATAACAAATGATGGCGGAGGAAATGTCACAACACATGGTGTAGTTTGGAACACATCTGAAAATCCCACAATTAATACTAAAATGGGAATAACGAATGATGGTCAAGGGATTGGTGAGTATACTAGTACAATTACTAGTCTTACAGCTAATACTACATACTATGTTCGTGCTTATGCAACGAACAGTGCTGGAACAGCTTATGGAAGCGAATTGACTTTTACTACAAGTGCAGCCGCCCCTGTTATTCCTGCTCTTACAACTGTAGTAGCAACTTCAATAACACAAACTACAGCCTCAAGCGGTGGAAATATTACGAGCAATGGCGGTGCAACGGTAACATCAAGCGGCGTATGTTGGAGTTCAACAACAGGGCCAACAACTGCATTAACTACTAAAACCACAGATGGCTCGGTAACAGGTTCATTTACAAGCAGCATAACCGGACTGACGGCAAACACAACTTATTATGTAAAAGCATATGCAACGAACAGTGTTGGAGTAGCTTATGGAAGCGAACTGACTTTTACTACAAGTGCTGTAACTTCAACAGTTCCGGGAGCACCAACAATAGTAACAGCGACAGCAGGAAATGCTCAGGCTGTGGTAACATTTACAGCACCGGTTAGTAATGGCGGCTCTGCAATAACAGGATACACTGTAACTTCAAGTCCGGGTAATATTATAGGCAGCGGTTCTACCAGCCCTATTACAGTAACAGGGCTCACTAATGGAACTGCCTATACTTTTACAGTAACAGCCACAAATGCTATTGGAACAAGTTTGGCAAGTTCTGCTTCAAATTCAGTTATACCTGCATCATCTTCAGGAATAGTAAACGACATTGATGGCAATGCTTACAATACTGTCACTATTGGAACACAGGTATGGATGGCAGAAAACCTTAAAACAACGAAATACAACGATAATTCAACTATTCCTCTGGTTACTGCTGCATCAGCATGGGCGACATTAACCACACCCTCTTACTGCTGGTATAATAATGATGCAGCTACATATAAAGCTACTTATGGGGCATTGTATAACTGGTACACAGTAGATGTGGCTAGCAACGGGGGTAAAAATGTATGTCCCAGGGGATGGCATGTACCCACCGATGCCGAATGGACTACACTTACAACCTATTTAGTAATTTATAGCGGGAACAAACTTAAAGAAACCGGAACCACCCATTGGACAACCCCAAATACAGGGGCAACCAACGAAACAGGTTTTACAGCTCTGCCTGGTGGCTACCGTGATACCGCTGGCTCGTACTACTACGTTGGAGACGACGGTAACTGGTGGAGTTCTACTGAGTACTCGGCGGCACACGCCTGGGTCAGGAACATGAACTACAGTAACATCGATGTAGGCAGGTATTACAACTATAAGCTTTTTGGCTTTTCTGTTCGTTGTGTCAGGGATTTTTGAGTTATTTGACAATTTTCCTATTTGACAATTTGATTTATTTACCGCGTACCGACCAACGGGAGCTCATGAGCGATAGCGAATAACTGGTCGAATTTTGAAAAAAATGGCACAATACGATGAACTGCTCTCGGCATCATGAAGCACTACAAGACATACAAACTCAGAAAAGAGATGATATTTAAGCACTTGTCGGGCTGGTGGTGGAATTATGCATATCTGTGTGGTGGTATAAGTAAATTTGTGCTGAAAGCAAAAACGGTGAAATGCTAACAAGAACTTCTTACAACAAATAGAAAGCTTCTGCAGTTGTGACGCTTTATAAACAAAAAGAATCGATTAACTTTATTGAGGATAATTTAAAAATAAGCAGATCAACGATTTATCAATACCTTAGAAAAGAGGGTTTAGAGGTTAAGGGTTTTAAAAAACAAAAACCTTTAAATATATATACCGTATATATAATATATATTGTATATATTTGCTCTTTAAAATATAAAACTTTAAAAAAGAGGCTATGCAAGCAATTAAAACAAAACGTAAAATTATTGATCTTAGACCTGAAACAGAGAAGAATTTAAGATTAATAGCAGTTAACTATGGGCAGAATTTAAAATCATACATTGAAGGTGTATTAGAAGAATTAGCAAATGAGGATGAAATGTTAATTGCATTATCCAAGGCCCCAGGGACAGATGAAATTTTAAGCCAATCTGAAAAGACCGACTTTTTAAAATCATTATCAATATGAAATTTGAGATTTCAAAATCATTTGTTAAAGACACCGAACCTCTACCAAAAAAAGTAAAGTTGGTTATACTGGAGGTAATAAAGGAGATTCAATCAGCCAAAGTGCCTGGTGAAGTTCACGATTGTAAAAAACTAGAAGGGGTAGAGGATATATATCGCATTCGGAGAGGCCTTTACAGGGTTACTTTTCAATTTGACGGAACAATGGCTACTTTAAAGAGAGTTTTACCAAGAGGGCAGATCTATAAAAAACATAATTTATAATTTTTACCAGACACTTATAAAACGTAAAAACAGTGAATTACCTTCTTATTAACGCAATATCAATGACGGCATTATTACTAAAGGACCCTGTCGGCCGTGTCCCTGTGATTGGGGTAATAACATAATAAAAAAAGCTCCGGGGATTTTGATCCCCGGAGCCGGTATTTGTCTTCCACAACTTATGCCTGTAAATCAGAGCATTAATTTTTTTATCTTATTTCGACGACAGCATATTTTGAAATTTTCCAGAACTGTTCAGGATCTTTAATTTCAATGCTGGCTATCTTGTTGTCTTTATCACGTACAAGTTCATATGAACCGGTCGGATGGTCAGTTATAAGTTTTGCTCCTTTTGAGTTAACAGGAATACTTTTAGTTTCAGTGATATTAACCTGGGTGAACAAACTGTCAGGAAAGTCCTGATGAAGTGCTTCTTTCTTTCCAAGTCCAAGAAAACCGCCTTCTTTAGAAACGAGACCTTTTGCCTTCAGAGTTTTATAGGTTCCATAGGCAATAAACCCTTTGTTTATTTCTGCAGTCTGGTTAGTTATTTTCTCATCTTTCTGGGCTATTGCTATCTGTGCATCGGTCATACGGGTATTAAGCTGTCCGATTTCAAAATCTTTCTGACCAAGAACAACTTTCAAATCTGCAACTTCGGTTTCGCGTTGTTTCATTGATGTTTCAAGTTCAGCTATTTTTACCTGCATACCTTTTATCATCCCACCTGAATTTTTCAGTTGGGCTGTTAAAGAGGCTATTTTCTTTTTGTTCTGATCAAGCAAAGTATTTACATACTCAATATCTTTCAGAATCTGTTGTTTTTTGTCTTTTGTAAATTCTTTATCATTTGATTTCGTTGTGATTATATTCTCTTTCTCTTTTACAGTGTTGAGATCTTTTTCAATTTCATCAAATGTCAGCATCCATTCATTAAGCACTGAATCGCGTGAAGTTAATAATTGTGTATATGAGCGTTTCTGATTTTCAACTATTGCAACATTTTTTTTCTGTTCATTTTTAAATTGCGAATTAACAATGAAAGCTCCAACTATAAGAAGCAAAATGGCGATTACTGTTGTCGTTATAATCCCTTTTTTCATTCCATCTTTTTTTGCTTTTCTTTCGTTATTTCGTGAAGCCGCATTATCATTTGTGACGGTGCGGTTACTGTTTACATCATTTGTCATTTTTTTTCCTCCGTGGTTAAATTCTTGATTGTTATAGATTTTGTTATTATATAAGTTGAACTTCTGTTTATTATAAGGATTATTTTATCATTCATTTCAAATCCTGTGCCTTGTATAATAAACAGAGGTAACATCTTTAAAATAAGAATATTAACTATATACAATCAGATTAAAAAATTGTTCATTTTGGGAAAATATTCTCAAATTGAGAATGGGAATGATTAATTCTAAGCTCGGGTGATGAAACTGTATGCAATGAAGTCAGGCCTGTGTAGGGAACAGTCGCGACTGTTCCCTACACATTGTCCTATTATTTCTCTTCCTTGAGTATCCGGTAGATAGTAGAAATCCCGATGTCGAGTTTTTCTGCAGCAAGACGGATATCATTGTTATTCTTTTTCAGTGTAGCCTTTATAATTTTAATCTCATATTCCCTCAATGTAAGGCTGTCGGTAGCAACAATTGAGAGAGGATCACCCCTGTCAACTACCAGGTCATCGGGTTCAATTTCATCCTTAACGGAAAGGGTTACAGCAAGTTCAATAATAGATTTTAATTCACGGACATTTCCGGGGAAGGGATAGTTCATCAATTTTTTCTGGGACTGTACAGATAATTTTTTCAGGCTGATATTATTTTCTTCGCAGAATTTACCAATGAAGTGACGGGCCAGTATCAATATATCATTTGCACGTTCACGAAGAGGAGGCAGTTCGATAGGCAACCCCAAAAGCCTGTAAAAAAGATCTTCCCTGAAATTACCTTTTTTCACCTCGTCTTTCAGGTTTTTATTTGTTGCGACTACAATACGGCAATCGGTTTTAACAGGTTTGTTGCTGCCTATGCGCGTAAATTCTTTTTCCTGCAAAACACGTAACAGTTTTGCCTGTAAATTAGGTTCCATTTCACTTATCTCATCAAGGAAAAGAGTACCACCATCGGCTTCTTCAAAACGACCTATTCTCCTGTATGTTGCTCCGGTAAAAGAGCCTTTTTCGTGACCAAATAATTCACTCTCAATCAATTCAGAAGGTATTGCAGCAACATTAACTGTCACAAATGCTTTGTCTTTACGTTTTGAATTGTAGTGAATTGCTTTTGCAACGAGTTCCTTACCCGTTCCTGTGTCACCAGATATGACCACGGTTATGTTTGTACCCAGGGCTTTTTCAATAAGATCGTAGACAGATTTAATGGCTGGGCTTTCTCCCAGTATACTCTCACGGAAACTATATTTTTTCTGAACTTCCCGCCGGAGAGTGGATATCTCTTTTTTTAGTCCTATACCATTTCGTATATTTCTGACGGTATTTAAAAGACGGTCTTTTATATCTTCTGATTTGCTTATATAGTCATAAGCTCCCAACTTCAATAGATTGACAACAGTGTCAATATCTTCCTGTTCCGAAATTAATATTACCTGAACATCAGGGTTTTCTTCTCTTATTCTTTTCAGGATTTCGAGTCCCGTAATGTCCGGAAGACGGTAATCGAGAGTAACAATATCCGGGGACTCATTAAGAGAATTCAAAAAATCTTTTCCGTTGAAAAAGCTTTTTATTTCATAATCAGGATTTAATGATAGAGTATGTACTAAAAGCCGGTTATACCATTCACTGTCTTCTACTACAAATATTTTGAAAGGCTTTTCAGACATGGAAAGATGAATTCTTGTTTAATACGATACAAAGTAAATAAGAAATGACCGTATTTACCAGCGTTTTAGCTGATTTTAGCAATATGCATATTAATCAGATAGCTCACCGCACCGAACTCCTTTACTGACTCCTGAATCAAACTCTTAAGAGATTCCTGGTCCATTTTATTTTTAATATTTTCCTCAATTTCTTTAAGAGTATTGCAGAGTTCAGTTGCCCCAATATGCCTTCCTGGCGGAAGCATTTTATGTGCCAGTTCACTTATAAGGTATGGATTATTCGAATTAAGCGCCTCCTCCATTTCGTTGAGGCCATTTCTTGTTGATTCTATAAATGAAACCAGCATCTGTTTTACAAAATGCTCATCTCCCCCGGAGATATGATACAGATTTTTCAAATTAATTTTATCCAATCCCGGTTCCACTTTATCCTCACTGACCTGATCTGGCTGGTTTACAATAGTATAATCTTTAATAACTGAGAGTATTGTTGTTAATAATGTCTCTTCTGTGAATGGTTTTGAAAGAAAAGCATTCATCCCGGCATTCTGAAATTTTTGCCAGTCCTCGTTAACCGGGGCAGCTGAGATACATATAACAGGCATATCCGACTCTTTAATATTCATATCATTCCGGATAAACTGCGTGGCCTTTAAACCATCTATTCCCGGCATCCTGGCATCCATGAACAAAAGATTATAATGACTGGTTTTTAACAATTCCAATGCTTCCATTCCGCTGGATGCTTCCTGGTATTTTACATTCCAGCGGTTGAGGATTGTTTTAAAAAGAAGCCGGTTGTATTCCTCATCATCGACAATAAGTATATTTAAATTCTTTACTTCGTCAGGAATAAATAAAGGTGGCTCGGTTTCTTTTCTTATCTGTTTTTCATCACCAATAAGCACAGGTAAATAGCATGTAATCTTTGTGCCCTGGTTTTTACGACTGATGCACTGAATCTTGCCCCCATGCAATTCAACAAGCTTTTTGACAATAGATAAACCCAGCCCTGTGCCTCCGAATTTACGGGTTGTGCTCATCTCTTCCTGGGTAAAATCTTCAAAAATGAAATCAATTTTACTCTCTTCTATTCCTATTCCAGAATCTGTAACTTCCATAACCAGTTGTAATCTATCTGGAGACTCTTTAATACAGTTCAGGCTGAAATGAACCTTCCCATTTTTTGTGAATTTTACGGAATTACTGACAAGATTCATCAATATTTGTTTTAGCCGGTAGGGATCTCCCAGAATAGTTTGAGGCGTGTCGGGACTGATTGAATAGCTCAGGACGGTATTATTCCTGAGAGCCTGCCTTTCAAATAAAGTATACACATCTTCAAGAATTTGTAAAACAGCGAAATGCACTTCTTCAAGTGATAATTTGCCATTTTGTAGTTTTGAAAAGTCAAGAATATCATTTATTATTCTTGCAAGGTGATCGGAAGATGATTTGATGATCTTCAATGTCCGGGTTGTATTCGCATCCAGCGGATCATGCAAAAGTTGCTCAGTAAATCCTGAAATAGCGGTGACCGGAGTGCGGATTTCGTGACTCATATTTGCCATGAAAAGTTCTTTTGTTCTGGCCAGTTTTTCTGCCTCATCTTTTGAATTTTGCAGAGCTATCTGATAAATATGTGATTTCCTGACATACCTGATCGTGATAAACATTACAAGTATCGACAGAAGAGTTCCCGAAATCGTAAACATCCCCAGCCATACATAAGTTTTAGCTGCAAGTTTATCAGCAGCAAGTGCCTTGGCTCTGCCTAGTTCGGAAATTTCGTTTTCTATACGGGTTCTCAGGTCATAGAACTTTTCATTGATTTCACTGCTAGTTATTGCCAACTTTGATTCTCTTTTAGTCAGTCTTACTTTTGTAATGCTGTCCTGTAGTTCAATCTCCTTAAGATGAGTGATAATCTCATTTTCAGTCAGACGATTTTTTGTGGTTCGGCTGAATACCCTCTTGAGTATGTTTTGTTCTTTCTTATTGTCCTCAATAGAACTGCTATCAAGCCTGCCCGATAATTGTTTAAGATCTTTAGCAACTGTAATACTGTTATTAAGATACAATAACTCATTCCAAATGATTATATTTTCATCGATAAGTTTCCCGATTGTATCTGTCTGCTGCCTGAGTATCGGATCGTTAATGCACTGTGAGTTAAGTATATTAACTTTATTATCAATTTTAGAGATAATGTCGTTATAAGGTCTTAAATCGAGAGAATCGTGTGTGTTTGAATAAATCCGTATACTGTTTTGTGCTTTTTCCAGGTCCATTGAAATATCTCTTATATTCAATAGCCTCGCATCAGGTTTAAGATCAACCTGAACAGATGAAACAATAGATGAAAGATTTCTGTATGACAAATAACCTGTTGCTGAAAGTAAAATAACAGCCAGTATCATTAATAACCCAATCTTGATCTGAATTGAAATTTTCTTCACGGTAATGCGATCGCATTTATAATACCGCAAAGCTATAAAAATTTATTTTCAATATATTGATCGAGGTAAAGCCGGCAAAGTGCAGGAGCGAAGATATCTTTCAAAATAAAGAAATCATAATTATTATGTATGCATTTTTCATCTCCAGCGCGGGATTGAGACAGGAGAACCGCAAGTGTATTGTTATTTCCCTTTTTCAAAAGCCCGATAATTTGATTACCGTAAACCCCGTTACCCAGATTTTGATCAACAAATGCCACTATATCATTATTTTTGAATATACGCGACTCAATTTTCCTGATGCAATCAAAAGAGTCGGTAAATGAATGGAGTATGAGCCTGAAATTCAATTTCTTCTGCATAAAATGGATGCTTTGCTGTAGAGCATTTAATATCAGGTTATTATAATATTCATTATCCTCAACCACTAGCACATTAATTGTTTGCATCATTCTACATTAATTTTTGGTTTCTGGTTGGCGTTCCAAAAATGTGCCAGACTTTTCATAATGCAGAATAGAGTATTATAACATATTAAAAGATAATAGGTTACAATATTTGCCTCATAAAAAAGGATATGGCAATAGAGAAAAAAATTCTCAAATTGAGAATCAGGGTCAAAAAAAATTCCCGCTTTCGCAGGAATTCGCTGTAATTAATATCGTAAAGACGTTGGATGCAACGTCTTTACCTTTAAAATTAGTATTACCTTCTGTCAGGTGCCCTGGAATCGGGATTTTGATTCCTTCCTTTTGTTGAAGTAGAATTCTTACTTGCCTTTTTGGTGCTCCTGTTTGAAGAACTTACTGTCGTTGTTTTTGATTGTGTAGATGAACGCACATTCTGAGGTGCTGATGGGTTAGTTACTGATTTATTTGTGACTGTCGATCTGCTGGATGAAGTATTTACTTTTCCAGTGGGCCGATTTACCCCAGAAGGATTTGTCACAGTTGAAGTTGGTCTCCTTGATGTTTCAGTACTTTTAACCGTCGTTGGATTCACGACTGTCTTATTTGTCACATTAGTAGTTGGTCTTCGTGTAACAGCTGAATTATTTCCAGTCGGATGAACAGAGTTGTTATTTTTGTTAGTCAGAACTGAACCATTGTCTCTTCTATTACCTGAGTTATTATTTCCAGTAGAATGAACCGAGGAATTCCCTGATGAATGAACAGATTTATACTGTTCAGGATGAGCCTTGGCAAACATCGCGTCTCCTTCACTTCTCTGGTCGGGATGCGAATAGGTTGTCTTATAGGTACCAGCCACAATTCTGTGATTCACCTCAGGGGAGTATGCACGTCTTCCGGCGTAATAATAATCATGCCAACCAGTTGAGCGATGAGATTCCCCCAGACGGTAGTGACTATAATATATATGATCCCAGTTTGATTGATATCCGGAATAGTAATGCCATGATACCGGATGCCATGGCTGCCAGTATGTCGGATAATAGCCCCAATACCAAGAGGAGTGCCATCCGGTATAGGTAGGAAGGTAAATATATCTTACCACCGGCCATACTGAAATCTGGGCGGGAGTAGTGACGTAGTCTACATCCTCTCCGGTATAACCCGGATTCGGAGTTTCCTTATCAGTTATAGGTTCGATTATATAATTCTTACCGTATAAATCTTCATCACCTGTCAATTGAATCTGTACTGTTCCGTTGTTAAAACGCTGGATAGTAAAAACAGCAACATCCTGGTTTTCAGTGGGACTTATGGCAACCTGAAGAACTATATTATGCAGGTCACCGTTAACATTATCGATAACTTTTATATAATCAACCTGGTTGTCACTATTAAGGTCAAGATTATTTATATTGGTATTATTGTCATTGAGGCTTTTTTCGAAATCTTCCAGTGTTTTTGACTGCTGGAACAGGTTCATCACTGCGTAGAGATCCAGGTTATCTCCCGGTAATCCAAGGTAATCCTGTTTATTCTGAGCCATGAGTTTGATGCCTGACGCAAACAAAGCTGTGATAATAAGTGTGGAAATAACTTTTTTCATAGATAAAATATTTAAGGAACATTATTGTACAATATAATAATAACAAAACTTATACCAAGTTTTTTCGGGATAAAAAAGCAAACTCGATCAAGCTCATCGTTCTAAGGTTTCACGAATGGGTGCGAATTTGTTTTTCAGAATCATTAAATATTTAAATTTGTATAGTTTATTTAAAAAGTAGTGAAATGAAGGAACTTGTTCGTTGCCGTCCTTGCGGATTTGTAATTGAAGCTGACAAGCTGGGAGACGTCTGTCCGGCATGCGGAATGCCGCGAAAAGTATTTGAACCTTATCGGGAAAGAGTGTCACGAAACAGGTTGATGCTTCTAAATTTTGATCTTCATCCGATTGCTATACATCTTTCACAGGCACTTGTCATGGCTATTCCTGTTCTGGCAATAATAACAACTGCTTTTAAACAATTTCAGCCTGAAATAGTGAAAGATGTATTGAGATTCTCAGTGTTCATATTCCCTCTTACCCTGGTTCTCGCAATCATTACCGGAATTATTGACGGGCTAACAAGGTTTAAAACTCTTGCTACTCCGATTCTCAGAGTTAAAATTATATTCAGTCTGATAATTCTTACATTATCAGTAGCCTTGTTTTTCACAACATTATGCGGAAATTTGTATGTTCTCACGATAATATTGAGTATCCTGTCTCTCGGCGCCGGATTTCAGCTGGGTCTTTGGGGTAAGAAACTGATAAACGTAATCTTACCTGGTTCATACCCTCAGAAAAAGGGAACTAAAGCCCTTACGCCAGAAACAGAAAAAAAACCTGAATAAATGCACTAAGCTGCATGTCGATCAACTGGGATAATATCCAGGTCAACTATTTTAGTTTGACGCAATATCTTCATATTCCAGATTTGCCAGGCAGTCGCGGATTTGCGATCCGCAACAAATAGCAAAGTTGGCACGATTATAAATCCGCAACTGCTTTTCTATCAAAAATGATAACTTTGTTTCCATGAAAGCCGTAAGCCTTAAGGAACTTAAAGATGAACTGACAAATTTTACACCTTCCGAACTCAGGGAATTATGCTTACGTCTTGCAAGATTCAAAAAGGAGAATAAGGAATTGCTGACATACCTGCTTTTTGAATCTTCTGACGAAACATTATATATTGAAAGCATAAAAAAAGAAATTGATGAGCAGATAGTACTAATGAACAGATCGAGTTATTATCTGATAAAAAAAAGTTTCAGGAAAATTTTACGAACTATCAGAAAGTATTCACGATATTCGAAAAAGAAGGAAACAGAGATTGAATTACTGCTGTATTTATGCACAATACTCAGGAATTTTTCCCCATCCATACAAAGAAATTCCGGCCTTCAGATTTTTTACGTCAGGCAGATAGATTCTATCAGAAAAAAAATTCTATTCCTCCATGAAGATCTGCAATTTGATTTTGGTATTGTACTGAATGCCCTCGAAAATAACCAGGGCAAATAATCGACCGCAAGACCGCAAGACTTAATTATCTTCCGGATTTAAAGCGAGCAGGGCAAGATAACCATCACAAAGGAAACCTTCATATCCCCAGCATTCGCCATTCCATGTTTTCCAGTCTCTTGTCATGCCTCCTTTGGTGCATGAGCCCTGAAAGCTTCCCTTATTGATGCCGGCGAGAATACCATCAGAAATAGTGTGATACTGTTCTTCAAGACCAGCCTTCTTAAATGCCTTGATCGTAAAGTACGACCAGTTGAGTGACGCACCTCCGTTTTCATAGCGCTGAAAGGCATCGCTGCCATCATCTTTTACCCCGCCACCCCAGCGCGGATCATGATGCGTATAATCTTCCTTTCTGACTGAAATAAGATTCCCGGGAATTCCTAACGAAAAATCTTTATATCCCACATCCTGCATCTTTTTCCAGAGTGTCATCATTACATCTTTCATTCTATTCTCGGGCACGAGATTATAATAAACAGCCATACTATTCACCATCAGGAAATAATAATCATGAAGTTTCCCATCTTTGCTCTTCCATCCTGCAAGGATACCTGTTTTATTATTATAAAAGGTATTAAAATAAGCTCCTTTCAACTTCTCAGCAAGCTTACTGTAATATTCTGCATCATTTTTATTCCAGAGTTTTTCTGCAACGAAGGTAATGAGATTAAGTGCATCATAAGTAAGCGCATTACTGAAGGCATCTTCGTGACCAAAACCTATTGTGTCCCACCAGTTAGCCGGTCTCACTATTCCATTCCACGAGCCGGAATTGCCACTTAGTTCATATTCCACAAGTCCGTTATTATTATAATCCCTCTTCATTTGCCTGTCCATCCATTTTTTAATTTCGGGATAATATTTTGCAGCCCACTTTATATCATTTGAACCTTTGATATAATTGCATGCCGCGATAACCAATGATGGATAAGTATCCAGATAATCATAAGGTTGTGATTTACTGTTATCAACAACTGCATCCTTATCTTCCCAGCTTCCATTGTAACCGAACATACCATATGCCTTCATTCCATTTAGATATCTTTCCACTGACATTCTTAGAAGATCGAGAGCGGTCAGCGAGTCAATTAATGGTGGAGTCTTAAGGGCTAATATTGAGGAGAGAAAAAGAGTAAATGCACATGGATCACTACATGAATTGTTAGCTAAAACCTGAAGCCTGGGATTCACCTGAAACAGATTCAGGTAATTTCGTCTGAATCCGGCAAATTTATCCTGGTCTACTCCGGAGAATGATGGATAGATTGAAGTGACCCTAAATAAATAATTAACCGAATTCTGTCTCGATGTAGCCTCTGGCAAAACCACCGAAATATAGTTTTCACCTTCTTTTCGGCTCGCATCATAACCGGCAATCACATCATGCTTATCAGCTGAAATTATGAAAGTACCCATGTCTGGAAGATGAAGCAGGGCAGGAAGTTTTGTTTCTTCCTTATTCACCATAATACCAAGTAATGTGGTATTATTTTGATTCTTGTCAAACCTGAATTCAAAACCTGTTCCATTATTCTTATTGAAATATGAGCTGATTGAAAAATTTTTCTCCTCAAAGTTTAAAGTCCAAAGAATCTTCCCTGATTTTCCGCTTATCTCAACTTTCGATTCGGAAACCTTACGCAATTTATACTTATCCTTATTTGGTAATTTTTCCCATTTAATAGTATTCCGACTTAATTCAGAATTTCCCATAGCATCGATGGAGAAATACCTGACAAAAGGAGCGGAATCAGACAATTGCATCTTATAGAATTTTGAAGAATATTCAAAGTTTTCAACTCTTTGTGAACATGACAGACAGATCAACCCAAGAACTAAAAATGCTATAAACCCGAAGATGTGTTTTTTCATGATTATGTGTGTTCTTTTGGTTAAAGGTAAATAAAAATATTGTAGGGACGTTGCATGCATTGTTCCTACCGTTATCACTGAGAAACCTATTTAATGAACAAAATCAATGAATTCAGGTTAATATAAAAGAAAGGGTGAGGGTTTAGTACTATTGTCGGAATGATTAATTAATATGATTATGAGAACAAAATCTATAAGACAGACTGCAACATTTGATGCCACGCCCGACAAAATATATAATTTGATAATGGATGAAAAGAAACATGCTGAATTTACAGGTTCAAAAGCGACAATAAGCAAAGAACCAAATGGGAAGTTCAGCGTTTTTGATGGCTATTGCCAGGGATACAATATCGAACTTATTGAAGGAAAGAAAATACTTCAGGCGTGGCATTTTGCTGAGGACGGATGGCCTGATGATCACTTCAGCATTTGTAATTTCGAATTGGAACAGGACGGAGACAAAACCAGACTCAAATTTTTACAAACCAATATTCCAGAGCATAAAGTTGAAACATTAAAAGAGGGATGGAAACAGTATTATTGGGATGGGATTAAAACATATTTAAAATACGGAACGGGTCAACCGTTCCATATTTTTTAACTACCGAAAACTCTCTTAAGTAAATCAGATGTCCTGGCCATTGGATCTTTCCGGATTTTAAGTTCTTCTTTTGCTATCATAATGAAAAGACCATTAATAGCCTTTTGAGTGACGTACTCACTCAGATTAGGATTCATTTTCTTAACAAGTGGAATTTTGTTATAGATTGTAATTAAATCGTTCCAATATTTGGTGGCATTTACATTATCGAGTGAAGTTTTGATAACAGGCTGAAACTTTCCGATAAGCTGGGGGGAGGTGGTATTCTTCAGATACACAGTTGCAGCATTGCTCTCTCCTTTCACAATATTGATAGCATCTCTTACCGTCATCTCTTTTATTGCCGTTACAAATATTGGTTTGGCCTCGGTTGCAGCTTTTTCAGCGGCCCTGTTCATTGATTCATTGAATTCATCAATTTTTCCCCCCATGCCCATTGTTCTGAGTTTCGACTCCATCTCCTGGGCATCGGGAGGGAAAGGAATTCTGATTTCAGCATTACCCCAGTATCCGTTCAAGACCGATACGACTTTTACGCTCTCCCCGGTTCCGTTAACAAGTGCTTCCCTGATACCGTCAGCAGCATCCTTTTCAGTCAATCCTTTACCTTTTGTATTCAGTAATTTTTTTGAATCTTTCAAAAACTGTGCGTCAGTTTGTTGCACACATATGATCGCAACAAACAAAAGAAAACAAATTTTTTTCATTGACTTTTAATTAAGTTCAGATTTCCTGCATTAAAACTAGTCTATCCCTGTATTATTGTTCATTGGGGAAAAGATGTTTTTTTACAAGATCAAGTAATTGGTCTTTTTTAAAAGGTTTTGATATGTAATCATTACTTCCGGCATTTAAGGCTTTAAGCATCTCATCGCTTAATGCATATGCAGTCTGGGCAATTATGGGCAGGTGGGGACGAAGTTCTCTTATCTTCTTGATTGCATCATATCCATTCATAACCGGCATTTTTATGTCGATCAGAACGATATCTATCTTATCGTTGTTTTGAACCATTTCAACTGCTTCTTTCCCATTTACAGCGTGTAAAATAACTGCACCGGTCCCCCGGAATATCTCCCTGATGTAGATATAGTTGATTTCGTCATCTTCAGCAACGAGAACAGAAAGATCCTTAAGTTTTTCGATAATATCGGTTTTATTCATTTTTATTGGTTCTTCTTCATCAACTGGTTCATACCGTGTTCATGGGTGTCCGAATCTCATGAGAAATATTCTGCAGGGAGGCTGTTTTTAACCTCTCGCTATTGATGGCCCTCTGTTCCGCATGTCTTATTTTGACCACATGTCTTTTTAACAACAGATAAAAGAGGACGGCAGTAACTAATACAAAAAACCAACCTTTAAATGTCTGAATCCATGTAAGTAAATCAGGATCACGTACAAAGTAATTAAATATTTTATCTGAAAACAAAATCCAAACTCCACCAATAATTATATAGCCAGCGATAATTCTATATTCAAATTTTAATTTTTGCATCCTATGGCTTGTTTTATGAAGTATCTCCTGGTGCTTCTAAGTTAGACAAATGTACAAATCTTATGCGTAATAATTGAATATCCTGTCAATGGTAGTTGCCAGGTCGAAATCCTTCATAGTAACTCCATTGGCATCATGAGTGCTGAGTTTAAAAACTACATTGTTATAAACATTGCTCCAGTCAGGATGATGATTTATTTTTTCAGCCTCTAATGCAATAGCTGTCATAAATGAGAATGCTTCCACAAAATTTTTAAACTGCAGTTTTCTTGTAATGAAAGTTTCATTATATGACCATTGAGTAAATTTTCCCGAAAGTAATTCCTTGATTTCAGTATTAGATAATGCTTTCATAATTTTAAATTTTCAGATTAATGCCATAAAAAAATGAATTTATGTCTAACGACTTAGTTGTATTTCAGGTGATCAGGACCGCAATTCGTTCTTCCCAATTTAATGCAGGGATAAAGAATGATACTTTTGTAATCAGATTGTCCATAATAACCCCAGATAGGATGTATAGGCATTATCGTTCGTAAAAGTCCGTCCTAAAGAGAAAATGAAATGGAATTTCTCCGTTGGATTGATCGAACCCCCAAGGTTAAATCCGGCTCCTGCTTTGCCACTTTTCTCGACAGCAGTATGATAATAAAGCTCTCCTCCAATCATAACTATCGAAGAAAAATCATATTGCAGTTCCCATCCTGAAAATATCCAGTTTTTATTACCAGTTCCGGTATTAAACCAATAACCAGCTCCACCGTAAGTAGTGAATTTGCCCCACGATTTTTGCAGCCAGACGGGCAGGAATATCTTTGTTTTTCCGTCACTGAATTCACTATTTTTTACCGTAGGGATTTCTACAATAGGGAATGTACCTATCTGGGGTGTATTATCAGTTTCCTGAACGAGACGAAATTTTATACCGAATTCCGTATCGGCATAACCAAAATCAGCCCGTTGGTGTACCGGGAAGTTATAATTTATTGGCAATAAAAGATGTATCTGTACATTTGGGATCACTCCATAATTGATTTCAAAATGGGGCGCAGTACCTGACCATGTGCCTGACTGATAGCCGTTTATAGATGAAATATAATATTCCCAATGCTTAAATTCCACGGGTTCCGGATCATCTGTGTCAAAAGGAGGACCTGCAAAATTGACTTGAGTATTTATTAGAAGCAGACTGAATATGACAAAATATCTTTTCTTCATTTTTCAGGATTTCGGACCATTTATTATCTTCAAGTCCACCGACCAGCTTCCTGAACCATAGATAAGAAGATAAATCAGGAGCAGGATCATTGCAAAGTCAGTACGATATTCATGGGCCCATGGCCAGAATCCCTTAGTCATCAATATTGGCCATTTTGTAGTTATAAATGCAGTGATCATAATGATTATAAGGGGAACGGATGCTAATCGTGTTATAAGTCCAAGAAGAATAAGACTGCCACAAATGATTTCGAAAGTGCCAGTAAAATAGGCCCAGAATGAGGGATTACTGAATCCGATAGTCAGAAACCTGCCAGTTCCAAGGAGTTGGGGGAACAGGTATTTCTGAATTCCCTCTGTGAGAAATATCAAACCTACAACCAGCCTCACAAGAACGGCTCTGTTGTCATCAATTGTTCTGAAAATATTTAATTTATTACGAGCTTTCATATCTGAGAAGAGATTTTATTACCATTTCAGCCTAACAAAAAAACAAAGCATTTGTTTAAAGATTGTTTGTCAAGTTATCTGTCGAAAGTTCCTGATTCAGAGTATACTTTTTTGTGTAAATTCGTGGTGATGGAAAAACTGTTCCGGATAATAGAAATTACAAGAGAACTGGCTGAAAACAGGTGAGGCTCCCTTCACTTATAATTATCAGCTCTTCATAATTATGAAAATGAGCATTATATTCTTTTGAAGAAATGACTGGGGGCTGATCTGGAATGCAACACTTGAGCCAGGTAGCCTGCTGGTTGGTGATGAAGTTAAAATATTATGTGATATTGAATTGGCCAGGGTAACAAAATAAATTAATTGAAACCATTTCCTGAAATGAATAATATTAATCTGAAAAATATCTTTCCGACAGAAGGCAAACCCGGATTAATGCCGGTTTTATTTGTAGGCCATGGCAGTCCGATGAATGCCATAGAGGAAAATGAATTTGTTTTATCATGGCGAACACTTGGAAAATCCATGCCGGTTCCAAAAGCAATTTTATGCATTTCCGCACACTGGGAAACAAGAGGTACCCAGGTGACTGCAATGGCCAAACCTGCAACTATCCATGATTTCGGTGGATTCCCACCTGAATTGTATAAAGTCATTTATCCTGCTCCTGGGAGTCCGGAATTAGCAAAAGATATCAAGAAAACTCTTACCAACTCCGAAATCGGGCTTAATGAAAACTGGGGTCTGGATCATGGAGCATGGAGTGTGATCAGAAACTTGTTTCCCGAAGCGAATGTTCCGGTGATTGAGATGAGTCTTGATTATGCTAAATCCCCGCAAGATCACTATGAACTTGCAAAGGAGTTATCTTATCTTAGGACAAATGGAGTTTTGATTTTAGGAAGTGGTAATATAGTTCATAATCTCGGGATGCTGGCATGGGACAGAAATGAAAGTGATTTCGGATTTGAATGGGCGCTCAAGGCAAATGAAATACTTAAAAATTTGGTTATAAATGGTAATCATAAAGAACTTATAGATTATCAACGACTTGGCAGGGAGGTACAATTGGCCGTCCCTACTCCTGATCATTATCTACCCCTGCTATATTCACTTGCTCTTAAAGAGGAAAATGAATCGATAAAAATTTTTAACGATAAGGCTGTAATGGGTTCGTTAACAATGACATCATTTCGGATCGGCTGAATTTATTTGTAATGATTTGTCGACTCAATACCCATGAAAACAATTAATAGTTATACCGGAAATAATACCGTATCTTTGCAACAAATTATTAACGAACCAAATAAAATTTATGGGTAGATCGCAGGAAACGTCAAACAAAAAAGAAGTTAAGAATAAAAAGGATAAAAAGAGAAAAGATAAGGAAAAGAAGCGGCTGATCAGAAAAGAAAGTGGAAAAAGCAGCTTCGCTGACATGATCGCCTATGTTGATGAATTTGGAAAAATAACCTCGACTCCTCCTGATCCAAACAGGAAGATTGAAGTGGAAGTTGATAATATAGAAACAGGGGCAAAGAAAAATATCCCCTCAGCAAAAGCAAGTTACATACGAAAAGGAGTAGTAACCTTTTTCAACGATTCAAAGGGTTTTGGATTTATAAGAGACATGGAAAATAAACAGAGTGTTTTTGTTCATGCCAATAATCTCAACGAGCCCATTAAAGAAAATAATATTGTTTCCTTCGAAATAGGCAAGGGACCAAAAGGGCTTACTGCTCTAAACGTAAGCTTGTTCAAAGATTAATATTTAACCTTATTTAATACAGATAATATAGTTGTAGAACCACGATGCATCGTGATTCTGCGATTACTATTAGTTTATATATCAACGCAGTTCACAGTCGTCTTTTAAGATCGAATTAAACAAATTGAGGTAATGTTTGTTTCTATTTCAATGATGTATGTTTCAATATATACAAAACTAACCGGAGATTTCTCATACAAAAGAGAAATGACGACCAAATATGATGCGGTTAATATAGATGCTAACCGTGTTAATTTCTCACCTCTTTTATGATTCTATTATGAAAAGTATTTTAAAGAAGATAGCAACAATTACCTTTTTGCTGACCATTGCGCATAAAGTTTTTGCGCCAACATCTGAAGCTTTGGTGATTGTATCAAGTTCTCCTGTTGAACCTTTCAGGAATCTTATCCATGCTATAGGCATGGTCGAAACTCAATTTGACACACTCGCTTATAATCCCATTGAAGAAGCTGTCGGTTATTTCCAGATCCGTCCAATAAGACTTCTGGATTATAATATCCGAACAGGGAGCAAATACTCAAGTCACGATCTTTTCGATTATGGAACATCCGAAAAGATTTTTTTGTTTTATGCTTCAGGAATCGGGCCATACGATTTTGAACGAATCGCCAGAACATGGAATGGATCAGGTAAAAATACAGGTCTTTACTGGAATCAGGTTAAGAGATATCTGTAGTTTATAGAGAAGAAAAATTTATCAGAATAACTCTGTGATCCTTTGTGCTTCTTTGTGTAACTTAAATTTCATCTAAACTCAAAATCTTAATTTTAATTCCTTACAACCCCGTAATGACCTGTTATAATATATATGATAGTGGTTGGATCCGGCAACTTACTAGTATTTAGTACTGCATCGTTTTCAGGACAGTTGGCGACTGACCATTGAAGAAGTATGCTTACCTTCACAGTATTAAAATAATACTATGGAAGAAAAATCTTTACAGGGCTGGCATAAAATGCTTGACGGATATCCATGGTTCAGGTCAAAAGGCTGCTACCCGATATCTGCTTATTCGGAATTCATGCCTTCCCCTCAACCTGAATACAAACCCTATGGAAAACCCGGGAACCATATCTTGCAGGATGATGATCCTTTTGGGTGGAATATCTCCGAGATGGAGGAGGAATATGAACTTAAACCTGGTATCGAACATATAGGACACCAGATAATAAGTAACATCCTGAAGCTTGGCAAGGGGCTTCCCCATCATTTCATAAGTGGCCATGGTGGTGAAAACCTGGAGAATAACCCTTATTGGCCGCCAGAACTGGCAGCTCATGCCGGAACTTTATCTCATGAAAGATTTGTAATACTTCTTCCAATGATGTTATCACGAACACAAGATGATAAAGGCAGGGTCATCTGGACATTTTTTGGGAACAGTACCGATAAACCTGAAAAGGCGTTCTGGAAAAGTTTTTATAGTGCTCCTGACCACGAAAAACCTGAATCGGAGGCAATTTCTTTCTTTACAGATCTGCTGAGAGATGCATATGGAGAAATGGTTACAGATAAGGGATCTTTATTCGGCGCCGGATTCAGAATATTGGCTTCCGAAGAAGATGTCATTCCGGGGTGGACAAAAAAATATTCAGTCAATGACATGTCATCCTTTGCAGATGCCAGATATCTTTTAACATTCAGGCCATTCAAACTATTACCCGACGAGATAAAAGAAAAATATCTGGCGGGAAGTTTAGCTCTTCTTCCATTTCCGGGGAGCCTGGTATTCTGGGGTATGCCCGGATATTTGCGTCTGAAAAAAGAACTTGCTGTAACTGCCCAGATCCCATTACTTAACCTTGTTGCCAGAAACCGTGGAGCTGTGGGGTTAAGAGTGAGACAATCCGGCTGGCTTCATGAACCTCATGCCGATGGCAATCATATTGTGATTAATGAAAATCTTGTTCACGAAACATACCATCGAACCAATCGCTGGCAGCGTGTGCATAAATACCAGGATGAGCTTAATGAAGTATCGCATAAAATAAAACTTATAAAAGCATTTTTCAGTACTGAACCAGATGCAATGGGTCTGTATGATAAACCATTAGCACGTAACAGTCAACTCTGGAACCATAAATTTGAACTTCTTCTCGATGGTCCAAAAGCAGGGAAGCGAAAAATAACGGAAGTCGAGAAAACGCTACTGAAAGGGGGTCTGTTCGGATTCAGGTTTTTTTATCCCCCGATGCGCGTAGGTGAGCATGAGATTTATCTCCAACGGCCACTTGTTGCTTATCTACCTGAAGGATCTGTTGAAGCGGTTATAAAATCAGAGTCTCTTTATGGATATATCTCCTGTTATAATATAGCCGACAAGGAAATGTCAAATCCAATTGAGCTCTGGCCCAGAATGCAGAAACGCGATGTTTACCTTTCAGCATTGCACGATTTTAACGCATGTAATGATCATTATGTCCATCAGACTGCATTTAACATCATTTCATTGCTCGAAGGTGTGAAGATGCAGGAAGGAAAGCTGTTGAAAAGATCCTTTGCTCAGAACCTGCTCAATATAGCAAAACATAAGACTCTTGAACTCTGGATGGATGAGCTGGATCTGCATGTAACGGTACCTGAAAATGTCTCTAAAATAAGAACGGCTCTTAATAAAATAATTGAAGCTGAATACGATACAGTTCTTCCGGAACCATTGACATTTAATGAGACTTCTTCCAGGGCTTTTGAAGAAAAATGGTGGAATGATATCAAATTCCTTGCCCAGGATGAATTCATTTATAAAGATAATGCTGATATAATGCTCGATGACACAACGCTTACGATTGTTCAGAAACAACACCGTGACCTTGACAAGCTTGGTGATTACCTGATTGGCAGATATCAGCGAATGATTACTGATTCAGGAATGGAAGGACATGCAATCGTTGGCGAATTAGGGTTTAAATGGCATACGCTGTTCGATTTTCCGCAATATGGTGGCTGGCTTGGAAATCAAAATGGGAATATTCATGAGCGTAACCTGCTGGTAATTATACCCGGAAGAAACCGGAAACAGGCTGTAGTTTTAGGAGATCACTACGACACGGCTTACATGGAAGATATTTATGACAAAGGAAGGGGAGGCTCCGGAGCCCATCTTGCTGCCAGAGGAGCTGACGATAACTATTCAGCGAGTTCAACTCTTTTGCAGGCTGCACCAATATTTATGCAATTATCCAAAGAGGGTAAACTAGAACGCGACATCTGGCTTATTCACCTCACCGGGGAAGAATTTCCATCGGATTGCATGGGTGCACGTAATTTCTGTCAGTCTTTAATTGAAAAGGAGATTAATCTTACTGTTAATGGGAAGACAACTATTGATATTTCAGATACCCAAATAGTTGGAGTGTATGTGATGGATATGATCGGTCACAACCGTGATAATGATCAGGATATATTCCAGATTTCTCCTGGTAAAAGTGCTGAATCGTTGTTCCTTGCTTACCAGGCACATATGGCTAACATGATCTGGAACAAATGGTCACATATATGGAACAGGCTACCTGAAAGATTAAATCTTTGCCGGGGACAAAGAATCAGGGAAAGCAAAGAGATCCCTGATATTGCTAAACACCTGGCGCTTAAGGGAGAAGTCCGTACACAATTTAATCCACATAGTTCTTTGTTCAATACGGATGGCCAGATCTTCTCTGATACAGGCGTCCCTGTAGTGCTGTTTATGGAAAACTATGATATCAACCGGAGTGGCTATCACGATACCAAAGATACCCTTGAAAATATAGATCTTGATTATGGAGCAGCCTTCGCTGCAATCGCAATTGAAACAGTAGCGAGAATAGCAACATTACCGGAACTTGGGTTTTGACCCCCTCTGCGCGGCTGTCCCCCTTTAGGTGGACCGTGCGAAGCGCGAGGGGGTATTGGGATTTAGTGTGATTTGAATATTTTTTTTAACCTTTACGCTGAAATATGTGTTAGACATATTTCACGATATATTTAAACCTTTCAACTCTAAACTTTTAATTATGGACATCAAATTCAGAACAACTCCGGTAAAAAGCGACATAAAACGTGTTATGGAAATTGTTGAATCCACAAAATTTTTCTATGATCATGAGGTAGAAATTGCAGCTGAATTGGTTGCAGAACGTCTAAGTCACGGTGAATCAACAGGATATTATTTTGTTTTTGCGGAAGTTGACGGTGTGACTGCTGCCTATTCATGTTATGGGCCGATTACTATGTCTACTACGAGTTTTGATCTGTATTGGATAGCTACACACAACGATTATCGTGGTAAAGGGATCGGCAAAAAGCTTCTTGAGGAAACCTGCAACCAGGTAAGAAAAATGGGTTGCAAAATACTTATAGCAGAAACCTCAGGACTGGAGCATTATGCACCCACCAGAGCTTTCTATATAAACAACAATTTCGAGCTTGAGGCCAGCCTGAAGGATTTTTATACGGATGGAGATGATAAATTATTCTATACAAAACGTATAGGCTAATTAAATGCTGAAGACATCTAAAAACCATTAACCACAGAGTTCACAAAGAAATTAGCCCCCCTGCCCCCCTAAAGCCTGCCTGCCGGTAGGCAGGGGTGGTAAATTCCCAGTCCTTTTATAAATTCAGTTAAGACTCCGAATTAGTCCCCCTTTAGGGGGACATCCCGATAGCTATCGGGAGCGCAGCGGCAGGGGGTGCGCCTCAGGGGGCAATTAATCGGCAATATCCACTTTCACACTTGCTGTTTTTAATCCTTTTGATTCTGCTTTAACCGTAAATGATCCTTTTGCTCCTTTTTCAGCAGCAACTATTACCAGGCACATTCCGTTATAAGCTTTCTTTGTTTTGGATTGGAATGATTCGTGACTGGACGCATCACCATTATCAGTAGCCACAATTTTTCCGGGACCTTCGATACTGAAATTGAGCTGGTTATTACTCCCTGGCACAAGAAGTTTATTTTTATCATCAATCCTAACAGTAATAAAGATAAGATCAGTCCCATCAGGATGAACAACTGGTTTGTCAGCGACAATAGAAAGTTGTGAAGCTTTTTCTGTTGTACGCATTACATCTTCAGCCCATTTAGCACCGTTCTTATAAGCAATCACCTTAAGCTCGCCAGGCTGATACACAACATCATCCCATTTCAGACGATATTCAAATTCGCCTTTTTTCTTTCTGCCAAGAGATTTCCCGTTCAGGAATAGTTCTGCTTCATCACCGGATGTATAAACATGAACAGGAGTAACAAGTCCTTTCCTTTCTGGCCAGTTCCAGTGGGGAAGAATGTGAGCCATTGGAACTTCTGGTCTCCATCTTGATTGATATAAATAGAACCTGTCTTTCTTAAATCCGGCAAGATCCATTATCCCAAAATAGCTGCTTCTTGAAGGAACTTCTTTTACTCCATTTTTTTCAAGCATTTTAAGTGTTTCATTATATGCCTGAGTATTTGGTTTAAGTCCTGTCAGATCGCCATAATATGGGGTGGGTTCGCCAATATAATCGAAGCCGGTCCATACGAATTCACCCATTGACGCAGGATATTTATCGAGAAGTGTCCATTGCTGGTCGGGTGTTGTGGCCCATGACGGGTAAGCAACATCATATGAAGTTATCTGGAAGATTCCCTTTCCGGGAAGATTATTATTCAGATCGCCTTGCACGATAGGGAAGAAGTATTCACCTCTTGAGCTTACTGTTGATGCTGATTCAGTTGATATCAGACCCAGATTATCATTGTCTTTAAGATCAAAAAATCTCTTATAATCATTAAGATGGTAATTTATGCCAAACACATCCAGCGTAAGTTGAAATCCATTTGTTCCGGAAGGGCCACTGTCGCAACCTGCTGTTACCGGACGTGTATTATCTTCAGATTTTACTATTGCATTTAGCGCTCTTGCCAGATAAGGGTGACCCTGATCGGGTACTTCGTTTCCAATGCTCCACATGAATACAGAAGGATGGTTGCGATCGCGGCGCACCATTGCTCTCAGATCTTCTTCATGCCATGCATCGAATACCAGATTGTAATCTTTTGGCCCCTTGCCGATTCTCCAGCAGTCAAATGCTTCAACCATTATCAGGAATCCCATTTTATCGCACAGGTCTACAAGTTCAGGTGCCGGAGGATTATGGCTTGTCCTTATTGCGTTGCATCCCATTTCTTTCAGAATTGACAGCTGCCTGGCAGCGGCGCTTATATTAAAAGCTGCGCCGAGTGCTCCCAAATCGTGATGATTACAGACACCATTTACCTGAACTCTTTTTCCATTGAGCAAAAAACCGTTCCTTGCCGTAAAATTCAAAGTCCTGAAGCCAAAATTGGTTTCATATTTGTCAGAAATTGTATTCCCCTGCATTACTATTACTGCAACCCGGTAAAGTTCCGGCTTATCAATATCCCACAGGACTGGTTCTTTAACCGGAATATCCAATCTGAAATTATGATTCCCCGTGGCCGGGATCGTTGAAGTTACAACTACAGATTCTGCTATAGGTGAGGCTGAGGGCTCAAATTTATCATTCAGTTTGTAGACAAGCGTTTTCACAGTAACAGGTAAAGATTCGTTTAAGTGATTTTCCACTTCAGCCTGTACACTCAGCATGGCTTTGTCTTTCTTGATTTCAGGAGTTGTGCAGAATACGCCATTATCAGCAATATGCAATTGTGAAGTCTTTACAAGCCACACATTCCTGTAGATTCCTGCTCCTGGGTACCACCTTGAATCCCAGTTTTTTGTATCGAGCCGAACAGCAATAATATTTTCTCCGGAAACAATATAAGGAGTCAGATCAAGACGGAATGATGTATATCCGTATGGCCATTCTCCAACATATTTCCCGTTCATCCAGACTTTCGCATTAGCCATGGCTCCGTCAAAGTCCATATATATTCGTTTACCTTTATCATTCGCGCTGAGATTGAAATGTTTTCTATACCAGCCGATCCCTTTCCATGGGAGCAATCCGGTATTATTTTCCAGTGTATCGCTGAATGGACCTTCAATTGCCCAATCGTGAGGCAGGTCAAGTGATCTCCAGTTATTGTCATTAACAGATGGCAATTGAAGATTCTCAGGTTCTTTATCCGTCGAAATCTTTTCATCAGATGCATTAAAATACTTTACAAATTTCCAGCCCAGGTTAAAAGATTCGCGTGACCTGGGTGAATCCTGTGCCATTAAAGCATCACTGATACAGATTGTTATCAGGATCAATAAAAATGGCAAGATTGATACTTTTTTCATATTATTATCTTTTTGAAAATTTTCTCTAAAGTAGTTAAATTCAGTCGATCCCTCGTCTGGCTTGGGATTAAAAAGTTCAAAGTCGAAAGTTAAAAGTCAGACACGACCTTTAAGACTTTAAAGACTTTTTAGACTTTATGGACTTATATTTTTACTTTTGCTTCTTATCTTAAAATTAACATCCATGAATAGACTTTCGGGTATCCTTGTTATTTTTATTTCAGTCTTAAATTTTTTGCCGGTTAATGCTCAATATAAGGCGCCTCCTGACAGGTTATTTACTCATCAGGATACACTTCGAGGATCAATAACACCTGAAAGGGCATGGTGGGATCTGACTTACTATCATCTTGATATTGCTATAAATCCGGCAGATAGCAGCATAAACGGGACTAATACAGTAACATACAGAGTTTTGCAACCTGCCCGTATTATGCAGATCGACTTGCAGGAGCCGTTGAAAATAACAATGGCAGTTCAGAATAGCAATGAACTGAAGTTTAAGAGAGAAGGTAATGTTTACTGGATTGAACTTGTTGAAAAACAGGAACAGGGAAAGATCAATTCAGTTGTTCTTACTTACGGAGGAAAACCAAAAGTATCTCTCAGACCCCCGTGGAGCGGAGGTATAACATGGAAAAAAGATAAAAACGGTCTGCCTTTCGTTGCTTCATCATGCCAGGGTGATGGAGCCAGTTTATGGTGGCCATGTAAAGACCATATGTATGATGAACCTGATAGTATGCTTATCAGTGTTAATGTTCCGGCTAACCTGATGGATGTTTCTAATGGACGGTTAAGGAGCATCATAAAACAAAAGAATAAGACAATGACATACAATTGGTTCGTTGCAAACCCAATAAATAATTACGGTGTGAATATTAACATTGCAGACTATGCCCATTTCTCAGAAATTTTTAATGGCGAAAAAGGACCACTCGATTGTAATTATTATGTTCTGAAAGAAGATCTTGAAAAAGCAAAGCTACAATTTAAACAAGCCCCGATGATGCTGGCGGCTTTTGAACATTGGTTTGGACCCTATCCTTTTTATGAAGATGGTTATAAACTGGTGGAAGTGCCGTATCTGGGGATGGAACACCAGAGCTCTGTGACTTATGGGAATGGTTTTCAGAATGGTTACAGAGGAGTCGATCTGAGCAATTCCGGATGGGGATTAAAATTCGATTTCATCATTATCCATGAATCGGCCCACGAGTGGTATGCAAATAGTATTACATATGAGGACGTGGCTGACATGTGGATACATGAGAGTTTTGGTAATTATGCCGAAAGCCTCTATGTTGAATATTACTATGACAAGGAAGCCGGGAGTGAATACGTTTTGGGTACAAGAAGTAATATACAAAATGACAAACCAATAATTGGTATTTATAATGTCAATCATGAAGGCTCAGGTGATATGTACTATAAAGGAGGAAATATGCTTCATATGATCAGACAAATGCTAAATGATGATGATAAATGGAGAAATATTCTTCGAGGTATGAATAAAGATTTTTATCATAAGGTTGTTAAAGGTTCGCAGATAGAAAATTATCTGTCTGAGAAAACCGGGATCGATCTTAAACCTGTGTTTGACCAATATCTTAGAGATATAAGAGTTCCGATTTTTGAGTATTTTGTAAAAGGGAATGTGCTATCCTTCAGATGGAATAACTGCGTTCCCGGGTTTACCATGCCGGTAAAAATATATGTGTCGGGGAAGGAGATGATGGTTAAGCCAACCGCGTATATGAGCTATCTTAATCTTGATGTTGAAAATGCAGTTATTAAAGTTGATCCGAATTATTATGTCGGAACTCTTAATATTACAGGAAAATAATTGGCTCGTAAAATGAGAAGGAGATTACCTTCGGCCTTCGACCGAAATAGTCGGCTACCACACTCAACTACATATTGACAACGATTCTGTAACTTTAAGGTTTTAACACTGATGGATAAATGAATGAACCTAAACAGGTAGAAGAAGAATTAAAATCTCAAATCCGACTTCTCACAGCCATTATTAATAGTCTCAGGGATATTATTATTTTTTCATTAGATAATGCTTATTGTTACACGGCATTTAATGAAATGCATCGTGAGGAGATGAAAAAAGTATGGAATGCTGATATTGAAATTGGAATGAATCTCCTTGATTGCATGCAAATACCGGAATTAAGAAAACTGGCAAAACAAAGCATGGATCGTGCATTAGCTGGAGAAATATTTTCGGAAATTCAGCATCAGCCCGACCCAGATATATATTACGAGTTCAATTGGAATCCTGTCTGGCAAAATAAGGAAATCGTTGGAGTTATAGCTTATATAAAAGACATCACCGAGCAAAAGCAGATGGAGATAGCATTGGAGAAGAGTAAGAAAACTACGGAAAATTACCTGAATGTTGCTGCTGAGTTAATTTTATCTATCGATGTTCTTGGCAACATCGTCATGTTGAACGACAGTGGACACAAATTGCTTGGCTATAATCAAGGTGAACTTATTGGAAAGAATTGGTTCAAAACCTGTTTACCTGAAGAAATTTTAAATGAAGTATTTGATATTTTCGAAAAACTGATGAATGGAGATATCAGGAATACTGAAAACTATGAAAACACTGTTAAATCAAAAAGCGGGGAAATAAAGACATTGCTATGGCATAATGCCATAGTCAAAGATTTCGATGGGAAAGCAACAGGAACAATCAGTTCAGGAAATGACATCACAGAGAGCAAAACAAAAGAGAAAATACTTAGAGATAGCGAGGAACTCTACCGTAGATTATTTAATGAAGACCTTGCAGGTAATTTTGTTTCAACTATTGACGGGCAATTACTTCAATGCAACACAGCTTATGCTGACATAATGGGGTTTGAATCGGCAGATGAAATGTTGAAAGCCAGTACCCAAAGTCCTTTATGCAGACAATTGTTTCGTTGCTCTTCATGATGAAAACACCGGCCTTTTCTGCTTTCCTTACTGGGTTGACAAGTTCGATAAGGCACCCTTGCCTATAGCAATGAAAAAGAGCTTGAGTTCTTATGTCTTTCGAACAGGAGTACCGACATTGGTTACCAGGAAATTATTTGATCAGCTAAAAGCACAAAATGAAGTGGAGTTGGTTGGGACTTCTTCTCCTTCATGGATAGGGGTCCCACTTCAAACGCCATCGAAAGTAATAGGAGTTCTCGTTCTTCAACATTACGAAAAGGAAAATGTCTATTCGGAACAGGATCTCCAATTTCTGATTTCTGTCGGAAGCCAGATAGCAATGGCCATTGATCGCAAGCAAGCAGAAGAAGAGATTAAAAAACGTAATGAAGAACTTTCAAAATCGAATGCCGAAAAAGATAAGTTCTTTTCAATAATTGCACATGATCTGCGTGGACCAATGAGCGCTTTCGTTTCAATAACGGAAATATTAAGGAACGATTTTCAAACAATGACAAACGAAGAGGTCAGGGATCTTACAACCGGTATGGGGAAAGACGCATCAAATATTTACCGACTTCTTGAAAACCTGCTTGAGTGGTCGCGTTTAAAACGCGGTACGATTGACTTCAAACCGGAAAAGATCAATTTAAGAAAGGCTATTGATGCAGGTAGTGATATTGTTTTGCCTCTGGCAAGAAAGAAAGGAATTAAAATTGACCTTTCCGTTTCTGACGATCTGCAGGTAATTGCTGATGAACATATGTTTGAGACTGTTGTCAGAAACCTTGTTTCTAATGCCGTTAAGTTCACACCTGTTGGAGGAAAAGTAAAAGTTTCAGCTTCTTTATCAGGGAATAATTCTGTTGAAATAAAGATAAAGGACACAGGAATCGGCATGGATCAGGATATGATAAGCAAACTCTTTCTGTTAAATGAAAAAACAAGCAGAAAAGGAACGGAAGGTGAATCCAGTTCCGGACTTGGATTACTGCTCTGCAAAGAATTCATTGAAAAACAGTGTGGTAAAATCTGGGTGGAAAGCGAAGAGGAAAAAGGAAGTACTTTCTATTTTAAGATCCCTTACTGATCTCAGTTCGAAGGTAATCTCTTTAAGTTTTCAAAAAGTTTTAGAATCTGCTAGTCTCTTGTTCTACAAATCTCCCCGTCATTTTCTAACCTTGCCGGCTTTCCCCAACCACAACAGAGCGTCTATTACTAATTTATCCTGGATTTTATTATTGAATGTAAATGATAGCTCTTTATTTGTCTTGTTATCATAATCAATATCATTATGTCCCATATTTACGTAGAGCATCTTATAATTTTTATTTGTCCATACCACAGGATAATAACCGTGATGCCATATCTCATAAAGTTTCGGTCCCGTTCCGAGCGGGAAACTTGCTGAGTCTATTGATACCAGAATTTTTATGTCAGGGTTTTTTCTCAGGTCATTTTCCCATTTGTACCATTCATTCGGTGAAGCAGTAAATGTTTCAGGAAGATCGATAGTTGCAGGATGCTTCTGGTCTTCGACTCTTAAAATTGCAGTTGTAGGCCGCCAGGTATTTCCCTTATATTGTCCTGACCCGAGGAAAGTGTTATGATACCAGTCCCAGTTCTGGGGAATAGCAGAAGGAGTAAGAGCAAAACCGGCAAAATGGAATCCAAGCCATGCGCCACCTGTCTCCATGTATTTCCTGAAAGCTTCTCTTTGCGATAGAGAATCAGGCCGTGTATCGAGAAAAATCACCACCTGGTACCAGGAAAGGAATGAATCATTCATTTCATTCCAGTTATTTGTAGAGTCGTAAACAAAATTATATTGGTTGGCAATTTTGGCAAACCACCTGTTTGCCTCATGTACAAAACTGATATGGGCCAGGTCGTTTTTTGCAGTATAGAATGCAATAACTTTAAAATCCGGATTCTTTTTTTGTGCCTGTCCGGAACAAACAAGACTTAAACACAATAGAAAATAAGTAATCGTTTGAAACCTTGTAAAAAATGCTCTTTTTAAGTATGACATTTCTAATTAATATTATTGATAAGTAAAAATAAGAGAAAATAAATTAATGTAAAATACATTATTCAGAATGCAATAATTTCTAAAAAAGATAAGGAGATCCTTCGCTCCGTTCAGGATGACACGGTATTTTTTGGTAATAATAGCAAGGCAGAGAAGCCGATTTNNAAATCGGCTTCTCTGCCTTGCTTAACCCTTTAATCTAGATATGTGTCATTCCGAATGGAGCGTCAGCGGAATGAGGAATCTCCCAATAAAGTTGTCATAAAATCCTGGAGTGCAAAAAATTGTATAAAAACTCAGGTTGACTCGTAAAATCCTATTACGGGCGAGGAATCTCCTTAGACGAACAATGACCCAATATCCAATATTTTCTCATTTTAATAATTTATTCATCAGACTTACTATATTTACATTCACAGTTGTTTAGGAATATTGCATGAGCAAAATTCACCCTTAAACAAATTAAATTTCAACGGATATTTCAAAACAATTAAGACGACTGGAAGAAGAATGGAAAAAGAAGAAATCCATCTGATCATAGAGGTCCAGCGAAAATTTTTTGCTTCAGGAAGAACTTTTGAACCGGAATACAGGCTCGAGATTCTCAAAAAGTTGCGCTCACTGATCATTTTGCATGAACAGGATATTGTCGATGCTTTATGGAAGGATTTTCATAAACCTGAATTTGAAGTTATCGCTACTGAATCGAGGTTCGTTATTAAAGAACTTAATAATGCTATCCGTAACCTCAGAAAGTGGATGAGAACTGAGAGGGTATATACGCCAGTGGTGCATTTTATTGCCCGAAGTTACATAATCCCTCAGCCTTATGGTCAGGTACTGATTCTTTCACCATGGAACTTCCCTTTCCAGCTTGCATTTATGCCTCTCATAGGTGCTCTGGCAGCAGGGAATTGCGTTATTCTAAAGGTGTCAAGCCAGGTTCCTTACATTTCCGGTGTCATTGAAACAATATTGAAAGGTCTGCCTGTTGAATTAGTGGCATTGATTAATGGTGACCATACAATAAATGACTATCTGCTTGTTCAGAAGTTCGATTATATATTTTTCACAGGAAGTCCGCGTGTAGGTAAACATGTAATGAGAAAAGCAGCTGAAAATCTTACCCCGGTATCGCTTGAGCTGGGCGGTAAGAATCCATGCGTTGTTGCTGCCGATGCCCGGCTTGATTTTGCGGCCAGAAGAATTGCCTGGGGGAAATTAATCAACTGCGGGCAAACATGCGTTAGTCCCGATTATGTACTGATAGATAAAAGAGTAAAGGATGAGTTCCTTGATCTTATTTCAGAAGAGGTAAAAAAGTTTTATGGAGGACAACCTGAAAAAAGTGAACATTTCGCAAGGGTTATCTCTGCGGAAAATGTTCATAGACTGAATGGTCTGATGAAATCGGGTGAAATAGTGACCGGAGGTACCAGCAATGCAAAGACAAGATATGTTGCTCCAACAATAATAAAGAACGTGAAACCCGATGATCCGGTAATGCAGGAAGAAATATTCGGACCTGTACTTCCTGTTATCGATTTTGAAGACTTTGAGGAAGTATATGACATCATAGAACGAAATCCAAAGCCACTCTCCACATACATTTTTACAGGAAGCAAGAAACTTGTGCGTGAATTTTTAAGAAGAACACGATCAGGAAATGCTGCCGTTAATGAGACTGTTATGCAGATTGCATCTCCATATCTTCCATACGGTGGAGTGGGAACCAGTGGAATGGGAAGATATCATGGCAGGAATTCATTCAAAACGTTTTCCAATCTCCGGTCAGTGCTCGTTAAATCTAACCTTCTGGATATATGGCTCAGATACCCACCTTATTCAAAAATAAAAACAAAAATAGTAAGCTTTTTGATGAGATAGGGTTATTAGTACAAAATTGAAAAACAATAAATAATGGATCAGGAAAAGATTGTAGTTGGATTTATCGGAGCCGGAGGTATTGCCCGTTCGCATGCATATTCACTCAATTCGCTGAAATATTTTTATAATGATGCTCCGGTGATTGAGATGGAAGCTGTCTGTTCAGCAAAAAAAGAAAGCAGAAAATCATTTGCTGATAGTTACGGTTTCAGTAAACATCTTGATATAAATGATTTTGTTTCTGACAAAAGTTTAAATACTGTCTTTATTCTGAGTCCAAATAAGGCTCATTATGAACATCTGAAAGCTGTCATGGGTATGCCTGATGTGAAAAGGATATATCTTGAGAAGCCTGTTTGCTCAAATCTTGATGAAGAAAAAGCAATATCGGGTTTGATCAAAAATCATCCTGATACTAAGATTCAGGTTGGATTTCAGTTTCTTTTTGCAGCCACTATCAGGGAGATGTTCGGATTCTGGAAATCAGGAAAAATTGGTAAGCCGGTCCATTTCGATCTGAAATATTACCATAGTGACTATCTGAGAAAAGAATATCGTGACAAACGTGCATCACGTCTGACTGCGGCACCTGACGGAGGCGCAATGGCCGATCTTGGCTCTCATTCAATCAGTCTGTTGATTGCATTTCTTGGCAATAACCTGAAGATTACAAGTGCCATGCAATCGGGCAATTTTATTGATGTTCCGTCTGATTCTGATCTGTTCAGCCTGATTTCACTTTACGACGAATCATCTGGCGCCGTGGGGACGCTTTCAGCGAGCCGCATAAGTTCGGGGACCGGAGATCATTTCCTTTTTGAATTATATGCTGAATTGGGTGCATTAAGGTACTCTTCAGCATCGCCAGATTCTTTCGAATATTTTACTGAAGAATCCGGCAGATGGAGCAAACAAGTTGGTGGAAGCAATTTTAAACCATTTACAAGCTTCCCCTCAGGGCATGTTCCGGCCGGGTGGTTGAGATCAATGATTCATGCTCATTATGTTTTTCTGACAGGAAATGATCAGAATGAATTCGTTCCTGATATTAAACATGGACTGGAAGTTCAGCGACTGGTAACACAAACTGCGGAGCATCTGGCGGCGTTCAGAAAGCTCGTTGTTTAGGTCCCCCAACCCCGCTAAAGGGGGGCTAATTCTCTAGTTATTTACCCCCTTCCCTCCCGATAGCCATCGGGACTTCCCCCAAGGGGGAAGGAGCAGTACAAACCTTTTTCCCTTGGGGGAAAATGAAAGGGGGTAAAAGTGAAAAGAATTTGAATTTTTTACAAGAATTAGACTATCGGTAGGCTGGCTTCAGGACGATCCTGCGAAATGGGTGTTCAAAAGATCTCCATCTTCTTTTTTCGTTCTTCAACTTTATTATAAAAGATTGGTGTAAAGAGATCAACTGCACCTGTCAACAGATATATCCCGGTATTGCGTTCCCTTGCCTGTTCATTTTCAACAGTCCCGGTTAACCTGCAATCTTTGAAAAGACCAATTATTTCCTTCGAGGGCTTCTCCCCAATAAGAAGAATGTTTTTTATCTTATTAATCCGCGGTAGCCAATAGATATAATCAGTATTGAAGGAATATGCCTCCGGCATTTTACCCCGGTTATAAAAGTTCAATGCACCTGCCTGTCCATAGTTGTTGCAGATGATCAATGTGTTTGCCAACTCCTCTGCAGGGATCATTTTATATGCAAGGAGAGATTTATCTGCCATCTCATGCCATCCGAGCATATCTGCAAAATCCTGGGGCAGATTATGATTTTTACCGTCTTCCCAGCGAAGCAGCCCCAGCTTTTCAAACGATGCTGCGTTCTTCCTGATTTCTGATGGAGTTAAGATGGGGAATACTAGTTTCAGGATGGAGAAAAATATGATAATGTTTACTACAAAAAGCAGCGGAAAAATTATTGTTCTCCATTTTTTTGATAATACACAGTCCATATAAACACTTCCAAAGGCGATTATAACAGGATATATACCAGCAGCGTAATAGTCTTTCGCTTTCATTAATGCAAAAAGAGTTATTACTGTTACAAAACTTATTCCGATAACTCTGTAGGACTTGAAAGGTTTGAAATAAATAAAAGCAATGAGCGCAGTAAGAATCAAAGGCAAAGACCCAAAAAAGAACGCTGACTGGCTTACCAGGAATCCCATTGATGTGTTATTATCAAGCTGATTTGCTTTAAGTACTTTCATGTGCTCAAAAACTGGGAAATTATGAGAGACTTGCCATATAATATTGGGAGATAGTAAAAGGAGGCAAATAATCAAAGCTTTCCAGAATGATATGTCAGCAAATATTTTTCTATGATAAGTAAGTACTAATCCGGCAAATAGTCCTGCGATCAGGAAAATTACATTGTATTTATTATAAAAAGAAAGTGTGATAATAACAGCTAATAACATAAGCCATCTGGATTTTTCAGATTGAATATATCTTATGAGAAAGTAGAAGATAATTGTCCATGATAAAATATCAAAGGAGTTTGGTTGCAACAGGAGGTTGATCCTGGCCAGCAATGAGAAAGTCAGTCCTGCTGTTGCCAGTATTTTTGAGAATAAGCTGCCACCGAGTGATTCAACGATCATCCAGGTAACTATTATTGTAAGGGCTCCAAAAAGTGCCGGGAAAAAGTGTATCCAGAAAATACCTCCGCCAAGCAGGTAAATCAGTTTTGAAATAAGTGCCATGAATGGCGGTACCGATATATATCCGAAGGCAAGATGATCAGCCTGATTAAGATATAGAAATTCATCCCTGTGCAACTCATAAACCGGATTTATAACAACATATTGCATTAAAAATTTTACGCAAACAAGCAGTATAAGGATCCAATATGACTTAATGAATCTTGTTACTTTTGTCTCCATTTATATTTAATATTTGGACTAATATCTACAGATATCTCAGAAGTTTATTCTCTTTATGTTCTGCTTTGTGCGTACTATCTCCTTTCCACTTTCTCCTTAATTCTTCCTGTACTGCTTATCCAATCCTAGTTTTACTACATAATAATTATGCTGGCCAATCAGATTTCCAAACAAATTATTGCCTGTAAGACCTACATGATAAATATTTCCTTTATAATCGAGACTGACACTTTTACCGGAGCTGCCCATAAATATTTTTTCCCATAACATCTTTCCATCTTTACTATACATTCTTATAAATGCATTTGATGGGGGAAGATTCATTATTCCGCTTACCAGCAAATTATCTGAAATGTTTTCATTAAAGGATATTGACCTTAACCCATCGTTGTTTTTAGTTCCGAATTGATTATTCCAGACAATTTCTCCTTTTTCATTGATCTTCATCAGAAAACAATCTCCTTCTCCCTCTTGTTCTGCACCGAAGTTACCGGAAGTAGTACCTCCTACATAGATATTATGCTCTCTATCCATGTTAATTATCTCCGGGATGTCAAAACCCTCACTTCCATATTGATTGTATTTAATCAGGTCACCCTTCTCCGAAAACTGTCCGGTAAATATGTCAATTAACCCCTTGTTTTTTCCTCCCAGAGAACCCCAGGTTGTTCCACAGACCAATATATCTCTTCCTGCTCCGCCTGTAATTGAGTAGCAATAATCATCCTCAGGCGTTCCGAATTGTGATATGAAGATTTGATTTCCAGTGTTATCAAGTTTCATAATAAAACCATCAGTTTTTCCTGAGGTTGACTTACCAAATTTCCCTGCTGTATTACCCGTTATAAAGATACCTCCATTATTGTCAGCATATATTCCTCTTGCAACATCAACGCTATCTGACCCAAACTGTTTCGTCCACAACAATTTCCCTTCAGTATTGTACTTGACGACAAAGACATCTTCCTTACCTGCATTCTTGCTGCCCAGATCTCCTGTTGTTGAGCCTGTTATATAAATACCTCCAAGATTGTCGATTGCACACCATTGAATATTTTCTTCTTCAGGAGTACCAAATTGTCTTGACCACACAATATTCCCCGAGCTGTCAATTTTAGTAAGGAATCCATCATTCTTTCCGAAATTTTTGGTTTCAATTACACCTGTAGTTTTACCTGCGACGTAGATATTTCCGTTCTGATCATTTACGTGATTAAGAACATATTCATCATTTTGGGAACCGAATATTTTTCCCCATTTGAAATTTGTTTGTGAATTTACCTGGTTTGTTGCCAGGATTAGTACCATAATTGCCAGGATAATTCTTTTAAGAGTCCTCATATCGTTGTTTTTTAAATTATTATTTGGTTATCGGTTTTGATTATTGCTCAATTAGCTGTTTGACAATCTTTATTGAATCAGTAATACATTTCTCACATACAGTACCAAACAGATTGTTTTCTTTTGCGTATCTGTGGCCTTCTTCAGTTTTTAAATCACATTTTAACAGCGATTTGCAATCAGTGGTCCCATAAATCTGCTTGAATTTCTTACTGAATTGTTGAACCATCGGATAGGTAGCTTCTTTTCTGCTTGTGTTATCAGCAAATTTCTTGCAATTAACTATTCCAAGCACCATGTAAGATCCGGTCACAGCACCGCATGTTTCTCCGAGTCTGCCCATTCCCCCGCCGAATCCGCATGAGATTGTTTCAGCCAGGTTTCTGTCAAAATTTAGATCATCAGAAAAGGAAGTTACCACTGTTTGGGCGCAATTTAATCCTGCTCTGAATGATTCGATAGCTTTTTCTTCTGTTGATTTTTTCATGATATATTTTTCTTTAAAGGTAAAAGATTCAGCGTAAAATGAAATATTAATGCCGGACAGATGAGTTAGAATCCTTTAATTTTTTCCATACAAAATGATATTTAATGTTTAACTGCCATGAAATATAGAATGTTCATCAGGTTGGGAGGAAAGTTGAGGTTGCATGCATGTACTTTGAATAGTAATATTTAATGGATGTCAAAAAGCACATCCTTTCTTATATTACTCACTTTTCCATTAAGTGAAGTTAAACTGAAATCTTTAAGAAGAACAAATGAATAGTCCATTTTCTTCAGCTCAGGGACAATTCTTTCCATAGCTTCCTTTGTGTTCCATTCAGGATGATTGAAATGCATAATTATTATAGCTCCGGGTTTGACATTTTTCAGAACATTTTCTTCGATTGCAGACTCAGACGCAAATGGAATTGCATCGCCTGAAAGGACCTCGTAACTTATTGCCGTAATATCTAATTTGGATGTCATTGCTGCTCCTGCTTCATCAATAAATGCTGTGGCTGAACGATAGAAATGCGGATAGTGGTTTGTAATTGCTTCTATCTTACGGGCATTTGCTTCAATCTCATCAAATGCTTCTTCAATATTGGCTGTTCCATGAATTCCATAAATACTATCACCTTTTACGGAGCAAGGCCTATGATTAAGACCATGGTTTTCAATTTCAAATAAACTGTCGCAGCTAAGATCAAGAAAAGAATTAAACTGTGAATCGATCCATTTTCCAGTTACAAATAAGGTTGCGGGGATCTTTTCCTTTCTCAGATACTCAATTAATTCTTTATCATACCCGTTACCATTTTTGCCCCCACAGGCATCGAAAGTAAAAGCTACGATCTTCTTTTGAGTCAGAATTCTCTCATCAACACCGTCAACAAATTCACCCCAACGACCTGCAGGGATGTGCATAAATTCCAAAGCGATCTTTCTTTTCAGATCAGTATAAGATTTGTCAGTATATAGTTTTTTCAGGAATGCTGAATTTGAAAATTCTTTTGCATCCTGGGAATAGGCTGACTTATGCGATATTAATACAATTAATAAGATGAAGGTTATCCGCATCTGTTTTTTAAAACTTATTTGATTGTGAAATAAACAGACCAAATTTAGCTTTAATATTAAATTACGCAATCAGCATCCATCTCGATATGTCAGTCTAATGATGATTCAACCATTTGTTCATCGGAATCAGACAGTCTGAGACCGATTGCCCATTTTGACAATGAATAATTCTGGGCCTGTACAGCTCCCATCCAGCTTACGATTTCCTTTTCAGTTTTAAATTCTGTTGCCGCAATCTTTTGACTAAACAGTCTTTTATTTGAAATTAGATTATCTTTTTTTTCCAAAGTTCTCAGGATTTGAGTTAATTTGCAGCCAAATCCGGCCCGTAGCTCAGCTGGTAGAGCACGTGACTCTTAATCATGGGGTCGAGGGTTCGATCCCCTCCGGGCCGACATGAATAAAGGCATCAATCCGATGCCTTTATTCATTTATCTCATAAGGGGTTGAAGAAGACTTACCCGGTTTCCCATAAGATTTGTCTGCCATCCAAAAACATTTGAATAGAAACCAGCCATTCGTTCCCTGTCCTCAGCAGGCATTTCAAAATGTACAACACCGCTCTACTTACAATGCAAATATTTTTGCATGCTGAACATTTCTTTCATAAATTTGGAATTACATCGATCATCTGATAGAAGTTCTTTATCAGACCGCAACCAGGTGTGAGAAAACAACTGATTTTAATCTATTAACTAATTATTATTATCATGAAAACCCGGAGCTCTTTTTCAGTATTAATCTTTTTTGTAATCATAGCGATTGGCCTGGCTATTGCCTATACAGGAAACAATGAACTTAAAGGTGCGAGTACTTTTATTATCGGAGTGATTACGTTTCTACTTGCAATTATAGTATCGGCAGCTATAAAAATTGCCGATCAATGGGAAAAAGCGGTAGTCCTTCGATTGGGAAAATTCCAGTCATTGAGAGGCCCCGGACTTTTTATGATCATACCAATAATCGATACAGTTGCATACTGGATTGACAATCGCGTAATTACAACATCCTTCACTGCCGAAAAGACTCTGACAAAAGACACTGTCCCTGTCGATGTTGATGCAGTTTTGTTCTGGAAGGTCCTTGATTCCAAGAAAGCTGCTCTGGAGATAGCCGAATATAAAAATGCAATTAACTGGGCATCGCAGACGGCCCTGCGTGATGTGATCGGCAAGACTATGCTCTCGGAAATGCTCGAAGGCAGGGATAAGATGAGTGTGCAGCTTCAGAAAATTATTGATGACCGTACTGAACCATGGGGAATAAAAATAATATCTGTTGAGGTCAAAGATGTTAACATTCCATCATCACTGCAGGATGCAATGTCAATGCAGGCCCAGGCTGAAAGAGAACGTCAGGCAAGAGTGATCCTTGGTGATTCGGAACGGCAGGTTGCAGAAAAATTTGGCGAAGCAGCAAAAACATATGAAAACAATCCTGTAGCTCTTCATTTGAGAGCAATGAACATGCTGTATGAAGGTTTAAAGACTAATTCCACAATAGTAATTGTTCCAAGCTCAGCACTGGAAACTATGCAATTAGGAGGACTTGCCGGAATGACTGCTCTCACAATGGGACTGACTCCTGATAAGAAGGCGCCGGAGCCACCTAAAAAACAGTCTTGACAAATGTAGGGAACGGTCGCGACCGTTCCCTACATGATTCTACACTCTATTACGCCATTGCGTCATTACGCCATTATGCCATTACGCCATTATGCGGTTACGCCTTATATTATTTGAACCTTTTTCATTAATAATGGTTATACAAGTCTTTGCATTATTGTAGATTAGAGGGGAAGGAGCATAACCGTTAACTCCATTAAGACGTATGGAACTCATGAAACTAATTGTTTTATAGGAGTTTACCGCCCTTTATGAAAGAATTCATTTTCTGGTGAACCTAAGGTGTTTGCTTTATGTTATAGAAGCAGAATTATGAAATAATCAAAATGCCGGTCATTTTGAAAGGATGGCAGTGTTAAATTCACAAGCAAAGAATAATATATGCAAACAATTCTGGGAGCAAATGGAACTATTGGTTCTGTATTGGCAAAAGAACTGGTAAAATATACAAACAAAATACGTCTTGTAAGCCGGAATCCAAGAAAGGTCAATGAGTCGGATGAACTATTCCCCTCTGATTTATCGAATCCGGCAAAAGTGGATCAGGCTGTTGAAGGTTCTGATGTAGTCTATCTCGTTGTTGGTCTTGATTATAAACTTGAAGTATGGCAAGAACAATGGCCCAGGCTGATGAAAGCAACAATAAGCGCTTGTATAAAACACAACGCTCGACTGGTGTTTTTTGATAATGTCTATATGTATGATATTAATGCGATTCCTCATATGACAGAGGAATCGCCGGTCAATCCGCCCAGCAAAAAGGGCGCCGTGAGAAAACAACTTGCTCAGATGATAATGGACGAAGTGAAGGCTGGCAGACTAATGGCTCTGATAGCAAGGTCTGCCGATTTCTATGGGCCAAATAACGACAAGAGTTTTGTTAATGAGATGGTATATAAGAATTTTTTAAAGAAAATGAGGGCAAACTGGTTCGTTGACGCAGATAAAAAACACTCTTTCACATTTACACCTGATGCAGCAAAAGCAACCGCAATGCTTGGGAATACTGATGATGCATATAATTCAATTTGGCATCTGCCAACTGACAGGAATATCCTTACCGGCAGAGAATTTATTAAACTCTTTTCAAATGAAATGAATGTTCCGAATAAAATTTTTGTTATGCCTGTCTGGATTATCAAAATTGCAGGATTTTTTGTCCCGGTCTTAAAAGAAATGCCTGAAATGATGTACCAGTACGACAGAGACTATTTCTTTGATTCATCTAAATTTGAAAAACGATTCAAATTTGTGCCTACAACATATCAGGAAGGAGTTAAACTTACTGTGCAAAGCTTCTCTTAGGTCATTGTTGCTCGTTGCAGGTTGCATGTTGTATGTTGTATGTTTCAAGGTACCCTAAGATAAAATCCCGCACCTTGCACCTCGCCTTATTATTATACTCTAAATCAGCTAATTATAATATTAATCCATAACTAAGTTTAATTAGACTACCTTTGCGCCCATTCATTCCGGTTGATAAATCAAATCCGTTTTTTTTTCACTTAAAAATATATTATGCATTTTGAATCATTAAACATTATTGAACCAATCCTAAGATCACTGAAAGAAGAAGGTTACACAATACCAACACCAATACAGGTTCAGGCAATACCAATCGTTTTGCAGGGTACCGATCTGATTGGATGCGCACAGACAGGTACAGGAAAAACCGCGGCTTTTGCGGTTCCTATTTTGCAGCTACTTAGCAAAAACAAATCATTCGACAGGAAAAAGAAAATCAGAAGTCTGATAGTTACACCAACAAGGGAATTAGCAATCCAGATAGAAGAAAGTTTTAAAGCATATGGCCGCCATACCGGGTTAACATGTACTGTTGTTTTTGGAGGAGTTAATCAAAACCCGCAAACCAATGCTTTACGAAATGGAGTGGATATTCTTGTAGCGACGCCCGGCAGATTGCTTGACCTTATGAACCAGGGTTTTATATCGTTAAAAGATGTTGAAATATTCGTCCTTGATGAGGCAGACAGGATGCTTGATATGGGATTCATTCACGACGTTAGGAAGCTGATTGCTGCCCTTCCTAAAAAAAGACAATCATTGTTTTTCTCTGCCACAATGCCTCCGGAAATTGTAAGACTGGCCGGTTCAATCGTTTATCAACCTGTTAAAGTGGAGGTTACGCCTTCTGCATCGACAGTTGATATTGTGAATCAGTTCGTATACTTCATCGACAGAGGTAATAAAAACTCATTGCTGCTCGAGTTATTAAAAGATGATAAGATAAAAACAGCACTGGTATTTACAAGGACAAAATACGGAGCCGACAAGGTGGTCAGAGTATTGAAAAAGAAAAACATTACAGCTGAAGCAATCCATGGAAATAAGGCGCAAAACGCAAGACAAAAAGCATTATCGGGTTTTAAAGCCCAGACCACACGCGTGCTTGTAGCAACAGATATTGCTGCCCGTGGAATTGATGTGGATGATCTTGAATATGTTATAAACTTTGAGTTACCAAATATTTCCGAAACATATGTTCACCGGATAGGCAGGACCGGCAGGGCTGGTGCAAAAGGTACTGCTATTTCGTTCTGTGACGCCGAAGAAAAGGAATATCTGAGAGATATTGAAAAACTTATTACAAAGAAAATACAGGTCGTTGAGGATCATCCTTTTCCACTCATTGATAATAATCCTGTAAAACCTGCAAAACAACAGTTTAACAACCGGACTCCAAACAGATTCGGTTCTTCAAAAAATCTTATTCCTGACAGGAGAAGTCATAGGAGATGACCCCCCTGCCTTCCTAAAGTGGGTGTAATTCTCTGTATTTTAATTAATTCAGTCAGGACACCGAATTAATCCCCCTTTTGGTGGACTACCCGAAGTGCGAGGGGTTTTGTTCGCTTAATTGTTGTACTTTGCATTGTTAAATGCACTCTTTATCCAACAATTATGAAAAAAAACCTGTTTTCGATACTTATATTAATTATTTCTATAAACCTCATTTGTTCAGGTCAGATATCAGATCCAAAGCTGCTTAAGGATCAGCTTAAAAATGAGTTACTTACAAATCTCACTCATAACATCCTTCCTTTTTGGTCTGAAAGGATGGAAGACAATACGAATGGCGGATTCTACGGACGGATAGATTCCAATAATAAAGTATATCCTGATGAAGATAAAGGCGGAATACTGAATGCAAGAATTTTATGGACATATTCTTCAGCCTACCGTATTCTTAAAGATACTTCGTACCTGCGACTAGCGACACGATCGAAAGAGTACATTTTGGTTCATTTTATTGATAAGCAGTATGGAGGGGCTTACCGTAGCGTTAAGTCAAACGGAGAGCCATCTGACACCAGGAAACAGATTTATACACAGTCATTTTTTATTTATGGACTAAGTGAATATTATCGTGTTACCGGTGATAAAGAATCCTTAAACTGCGCCAAACAAATTTTTGAGTTATTTGAAAAGTATGCTCTTGATAAACAGAACGGTGGTTATTATGAAGTTTTCACCCGCGACTGGCATCGTTCTCACGACTTGCTGATCGGAGAAAAGTCAGTTAATGATGAGAAAACAATGAATACCCATCTTCACATAATGGAAGCATATACCAATCTTTATAGGGTTTGGCCCGATAAGAGGGTAGGAAACGAGCTGAAAAATCTGGTTCTATTATTTCTAGATAAAATAATCGATGCAAGAACCTCTCACCTCATCTGTTTCATGGATAAGAACTGGAACAAGACTTCTGAAATTGATTCCTACGGCCATGACATTGAATCCTCATGGCTTCTGAATGAAGCAGCAGGGTTGCTTCACGACACTGCATTAAGCGAGCGTGTAAAGCAAATGAGCATTAAGATTTCAAATGCTGCAGGAGAGGGATTGCAAGCTGATGGCAGCATGATTTATGAAAAAGATCTCTCATCTCACCGTGCCAATAATGAAAGGAGCTGGTGGGTCCAGGCTGAAACTATAGTTGGATACTTTAATGTATTTGAAATGACCGGTGATGAAAAGTACCTTGAAAAATCTGTGAACTGCTGGAACTATACAAAAAACCATTTAGTTGATAACAATGCAGGAGGATGGTTCAGTTCTGTGTCAGGATCTGGTGTTCCGGGACAGGGTGACAAGGGAGGATTCTGGGTCTGCCCTTATCACAACAGCCGCATGTGTATGGAAATAATTGAAAGATTAACTGGTCCAAAAGTCTTTTAGTCTCATTCATCTTCTTCCCGGATCTGAACCCTCCTGATCTTTCCGCTTATTGTTTTTGGGAGTTCAGTTACGAATTCTACCAGGCGTGGATATTTGTACGGAGCAGTCACCTTCTTTACGTGTTCCTGGAGTTCTTTGGCAAGTTCTTCACTCGGCTGGTAATTCTTTGAAGGAACAATTGTTGCTTTAACTATCTGTCCTCTGTCAGGATCAGGTACAGCAGTAATAGCACATTCAAGTACAGCAGGGTGTTCCATAAGTGCACTTTCCACTTCAAATGGACCTATCCGGTATCCGGAGCTTTTAATGACATCATCTGATCTGCCTACAAACCAATAATATCCATCCTCATCGCACCATGCCATATCTCCGGTTCTGTATATGCCATTTGCCCAAACACTTCTGGTTAGCTGATCATCACGATAATAACCGTTAAACATACCAACAGGTTTACTGCTGTCAGTGCGAATTATTATTTCTCCTTCATTCCCTGCCTCACAGATGTTTCCTTCATCATCAATAATCTGAATGTCATACCCGGGTGTTGGCTTACCCATTGAACCAGGTTTAGGATCCATCCAGGGATAGGTTGCTATTGCTACTGTACATTCAGTTTGTCCATACCCTTCCATTAGCCTGATTCCCGTATGATCGAGAAATTGTTTAAAGACCTCAGGGTTTAAAGGTTCTCCTGCAACCACACAATATTTAAGATAACTGAGATCAAATTGTGTAAGATCTTCTTTTATCAGAAATCTGTAAATTGTCGGGGGAGCACAGAAAGAAGTAACCTTGTATTTTTCAATTACTCCCATGAGATTTTTTGGGATGAACTTATCATAATCATAAGTCATTACAGCACTGCCTGATATCCATTGACCATATATTTTACCCCATGCTGATTTGGCCCATCCGGTATCTGCAACTGTAAAATGCAAACCATTATCCTCTACTCTCTGCCAGTATTTGGCTGTAAGAATATGGCCGAGGGGATAAATAAAATCGTGATTTACCATTTTGGGCATCCCGGTTGTACCAGAAGTGAAATAGAGAAGCATTATATCAGTATTAACCGTTGCCTGGTCGGAAACCGGTCTGACAAATTTGTCAGAACTGTCGTTCATCCCTTTTGTGAAATTCATCCATCCCTTGCGGTCCTCGCCAACCACTACCTTTAATTTCAGAGTAGGTGATTTACTTTCTGATTCCTCAATATGCCGAATAACTTCAGGATCGGGAACACAAACAATCATTTTTATATCAGCTGCATTATTTCTGTAGATAATGTCTTTTGTAGATAAAAGGTGAGTTGCAGGAATTGTTATAGCACCGAGTTTGTTTAGGGCAAGAGTGCAGAACCAGAACTCAAAGTGCCTTTTAAGTACAAGCATCACGGCATCACTCTTGCGAATTCCCAGAGATTTGAAGAAATTTGCTGCTTTATCACTGTAAAATTTCATCTGCCCGAAGGTGAAAATAGCTTCATTTCCTTTATCATCACACCATACCATTGCTACTTTATCAGGAGTACTGACAGCTATCTCATCAACAACATCATATGCAAAGTTGAAATTTTCGGGGATCTTGATTTTAAAATCAGCTCTAAATTCCTCGTAGGAATTAAACTCTATTTTATCGAGATATTTATTCAGTACCATCTTTCTCCTAAGGTTTTATAAAACTATTGCAAGAAACTTAACCTGCTCATTATTCAATGCTCTCATTGCGTGCTTATATCCAGAATTGAAAAAAATTGAATCTCCTTCATTCAGGATTATTTCGTGTCCATCTATGATGCTCATCATTGAACCTTTTATAACATAGTTGAACTCCTGTCCCGGATGTGAATTGAATTCCAATAATTTATTTTCTGAATCGGGATCAATAGTAACCATAAATGGTTCTGCTTTTTTATGGATAAAATTATAAGCCAGACTTTCGTATTTATACTGCTTCCTTCGTTCGAGCTTTAGTCCTTTTCCATTTCTTACTACTCCATAAATCCGTAACTTCGGATTATCACCTCCTAGCATGACAGAAAGCTCTACATTAAAAAGCTCGGATATATTAAAGATAATCCCAACAGGGATGTCAATTTCCCCGCTTTCATAATGATTGTACAATTCTGAAGGTATTCCAAGTTTCCCTGCCAGAGTTTCAGCAGATGTACCGGAGATATCACGGATTTCTTTTATTCTTTCAGCAATCTGCTTAATCTGTTCCGTCATAATGAATCAGTTTTTATTTCAATATTAATTAATTTATTTAATTTATTTAAAATAAGAATCTGGAATCGTGCTTATCAACCCATTGATTTTGACTTCGTCGAGCTCCGCTTCGCTTCGGTTCTTCGTTTACCCCGGCCCCAAGGGGAGCGAAGAAAATCAATTTACTCCCCTTGGGGATGGGGTAAATAAATTGATTTTCAAGCGATTTGGTATCTTATTTGACACTTTCCAAAAGTAAACTTATTTTAATAGTAATTATTGGCAGGAAGTGAATTAATTTTTCATAAGCTCATTTTAAGTACTGGTACCGAATTATTACATTTTTGTTAAATCTCAGAAAACCCTGGAAACAGTTATTAGATTATTTGTTTCCTAAGTTTATTTGATATACTTTTGCGCCCATGAATGAAGAGCTTAAAAATATATTATTGAAAGTTCGTGAACTGTACATGAAATACGGTATCAAAAGTATTACAATGGATGATGTAGCGAAAGAACTTGCTATTTCAAAAAAGACTCTTTATCAGTATGTTACCGATAAAGATGATCTGGTTGGGAAGTTTATTGATAACGAAATTGCTATCAGACGGGAGGAGATATGCAAGTGTTTCAGGATTGGGTATAATGCTATTGAAGAATTGTTTGAGATTTCTAGTTTTATGAACAAATTAATGCGGAATCAGAATTCTGTAACTGATTATGATCTGAAAAAATACTATCCCGCTCATTACCATAAAACAGTCACTGCACGAAAAGAAGGTATCTACAACTATATCCTGACAAATCTTAAAAAAGGTATAAAAGAAGGTCTTTACCGTAAAGAGATGGACAAAGAGGTGATAGCCAAACTGTATTTATGGAGAACGGAAAATGTCCATTTTGATGAACTTTTCACAGTTGAAGAGTTTACCTCTGTCAAATTATTCGTTGAACTTCTGAATTATCATGTTCGTGGTATTGCAACTGAAAAAGGAATTATTGCTCTTGAAAATAAGATTAAAGAATTACAAACAGCTCTTAATAAATAATTTATAATATGAATTTTATACGGAAATACCTTTTAATGTTTATACTAATTGGATCAGTTGTTCAAGGATTCGGTCAGGATAAAATAGAAACGCTTAAGCTCTCGTTACCGGAAGCCCAGGCTTTTGCTCTACAAAACAACCGGGCCATTAAGTCATCAAAGATTGATATTCAGCATGCTGAGAAACAAGTGTGGGAAAATCTTGCAACCGGATTGCCACAATTCAATGTTGCTGCAAATTATCTTCATCAGTTTGTTGTACCGCAATTAAGTTTAGGACCTGTGCTTAATGTGAATTCACTTCCCGATGGGAATATTACAAAGTCCGATCTTATGAATGCCTATATAGAATCTCCTCCGTTTGCCCTTGGTGTCAGGAACAATACAACAATTGATTTTACAGTCTCCCAGCTTATTTTCAGTGGTCAATATCTGGTAGGGTTGCAGGCTGCCAAAGTGGTTAAAGAAATGACTGAGGAAAGTCTTGTAAAAACCGAGAATGAAACAAAGGAATCCGTTGCCGGAACATATCATCTTGTATTAGTTCTGGGTGAAAATGAAAAGGTTTTAAATCAAAGTCTGAAATCTGTTGACCAGACCTATAATGAGCTTGTAAAAATGAATGAACAGGGATTAAATGAAGAAACCGATGTGGACCAGGTCAAGATCAGTAAGTCTAATATTCAGACTCTTATTACTTCAATAGAATCTCAAAAGCAAATTTCCATAAAACTGCTGAAATTTCAGTTGGGCTTAAGTTTTGATCAGAATATTGAGCTTACAGATAGTCTCCCCGGGATTATTGAGCAGGGTAAGATCGAGTATTTAACCTCAACAGCATTTGATGTAAACAATAGTGTGGATTACCACTTAGTTAATTACCAGGAAAAGATTTCGGCTTTAATGTTAAAACTGGAAAAAGCAAAATATCTGCCTACCATGTCTGCTTTTTACAGGCATGAAGAACAAACTAATATGCCTGCTTTTAATTTCGCTGTAAAAGACGTGGTAGGAGCTTCTCTGAGTATCCCCATTTTCACCAGCGGAATGCGGAATGCAAGAGTGAGCGAAGCCAGGTTTGATCTTGCAAAAGCAGATCTCGCAAAAGAAAATGCAGGACAGGGTTTGATTATGGAATTTGAAACAGCCAAAAGCACTTACCAGACTGCATATAGCAATTTCATCACTAACAGGGAAAGCATGGATCTCAGCAAGAAAGTATATGACAAAACAGTCATTAAATATAAAGAAGGCGTTTCTTCAAGTTTCGAACTTACTCAAAATCAGAATCAGTTTTTAACTGCAGAATCAAACTACTATAATTCTGTTCTCTCGCTTCTGAATGCCAAAGCAAAACTTGATCGTATTTTAAGTAACAGTAATAAATAGTACAAAAACAGAATAAATAACAAATCAATCAGATATGAAAACCATTAAATTAAGCATAACAGTAGTCCTAGTTTTATTTCTTATGATTGCATGCAGTGGTAATAAGGAAGCTCAGCTCACAAAACTGAAAGATCAGCAAACAGCGCTGAATGATAAAATCATGAAGCTTCAGGCAGAAATAAGTATAGACAAAAAAGATACTTTAAATCCTGCAAAATTTAAGTTCGTTGGACTGAAACCTGTTACCAGCGATAAGTTCGACCATTTTATTCGTGTCCAGGGAAAGCTTGATGGTGATCAGAATGCGGCAGTATTTGCAGAGGCACCGGGTACTGTTTCTTCTAAATTTGCAGATGTCGGTCAGAAAGTGGTTAAAGGACAGGTTCTTGCACAGATTGATGATCAGCAATACCGTACCCAGATGCAAGGTCTTGAAACTCAATACAAATTTGCTTCAGATCTTTATGATAAGCAAAAACGTTTGTGGGACCAGAAAATCGGAAGTGAAGTTCAGTATATGCAATCAAAAACCAATAAAGAATCTCTTGAAAAACAGATTTCTTCATTAAGACAACAAGTTGATAAATTTAAGATAAAGTCACCTATCGATGGAACTATTGAGGAATGCAATATAAAAGTTGGTGGGGTAGTTTCACCCGATCCTCGTTTAGCTGCTTATAGAGTTGTTGCTTTTAAAAACCTGAAGGTGAGTGCTGAGGTGTCTGAGGCCTATTCTTCAAAAGTCAGGGTTGGTGACAATCTGCTTATTCTGTTTCCGGATATAAATAAAAGTTATGAAGCTAAAGTCAACTTTGTAAGTAAATATATTAATCCGACTAACAGGACCTTTATGATGGAGACCAATCTTTTGGATGGCATTAATGATCTTAAGGCAAATATGTTAGCAATTATTCAGATTAACGATTATCATACTGATAATGCAATCCAGGTTCCAATGAATGTTATTCAGACTGACCTTGCCGGCAGCTATGTTTACGTTGTTCGTGCTAAGGACAAATTCAATGCTGCATACAAACAACCTGTTGTTTTGGGAAATAGCTATAATGGTGTCGCCGAGGTTCTTCAGGGATTGAATGTCGGTGATAAAATTATTTCAGTTGGTTATCAGGAACTTGTTGATGGTGAATATGTAAGGTTTTAATTATAGTTCTGATTTTACACATCAGAAATAAATAAATATTTTCATGGAAAAAAAGTTTAAAGAATTTTTTGCCACCAGTTGGGCAATTGATAACAAACTCAGTGTCTATGTACTGGTATTTATAATAGCTGCGTTTGGTATAATTAATTACTATACTATTCCTAAGGAACAGATACCTGAGATTGTGATACCGATGATAAATATAAACACAATTTATCCAGGGACCTCACCTTCCGATATGGAGAACCTTGTTACAAGGCCCCTTGAAAAAAATCTTAAATCGATAAGCGGGGTTAAAAAGATTACTTCAAGGTCAGTACAGGATTTTTCTGCCATAATAGTTGAGTTTAATACAGGAATAGAGATTAAAGATGCGAAGCAAAAGGTAAACGACGCTGTCGATAAGACTAAAAAGGATTTACCGACTGATCCCTCTTTTATTGAACCTTCCGTTATGGAGATTGACCTCTCTGAGATACCTATTCAGTACATAAATCTGTCAGGTGATATACCTCTCGACCGTCTCAAAAAATATGCTGATGACATGCAGGACAGGATTGAAAGCCTTAAGGAAATTACCCGGGTTGAAATAGGTGGCGCGCTTACAAGGGAAATCCAGGTTGATGTCGATATGTATAAAATGAAGGCTGCCAGCCTTACATTCAGGGATATTGAGCAGGCCGTAAGTCTCAATAATATGACTGTTTCAGGCGGAAATATTGATCTCCAGAAAATGAGCCGTTCAATAAGGGTTGTCGGGGAAGTTACAAACATTGATCAGATTAAAAACGTAATACTAAGCACAAGCAGCGGAGCAATAATAAAGTTAGGAGATATAGCAGATGTCCGTGATGGTTTTCATCAGCCAGAGAACTTTGCACGTTATAATGGGAAAAATGTTGTTACCTTAAACGTGATAAAGAAAAGCGGACAGAATCTTCTTGATGCTTCTGACCAGATCAAGGCGATCATTGCAGACATGCAGAAGACAAAACTTCCATCCAATCTGATTGTCCAGGTTACCGGCGACCAGTCACGCAACACCCGCAACACAGTAAATGAACTCAATAATACTATAATTCTCGGTTTTATTTTTGTAACAATCGTTCTGATGTTTTTCATGGGAATCGTAAATGCCCTGTTTGTGGCTTTGTCGGTTCCATTATCAATGGCAATTGCTTTCATTGTTCTTCCATGGATGGGTTTCACAATGAATATGCTTGTGATGTTTGCCTTCATCTTTGCGCTTGGAATTGTTGTTGATGATGCCATTGTTGTTATTGAGAATACGCACCGCGTTCATAAGAAAACAAAAATGGATATAACCCATTCTGCAAAGTTTGCTGCAGGAGAGGTTTTTGCTCCGATACTTTCCGGTACTCTGACAACTTTAGCTCCTTTCTTTCCTCTCGCTTTCTGGCCTGGGGTGGTTGGTGAATTCATGGTATTCATTCCGGTAACTCTGATTATTACTCTGTTTGCCTCATTAATTGTAGCTTACATATTCAACCCTGTTTTTGCGGTCGATTTTATGAAGCTTGATGATATTAATGCTCCTGTCAATAAGCGTAAAGTTTTTGAATCTACAGGAATTATTGTGCTGATAGCTTTACCTTTCTATCTTCTGGGAGCAAGGGGAGTAGGTAATTTTACGATATTCATTGCAATATCTTTCCTGCTTCACGAATTGTTTGGATATAAAGTGATAAATCGTTTCCAGACAAAAACCTTTCCAGCATTTATCAAAGGATATGAAAATACGCTTAAATGGGTATTGAAAGGAAGAAGACCTGCTTATTTACTTGGTGGGATGATATGCCTTTTTGTTTTTACAATTATGTTAGATAATATTGTAAAACCTAAGGTTGTATTCTTTCCTGATAATGAGCCTAATACCATTAATACATTTATCAAAATGCCTATTGGCACGCAGATTGAGGTAACAGATTCTGTTGCAAAACTTGCCGAAAAACGCATAATGAGTGTGCTTGGTGAAAAAAATCCTATAGTTGAATCTGTTGTTACGAATGTTGCATTCCTGGCATCAGACAATAATTTTGATAACTCGAGTAAATCATCAAATCTGGCTAAAATAGCTATAAATTTTGTCGAATATAAATTCAGACATGGACAGAGTACAAGCGCATATATGAGTAAATTGCGTGTTGCTCTTAAGGATATTCCGGGCGCTGAAATAGTTGTAGACAAGATAAAGATGGGCCCTCCTACAGGCAAACCGGTAAATATTGAGATTTCAGGAGAAGATTTAGTGCAGCTGGCCGCTACGGCTGATAATTTTAAACGTTATATTGATTCATTACAGATTGGTGGCATAGAGGAGCTGAAATCTGATTTTGCCTCCTCCAAACCAGAATTGTTAGTAGTTCTTGACCGTGAAAGGGCCAATACTGAAGGTATCACTGCCGCTGTCGTTGGAGATGCGATCCGTACAGGCCAGCTTGGGAAAGAGATATCAAAATACCGCGAGGGTGAAGATCAGTATTCAATAATGCTGCGCTTCAATAAAAACCAGCGCGAAGACCTTGAGCAATTACTGAATCTCACAATAACTTATCGGGATATGACCTCTGGACTCATTCGTCAAATCCCTCTTTCAGTTGTTGCTCATGTCGAGTACGTTAACAGCTACGGTCGGATTAACCGTCTGAACCTGAAAAGGGTTATTACTCTCTCTTCAAATGTTCTTGCAGGATTCAATGCAAACCTGATAAATGCTCAGTTGCGTAAAGTGATTCCCCAGTTTACCAGACCTATGGCTATTGATATTCGCCAGACCGGTGAACAGGAAGATCAGGCAGAATCAATGTTATTCCTTTCAAAAGCAATGATTCTCTGTTTGTTCCTGATTATGTTTATTCTGATTACACAGTTTAACTCAATGGGAAAGGCACTAATAATTGTGTCGGAAGTGGTATTCAGTCTTATCGGAGTATTGCTTGGCTACATGATTTTCGGAATGACTATTTCAATAATTATGACAGGTATGGGTATTGTTGCACTAGCTGGTATTGTGGTCAGAAACGGAATCCTGCTTGTGGAGTTTACTGATAAATTGAAAGATCAGAAAGTCAGAACCAGGCAGGCTATAATCCAGGCAGGACTTATCCGTATAACACCTGTGGTACTGACAGCAACTGCTACAATTCTGGGACTTATACCATTAGCTGTAGGGATGAATATCAATTTTGGTTCATTGCTGAGAGATTTGAATCCCCAGTTGCATTTTGGAGGAGATAACGTAATGTTCTTCGGACCATTATCATGGACTATAATTTTTGGATTAAGCTTTGCAACCTTCTTAACACTTATTCTGATTCCTGTTATGTATTCTGTAATTTACACCAGGAATATTAACAGACAACGTCGGAAATTGCAAAAACTAAGGAGAAAGAACAGATTGAGTTGATGCACGATATAATCATTCCAACAATAATTACATAAATGAATGGCCACAGAAAAATGTGGCCATTCCATTTTATGAAAAGGTTAATAATCTACCATTTGAAAAACAGGACTAGGCAATTGTTAAACAATTATCATATACATCTGAACAATTAATTTAATTTTGATGTTAAATTGTATCATTTATATAAATTGTTGTAACCATGACTACTAACGAAAACACATCGGGAGATCTGCACATAACCAAAGCGCTCGAGCATCTGAATTCAGTTCTTGTGTCGGGGGAAACACTCGACGCATGGGCAATTCAAAGAAGATTATTTGCTATTAGCAAAAGACGAATTCTTATTGCTGCAACCTCAGGCAGATTTATTGAAATCAAAAGAGGGTTATTAGGTGGATTTAATATGGTCGATTTTCGATGGCAGGACCTTGCTGATGCCAGGATAAAAGTTGGGATCTTTGGCGCGGACATTTTTATGAAAGTTTCCGGGTCTTCCGATCTTGCAATATCTGAAGATGCAAATCAGGTATTGATATTGCCAGGTTTCAGAAAAGAACAGGCAGAAAAGATTTACAGGTTAGCTCAGGCTCAGGACCAGTCATGGAGAGAAAAAAGAAGAATACGTGATCTTGAGGAATTAAGAGCAAAATCAGGAGGTGTTACAATAGGTACCAACTCCATGAGTCCCCAAACAAATTCTTCTTCAGATGATGCATCGGCAAAGTTGGAAAAAGCTAAAGAAATGCTCGACAAAAAACTGATTACTGATTCGGAATATGAATCTATCAAAGCACGTATTATAAGTGGACTTTAGCGTTATATTAAAATTTAAATTATGAGAAACATTCTTTCAGGAGTTATTCTCCTGCTTTCAATTACTTGCTATTCACAAAAACAGGATTCATTAAAATCAGAAAACTGGAAACACATCTATCGGCCGTCTGCAACAAAAATCAATGACCTTGTAAATACGAAACTTGATGTCAGTTTCGATTATTCCAAATCGTGGATGTATGGCAAAGAATGGATTACTCTGCACCCTCACTATTATCCGACTGATTCATTAAAGCTTGATGCCAAAAACATGAATATTAATCAGGTGTCACTATTTAATTCAGGCAAGTTGAGTCCATTGAAGTTCTCTTATGATAGTGTGTACCTTAAAATTACTCTTGACAAAACATACAAAGCCGGGGAAAATTACACCGTGTACATTGATTATGTAGCGAAACCAAACGATATAAAGAGAAAAGGAAGCGCAGCAATATCAGGTGGCAAGGGACTGTATTTTATTAACCCGCTTGGCAAGGATAAAAAGAAACCAATACAAATCTGGACACAGGGAGAAACAGAATCAAATTCAGGTTGGGTTCCAACAATTGATAAACCAAATCAAAGACAAACAGATGAGATCACTATGACTGTTCCTGACAAGTATCAGACTCTGTCAAACGGAATTTTGGTCAGTCATAAGCTGAATCCTAATGGAACGCGAACCGACACCTGGAAAATGAATTTACCTCATGCCCCATATCTTCTGATGATGGCGGTCGGGCAATTCTCTATTATAAAAGACTCTTACAAGGGAAAAGAAGTAAATTATTATGTTGAAAAAGAATATGCCCCGGTCGCCAGAAAGATTTTTGGATTGACACCTGAGATGATAGGTTTCTATTCAAAAATTACCGGTGTGGATTATCCATGGCCAAAATACTCACAAATTGTGGTGAGGGATTATGTAAGCGGAGCGATGGAAAACACAACTGCTACACTGCATGCACAGGGAGCACAGCAGGATGCACGTCAATTAGTTGACGAAAACAGGTGGGAGGACATTATTTCCCATGAACTCTTTCATCAATGGTTCGGAGACTATGTTACCTGTGAAAGCTGGAGCAACCTGACAATGAATGAATCATTTGCTGACTTCAGCGAGATACTTTGGTTAGAACATAAACATGGTCCCGATGCAGCCGCTGAACATAATTATAACAGCCTTCTGATGTATTTACGGGGAGGTAATGAAAAGAAAGACCTGGTTCGCTTTTATTACAATGACCGTGAGGATATATTCGACCTGGTGAGCTATCAGAAAGGCGGACGAATTCTTAATATGCTGAGAAACTGTGTAGGAGACAGCGCTTTCTTCAAATCTCTTAACCTGTATCTCCGGACTAAAAAATTCAGTTCATCCGAAGCCCAGGATCTGCGCCTTGCCTTTGAAGACGTTACAGGGCAGGACCTTAACTGGTTCTGGAATCAGTGGTATTATGGCAGCGGTCATCCGAAACTCAGTATTAATTATAATTATGCTCCGACCGGTAAGACTGCTAAAGTAACTATTAAGCAAACTCAGACTGGAAAGATATTTAAAATGCCTGTAGCAATTGATGTATATGAAGGAACTGCAAAAAAACGCTATAAAGTCTGGCTGGAGCATCCGGTTGATACTTTTGTTTTCAATACTGTTTCCAAACCCGATCTTATAAATGTGGATGGTGATAAAATACTTTTATGCGAAAAAGATGATCCCAAGACTCTTGACAATTATATCTTTCAATATAAAAATGCTGGATTATATCTTGACAGGAGGGAAGCAATCGAGTTTGCAGCACGGAACCAGGCAAATGATCATAAGGCTCTGGACTTTATGAAAGAAGCTCTGAAAGACAAGTATTATGGTTTACGTCTGTTTGCACTTGAGAGGCTGAACCTGACAGACGACTCGGTTAAGAAATCGGTTGAACCTCTAATAGTTGATATGGTAAAAAATGATCCAAAATCCCTTGTTAGAGCCGGAGCCATCCGAGCCCTTGGAAGATATAAAAATATAATATATAAACCCTTATTTCTGAAAGCTATTAAGGATTCATCTTATTCTATATCTGGTAGCGCCCTGGTTGCGCTTACTGCAATAGATACAATAGCAGCACTTGAAAACGCAAAAACTATATCAAGTCAGCACGTACAGGGAGAATTGTTCGATGCGGTGACAAATGTATTATTTAACAACTCAAATGAAGCTGATTTTGATTCGCTTGCAGGCAGGTTTAATGATCTGCCTTTCGGAGAAAAGTTTGGTGTACTCCAACCATTTGCCAATATGCTCAAACGGATAAAAAATACTGATAATTTTAAGAAAGGAATTGATATGATTACCAACTTTCGAGATACAATTCCAGGTCAGTACCGCACGCAGACTGATCCCTACTTAAATGGTATGATCCTGAATGGAATAGCCAACAGCAAACAGACAAAGGGCATGACCGAACAGGCAGATTATGTAAAATCAAAGCTGCCCTCCAGGCCAAAAGCACCTCAAACAGTTACAGTTCCTGCAGAGACACTTCAAAAATATGCAGGCGAGTATGACCTTGACGGATCACTGGCTAACATTGCTCTGAAAGAAAATAAAACATTAGTTCTGACCATTCCCGAACAGCCCGATATGGAATTAATACCTGTTTCCAAAGACAAATTCGGAATAAAATTCTTGGATGATTATTCAATATCGTTTAATGAGAACGACAAAGGCGAGGTAACTGATTTCATCTTAAAATCACCGGATGGAGAAGAAAAGGCAATGAAGAAGAAGTGACCTCATACCTCGCGCACCCCCTGCCGCTGCGCGGCTGTCCCCCTAAAGGGGGACAAATTCGGTGTCATTGATGAACTTATTGAAAGACTGAGAATTAACCCCCCTTTATGAGGTAGGGGGCCAAAATTCCGAGGTGTGAGGTTTATATTTTTACGAATATTTTATTCTTATACAGCCAGTAACATATATACCATAGCACAGCCCATATACCCAGACTGGTAATTATCTCAACCATATATTCACCTGTCCACGAAAAAAGCAGATTGCTGAAAGGAGCAATTATTCTGTGAATGAAACCACCTCCTCCGATTGAAAAGAAGAGATAAATAAAAATGCTGTTCATTCCAACAATAATAAACATTTTTGATCCTGTCAGAAATTGTTTCTTAACATCGATCAGCCAATAGCAGAAACAAAGCGCAAGGATGGCCCATCCACCGCTGGCAAAAACAAATGACGAAGTTGCTATCTTTTTGATAATAGGAGTGATATTTAGTCCATCAAGAGAATATCCGATTAATAAAGCTGAAACTCCTGCAATCAATAACGTGAGTATTTTTTTTGAGACAGGTTTATCGCTCATCAGAAGTTTACCGCAAAGAACTCCCCAGACTGTATGAGAGGTTGTTGATACAAAGTTTAATGTGGCCCATTCGCTCGCCTTGTCGACACCCTCGATCTTATTATTGAACCAGGCACCGAGATTTTCAAAATTCACCCATGGATGATTAAATCCGTCAACCGGGAAAAACCGGTATGCAAGATCAATGAGCAACAGGATTATCAGGGTGAAGACCATCTGAAACTTGAAACTTTTGTTTCTGATCAGGAATGCTACAAGATACGTTACAGACAGTTGAGCCAGTACATTCTGAAAACGGAATACAAGTTTCCCTGCATCTGTAAAATAAAGAGCCCACCCCAGAAATAATAGCAAAGCGGAACGTTTTAAGGCATGCCTGGTAATGGTCTTAATACTGTCACCTTTTTTCAACCGGTTGGCTACAGCAAAGGGTATAGCTACTCCAACAATAAACATAAAAAAGGGTTGAATCAGATCCCAGAAATGCAATCCATGCCATTCATGATGACTGAGTTCCATACCTAGAAACTGAACTACACCTATATTTGATTTTTCAAGATGACCGTAAAGCTCAGTAGCTTCACCTGCCAGAAGAAACATTGTAAATCCACGAAAGAAATCAATTGAAGTCACCCTGCCCTGAACGGGTGGATTCAAAGTTTGTGAATCTGTATTCATATTATGTCTTATTTGTTAAATCGTCAGGAAGACGGGAATATATGGTTTTTTCCTCACTTCATGAAAATTAAGTTCGGATAAGTGATTTTTTTGCTACCAATTTGCCTGCCATGTAGGTAGGGGCACAAAGACGCCATGACTCACAAAGAAGCAATTTTTAACTTGGTGCAGCTTCGTGTCTTGGAGTCTTGGTGGCTATTTAAAATTAATGTAATCAGATAAGATAGTAATACTGAAAAATTTGTTATTTTGTTTTCCGGTTGACTATTCATTTTAAAATCTGATTTTTATGAATAAATTTTTAAAAGAGATTTTTGAGCAGCCACGGGCTCTCGAAGAAACATTAAATTACTACCTGCATGGTGAAGGACAAGCAGAACTTGAAAAGGTCTCGCAAATATGGAAGAAAGGAAGATTTAAAAGTGTTCTTTTCACCGGTATGGGAAGCTCATATTTTGCTCCTTATACAGCTTCATGTATATTAAGCAATTATGGGATATCTTCAGGCAATATTAATGCCGGAGAATTGCTTCACTATCATCTTCCTCTTTTAAAAAAAGAAGTTCTTTTAACATGCATATCACAATCGGGAGAAAGTTATGAAGTGGTGAAAGTGCTAGAAAAAATTACTTCTGAAATAACCTGTATCGGTATTACAAACGAAGAAACCAGCACGCTTGCATCAAAAGCTTCAGCCACTCTGCTGAGTAAAGCGGGCAGGGAAGACATGACTTCAACTAAAACATATATTTCTACCTTGCTTGTTTTGCACATTTACTCCAACGTATTGTCAGGGAAATGGAATCCATGTGCAATGCCGGAACTAAAATCTGTAATAGAAACGGTAAGCAGCATTATAGATACCAGGGATGAATGGTTGTCTTCTGTGATGGATTTTATGGGTCATCCTCCTTTTGTTCAGATAATAGGAAGGGGCCTCTCGTATTCTTCTGTGCTTCAGGGAGCTCTCATGTTTATGGAGGCTGCACGAAATCCTGCCGCGGGTATCTTTGGAGGTGAGTTCAGGCACGGTCCGATGGAAATGTCAAAAAAAGGATTCAGGGCAGTTATTCTTGCACCGATTGGAGCTACCTACGACCAGGGAATAAAAATGGCCGAAGACATAACACGGTTCGGAGGTAAAGTGGTTTTAATTACGAATAGTTCAACCCGGATGACAGATACCAATATTTTCACAATTCGGATACCCTGTCAGGATGAATATCTTTTCCCTGTTGGAGCAATTATTCCTCTCCAGTTCATTGTTAACCAGTGGGCAACTGATGAAGGTCACGAACCGGGAAATTTCATTATGGGAGCTAAAGTTACCACTACTGAATAAGACTTAAGATCCTTCATTTGCAGTAAATTCTCTGAGATTGAATAAGAGAAATCTTTTTTTAACCCTCTTTCTTATTTCCCCCAAGGGGGAAAGGATTTGTTCCTGCTCCTTCCCCCTTGGGGGAAGGTTGGGAAGGGGGTCATATAATTAAAAAAAAACGGAATGCAATCATCAAAGAAAAAAATAATAATAGGAGTCGATATCGGGGGGACAGGTATAAAAGCCGGAGCGATTAATCCTGAAGGAGAGATTATTGGAGAACCTGTTACAGTTGATACAGGTGGTGATGATCAAAGCGAAAAAATATTCAAAAGAATTACAGATTCAATTGATAAGGTCATTCAAAAATCAGGAGTTGGACCTTCAGATATAAAGGGTATTGGGTTGGGAGTAACTGGTCCTCTGGATAATAATACCGGCACTATACTGGAATGCCCTCAGCTTCCAACAATGCATTTTTATCCTCTTCGTGATAAAATCCTTGCGAAATTTGAACTACCTGTATTCATGGACAATGATGCAAATGCTCTGCTGCTGGGTGAAAGTATCTGGGGTGCCGGCAAAGACTTCGGGATCACTCTTGGCTATACGCTGGGTACAGGTCTGGGATGTGCAATTGTAATTGACAATAAGCTTTTTTCAGGCACAAATGGTCTCGCAGGTGAAATATGGCCTTCTCCGTATAAAGATGGATCAATTGAGGATATTGTATCCGGAAGAGGAGTGAGCTCAATTTACCATAGTCTTTCAAAACAATGGAAAACGGCAAAAGAAATCTCTGAACTTGCCCGGGACGGCGATGCGAACGCTATAGAAACATGGAATATATTCGGGGAAGCACTTGGGATTTCGATTGCATGGGGAATTAATATGATCGATCCTGGAATAGTAATTATTGGAGGGTCCATTTCAAATTCAATGGATCTTTTTTACAATCAGATGGATATTGTATTAAGAAAAAATATTTGTCCGGTTCCGGCTTCAAAAATAAAAATTGTAAGTGCCTCGTTAGGTGATAATGCAGGCTTCATAGGAGCAGCCTGTCTGGTAATGCAGGGGGGAATTTAAAAGATATTATAATTATTGCTTATGAAATCCTTTGTCAAGCTTTCGACTATTTTTTTATTGGCGTCTGTATTAAATTCATGTGTTGGGAAACCTGAAACAGAACTGGCCAAATTATCTCTTTCTGGTGAATGGTTTATCAGATCGTCCGTCGTCGCAAAGGAAAGTGGTGAAATAATTTCCACAGATAAATACACCCCACGGGAATGGTATCCGGCACAGGTACCAACAACTGTGCTGAATGCATTGATAAAAGATAAGATTTATCCCGATCCGTGGATAGGTCTGAATAACTATAAAATCCCTGACGTTTCTGATGAATTTAATAAGAAGTATGACCTGGCAAAATACAGTTATATTGACGGTGGAACTAATCCATGGAAGGATCCTTATTGGTTTCGTAGAGAATTTATGATACCTGAGAGTTATACAGGTAAGCAACTCTGGCTGAATTTCGATGGGATAAATTACCGGGCCGATGTCTGGCTGAATGGACATGAGATTGCAGGACAAAAGGAAATGGTTGGCATGTTTCTTCGGTTCAGGTATGATATAACTCAATATGCACTTGTAAATCAAACGAATTATCTGGCAGTAAAAGTCTATCAGGTTGATCATCCGGGTATTCCATCTCCCGGAGTTCAATTTGAAGTATTTGGAAAAACACGCGGACATGCAGTAGATATATTTAAAGATGAAACACTGAAATTTACCGGCGGCTGGGATTGTGCTCCGGTAATCAGGGACCGGAATATGGGGATATATCAGGAAGTATATATCACGGCTACAGGTCCGGTTTCGATTGACAACCCTTTTGTAGTCACAAAACTCCCATTGCCTGATACAACGAGGGCTGATTTAAAAATTACAGCAGAATTAAAGAACTCCCTGAAAACAGAAGTGAATGGTTTATTGACTGTAAAAATAAGCCTTATCGATACGGTGAAATTTCCAACTTATAATAAAGTAATGGGAGGAACCATGAAGGATATTACTTTTAGCACGAAAGTAAAACTTGCTCCTGAACAAAAAATGGAAGTCTCCTTTAACCCATCTGAATTTCCATTGTTAACTATAAAGAACCCATACCTCTGGTGGCCAAACGGCTATGGTAAACAATATTTGCATAACCTGGAATTAACATTCAGTATTAACGGTAAAATTTCTGACAGGGAGAACACAACCTTTGGTATCAGAGAAGTCACGAATAAAATAAAGAAAATAGGAAATGATTATGGCAGAATATTCTATATAAATGGGCAAAGAGTATTCTGCAAGGGAGGATGGCTTCAACCCGATGCATTTCAGAATATGCCTGAGAAAAGAGTTTATGATGAGGCACGCTTGCTGACCAAGGCTAATGTCAATATGGTTGCAAGTGAAGATGCGCCATCAGCCCCTGATATTGTCCTTGATTCGTACGATAAATACGGTCTGATGTATTGGGAAACTTTTTATCAATGCTGGAGGATGTATCCGGGAGACACTGCCACAGAAAATAATCCTGTTGATCACAAGCTCGCATTGAAAGAGGCGCAGGATATAATCAAAAGATACAGGAACCATCCTTCGCTGGTTATCTGGTGTGCAGCAAATGAGGTTACAGTAGCTGAGGATATTTACAATCCTTTGAAAAAGTATGTATCTGATTTAGATGGTACAAGGCCTTTTCTGGCTGCATCCAGTACAAGCTGGGATATTGATAAGTTCACTTCATATATAAAACCAGACCTTCCGCTGGGTACAACCGATGATGGTGATCCGGATTATAACTGGAATCCTGAGCATTTTTATTTTGACAAGATACTTGAAGTTGACAAACAGGCATTCAGGAATGAACTTGGAGTAGCCTCAGTTCCGGTCTACAGCAGCCTGAAAAAATTCATACCAAGGTTCAGTACTGATACAAAGAATGCCATATTCCCATTAGACAGTACATGGGCCGAACACGGCGCCTGGGATGATAATAATTATGCATTCAGAGGTTATGATAATGCGATAAGAACATTATATGGAAAACCTTCAAGTGTTGAGGACTATGCCCGAAAAGCCCAGTATGTAAATGCAAACAGTTACCGTGCCATGTTTGAGGCGGCAAATCATCGTATGTGGACAATAACAAGTGGTGTAATGCTATGGAAGCTTAATGATTGCTGGCCATCGGTTCTATGGCAGTTATATGATTGGTATCTCTGTCAGAATGCATCATTTTATTATGCGCAAAAGGCAATGGAGCCTATTCATATCCAGATGAATGCAAATAATAAAATGGTATCATTGATAAATACGCGGCATGTCAGCCTCGATAGCCTTGAACTGCTCGCCAGAGTTGTGGATTTAGATATGAATACCACATGGTTCAGATCAGAAACTGTAAATGTGGGTGCAGACATGTATAAAGAGTTGTTTTCAATTCCCAAGGGGCCGGTAAAGACCCCTGTTTACTTCGTTAAACTTGAATTAAGGAACAGGGGAGGGTTATTGTTATCCGAAAACATATATTGGTTGTCTTCTTCAGAAAAGCCTGATTATTCAGCACTGGCGAACCTTGAGCCGGTTGCAATTGATCTTTCAGGTTATAAAGAAGATACCGGAAAAGAATGTCATATAACAGTGAATCTGAAAAACAATACCGGAAAACTTTCCTTTTTCAACAGGCTTGTAATAACCATAGGAGAAAACGGGGAAGAAATACTACCGACTTTCTGGGATTCAAATTTCATAATTCTGTTTCCGGGTGAAGAAAAAACTGTTAAAGCCACAATTGAAACAGAAGATCTTCAAGGAACACAGCCATATTTAAGTATTGACGGAAATAGTAAAGTAAAACCAGTGCTTCTGAAGAACAAATGAGCTTCTTTAACCCTTTCCCCCAGCCCCCTTCCCTTAAACAATAAGGGAAGGGGGTGATCTTCAGCCATATATACTGTTAATAATTATCTTAAATATTACTCAAATATCTCTAATATATGACAAAATTGAGCCCTTCCCTTAATGTTTAAGGGAAGGGTTTGGGTAGGGTTAAGAAAAGAATAGGATTTATTTTACATTTAAAACAGCCGGCAATATATAATCAGTCATCATTTTATCTTCCTGTGAGTGAGCATAGGAGGCGCCATAGGCAGTTGCAGTAATGACTATTACTAGTGGCTGATCGATAAAGACATAGATTTTATTTCCACCGTTACCGGCACAATAGAAAGTCTCATATGCTTTATCCTTTACAATGTATTTTTTATTCCAGAAAAGATATCCGTAGAATTCTTCCTTTCTGCCTGGGATTGATTTATATTTTGTGAAAGTTTTATCGATCCATGCTTCAGGAATTATCTGTTTTCCATTCCACTTCCCTTTGTTTTTATAAAGCTGTCCGTATTTTGCAAAATCCAAAGCATTCATCCTTATACCTCCTGCCGTATTTGGCACCCCCCGAGGAGTATGTTGCCATTGATACTTTGTAATACCCAACGGCTTAAAAAGCTTTTGATCGGCATATTTTTCAAGTCCTCCCGGTACGGTTTTATTCAATATATCACCCAGAAGAACAACGCCGGCTGTAAAATAGTGCCATTCTTCCTTTGGTCTGGTCAGATTAACGGGTAAGTCCAAAGTGAATTTTACCCAATCTGCGGTCGGGTACATATTCTCTTCATTTCCCGGTGAATCGTAATCATCGTCATTCCCATCAAAAACGGAGCTCATTGTCAGTAAGTCTTTAATTGACACATCCTCTTTCTGAGGCGCATAATTTTCAAAAGACTTAATCTTGTAAAACTCTTTCAATGTCTGATCTTCATCTTTCAAATATCCTTCACTTTCTGCTATACCTGTTACAGTTGAGGAAAATGATTTTCCTGCTGAGCGTGGATCATGCAGGGAATCCCTGGTTTCTCCGTTAAAGTACTCTTCAATAAGGAGTTTGCCATTTTTGATTACTATCAGGCTGCTAATTTTCTTGAAAACACCTTCCTCAATATTTCCTTTAAGAGTCTTTATCAGATCCTTGTCATAATTGTCTAATGAAAGTAAAAATCCATTATAAGGTTTGATGTCTGTTAATTTAATTTGAGAGATGTCAATTGTTGGTTTCCTTTTTACATTTAGGTTCAATGATCCTGAAGCAATTATTTCCCCGATTTTCAAGGCAGAGCCTGAATTAACATATGGTCTGATCTCCATCTTCAGTAAATGTTTCCCCTCAGTTAGAGCACTATCTCCTCCATTGTTCATAAATCTGTTCCAGAAGGACTGACTCCACAATCCATTTGTCGATTTATTATCAATAAACGGTTTGCTGAAAATTGTTGCTGTATCCTGTATTCTTGCATATGGAGCGCCGGGTAGTAGGTTACTCTTATATATTAGCTTATTATCCACATAAAGAGAAAACTGGAAATCTCCCGATTGGACCAGCTCTGAGGCACTCAGATCAGGAGCAATGAAATGCATGAAGTTTGTCATAGAGTTACCCATAAACACAGTGATAAATAAATCACTTTTATTTGTCAGCTCGTAATTATTTAAAAAATCGCTTTCCTTCAGTTCTGACAAAGGAATCGATTTCGATGTAAAAATGATCTTCCCGATATTAGCCTGATGTAAAGGAGAAGTAATCCCCTGGTTTTTCACAATATCTTTTTGCTGCCCTGAAATTTGAAGAAAACAAAAAGAAAGAAGTATTAAAATGTATAGACGATTTTGCATGAGATTAAAGATTAAATTAATTTTCCCCTTAAATCAGGACGTTCTGTTCATTAATAGATACACTGCTTTGCTTCATCAGCAAATGCTTTGATCAATTTCAGATCAGCTTCAAAAAAATGATCTGACGGGGAGAGGATGAACCCTCCGTCAGTACCGGCAGCTTCAAAACATCTTCTGACTTCATTCTTTGTTACCTGTTCCGAACATCCGGTGAAAAAATGAAACTGATCAAAACCACCGATCATACATACTCTATCACCTATACGCTTTTTTGCTTCATCAAGAATTGTATCGCCGCCCATAGCAGGAGGAGAGAAGGTCTCCATGGCATCAGGTTTCATTGAGGCTATATCTTCAAGAATTGGCATCATTCCACCGCAGGTATGATACGAGATTTTTTGTCGTGCCTTATGTGCTGCTTCAATAAGCGGGGCATCATACGGCGCCACAAATTCATTGAAAATATCGGGGGAGATAACAGTTGTTGAAGCATCTCCTCCGCCTAATTCAAGTATATCATATCTGGCGCCTTTCAGCGATTCTATAAAGATCATTTTTCTGGCCTGTAACAACTTCAGAAATGCATGCACCCATTGAGGATCCATGAAGGTTGCCATAATAAGATTCTCAATCCCGTACATACAGGCTGCATCCTGCCAGCAACCCGGCTGCCCGAATCCGTCAAAGCAGGGTATATGACCTCTCATCAATCCTCTGTCGCCAAATTCATCTGACACCTTGTTGATTGCATCCACATCACATTTTGGAGCAGGCATATATTTAGCCAGAATATCAATATCTGACTTTTCCTTGATGACGTGTTCATTAAGCCAGGTGGTGTGCTCATCTGATTGCAGTACCATCGACAGTGTCTTTTCAGGCGTAACTATCTTCAACCGTCTTGTCGCATGTGCAAGACCAAGAATATCCTCAGATGAAAACCTCCAGTTATCTGTACAGATTCTTCTCGCCTCAAGAAAACCGATCTCACCTTGATCAGGATCGAAATATTCTCCTTTCGATGCATCAAAGGTATGAGCTATCATCCATTTAACAGGATCCAACCCAAAATAGTCAAAGAATTCCTGGTCAGAAATTCCATTCATATGTGATTTCAGGAAAGAGGGCATCAGGTGATGAGTTGTAACAGGCAGCCTGTCAGTTTTCTTCCTTGATAATACATTGAGGAATCTTTGCTTTGAGTTCATCCGGGTTTGAATATTATTATTTTACCTATAATCTTTTTTTGATTTCTTCCGACAGCTTAATAAACTCCTCTGTTTCCTGTCGGACCTGAATAATGAAGCTGTTTTCATCGACAGTACCTAATGCAGCTGTCATTTCATCCTTATTTCTGAAAGTAGTCATCTTAAACGGGTTATCATAATCCTTCTTTCTCGAAGTGTAAACCTGATCGCTGACGAATTTCTGAATCCTGACTGTCTTTTCGATTGCTTTCGTCCAATCCGATGCTGAAATATTTTCTGTTCCATACAGTTCGCATAAGGTTGCGTACGCATGTTTTTGTTTATCAGTTTTGTATTTCATCCAGAGTTCATCATACCTGTTATGAATCTCTTTCCATGTCTTTAATTTTCCGGAACCAATATCCTTCCTCAGGTTATCGACATCCTGCTTAAGAATAAGCTGTCCGCCAAGATTACTCCATTCTTTATGCCTTTCATCTTTCATCTTTTTGTTCATCGATTTTAAGGTGACATTCTGAGCTGTATTCAGGTATGACATCAGATTTTTTACGGCATAATAATGTAAAATATCAGAATAAGCGTGGTATGATTTGTATGGTTTTAATATCACAACCTTCCTTCTGGTATTTTCCATGTTTTCGCCCAGTACCTCAAGGTCATTAATATCTTTTTCATTTCCCGATAACAAATTCCGTCCAATTACTGAAAGTTCATCATCATTTTTCCCTTTTATGGATTCACCTCTTTTCGTGAGGTAAGCTTTAGCTGTCCATATCTCCATTAGTGTGCGGGCAGTGAATATTTCCTCGACCGTGTCAGGAGCGAAAGGATCAAATTCAATATTCTGATCTTTATGTATGCGTTTATCGCGATTCTGAAATTTCCAGGAATTGCGTGCCAGGGCGAACATATTATATAACCACCAGTAAGCAGGCATAACCTCAAGCTGATCTTTTGAAACATTATTATTCAGCAGGGAGAAAGGTAAGGGAATGTCAAGTTCGGCTGGATAATCTGCTTTTGATAATAAGGTAAATGATGCGAAACGACAGGAGTGTTTTACACTTGTGCACAAGCCTGGCCAGAATCCGCGTCCTGCCTGAATTTCATTATCATTTGCCCTGCTGTTATGATTTGATCCGATTGTTGCCCCGGCTGCCATGTTGCTCTGACCCATTACAACTGAAGCAATAAGAAAGGAATTGTTATGGTGTTGTTCATGTGCCGGAAATATAAGATTGTTCAGAACTTCACAACATGAAATTGTTGAATTATCACCCAGGAATGAATTGATCAGCCTGGCTCCGTATTTCAGGCTGGAATTGTTACCAAGAATGAATTTTACAGCCTTGCAGCCATAAAAAATATGACAACCATAACCGATTATGCCATTTACAAGTTCGACTCCTTCTCCAATCTGAGTCGGTTCCTCCTCGGATGAATTAATTGTAAGATTTTTTAATTTATTTGCTCCTTTGATGTAGCAGTATGAACTGATCTTCACGTCCTTCAGGATCAGAGAATTCTTAATAACACAGTGGTTGCCGGTCGTTCCGTAAAAACCCCGCTGGTTATGAGTGCATTTCTGGGTTATTTTCTTCAGATTCTCCTGCAAAGGTTTGTCATCGATATATTTAGCCCATAAATATGCATCGGCAGTGATCATACCATCATAAGGGAGTACCCGTCGGCATCCGGTTTCATTCATAAGATCGATCCACGTCCGTACGCTTTCCGGTTCCCCATCCTTTATAATTCCATTGCCAAATTTTGCATGATCAGTTGTATGCATTTCCTGAATATTAAAGAGGATACAACGTTCCCCTATAATGTAGTGAGCCAGGTAATGTACATTATGGATGGCACAATCATCCCCTATGTCTGAAGAGATGATAAGACTATTTGTAATTCCCGCCGGAACCCTCAGATCGTGATGCTGAAGCATGACATTCCTCAGAGTGCCAATTCTTACCAGTCCAAAGAATCTGGTATTTTTAATCTGATTCGGCTCAAACTGATCGGTTACAAGTATTTCATCCCAGTTATCGGATGTATTATCATTTTTAACAAGTTTTTCAACCTCATCAGATCTTAAATTTCTCCACCCCGATTTTGGTGGAACAGACTGCCGGTTTCGCAGGTAGTATTCATCTTTCCCTTTAGGGAGATATTCAGGTGGAACGAAATTTTTGCCTATGTTTTCCTGGGGGACTATCAATACTTTATCCATGGTAAGTAAGTTATGGTTATAAAATTATAACATTTCAATAAGGGATTGTGTTCTTTTTTAAACATTTTGACCTTAGGTTAAATTTTGTTTTAATCTCATTATTTTCTAAATTTATACCTGTCTGCAGATAAGACATTTAATGGAGCTTTATGTTTGATAAAGATCTAAAATCTTAAAATCATGTATAAAAACCATTTAAATCCCATTCATTGTATTATCCCCCCGTACATGTTAAGCAAGCTGATAGAATCGGGGAATAAAAAAGTTGCCGACATGGCTGTAAATTCTAAATTCCGAAGCTATCGCTTCCTAAGCGACAGAAACTTCTTCAGGGCTGCCAGCTTTTATGAAAAAACAATCCTGGGAGCTGTTCCAAAAAAGCCTGCTAAAAGTACAATGCAGATGGAGGTTTATGACTGCAGGCAAACAACGGACCTTACTAATGCAACATTACTTTGGGATACAAAAAACAAGCAGAGATTTAATTCCATTGCCGGTAAAAATGTAATTAAAGGTGGAAAAGCATCATGGGATTTCTACCGGGATCTTTTCGGAAGGAACTCTATTGATAATAATGGACTGCTTATAAAACAATATGTTCATTACGATAAAGGAATGGATAATGCCTACTGGGATGGGAGAAGGATGGTTTACGGCGATGGAGATGGGGTGGTATTTACCAGTTTTACAAGTGATATAGATGTAATCGGTCATGAGCTCACACATGGTGTTACCGAAAATGAAGCCAATCTGGATTATGAAAATCAAACCGGAGCCCTTAATGAATCTTTTTCTGACATTTTTGGGATTATGATAAAGCAAAGATATAATAATCAGGATGTTAAAAAATCCAATTGGCTTATTGGTGAAAAAGTCCTGATAGGTATCAATTACGCATTGAGAAGCCTGAAAGCCCCGGGTACAGGCTACAGGAATCATCCGGAATTAGGTGATGATCCCCAGCCTGCCATTATGGATAACTATCAGGACATGCCAAATACTGAATCAGGTGATTGGGGAGGAGTGCATATTAATTCAGGAATCCCTAATTTTGCTTTTTATGTTTCTGCATTCAATATTGGAGGATATTCATGGGAAAAGACAGGAAGGATCTGGTATGCTGTTCTGACTGACAGTAATTTAGCCCATGACGCAAAATTTGTTGATGTAAAAAATATGACTATCCAGCATGCTGAGAGATTATTCGGCATCAACAGTCTGGAAGTAAAAGCGGTAAAACAGGGATGGCTTGAAGCCAAAGTTTAAAAGTGATGAAAATAAAACTTATACGAACCGGCGGATTTATTCCGATAACAAAAATGGCTGAAGTGGAAGTGAACTTTACTGACAAGGAGCTGGTAAGGTTAATTGAGGTCATTAAACCAGATCCATCGGCTCAAAGGATCAAAGATGGGAATTACTATCAACTGAATGTCGGAACAAGCAGCACTCCGGTAGATCTTGAAAAAGTACCGGAAGAATATAATGAGTTGTTCAGTAAGTTGAAGAATAGCATGAAAATAGTAAAGTAAAGCTTGTCCCGCATTATTCTGACTTTTATTAAGTGTCCTTTAATATGGTATTGTCCAGGTGCTCACAATTGTGGAAAGTAGCACGAAATCTGTACTTTATTCATATTAAACGCTGCAATTATTGAACATAAATTGCGTTGATATCAATAATTTAGATTTAATTTCGACCATAATTACTTCTAAACTTTTCTTACTATGAATATACTTCTTATCGAGGACGAAGTGAATGTTTCGGCGTTCATTAAAAAAGGACTGGAAGAAGAGTCTTATCACGTTGACGTTGCATTTGATGGTTATACAGGGAAAGAATTGGCACTGCAGGAATTTTACGATCTTATTCTTCTTGATATAATCCTCCCACATATCAATGGATTGGAGGTATGCCGGATGCTGCGAGAATGTAAAATAGAGACTCCAATTCTTATGCTTACGGCCCTGGGCTCAACTGAAAATATCGTTACCGGATTAAAAACCGGCGCTGATGACTACCTGGTGAAACCGTTCAAATTTAAGGAACTTCTCGCAAGAATTAATGCCCTGATACGCAGAAATCAGAACAGGATGATTAACCCTGTAGTCAAAATTGCAGGACTTGAATTGAACGATTCTACAAAAGAAGTCAAACGATTCGGTCAGACTGTAAAATTAACAGCAATGGAATTTTCTCTTCTGCAATATTTAATAAATAACCGTGGTGTTGTTAAGTCGCGTGCCCAAATTATGGAATCTGTCTGGGGTAATACATACGAGAATAGTTCAAATGTAGTTGATGTATACATAAATTATCTGAGAAATAAAATTGACAAAGACTTTGATTCCAAGCTGATTCATACTGTTACGGGAATGGGATATATTTTAAAAGAAGGCGAGAATGAGAATTAAGACAAAACTTTCTCTTTTATTTACATTAGTAATTGCGCTTATGCTTATTGCATTAAATTTTTACATTTATTCATTAAGCAGATCCTTTGCGTCGTCAGATTTCTTTTTCAGGTTACAGCAAAGAGTCTATGCTGCTGCAAATGTCTATCTTGAAGAAGATGAAGTGAGCAAGAAGATATTTCAGGAATTTCAGGTCAAGTTTCTCGAGAAACTGCCCGGAGAGACAATAAGGTTTTATGATATGCGGAACCAGCCTGCATTTATTGAGGATTATACTCCATCAGCATTTCCGGTTTCAGTTATTGAAAAGACAAGAAAAGAAAAAATATACAGGAACAAAGACCATAGAACGTATACTTATGGAATCTTTTATACTGATAACCAGGGCGATTTTGTAATTCTTGTCTCCGCTGATGACAAAAGTGGCGATGTAAAATTAAAACATCTTGGTAACATATTAATCTTAGGTTTTTTACTGAACCTGATTGTTCTCTATTTTATCGGCGGACTTTTTACAAAAAAGATGCTTAGGCCAATTAATGAAATCATTGCTCATGTTAACAGCATCACAGATTCTAATCTGGACCTGAGACTAAACGAAGGTAACGGGAAAGATGAACTTGCTGAACTTGCTATTACATTTAACAAAATGCTTAAAAGGCTGGGAAATGCTTTTAAACTTCAACAAAGCTTTGTTGCAAGTGCATCTCACGAATTAAGAACTCCTCTTACTTCGATTATCGGAAATATTGAAGTATTTCTTTCACGACAGAGAAGCGCCGAGGAATATAAAATCGTTCTGAATACTGTCCTTGAAGAAGCGGAACGATTACATAAATTAAGCGATGGATTATTGAACATTGCGCAGGCCAGTTCTGATATCAAGACAATTAGTATGGAACGACTACGCATTGATGAATTGCTTGAAGAATCAATACAATCTGTAAAAAAACAGATGACGGAAAGTAAAATGGATTTGTATTTTGAAAATTTGCCCGAAAATTCCGAAGATCTCTTAGTTACCGGAAATAAAAATCTTTTGTCTATTGCATTTGAAAATGTATTAGAAAATGCCAATAAGTTTTCCAATAATAAAAACGTAAAAATCTTAATGGATAATTCTCCCGACAAGGTTATTGTGACCATAACCGATTCAGGAATCGGTATTCCTGAAAAAGATGTTGAAAAAATATTTCAAACCTTTTACCGATCCGAAAATGCACTCTCTTTTAATGGATCAGGAGTAGGATTATCTTTATGTGAGAAAATCATTAATCTCCATAGCGGACTTCTTTTCGTTAAGTCAACACCTGGAAAGGGAACTATCGTTACAATAATGTTAAAAAAGTCATAAAATTGTCTGCAAATGCAATTCTAATCAAATTCTAATTTGATTCTAATTAGTCTCTAATTTGATTTTTATAGTTTTGCTGCCTTATTAATCGTTTTGATTTATAAGTCGAACTGTTTTTTCGCTTAATCTGATTAATATTTTGATAAATTACTTAGGTATCAGCAGTTTGAAGATGATTGTTGTTAAAATTAAGTTAAATGAAGATTAAACAGAATAACCAATAACTATGAATTGTTTATTTATTGAATTTTTACTGACTCTTTGAATAATGGATAGAATTATTATCCTGATGATCTGTTCTTTCACTGTTTTTAATAATGTGAAAGCTCAGGTAAGGTTATCAATTGATACACTTTCGTTGTCAATGCAGGAAGCTGAAAATCTGTTCCTGAAAAACAATTTTGATCTTTTGGCTGCAAAATATCAAATAAATGAAGCCGATGCAGCAGTGATTCAGGCCAGATTGTGGGACAACCCTAATTTCAACTTTGAACAGGGTGCATATAATAAGAATACCGGGAAATGGTTCGATTTTTCTCAAACCGGGGAATCGGCTGCCAGCGTGCAACAGCTTATTTATCTGGCAGGTAAAAGGAATAAAAGGATTAACATTGAAAAAATCAATTTGCATATTGCCCGGTACCAGTTTTATGACCTGATACGAACATTGAGATATGAGTTGAGAACATCATTTGTAGACCTTTATTGTTTGCAACAAACCCTTTCCGTGTACGACAGGGAGCTTGAACCACTAAAAACCCTTATTGATGCTTATTATACTGAATATCAGAAGGGGAATGTGGCTTTTAAGGAACTTGCACGGTTGCAGGCGTTGCAATTTAGTCTGGAAAATGAAAAGCTTGAGGTGATGAAGGATGCTTCTGAAAAACAAGCTGACCTGATTCTGCTTACAGGCGACTCTCTATCAAGGTCTATAAAACCCGTCATTTCTTTTTCTTCTTTGGACGTCATAAATCCCGATTCATTTAACCTCGTACAACTAGTTGATTCAGCTCTGAATAATCGTTCCGATCTTAAAATTGCTGAAGCCCAGATTGAATCTGAAAAGATGAACCTGTTGTTGCAAAAAGCAATGCGTGTCCCTGACATGACTATAGGAGCAAGGTATGATAAGGCTGGAAGTTACGTACATAATTATAATTCCCTTTCATTGGGTTTTGATCTGCCGCTTTGGAATCACAACCAGGGGAATATAAAGGTCTCTGAAAATAAAATTGAAGAAAACAGAGTAGTCAAAAATGAGAAAGAACTTGAGGTAAAAAGTGATATTACCAGGGCTTACACACAATTTATTGAAACTGACAAGCTTTATAAATCGTCTTCAAGGAGATTTGACAGCAATTATGAAAAACTGTTCAATGGGCTTACAGATGCCTATAAAAATCACACAATCAGTTTGCTGGAGTTTATCGATTATTACGAGACATATAAAGATTCCAAAAACGAATACTATCATCTTCTTAATAATCGCTTCGAGTCTATTGAAAGCCTGAATTTAGCCGTAGGCACAACAATTATTAAATAAGAAAACATGCAACACAAAAAGTTTTCATCAATTCTGATTTTTATTATTGCAGTTCTGTTTATCTTTTCTTGTGGACACCGCGGTCCTACTGAACAGCCGGCTGAGAAAAGATTCTGTATTCCTGATTCGCTATTAAAAAATGTTACTTTCGATACGATACATACTGCACCAAATAACAGTATACTTTCTTTTTCGGGGAAAATTACATTTAATGAGGACCGTGTATCAAGGATTTATCCACTTGTCAGCGGACATGTAAAGGAGGTAAAAGTTTCACTGGGCGACTTTGTGGAAAAAGGTAAAACCCTGGCGGTGATCGAAAGCTCTGATATGGCAAATTATTATAATGAGTATAATTCTTCTCAGGCAGAACTGACTATTGCCAGAAAGAATCTTGAAGTAACAGGCAATATGCGTAGCAGCGGCGTCAGTTCTGAAAAAGATTATCTCATTGCACAGAATGATTATCAAAAGGCTCTGTCAGAGAATAAAAGGATCAGTGAAGTGCTGAAGATTTATGGAAGTACATTCGCACCGAATGATTCCACAGGATCAGGATATATTATTAAAGCACCAATCAGCGGTTTTGTTGTTGATAAAAATGTAACTGCCGGAATGGATCTCCGAGCAGATGCAAATGACAATCTTTTCACCATCAGCGACCTCAAGGAATTATGGGCAATAGCAAATGTATATGAAACAGATATTTCAAAAATCAGAGTCGGATCCAATGCTGAGGTAGTCACGCTTAGTTACCCTGATAAAAAGTACAAAGGCAAAGTGGATCGTATTTCTAATGTTCTTGACCCAGATACAAAGGTTATGAGTATTAAGATACGACTGGATAACAAGGATTTCACTCTTAAGCCAGGTATGTATGCTCATATTTCGTTACTTCTTCCAGGAGATAAGAAGATGCTTACTTTAAAATCCAATTCTATAATTTTTGATGACAGTTACACTTATGTTTTAAGATTCAATGGAAAGTGCAAAGTAAGCATTCAGAAAATAAACATCTTCAAATCGGTCAATGATCTGAATTTTGTTGAATGCGATTCTTTACATGATGGAAATCTACTGGTATCAAGAAACGGGTTATATATTTTCACTGCATTAAAAGGTTTGTAAATATTTTTACTAACTCATTTTTCAATAAATTGTATGAACGACCTTGTTAAGAATATCATTTCCTTTTCGTTGAGACATAAACTATTTGTTTTTTTCATGACTGGTATTCTTGCGATTGCAGGGATTTACTCATTTATAAAAACCCCTATTGTCGCATTCCCCGATTTTACAAATACCCAGATACAAATAATAACACGCTGGCCCGGACGAAGTGCCCAGGAGGTTGAACGTTTTGTAACGATACCTGTTGAAATTGCACTCAACGGAGTGCAGAGAAAAACTAACCTTCGATCACAATCCCTGTTCGGGCTTTCAGTTGTGACACTGGTATTTGAGGATAACGTTGAAGATATGTATGCCCGTCAGCAGATAACCGGATTGTTGCCTTCAATCGATTTTCCTGAGGGGGCAGATTTTGAACTTACACCTCCTACAGGTCCTACAGATGAGATATTCCGTTATACTATTCATTCCACCAATCATACACCAACAGAGCTAAGGACTATTCAGGACTGGATTGTTGACCGTAACCTCCATACTGTTCCGGGAATTGCTGATGTTGTAGCTTTTGGAGGCCCGATTAAATCATATGATGTTAATGTAAATCCTGATCTTCTTTCACAATATGATCTGACGGCTGTAGATGTTTACGATGCTATCAGCAAGAGCAACGTTAATGTTGGCGGCGATGTAATTGAAAAATCCTCTCAGGCATTTGTGGTAAGGGGTATAGGCCTGATCAACAACATTGAGGATATAAGGAATGTTGTTGTCAAGAATATTAAAGGAACACCACTTCTTATTAGAAATGTTGCCGAGGTAAAAGAATCGAACCTGCCACGGTTAGGGATGGTAGCAAGAGGTCATGAACCTGATGTAGTTGAAGGAATTGTATTAATGAGAAAGGGTATTGATCCGGGGCCAGTATTGAAAGCGCTAAGGGAAAAAGTGATAGAGCTGAACGAGAAAGTTCTTCCTACGGGAGTGGAGATCCAGACTGTTTATGACAGACAGAATCTTATCAATTTCTGTTTACACACAGTATTTCACAATGTACTTATGGGAATTATTCTCGTTACAGCAGTAATTCTGATTTTTATGCGCGACTGGCGAGCCACACTAATTGTCTCATTGATAATTCCGCTTTCGCTTCTTTTTTCATTCATGATGCTTTATTTAAAAGGCATGTTCGCAAATCTGATATCTATAGGTGCAATTGATTTTGGAATTTTAATTGACGGAGCGGTTGTGATGGTGGAAGGAGTATTTGTTGCTTTGGGATATTATGCAGCTGAGATCGGAATGGAAAAATTTAATAAGGTAGATAAACTCGGTCTTATCAGGCGCACAGGCGTTAATATGGGAAAAGCTATCCTTTTCTCAAAATTAATTATTATCACTGCGCTTATTCCAATTTTTTCTTTTGAAAAAGTGGAAGGTAAATTGTTCTCACCACTCGCTTACACATTAGGTTTTGCATTATTAGGTGCATTATTGTTCACCCTCACTTTTGTTCCTGCACTTACAAGCCGGTTGCTTCATAAAAATGTTGTTGAAAAACATAATCCACTTGTGGCCGGGATGATCAAATACTATGAGATCTCTTATAACTGGATAATGAAACATAAAAAGCTAAGTTTCGGTCTGGCTATGTCAGTTATAGGATTAACATTTATTTCAGCAAAGTTTCTTGGAACAGAATTCATTCCACATCTCGATGAGGGCTCATTGTGGGTGGAGGGAAGTGCACCTATGAGTATTTCTTTACCGCAGGCAAAGATACTCGCGGATAGTATGAGGTATGATCTGTTAAAGTTTCCTGAAGTGCATGAAGTAATATCTCAGATTGGGAGACCTGATGACGGAACAGATCCGAAAGGATTTTATGACGTGGAATGTTTAGTCGACCTGTATCCTAAAGAAAAATGGAAATCGCATCTTACAAAAGACCAGCTGATTGATAAAATGCAGGAAAGACTTGATTCTAATTACGTAGGGGCAGTGTGGAGTTTTTCACAGCCGATAATTGATAATGTAAACGAAGCGGTGGCGGGTATCAATGTAAATCAGGCAGTAAAAGTGTTTGGAGAGAACCTGGATACAATTTCCAATCTGGCAAAGAAAGTAAATGATAAGGTGAAAACAATCCGTGGAATGGAAGATGTGGGGATTCTTAAGAATCTTGGTCAGCCTGAATTACGGATTGAATTGGACAGAGGGAAAATGGCAGCGTTTGGAGTATCAACTGCTGATGCAAATGCAGTTATTGCACTGGCTATTGGCGGAAAAGCTGCTTCCCAGTTATATGAAGATGAGAAAAAATTTGATATCCGTGTCAGATATCAGTATTCTTACAGGAAATCGGAAAAGGAGATTGGCGAGCTGATGATTCCTGCGGCTTCAGGAGAAAAGATACCGCTTAAAGAAATTGCAGACATAAAACTAAGCAGCGGACCTTCATTTATCTATCGCGACAATAATAAACGCTTCACGGCAGTTGCATTCGCCGTAAGAGGAAGAGACCTTGGCAGTACAGTTGCTGAAGCCCAGATTAAACTTAACAATGAAATAAAACTGCCTAAGGGATATTCGATAAAATGGAGCGGCGAGTACGAAAGTGAGATCAGAGCAATGACGAAATTATCGATCGTTGTACCTGTGAGCCTTGTAATCATATTCATTATCCTGTTGATCTTGTTTCGTAAGATAAAGGATGTTCTTCTTGTACTTATGAATATACCATTTGCTCTGGTCGGAGGAATCCTGGCTTTGCTTATTAGCGGTACGCATTTTAATATTGCTGCAGGTATAGGATTTATTGCTTTGTTCGGAATTTGTATTCAGAATGGTGTAATAATTATATCTGTATTTAAGCAAAATCTGGTAAAGAGGATGACTCTCGATGATGCATTGAAGACAGGTGTGATAAGCCGAGTCCGTCCTGTTGTAATGACGGCATTAATGGCAATTTTTGGCTTATTGCCGGCAGCAATATCAACAGGAATCGGTTCTGAGACCCAAAAACCTCTGGCCATTGTTATTGTAGGAGGACTAATAAGTGCAACACTGCTTACGTTGCTGATCTTTCCGGTAATAGTTCACAAATTGTACAGGGAGAAAATGGTTGTCGCAAGACCGCAAGACATTAACCTTTAAGTTTATTTCTGAGATTTTCAACTATCGGAATTTGTCCCGTAATTATCTTCTGTTTTGCAGTTTTGAAACTGAACCACTCCGCCCTGTCGATTTCCGGAAATTCTTTAAAGGCCCCTGATCTGGGAGGCCATTCCATTTTAAAGAGATTGCTTTTTACTTCAGAAGCATTGATATCACCTTCCACGGACCATGAGTAAATTAATTTTCCACCTGGTTGTTTCACAGGATTCAGTTCGATGAATTCACCTTCAATTTTAAATCCTGTTTCTTCTTCAAATTCTCTTTTTGCAGCAGCAAGTGGTTCTTCATCATCTTCAAACTCACCTTTTGGTATTGACCAGGAATTCATATCCTTCTTCGCCCAGAATGGTCCGCCCGGATGAACCAGCAAAATTTCATATTCTTCTTTAGTTTTGCGGTAAACTAAAATACCTGCACTTTTTTTTGGCATGACTAACTCGATGGATCAAGATAAAAGACAAAAGTAAAAAGACAAAAGTCAAAATGCAAGGAACTTACACAGAGAAGCACAGAGGTCCACATAAATTCTGCTTCCCCAAGGATGGGAGCAGAATCTAACATTTGTTGCACCATGCGCCTTGCACTTTGCAATTACAGAAAGAGCCGGGAGACTAAAAAGAAGGATGGCACCCGGGGAAATTGCCAGAAATTTCCCACTCAACAACGTGAACAAGTCGAACGGAAGTCAAAGTGGGGTGACTTGTGAATAATGACCGGGAATGTTGAGTATGGATGCCATCCGGGGGGAAGGGAGTGATGTATTATAGCGATAGGCGATTGATCGATTGACGATTGTCGTTTATGGATTTGATGGGACAACGGTTCTATGATACGATGGTTCGATGGTTCTATTTGTTCAATTGTTCTTTGGTTCAATGGTTCATAAAAGTTTAAACACATGGTTGTACGGAGTAACATGCCTTTTCTTAATCTATAATTAACCCCTAACTAATCTGATATTAATCCCCTGCTGGAATTATAGCTTTAGATTTGCAGCATTAGTAGTTCTCATAAAATCAAAAATGAAAACTTCCTATATCCGGTATTTAAAATTATTATAATCAAGATGATTACTGAAAATGATCTTCTGAATTTAAAATATAAGGTTATAACCAGGTTGCATGACGCTGATAAAACGGTAGAATTTATGCATGAGGATCTGGGCAAAAAAAGTTATTTAGTCAAGCTCCGGAAAGGAGAGGTTCAAACTGTATCTCCACATGGTATCAGGAAATCCGGCTGGAAAACCACTAATCTCGAAGAACTTACTGAGTGGCATTTTCTATACCTTAAGATTTATCAGTTGCTGTAACGAAGGGCGTAAAGGCTATTAATAGTCATGCGGTCGTGCGGTCTTGCCGCACACCACGTACCTCTCATGCCTCACGCCTCACGCCTCACGCCTCACGCCTCACGCCTCATACCTCATACCTGTTGTCTTGTGCCTCGCGTCGTGAAATAGATTAGTTATTCTTAACACAACGAACAGAAAAGCCACCGCGCTTTTGCAGAGGAATGTCGCCGTTATATCCCACATCGGCTCTTTCGTAGTATGTATCCCAGCGATAAGCGTTACCAGGATTGCCTGTTGTAGAACTCCACCAGACACCACCCATTCCTATATAGAGAAATTCACCTGAGTAGTCATGACGGAGTCCTGCCGGAAGTGCAGTAAATCCGCTTTCATTGGTTGCATCTTTGTTAGGTGCGTTCCAATGACTTGTCCCGGTTTCTTTTAGTTTACCACCTGCATTATTTACTCCCCCAACATAAGTTGTAAGTATTATCCATTCGGTATCGGTTGACAAATGCCAACCTGTGGGGCAAATATTTTTACCACCGTTACTTACTTCATCCACGGCAAACCAGTTGTACAGGGCTCCATAAGTTTCTTTATAGGTACCTGCATCATTATTATACCAGGAGTATGCCGGAGTAGTCAATACTAACCATGCAGTATTGTCAGTAATCAAAGGTATGGCCGTACCGTCATTATACTTGGTAGTCTTCAGGTTTTCAGCCATCCATGTTTGCGTTCCAATATCTATACTTTTATACACATTCCCATCAATATCTGTTAGGGTGCCAAAATTTTGAGTTGTAAACGGTACAACATCTCCATATACAATACCTTCACTATTTGTAGCATAAGATCTGAGATAATAACTGGTTTTAGGGGTAAGTCCAATTATTGAACTTGCAAATATTCCTGTTCCTGTTCCGTCCGTGGTGTGGTTATCCGTAATTGAAGGATTTGATGACGTACTCCAACAGACACCTCTCGCATTCACAGTTGATCCGCCATCACTGGTTACATTGCCTCCCCCTACCACATTTGTTTGTTTTATTGAGGAAACTGCTGTAGTGGTGACGGTTGGTATTGTTGTCAACGATATAAAACTTATTTCATTTCCGTAAGCAGTCCCTACACTGTTTGTTGCATATGCTTTAACATAATAGGTTGTCCCTGGAACCAGATCAGTCAGCGAACTGTTGAAACTTCCGGTTCCTGCACCATCACTGGTATTGTTATCTGATGTTGTAGGGTTTGTATGTGTGCTCCAGCATATTCCTCTTGCAGTCACCGATCCTCCTTTTTCATCTGTTATATTTCCACCTGAAGAGGCTGTAGTTTGTGTAATAGAAGTTATTTCTGTTGTTGTTAAAACCGGAACCTCAATCTGGAGTGTTTTAAATGATACCTCATTGCCATAAGCTGTTCCGGCACTATTAGTACCATAAGCCCTGACATAATACATAGTATTCGGAGTCAGCCCGGTTAGCTGACTTGTGAAAACTCCTAATCCACCACTCTCAGTAGTCTTGTAGTCAGAAATGGTTGGTTCAACAGAAGTGCTCCAGCAGACACCCCTGGCAGTAACATAAGCTCCTCCTATATCCGTTAATTCTCCTCCGGCAGTGGCAGTTGTATAAGTAATTTCTGTCACCTGCGCTGAAGTAAGAACAGGTGGGGTAAGTTTTGGATCCGGTTTACATGAATGGATCAGAAAAACTACAGGGATAAAAACTAATATTCCGGTTAAATTTTTCATGGAGTTTGTATTTAAGTTATTGATCTCATAATACATTTCTCAATTTACAATTTGTTTAATCAGAATGCAACTTTATTTTAACACTGACCCGTACATCGTGCGTCGTGTGAAATAATAGTCTTGCGGTCGTGCTGTCATGCGGTCTTGCCGCACACCCCGTACCTCACGCCTCATATCTGTCGTCTTGTGCCTCGCATCGCAGGTTCTGCACCCTTCACCATGTGAACCTCAAATTCCCTGTTGCAAGGTTTATAAATTGCCGCAGTTGCAAAATCAACAATTACACCAGGCCAGAAAAGCAGAATATCAAGAACCAGAGCACCGACTCTGACTTCTCTTTGTGGTTCTCCGGCGGCGGGTTTAGTTCTTTGGCATGCTGATACAGGGCCACAAAATAATGTTGCACATGAAGGTAAAATGACAGCTACCAATAATAAAATAGCCAAAATCATGATTTTTACTTTTTTCATAGAATTATATTTAGAGATAGGGATGAAATTGTTTAAGTTATATATTAATTAAAGTAGTCTTTGAGATTTTATCATGCCATGTAAGATTATTCTCATCGAAGAAAATTGTCAGCGCTTCAAGTGGAATGAATCTGCAAAGTGTTCTGATGAATACTTTAAATATGGATGATTTTGAAAATGTTAGTTTATCAACTATCCTGGTTTTTGTAATCAGTTTTCCGGGTGTGGATGAAAAAACAATCTCAAACAGGAAATAGTATAAGAAGTATAATGACATAGCCAGAATTCTGTTGTTTTTGGGGTTATAAACTTTGAAACCGGGAACATATCTGACGATGAGCGGAACAATTATCAGGGCTAAAACACTAAATATTATGGAATCAATTAAAAAATTGTAAAACCGGGTTGACTTTTTAATACGATTCATATTACAAATAGAATTAAAACTGATGTTTTTTATTTTTAAATCTATACTGTGTAGTCCTTTTGTCACCGGTCCTTTCTGAGGTCCCTTTGTCAACTGCTTCTTTTAAATCTCGACTGGCAGTAGCAGATGAAATATCCTTAAATTGTCTCATGTAGTCTTGTCTTGTGAATGAATCAGATCCTGCCTTTTCTTTAAAGATATTTATCCGGTCCTCACTTGTAAGGTTCACATTTTGGTTGATTAATAAATTCTCAAGCGAGTCATTAATGATTTGAAGCATAAACTCCACAAATCCAGTTGAATCTCCTTGATTATCAGATTCTCCAAGAATTCTGTAATATTCCTCTTGTTTTGCCTTTATTAAAGATTCAACAGGAAGAAACTCAAAGACCGGGGAATATTGTCTCAGAAGTACTGTTTGCCAAAGTCGGCCCATTCTTCCATTTCCATCAATAAATGGATGGATAAATTCTACCTCATAATGAAAGATACAACTTTTAATAAGAAGTAGGTCTTTGTCTTTTTTGAGATAGTCAAATAAGTCTTTCAATAATGAACGAACTATGTTGCCTGGAGGTGCTACATGTGTTATTACCGAACCTTTGATAATCCCAACAGATTTACTTCTGATACAGCCTGGATTGTCAACAAGTCCTTTCATAAGAATCTCATGAACCTTAAAGAAAGAAGTTAAACTATATGGTTTATAATCTGCGAGTTTGTCGTAAACAATAATTGCATTTTTTACCTCTAGAATATCTTTTTTAGGCGCAACAACTTTTTTATTCTCTAAAATCGCAGTTATCTGTTCGATAGAAAGAGTGTTTCCTTCAATCTCCAAGGAAGACTGAATTGTTTTGATTCTGTTCTTTTTTCTTAATTCAGTTGGTGGTCTGTATAAATGAGCAGAATTTACTTCTCCAATTTTTTCAGAAATTGAAGCAATTAACTCGATAATTTTATTTGTTATCTGGTAAGGAGGCTTCATAGAAACTTAATTAACGATAGTATCATTTGATACTATCAAAGATACTAATTAGTTCTTTCTATCTCAAGTGCAGGGAGTCGCGAATTAAACACAACTTGCTTAGGAGTAATTCAATCCCTGTATGCTTCATGCGATGCTAACAAATAAAGTTGATATTGACTTTGTCACGGCAGCAGGATCAGTCCGGGTGTTAGAAGATTTAATAAGTGGGTTAAAGTTCTATATCATAGACTTTGGGGGCTGATTACGAAGTAGTCCGGGCTGCGGAAGCAAATTAACTAAAGCGTCCAAGTTAGCGTTTCGTGCTTTATTGTAATTATTAGGATCAGGTGGTTATCAATTTATTTTTAAACAGCGAACAGAAAAACCATAATTCTTGCTGAAATCGTAGTTACTAGCTACTCCACCGTATACGTTTCCAACACTCCAATACCAGTTGTTCCCTACTAAAACATGTACTGAAGAACTCCACCAATAGGTGTTGGAACCACTCCCCACAGAAGAGCCGTCGCCACCTCGTCGGCCACATGGCAGAGCGGTAAAACCGCTTTCATTAGTGCCAACATTAGTGCTTGGATACCAGACACCTGCTCCACCAGCCATACCAATAGTCCAATGGTAAGTGTCTATTTCTCTTAGTTTATTGCCAGCTCTGGCGCTATAGGGATATGTTCCGGCAGTGTCTCCCAGGAAGGTTACTAATGTTGTCAAGTCATTATTATTTGGAACCGACCAACCGAGAGGACAGAGCCTGCCGGTATTTATAGTGTAAGCATTATACAAGGCTCCATATATTGATTTATAAAAAGTAGAATTATTGTCGTACCAGGAATAAGCTGGAGTGGTACTATTATTCCATGAATTGTAATCTGTTATCAGAGGTATGTCTATACCATCATTAAATTTTGTAGTTTTCAGGTTTTCAGCCATCCATATTTGAGTACCAATAGTTATAGTTTTATATTCGTTTCCATCATAGTCGGTCATTGTACCATAGGTTAAGTCAGGATTAAAGATGATGGGATTCTGAGTAATGGGTTTATCTTTTTTGCACGAAAGGATAAGTATTAATAGCGATATAAACAGTAAAAATCTTTCTGAAATTTTAGATATTTTTCTCATGTAAGGTTAAATATTGACAGATTTTCTTGAAATAATCTTCTTAGACAAGTTTAACAATATAAATTCAAATGATTTATTTCACTTTAGTCAAGAATACTAAATTACCCGGAACAGAACTCATCCTTGCTTATGTTATTGAGAAATGCAGTGAGACAAAATGTACCGCCTTCTTTATTTATTAAATTTTAATAATATTTGCTGATACTTTATGGAAAAGATAAGATTTGTCATTATATGAGCAGTAATTTTCCATAATACCTAATTTGAGCATGTACTTTATCAGATTAAAGCTTTTGCGGTACTTGTGGTTTAATTTAATTATGTTTCATATCTAATTTTTTATATAGTGATCATCCATCTTAAATTCATAAATTTGTCTTATATATGGATTCCGGAAAAAAGATAATTTACCTTGACAATAATGCAACTACACCTATTGATGAACGTGTGTTGGAGGCTATGATGCCATATCTTACCACCAATTACGCCAACGCAAACAGTACACATAAATTTGGTGTTGAAGCTTATGAAGCGGTAAAGTTAGCAAGAAGCAAAATCGCTGATTTAATTGGCTCTGAAACCAGCGAAGTAATTTTTACTTCCGGATCTACAGAAGCCATAAATCTTGCAATTAAAGGTGTCGCAGAAAACTACTTTTCAAAAGGAAAACATATTATAACCGTCGCCACTGAACATCCAGCTATTCTTGATACTTGTAAATATCTTGAATCCAGAGGTTACAGAGTAACATATTTGTCTGTCAGGTCAGATGGTTTAATTGATTTATCAGAGCTCAGGAATGCTTTAAAAGAGGAGACAATTCTTGTGTCCGTTATGTTAGCAAATAATGAAACTGGCGTTCTGCAGCCTATAAAAGAAGTTGCTGCACTATCTCATTCTGCAGGTGCAATTTTTATGACTGATGCAACCCAGGCAATTGGGAAAATTCCAGTAAACATTGATGAATCCGGGATTGATCTGATGTGTATTAGCGGGCACAAATTATATGCTCCTAAGGGAATTGGTGCATTATTTATAAGGCAAAGAAATAACCGGATAAAAATTCCTGCATTATTACATGGGGGTGGACATGAAAGAGGTATCCGAAGCGGGACACTTAATGTACCCGGAATTGTTGCTCTTGGGGTTGCCGGTGATTTAGCAAAAAAAGAAATGATAAGCACTTCCAGGAAAGTTGCTGATTTAAGAAATCTTTTGGAAGATAAACTATTATCTATTGAGAATACCCGGATCAATGGGAACAAAGAACAAAGATTGTTTAACACATTAAATATTTGCTTTCAGGGTGTCGATAGTGACGCTTTAATCATGGGATTAAGCAATCCTGAAGATGAATTCCCAATGATTGCTATTAGTAATGGAAGCGCATGTACCTCTTCCTCGATAGAACCCAGTCACGTTCTAACAGCTATGGGTTTAAATGAAAATGATGCTTTTAGTAGCATACGGATTAGTCTGGGAAAACAGAATACCAGGGCTGAAATTGAAATAACTATTGAAGCAATAAAAAAGCGGGTCAAAGAATTAAAGAATATGATTTAGTCCTTATCATCTTTAGTTTCTTCAGCCGGATCGGGTTCTGTGGTTGTCTCTAAAATCAATTTAACTTCTGAGGTTGGTAACTCATCAAATGATTTAAGTTTTGACTGAATTTTTCTTGTACGGGCTCCAACCAATTCATCTATATCCTCACTTGCTTTGTCAATTTTATCTTTGGCTTTTTTTAAGACGTCCCCAAACTTGTTAAACTCCGTTCTTACTGCGCTTAAAGTCCTTTTAATTTCACCACTTCTTTGTTCCATTGCCATTGTTTTGTAACCAAAGGAGATTGTGCTGAGAATTGCTGATAATGTAGTAGGACCCGTAATTATTACCTGAAAATCTCTTTGAAGAGTTTCAATCAGGGAGGGTCTTCGAACAGCCTCGGCATATAATCCTTCGACTGGCAAAAAAAGCAATCCTATCTCAGACGTGTCGGGTGGATCAATATATTTATCATGGATGTCCCTAGCAGCTTTTTTAATTGCTGATTCCAACGCCTTACCCGATACCTCAATAGATGACGTGTCTCCTGTATCATACGCAGTCAAGAGTGTATAATAATCTTCTATAGGGAACTTAGAATCGATGGGCATTAACAGTACTTTATTTTCCTGATTAAGCTGTGGTATTTTTATTGCAAATTCAACCCGGTTGGTTGTTCCTTTTTTAGTAATGACATTTATTTCATATTGTTCCGGTGAAAGTAATTGTTCGAGAATATTTGATAATTGCAATTCACCTAAAATCCCTCTTGTTTTAACATTGCTTAAAACTTTTTTCAAATCACCAACTCCGGTTGCAAGTTGTTGCATTTCTCCTAACCCTTTTTGTACCGATTCCAGGTTCTTGCTCACAATTTCAAATGATTGGGTTAATCTTGTCTCCAGAGTTTTCTGCAACTTTTCATCAACGGTGTTTCTCATTTCTTCCAGCTTCTTCTCATTACCGTCCTGTAAATTTTTGATGGAGGATTCCAATGTTTTTTTCAATCCATCCAGTTTTTCGGTGTTTACAAAATTCTGAGTTTGTTGTTGCTTGTTGAAATCAGAAAAGCTATCTCTGATGTTTTCTTTGAAATCTTTTAAGGCAATATTCAATTCATTTTTAAATGCTTCAAGATTTTCTTTAAGTTCTTTGCGGCTATCCTTATTGTTTGAGTCAATACTGTTCTGGAATACAGTAAATTTTTCAGCCACTGAGTTGGTTAGGGTAGTTAGTTGGTCTGAAAATGTTTTAGTGAAAGTGTTTAAATGATTATTGACTTCTTCTCTCAATCCTTTTGCATTATCTGAGTTTTCTTTTCTGTTTGTTGCAAACTCACCTTTTAAATTTGCTTCGGTGACTTTAAGGGTTTGTACAAGTGAATTTATTGAATCTTTTATTTCAGACAATTCATTACCAGAACCATCTTTGCCTGCTTTTAAAGTGAGAATGATGTTTACGATAAGGAGAATCGCAAGAAGGGCAAGAATGAAATACTGTACCATGATTGCTCTTGAGATTATTTTTTATAAATTTTCTTTTTCTCATTGGCAGGAGGCAGGAAATTATCAGAGGTAATGACATTTTTTCCTGTCTTTTGTTCTAATGCTAAACGGGCATTTTTAGCGATTCTTCCTCCTTTTTTCCCGGAGGTCGCATTTTGCTTTAAGCCTTTGGCTTCATCGGTTTCTGCAATCTGACGTGTAGAGAGTTCGGCAAGTGCTGTAAAAATGAGTTCTGCTTCACTCATGTGGTCACGAAGATTTTGTGTTTTCAGCCCTTTTAAATCTTTGTGTTTCTTTACTGTCAATCCAGTCCATTCCTGATGGATAATGTTTGTCAGAAAAGCAAACTCGTCCGACTTCTTCACTCCGCTTTGTTTCCAGTAATCTGTCAGCTTGTTTCGGGTTTCCTGACCAGTCATGCGTTGCTGAATCCATTTTTCGCTTCGACCGTGTTTTTGCCAATTTTCTCTTGCTCTGTCCAGGCTTTGTTCTGGATCAGCAATTTCCTTCATCCTTTCATATCCTGTTTTTGCCAGCCATTGCTTAAAGGGTTCAGCTTTTGGTGACGGGATGGATTGGATAAGCCTTAAAAGTTGCTCTGTATCGGCAACATCAGTCAGTCTCATTTTACCATCAGGAGCCTGCATTTTCAAAGCGTTACAATTTGTAACGGTTTCGTTGCCTTCGTCTTTCAATCTTTTTTTCATTACCCTCCAATACACTTGAGGATTAGGGCTATCTGTTAATATTGCTACGATATCTACAATAGAGAAATACCATTTCTGTTCTTCTTCGTTCCATAACGAACGGATTTCCTTTTGCTCAAATAGTTTTACGTAGCCCATCGTATTACTTTTTATTATTAAATGAGTCAGGTTAATGAATTTTTATTTCAGCTAATTCATTCCTGCATTTCCCACCTGTTTTAAAAGTAAGAATGATGTTTATGATAAGGAGAATCGTAATAACTGAAAGGAATATGTAGATGATTTCCATTTTGGTTCTATGCTTTGAATATCTTTCTTCTATGCCAGCTAAAATTATCTATTAGCGGAAAATGTATTTCTTGCTTCGGCAAAAAGATTTGTTGGTTTTCAAAAATACGAATGCTGTAATTTGTTTCATCCTCTTTGAATGTTTTTGAAACAATTACTTTGTAGTTGTTATCAATAGTAATTAATCCTCGGTCAAACGCTCTGTGAAGATTAGGACACAAGGCAATTCCATTTGTTATTGTATCATCATAACTTTCGCTGAAGTATTTTTCAACAATCTCCCCGTTACGTCTGCGCTTTTCCCTGTATATCTCCGGATTATCTCTAGTTTCGACAAGAAAGTTTCTTATTTCTGCCAATGGGAGCATCCATTCTTCTCCATTGTCTATCAATCCTTCCATGCTCCTGTCTTTTTGAACAACTGTACAAGCCCAGCAACCAAACCGGCTATTTCCACAACTTGGAGTTGTACTGTCAATTACCAGAGGGCAGTCTCCGGAACTGGCATTTCTGTAAAGAGTCACCAATTCTTTATGGTTTCCACCCCAGGGAGGAGGAACCTGGTTTAAATATTGCCACAAATTGTTGGTGGAAACATCCTTTATAGGTGCATATACATAAGCATTAGGAAGTTGGTGTTTCCGCAACCGTTGACCTTTTATCTCATGCTTCTTCATTGAAGCTGCACGAGTAGAACTTTCAGCGGAGCGAGTACCTAATAGAATAATTGCTGCCCCATTTTCTGCAATTTTTTCAACAATTAAGCGAGTTGTTGGGGTGATTTTCATTCGGTCAGTACACCATCTGTAAAATTTATTAGGTGCGGGGTAGCCCAATCCGATTAATCGCACCCAGAAGGTATCATCCAGTCTTGGTGTCGTTTGTTGAACAAACAATGGGATTTGTTGCAAATTAGCTGCTTCCTGTATTTTTCTTAAAGTAGTATTAATAAATTTTACAATTCTGGGATTCTCCACCAACGTATCATTACATACCACATAGATTTTTCTTGTAAGAAGGATTGGATCAATTCTTTTTAAAGCATTCCAGACAATTTGTAAGAGCATTGTACTGTCTTTCCCCCCACTAAATCCAATAATCCATGGTCGCGTTGGATTTTCATCAAACAAGTATTGGTCAATTATTTCATTTTCAATATAGTCTACATTCAATGCCATTATATAATAAAGTTTTTATCTGGTTAAATAAAAGTACATTAATTACTTGCATTATAATTTGAACTGCAATTTAAATAAATAGAATAAGAAACGGTACAAAAGCAAGAATGAAAATATATTGATATAAGTAACTGATATCTTAAAGTTAATCTACTCGGCACTTTCCAATCGGTTTTGTTCTCCTGTATTAAATAAGGAGAAATCTCAATAGGCAAGACAGGCATGCTCGGTTTTTGGTATTATGGAGTGCGATTGTGTCATCACTATCGTGTTACAGGTGAATAGCTTATAGTTGATTAGAATGTCTAATTGATTTATATCTTATCTTGTTGACCAGACAAATACTGTGACAAGCTAATTTACTTTGACCGTGTTATGGGCTGGTTTTAGTTCAATTTGTCATATAAACAGATCCTTGCTTTTAAGGAACTTATAGTAGTGATTATCCCTTTACTATTAAGAAATTTTATTAGATGATTTCTTTGCTAACCACCAATAATATAAATATAATACTGAAGGAATCATGAAGACCAAGAGAACGATGCTGTATCTTGATTCCGGATTAGGATTAGTCGCTACGAGAATGTTGAAAATAATAAAGCAAAATAATGAGATAATTCCTCCTATACCCTCCTTCCATAGGGCGAGAAGTAGTCCTACAAGACCTAACCCCCAAATAATAAAAGTTATTATCAATAAGGTGTTAAACGAACTAGAGCCAGGGTTCCTCTGTCCCTCAAGCATTTCGCCAATTCCAATGAACAAAGTTAAGAAAACGATCAATGTTCCAACAATGCGAGCTGTCCATCGAATAATACTTAAAATTGTTGTGTTTCTCATTTTTTTAGGATTTGTGAATAAAAGGTTGAGGTTAACGTTGAACTACCTGGTAACCAGCAACCAGCATCATCAGGCGTGGGGGGAACAAAAGTATAAAGACAAAAGTGAAATCTGAAATCCAAAATCCTTTAACCACGCACTATGCCCCATGCATCCCGTACCGGCTTATTGATAATAGATGTATTTCATTACAAAACTCATCATCGAACTTGAGGGCACCATCTCTTTTGATTCAAGATTAATCAGATTATTGCCTTCATCATATGTACGGGTTATAGACCGGTACAGAACTTTATTTGAATACGTGTAAAAATCAGATTTTATCTGCAGTGATCCGGAGTAGGAGTGTATCGTATAACTCAGACCTTGTCCGTCAGAAGCAAATGTAGATTCTTTTATTAATCTTCCTGAATTATCATATTGGTATCGGATATAACTCTCTAATTTGTTATTTGAATATTTTTTACTACCCGTCAGCCTGCCCGCTGTATATTCATAATCGGTATACTCTTTTATTCCTGAGGCCGGATATTCAACTGATTCTTTTGTTTTTAACCCATCACCGGAGTATTCATAAATTAAGTTGCTCAGGTTAATAAAACCCGTCGGGGAATTAATATTTGCATTATAATTGGTGATTTTTGCCAGGCGACCTGAAGAATCATAATCATACAGGTTATAACTTATGGTTCCTGTTATCGACCTATTTTCATACATGGGAGTTGATGTCCTGCTGATCTTTCCCTGATCGTTGTATTCATATTCCTTTACTATTCCTATCATTGTCTGAGAATCAATGTTGTACAGGAATTCCTGTTTGAGCCTGGCATTTCCCTGTCCGGAATAGGATTGTTCTTTCTCACAACCTGATACAAGAAGAATGGCTGCAAATAATATACTTTTCAAAGGGGAGAGTTTTTTCATGGCAGTCTTCTGTATTAGAGGTAACTGATAAATCCACAAATATTATGCCATAATTCAGGCAACAGGCATCAGGTATCAGTGATGAGAAGTGATGGAATTGATATACTTCCGCCCCGTCAGTCACATCTCTAAAATGGGCTAACAAGGAGCGGGAATACTACTAAGGAAATGTCCGTCAATACCTTATCAGGTCCATATCGTTCACTATTAATTTATAAAACCTGCTTAGGCATACAAGTCATTTCGATCAGATTTATGGTTTAATAAGGAAGGGGGAGGAATTGTTACTTTATAAAAGGCGTAAAGGTGTAACGGCGTAACGGCGTCATGCAGATCGTCAATAAAGACCGCACGACTTATTTCTTTCCCGTTTCCGGTAGTAATTCCTTAAGCACAAGCGAATTTATGTTCTGACTGTCTTTTGAGGTGAAGACCACCGATCCTTTGCTTACATCTAGGACATAGGTGAAGCCGTTCTCGCCGGCAACTTTATCAACGGCTTTAAGTATTTTATCGAGTATTGGCTGAATAAGGTCAGAATTTCTTTTCTGAAGGGATTCAGTGGCAGTCTGTTCAAACTCCCTGAGTCTTTTCTCTTTATCGAGCAATTCAGCTTCTTTGTTCTTCTTTACAATTTCAGTTAAAACAGCCTGATCTTTTTCATAATCGTCAAGCATCTTGTTATAGACATCTGTCATGTCATCGTAAGTTTTCTGCATTTCTTTTGTCTCCCTTCCTAATACTGTGGCGGCACTGTCTCTTTCAGGCATTGCGGCGAGCAATTGGGCTATATCAACATGTCCTATTTTTAGTGTTGTCTGTGAAAATGATGTCATTGAAACTGAGATCAGCACGGCTCCGAAAATGGTTGTCAGAAAATTTTTCATGTATATGAATATTTGGTCAGGCAAAATTATCAATAAAATTAGTCAGGATTAGCATGTTAATGGGTTAAGTAATAGTTAATGTGTGTTAAGGGGTAGTTAAATCTGGTGCGCGGTGTGTGGCTATAAAAAGTAAAGAAGAACTGTCACAGAGGGCCACAGAGGAATCAGGTGTTAAGTGCGAGGCATGAGGAATACGGAACAAATAAAGGGGATCATGGAGTAATGTTACTATGATCCCCTGCGCCCTGTGCCTCCGAAGGCTTATTTCTTTTCCGGAACGTTAACTTCAGTATTGTTTTTCTCAGGTTCTTTTTCTTCTTTTTTCTCTGGCTCGGCATCCATTGCTGATGCTTTTTTAAATTCCTTCATGCCCTGACCTATTCCTTTCATTAATTCCGGAATTTTTTTTCCTCCGAATAATAAAACTATTACAAGTATTATTAAGATAAGGTGCATTGGACTGCTAAAATCTAACATATTACCACTATTAAAATATTACTAATTTATAATCCGGATTTTTCAAAAAAAAAAAGTCTATCCATTCAACTTATTATTAATGGATAGACTTTGCTGCTTCAGAACTTCAGTTAATTAAATCCCGGTGGGATTATTTCTTTTTAGCAGTTTTATGAGCTGGTGCTTTACTGCCAAGTTTCTTTAAAAACTTACCACTACCGTCATATACAAGCGTCTCGGTTGATGCGCCTTTAGTGACAACCACATGATAAGTAGTAACATTGTTAGCTGTAACGCTGCTGGCATCCTTTACGGTAAAACCAGCATAGTCTTTTGCGATATTGTCAGTAATCGGCTTAGGAAGGTCGGCTACCTTAACAGGTGTCGGGGCAGATTTTGCAGTTGTTGTTGTTGCAGTTGATTTTGTGGTTTTAGTTGTTGTCTGAGCATTTATAACTAAAGCTGACATCAACAATACCATAATAAAAAGTACTTTTTTCATAATTAATTAAATTGTTGGTTTAACACGATAAAATTATTTGTCAATTCTGAAGCAAATCTGAAGTTGGTGATTATTTAACAAATAATTAATGAATATGTTAAATTCAATAAGGAATTTCTTCAACGGAATCGGGGTGAATGTATAATGTATTATAAGCGAAAGACGATAACATGATGGGCCTTTATGCCTTTACGCCGTTACGCCTTTACGCCTTTACGCCTTTTAAGTATATATATCCTTCCTCCTATATATCCTCCAGGAGAGAGCTGTAAGCAGAATTGTAATACCAATAAAGTACGCAAGATGCCAGAAATCAATTGTATATGAAGGATTTATTGCGTCAACATTTGCAAATTTAAACGGACTGATGTACCCCAGATTTGAAGCTCCTTGTTCATGAGTGATTTTTGAAAGTGTATATATAAAATAGAAGATAAGGACCAGGGCAATTCCAAAAGTGGTAATCGGCTTTGCCCGTTTAACCAGCGTAGACAGGAAAAGTCCGATGGCCCCAAACAGAACGTTCAATAATAAGGTATACAATGAAAGAATTAAAAATGCCCTGATACTGAATGGACCGGTCTTAACTATTTCAATGCAGATGAATCCTGAAAGCGATGTGATCAGATTCAAAATGAATATGTTGAGCAAAACCACGGCTGTTTTACTTATGAAGATCTCACTTCTTGCGAGTGGACGTGTTAAAAGATATTCGGCTGTTTTATTGTATTCTTCCTTTAACAGAATATTTGATGAGAGTACAATACCGAATATGCTTCCCAGTACCATCATATATATAATATTGTTGACCGAATAGAACCCGAGCACTGACATAAGATCATTTAAGTTTGAAATACCTTTGAACTGAAGGGCTCCCTTGGGAATAATACTGAGCATCCCGGCGATCTGCGACTGGTTCTCCATGAATGTGCGGTAGACCGACATGGTAAGAATGATAAGCAATGTTATTATTATTGTCCACATCATAAGACTGAATGCGTTCCTTCTCATCTCCTTTAAAAACAGGTTTCTGTTCATTGTCGTGAATACTTAATTTTTATAATAGTGAAGGAAGATTTCATCGAGTGACGGTTCTTCGATTGTAAGATTATTCAGCTTCTTATTTGAAAGAAAATTAACCAGATCTTCAACTGTGCCCGAATACATAAATGACATCAAATTAGAAGGGGTGGTTATAATTCTTTCAATACCCGGGATTGTGAATTTTGCTTTTTCAGCAGGATCACCAAATTCGACTGATACTTTTTTCAGTTGCTTTTTCCTGAGGTTTTCTATGTCTTCCACCTGAATAATTTTCCCGGACTTTATTATTGCCACTCTTCTGCAGAGAATCTGAACTTCAGCCAGAATATGTGAGGAAAAGAAAATTGTCATACCTTTTTTATTTTCCGACCGGAGAAGTTCAAAGAAAACTGACTGCATAAGCGGATCGAGTCCTGTTGTAGGTTCATCGAGTATAAGTAGCTTCGGATTGTGTAGAAGGCTTTGTATAATTGAAACTTTCTTACGGTTTCCCAGGGATAGTTCTGCAATTTTCCTGCCGGGCTCTAGTCCAAACATTTCAAGGAACTCCGAAATCCTCTTTTCCCCGTTTTCAGTGCTATAGAAATGAAGACAATAAGAAAGGAATTCATGGACATCCATAGAGGTATATGCATTGGCATCAGATGGGATATAACCTACATGATTTTTGATCTTCTTTGTTTCCTTTATAACATCCATCCCCATGATTCGGGCGCTGCCGGCGGTAGGGAAGATCATGTTCATTAAAATCCTGATTGTTGTGGATTTTCCGGCGCCATTCGGTCCGATGAATCCAAAGATCTCTCCTTCGTTGATCTGCAGGTTGATATGTTCAATGCCCCTGGCTTTCCCATAGAATTTTGAGAGATCAGTTATGTCGATAATTGGTTCATTCATGTTTTACTAATTATTTCAGAGACTGCCTTGAGAGACAGTTCCTTATACAAATATAATAATTATTAATGGGTTTAAGTGACCCTGTTACGCTTCCTCGCGACCTCAAAAGTATCATCCCGGGGACAACTAACTGTCAGGAAGCAAAAGAATCATAAGTGGCTGCCCGATGAAAGTCAGGCTAACGTTTCACTCTCTTCACAGAATTAAAAAGAGTATATGAAATTGAAGCCCCAATCTCAAACTGATTCAGTGTTACTGAGTTATCAACATAGTAGTAATTATCTACCAGATCCTGGTTGCTCAGCCGTTTTGATGAATTTGTAAAACTATTCAATCCGCCATAATACCTCATATCAAGAAAGAGACGCAGATTTTTGAGTTTGTATCCAATCCCTGCACCAGCAATCCACTCAAAAGTGTTCCTGTTTCTCATGTCAAGCATGTTCTTGTTGTCTGATCGTGTCAGGATATTTTCCTTAGTATGAAAGATTGAGGCAGTTCCCAGTGCCTGAGTCATATATAAATATGTAATCCCGGCAGAAAAATAGGGGATGATATTTTGTCCGACATGATAGTACTTCCTAAGATAAAGAGGAACCTGAATATAAGAATCATTTTCAGAAAAGCCAGTGAAACCTATTTCCGGAACCTTGGATTGGATATCTCTCCCATATCTTGTTATTCTCCAGATAAGTTCTGCATTTACAGAAATGTCCTTATCAAATTCAAATTCTGCCCAACCATAATACATGAATCCATAGCCTTTCAAAACATAAGGTGCAGTATAATTGAGCCCATCGAGTACCGAGTAGACTTTGGTTGTTGTATAATGAAGCCAATCAGCTGTATTTCTTATTCCTATTGAAAACTTTGGATGAATTTTATATTTCTTTATAAGGCGGTTAAATACCTCAGAATTATCAGCCTCTTTTAGCTCGTAATGAGGGAACCCTTTAAGCAAAATATTAACCGTTGCGTCAGCTTTTCCAATGTCGCCAGTTTCAACATAAGCTTTAGCAAGAAGTTCAAGAGAATGTTCTTTTTCGCCTCGTGAAAGATCACATGATTTCATCACTTCTTCCAAATCAGTTATACATCTGTCATAATGTCCCTCCGGGAATAACCTGTCTGCCTCTTTAATAATATCAGAGCATGCCTGATCATTCTTTACCGGCTTAACTGTTTTCTGTCCCTGAACAAGGGAACAGCTAAACAGAAACATTAATATTAAACTAATATTCCTGATCATTTGCCACAGGTCTTTTCATAAGGTATATCTGGTCCAACCATGTCATTCCACTCCTTAACTGTCAAATCTCTTTTTATCCGGTCACAGATCATCGAAGAGAGCTTCGTAGAAGATGTTTCCCACACTCTTATGCTTTTATCTGATAAGCCTGCCACCAATTTGTTATCATCAGTAAAGATCAATGATCTGGTTCTCTGGTTAAGATTTTTAATATTTTCGACACCACCGACTGTATTTCCCAGGTCAAAAAATTCATGATAATTGTAAAACCTGATTGTTTTATCCCAGCCGGATGTTGCAAGAAGTGAAAAATCGGAATTGAAAGTAATAAGATCAATCCCTGCAGAATGTATGGCATATCTGACGGGTTCTGAAGATTTATTTTTGTTCAGATCAATTGCGATGAGGCTGCCGTCAGAACACCCTGCAAAAAGCATTTTTTTTTTATTATTCCATGCGAGGCAAAGTGGCTTCCCGGAAGCTGAGTTATATAATGATGTATTCACTCCTTGTTTAATATCCGACAGGATAATGGTTCCATCCTCCCTTGCAGAGATAACAGTATCGGGACCGGTAAAAACAACTGCCTTTATTGAAGACTGAGTTTTTATTGTATCTGTTTTCACGGTGGGTTGCTGACTGATATTCCAGATAATTATCAGGCTGTCGCTGCCTGCAGTTGCCATACTTTTCGCGTCATTGTCAAATGCCACAGTGCGGATAAGTCCTTTATGCCCTTCGAGCTTTTCAGGAAAAGGATCGGTGTTATCAAAAGATTTTGAGGCCCATAAAAACAGATCGAGATTATCATGTTGGGTAATTATCTTATCGCCAGTGGAATTGCTTGCAACGAAATTTACCGGAGATGTGAAATGGAATGATCTGAAGATTTTACCTGAGCCATCGGGAGTCCAGATTTTTATTTGTCCATCGAGATCAGCCGTTAATAAACCATTGTTTTTTTCTCCCAGTGCCCATATTTCATTTGGAGAACCCGTGAATACTGAATGACGGGAGCTATCGAGAGTTGACCATGCATTATTTAACGCTTCCCAGATAATAGGATCTTCCATTTTTCCTCCATTCTCCTTGTTAAAAACAAAAGCCTGTACAGCGAGCAAACCCATCAGTTCAGTATTCTTTTCCACAGATGAGGATTTCAGAGCCAGATTTTGGGCTGTGGAGAGAAGTCCAAGCTGTCTGGCTTTTCCTTCTGCTAAAATAGCCTTTGACCTTTCCCGTTCTGCAGCCAGTTTTTCTTTATTTGCAAGCTGGGCCTGCTCATTTGCAGTAACCGAAAGTTTTTCCGCCCTGTTCTTTTGCTCAAGGGCAAAACTTCGCTGTGAGAGGGCTTCTTTCCGGTCTTCTTCAGATTGTTTTTGAGCAGTTACCGCAAGATTTTCTTTTTCAACGGCAAGATTTCTTGAAATAAAGGCTTCGCGGCTTGCAGAGTCGGCCGCCTCCTTTGCCTTAATTGCAGAATTCTTTTGTATATCGGCGAATTGCTTCTGGGTGATAGCATTGGTTCTCTCTTTCAAAGCCCATATAGTGAAAAAGGATAAGACAGTAATTATTATGACTGCAGCAGATATAAGTACATTTTGCCTTCTGCGTTTTGCTTTATGTATTTCCCATTTACTCTGGGAAATGAACTTTGCAATTTTATCATTAAGAAATAATCTGCCCTCATATGGCGCAATGTATTCAAGATCTTCAGCCGGAAGATATAAATGCCTTTTTTCAAAGTTATGGTAGGCATTTTCAATGAATTGCTTTATTTCGAGCAGTTCTTTCTCAACCAGGCTTATCTTTTCATAGATTCTTGTTGCAAGACTGTCATGCCGGAGCTCATACCTTCCATTTTCGTCTTTATCCCGCAGGATCCTTAATCCGATAAACTTTTGGATCAGATTTTTAACAGTTTCCCTCTCAATATCTTTACCAAGAGTTTTTGAATATTCAATGACCTCGTCTTCTGTGATCTGCTGCCTGGTCCCTTTTACCGAAACGAAGGATTTAAGGATTACGAGTCCTGTTTCCGGCTCATCAAGCTTTGCTATTTGTTCTTCAAGAAATGTACCGAGAAGGTCCTTGACATCTCCCGCCTTGTCAAGCAGATCAAGAGTAAGTTTTTCAGGATCTTTACCATCAGAGGATGCTATATGAAAAACTTTATCAAGGTACACCTGCAGATAGGTTAATTCTACTTCAGGGTTGTCGGGATTAAGTTTTGCAAGAAGCGCTTCCGGAAAACCAGGATTAACTACAATCCTGTTAAAACGACACGGACCCTCTATTACTTCAAGGGCATTTTGCCTTGTCATCTTTTCAATCCTTATCCTGTTTGAAAGGAAAGAAGGTATGACTTTTTCAAATTCCGTTACACCCGCAAGGTATTCTTCCCTTATTGAAAAGATGAACCTGCATTGCAAATCTGAATCAATCACCTTCCTTATGTTGCTGACAAGTTCATCTTTTTCCTCTTTACTGCCAAAAATAAACAGCTCTTCGAACTGGTCAAAAATGAGATAAACAGGTTTAAAGTTGTCAAGATATATCGACCGGATAACCTTTACAATATTTGTCCCGGCTCCAGTAGCTGCCGAACGGGCCAGACCGTCGAAAAGACTCTGATTGATATTTGTACCTCTTCTGATATTAACAGGCAACCAGTCGGTATCACTGAATTTATTTGCAAGTCCACAATTGATAAGAGATGATTTACCAGTTCCTGAAATACCATAGATGACAAGGATTTTACTTTCGAAAACCCGTGAATAAAGTTCCTCTATCTCTTTATTACGTCCAAAAAAGATATCGCGGTCCTCCTTCGTATAGCTGTCCAGAAACTTGAATGGACTCTTTTGCATCTGATTTACGTTTCAGCCGATATTGTTGATAACAGGTGTTTAAATTCCATCAACAGCACCTTATAGTTTTTTAACGATCGCAAGTCAATCTTTTCTGTAACTTCAGTTCCCAGGTACATCAGCTGGTCATTGCGAAACTTGGAGTACATGAAGATATCTTTTTTGATATCAAACTTTTCTTTGGTATCAAGAACTTCCGTACTGGTATCTATTATCAATGGAGACAGATTAAGATATTCGTCGATAGTTTTTATGTTTTTCATCAGCAGCACCGAATGGCTGTCGGTATATGTTGCTTCATTAATCTCATTTGCCTTGAAATCGGAATCAGAGCTGTTAAGAAGGTTAAAAACATGATGGAATGAAGCTTCCTTTATTTTAGACTTGATCACTTTAATCTCTTTTACCGAGACCAGTTTGTATTTTGCAAGGAAAGAAATTCTTTCAAGGATAAAACTCAGCTTCTCTTCATATTCAACACATCTTTTCTCTATTTCTTCCTGGGTTAAATTGATCTGATAATGACCGATCTCGTTACGTTCAGGTACCCAGAAATCGAGAGCAGCATAGAACTTATTATCAAAGCATCCTGACATTTCCGGCATAAACCATTCGATTTTCTGATCCTGAAAAAGATTGCCTATGGCTCTTATCATCCATGAAAAGTTGCCAAGGCTCAGTACCATAAATCTGCCTGTAAATTCTTTGCTGAAGTTTTCGGGTATTGTCAGTTTACCTTCCAGTTTGGATTTTGTTACCTGAGCCAGCATTACAAAACAGAGGAATTGCATTGAACGCTCGATAGTCTTGAATATCTGATCGAGTCTCATACGGTCAAGCTGCCGCATCGATCCTGAGAACAGTCTTCTCAGTTCAACTCCTATGGGCCAGGGAAAGTTCTTTATTATCAGATCAGCGAGTATCCTGTAATCAGATGTTTCTTCATCCTCATCGTCCGACATAACCATTTTTGAAAGGGACGGCTTATATTTAACCATCTCATCAAAAACCTTCCTGATCATAACTTCATTAATATTCATCGCGGAGGCTCAGGTTATCAAACCGAAATATAAAGAATCAAATTGATAATCACAAAGAAACATTTATTTCCTTTTATGAAGGAGTAAAGCAGTGACTTATCAAACTAATAATCAGGTCATTTAAATTGCATTCCAATTAATTATTATATTTACGGAACAATACTTTAAGTTAGATAAAGTATGAACAAAATAAACTCAAAATTGCGAATGAAGAAGACGGGCATAAGAGAATCAAAAATTGATGAAGCCAACCTGAGATTGTGGAATAGTCGTTATGCAATTTCAAAAGCCGGTGAAAAAGATATTGCCTCAAATCTTTCAGCTGCTGAAAAAATCCAATACGAAAGAGGAGTGGCATATGCAAAACTGAATATTGCTGCAGCCAACTTCTTTCAATCAAAAAGTGAAGTTGCTTTGAGGTATCTTACAGACGCATTTCAATGGTTTGCAAATAATAAAGATGAATCAGGTTATGCAAGGGCCATCCTTCTTAAGGGCAATATTTTCGAAAGCTTCGGTGATTACGAGAAGACTCTTTCACTCTGGCTTGAAGCTTATAAAGTTTCAAAGGATTTAAAAGATATTGAGTCGGAAGGAGAGTCGTGCAGTCAGCTTGGTCTTATCTATTCCAGACTTAATGATTTCGCAAAAGCGCTTGAGTATCTTAATAAAGGTCTGAAGATCAGGGAGGAACTTAAGGATGAAAATGCAGTTGCTTCTTCGCTTAACAGGATAGGTATGGTGTTGAGGCAAACCTATAAATATGAGGAAGCTTTGGATTATTATTTCCGCAGTCTTAAAATCAGGAAAGAGAACAAACAGGTTTCGGCCATCCCATGGACACTCCTTGGAATAGCAAATACATACGAGGACATGAAAATGTACCGTGAGTCTCTGGATTATTATGAACAAACGATGACCGGCAGTGATAAGAGGTGCGTCCTGCAGGCTCTTATGGGTTCGGGCAGAGTTTGTAATCAGACCGGCAACGCAGAAAAAGCTGAGGCAAGACTGACAGAGTCCCTCAGAATGGCTAAAGAGCTCAATTCACAAGTGCTATTAGCAGAGGTGCATTCCGCTCTTGCAAGCCATTATGAATTGTCGCACCAACCGGCTAAGGCACTAAAGAGCTTTAAGCAATTTCTGAAGGAGAAGGATTCGTATCAGAGCAGTGAAACCCGCAGCAGGTTAAGCAACATTGAGGTAGCACATGCCATTGAAAAATCTGAGCAGGAAAAGGAGATTTACAGGTTGAGACATGTGGAGCTTAAGCAAGCCTATGACATTATTGAAGAAAAAAATAAAGATATAACGGATAGTATTAATTATGCGAGCCGAATTCAGAGGGCGTTGTTGCCTGAACAAAAAGAAATAAAAGGTCTGAATAACAGGTGTTTCATACTCTATCTGCCAAAAGATATAGTAAGCGGTGATTTCTACTGGTTCACAAAGACTGACGGGAAATTGATAATTGCTGTCGGTGACTGTACAGGTCATGGAGTCCCCGGAGCGCTGATGAGCATGCTGGGAATATCATTCCTTGAAGAAATCGTAAATAGGAGAGAAATTCTGGAGAGTGATAAGATCCTTTCCGAGCTCAGGATCGAAATTCAACGGGCTTTACACCAGACAGGGGGGGAGGGGACCAAGGACGGAATGGATATTTCATTATGTGTTATTGATGAAAAGGCAAAGACCCTTCAGTACTCGGGAGCTTATAATGATTTGTATCTTATACGGAATAATGAACTAATTGAATATCGTGCAGATCATATGCCAATAGGGATCTATGAGCGATCGGATGAAAATTTCACAAGGCATGATATAGAAACCTTGCCAGGTGATGTTGTTTATATGTTTTCTGATGGTTTTGCCGATCAGTTCGGGGGACCGAACGGTAAAAAGTACAAATATGCGACATTGAAGGCATTCCTTAATAAAATACATAATCTGCCGGTGTCAAAACAGGAAAAAGAACTTGAAAGGGAGTTTGACAGCTGGAAAGGGACTAATACGCAGGTGGATGATGTGCTGGTGATGGGACTATTTTTGTGATGGAAATTCTTATGTCAGGTAATGTGGTCAGACAAAAAAAGGGGTGTAAAAACACCCCTTCAGCAATCTCAATCAGCTAAGATTAAAGACCTTTGTTAAGTGCGGGAGCTGCTTTGAATTTAACTACTTTTTTTGCAGGAACATTCAATTTAGCACCTGTACGAGGGTTACGAACTACTCTTGCACTCCTCTTGTCAACTTTGAAAGTACCCAGACCCGGGAGCTGGATTCTCTGACCTTTTTTCATTGATTTTCCAAATGCACCAACGAATGCGTTTAATGCTTTGCCAGCATCCTTAATTGAAAGTTCAGCATCAGCTGCGATTGCACTTACTAATTCTTTTTTTGTCATAATGCGAAGATTTAAAGGTTAGACCTATCTTACTAATTGTATACAAAATTATTTTTTTTTAATTCATATGCAAATTTATTTTGCCGTTTTTCCACAAATAGTGCCACTTTTAGGTTAAAACAGCCATATTTTTGCATGAAATTCGAGATTTGGACAAAATGTCGCAACCCCTCACTAGTCCTTAAAGAGAGTAACTTTTTTTCGAAATTTTGTTCATAATCTGTTGATAAAAACTGTAATTAGTTGAAATTAAGTTAATTATATAATTTTTTTAAAATAATTCTAAAAAATTAAAAAAATCTTATCTTTGCGAGCGAATAAAAATATCCCGTTGAACAAAATGACCGGAATGGAGAAATGGCAGAGCGGTCGAATGCGGCGGTCTTGAAAACCGTTGAACTGTAACCACGGTTCCGGGGGTTCGAATCCCTCTTTCTCCGCCAAAGTTTAAATTAATCCCGCGCAAGCGGGATTTTTAAACTTTGAAGCTCCCCCCGAGGGATCGCGAGCACAGCGAGCAATCCCAATCCAAGGCGCACGTCGCACTACGCAAGACTACAAGACCGCACGACCGCAAGACAAAGGAATGTATTATTGTCGACAGGCGATGTAAAAATGCACGGAGCACGGTGTACGCAATTATTTTATTTAATATTCCTGAATTTATTTTTGTTCTTTAGTGGTGAAGTAGAAATATACTTATACATTTGGCGTTTGTTTTCTGGGGAAATAATTATACAGTACAAATAACAGCTGTAATTCATTTTTAACAATTAAGATTTTAATAAGAGTAATTTTTACATATTCATTAAATTAAATTATTATGCTAGATTTTAGTAGCCCGATGCACCTGATTTTAATTCTGCTTGTTGTTGTTTTATTATTTGGCGGAAAGAAGATTCCTGAATTGATGAAAGGAATAGGTCAGGGGATGAAAGAATTCAAAAAAGCTTCACAGCTTGACGACGATTCTGAAAAGAAAACTGAGGTAAAAGTTGAGGAGAAAAAATAATAAAAGTTTTCCTGCTCCTCTAATAAAATTTGAGGTAATAATCTTTATATAAAATCAGACTGTGCCTGGCTGTATCTTTCTGTATTTTACCGCTTTAGTTATGCATATATCTCAAGGAATCCAGTATTCATTTTAAGTAAGTAATTCTTTCATAATAAAATTCTGTTATAAGCTAATGAGGAGAATAAAAAAAATTATTCTAACCGTCTTGTTAGTAATTCTACTGATCCTGATGTTGAAAATCGTATCAGTTTTAGGGAAAGTTATAGGTCTGCTGCTTCTTGTAGCAGCACTTTTATTATTTGGAGGTATGCTGCTTTAACACTGTTAGTATAGATATTTATAAAAATTCTGTGAACACATTGATCAATCTTTTATGCAATGAACAGAATAACCGTTCTTCTTAATACTGAAGATTCTGAGCACATCTGTCCCGGCACAACCCATTGTTCTGCACCATGAAGTTGTGGGGTAGTTTTCTGTAGCTGACCACTAAAAACCAAAAAAAACCAATCTTTGCGAATGCGCCATGGTTACTGCGATAACCACCGGGAAGAGTCGTAAACCCGCTTGAATTTGTTGAACCCGCATTTGGATTTTCCCAATGTGTTGATCCTGTTTCCATGAGTTTTCCTTGGGAAACCTTTTATTGTTAATTCGAATAATGATGATTATAGTCGTTGGGATTATCGAAAGGTTAAAGATTTTAGAGAAGTTAACATCGGTCAGAGCTCGATGAAGCAAGTGAGATGTGTGAGAATTGTTGCATTTGTCTTAAGCAATTTGTAAATTAGTAAGGAAATGTATTTTGAGATCCTTTACTTAAATTACTAACTTAATGAAAAATTTAAACCTTATTTCACAACTAATCATTGCAGCTTTTCTGATTTATTCATGTACTGAGGATCCAAAACTTACCCAGCCTGTTCTTACTTCATCCCAGGTGACAGAGATAACTTATACAACTGCTACTGCCGGAGGAGAATTGACAGATATAGGTGGAGCCTATGTAACTGCCAGAGGTGTTTGCTGGAGCAACTCTCTTGAACCAACCATTAATAACAACAAGACTATTGAAAGTGGCGGGTTAGGAGCTTTCACGAGTAATTTGACCGGACTTATTCCTGGTACTACTTATTATGTCAGGGCTTATGGAACAAATAGTGAGGGAACAGCATACGGCAACGAAGTATCATTTAAAACAATCCAGCTCGAAGTTCCTGTTCTGACAACAACTGCAATTACTTCTATTACAACAACCACTGCTGTTTCAGGAGGAAATATTACAGCTGATAATGGCGGTGCAGTGACAGAAAGAGGAATTTGCTGGGGAACGACAACAAACCCGACAACCTCAAGTACTAAAACATCAGATGGATCTGGTATCGGCAGTTTCGTTAGTAATTTAACCGGACTGCAGCCAGGGACAAATTATTACGTGAGATCCTATGCCACAAATACGGTCGGAACAGCTTACGGGAATGAAGTAGTTTTTAAGACACTTCAACCACCAGCTGCAACAACATTGGCGGCAACAGGTGTTACCAGTTCGACAGCTACTTTAAATGGTAAGGTAAATGCCAACGACCAGTCTACTACTGTTACTTTTGAATATGGTGCGTCTGCAACTTACGGACAGAACGTAAATGCGACTCCAAATACAATAAGCGGGAATACTGACACTGATGTTAATGCCATCATTGTAGGACTAACGGAAGGAACCGTTTACCATTTTAGAATAAAAGCTGAAAATTCTAATGGGATCACCTATGGAATCGATCTGACATTTACGACTCCGGTTCTTACCTCTGTTACTGATACTGAAGGAAATATCTATAACATTATTACAATTGGTACCCAGGTCTGGTTGAAAGAGAATCTAAAAGTTACTAAATACAATATTGGTATACCTATTCCTTTAGTTACTGATGAAACCAGTTGGGAAACTCTAACCAGTCCCGGTTATTGCTGGTATAACAATGATGAGGTAACAAACAAGTCTGTTTTTGGAGCTATTTACAACTGGTATGTAACTGATGCAACCACCAATGGAGGTAATAATGTGTGTCCTGTTGGTTGGCATGTACCAACTGACATTGAATGGACAACTTTGTCAGATTACCTAATAAATAATGGGTATGGGTACCAGGGCAGCAGTATAGATATTGGTAAATCTATGGCTTCAACATCGGGGTGGGCCACAGCTCTTACGCCTGGCAATGTTGGAAATGATCAGGCTACAAATAACAGCAGCGGCTTTACAGGTCGTCCGGGTGGCGTCCGGGGGCCTGGATGGTTCTCATACACAGGTGTTTATGCTAATTGGTGGACATCCACAGAGAATACAGCTACTGATGCTTATTTTCGGAATTTAGGTTATGAAAATAAAAACTTTTTTAGAAGCCCTTCCCCTAAAAACTATGGATTTTCTGTTCGTTGCCTGAAGGATAATTAAATAGTAGTTTCTTTATTTAAAATCTGCAGGAAACCAAAAGTTAAGGTTGAGGTAAAGGATGAGGTAAAACTTACTTTGTGTTAAAAAGTATTGAAGAACTTCATAAGGTATTACATTGGAGTACAGAGGACAACAGTGGAAAGGATACTACTGACTCTTCGGGAACATCTGATCAGATCGAAATTTGCATAAGAGCAAAATGTATGAGATCGTGTTATTTGTTTGAGAAAAGTTGTTCGAAAGGGCAGCTTTTTTTATTCCTTTTGGCGAAGGAAACACAAATGGCGAAGCCCACGACACCACTATGCATGATAAATTGTATGAATAGGAGGTTGATGGTTATTCATTATATTTGAGACAACATAATTAATGAGTTTATGAAAAATATCTCGCGAAGAAACATGATCGGCTTATCAGGTATGTCAGCTGTTGCTTCCCTGGCCGGAATACATACCATTTCAAAAAATCCAGCGGAATCTGGATTACAGTCCAAAAAGCTCAAAATAATTGTTGTAGGTGCCCATCCTGGAGATCCTGAATGCGGATGCGGTGGAACTATTGCATTATTCACTGCGGCGGGACATGAAGTGGTAGCAGCCTATCTTACGCGCGGAGAAGCGGGTGTACAGGGGAAATCATACGAAGAAGCGGGAAAGATAAGAACAGATGAGGCTTTGAAGGAATGTAAGATTATTAAATGCCGTGCGGAGTTTTTCGGACAGATCGACGGGAATTGTGAAATAAAGGAAAACAGCTATGCACAGGTAAATGATTTCATTAAAAAAGAGAATCCCGATTTAGTATTTACTCATTGGCCTATAGTCAGTCACCGCGATCATCGGATATGTTCAATTCTTGCTTATGATGCCTAGATTGCAATGGAGAAAAATTTTGCGTTGTACTATTATGAGGTTACTTCAGGAAATGAAACACAAAACTTTTATCCAACTGATTATATAAATATAGGACCTGTTATGGAACAAAAAAATGCGTGCTGTATGTCTCATGATAGCCAATATCCGGAAGACTGGTATGAAAAGATACAAAAAACAATTCAAAGATTCCGGGGTATCGAATTGAATTGCGAAAATGCCGAAGCCTTTGTAAGACATAACCAGAATCCTCATAAATTTATTCCTTAATAAGCTGCCAAAAACCGATTCTGTGAAAAGTGTCACCGAAACAATAATAGACTATATTTGTTATAAGAAAAGCTAACAGGAGTTTTAACCTATGGAAAAACGATGACAAGGTTTATGGAAAGTATCAGTAGTTTTTCATCTTTAACCACTTTCGTAAAATTTCTTGAAAAATATTTATTAATTTTGGTTATGAAATTCTTTGAAACTAAGCTTTGTAGATGAACTGTATTATAGTTGATGATGATGTTTTGACCTGTAAAATACTGGAAGGGTTCGCTAATAAATCCACTTCTCTTAATCTCATTGGCGTTTTCAGTGATTCAGTTGCTGCAAGGGATGTTTTAACAAAGCGTAAGGATATTGATCTGGTTATTCTCGACATTCAGATGCCGGAAATGAATGGCTTTGATTTTATCCGTAGCCTCGATTTCCCGCCAAATATAATAATTGTATCGTCTGCCGAGGAATTTGCCTTCGAGGCATTCGATTTCAATGTTGTTGATTACCTTCTTAAACCTATTACTTACGGGCGTTTCTGTAAAGCAATAGACAAAACGATCAGATATTTCACACGTAAAGAAGTAACTAATAGCGGCGATGAGGAAATATTCATAAAGAAAGGTTCATCACTTGTTAAACTTAAACTTACAGAGATCATTTTTATTGAAGCACTTGAAAATTATGTTACCCTTAATACCAACGACGACAGGTTTACAATTCATTTTACCATGAAGGCGATAGAGAACCAGCTGCCTTCAGGAGTATTTATCAGGGTACACCGTTCGTTTATAATCAACAAGAGTATGATCCAGACTATTAAGGAAAATAGTCTCGATCTGCTGGTAGGAAAGACAATAAAGAACATCCCGGTCGGGAAATCATTCAGAGACTCGCTGCTGAACGATATTAACGTGATGGCACGGTAATCACATAAATTCTCATGCTCACAAATCGTCAATTATTCCTGCAGCATCTGGGGCAGACTTCATTAGCACCTATGATGCTTGAAATTGAACGGGCTGAAGGTATTTACATGTACGGACCTCACGGGGAAAAGTATATCGATCTTATTTCAGGTGTCTCAGTCAGCAATACGGGTCATGGTCACCCCAGAGTAATTGAAGCTATAAAAACCCAGGTTGACCTGTATATGCATCTTATGGTATACGGTGAGTTTATTCAGAGCCCTCAGGTTAAATACGCTGAACGTCTTACAGGAATTCTCCCATCATCTCTTAGCTCAGTATATTTCGTTAATTCCGGAAGCGAAGCCGTGGAAGGTGCTCTGAAACTTGCAAAAAGATATACTGGCAAAAGCCGGATAATATCATTCAGAAATTCTTACCATGGGAGCACTCACGGTGCATTAAGCATACAGGGAAGCGAGATTTACAGAAATGCCTTCAGACCACTTTTGCCCGATACATTCCAGATAGATTTTAACAATGAAAAATCTCTGGGAGCAATAACAAAAAATACAGCATGTGTTATAGTTGAACCTGTTCAGGGTGAAGCCGGAATAATATATCCGGAAAACGACTTTCTTCAAAAATTAAGAGACCAGTGTAACTCAACAGGTGCTTTGCTGATCTTCGATGAAATCCAGACAGGTTTTGGACGTCTTGGACAAATGTTTGCATTCGAAAGATTCGGAGTTGTGCCCGATATCCTGCTTCTGGCGAAAGCTCTTGGAGGCGGTATGCCACTGGGTGCGTTTATTGCTTCCCGGGAGATAATGTCGGCATTTGTATCCAATCCTACTCTGGGTCATATAACAACTTTCGGCGGACATCCGGTTTGTTGTGCAGCTGGTCTGGCTGCTCTTAACGTAATTATTGATGAGAAGTTAGCTGAAAGTGCCAATTTAAAATGTGCACTTTTTAGAAAGGAGCTATCCCACCATCTTGTATCCGAAATCAGAGGAGAGGGATTACTGCTTGCAGTTAAACTCAATAACGCCTCGATAATACCATATGTCATCGCTCATGCACCGGAACATGGACTTGTACTCGATTATTTCCTTCTTTGCAATAATGCTTTCAGAATTGCTCCGCCTTTGATTATTAATGAAACAGAAATCATTCACGCATGCAAGCTTCTGAAGGATCTTCTTGATGATGCAATGAGTAATTCAGGTAAAAAATGAAACGAATTTCTTTATATTTCTTCCTGTTTCTGTTCTTATCAACAGGCGTAGCGAAAAGCCAGGTCCCTGAAAAAGATACTTCAACGAAACTTGAGGAGCTTTTTGACAGACTTGTTGGCAATTATAATGACGTTGAACGGATTAGTACAAATGACTCAATCAGGTTGATACTCGATGATTATGTTAAATCTGATTCAGTATTTAGTCACAGGTTTACGAACCTCAGATACCTGGGTCAGATTATGTCGCCCGATTCACTTTTAAAAATAGTAACCTGGAATCTTGTCCTTGAAAATCAGCCCGGAAAGTATTATTGCTATTTTATCAGGAAACAGGATCTGGGGAAAGTCAATAAAATATACAGACTATCAACCAGTTATAATGAAAAACCCGTCAGGACTGATACAACATATACTGAATCTGACTGGTACGGTGCCCTGTACTATGACTTGAAACCATTTATTATTGATAGCAACAGGTGCTGGGTACTTCTCGGAATAGATTATGGAAATGCAGATATCAGCCGGAAGATCATCGAGGTATTGACTTTTAAACCTGATGGTACAATTGTATTCGGGGAAAAATGGTTTGACTCAGATAAAGGCATAAGTTTCAGAGCGGTTTTTGAATATGCGTCCAATGCAATGATGTCGCTTCGTTTCAGGTCAGATAATTCAATAGTTTTTGATCACCTGGTTCCATTCTCACCTTCGAAGAAGGATGATCGGGAATTCTATGGTCCAGATTATTCATTTGATGCTTATAATTTCAAAGACGGATTGTGGAAGCTTTTGATCAATGTGGATGTCAGGAATGAGTGACAGTTCTTCCTTTACTCTTCCATAAAGTCCAAACTTTTATTATCTTCACAAAGTTATGCCAAAGAATATAAAAACTCACCTTTACTGTTATGATGACCACAGGGGATTCGCTGAGGACGTCAGAAAACGGTTTACTGATTTGTCAAGATATACTGTGGTTTCTTTCCAGACCAGGGAAGAGTTCATTAAACATCTCGAAACAGAAAAAGAAAGCAATTTTTGTAAAATAGCAATACTTGGACTGCACGACACAAATGAACAATTCGAGATGATAAATCAGCTTACAATGGAGACTCAAAGAATCGATTCCAAAACCGGACTTATTCTTCTTGGACCAGCAGACAAGATGGAAACAATAAAGAAAATTGTAAAGTTCAATATCGATGCTTATATCCCCAAAAATGGCAATTCAATTCTTCGTATTCATAACACGGTAAAGAAACTTATAAGCGAACATAGTCTTGGGATCTTCAGAAAAAAGGCTGTTTTTTCAGTTTATATATTACTTGGATTTCTTTTACTGGCGCTCGGTTTGATTATTCTGGCTTATTTTAAGCTGCCGCAATATTTCTAAGATAGTTCACGTATGCAAAATATCAAAAAGGAGCTACCACTTATACACATTTATGGAAAGTAATATCACACAAATGGTCTTGTTTTAAACCATTGAGATTCCTCGCTCCGCTCGGAATGACATTTAGTGTGGTTTAGCGAAGTTATAGGAAGGAAGGAGCATTGAATCGCGCGCACGATTCAATGCTCCTTCCTTCCTCCATCTAACAAAGAAATGACGTGTCATTCCTGAGCGGAGCGAGGAATCCCCTAATCTTTTTAGCACGATTTGTAAAGGGATGATTTCATTTCTTCAGATGTGACTATTTGTCATATTAAAACTTACGGCACAACTTTTGAAAGCCTACGGGCAGATTCGTTATGTTAAACACTAAAAATATATTATATGGAAACCGGAAAGATTGGAGTAACAACTGAGAACATTTTCCCGATAATAAAAAAATTCCTTTATTCTGATCATGAGATTTTCCTGCGCGAGCTTATTTCAAATGCCGTAGATGCTACACAGAAGCTTAAAACCATGGCCCTGGCGGGTGATTATAAAGGACAGATCGGAGATACAACTATACGCGTATCAGTTGATAAGAAGAAAAAAACAATTAAAGTTTCAGATAGAGGATTAGGCATGACCAAGGAAGAGGTTGACAAATACCTTAACCAGATTGCATTTTCAAGTGCCAATGATTTTCTCGACAAGTATAAAGATCAGTCAAGTGCTATAATTGGTCATTTTGGTCTGGGATTTTATTCCTCATTCATGGTGTCAGATAAGGTGGAAGTAATCTCAAAGTCATATCAGGATGGGGCCAAAGCTGTTAAATGGACGTGTGATGGGAGTCCGGAGTTTTCAATTGAAGAGGTTGAAAAGGAAAATGTTGGCACTGATGTTATTTTGTACATCGATAAGGAATCGAAAGATTTTCTTGAAGTGGGTAAGGTTGAACAGCTGCTCAAAAAATACTGCAAGTTCCTTCCTGTTGAGATTGCATTCGGAAAAGAAACAGAATGGAAGGATGGAAAATATGTTGAAACCGGCAAAGACAAAATAATCAATAACACAAAACCTGCCTGGACATTAAAACCAGCTGATCTTAAGGAAGAAGATTATAACAAATTTTACAGGGAGCTTTATCCTACCGGCGATGATCCGCTGTTTTACATTCATCTTAATGTTGATTATCCTTTTAAACTTACGGGAATCCTTTATTTCCCAAAGATTAAGAGCAATATTGAAATACAGAAAAATAAAATACAATTATATAGCAACCAGGTATTTGTAACCGATTCAGTTGAGGGAATTGTTCCTGAATTTCTTACTCTTTTACATGGGGTTCTTGATTCACCCGATATTCCTCTTAACGTTTCGAGGAGTTATCTTCAAAGCGATTCAAACGTGAAGAAAATCTCAAGTCATATAACTAAAAAAGTGGCCGACAGGTTGAATGATATATTTAAAAATAACAGGGAAGAGTTTGAGAAGAAATGGGATAATCTGAAACTGTTTATCGAATATGGCATGATAACCGAAGAGAAGTTCTATGAAAAAGCTTCAAAGTTTGCTCTTCTTAAAAATACCGATGGTAAGTACTTCACTTTTGAAGAATACGAGAAAATCATAAAAGAAAACCAGACAGACAAGAATAATACGCTTATCTATTTATACTCAAATAACAAAACTGATCAGTTTAGCTACATCGAAAAAGCCAGGAACAAGGGTTATGATGTTCTGTTGCTTGATGGTCAGCTCGATGTGCATCTTATCAATCAGTTAGAAAGTAAATTGAAGGATACACGTTTTGTTAGGGTCGATTCAGATGTTGTTGATAAACTTATATTGAAAGATGAAACCCGTGAGTCGAAATTATCGGAAGAACAGAAGGATGATCTTAAAAGTGTTTTCAATGTAAAAGTAAAAACCAAGGAAATTTATAATGTAGTTTTTGAAACACTTGATGAAAAAGAAGCTCCTGTCATTATTACACAGTCGGAGTTTATGCGCCGTATGAAAGATATGTCGGCCATGGGAGGCGGAATGAATTTCTACGGTGAACTGCCTGATAGTTATAATCTTGTTGTTAATCCTAACCACCAAATTGTAAGCAAAATTTCGGAGGATCTACAGACTAAGGAAGGAGCAAGGCTCGCTGAAAACAATAAGGAGAGAAAGAGAATTAAGGAAGAGATTGATTTTACAGAGAAGGAGCACAAGAACAAAAAACCTGAAGAGATCAGCCAGGTGGAAAAGGATGATCTCGAAAAATTACGCAAAGAGCTTACAACTGTTGAAAATGCACGAAAAGATATTCTTGAATCATACGGTGCAGACAATAAGGTTGTTAAGCAGCTTATTGATCTGGCATTACTGGCTAACAATATGTTAAGAGGTGAAGAATTGAGTGTATTCGTTAAGAGAAGTGTAGATCTGCTTTAACCTTGGAACCCCACTGTCGCTTCACGACATCTCCCCTAAAGCCTGCCTGCCGGTAGGCAGGGGGCGAAAATACTCGTCCTTTTATCGAATTTATATTTATCTGCAGAAATTTCTCCCCCCTTGGGGGGAGTGCCCGAAGGGCGAGGGGGTCTCATCTTATATCATACGCGATATCTCACCCTTAATATAGTCAATTGCTGCACGGGTAGGCTCCTTTTCGAGTTCCATTATTTTCTCAAGGAGTTTTTTACTTAGTACCATGCCTGATGAATCGGAGGGAAGCTTTTCAACTTCACTGTTTATTATTTTGATCATATTGGATCGTGCATTCCTTACAACCTCCCAGGCTTGCTGACTCATGTATATCTGTTGCGACAGGTTATGTTCAAATTCGCTCCTGATAGCATTAAGCATTGCGGAATGTAATTGCGAAGCAGTCATGTCCGATAAACTCACCCTTACTATAAGCGATTCGAGGGAAATTCTTTCAAGGAAAAGAACTATTCTCTCATATGCCTGAAGTTTTATGGGGGTAACAATCCTGCTGTTCTGAAGAATCAGTTCCTGTTTGCGCTTATCCTGATCATTCTTTACCAGATTTCTTAAAACTGCCCAGGCTGTTAAAAAGACTATGAGCGCCGGGATGGTGATTTTTAAAATGTCGGTGAAAGCTTCCATTTTGATTAATTTTATACAAACCTAATTAATATAAAGTCAAAAGTCAAAAGGAAAAAGTCGAAAGTCGAAAGTCGAAAGTGAAATGTCAGGCATTGAAACCCCTCTATCGCTTAGCGACATCTCTCCCAAGGGGGAGAAAAATCACTTTCATCAGTAGATATATTTTGTTGTAATGAACTGTATTTCTCACCTTTTTGGGGAGTGCCCGAAGGGCGAGGGGGTACTTTCCACAAAATGTCATTTTTGTTCTATATTCCGATTTTAGTTTCTACTTTTATTCCATCATTTTTTAGCACAATTAAAAGTTAAAAAACATGGAATATTTGTCCGACCGCATTAAATCATTATCAGTCTCCCAGACACTTGCAATGGCACAGAAAAGCAGGGAATTGAAAGCAAAAGGCATTGATGTAATAAGCCTTAGTCTTGGTGAACCTGATTTCAATACTCCTGACTATGTTAAGGAAGCCGCTAAAAAGGCTATAGATGATAATTATTCCAAATATCCTCCTGTTCCCGGCTATGCTGATCTCCGTGAAGCAATCTCAAAAAAATTCAAAGAGGAGAATGGGATAACATATTCACCTGAACAGGTTATCGTATCAGCGGGAGGTAAGCACTCTCTTATAAATGTTATTCTGTCAATTGTCAATCCGGGCGATGAGGTAATTATTCTTGCACCTTACTGGGTCAGCTATTACGACCAGGTAATTCTCGCTGAAGGGAAACCGGTAATTATTAAAACTAAACTTGAAAATGATTTCAAGATAAGTCCCGAACAGCTCGAGGCAGCAATAACAAAAAAAACACGACTTGTGATTTTCAATTCTCCGTCAAATCCTACCGGGATGGTCTACAGCCGTAAGGAAATGGAGAAAATCGCAAGAGTTATCGAAAAGCATGAAGGTGTTTTCATTATATCAGATGAAATCTATGAGCACATTATATTTACAGGCAAGCATGTCAGCATGGCTTCCTTTGATTTTATATACGACAGGGTGATTACTGTTAACGGAGTATCTAAAGGATATGCAATGACAGGATGGAGGATCGGGTATATTGGTGCTCCATTATGGATAGCCGGTGCATGTAATAAACTGCAGGGACAATTTACTTCCGGTGTTTGCTCCATTGCTCAGCGAGCCGCTCTGGCAGCTATACAGGGTAAAGGAGATTCACGAAGGATAATGAAGGACGCATTTCTCCGCAGGCGCGATCTGATATGCGGGCTTCTAAAAGAAGTGAAAGGTATAAAGATTGGAATTCCGGAAGGAGCATTTTATGTAATGCCGGATGTAAGTTATTATTTCGGGAAATCGGATGGTGTAACCAAAATCACCAATTCCGATGAGCTTGCACTTTATCTGTTAGATCAAGCCCAGGTCGCAACCGTTGGAGGCGATGCATTTGGTGCCCCGGAATGCATCAGGATATCATATGCAACTTCCGATGATCTTCTCATAGAAGCTGTGAAGAGAATAAAGAGAGCTCTGGAAAAACTAAAATAATTTCTTCTCTGATTATATCAGTGGTTCTTTAGGTTGATTACCCCCTTCCCAACCTTCCCCCAAGGGGGGGACCGGCCGTTAAGAAATTAGCCCTTTGGCTAATTTTAGGGAGGGGCCAGTATGAGAGGTGGCTAACGCGGCAGTCTGGCGCCTTCGCTAAAATTGCCTACAAGGCAATTTTCATACGCTTGGCCCTCCCTTGAGGGAAAATGAAAGGGGGTAAAAAATTAAGAAAGACTATAGCTCAAACGGTTTATTTAGATGTCAAATGCCAGAAGCCACATATTTCGCATTGATATGCACTTAATTCTATCCTCCGGTTTTCATTAACATATTTAATTGCCTCCTGAGCATCGGACTTAGTTCTATACATAGTCTTCTTGCACGGCGGCTCAATCGGATATATCTTTTCTATTTTTGAAAGTTGGTATTTCACTGAGTTCAGTACTTATTATACGATACCACCTCTTCTGCCGGTTTTCTCCTTTTCTCCCTCTGATCACTCAATGAATACCCTAATGTGATTAACAATTCAACTCTTTTTGACTTTGGTATTGACAGCAGCCTTCTTATTTCGCTTTCATCAAACCAGCCTATAATACACGATCCGATACCTTCGGCTTTGGCCTGGATACAAATGTTTTCAGTGGCTATACCTATATCAATCAGAGAGTAATCTTTATTTTTTATGGTAGCACCGACTTTTGATGAAAGATTGGGTTTTTCTCTTACTACAACAATAATTGACTGAGCCTGTCCGACAAAACTATTCATGCCTATAAGTTTAGCAGATGCGGCTTCAGCAACCTTAGCAATAAGTTCGGGTTCTGTTACAACTATAAATTTCCAGGGCTGGGCATTACAAGCAGAAGGAGCCATCCTTCCTGCCTCAATTATCCTTCCGAGTTTCTCTTTCTCAATTTCTTTGTCACTATATTTTCTGTCGCTCTGACGACTGATAATAAGACTCAGGATTTCTTTACAATCAAACATTATTAATAATTATTTGGTAGCAGTTCAAAATAAGCTTCAGGATGAAGACATGCAGGACAATTTTTAAGAGGTTTGGTACCAAAATGAATGTAACCGCATTTCCTGCAGTACCAGAATACTTTTTCATCACGTTGGAATACTCTATCCTGCATGACGTTTGCGAGCAGTTTTCTGTATCTTTCTTCATGAGTCTTCTCAGCGACCGTAATAGCCTTAAATGCTGCGGCAACGTTCTTAAAACCTTCTTCTTCTGCTACAAGTGCAAAAGAAGGATAGAGGTCACTCCATTCTTCATGTTCACCTTCAGCGGCTGCATAGAGATTATCTTTTGTAGTACCTGTTTTGCCTGCAGGGTATGATGCCGTAATTTCAACCATTCCACCTTCAAGAAATCTGAAAAATCTTTTAGCGTGTTGTTGTTCCTGTAAAGCAGTAGCCATAAAGATCCCTGAAATCTGTTCAAAACCTTCTTCTTTTGCAACCTTGGCAGCAAACTCGTACCTGTTCTTAGCCTGTGATTCTCCGGCAAAAGCCTTCAGCAGATTTTTTTCTGTTTTAGTTCCTTTCAAACTTTTTTCCATGACAGTTTATTTTGATAAAATTAGAAATAGAGTTACCAGATAAATTGATATAAGTACTCAGGATAATTATTGTAAATATAACTATCTTTATTCTTAAATATAATCTACTTGAAGCGGTTGGATAAAAATTAATTTAAAATAATACAAACATGGTAATTGTACTACTCTTTCTGGCTATTATCGTTCTTGTTGTCCTGATATTCGTGTCTATTTATAACAGGCTTATCAGGCTTAGAAATAATAGGGAACAGGCATTTGCTGACATTGATGTACAGCTGAAACAAAGGCATGATCTTATACCTCAGCTCGTCGATTCAGTTAAAGGTTATATGGGACATGAGCGTGGAGTTTTAACTGAGATTACCGAAGCTCGTTCCAATGCTATCAAGGCGACATCAATAAATGAAAAAATTGCAGCGGAAACCAGGTTGTCAACCGCGCTCGAGGGGTTGAAAGTATCTGTCGAAGCATATCCTGATCTGAAAGCCAGCCAGAACTTTATGGAACTTCAGAACGAGATTGCAGATATTGAAAACAAGATAGCTGCAGCACGGAGATTCTTTAATTCAGCTACCAAGGAATACAATGTTTCAACTGAACTGTTTCCATCAAACCTGGTTGCCACATTGTTTAATTTCAAACGTGAACCGATGTTTGAATTAGGAACTCAAAGGGCCGAAGCCGAGCAACCGCCTAAAATCCAGTTCTGACAGTATGAAGTATTTTGGTTTGCAGAGCCAGATTTGGAGAAACAATACCAATTCAGTGCTGATACTGGTAATGTTTCCCGTAATTTTTTTCGTGCTTACATGGCTCTTCTTCTTTTTCCTTTCACTGAAGTCGGACCAGCAATGGTCAATCTACCAGGTCAACCATAGCTTCCTGGTGATAGTTCCTTTTATTATAATAGGGGTAATGATATGGTTTACTGTAGCGTGGTTTTCTCATTCTGCGATGATCAACTCGGCAACCGATTCAAAACCACTTTCAAGGAATGAAAACAAAAGGGTCTATAATCTTGTTGAAAATCTGTGCATTTCAACAGGGATGACTACTCCACAAATAAACATCATTCCCGATGATTCACTGAATGCATTTGCCAGCGGTCTTAATTCAAAAACATTCTCAATTTCATTATCAAAAGGCATAATTGATAAGCTTAATGATGAGGAACTTGAAGCTGTTATTGCACATGAACTGACTCACATAAGAAACCGCGATGTAAGGTTGCTAATAATATCAATTATTTTCGTGGGAATTTTTGCGTTTGTATCCCAGGCAATATTCAGATCAATGCAATTTGGAAGGATCGGAAGGGGTAAGAAGGATGGAAGTGCAGCAATAATAATTGCTCTTTTATTAGCACTTGTCGGTTTACTTATCTCATCTCTTTTCAGGTTTGCATTATCAAGAAAACGCGAATACCTTGCCGATGCCGGGTCAGCTGAACTGACTCACCATCCTCTGGCGCTTGCTTCAGCACTAAGAAAAATATCTGTAGATCCGACAATCGAAGCAGTAAAAAGAAAAGATGTTGCACAGCTTTTTATTGAAAATCCTCAAGACATACCCGGGAAAAAATCATTTGCAATTTCTTCGATGTTTGCAACACATCCTCCACTCAATAAAAGAATACAGATACTGGAACAATTCTGACCCCCTGGCCGCTTCGCGGCCCGTCCCCTGAGCAGAGGGGCCAAGCTAAAATGAAGAGAATTATTCCACTTTAATGGACATTGGGCCCCTTACGACTAAACTTTAACAGTTTGGTCTCTTCTCCTCTCAATATTCTCTCTATATTTTTTCTATGAGTAACAATCAATGCTGTTCCTGCAATAATCGCAAATATTTTGAAGAGGAGAGAGGGTGTATTGAAAAATAAAAAGAGAAAAACCGGGAATGAGATCCCGGCAATTATAGATGAGATTGAGACAATTCCGGTTATAAACAGCACTGCCAGAAAAACTCCAATTGAGCTGATAGTCAGCAAAGGTTGAATTGCAAGAAAAACACCAAAAACAGTAGCGACACCTTTTCCACCTCTGAATCCTGCAAAAACAGGGAATATATGACCCAGTATAGCTATAATGCCGGCAAAAATCTGAATGTTGGTCAGAAGAGCAGTGTTTTTATCCGCGAGATGCAGGAAAACAGGGAGCATGGCTGCAAGCCAGCCTTTGGCAATATCAATCAGAAGCACAGGAATGCCGGTCTTCCATCCAAGGACTCTTATAACATTTGTAGCTCCTGCATTTCCACTACCATGTTCCCTTACATCAATGTTGTGAAACCGTTTTCCGATCCAAATTGCCGAAGGTATTGAACCAAGCATATAAGCCAGTAACCCTGCAAGAACAGCATTAAAAATATTCATGCTTTAAAAATTTCTGGAAGCAAATATAACAATTTAATCCAGCCACATGCTTTTAGTATATTGGACCGGAATTTACCAGTTTAGCTGACTCCGGATTAGATGTGAATTTACTGAAATTACTTATGAACTTTAAAGCGAGATCGGTTGCTGCAACTCTCCACCTTGTTTGCGATTCCCAAGTTTTTGAAGGATCAAGGATATCAGGATCAACTCCATCGACAATAACTGGAATATTTAAATTGAAAATGGGGAGGGTAATATATTCACAATCTGAGATTGTGTTGTTAAGTATCGCATTTACAATCTGCCGTGTGTGAGATAATTCAATCCTGGTTCCGGTACCGTATGGACCACCCATCCATCCGGTATTTACGAGCCAGGCTTCAGCGTTGTTCATTTTCATTTTCCTGGTAAGCTCATTCGCATAAATGATAGGATCGAGCATCAGGAATGTTGCTCCGAAGCATGCTGAGAATGATGGGACAGGTTCAAGAATACCTCTTTCCGTACCGGCAACCTTGGCGGTGTACCCACTCAGAAAATAGTATCTGGTCTGATCTTCAGTTAGCCTGCTTACGGGAGGTAATACACCGAATGCATCAGCAGTAAGGAAAATAACTTTTTTTGCTGGTCCGGCTTTTGAAACAGGTTTTACAATATTTTTAATATGATAAATAGGATAGGAAACCCGGGTGTTTTCAGTCTTTGAATTGTTGTTGAAATCAATGGTGCCATCGGAAAGAATTACAAGGTTCTCAAGAAGAGCGTCACGACGTATTGCATTATAAATATCCGGTTCATTTTTTTTGCTTAATTTGAAGCACTTGGCATAACAGCCACCCTCAAAATTGAATACACCCTCATCATCCCATCCATGTTCATCGTCTCCAATGAGCGCTCTTTCCGGGTCAACCGAAAGAGTTGTCTTTCCGGTTCCTGACAGGCCGAAGAATATGGCCGTGTCACCTTTTTTACCAACATTCGCTGAGCAGTGCATTGATGCTACTCCGCTTAGTGGCAGATAATAATTCATTACCGAGAAGATTCCTTTTTTCATTTCTCCGCCATACCATGTTCCTCCTATTATCAACATTCCCTCTGTCAGATTAAAAAAGACATAGTTTTCGGAATGGAGACCCTGTTCTTTCCAGTCGGGATTTTTGGCTCTTGACGCATTAAGTACAACAAAATCGGGTTTGAAATTCTCAAGTTCTTCCGGTTCGGGTCTGATAAACATATTTTTCACAAAGTGCGCCTGCCATGCTACTTCGAGAATAAACCTGACACTCAGCCGGGTATTTTTATTTGTACCGCAATAACAGTCAACTACAAAAAGTCTTTTGCCTGATAACTGTTTCAGAGAAATATTCTTGCAATGATTCCAAATATCAGGTGATATAGGTTTATTATCGGAAGTTTTTCCAGTTTCTGATCTCCACCAGACTGTATTACGGCTCTTGTCATCAACCACTACATATTTGTCTTTCGGAGAACGACCTGTAAAAACACCGGTGTCAATAGCGACAGCACCACTTTTGGTTATAAAACCCTTTTCATTTGAATCCAGACCGGGCTTTGTCTCCTCTGCAAACAGTAAGTTATATGATGGATTATACATAATCTCTTTGGTATCGAGAATGCCATAATCCGTTAATTCCCGGGGATCAATCATTTTCAAAAATAGTTACGAAGTTCCTAATTAGTAAAGTATTAGCAAAAATGAGTCCGAAAGATAGCTCATTTTTTTAAATATATATCGGGCTGTCAATAGGGTAGAACACATTAGAAGGGTCATATGTTTGTCAGTGGTTTACGAATTTGTTACCAGGTCAGATCAATCTCCATGAAAAGAAGGAAGTGAGGCTGTCTCAAAAGGGCAGCCTCTTTCTATGAAAAAAGGGACACGCTTCCGCATGTCCCTTTTAATATTCAACTGGTATATAGGATTATTTACCAAATTTTATAGAAGCCTGGGCAGCTGCCAGACGGGCTATCGGAACTCTGAATGGTGAACAGCTTACATAAGTTAAACCTGCTTTGAAACAGAATTCAACTGAAGCAGGATCACCGCCCTGTTCCCCACAGATACCTACTTTAAGTTCGGGTCTGGTTGCACGTCCTTTTTCAACAGCCATCTTGATTAACTGGCCAACTCCATCCTGATCTATTGTCTGGAACGGGTCAGAGGCAAGAATCTTCTTGTCAAGATAATCGTGAAGGAAGCCGCCTGTATCATCGCGACTGAACCCAAATGTCATCTGTGTCAGGTCGTTTGTTCCGAATGAGAAGAACTCAGCACTCTTTGCCATACGATCGGCGAGAAGACATGCACGAGGAATTTCAATCATTGTTCCATATTTGCATGAGATCTCTTTTACTCCGAATTTTTTGCATACCTCAGCATATACTTTGTCAAATACTTTTTTAGTATAATCAAGTTCTCCAACCTCGCAGGTAACCGGTACCATTAATTCAGGGTAAGGTTTCTTTCCTTCTTTGATGAGTTCTACTGATGACTCAAACATAGCGCGTATCTGCATCTCAGTTACTTCCGGATAAGTAATACCAAGACGAACACCACGGTGTCCCATCATCGGGTTTGATTCATGTAATGCTTCCCCGCGTTTTGCAACATCTTCTTTCTTAATACCAAGGGCTTTAGCAAGCTCTTCCTGTTTTTCAGCTCCCTGCGGGACAAATTCATGAAGAGGAGGATCGAGTAATCTGAATGTTACAGGTAATCCGTCCATCGCATGCATAGTCTCTTTCATATCCTTTTTAACAAATGCAAATAGTTCATCAAGAGCTTTACGGCGTTCAGTTTCATTAGCACTAAGGATCATTTTGCGAAGCAGGAATAAAGGTTTCTCTGAACCTTTGCCATAAAACATGTGTTCTGTACGGAATAGGCCGATACCCTCTGCACCATAATTACGAGCTGTAATGGCATCCTCAGGAGTTTCAGCATTTGTGCGGACACCCATCTTACGATATTTGTCAACGATAGTCATGAACTCTTTAAAACGCGGATTCTCAGTTGCATCCATAAGTGTAATGGCGCCTGTATAAGCAGCTCCTTTTGTTCCGTTAAGGGTAATTGTATCGCCCTCTTTAAGAACTATATCTGATCCGGTAATTTTAACAATCTTCTTTGCAGCATCAACATGGAGAGCACCTGCACCTACTATACAGCATTTTCCCCAACCACGTGCAACAAGAGCAGCGTGAGATGTCATACCTCCACGTGCTGTCAGAATACCTGTTGCAGCGCGCATCCCTTCAACGTCTTCAGGGTTGGTTTCTTCACGAACAAGAATGATTTTTTCACCCTTGCGTTGCCATGCAACTGCATCTTCAGCAGTGAAAACTACTTTTCCGACTGCAGCTCCCGGACCTGCAGGTAATCCTTTAACTATCGGGGTTACTTTCTTTTCAGCTGTCGGATCACAAATAGGATGCAGAAGTTCATCAAGCTGTGCAGGATCAACACGCATCACAACTGTTTTTTCGTCGATAAGTTTTTCATGAAGCATGTCCATTGCCATATTGAGAGCAGCTGTTCCTGTTCTCTTTCCGGTTCTGCACTGCAGCATATAAAGAGTGCCTTCCTGAATAGTAAATTCTATATCAAGCATATCGTGGAACGATTTCTCGAGTATATTACGGATATCCCAAAGTTCTTTATAAGTACCTGGCATTGCTTCCTGCATACTATGAAGATGCTTGTTCTGATCATTCTTTGTATCATCATTCAGGGGACTAGGTGTGCGGATACCTGCTACAACATCTTCTCCCTGGGCGTTTACGAGCCATTCACCATAAAACAGGTTTTCACCGGTTGCAGGGTTACGCGTAAATGCAACACCTGTAGCAGATGTGTCACCCATATTGCCGAATACCATTGCCTGTACGTTAACAGCTGTACCCCAGTCATCAGGAATACCTTCTATACGGCGGTATGAAACAGCTTTTTTACCATTCCAGCTCTTGAAAACAGCTTTAATACTGCCTTCGAGTTGTTCTTTTGCATCATCAGGGAAAGGTTTACCAAGAGCATTTTTCACTATTTTTTTGAATTCTTCGGAGAGAACTTTTAACTCATCTGCTGTTATTTCAGTATCAGATTTATAACCCTTCTGTTTCTTAAATTCATCAAGTTTCTCATCAAGCTGTTTACGGATTCCTTTTCCTTCTCCAAGATCAATTCCTTCTGCCTTTTCCATAACCACATCGGCATACATCATAATGAGACGACGATATGAATCCCACACAAAACGGGGATTATTTGTCTTTTTAAGAAAACCCGGAATCGTTGCCGAGCATAGACCGATATTAAGAACTGTATCCATCATTCCGGGCATTGAACTACGGGCACCTGAACGACATGAGACAAGTAATGCGTTCTGAGCATCACCATATTTCATATTCATTGTCTCTTCAGTCTTTTTCATTGCAGCCCAAACTTCAGGCATAAGATCTTTCGGAAGCGTACAATTGTTTTTGTAATACTCATTGCAAGCTTCTGTAGTAATAGTAAAACCGGCAGGAACTGGTAACCCTAATAGACACATTTCTGCAAGATTAGCGCCTTTTCCTCCAAGAAGGTTCTTCATGTCTGTTTTACCCTCTGCAGTTTTCTTTCCAAAGGAGTAAACTCTTTTAACGTTTGACATAATTTTATTGATTTGAGATAAGATTTAATTTATTCTTTTTCAAAATTAGTCGCAAAGTTAATATTAAAATTGAATTTCCGATTCGTCTTCAAGGTAATACAAATGAATTACTAACCTTTTAGTGGGACAGGCAAGCTTCCGTTATGCTGCACACAATGGAGACGAAGCATGTTTTATGATCTTGGATGAAACATGATCAGGGTATCGCGAAGATAGCTCCTGTCAATATGAGTATAGATCTCTGTTGTAAGGATGGATTCGTGCCCAAGCATTTCCTGAACAGCCCTGAGGTCAGCCCCTGCTTCAATCATATGAGTTGCAAATGAATGCCTGAATGTATGAGGATGGATGTTCTTTTTTATTCCGGCTTTAGCTGCAAGATCTTTTATTATTGTGAAAATCATAGCCCTTGTAAGTTGTCGTCCGCGACGATTAAGAAAGAGAATGTTCTGATCAGTGATCACAGTAAGATGGTTTCTGTCCTGTTTATAAATATCAATCTCCTTCAATGCTTTCTGACTGACAGGAACAAGCCTCTGTTTGTTCCCTTTGCCTGTCACAACCACAAACTCTTCCTTATAATGGATATCAGTAAGACGCAGGTTTACAAGTTCCGAAACCCTCAATCCGCACCCGTAAAGCGTTTCTATTATTGCTTTGTTCCTGTGACCTTCGGGTCTACTAAGATCTATTTTCTCAATTATTCTGTCGATCTCTTCCACAGATAATACTTCAGGAAGCTTAAGCCCTATTTTTGGTGATTCTATCAGCGAGGCCGGATTTTCTTCTATTTCTCCTTCAATCAGAAGAAATCTGAAGAAAGCTCTTATTCCCGAAAGAACTCTCGATTGCGTACGGGTATTTTTATTGGTATCGGCGTACCAGACAAGAAAGGCTTTGAGATCAGGATATGTTACAATTACAGGTGAAATATCAATTCCTGCTTCAATGAAATAATTTTCAAGTTTTATTACATCACTCAGATATGCTTCTATGCTATTGTCAGAGAGTGATTTCTCCAGCCTGAGATAGGTTTCAAAATTTCTGAAGGACTGTTTCCAGGTGAGGCTCATTTTTTCTGTAGAAAATTTTACTAAATAGACTATACAAGGTAACACATAATGCAATATTATGATTGATATTTAGTTACATTTATGAACAAATAATGATAAAATAATTACAAAGAAAGTCCTAATTTTACCATAGTATAATATGGCTTAAATAAATCATTCTTTGTGAACCTTAATGATATCCTTTGTGTTTCTTTGTTGTAAAAATGACCTGAACATGTCTGATTTTTTTCGCCATTATAAATTTAAACCTGATGCATGTAGAAATTATTAATGGTCCTAATCTTAACCTGCTTGGCAAGAGAGAACCTGAGAAATACGGAAATACTTCATTTGAGTATTGTCTTGGTGAGCTTAAAACTCGTTATCCCGGCGTAACTTTTAATTATTTCCAGTCAAATATAGAAGGTGAAATAATCAATCAGATTCAGAAAACCGGATTTTCTGCCGATGGGATAATTCTCAACGCCGGAGGATATACTCATACATCCGTATCAATCACCGATGCGATAGCGGCAGTAACATCACCTGTTATTGAAGTTCATATCACAAATGTCCTGGCGAGGGAAGAATTTCGTCATATAAGTCTCATTGGAAGAAGCTGTGCCGGCACAATATCCGGATTTGGCCTGGATAGTTACAGGATTGCTGTTGAAGCATTGATAGGGATAATTCAATCTAAGAAAAAATAACTTTATGGATTCCAAAAAAACCAAGATCGTTGCCACCATTTCGGATAAAAACTGTGAACCTGGATTTATCAAACAGTTGTTTGAAGCCGGAATGAATGTTATAAGAATAAATTCTGCCCATCTTGATATTAACGGTGCCCTTCGGATAATTAAAAATACCCGGGAAGTTTCCGATAAAATTGCTATTCTGATCGACACAAAAGGTCCGGAAATACGAACAACAATCTGCAACACTCCGATTCCTTTAAAGAAGGGTGCCATGATAAGTATTATCGGAGATCCTACAAAAATAAGTTCACCTGAAGCCATTTATGTTACCTATTCCTCTTTTTCCTCAGATATTCCATTGGGATCGCTTATTCTGATGGATGACGGCGAATTGGAACTAAGGGTTTTAAGAAAGAAAGGAAATTCTCTGGAATGTAACATTGAAAATGACGGTATTCTTGGATCCAGAAAAAGTGTTAATATTCCCGGCGTGAAGATCTCGCTTCCGTCTCTTACTGATAAGGACAGATCATTTATCGAAATGGCTGTAAAAAATAATGTTGATTTCATCGCTCATTCTTTTGTCAGATCAAAACAGGATGTGATTGATGTTCAGGGTGTCCTGAATTCCTTTAAAAGCAACATTAAAATAATAGCAAAAATCGAAAATCAGGAGGGTGTTGAGAATCTTGATGATATCCTCGATAATGTTTATGGTATTATGGTGGCAAGGGGAGATCTCGGGATTGAAATACCTTATGAGAAGATTCCTGGTATACAAAAAATGATCATTACAAAATGCATCATCACCAGAAAGCCGGTGATAGTTGCAACACAGATGCTGCATTCAATGATAACTAATCCGCGGCCGACCAGGGCAGAGGTAAGCGACATAGCAAATGCTATATATTCTCAGACTGATGCTATTATGCTGAGCGGTGAGACAGCTAATGGCAAATACCCGGTGGAGGCTGTTAAAACAATGACAAAAGTGGCTCTTGAAGTCGAGAAGAATAAGGAAAAATTTCTTGATGTCCCTTATCTTAATGCTACTGGTGAAATATCAGCATATCTGGCAAAAGTAGCGGTTAAAACTGCCTTCAGGATAGGTGCCAGGGGAATAATTGCCGATACTATGGGCGGAAGAACAATCAGGGATATGGCTTCTTACAGAGGCAATAACCTGATATTGGCACAATGCTATTCCTTAAGTACCATGCGGGAACTGGCATTATCATATGGTGTTTATCCAAGTTACCAGGAGAAGAAAAAATCAATGGATGAATTTATTCATATCGCCTTAAAAAATCTTAGCATATCACATAATATGGAAAGTGATGATATCGTTGTAGTGCTGGCTGGTAATTTTTCAGCCGGGAGGGGATTCTCATTTATTGAAGTTGGATCCGTGCAGTATTTGAAAGACCGGGTTAGTATAAAGGATTAGAGCTGTAAAGGCTATAGAGGCCATAAAAACTATAAAAGGAATGCAATGTTTTGAATAAAATAATTTCAGTCGTGAAAAATCTTATGGCAAAGAAATTTATTTTACTGATACTGGTATCATTTTGTTTTGCTAATCTATATGCCACGCATAACAGGGCTGGTGAAATCACCTATGTTCAATTGTCCGACTTAACTTTCAGGGTCACATTAACAACTTACACCTATACTCTAAGTTATGCGGACCGGCCTACACTTGATATTGATTGGGGAGACAAATCTATGACAACAGTACCCAGAAACAGTATGCTGACACTCCCAAACTTTTACAGAAGAAATATTTATATCTGGGATCATACTTATCCTGGTCCGGGGGAATACAAAATAGTGATGCAGGATCCCAACAGGAATGCAGGTGTAAAAAACATTCCCAACTCAGTTAATGTTGTTTTTTCAATTTCGACGATTTTGACAGTTTACCCTTCAATGGGGCACGAGAGTACTCCGGTACTGCTTAACCCTCCATATGATAAAGCAGCTTATCATCATTTATTCATTCATAATCCTTCAGCCTTTGATCCTGACGGAGACAGCCTGTCATATAATCTCGCAGTTTGTACACGTGAGGATGCCAAAGCAATCGAAGGTTACACTTTACCACCTGCAACCAGTTCAATAAGAGTAGACTCTATAAGCGGTGATCTAATATGGAATACACCTGCAGACACTGGCAAATTTAATGTAGCCATGGATATAGCGAAATGGCGAAACGGAAAGAAAATAGCAATCGTGGAACGCGACATGCAGATAGAGGTTTTCAATACCAATAATAAGTCTCCGGTAAATGGACCTCTTCATAATTATTGTGTTGAGGCAGGTCAGACCGTAAATTTTACATTTACTGCGACAGATCCTGACAAAGATTTTTTAACATTAAAAGCAACATCAGGTGTTTTTACCCTTCCGGCCTGTAAAGCAACATTTACAAAGGTGGATTCTGTCGCCGGATTTGCATCGGGGAGGTTCACATGGGTTCCTTGTTTTGAAGCTGTCAGGAAACAACCATATAATGTAATCTTTAAGTCGGATGATTCAAATCCTGATGTCAAGCTTTCCGATATTAATAATATGAATATTACCGTTCTCGGTCCTGCCCCTCATATCCTTACGGCTGTTCCTGAGAGTAAGACTGTCAGATTAACCTGGAACGGATATATTAGTAATATAATAACGGGATTCAATATATACCGGCGGGAGGGACCCTCTACATTCAAACCCGATTCTTGCACTGCAGGTATCCCTTCATCAACAGGCTTTGTCAAAATAGGAAATATTGCCGGCAGTTCCACAACAACATATCGTGATAATGATAATGGACAGGGACTTCAATTCGGTAAAGAGTATACTTACAGGATTGTTGCAGTGTTCCCAAATGGAGCGGAAAGCAAAGCTTCAAATGAGATTACGTCGACACTTGTCTCGGGATTACCCATTATCAAAAACGTAAGTGTAAGAAAAACAGATCCTGTAAACGGTTCAATTTTCCTTGCATGGAAAAAACCTGACAAGCTGGATACAATTCCTGCGTTAGGTCCATATGAATATCTGATTTACAGGGCAACCGGAGTTGGAGGAACAAATTTTGAACAGATAAAATCTATACAAACAGCAAATCTTAATGATACTGTTTTTATCGATACTCTGATTAATACTTCTTCAACAGGATATATTTACAGAATTGATTTATATAATAACGGAGCAACACGGTTTCTCATCGGGGACCCTGGTTTTGCGTCATCTGTATTCCTGTCAATACTTCCGGGAGATAAAAAGGCACGATTTACAATAAACCGCAACGTTCCATGGATCAATTCAAGATATGATTTTTTCAGGTTGAACAATGCAACAAATGCTTATGATTCAATTGGAACAACAAATCAGCTTACATTTATCGATGATGGTCTGGCAAATGGTACTCAGTACTGCTATTACGTAAAATCAATTGGTGGATACCAGTCCTTAAATTCGCCAAAGAATCTCATAAATTTTTCTGAAATCACCTGCACGACGCCTGTTGATAATGAAGCCCCCTGTACGCCTACTCTTAAAGTTGTTAGCAAATGTGACAGCTTATACAATAATCTTTCGTGGGCGATTACTGATCCGGTCTGTTTTCAGGATGTAGCAGGTTATAAGATTTATTCCAAGCTGAAATCTGCAGATAGTCTCACTTTGCTGCTGACAATAAATGATAAAAATGTTTTCTCTTACAAGCATTTTCCCGGTGAAACCATTTCATCTTGTTATGCGGTTTCTGCCATTGATGCCGTTGGGAATGAAAGTGCTAGATCTTCAGTCATTTGTGTTGACTCATGCAATTTTTATGAGATCCCGAATGTTTTTACGCCAAACGGGGATAATATTAATGATAAACTGGTTGCAAAAACATCGGGGTTGGTTGAGAAAATTGATTTTAAACTTTTTAACCGGGATGGTTTATTATTGTTCATGACAGCAGATCCTAAAATTAACTGGGATGGCACATATAATGGAAAGATAGTATCTCCGGGTGTATATTTTTATGAGTGTGTTGTTTATGAGAACGGGGTTTCAGGGGTTCAGGTGCTCCATCTTTCCGGATTTGTGCATGTCATCACTGAAGCTGACAGTAAGATTAATAAGCAAAGTACTAAATGATTCTGATCTAAATGCAAAATGAAGAATAGTATAACATTTTCCTGGGTTTTACTAATCACCTGTTTTATATATGGACAACCGGACGCAGATTATCTTCTTAAGGCAAAAGCACTTAATGAAGCTGGAAAACCTGAGCAGGCCATAACGATGCTTGACAGGGCACTCGCAGAAAAAAATGAGTACCGGATTTATTTACAAAAAGCAGAAGCAAACAGCTTGAGGGGGGATTATTCGGCAGCTATAGCTGATTTGAATGAAGCTAATAAATTAACTCCTGGTTCAGGCGAATACGGGCTGGCTAGAATTTACTCATTGAAAGGAGATGCATCAACTGCCCTTTATCATCTTGAATTAAATCTTAACTCCCATTATAAGAAACAGGAAAAAGAAGTAATGCTAGATCCTGCTTTCAGTACTATCGAAAACAGGCAGGAGTGGCGTCAGTTTTGGAAAAAAGAATGGTACAGTATTCCTGAAAGAAGCATTTCGGAAATTGAATATTATATCTCAGCCGGAAAAACAGAAGAGTCAAAAGAAGTTCTGTCGGAACTTAAAAAAAATTATGGAAGCAGTCCTGACATAATTTATGCGGAAGCAATGATTAACCTTGGCTCGGGGAAGTACACTGAGGTCATAAAAGTGATAACAGGGCTGAATAAGACAGACCCCGGGAATGAAAAATATTTACGTTTACTGGCAAAGGCCCAGAACGGAGCATCAGATCCGGCAGGAGCGTCTGCAACATATACAGAGCTCCTAAATTCCGGTGTAGCAGATGCAGAATTGCTGATGATGCGTGCAGAATGTTACAGGAAGACCGGTGAAACAGATAAAGCATTGAGTGATATTAAAAGATATATTGAAATATATCCCGAAAATCGTGCTGCATTAAGTCTGGCCGGGAAAGTTGAAGCCAGGTCGGGTGATAATCTTCAGGCTATTCAGTACTTTTCAGAAAATCTGAAGATTCATCCCAACGATCCAGAATGTTATGTCGACAGGGCAGACGCGTACTTTGTGTCAAAATCGTGGAACATGGCGATAAATGACTATAGTATGTCGCTCGATCTCAAACCTGGCAATTCAGACGCATGGCTTAATAAAGGCATCGCACTCTTAAATTCAGGTAAGGTTGAAGATGCCTGTCACGATTTCAGAAGATCCTTCAGTCTCGGCAATAAACATGTGACAGATTATATCAGCAAGTATTGCATTAAATAGTAACCCCCTGACCGCTGCGCGGTCATCTCCCTATCTTATGTGCTTCAGAATCCTCTCAAACAGATCATGCGGCTTAAATGGTTTAAGGACATAATCGTTAATTTTCAGATCCTCAATTTTATCATGGTTTTCCGACATTATTGCCGCTGTCAGAGCAACAATAGGAATATCTTTGATCTTGGGATCCTCAGATTTTCTGATAATCCGTGTAGCTTCAATTCCATCCATGACCGGCATATGTAAATCCATCAGAATGAGATCAAAGTCATCTTTTTCAAGAATATCAAGAGCTAGCTGACCGTTTTCAGCGTGTGTAACATAAATTCCCCATCCGGTAAGGAATTTATTGGCAACAAAGAAATTTATCTTATTGTCTTCCGCTACAAGTATTCTTTTGCCTTCAAGACCAGAAAAGCTCTCTGGAACCTCAGCAGCAGGATGTGCCCCTTTCTCTGAAATCCCTAAAGTTATCTCAAATCTGAAAGTTGATCCTCTTTCTGGTTCACTGTCAATACCAATTGTGCCTCCCTGCAATTCTATCAGTTTTTTACATATAGCCAGACCCAGTCCTGTACCTCCGAAATGTCGCGTAGTATCTGAAGAAGCCTGAGTAAAACTGTCAAAGATTAACGAATGCTTTTCCCTTGGAACCCCAATCCCCGTATCAATCACTGAGAACTCAATGTTACTCTGGTTTGCTGTTCTGCTTAATTCTTTTACTATCACTTCAATACTTCCGTGAATAGTAAATTTCAGAGCGTTCGAAAGAAGATTAGAAAGAATCTGATTTAATCTTATAGGGTCGCCGATTACTTCAACAGGCAGATCATTTTCCTTCTTAATATCGAAACTCAGATTTTTTGCCTTTGATCTGAAAGAATATGATCTCATTATCTCATCAAGAAAATCGATGAGATTAAATTGTGTCTGTTCGAATATAATTTTCCCCGAATCCATTTTATTGTAATCGAGTACATCATTTACAAGAGTCAGAAGGTGATTTCCCGAAAATTTCAAAGCTTTGATATAATCCATCTGGTCCTCACGGGGGCTTCCCTGAAGCAAAAGATTTGTTATCCCAATAACTTCATTGAGCGGAGTTCTGATCTCATGACTCATTGTGGACATGAACAATTGCTTCGACTGGGCAGCTTCTTCAGCCTTCTTCCTTGCAAGAATAATATTATCGAGCATCATCCTTCGCTGCAGAGCTATAGCAATCTGGTTCGCAATAAAATCCATTATATAGAGATCCTCCTGTGAGAACTTGTCCTCGTTGTAGTAATCCTGAAGACACATCACCCCGATTGTTTCGCTTTCGACTTTCAACGGTACACCCATCCATACTTTACATGGTGTTCCCACCAGGTCAATATTTCCTGATTCGTCGAGATATTTAAGATCCTTTTGCTTAAGGAGAACCGACTTATTATTATTTATCACCCACCCTGTAATTGTTTTTTTAGTGGGAATTTCATAAAAGTTGTCTTTCTCGTCGGTAAAAAATGGTAACGAAAGGGTTTCGGAATTCTTATCGTAAAGTGCTATAAAGAAATTATTTGTATCCCATATCTTGCTTAATTCATGCACAATAATCGGATAAATTTCCTTAATATCATACTGCTTAAGAGCAGCTGTTGATATGTTAAATAATATTTCCTGTAAAAGCTGATTTTTTCTTTCGATTGTAATATCCCGGTAGATTACGAGATTTGCAACAATTTCATTATTTATGACTATTGCAGTTGCTACCAGAGTGACATGAATTTTATTTCCTGATTTATCTTTTCTTATTGTCTCTCTTACTTCTCTCTGATTGAGTGAAGCCAGGCTATCTACTTTCAGAGCTTCTTCCTTTAATTCATCAGGAACCACCAGATCGTTTACGTTCTTATTCACAGCCTCTTCCATAGTATATCCAAAAAGATTTGTGAATTCACGGTTTATCATTGAAATAATGCCAGAAGGGCTGGTTATTGCAATTGCAACCGGTGTCGAATTATATAAATTCTCAAGAAATGCCTTTTCTCTTATTATCTGATTCTCATATTCTTTTTGTTTGCTTATATCTCTTACCACGCCTCTGTAACCTAATATTTTTTCATTATAAAATATTGCGAAGGAATGAGTGACTACAGGAACACGTTCTCCGTTTTTCTTAAGTCCGGAATATTCGTTGCTGGATATTTGTTCAGGTGAAGTTAATCCTTTGAGATTATTAATCATCTCCTTGTAATTATCAGGAAATATATTTGCAATAGTTATTCCTGTTGTCAAATCCTCTTCTGAATATCCGAAAAAGCTGAGTCCCTGCTTATTGGCATACACAACTTTCCCTGTTAAGTCTACCTCGTAAACCATTTCAGGCAGCAAATCAGCAAACTGACGGAAAGCAAGACCCTGTTTATTCAAATCTTCAAGAAACTTTTGCTTATTTCCGGGTTCCCAGGTTATTGCAAAATTTCCGGAAGAAAGAAGGAATCCCATGTAATACCCTTCCGAATCATCGCCATTTGGTGAAGCAGCTAATTTATGAGTATCACCTGATAGATGAAGATGGTTAAGAAGCTCTACAAGTTTTAAGCGGTTAATGAGAGGAGTATCTTCGAGATATTTCCCAACTGCATCTTTCCTTTTTATTTGTTCTACTTCTTCTACTTTTTTGTTTAAATCATTAATGTAGAACTTTTTAGTAGCGTCAATACTGAAGAGTGCAAGATAACTGCTGACCGTTTCTATTATTTCTGCAATCAATCGTCCATGACTGTCTTTTAACTTTCTGTCCTTGGAATTCATCTCAGTAAAAACAGTAAGAAGATAAACTTCATTTTCGAGATTTACTCTATCGGCTGAAAAAAGATAAAATCTCTTTTCCCCTTTTTTGGTTTTTAATGCGATAGGGTAATCTTTTACACTTCTGAGCTTTGAAATCAGTTTTATATATTTATTGCTTTCTTCAAAGTCAGCAAAAAGCTGTATATCATCTGAGGTATGTCCGATAACCTCTTCTTTTGAGTACCCGAGAGCGTTCTTAAAGGCCTCATTTATATCTACATACTGTCCGGTGTCCAGCTTACTTATTGCCATAAGATAGGACGCAGAATGAAAGATCTTAAATATTGTTTCTCTGATAATCTCAGATTTTTCGAGGCTCTTGGAACGGATCAATTCAAGTTCGTTTTCCAACCTCTTATTTGTTTCCAACAACTCTATATAACTCTCTTTGTAATCCATCAATGGTGATTTCAAATACAACTTAAATATAGCAAAATAATCAACCCTTTAACTTCTTTCGAGGGATCTTTAATAAAATCGTTTCAGATAATTTCAACCTGTTTCAATCTGTTTCTTATAAAATTTCCTGTAGTAATTACAGATTTCAGTGAGTCCGCATTTACTGCAAAGTGGATTTCTTGCTTTGCATACATACCTCCCGTGAAGTATCAGCCAATGATGGGCATCGTTAATAATTCCGGAATTAAAGTACTTTGTCAGCTGTAACTCAACCGAAAGAGGAGTTTTAGCATTCTTAGCAAGACCTATCCTGTTAGCCACTCTGAAAACGTGAGTATCAACAGCAATAACAGGCTTTCTGAAAATAACTGATGATATGACATTTGCACTTTTCCTGCCCACTCCGGGAAGACGCAATAATGATTTTAATTCAGAAGGAACCATCCCACCAAAGTCTGAAACCAGCATTCGCGACATCTCTGAAAGATATTTGGCCTTGCTGTTTGGATATGTACACGACTTAATAAATTCAAAAATCTCCTCTGGCCCGGCTTTAGCCATCGAATCAGCATCAGGATACTTTTTTATGAGTGAAGGGGTTATTATATTGACCCTCTTATCAGTGCACTGTGCAGAAAGTATTACTGCAACGATCAGCTCAAAAGGACTAGTGTATATCAGTTCCGTTTTTGCCTCAGGATAGGTTGACTGAAAATAGGCAATAGCAAGCCTGAATCTTTCCCTGATCGTCATAGTACTTTAATAGTGCAGGTAAGGTAACACTTTTTATCTTTGCATAATATTGATTTTTTATGATAAGTTATCTTCAGGCAGACAATATTTCAAGACGGATTGGAGACAATCTTCTATTCGAAAAATTAAGCTTTAATATAAATAAGGATGATAAGGTCGCGCTGATAGCTGTAAACGGAGCAGGCAAATCATCCATGCTCGATATCCTGGCCGGTAAGGAAAATCCTGATAAGGGTTCACTCAGCATAAAGCGTGATCTTCATATTGCATATCTTCAGCAATCTCCGGTTCTGAACGATTCAAATAAGATAATTGATGAACTTTTCAGTACCGACAGCGAGCTGGTAAGAGTGATCAGGGAATATGAAGAATGTGTTATTTCCGGTACTCCGGAGATGCTTCAGCATATGATCCAGAAAATGGATGATCACAAAGCCTGGGACTATGAGGTAGTGGTTAAGCAGATCCTTTTCAAACTTAAATTGAGCGATCTGAATGCCAGGATAGGCACTTTGTCGGGAGGACAAAAGAAGAGAGTTGCTCTGGCAAAAGTGCTCGTGGAAGATGCTGATCTTCTTATTCTCGATGAGCCGACCAACCATCTTGATCTTGATATGATTGAATGGCTTGAAGAGTACCTTATCAAGTCTAACAAAACCTTTATGATGGTAACTCACGACAGGTATTTTCTCGATCGTGTCTGCAATGTCATACTTGAGCTTTCAGATAATGAACTTTACAGATACGAAGGCAATTATGAGTATTTTCTTGAGAAGAAGCAAAGCAGGGAATATTCGGCAAGGATGAATTCTGAGAAAGCCAGGAACCTCTTAAAAACAGAACTCGACTGGATGAGAAGGATGCCAAAAGCCCGGCGTCATAAAGCCAAATCAAGGATTGAATCGTTTTATGATCTTAAGGAAAGAGCTGCCAGCAGACCAGAGGATAAAAGCATTAATATAAATGTGAATATTTCCAGGATGGGCAGTAAGATACTTGATATAAAAAATGTAAGTAAATCCTATGATGAAAAAGTTATTCTCAGCAATTTCACTTATTTATTTAACAGGTTTGAGAAAGCCGGGCTTATAGGAAGAAATGGAACGGGAAAAACAACTTTGCTTAACATCATTACAGGACTGGTTGAACCGGATAAAGGAACTGTTGAACGTGGAGAAACAATCGTATTTGGCTATTACAGACAGCAGGGAATTGAATTTGACGATGATATGACGGTTATTGATGCAGTAAAGAATATAGCAGAAAAAGTTACTATTAGTGACGGGAATGTGCTTTCAATAACCCAATTCATGAACTATTTTCTGTTTCCTCCCGAAAAACAGCATACTCTTATAAGAAAATTATCAGGAGGAGAAAAGCGACGCCTTTATCTTCTGACTGTTCTTATGAAGAATCCAAATTTTCTTATACTTGATGAACCGACAAATGATCTGGACATCCTTACACTGAATGTTCTTGAGGAGTACCTGGCCGGTTTCAGAGGATGTGTTATAGTTGTATCGCATGACAGGTATTTCATGGATAAAGTTGTGGATCATATTTTTGAATATAAAGGAGAAGGTATCATAAAAGATTTCCCGGGTAATTATACACAGTTAAGGGAAAAACAGAAAACGAATGAAAAGCAACTTTCGTTGGCTAAACCTTCTAAAAATACAGATCATGAAGGGCAACCTGAAACCGTATCGAAGAAAGAAAAAAAACAGGGATTGACTTTTAAAGAAAAGAAGGAATTTGAGGTACTGTCCGCTGAAATTGAGAGCCTTGAATCAGAAAAGAAAATGATTGAAACAGAAATGAGTCATGGGATTATTAACAATGAAGAATTATTATCGAAGTCAAAAAGACACGGTGAAATTGTGAAAATACTGGATAAAAAGGAGTTAAAATGGCTTGAATTAAGCGAGAAGTAATCCGGATTATTCAATTCTAATCTAAAAGGACTTGAATTAGGGCAGATTTTTTTAACTTTAACAATCTATAAGCTGAATTATTGGAAAAAATTACAATCAATACATCCTGTTGCAGATCTGAGATACTGGTTGGCGAAAAATGGGAAACTGCATTTGGCATGCTTCCTGAAAAAGGAGTGGTAATTATTACAGATGACAATGTAAACCGGTTATATGGCAACAAATTTCAGAAAATTCCGGTTTTCTCAATAAAGCCCGGCGAGGCAAGCAAGAAGCTTGAAGTCATAGAATCTCTTGCGGCAAAACTTCTTGAAGAAGGAATCGACCGTTCGGGGTTCATACTCGCTGCAGGTGGTGGAGTGGTTTGTGATGTTGCAGGATTTCTTGCATCAATATATATGAGAGGAATCAGATGTGGTTACATATCATCCACTCTCTTATCGCAGGTTGACGCCAGTACCGGCGGAAAAAACGGAGTAAATCTCGGAGATACAAAAAATATGCTTGGGACAATCAGGCAGCCTGAGTTCGTTATTTGTGATCCTGAAATGCTTCAAACGCTTCCCGGACAGGAATATTTGTCGGGATTAGCAGAGCTTATAAAAACAGCAATAATAGGAGATAAAGAATTATTTGACCATATTGAAAGAAGCTCAGATCAGATTTTATCAAGGAATTCAGGACTTCTTACTTCCCTGGTGGCTAAATCGGTAAGATTTAAAGGTTTAGTGGTATCAGAAGATGAATTTGAAACAGGACTGAGGAGAATTTTGAATTTCGGACATACATATGGCCACGCAATTGAGATGCACAAAGGCGTGAAACATGGTTTTGCTGTGGCTTCGGGAATGGAACTGGCCACCGAGTTTTCATTCGAAAAAGGTTTAATAAATTATGAAGAAAAGAGCAGAATAATCAGATTATTAAACAGATTTGAACTTATTGAGGAACTTGATATTTCATATGATCAGCTTGAGAAACTTGTTCTTCACGATAAAAAGAAAACGGGGAGTGAAATTCATTTTGTTTTCACTAACGGAATAGGAAAAGGGATAGTTGAAAAAGTTCCAGTGATCGATGTGCTGGATTTTTATAAAAGATTCAGAGCTAAAAATTAGAATTATGAATTCTTTCGGAGTAGTTTTCAGATTAACATTATTCGGTGAATCACATGGACCGGCAATTGGAGTAATAATTGACGGATGCCCTCCGGGTTTAGCCATTAAGCCTGAAGATTTCGTTGCAGATCTTAAAAGACGACAAAGTGGGGGAGTGGGCACAACAAAGCGCCAGGAACCTGACCTTCCGGAAATCCTGAGCGGGGTTTTCGACGGGGTAACAACCGGGGCCCCTGTGAGCCTGATCACCAGAAACAGCGATAAAATTTCATCGGACTATGATGAATTTAAAAATATTCCACGGCCGGGCCATGCAGATTTTGTATCTCGAATAAAGCATTCAGGTTTTGCTGATATGAGGGGAAGCGGGCATTTTTCCGGGAGAATAACATGGGGATTGGTTGCTGCAGGTGTTGTTGCAAAGAAAATTGCGGGAACTTCGGAAATGAATGCGAAACTTATCTCGGCAGGAGGATCAGAAGATATTGAAAAAGCTATAAATGAGGCGATTGCTCTTAATGATACTATAGGTGGAATTATCGAATGCAGGGTAAAAAAACCTCCCAAAGCAATCGGCGAACCTTTCTTTTATTCATTTGAATCAGCTCTCAGCCATATAATCTTTTCAATTCCTGCTATCAAAGGAATCGAATTCGGTTCCGGATTTGCTGCTGCGTCGATGAGGGGTTCTGAAAATAACGATCCGTTTGTGGATAGTCTTGGACGGACAGCATCAAACAACGCCGGAGGTATAAACGGAGGAATAACCAATGGCAATGAAATAGTATTCAGAATAGTTGTTAAACCAACATCGTCTACAGGTGTTGATCAGACTACTTTTAACTTTAAGGAAGGGAAGATGGCTACCCTTATAGTAAAGGGAAGGCATGATACCTGCATTGCACTGCGAATGCCTGTAATAGTTGAAGCTGCAACTGCAATAGTTATGGCAGATCTTATTTTAATCGACAGGGGAATTCATGGGGAGAGGAGTGGCCCCCTCCCGCTTCGCGGGATCCCCCTAAAGGGGGAATAATTCAGTATTTTACTAAGATAATATTCACTATAAATGAGCGCATTAACCCCCCTTTAGGGAGGCAGGGGGGCTTTGCGATTACAGAATCTATTTTATCGGTTTGATCACCAGTTCCTTCCTTTTTGATCTTATCAGAAGACCTGTTTTTGTTGAATTGGTTATTTTAAACCTGTCATCAATCCTGTCACCGATGATCCATAAAATTTTTCCACCTGATTCAAGAATAAAAATATTCTCCTTGTCAAAAATTGAATATTTTTTATCGATAAAATAATCACTGAGCTTCTTCTTCTGTCTCATTCCGAGCGGATAAAAATAGTCGCCGACTCTCCATTTCCTTATAATCAAAGGAAATGTCACTTTCTGTGAATCAATACAAGCAATATGCGGATCATTTGGAATTTCGTATGTCGGGTTTATTGTGACGATTTTTGCCGTTGATATCCCCGCAAACATTGTCAGATCTTCAACGCTGTCTATAGTATATGATTTTTCAATTTGTTTTTTTTCATCTGATACTATTAATTCCTTTCTGTTCTTGATTATCCTGTGAGTATCGGTAATTACCTGACCCCCTGTTTTTCCTTCAATTATCTTCATAAGGTCGGTTAACAGTGCTCCGGTTATTCCATAAGGTTTAAACAGTTCAAATAATACCGCTTTATTGTGTGAATATTTCTTTAACAGGATTATATTAAATGTGATGAATTGTTCTCTTTCCTCTTTTATGCATTCTCTAAGTGATGTTATGTGATCTGACACGATCTCATTAAATCCTGAGAATCTTTCTGCTGCCTCATTGAGAGTAATTTCAATTGATGGATTTATTTCTTTGAGCACCGGAATAACAAGATGTCTTATTTTATTCCTGATGTATTTGGTATCATTATTTGATTTGTCTTCACGGAATACAATATTATACTGATCGCGATAAGAAATAATGTTGTTTCTGGTTGCAAATAACAATGGCCTTATGATTTTGTTGCTGACTGGTTTCATTCCTGTCAGCCCGGCCAAACCGGTGCCCCTTATCAGGTTTATCAGCAGAGTTTCGATATTATCATTGAGATTATGTGCGACAGCAATTGAATCATAACCATATTCATTTCTTAATTCCTCAAACCACTTGTATCTCAATTCCCTTGCGGCCATCTGAACCGATAATTTATTCTCTCTGGCAAATTTTTTTGTATCAAACCTGGTTGTATAAAATGGGATATTATTTGCATCAGCAAACTGACGTACCAGTTCCTCATCTTTGTCAGATTCCCCGTCCCTCAATGAGAAATTGCAATGCGCAACACCAATACTGTATTTTTGATGATGGAAAAGATGAGCCATCACCATTGAATCAATTCCGCCACTAACCGCCAGAAGAAATTTTTCACCGGGTTTTATCAGGTTATTTTCAGAAATGAACTTTTTGAATTCATTAATCATCTTTAGATTTATTGATATGCAAAAATAGAAAAAGGTATCCTTTTGATGGATACCTTTTCAATAAATAAAATTATGTAGTTTGTAGAGACAGGTCAGAATCCTATTTCTAAAATAAGACAACCGATACTCCGACTTTTAGTTTCACTGATTCGAGAGGTATTCAGCCACACTTTCCTGAGTCTCCTTCATGGCTTTATCTCCTTTATGCCAGTCAGCAGGGCATACTTCTCCGTTTTCCTCAAAAAACTGGAGGGCATCCACTATTCTCAATGTTTCAGCCACACTTCTTCCCAGTGGCATGTCATTCACAACCTGGTGACGCACAACTCCTTTCTTGTCGATGAGAAATAATCCAAGGTAAGCCATTGGATCACCTTTGAATGTAATATCCCCATCTTCAGAATAATCGTATGTGCCGGCAAGAACATCATAATTCTCTGAAATGGTTTTTGAGAGATCAGAAACGATAGGATATTTAACACTTTTAATTCCTCCATCTTTTAATTCTGTCTGAAGCCATTTCCAGTGTGAATACTTTGAATCTACCGAACAACCAACTATCGCTACATTTCTTTCGTTAAATTCCTCCAACCTTTCCTGAAAGCCAAGTAATTCGGTAGGACAAACAAAAGTGAAATCCGCAGGGTAAAAAAAGAAAACAACATATTTTTTACCAATGTATTGCTCAATTGAGAATCCTTCGACAATTTCACCGCCATTTATAACTGCAGGTGCAGAAAAAGAAGGTGCTTTTTTTCCAACTAATACAGCCATTTTCTGATTAAATTTAAAGTTAATAATTCTCGATCATTAAGGGATTACAATCCTGTGAAGTTTTTGTTCATTATTGATAGGGAATAATAGCAGGTTGCCCCGGTTCGAAATTGTCAGGATGAAGGAGTTGTTCCCCTGAAACGGTAATGTTGGAGATATTTGAAAATGAGGGAGTATTTGGGAAAAATGCAAATCTTATCTGGATTGTGTTAAATATAAGATTATCGTTTCTTATTCTCATACCAAGACCTATACTCGAAAGCGCAAAACCGTAACTAAGACCTTCAGTTGCTCCTGACAGGAGAGCGAAATCGGCAAAACCAAAAAAAGCAAACCGGAAGCCATAAATATTTAACGGACTGAATACAACAGATTCAAGACTTAATGATAATCTTTGATTCCCGTTTATTGAATCATTTCTGAAACCTGAAAAGCCATTTTCAGTGCTGAATCTGAGATTTTCATTTGTATATCTTCCGAATCCTCTGGTGTAGTTCAGATAAACGAAGTTTCTCATTCTGAAATTTCCAAACCCAATAAGGTTGGAAAAGTAATTCAGCCGAAGTGCGAGGAGCCCCTGTTCGGTTTTGTCTTTATTGATATAAGTTGATAATCCTGAATAGAAATAGGAATAACCCAGATCACCAATCTTGTTGCCGAAAGAGGCTTCACCTGCCATATATGTCCGGTTTTTGAATTCGTTATATTCACTTCCTGCGGTGATTTTAAACAGGGCACCATATGGCACGTCCTCGGTGCGGCCATAACTATATAAAAGATTGGTTTTTGTATATTTCTGGATTGAAAGAGCAGCAGATCCCAGGAAAAGTTTGTATCGCTGAAGGTTCAGATATGAATCAGATGAAATCAAGGGATGACTGTACACATTATTATTTATATAACGTGTACCTATGATTAACCTGGATACAGATTCTCTGTTTAAAAGGAATGATCGTGCAATCCAGTAATCCTGTAGATTGTACTTATACGGAACAGGAAGCGGAACAGGACTAAGATCGAAAGTGGAATACATATGACGGAAAGCGATGCCTCCGGCATATTTTGTACTTGAACTGATAAGTTTGCGGCTAAAAGCAAAACCATATGTATCGTTACCCAGTCCATTAAGATAAAATACACTAAGATCAATAAATGTTTTCTGGATATTATTTGCATAATAATGCCCTCCTAATCCTGGCGAGTTAGGAACACGATTATCAAAAGGTACATCTATCCCTAATTCGTGGCCCCAGCCAAGTATGTTCTTGTCGAAGACAGAGACTGAACCTCTGCTTAGCCCTCTGTAAAAGTAATCGCCTCCCAGGGAATATATATCTTTGGTGAATACTACAATATCGGCCTCCTGATCGGAAACCGGAACTACCAGTATCCTGGCATCTCCTATAAATGGAAGTTCACGTAAAAAACGCTCATTATCACTTAATTTCAGCGGTGAAATTTCATCACCCTCTTTAAAAAGTAAATTTTTCCTGACAATGTTTTCTGTTGTGTTGAAGTGTGTCTTATTTAATATCTTCTCATAATTTTTAGGATTGTCCAGGTATGGATAATTAATATCTGTTCCGAAAACATTCAATCTTCGTATCACAATTTTTCTGATCCTTACCCCAATGTATTTCTTATAATTGGCATCGCTGGTTGAAGCGAAACGCTTTTTATAACTTGTATCAGTGTTTACAATTAAAAAATTGAATATTCTTTTTGTAAACCTGTTTTTTGAAGCTCTTGCTTTAAGTGTGCTGTAAAAAAGAGTGTTTTTGTCACTTCGGCGAGCTACCGGTCTTAACCTGGAATTTGCTTCTCGAATGGAATCATTTAAGAGAGGAGGAATGTCTTGTTTGAGTCTGATAATGACATTTTCTGAATCATTGCTGATAGGTGTTCTTATTCGACGGACCTGAGTATATGCAATGTTACATGACAATAACAGGACCAAAAATAAGGTTGGTCCTGGAAAATTGATGCATCTTAACCGGTCCTTGCACATCAGGTTTTCTGATAGTTGCTAATCAAAACATCATCAGAGTTAAACTGAAATCCCAGACGTTTACCTGTAATAACTCTTGAATGCTGGATCTTGGCTTCAGCCTGTCCCACTGTAGATATTTTCACAGCATCGTAAGGTGGCACAAGAAGATCGAATTCCAGTGCATATTGAATTGCAGTTGAAATGATTAGCTGTAATGACTGCTTACTGATCTCTTCATTTCCATAATTCGTGAATAACATTCCCATTTGCCTTTTACCTTCAACAAAATATTGCCGTTCATGGTTTATGAATATCCTTGCGATAAGATAACCAAGATCATCAAGTCGGGAATATTTGAACGAATCGCTGAGGTAATTATAAATATTTATCATGCCCGAATATGCATTATATTTATTTTTCTGTATATAAGCAGTTTTCCATGCAGGATGCTCCCGGTCGAACTGAAATATATTGGAGTGCATACTGAAAAGCAAAACATCACCTGCGACCTTTAGCTGGGCATCAAAATTACTTCTGTCAGTATACTCAAGCCGTATCCTGGAATCGATATTACCCAGACTGGTATTTACCTCTTTCGATAAGTTTTTCAGTACCTCCTTGATATTGCAGAAAGATTCAAGAGTATTATCGAATACCTTTTGTTTCAGAATAGATTTTTCTTTGAGTGTAGCTATTATGGCCACCTTTTTATCGTTCTGATCGGTCATGGCAAATATATTAATTATGAAAAACAGACATCTAAAGTAAGAATTATTCACTAAAATTAAAACCAGACTGGTTTTAATTAGTTTTTCATCCGGTCTTACAAAACCATCGGATATGAAAATCTACATGAATCTTTTTCTTACCTCTTTACCAAAGGATTTTAACATCAAATTAAATATGCAACTATCTGGTTAGTATGACCTTGCAAAAAGAACTCTTCGGTTCGAAGGTTTGCCTGAATAAATGCATTTGCCAGATTCTTCAGGACTATCGAATGGAATACATCTGATAGTTGCTTTGGTCTCCTCCTTAATTTTTTCTTCAGTTTCAACAGTGCCATCCCAGTGCGCCATGATAAAACCTCCCTGATTATCAAGAACTTTCAGGAAGTCTTCCCATCTGTCAACATAGAATGTATTTTCTTTTCTGAAATTAAGAGCTTTATTATAAATATTTACCTGGATATCATCAAGAAGTTTTGGGATATACTCGTATACCTTGTCAACACTGATTGTTTCTTTTGTCAGATTATCCCTTCTGGCAACTTCAATGGTGTTGTTTTCCAAGTCTCGCGGACCGATAGCCAGACGGACAGGAACCCCTTTCAGCTCATAATCTGCAAATTTCCACCCCGGTTTATTATTATCCCTGTCATCATATTTCACAGAGATTCCTAAAGCTTCTAATCCGGCTTTGATTTTCAGAGAAACTTCTGATAAGGCACCAATCTGATCAATGTTTTTATATATTGGGATAATTACGACCTGGATTGGAGCAAGTTTAGGAGGCAAAACAAGTCCATTATTATCAGCATGTCCCATAATAATAGCTCCCATAAGTCTGGTTGAAACACCCCATGATGTGGCCCAGACATAATCAAGTTTTCCCGTTTTATCTGTAAACTGAACATCAAATGCTTTTGCAAAATTCTGGCCCAGGAAATGACTTGTTCCTGCCTGCAGAGCCTTCCCATCCTGCATAAGAGCTTCTATTGCATACGTATCAAGTGCTCCTGCAAATCGTTCATTTTCAGTTTTATAGCCTTTTATTACCGGGAGAGCCATTGAATTCTCAGCAAAACCAGCATAAACATTTATCATTTTCTCGGTTTCCTCAACTGCCTCTTCACGGGTCGCATGAGCTGTATGACCCTCCTGCCATAGGAATTCAGTTGTTCTAAGAAAAAGCCTTGTCCTCATTTCCCACCTTACAACATTCGCCCATTGATTTATAAGGATAGGCAAGTCCCTGTATGAATGAATCCAGTTTTTGTATGAATGCCATATTATTGTTTCTGAAGTAGGACGGATGATCAGTTCTTCTTCAAGTTTTGCAGTCGGGTCAACAACGATCCCCTTTCCATTTTCATCATTTTTCAGACGGTAATGAGTCACAACTGCACATTCTTTGGCGAAAGCTTCAACATGGGCTGCTTCTTTACTAAAGAACGATTTGGGAATAAATAAAGGGAAATATGCATTAACATGACCGGTAGCCTTAAATAGCCTGTCGAGTTCAGCCTGGATCTTTTCCCAGATTGCGTATCCGTAGGGTTTAATAACCATGCATCCGCGGACAGCCGAATTTTCTGCCAGATCGGCCTTGATAACAAGATCGTTATACCATTGTGAATAATTCTCCTCCCTGTTCGATAAAAACTTCGCCATTTTTTTGGTATGGTATTTGTTAATATTAAGAAAATAGATTGCGTAAAAATAAATAAAAAGATCAGTTATTACTCTAAAAAGAATCGGAGGTTCATCATGAAAGCAAAAATGTGCATCGGAATCTTATCATTAGCACTTCTCACCTTTGCTGCAGCTAATGCCCAGAGAGGTGGTTTAAGCGATGTAAGACATGATAATGCCAGAGTGGTTGTAAATAATTATCATAATGATTATGATTATTATTTTACATCGAGAATCAACAGGTTCCATAGATCATATGCTGCATTTGATTATTACTCACCTGTTTTCACAGATTCTTACTGGTATGATTACCGGCCTTTTTCATTGGGGTTAGGTATTTACGGGGGTCTGGGATTTGGTTTAGGATTTAATTATGATGGCAGTTATAATAGTTACGATCAATATTACGGAAGCTACTGGGGTTATGATCCTTATTACTATAATCCGTTCTATAATAGCTGGTATTCACCTTTGATTTTCAATTTTAGCTTTGGGAACAGATGGCATAACAACTATTACGGATGGAATAACAATTATTACAATCATAATCGCTATGATTACAGGTCTGGCTACTATTCTCATAATGACTATCATAACAGTTATTCGAACATGTCACGAAGAAACTCTGGTTCAGGATTTTCCAGGAGACCCGGCTCGAATGGTTCGAATGGCACAAATAGAACTAACGGGTTCAGTGGAAACGTCCGGTCCAAGAGCAACTCTTTTAGAAATGCTTCCGGTTCAGGAAATCTTACAGCAAGTAATTACCGTTCCTATCCTAATGTCAGCCAGGGATCAGGTAGCAGATCGGGTGCAGGTATTACTTCACATTCTACGAGATCGATGAGCTCTGCAAATATAAGGTCATCATCTCCAAGAATTATGGGTTCAGCAAATATACGGTCATCTTCACCAAGATCTATGAATCCAGGATCGTCTGTAAGAAGCAGTTCCACTCATAGCTCCTTAAAATCTTCGGGCAGAAAATCATCCGGGAGAAGGTAGAAAAATGTCAATTTATAAATGTGGAAAAAATAATATTATTCGGGAAGTGACAGTTAGTTAATAAAATTTGTTTCTTTGGTACAATATTTGCGTGTTATTTAGAAAAATAGGAGGGAAACCAAAATGAAAATTTTATCTCAAATATTAATCTTTGCTCTTCTTACTCTTGGCTCTTGTACCTCAAGTCTTTACACGGGAGGCGAGTATGATGATCTGTATTATTCATCTTCAGATCAACAGGTTAAGAACAAGCTTCCTGAAAATGACCGCACAACCAAAGATAACAATAGTAACAATGAGTACTTTGATAATAAGTATGCAGCAGATACTCTTATTACAGATAAATACAATGATGCAGTTGATTATGAGGCAAATTCAAATACTGAGAGCAATAATAACGGGGGATATGATTATTACGATAATTCATCCTATGCAAGCAGGTTGAACAGGTTTTACGGAAACTACTTCGATCCTTACTGGAGAGATCCTTTTTATATGGGATTCGGATATGGGATGGGCTACGGCGGTTTCCCTTATTCTGGTTACAATCCGTATAGTTACGGAGGATTTTATGGTGACTACGGTTATGGTTATCCAGACTATTATGGTGGATATGGGTTTGGTTATGGTGGCTATTATGGCGGATTTTACGGCGGTGGTTTATATGGATTTGGGGGCTATTACGGAGGCCTTTACAGCACTGGTGGTTACGGATTACGTGATTACTCAACACCTTATCGCAGAAATGAACGTCCCAGCAATATGTCATCCAAATGGAACACTAACGTCGGAGGTACTTCCGGATCTTCCAGGAGAGACTCATACCTATCGGGGTCAACTTCAAGAACTGGAAGCAGATCTGGTTCGCAGGCTCTGGCTACCGATCAAAGAAGGACCTCTTCAACAAGTGTTAATTCACAACAGGTCGTCCGCAGCGGCAGGACTGTTCAGAGTCAGTCAAACACCCGGTCAGGTTCTGTTCAAAGGACACCTGCTAATACAAGACCAACATACAACAGCAACAGCAGGTCGTATACTCCGAGTTATAACAATCCAAGAATGAGTACACGTCCATCTTATAATAATAGCAGAGTAACTCAAGGTTCGAATTCCTTTTACAGAAGCAATTCAAATAACAACGCAAGAAGCTATTCAAATCAGAATACTTACTCTAACAGCAACGCTATACAAAGGAGTCGGGAAGTATCTTCTCCGGCTAACCAGGTCAGATCAAATTCATTCAGGAATTCAGGGAGCTATTCTGTACCTTCAAGAAGCAGCGTGGAAAGATATTCATCTCCATCATATTCAGGAACCAGCAGATCCTCTGGCGGCGGAGGTGAATCAAGATCTTACTCTTCAGGATCTGTATCATCCGGTTCGTCAAGGTCTTCAAGCGGATCGTCGGGTGGCGGTGGTGGTGGCGGATCATCTTCCGGAAGAAGATAGGAAGATAGTAAGTTAACAGTAAAATAAATAATGATTAAATAACGTTCATTCTAAATATAAGAGTGCAGGGATAATCTTACTAAATACATAATCTTATGAAAAGGATTTGTTTAATAATATTCGTGATTTTAATTATAGCAACAGGGATTAAAGCGCAGAACGTTGACGATGCTTTAAGATATTCCCAGATATTTTATGGAGGAAGTGCCAGGTTTAACTCCATGGGAGGTGCATTCACTGCTTTAGGCGGTGATATTTCCACTCTGAATCAAAACCCGGCAGGTCTTGGAGTTTTCAGATCTTCCGAGATCACATTGTCACCGCAACTATACAATACCAGAACAACTGCGGATTTCAATGGAAAATTTACTGATAATCTCTACAATTTTAATATTAATCAGATTGGATTTGTTGGCAATATAATATCTCACGAATCAGGTCTGATATCTCTGAATATTGCGTACTCTTATAATAAGATGAATAACCTTAGCCAAAGTGCAAGAATACAGGGAGTCAGCAATTCAAGTTCAATGGCAGATTACTGGGCAGGACTGGGGAATAGCGGGAATAATGGTGCCGGCACCAACTTTCATGATCTGCAGGGTGCTGAAGGTCTTGCCTTTGATGCATGGGTAATGGATACTGTCACAGGATCCGGTGGTAAAAAATATGGTACAGTTTTTAACAATTACGGAGATAATGCCTCATCTGCATATGGTCAGACAATCCGCCGGCTAATTGCAAATGACGGATATATAGGTGAACATTCCTTCTCAATAGGAGGAAATTATTCGGACAAATTCTTTTTTGGTGCAACATTCGGAATTACACAATTAAGATACACAAGCGATTATGAGCATCTCGAGTCAACAGATAACGCTCTTCCCACTGCCTTCAAGAATTTCACATATATTGATCATTACGAAGATAAAGGAACCGGATACTCAGTTAAATTCGGCGCTATTTACAAACCGGTTGATGCTGTACGTTTAGGTTTGGCATTTCATACACCTACATGGTACAAGATCGATGAATATTATTATAATGACGTAACTGCAAATTTTACTGATGGTGGTCATTATGAGTTTTCCAGTGATCCATCGAGATTTAACTACGCTTTGGCTACTCCTTTCAGGGTATTAGCCGGGATCGGTGTACAGATACAGAAAATTGCGCTTCTCAGCGCTGATTATGAGTTTGTTGATTACAGCACTGCTAAATTCTCGCAAACCGGCGATGGTTATGATTATACTAATAAAAATGATGAAATAAAAAACAGTCTTAAACCAACAAGCAACTTCAGACTTGGAGGAGAGCTCAGACTTAGTAATGTTTATCTTCGGACAGGTTACGGCTATTACGGTATACCATTCACTGCAGGTGATGCCAATTCAAATCTTCACTATACTTCAATATCTGCAGGAGTAGGAATAAGAGAACAAAACTTTTCTATAGATTTCAGTTATACCAACTTTAATTATTCGGAAAATTATTTGCTGTATCCGGTAGCAACTGGCATTGATCCGGCAACTGCGAACCTGGGTACATCGAAGAACGTTTTCACTTTAACCTTAGGTTACAGATTTGGGATTTAATACTTTGATGACTGATTTGATTTGAGGCCGTTTCCCCAGGGAAACGGCTTTTTTATGTGCGACAGCCTCTTTTTTGGCCATGCCATGGCATGGCCACCTCAAAGATAATCCACCGCTTCAGGCCCCATATTGAATATCAGATCAATAATGCTCAGGCCATGAACAAACCCGTTAACGTTATTGAAAACCTGTAAATATTCTTTTACTCGGAAGCCCGATTCTTTCTTTGGAGATATTCTGTATCTGAAGTCATTCTCAGATTCTGCCGGAGTTTCAAATTGAGACGTAAATCTGAGTTGTGTTTTCATCTTAAGCATATTAATTACTGTCTCTGTTAGTTCGGTGTTAAGATCAATCAGAAAGACAGTTTTTTTTGATATCACTTTTTCAATATTTTCAAAGTAGAATTGAAAATAGGGGGAGGCACTGTATGAAGCTTTAATCGCACCAATGTGAACCTGCTGCCATCGTTTTGAATAATCGATCCTTATATCTTTCAGTTGAGTTTTGTGCAGACTCCCGAGGTAAACTGGTACAGATAGAAGCTGGGGTCCATGAGCGGAAAGTATATAACATCTGTTACGGAACGACTGCTTAAGGTAGTTTTCCTCTCTTTCGATTAATACTTCTTCTGCCCTGGAAAGAAGAGAAAAATATTCAACGGGTGGTAAGTAAGCCGTTGAAACAAGTATTTTTCCAGCCATTATTGAAATATTCACTACATTTTGTTGATCATACTGGCTGCGAAACCGGCACCGAATCCGTTATCAATATTCACCACTGTAACACCGGTAGAACAACTGGTCAACATCGCCAGTAAAGCTGAAACACCTCCGAAATTTGCGCCGTATCCAATACTGGTAGGGACGGCTATTACAGGTTTATCAACGAGCCCTCCGACAACACTAGCCAGAGCTCCCTCCATTCCGGCAATAACCACAACGACACGGCAGTTCCTGATCTCAGGAAGTTTATCTACAAGCCTGTGAATCCCTGCAACTCCGGCATCATAGATTCTAAGTACTTTGTTCCCAAGAAGTTCAGCCGTTATTGCAGCCTCTTCGGCCACGGGCATATCAGAAGTTCCAGCGGTGATAATAGCAATTTTACTTTCTGAAACTGCAGGTTTTACTTTTTGTAAAGAAATAATCCGGGCAATGGGGTAATATACAGCTTCCGATAAAATACTCCTGACAGCTTCGTACATTTCTTCATTTGCCCTGGTACCAATGACATTATTTTCTTTCTCCGACATTACTCTGAAAATTTCACTTACCTGCTCTTTAGATTTACCGGCGCAATAGATTATTTCAGGATAACCGGTTCTCATTTCCCGGTGATGATCTATTCTGGCAAAACCCAGATCGGTATAAGGGAAGTTTTTTAGCACTTCCAAAGCCTCCTCGATGCTTGTCTCTCCTTTTTTTACATTTTTAAGCAGTTTCTCTACTTCCTTTGCATTCATATATCTTTTTTTATAATTTTATTATTTATCACTGCCATAATATTATTGTAGACCTCTTTAACAGGAATTCCTTTGCCTGAGGCTATTTTTTTACATTCTTCATATTCTGGCTTGCATGAAACCTCTTTTCCGTCATAATATGATCTTTTAACCGTAACATCACCATAAATGGTCGGTACTGTTTCAAATTTCCTTGCGAGGGTATCCTTTCTGAAAGGAAACGTTCTTATTCCCAATGATGTTGATTCAGTGAAAATTATGCTTTTAACTGCATCAGCTGATTCATTTTCACATATGACATTGAGAAGTACACCCGGACGTCCTTTCTTCATAATTATATTTGAGCAGAAAACATCGGAGACCCCGGCTTTAAAAAGTCTTTCAGAGATATATTCAAAGAATTCAGGATTCATATCATCAATATTACATTCAATCTGTATTGCATCGTGTCCTGAAGTATCTGTCAATACTTCACCAAGGAATACTCTGAGCAGATTTGGAACTTTCTCATGTTCTTTTTGACCAACACCATAGGCGGTTTTTTCAATTTTAATTTTCAGATCAGGATTAAAGTTAGTTCCCAAAGTGGCAAGAATTGCAGCTCCGGTTGGGGTTGTAGCTTCAAAATCCACTCCTCCCTTTTTTACAGGAATTCCCTTTATGATTTCAGCTGTCGCAGGAGCCGGAACAGGAAGTTTTCCATGATCACAAATTACAAAACCTTCCCCGAGTTCTACAGCGGAAACATGTACTCCCTCAACATTTAAAGCATTAAAACATATTGCAGCACCCACCACATCAATAATTGAATCGACTGCTCCCACCTCGTGAAAGTGAACATGATCAACAGAGATTCCATGTACGGAAGCTTCAGCCCTGGCAATTTTCATGAATATTTTCATGCTTAACTCTTTTGTCGGAAAGTCAAGAGAAGATTCATTTATGATCTTTTCAATATCGGAAAGATGACGGTGAGCATGTTCATGTCTCGTTTGTTTCACTGTGACCTTGGTTCCAACAATCCCATGTCTTTGGTCCTTCGACACGATTAGTTCCCAGCCCGGGAGATTAAGTTTTTTTAATTCACCTGTGAGAAATACCTGATCGACACCAAGATCTATCATTGCCCCCAGATTCATATCTCCGCTGATACCGGAGAAACAATCGTAACTGATTATTTTCATTTTTATGGAGAGGTATAAAGTGCAACAATTATATTACAGGAATGTTAAAAACGCAGTTACAACATAACCCTGAATTTGACTTTGCTAATATACTATTTACAATCTTTACCGAATAATAAAAAAAAATTGTATTTTCGGCACTTATTCCTCGAATCATTTAATTAACCATTTTATTCATATTATGAAAAGACGGGATTTTTTTAGAACATCAATCGGCGGAGGACTTGCAGCTGGTGCAGCAATAAAGATGGGTGGATTTGAAAAACTCTGGAAAGCCCCGGCGGCAGGAGCAAAGTACGATATGGTTGCGGTTATGGGAGGGAACCCTGATGCAATGTTTGATCTGGGCATACAGGAACTGGGAGGTATGGGAACATTTGTTCAGAAAGGACAAAAAGTATTGATAAAACCTAATATCGGGTGGGATGTTATTCCTGAACTTGCGGCTAACACAAATCCCCTCCTGGTAAAAAGGATTATCGAACATTGTTTTAAGGCAGGTGCCAAAGAAGTTTATGTATTTGATCATACATGCGATAACTGGGTTAACTGCTACAGTAATTCCGGTATTGAAAAAGCAGCAAAATCTGCTGGTGCAAAAGTAGTATCGGGTAATTCTGAAAGTTATTATCAGGAAATTGAAATCCCTGGTGGTATTAAGCTTCAGAAAGCCAAGGTCCATCAGCTTTTGCTTGAAGCTGATGTTTTTATTAATGTTCCGGTTCTTAAAGATCATAGTTCAACACGGATGACATGTTGCCTTAAAAATTCGATGGGTCTTGTCTGGGACAGAGGTTACTGGCATTCCAACAATCTTAACCAATGCATTGCAGATTACGCTCTTTATGAAAAGAAACCTGCTCTAAACGTTATCGACTGTTATAATGTTATGGTGAAACACGGTCCCCAGGGAGTATCGAAAGAAGACATAGTGTCTATGAAATCCCAGATATTAACCACCGATTGGGTTGCAGGAGATGCTGCAGCTGCAAAAATGCTGGGAGTTCCGGTCGAAAAGATCGAATATATTCCCATAGCAAATAAAATGGGACTTGGCAATATGAACCTTGATGCCCTTAATATTAAAAGAATTAAAATGTAATTTTTAATGACTTCACCACTACTCAGGAGATTCCGTATTGTTTTTTCAACTATCATCTTTATCTTTTTCTTCCTTGCTTTTGTTGACTTCAAGTCGCTGTTTCCTGTAAAATATCTTAATATCCTGACTTCTCTGCAATTCATTCCTTCAATCATGAAGTTTTTTGATCTCAGGACCCTTGCAACCGGCGGTTTTATTGGTATTCTTTTACTTACGTTGATCACAGGTCGGACTTACTGTTCCTTTCTCTGTCCTCTTGGAATTGCCCAGGATGTGACAAGCAGGATAGGAGGAAGGATCAAGAAGAAGTTCAGGAGATACGGTTTCAAAAAACCCTTTACCATTTTAAGGTATTCCATACTCGCAATCACAGTTATTGTGACATTAGTGTGGGGTATCTACATGATCACATTACTCGACCCCTATAGTGTATTTGCGAGGTCAATGACTTATTTTATCAAACCGGTTGTTATTTATTTAAATAATTTTATTGCCGGAATCCTTGGTAAATTCGATGTATATACTCTGAGTAATGTTCCCGTAAAAAGTTTTCCTCTTATAGTATATTCAATTCCTGCGGCCTTTTTCCTTCTCGTAGGCGGGCTGTCATTGACAAAAGGACGTCTTTATTGTAATATGTTCTGTCCGGTAGGAACATTATTAGGTCTGATTTCCAAAATATCACTTTTCCGTATAAAATTCGATGAAGCAACTTGTACCAGGTGCGGTAGATGTGCAATCAGATGTAAATCTTCATGCATTGATTTTCTTAAACCAAATGTTGATATTTCAAGATGTGTAAGTTGTTTCAATTGTATTCATACTTGCCCTGAAAAAGCCATGTCCTACGGGATTGCAGGTACTAAAAAGAAAGTTCATGAAACTGATGAAAGCAAGCGCAAGATAATTATAGGATCTCTTCTGCTTCTTTTTGGTTTATCAAGAGTTGCGAGTGGACAGAATAAAACTGCTCCAAAACCAAAGAAAGACTCAACAGTAAAGGAGAAAAAAACCCATCCTGTCTGTCCTCCGGGAGGAGTTAGCATAGCTGATTTTAATATTGATTGTATTGCTTGTTCTTTATGTATTAATATTTGTCCTAATGGTGTTCTTCAGCCTTCCTATAAACAATATGGAATAGCAGGCATGATGCAGCCGGTTATGGATTACCATAAAAGCTTTTGCACTTATAATTGTACAAAATGTACTGAGATCTGCCCTACTAATGCTCTTCATCCCCTGGTTCTTGAAGCAAAAAAACTCACACAACTTGGGAAAGCAAATTTCATAAAAGATAACTGTATTGTTAATACCGAGCGAACATCATGCGGAGCTTGTTCGGAAAGTTGTCCGACAAAGGCAGTTCATATGATTCCGTTTGAAGGGAACCTAGTCATTCCTGAAGTTACCGAGGATATTTGTATAGGTTGCGGACATTGTGAATTTGCCTGTCCTACAGTTCCTTACAAAGCAATCTTTGTAAATGGAAACGAGGTACATGTCGCTGCAAAAAAACCGGCAAACATTGAATCTGATATGAAGACTCCTGTGGAATTTCCATTTTAAAATTAATCATATAATCCCAACGGTCACAATCGATATAATGGCACCCGTATCCTTCTAAGCGGGACAAAAGTAGTATTAATAGTCAGATTTTCTCCCCCTTCATGGGGATCCCGCAAAGCGGGAGGGGGTGTCAAAAGCGTTACAAAATTAAAATTTAATGATTACATGAAACCATCTCATATTGAACATATTGGAATTGCCGTTACAAACCTTGAAGGAGCTATTGCTTTTTATGAAAAGGTAATGGGACTGAAATGCTATAACATTGAGGAAGTTCCTGATCAGAAGGTACGGACAGCCTTCTTCAAGGTAGGACAGACAAAAATTGAACTCCTTGAGTCGACTGACCCTGAAGGTCCTATTGGTAAATTCATTGAAAAAAAGGGTGAGGGGATACATCATATTGCCTTTTCCGTGGAAAAGATTGAAGATCAATTGGCACATGCCGCCGAAATGGGTATCCGGCTAATTGACTGCAAACCCAGGAAGGGTGCAGAAGGTCTCGATATAGCTTTTTTGCATCCTAAAGCCACTTCAGGCGTTTTAATCGAACTTTGCGAAAACAAAACTACGTAAAAAGCCGATGGGCTTTATGTTTGAAAAATTTAGTAGGTTTGTATAACAATACTAAGTTTGAAACAAAATGAAAAATTCCGCTGCAATCTCAGGCAATTCCGGACCCAAGGTTAGATCAGATTGCGAAATTGCACTGGAATTAAGATATGATGGAGGAATATCCATCGACCTTATTTCTAAAGTCAAATCACTATATGGCGATTCAATTGTAGGCCTGATTAAAGAAGTCCTTGATTTTTTTGGTATTAAACATGCATTTGTGAAGATAACTGATTCAGGCGCTCTTCCTTTTGTAATTGAAGCCCGTTTGGAATCAGTTGTTAAACAATTGATTAGTACGCAGCAGGAATACCTTCCACCTTTTCTCAAAGAAAACAATTATTCAACTGAACGGCACAGATTTCGTTTTTCCAGACTATATCTTCCCGGGAACACTCCCGGACTAATGATCAATTCAGGTCTTCATTCTGCCGATGGAATTATTCTTGACCTTGAAGACTCGGTCGCGCCTGAAAAGAAAGATGAAGCAAGGCTTCTGGTCAGGAATGCATTGAGGCAGATAAATTTCTATGGTGCTGAAAGGATGGTTAGAATAAACCAGGGCAAAAGGGGACTTGAAGATCTTCATTTTGTTATTCCTCATAATGTTAATTTGGTCTTAATCCCGAAATGCGAGGATGCAGAAGATATACTTCAGGTAGAAAAAATGATTGAAAGCATTAAAATGAAATTCAATCTGACCAATGATGTTTATCTTATGCCTATTATTGAAAGTGCACTTGGACTTGAGAACTCATTTAAGATTGCATATTCATCAAGAAGCATTGTAGCCATTGCAATAGGTTTGGAAGATTTCACTGCTGATCTTGGGGTTCAAAGAACTGTGGATGGTAAGGAATCGTTATATGCACGACAACGGCTCATTATTACGGCAAGAGCTGCGGGTATTCAGCCTATAGATTCAGTTTTTTCTGACGTTGCTGACATGGAAGCATTAAAACTTACAGTAAAGGAATCAAAATCTCTTGGATTTGAAGGAATGGGATGTATTCATCCTCGGCAGATACCTCTGATCAGAGATGGATTTGCTCCTGACACAACTGAAATAGAAAAGTCGAAAAAAATAGTACTTGCTTTTGAAGAAGCAAAGCAAAAGGGTCTCGGCGTAGTTGCTTTAGGATCAAAAATGATTGATCCTCCGGTAGTTGCACGGGCACAAAGAGTAATTGATCTTGCAGTTTGTTTGAACCGGTTGTCTCCTGACTGGGTAAAAGATGAATAGTAAGCATTAAATGAGAAAGCATGGTGATGAAAACTGTGAAAAATGCGGCAGGCAGATCAGTGCCTTTGGAAATTAATGGTCAGCCCGTTATCCCTTTTAAAGGAATCGGGAAGCATAAACCTGAAGGCAGAAAATATTCACCCGTTATACCAACCTGTGCTGATTTCCCTGATGACGGCAATAAAGTTCTAAGTTCTCTTGAAGAAGCTCTGCGAAAATGTGGTTTGCGTGACGGGATGACAATATCGACCCACCATCACCTCAGAGATGGAGATCTTGTCAGCAATCATATATTTGAATTAGCATCGGCTATGGGAGTGAAGGACCTGATCTGGTTTCCCTCTGCATCATTTCCCTGCCACGAACCACTTATCAAGTTTCTTGATGATGGTACAATAAACAGGATAGAAGGAAGCATGAATGGTCCGCTAGGTCGATATGTTTCCGAAGGAAAAATGAAAGGCACTGCAGTTCTCAGGTCACACGGAGGCAGAGTGCAGGCGATACAGGATGGAGAAGTGAGAATTGACATTGCAGTTCTTGCTGCTCCGACAGCCGATTCCTTCGGAAATGCAAAAGGCACATCCGGTCCATCAGCATGCGGTGTCCTGGGATATGCTAAGGCTGATTATATGTATGCTGATAAGGTTATTGTGGTAACTGACAATCTTATCGATCTTCCCTGCTTTCCAATGGAAATTGAAGGTAATTATGTGGACTATGTAGTTGTTGTTGACAAAATTGGAATTCCTGAAAAAATCATTTCAGGAACGACCCAGATAACAAAAAGTCCCGACAGACTTTTGATTGCGGAATTAACCGCAGCATTTCTCGAAAAATCAGGCATCCTTAAAGATGGTGTATCCATGCAGGCAGGAGCGGGAGGAACATCACTTGCAATCGCTGTATTTATAAGCGAAATCCTTAAAAACAAGGGATGGAAATCGAAGTTCGGATTCGGTGGCAGCACTAAATATATGGTAAAGATGCTTGAAGACGGGTTGATGAATTTTATCCTCGATGCACAGGTGTTTGATCTTGAAGCGGTGAAATCAATTGAGAATAATCAAAATCATGTTCCATATTCCGTATTCAATGCTTATAACTATCATTCAAAAGGCAATCTCACAAGCATGATGGATATTATGATTCTGGGTGCCACTGAGATTGACCTGAATTTTAATGGGAATGTGGTTACTCATTCTGATGGCTACCTGCTTCACGGTATCGGGGGCTGGCAAAACTGCCTGCATGCGCGAAATGTAATCCTTCCGATTCCTCTTTTTCGCGATCGCATTCCTGTCATCGTGGATGAAGTAACAACTTTGTGCGGACCGGGAGAGATGATTGATGTTGTTATAACGGAAAGAGGAATTGCTGTTAATCCGCTCAGAAAGGACCTTATTGAAAGTGTTCAGGGCAAAGGCTTGCCGTTGAAAACTCTTAAGGAGCTTAAAGATGAAGCTGAATTGATTTGTGGAGTGCCGCAGAAGCCTCAGTTTGAGGATGATATTGTTGCCGCAATAAAATGGGTTGACGGAACTGTTATTGATGTTGTGAGAAAATTAAAATAAAGTAGATCACTTTATGGAAAAATATAAATGCATAGTATGCGGATATATATATGATCCTGACGAGGGCGATCCAGATGGCGGCATTTCACCGGGTACCTCTTTCAATGATCTTCCGGCAGACTATATCTGCCCGGTTTGTGGTGCCGGCAAAGACGAATTCGAAAAATATGAATAGAAAAAGCTATTTTTCCACCGGCATTTTCCCTACTACATCAAGAAGAAGATCCCAGAACATCTGAGCCGTATTAATTTCAATCATCTCTTCAGTAGTATGCGCTCCTCTGATTGTGGGTCCAAATGAAATCATGTCAATCCCTTTTATCTTTTCATATACAAGACCGCATTCCAGACCTGCATGGATGGCCCTTACAGAAGGCTCCTTTCCAAACAGAGCATAATAAGATTCACGGGTAATCTTAAGAATTTCTGAAGTTAAATTTGGTTTCCATCCGGGATAACCATCGGAATGTACCACTTCAGCACCTGCGAGCCTTAGACACGACCCTACCATTGAGCCTGCCTCGTGCTTTGACGATTCAACTGAACTCCGCTGAGTGGTAATTATTCTAATGGTATTGCTATCGCCAAACTTAGCTGAAGCGAGATTTGTTGATGTTTCAACAAGATCATCCATATCTTTTGACCAGGCTATTACCCCATGAGGACAACATGTGAGACAATTAAGAAATCTCTTCTGGCTTTCTGCATCCATAACGACAGCAGGAAGATCAGCTTCCTTTACAAAAACCTTCATGTCCTTCTCCAGATCTCCAAATTCATTTATCAATGTTGAATAGAAATTGTTAATCCAGCTTTTCACTGATTCACTATCTTTTTTATTGAAAACAATAGTTGAAAAAGCTTCCCTTGGAATTGCATTCCTGAGGTTTCCTCCATCGAACCAGGCGACTGAAATATTCAATTGATTGGAAATATTCCATAGTAACCTGTTCATTATTTTAACGGCATTCCCGTAGCCTTTATGAATTTCATCACCGGAATGACCACCATGCAGACCAGTAATTGATATGCTAATTGCATCTGCATCGGCTGGCACCGGAACTGTTTGATAGTTCATTGTCCCAACAGTGTCCATGCCTCCTGCGCAACCGATAAAGAGTATACCTTCGTCTTCCGAATCGAGATTGATAAGAGTTTTTCCAGTGAAAAAATCAGACTTAAGGTTGATTGCACCCGTCATTCCTGATTCCTCATCAACAGTAAACAGACACTCAATTTTCCCAGCTTTCAGTTTTTTATCCGAAAGGATCGCTAACTGTGCAGCAATTCCAACCCCATCATCTGCACCAAGAGTTGTCCCGGTTGCAGTTACCCATCCTTCTTTAATAGTGGGTATTATCGGATCAGTAGTCCAGTCATGTGGATAATCAGCATTTTTTTCTCCAACCATGTCCATATGACTCTGAAGAACAACTGTTTTTCTGTTCTCCATTCCTTTGTGAGGTGGTTTGATAATTAATATATTTCCTACTTCATCTTCTTTAGATTTGAAACTATGATTTTTAGCAAATTCCAACAGGTACTGTCTTATTTTACCCTCATTCGTCGATAGACGGGGAATCCTGCAAATCTCTTCAAAATATATCCAGATTGACTCCGGACTTAGTTGACTTAAAATACCCATATATTGTAGCTGATTGGGCGCAAAAGTAGTATTAATTTTAATTTTAGATGCATAAATTCGAGGTTTTAAGTTGGCAAAAATTAACTATTTTTACGAATAGTAGTCGGATTTGAAACAAAACAATAATTAATCATATGTCGAAACCAACAATAGTTACTTTACCTGGCGATGGAATTGGTGCCGTAGTATTGAATGAATCTATCAGAGTACTTGTAGCAGCAGGATTTAAAGCAGATTATATACATGGCGATATTGGATGGGAATTCTGGTGCAAAGAAGGAAATCCATTACCGCAAAGAACTATTAAACTGATTGAAAAGTACAAAATTGCTCTCTTTGGAGCTATCACCTCCAAGCCAATTGATGAAGCAAAAGCTGAACTCTCTCCCGATCTTCAGGGTATAGGATTTACATACTCAAGTCCGATAGTTAGTTTAAGACAGCTTTTTAACCTGGATATTTGCGTTCGTCCGTGCAAATCATACAAAGGTAATCCACTCAATTTTGTCAGAAGAGGTAAAGGCAATACTATTGATGAACCGATGGTTGATGTGGTAATTTTCAGGCAGAACACTGAATGTTTATATTCGGGTGTAGAATGGACAAACCCACCCTCAAAGGTTTATGAGGCTTTTATGACACATCCTAAATTCGCCGCGAATTTTGGATCAGTGCCTGTTGAAGAACTTTCAATATCCACAAGAATTTTCACCAGAAAAGCTACGATCAGAATACTTATTGCTGCATTTGAGCACGCGAAAAAATTTGGATATAAATCAGTTACAGTATGCGAGAAACCTAATGTAATAAGAGAAACTTCAGGGCTTATGTGGAAACTGGCAAAAGAAATTCAGAGAAATTCTTTTCCGGATATAAAACTTCTGAATACTAATATAGACGCACAAATGATGTGGCTTACCAAGAATCCGGAAGACTACGGAGTGATTGTTGCCGGGAATATGTTCGGAGACATTGCTTCAGATGCATTTGCGGGTCTTATTGGTGGTCTGGGATTTGCCTGCAGTGCACAGTTTTCATCCGATGGAATTGCAGTTTTTGAGCCCACTCATGGATCTGCTCCAAAATATGCAGGTTACGCAGTTTCAATAGTAAACCCGATTGCAATGATTGAATCGGCTTGTATGATGCTTGATTATCTGGATGAGAAGAAAATTTCATCTAAAATCCGTAAAGCAATAGCTGACGTTATAATTGAAGGCAAGGTGAGAACATACGACATGATGAAGATGACCGGAAGGCCGGAAGTAATAATGAACGGGGCCGCTTCAACAACGCAGATGACTGATGCTATAATTGCAGGTTTGAAATAATTTAAACCATTTCTTATGAATGAACAGGTAAAAAAACTTTGGCCGGAGCTTGACTGGATCAAAGATAAAACATTAAGAGAAAAAACTGCTAAAACATGGGAGATTGCTCTCGAGAGAAGTGTTCTGAAACCGGAAGACCTGGAGAAAATCCCGTTTACTCTTTTGTGCGGACCAGAACTGAAGGTAAGCTTTATGTCTCATAAGAGATGCGTTGTTCATGTTGCAAAAGCGAGTGGTGAGAAGATGAATGAGTTTTTTGGTGATGATCTGCCTGTTAACATGGATGTCCTTATTTCAGGTGCTATACTGGCAGATGTGGGTAAATTACTTGAATATGAGCTGGATGATGCCAAAAAAGTTGTTCAGGGGAAATATGGTCAGTACCTGAGACATCCATTTTCAGGAGTCTCATTAGCTGAAGAGTGCGGAATTCCTCCCGAAGTGTGTCATATTATTGCTGCTCATGCACATGAAGGTGATCTGGTTAAAAGAACAACCGAGGCATATATTGTACATCATGCCGATTTCATGACTTTCCTGCCTTTTAAGAGCAGGTTGATAATTTAAGCATTATTTATATCAGTTAAACAGCCAACCAGCTGGCACGATTGCTTTCTTCTCCCCCGGAGCCTCTACAAGGAATTCAAGTCCTTTTCCACCCACCTGTTGGAAGTAATCAATTTTAAGTTTATGATATCCCTTTGCAAGCGGAAATGCTCTTCCTTCCTCTACCATACCATGAACACTGTCATTCATTACAGGTTCTGTTCCATCTAAAACGAGCTTACTACCATCGTCAGAACGGATATAAAGCCCATATGCACCATCAGATGGTATGAGAATATATCCTTCAAATTCAATACTGTATAATGAATCCCTGCCAGCCACAGAATGAGAAACCGAAGTCACTATTTTTGTTGTAACAGGTTTTAAAGTCGAAAAATCAGGTAATGCACTAAAATTTCCAGTATATATCCTCGCTTTTAATCCTGGTTTTAAATTGCCTGTTTCGATAGCCGGCATTGTACTTTTCTTTTCAATCAAATAAGAAATTGTACGGCTTTTAGCTTCGTCCCATTTTGTAAAGGCCTTAATTGTAGTTGTTTCCGATATATTAAATGGAGCTGAATACTGGGTGGATTTTTCTGTAGGTTCAGTACCATCCGTGGTGTAAAAAATCTTTCCGCCAGCTTTGAAATTTACCAGTTCAGCTGAATAATTATCGGTGAATATCCTCATCTGTGAAGCTAGCGAAGGTGGAACAAAATCATTATTTGCGTTATATACATTTTTAACACCCATTTTATTAACCTTCCTGTCATAAGTCATCAAACCATTGGTTTCTGTTTCACAATCTGTCGTCTGAGTGTATATAGAGGCACTTAAACCATTTTCCTTTACAAATCTGTGGACCATATCGAGATATGATTCATATTTTGAAAGAAGCTGAAGAGTGTCTGCCATGTTCCGGTAACCCCAGTTTTTTTTCTCCCATGTATGCCCCTGGAGTGGAAGACCAAGACCTCCGAATTCTCCAAGAACTATTGCTCTTTTTTCTTCAGCGGGTTGAACTGCAGGATCAGGGTAATGATGAATATCACTAATGTTTCCGGTTCCTCTGTCAGTCCATCCTGAGGAGCTGTTGACAAGCCTTGTATGATCATAGTCGGCAATAAGTTGGGTTATCCTTCCTGTTTCAAACTGACCCCAACCCTCGTTAAATGGAACCCACATTATTATGGAAGGATGATTATATTTTGTTTCAATCATTCTTTTCAACTCAAATTCGTATTGTTCGGTTGCTTCTTTTGATTTATTTATATCAGGCATATTTCCCCAGATCGACTGATCACCACTGGGCATATCCTGCCAGACAAGAATTCCCAGCTTATCACACCAATAATAGAAGATCCTGTTTTCAACCTTCACATGCTTTCGTAGCATATTGAACCCCATCTTTTTTGTCATTTGAAGATCGTAAACCATTGCCGCTTCAGTGGGAGGTGTGTAAATACCATCCGGCCAGAATCCCTGATCGAGTGGTCCGTTCTGATACACAAATTCATTATTCAGTAGCATTCTTGTAAAACCATCAGGAGTTTTACCGATTGATATCTTTCTAATACCAGTATATGAATTTACCTTATCTACGGTTTTGTTGTCATTTTTTAATTCAACAGAGATATCATAAAGAAAAGGCTTATCTGGTGACCACAAAACCGGATCTTTAATCTGAGCTGTAATTTCAGAATTCGCGTTTCCACTGGCTGTGGCAACTGTCTTTCCTTCTTTTTTTATTTTGAAAAAAAGAGTCCCGGCATCGGCATTTTTAACTTCAGTTTTAAATGATATTGTTCCATTATCGGCATTTGTAACAGTTCTGAAAGAAGATATCCACGATTCATTTACAGGCTCAATCCAGACTGTTTGCCAGATACCAGTAGTTGAAGTATACCAGATACTTCCAGGGGCAGAGACCTGTTTGCCGCGAGGTTGCGCTCCCTTGTCGGTTGGATCCCATACACACACCAGTAATTCATGAAGTTTTGTTTTCCCGGGTAAACCTGTAATATCAAAAGTGAACGGATCATATCCTCCACGATGGACACCAGCTTCTTTACCATCTACCCATACTCTTGTTTCCCAATCACATGCTTCAAAATTTAAGAGAAGATGTTTCTTTTTCCATACATTAGGAATTGTGAAAGTTCTTTTATACCAGAGATTTTCCTTTTCAGTAACTTTCTTTTTAACTCCCGACAGTGCTGATTCAACAGGGTAGGGGACGAGAATTGAACCATCCCATTTTTCGGGTTTGACTCCTTTGGGTGTTATTGCATAATTCCATAATCCGTTAAGGTCCATCCATTCATTTCTGACCATATCGGGACGAGGATATTTTAGCCATGGTTTTAATGGATCAACATCAGTTGACCATTTTGTCAGGATCGGATTTTCTGCAATTTTCCAGTTTATTTCTTCTTTATGTGTACAGGACACACTTAAGAATAATAAAAATGTTAAATTGATAAGAAATGTTCTCATATTATTTTGGTTATGTTAATCTCTGTTCAGGTTTATTTTCACCCCATGCCTATCCCAGCATCATTTTCTCAACTTCCTCGATATTTCTTTCATTCGTAACTGCTTTCGCATCAGGAGTATACAGATAATCAATGAGATCCTGATATTTATCCATCACTTTTCCTCTTACGATCTTCATGGTAGAGTTCATAAGGCCATTATCTTCTGTAAAGCTTTCTTCCAGTATCCCAATTGCAACAGGAAGCCATCTTTGAGGGAACATACTTCCAAATTTTCCATTAGTACGATATTCATTTACTTCACTTTCGATCAATGTGATTACAGCTCTTTTTCCTTCGTCGGAATCAGCAGTAAGATTTTTTTCCTCCAGAAATAATTTCAGGGCATGCTGGTTAGGCACAATGAGAACCACTGTATATGGTTTCTGATTGTTGTAGAGCATACACTGATCGATATATTTTGATTGTTCAGACATAGCTTCTTCAATTCCTTCAGGACTGAATTTTTCGCCATCATCAGCGATGAGGAGGCTTTTGAATCTCCCGAGGACATAAAGGAATCCATCTACTGACATATATCCCATATCGCCTGTATATAACCACCCGTCCCTTACCGCCTCTTTTGTAGCAGCTTCATTTTTCCAATAACCATACATAACGTTGCCGCCTCTGATAACGATCTCTCCTTTTTGACCTACCAGTACTTCATCGCCATTGTCATTGCAAATCTTCAGATCCATATTATTGACCAGTGCTCCTGAAGATCCCAGTTTATGCCTGCCAGTTGAGTTAGATGAGATGACGGGGGAGGCCTCGCTTAATCCATAACCCTGGTACATAGGAATTCCGAGGGCGTAGAAAAATCTCTGCAATTCAATATCGAGAAGGGCTCCTCCGCCAACAAAGTAGTCAAGTTCTCCTCCATATGCTTCCCTGATTTTACTGAAAAGAAGTCGGTCATAAAATCTCAATAAAGGTTTTTTAAATCGTTGCAATCCTCTTCCCTTATTCCACCCTTCCTTATTATATTCATAAGAGATCTTAAGCGCATGATTGAACAAAAGCTCAGTGGCTTTTCCTTTTTCCTTAATTCCTTTTTCAATATTTTTTCTGAAGTTCTTAGCAATTGCCGGAACACTCATTAGCAGATTAGGTTTAATCTCTCTAAGGCACAATGGTAGATTCCGAAGTGTTTCTATAGGAGTTTTTCCGGTTTTTACCGACGCTATACTTGCGCCCTTTCCCATAAATGCAAAGATTCCTCCGGTATGACCAAAGGAATGATCCCATGGAAGAATAAGTAAGGTCTTATAAAATGAAGGAATATCCATCAGACTATATGCCTGGTAAACATTTGTCACATAATTGCCATGAGTCAGAATAATGCCTTTCGGATCTGCAGTAGTTCCAGAGGTATAACAAATATTTGCAAAACTGTCGGGAGTGAGACTTTTATATATTTCTTCAAACTTTGCCTGATTTTCCGTAGATTCAAGCCATTCTCTGCCAATCTTTCTTACTTCATTGAAATGGATTTCGTTATTTGCATACTCTTCCTGAGTATCGAAATGAATTATTTTTTCAATTGTAGGGCACTCATGCAATATAACTTTAAGTTTCTGAGCCTGGATAGAGGACACAAGGATCATTCTTGATCCTGAATGGTTGATCCTGAATTTTATTTCCTCAGGGTTCAGCTTTACTGACAAAGGAACGTTAACTGCTCCGGCATACAGAATACCCATTTCGCCAATTACCCAGCTGTTTCTTCCTTCTGAGATAAGGGATAGTCTTTCGCCTTTTTTTATCCCTAGTTTTATGAGACCGGCCGCAAATTCACCAACCTGCCTTCTTGTTTCACCGTATGTTGTCCCTTCATATTTATCATTGGGTTTCTCCCAGAGATAAACATTATTGCTATACAATTCTACACTTTCTTCAAAAAATTGAATTAAAGATTTCATCAGGTTGGTTTTAATAATTAAGCCAAAAAATTTATACGCCCCGAATATACAAAATCCACTTTACTTTAGTATCAGGCAATTATAAATATATCCTTTTGGTTTGGCATTCATTATTTTGTATCTTTGGTTAGCATCATTCAGAACCATTTTTGATAGAATTTTTAGTACTAACCCTAAAACTGTTATTATGAGACATTTATCAGCTATTTTATTAATAGTATTTCTGATTGCCATGCCATCGTGCAAATATTTTAAAAAGGACAACAAGGCAAAAACAATGGCAATAATTAAAGCTCAGGCAGATAGTATAAGGGTTGCAGATTCTCTGAAGAAAATACAGGATCAGATAATGAATGCAAGACTTGATTCAGCACGAAAAGCTGATGCGGAAAGATTAGAGTTCGAAGCTGCGCATAGGTACAATATTATCGTAGGAAGTTTTTTAACTCCTGAATATGCAAAAGGACTATCAGTGGAATACAGAAAAAAAGGTTATGATTCCCAAATATTGAAAAAGGAGGGAAGCAAATTTGAATTTGTCTCAGTTGAAGCATTCGACAGTTTCAAAAAGGCATTTGCCAGGTTGAAGCAGTACCAGGATACTGTTCAGCTTGAAGCATGGTTGTATGTTAAAAAATAACCAGCTTCGAGTGCGTAGTATATTCTTTAGTTTCTGAAGATAGTCTCTTTCCTGTCAGGACCAACGGAAACTATAGTAACGGGCACCCCTGTTTGAGTCTCTATGAACTCAATGTATTTTTTGAGTGCTGAGGGCAGTTCGCTGAACTCTCTATATTTGGTAATTACTTCATTCCAACCATCTATCTCAGTATAAACCGTTTCTATTTCGCAATCATTGTTAAATGGCAGTTCATTGCATATTTTGCCATTAACCTTGTATGAAGTACAAATTTTGATTGTTTTGAAACCTGACATAACATCAGCTTTTGTCATAAAAAGTTTGGTAATACCATTTATCATTATGGAATATTTCATCGCAGGCAGATCGAGCCATCCGCAACGCCTTGGTCTGCCAGTTGTTGAGCCAAACTCATTACCAAGATTCCTTAAATTTGCTCCTGTTTCATCATGAAGTTCTGTTGGAAATGGACCGCATCCAACCCTTGTGCAATACGCCTTGAAAATGCCAAAAATATCACCTATCCTTTTAGGTGAGATACCCAGACCAGTGCAGGCCCCGGCGCTGATTGTATTTGAAGATGTCACGAAAGGATAAGAACCAAAGTCAACATCAAGCATTGTTCCCTGTGCACCTTCGGCCAATATCTTCTTACCTTTTCCTGCAAGTTCATTAACCAGATATTCGGTATTGGTGACAGAAAATTTTTTCAACAATTCAATTCCTTCAAACCAGCCTTTTTCATATTCTTTAAGGTCAAATTTGAAATCATAATTTTTGAGTATCATCATGTGACCTTTTGTATGGTCATTGTATAGCTGCTGGAAATCATTCCGAAGAATATCACCAGCTCTTAAGCCATTGCGGCCGGTTTTGTCAGTATAGGCAGGACCGATTCCCTTAAGTGTTGAACCTATTTTGGAATCACCCTTAAGTCCTTCGTAAGCGGCATCAAGTATTCTGTGAGTGGGTAAAATAAGATTTGCTTTATTTGAAATGATGAGCCGTTTAATGAGTTCATTGACAGAGGGTCCCAATTCTTCAATTTCCTTTTTAAATACAGCAGGATCGATTACTACTCCATTTCCTATTATGTTCAGTTTATCGGCATGGAATATACCAGAAGGTATGAGGTGAAGAACGTGTTTAACATTATTAAATTCGAGAGAATGTCCGGCGTTGGGACCGCCCTGAAAACGGGCAATAACATCATAAACCGGACTTAAGGAATCAACAATTTTTCCCTTTCCTTCATCTCCCCACTGCAGTCCTAACAGTATGTCAATGTTCATATTATATATTATATGTAATAAAATTTAAAAGCTTTACAAGGTACGAATTAATTCAATTTTCGGGTAGCCCGGTTACAGATTGTTGATAAATGGCAATAAGTAGATAAACGATATCGGGGGAACGGCTAAGACTATCACTGGGTTAGGTTCCGTGAGGTATCTTTTCAGGATTTTTCCTTACCCTTATAAGTTCCGTAAATATATAACGAGTGATATTGCGGAGTGAAGTTGTGCATTTCACTTGCAGTATTAATAATCTCATGGATTCTCGGGTCGCAAAATTCAATTACTTTACCGGTTTCAATATCAATCAGATGATCGTGCTGTCCGCACTGATATGCTCGTTCAAATTGTGCAATGTTCTTTCCGAACTGATGTTTAATGACCAGATTGCAATCGAGCAACAACTCAATAGTATTGTATAACGTGGCCCTGCTCACCCGATAATTTTTATTCTTCATAAAAATATATAGAGATTCAATGTCGAAGTGTCCCGATCGTGAATAAATCTCATCAAGAATTGCATATCGCTCAGGTGTTTTGCGATGCCCCCTCTTTTCGAGATACTCAGTGAAGATCTTCTTTACGGTTAACCTGGTATCATCACTAATCATATCTGGTCTAATTTAAAATAATAACAAAAGTATGTAATTTTACCGGATATCGGGGCTCCGGCAATAATTAATTAGAGAAATCTTCTACTCTTTTTACGTTTTCTATTCCGTTGATATTTGAAATTTTAAGTATAAGATTGTTCAGGTCCTTTGTATGATGAACGAATAAGTCGATTGTTCCTTCAAAAATTCCATTATTAACAGAGATATTAATTTTTGTCATGTTTACCTTCAGTTCGGCTGATATAATAGTTGTAATATCGTTTACAAGTCCTATTCTGTCAATGCCAGTCATGCTTATCCTGGCCAGAAATGAAACCAGTTTATGAATGGCCCATTTTACCGCAATGATCCTGTTCCCTTCATTTGACATGATCCTGATAGCCACAGGACATTTAGGTTTATGAATTATTATCGTTCCTTCCGGAGAATGATACCCGATTACTTCATCTCCCGGGATAGGATTACAACATTTTGCTATCTCATACGATTGTTCTGCATTATCGACATTTTCTCTTAACAGGAAAGGAACATTTTTATCGATATTCTCCTGAACAGCCTCCTGTTCTTTTTTCTCTTTCTTTGATCCTATAAGTTTTAATTCCCAGTATTTGATGACATTATTCTGGGGTTTCTTTTTGATTCTTTTTTTAAGATTATCTAGATTAAGCCTGCCCATACCGATCCCTGAATACAGTTCTTCTTTATTTTGGACTTCAAATGACAGGATGAGGGATTTCAGAACCTCGTTATTATTCGTAATATCGTTTTCCTTTAGTTTTGAGTCAAGTATTTCCATACCTTTCTGAATGCTGTCTTTCGAATCATTACGGAGTGCATTTTTTATTGCATCTTTTGCTTTTGAGGTTCTTACAAATGAAAGCCATTCATTGTCGGGTTTGGCAATATCGGAAGTGATTATTTCCACCTGATCGCCACTCATCAGGATAGAATTTATCGGATTGAGTTTATAGTTTATTTTGGCACCAATAGCCTTGTTCCCGATTTCAGTATGAATTTCATAGGCAAAATCCAGGGCTGAAGCTCCTTTGGGCAGACTAACAAGGAACCCTTTTGGAGTAAAAACCATAATTTCCGAAGAAAACAGATTCATCTTAAATTCATCAAGAAACTCCATTGGATCTTCATGCGGGTTCTCAAGCATTATCCGTACCTTTTTTATCCATTTATCCAGCTCGCTTTCCTGTGAGTCATCACCTTTGTATTTCCAGTGTGCAGCATATCCTCTTTCCGCAATCTCATCCATCCTTTTGCTTCTTATCTGAACTTCAATCCATTGACCTTCGGGACCCATAACAGTAACATGCAATGCTTCATATCCGTTAGGTTTAGGCCTGCTTACCCAATCGCGAAGCCTGTCGGGTTTAGGCAGGTAAGAATCAGTAATAGTGGAGTAAATATTCCAGCACTGTGTTTTTTCAGGAATTCCCGGCGCCGGTTCAAAAACTATCCTTATGGCTAATACATCATAAATTTCTTCAAAGGGAACATTTTTAGCCTGCATCTTCTTCCATATTGAGAAGATTGATTTTGGCCTGCCACTTATGTCAAATTGCAGTCCGGTCTGAGATAGTTTTTCAATTATGGGTAAGGAAAACTTGTTTATAAGTGCAATGTTCTTTTTTTCAGTATGTTTCAGTTTTGAAGAAATCTCTTCATAGATCTGAGGTTGGCGGAATTTAAAGCTCAGATCTTCCAGTTCACTTTTAATTGCATATAATCCAAGTCGGTGTGCAAGGGGAGCGTAAAGGAAGATTGTTTCTCCCGCTACTTTCATTTTTTTATGTTCCGGAAGCGAGTCAAGAGTTCTCATATTATGAAGACGGTCTGCTATTTTTATGAGGATGACCCGTAGATCATCGGAAAGAGTCAGCAACATCTTTCTGAAATTTTCCGCCTGTAAGGAAGATGAATTTTCTTTATTGTAAGTTCCTGATATTTTTGTCAGACCATCTATCAGAGATGCAATCTTCGATCCGAAATCCCTCTCGACATCTTCAAGAGTATATTCTGTGTCCTCTACAACATCGTGAAGAAGTGCAACAGCGATCGACTTGGCTCCAAGACCAATTTCGCGATTGACAATCTTAGCTACTGAAATAGGGTGGATTATGTATGGCTCACCGGATTTTCTCCGCATGTTCCAGTGAGCTTCGTTTGCTTTATTGAATGCTTTTTCAATAAGTTCCTTGTCCCCAGGCTTGTTACATCTGAGAAGATGACCTATTAATTCATCATATTCAACCTGAATACGGTTTCTGTCTTCCTCATCAAAAATATCCTTGTTACCCATAAAATGATTCGAGCGCAATATTCTTTACCAAGGTACAAATGTAGCCATTCCCGTTCAAAATTGCTAGTGGTTTGTAACCTGAACCTTGCCCCTTCTCCGGTTACTTCTTATTTATTATGGTAATAGTTCCGGTTCTTGAAATAGACTTACCAGAAGGTGTAGTCAATTTTAAAAACCACAGATACACACCCTGGGGCTGAGGACTTCCGTTTTTTGAACCATCCCATTCTTCAAGATAATCCCGTGATTCAAAAAGGACATTTCCCTGCCTGTCGGAGATTATGATGTGATAATCAACCGGAGTGAATGTCAGTACAGGTTTGAAAAGGTCATTTTCAAGATCATTATTAGGAGTAAATACATTCGGAACAGTAATTATTTCTACCGGTGAAGAACAAATTTCTGAAGATATACTCTCACCCTGAATACCATAAGGATTAGAAGCTTCGGATGCACTGACATAGAAACAAACTTTGGCTCCTGAGACTTGATACATTAATTGCTGATAATCGAGAATAAAAACTGAATCAGCAGCTGAGACAACTGCTTTCTCTTCAAACCCATTTCCTGTATTGACATGTATTTTATAGGCAGATACTATTCCCAGCCATTCTTTATACTGGTTCCATGAAAGTATGACATTGTTATCTGTACTTTGGAGTGACAGAACAATGTTTGAAGCTACATTTGAAACGGTCACAGGGAGATTGCAGCTATTTATTGCAGATAACCTGTAATAATTTACGATATCCGTTTTCGCCTGGTTATCAATATAATCCACTGATCCGTTTACAGAAACAGGCTTAGAAATTTCCTGAGCAACTCCAGTTAACCCGGTTTTCCTTTCGAGACTGAAATGGACTATTTCCGACAGAGGATCGATTGTAAATGAGACAGCAACTTTCCCATCGGAATTTATAGTTGACTGGTCGGCATTTATCCACATCGGAGGACGTTGCATCTTCGTTAGTATGCATGATTTATTTGAAGTTGAAAAAGCTCCGTTCTCAAGGTTTGCCCGTATTACAAAACAGTAATCAGTATTGAGTGTGAAATCATTCACTGTGAAACTTGTTGTTTGTGCATCTGTTTTACCAGTCTCAATGTAACTACCTCCACCTAAGGACATCAGCACCGAATAGTCTGCTACTTTTACCGGTACAGAGGCGTAGTTGTTCCATTTTACCACAATTTTTTGCAGGCAGGTATCAATAGAAGCTTCTTCAAATACTGTATTTAAAACATTTGAAAAGATACTGGTACACCTTGGTAATCTCATAGCAGCAATTACATACGATACACTGAAATATTTTGTGGACGTGCTCGTAAGTACATAACTTGAAACTGAAGGATCCCAAATAGTATCGATTGCTGTTCCATCCCCGTTTTTATATGAGTAGAGGATATAGGCAGCAATATCTGAAGTTGGACTTAATGTCCAGGTAAACACTGTTTTCCCGGTTTCTGGTTGTACCGAGATTGATGTGAGAACAGGCGGTAATGGAGGATCCGTAACGCAGTTGACCTGAGAAAAAGCATCTTTTGACCAACAAATCAATAAAATAATGATAACAATAATAAAGCGGTTTTTCATTCAGAGCCGGCAGTTATCTCATAAAGTTCATCAATATTGTAATACTTCTTTGCGAGTTCTATTATTTCGTCAGGTTCTATTGTTCTTATTTTTTCAGATAAACGGTGGTAATAGGAATTGTCTAGTCCGAATTCCCAGGCTGATCTGAAACTTTCAGCCAGAGCAAAGGGTCCATCAAACATTCGTACCATCTCGCCCGACATATAATTACGGACAATTGACATTTCTTCTTTTGTAACTGCAACGTTTTGCAGCATTTTGATTTCTTTATAAATCTCATCAATAGATTTCTGAGAATATTTGCTGCCAACTTCAGTTGATATTACTTTGTATCCGGAAAGATCAAATGATGAAACAGAGGAACTGATACCATAAGTATAGCCTTTTTCTTCCCTTAAATTCTTCATAAGTCGTGAACCAAAGTATCCGCCAAGTATAGAATCAAGAATCTTCAGTCCGGGGTAATCGGGAGACCGTTTATTTATTGTTGTTGAGCCTATTTTTATTGAAGTCTGAACGGCACCGGATTTATGAATATGAACTTTTTTTTGTTTCTCACCTTTCAGAAGAACATCTGAACCATCGTTATTAAGTTTCTTTAAAGAAGTATTTCCAAATAACGCATTCAGAAACTCAATTGTTTTCTCATGAATTTTACCTGAGATTATTACTGCCAAATTTGAAAGAGTATAATACCGGGAATGGAAATCTGTCAGAATTGAAGGAGTTATATTCTCGAAATCCTTTTCAACAATATGGTAACCGTATGGGTGATGTTTCCCAAAAAGGGATTCAAAAAACTGATCCATTGCCAGGTTCTGTACTTTTTCCATGTTAACCAGATACCATAGAACCCGTTTTTTCATTAACGAATTTAGTTCCGGTTCCGGAAATGCTGGCTGGAACAATACCTCATGGCTCAGTTCCAGTGCTTTTTCAATATGTTTATTAAGAAAAAAGAGGGTGATATTTGCACTATCGCGCTCAGCAGACTGGTTCATAAAAATGCCATAGAAATCGAGGATCCTGTTTAGTTCTTCAGATGTGTAATTCTGTGATCCTTCTGATAGCATCATATTGCATGTTGATGCAAGGAGAGGCAAGGTCTCTTTTATCTGACCGGCTTTGAAAACAAATTCAAGGCGCATAATATCCTCTGTGCCTGCTTCGATCAGAAAAACGGGTATGCCATTATCCAGTTTCAGGGATTTCGCTTCCGGAATAACTACTTTTTCCACTGGAAATACAGGTGGCTGTACTCTTTGCAGGTTATTCATTTTCGGTCTTTTCGGGTTGAAATATAATTTAATGTACTGCAGTTGGATGGTACAAGGTACCTGCTGACCGTCTCGGAAACCATCTCAGGTGTAACACTTCTGAAGGTATCAACCTCATTATTTATCAATTCAGGGTTACCCAGGAGTTCAAAAAATGAAAGATTTGCAGCCTTATTCAGAATACTCGTTCTTGAAAAAACGGTTGAAGACTCGAATTTATTTTTCACTTTTTCCATTTCTTCCCCGATATCCTTTTGGTTTAATAAACCAGTTATTACATCATTTATCATATTATCTGCCTGTTGCAACTCAACTCCATTCATTAGTTTTCCCTGCACAACCATAAGTCCCGGGTCGATATCTGCAGTCATGTATGCGTTTATTTCGCTGAATAGTTTCTTCTCCCTTACGAGTTTGGTATGTAACCTTCCTGATTCCCCACCGGCAAGAAGGTCAGTAATAAGATCTATGGTATAAAAATCTTTGCTGATCCTTGGACCGATATGCCAGAATTTATATAAAGCGTCTGAAGGAACATCTCTCTCAAAATTCAGAATTCTTTCATTTGTTTGCGCAGGTTCTTCAGGCAGATTTCTTGGTTTAATAGCCCTGCTTTCTATCGGACCAAACCATTTCTGTGATAATTTAAATGCGCTGTAATTATTAATATTGCCTGTAAGAGTCAGTATTGCATTATTGGGCGCATAATGTGAAAAGAAAAAAGTTTTTACCTGTTCAAGTTCGACATTCTTTATATGAGCGATATCCATTCCTATAGTCGGCCATCTGTATGGGTGAACCTTATATGCCAGAGGCCGTAATTTTAAGATAGCATCGCCATAAGGCTGATTAAGGTAACGTTGATTATACTCCTCTGTAACAACGTTCTTCTGAGTGTCGAGGTTTTTTTGTGAAAAATCAAGTTCAAGCATTCTGTCGGATTCAAGCCAGAATCCTGTTTCAATGTTTTCCGATGGGATTGTCAGATAATAATTGGTAATGTCGTTGTTTGTATAGGCATTATTTTCACCTCCTACCAGTTGCAGCGGCGTATCATAGTCAGGAATATTCTTTGATCCCCCAAACATGAGATGTTCAAAGAGATGTGCCAGACCGGTCATCTCAGGATCCTCATCCCTTGAGCCAACGTCATAAAGTATATTCATTGCAACAAGGGGAGTTGATCTATCCTCGTGAACCAGAACCTTTAATCCGTTTTCAAGAGTGAATCGTTTATAATTTATCATCGATATTCATAAAATCTGCCTGGTGACAAACTTACTTAAAAAACAGGGAAGGTTTAGTATTGTTTTTATATTTGCATAATTATGTTCGGAAATCGTTTTTTAAGCAAGGCATTTCAAAAAAACCTCCTGGCAATTGATCAGGTTAAATTAGTGTACCTCCTTAGTTTGGTTGTCGGGTTACTAAGTGCTCTTGCTGCAGCACTGCTCAAATATTCGATTCATTATATTCATCAGGTACTGGCAGATGGAATTACGACGGAATCTGGCCGGATTCTATACCTTGCTTATCCCTTGACAGGGATGTTATTAACTTACCTTTTTGTCAGGTATGTTGTCAGGGATAATATCAGCCATGGTATAAGCAGAATACTTTTTTCCATTTCCAGGAAGAAAAGTCTGCTCAGTTCACATAATACATGGAGCTCAATTGTTGCGAGCACTCTTACAATCGGATTCGGAGGATCGGTAGGAGCGGAAGCACCAATAGTTCTGACAGGTTCTTCAATAGGTTCAGTAATTGGAAGATTTTTCAAGCTCAATTATAAGAATATAACTCTTTTAATCGGATGCGGAGCCGCAGGGGCCATATCAGGGATTTTCAAGGCTCCTGTTACCGGAATTGTCTTCACTCTTGAGATCCTTATGCTTGATCTTACAACATCATCAATTGTTCCCCTGATGATATCTTCTGTGACAGCTGCCACTGTGGCATATTTCCTGATGGGTAATAAAGTCCTTTTCACTTTTAACATTATAGGAGGATTTAATATTTCAAATATTCCCTGGTACCTTGTTCTTGGCGTTATTTCCGGTTTAATTTCTCTTTATTTTTCAAAAATGACCTTATTCCTGGAAGGAAACTATGATAAAATAAAGAATTCTTATATAAAACTTATTCTCGGGGGAACTATTCTTGGAGGACTGATATATCTTTTCCCTCCCTTATATGGAGAGGGTTATGACACCATAATGACTTTGCTTCAGGGGAATTCTGATATAATGTTAAATAATAGTGTTTTCAGTCATTTTTCAGGAAGTTTTGTCGTTATTACCTTGTTCATGGCTTGTTTGGTATTGCTAAAAGTTATTGCCAGCAGCTCGACAAATGGTGCAGGAGGTGTAGGGGGAATATTCGCACCGACATTATTTTTAGGAGGTATAAACGGATATCTTGTTGCCAGCATATTAAAAAAATTCGTTCATATTGACCTTCCTGATAACAGGTTTGTTCTTGTCGGAATGGCCGGTATGATGGCAGGAGTTATGCATGCGCCTCTTACCGCCATTTTCCTGATAGCAGAAATAACTGGAGGGTATAACCTTCTTATTCCGCTTATAATTACCTCTACAGCAGCATTTATCACTACCCGAAGTTTTGAAAAACATTCAATTTATCATGTTCAACTCGCAAAGCAAGGCGATCTGATAACCCACGATAAAGATAAGGCTGTCTTAATGAGGATGAACTGGAGAAAAGAAATTGAAACAGATCTTTTAAGTGTTAAACCGTCAGATAGCCTGAAAAGGCTGGTGAATGTGATAACCAGGTCAAAAAGGAATATTTTTCCGGTAGTGGACGAATTTAATATACTGGAAGGAGTGGTTTATCTTGATGATGTAAGGGAGATTATGTTTAAGCAGGAACTATATGATACTACACTTGTCAGGGATCTGATGACGATTCCGCCTTCGTATATAGATAAAAAGGAAAATATCGAATCTGTAATGGAAGCCTTCAGAAATACGGGAGCATGGAATTTACCTGTTCTTGATAAGGGATATTATGTTGGTTTTATCTCCAAATCAAGGATTTTTTCAACATACCGCGAAATGCTGGTTGAATTTTCAGAAGAATAAATGTTTTAAAAATAATATTATATGAAAAGAGATGCTTTAATTTTTGACCTTATTGAAAAAGAACGGCAACGTGAGATAAATGGTATTGAGCTGATTGCTTCAGAAAATTTTGTAAGTCCGCAGGTACTTGAAGCTATGGGATCAGTAATGACAAATAAATATGCAGAAGGATATCCGGGAAATAGATATTATGGGGGTTGCGAGATTGTTGACCAGTCAGAACAAATTGCCATTGACAGGCTTAAAAAGCTTTTTGATGCTGAATATGCGAATGTTCAGCCACATTCCGGTGCTCAGGCTAATATGGCCGTTTTTATGACAGTGCTGAAACCAGGCGATACATTCATGGGGTTGAATCTTGCGCATGGAGGACATCTCTCTCACGGGTCTCCTGTAAACTCGTCAGGCATCTTATACAGACCTGTAGCTTACAGTGTTAAAGAGGATGACGGATTGGTTGATTATGATATGATGGAAAAGATCGCTCTGCAGGAGAAACCAAAGTTGATCGTTGGTGGTGCTTCAGCTTATTCACGTGAATGGGATTATGAGCGGATGAGGAAAATTGCTGACATGATCGGGGCTATTCTGATGATTGACATGGCACATCCTGCCGGTTTAATTGCAGCCAGGTTACTCAATAATCCGCTGAAATATGCTCATGTGGTTACTTCAACTACTCATAAAACGCTTCGCGGACCAAGAGGTGGAATCATACTGATGGGTAAGGATTTTGTTAATCCATGGGGTATTAAAACTCCAAAAGGTGAAATAAAAATGATGTCAGCTCTTTTGAACTCTGCCGTATTTCCCGGAATTCAGGGCGGCCCGCTTGAGCATGTTATTGCATCAAAAGCCGTTTCATTCAGTGAGGCGCTCTCGCCTGAATTCAACGAATATCAGTCGAGGGTTAAGAAAAATGCTGTGGTTATGGCAAAAGCCTTTATGGATAAGGGTTACAAAGTCGTTTCTGACGGTACTGATAATCATCTTATGCTTATAGATCTGAGAACAAAATTTCCGGAAATCTCAGGGAAAAAGGTTGAAAATACACTGGTTTTATCGCATATTACTGTTAACAAAAATATGGTACCTTTTGACAGCCGATCTCCATTTCTGACTTCAGGATTAAGGGTTGGGACACCCGCTATAACTACAAGGGGACTTAAAGAAGAACACATGGGGTTAATTGTGGAACTTATTGATGAGGTTATTTCAAATATTGAAAATGAAACTGTTATAGCAAGAGTAGGAGAGAAGGTTATTAAAATGATGTCATCGTACCCTCTGTTTTCAATGTGATCAGAAATTTAATCTGTCTGATCTAGTTTTTTATTTTAACTTTGTAAATATCATATTACCCATCAATGAATACTCAGAAGCTTATTTTTATCGTTGACGATGATCCCTTTATTAACATGCTGGTTGTTAAGAGATTTACGTCTGAAGGTTACCGAATTGAAGCTTTCGGATTTGGAGAAGATTGTATCAGTGCATTGAATAAAAACCCAGATCTGATAATCCTTGACTACTTTTTTGTCAATAAGGATCATAAGGTCATGAATGGAATGGAAGTCTTCGATAAAATAAAGGAATTGAAACCTGAAACTCCTGTAATAATGTTATCAGGTCAGGATAAAGGAGAAATTGTTCTTGAGCTTGCACGGAAAGGCATTGATGACTACATCATTAAGGATAATAATCTCATTGATAACCTGAATGTCGCAATAGGTGAATTGTTTGAGAGGGAATAGGATATTGTGATTTATATTCATTAGGGACGTAGCATTTTACGTCCCTTTTTTTATAAGCTTCGTTATGATATATTTGAGTCTGATTACCCCCTTCTCAACCTTCCCCCAAGGGGGAAGGAGTGAATCCACCATTTCCCCCCTGGGGGAAATAAGAAAGGGGGTAAAAGGAGAGAAAGTGTAGAATTTAAGGTGATTTATATTTAAGTAGGGACATAGACATGCTAGGTCCTTTTTTTAGTAGATGCACGGGGAGATCCTTCGCTATCGCTCAGGATGACAGGTAATTGTGATGGGAAATGGGGAAGAGTTGGCGATTTGCTCAGCAAATCGCCAACTCTTCCCCATTAATTAAACCACAACAATTGTCATCCCGAACGAAGTGAGGGATCTCCACAGGGCCAGAACAGCGTTCAAGAAAAGCTTTCAACTTAAATTTGGAAATATCCTCATCAGCAAATCGCCAACTCTACCACTTTTCTATTTCAATATGAAGTTATAAGTAATAGTGCCTTTCTGTATAGGCGGGGCATCCTTTTTGACCTCGAACCTGGCTGCCAGAGCTGCTACCTTTGCTACTTTCAATAAATTTTCATCGAGCGTTGTCGTTCCTTTTGCTCCTGGATTTGCCTGAACAACTTTTCCGTCAGGATCTACACTAACCTCCACAACAACCCGTCCTCCTTCCTGGACATCATACTTCGGAGACGGGAGAGACTGGAAACCGCGACCTTTAAGATCATATGAAATACCTTTACCTCCACCATTACCATTTCCTGAATCTCCGAGTCCGCCTCCAACCCCACGAACTTTGGAATCTATCGATCCTCTCGGATCACCCTGGTTACCTGCTCCTCCGGCAACTCCTTCACTTGTAGAACTGGTACCAGTATTCTTTGAATTAGCCAGCGCATTTTTAGTCTTGTTCATAATATCCGACTCGCGTTGCTGCTCAGCGGCGATCTTCTTTTTTTCATTTTCTTCTTCCCTGATCCTTAATTTATCAGCTTCAAGTTGTTCCTTTATTTTCTTGTCGGCTTCTCTTTTCTCCAGTTTTCTTTTCTCAGCTTCCGAATCGGGTTTCTTTAAAGCAGGCTCGACTTTTTTAACAGAAGGTGCCTCTTCGGTATTTTGCGTCAGAAGGGCTTCATCTTTAGTCTTTACTGTGGTTTTCGGTATTACAGGTGGAGATGTGGCTTCATGAGCTGCAGGAGTTGTGGCCTCTTTCAAACCAGCAGGTGGAGATGGCTCGATCAGTCCTGTGCCAGTCTCATCCGTACCGAAATTTACCAGAATTCCTTCTTCAGTATCAGGAGGTGGAGGAGAAGAGAAACCTACAAGAATGAGAAGACTGAAAAGTATTGAATGTATCAATATGGTTCCCAGTAACCCATTTTTCTTCACGGCTGCTGATTTCCGGATATCATTATTTGATTTATTTTGCAATTATACGTTTATAATAGAGTGATGTTTAATTAATTAAATAATTTTAGCCAAGTTCTAACCGGATTTACATTATCCGACTCAAAGTTATGAATAAACGAAGTGATATAGTGTTCTATTATGCACGGTTAATAACATTGATAAATAAATTATTAACTAATGACGTCTGCTGTTCATTGAATTAACCTGATTATTTGTTTTTTATTTTAGTTTCGTCTTCTTTTTTCATATCAGATTTCCTTTTTTTCCTGAATAAATCGCGGAACTTGTCAAAATCCTGTTTATAGAGTACACCCACACCCTGGGTATAGGGGCTTAATCCTGTACCAGCATTGGTTTCATTATATCTGCTGAATACTTTAAACCTGAATTTTTCAGTGAGTTTCAGTTCCACATCGAAATCACCCGTGAGCTGATTTGTAGGGCTTATGGTTGCCCCGGCTCCTCTTACATCAAAATTGCCATTCAGGACCACTTTATCATTAAGGATCTGGGTCGATAATGCCAGCTGAGCCTCCTGTGGACTTACAGCATTATATCCTGGTCTGATATTAAGACCTATATCAACTGTTTTACTTATTTGCGACAACCAGTTGCTGATCTGGCTTGAAACCATCTCAAAGGTTGTAGCTGAAATTGCTGATGACCCTGTTGGGTTTGTGCTGGATCCTATTGGGTTTGAGCCGGCTACGTTATTAGTATTCCCCTGCGAAATAAAACTGTTCATCAAAAGCAGTGAAAAAACCTGTTTTGTCATTTCCTCTTCACTTGAAATATAATTCCGTAACAGAGTTCTGGTTTCCTCATCAGAATCAGGAAGATAAATATCAAATACGACAATTGGATTAAACAGTTTGCCTGATAAGTTCAATTGAGGCTGCACACGTACCCTTTCAGTATATTTCGCTTCACCATTGCCAAGAATAGTAGATAATGTGGTTTTTAGATTTAAATAACTGGCCTTCAGATCAATTTCCGCATCTTTAAGATTCCCGTTAAACATAATCTTACCACCACTTTCGACACTGAACGGCTTGTTAAAGAAATTACTGAAAGTAAACATGTATTCCCCGTCTTCAATTATATAATCACCAGATATTTTAAAGTCGCCCTTTTTATTAAGATTTACATTCAGATTCTCGCTTGAGCCGTGTCCTTTCATAACGTCTCCCACTTTTGAATCAAAAATTATCTGTACCTCTGCGTCAGGAGTTACCTCAAGATTCATATTAAGTTCCATAGGAATTTGTTTTCCTGAAGCTACTTTGGATATGCCAGGATTTACCTTTTTTAGCTTACTCGTATCTTCGAAAGAAATATATGAGTATTCTGATACAGAGAGACCTTTGCTGAGAGGTATTGATAGTTTTGAGTTTTTTCCTGTTTTGGCCGAGACATCAAAAGAAAGCAAATTCGGATCGCTTCTTATCCTTGCAACACCTGATGCGTAAGCAGTCCCATAAAAAAGCGGATTGTCCCTTGAAAGAGTATTCAGTACCTGGAAAGAGGTTGAATTTATAGTAATTGTCAGATCAGCCACATAATCTCGGAAATTTTTATGGTCAACAAAACCTGAAAGAATTGCTCCATTTCCTTTTACATCTGTAATTTTTATATTATTAAATTTTATTCCTTCTTTGTCGAACCTGATTGAATCGTTCATGGAGTATTTAGTCTGAAGATAATTGATCTTCATGGAGGCGTTTTCAACAAATTCTGCACCCTGGAATACAAAATCATCTGTTTGACCAGTCAGGTTCACCTTTCCGGAAGCAAAACCGGATATATCTGAGGCAAAAGTTTTTAGCAGCGGATTAAGAAATGTTATGGGTAATTTTAAGGTTCTGGCAGTAAGATCTATTTTTTTTGTAGCAGGTTCATACATACCTGAAATATCAAACATTTTTATAGAATTAAGATCGTTGCTTGCTGTTATTTCAACAATTTTTTTTGTATTATTCAATACCGAATTGATTGAAATATTCCCGAATGTACTGCCGAATACTGAGAAATTGTCAATTTTTATAATACCTGCAAGCAATAAGTTTTTATAAACGTTAGATAGAACTATTTTTCCACTGAGCAGTCCTTTGAAATCAAATGGCATAACATTTGGATCATTAGCCTTTTTCCTGTTTAACCAAATGTTCAGAGGGGCAATGTCGATTCCTTTAAATTCAAGATACAAGGTATCTGCGGGATTTTCTGAAACCGTACCATCCACAAGGTAATAGCGATCTTTATTTTTTACAGACAGGTCATGGATATTTATTGAGCTTGAATCTATGAGAACCGAGGATTTGCTTAGTTTCCAGAGGTTTCCATCAGAGTACACGTGTGAGGAATCAATATCAACATTCAGAATAGCATTTCTTTTTCCTCCTGAGTTCTTTGCTACCGCTCCACGTGCTATGAGATTACCCTGATTTAGCACCTGTTCTTTATTATCCCAGTTTACCTTAAAGATAAAATTATCAGGCTTTGTATTCAGCCCGACCGAAAAATCTTTTAGCTCCGATTGCCCCATCACAGAAACAGACGTACTTTTCAGGTCAAACCTTGATGCAGATCCTGAAACTTTCGTATCAAATGATAAATTATTAAAGACATTTTTTTTAATTGTAACTAAGTCAGCTTTTCCGCTGATGTTTATAACACTGTCCGCAAGAATGACTCCTTTCAGATAGCTTTTATCAGAAATCAATATCCCCGTCTTGAAAAAAATATTGATTTTATCAGTATTTTTAAAATTAATATTAAATGTGAAATTATTTTTCTTAGGGTCATTTTGAATGATCTTGAAATTAAACTGGGATGGCATGAGCCTGTTGAGTGTTGATTTGACGAGATCGCTTAGTGTGGCAAAGTTATAATAGCCTTTAATGTCAGCATCTACAAAATCGGTTCTCAAACTTAAAACAGGATTATTATTTTCTTTATAGGTTCTTATAGATAAGTTGTAGATTTCAAAGCTATTGTTATATTTCCTGAAATTTGCATTAATCAATTTTATCTCACCATCAATGTTATCAATATTACTTCCTTTAAAATTTGATGTGAGTAGCATGGTAACATTCGATGCTGTATCGAGTTTATCGATGTTTAATTTGTAAAGATTTGCATTTGATACATTCAACGTAAAATCAAATTCAGGTAACTTATTTTTGAAATTAAGAAGACCGAGAAGGTTAAGCTTAACATTCTTATCTTCAATATTTATGCTACCATCCCATGTCTTCTCCGTAAAAAAACCATTTAAAGAAATATTACGATACACGTATTTGTTAAACTCTATACTGTCGACTTTCCCGGTAAGATTTGCTTCAAATTTTTTAAAAGAATATGCGTATCCGTCAACATTAGTATGCACAGTGATATTGCCTAGCAATTCAGGTTTGCCGGTCAATTCTCCCAGGTTAATATTATTACCTGTAAGCAGACCCTTTACCCTGTACCTGTTTCCTTTTTCAGGCCGTAATGAAATATCAGTTATGAAATTCCCGTTACTTGTTCTGATTTCTCCATAGGTTACAAAATCGGTTGTAAATCCGTTGAAACTTCCATTAAATGAAATATTTCCAAGTTTTTTTATTGCATCGGGGATAATAATTAAGCCTTTATGTAACCTGATTTGTCCCAGATCTTTTGCATCAGTTTTAAGGCTGTTTACACCGAAATACATGTAAGCATTTTCTATTTTCGGCAAGCCTGAGAAATCAAAATCACAATCAAGGGAGGTGAAGTTGCGGTAAGCCAGTTTGATATTTCGTCCTCTCAGTTCCGAAATTGTACCCATAATTTTTCCTGATAATGAGACGGTTTCGTTTAAACTATCGGCAAATGGTATAAAATATCCCAGTTCATTTGTACTGATCGTCGATTTATCAAGCAGGAGATCAATCTTAACTTTCTCAGTAAAGTTTTTAAATGAGTTTATTGAATCTCCGGTTAATCCGAATCTGGCGATATTCAGTTCGCTATTGCCACTACTGATAAATGTTGATGTGATGTTAATATTCTGTTTTGCCAGGCGGACGGAACTACTTATTTTATTCATTATGAAACCGGAAGATTCTCTGAAGTTAAGATCAGAGATCCTGAATGAAGTTATATCATTCAGAGTCTTTATATTTTCGATTCTCCCGTTAATATTCGAGAGATTCAAATTATTTGGATCGATCCTGGATTTACTTTTAACTCCATTTCGTTTAATGAGAGAAAATCTTCCATCAAAAATATCAACCCTATCAACTAAGAAATTAGCTGATATTTTTTTTGTTGTATCACCGCTGCTTTTAAGTTGGCTAAGCAACCATGTAAGATTCATCTGACCTGTAGAGTCAGTTATTAATCCGATAATGGGTTTAATAAGGGTTACTGTTCCGAACCTGAAGGATTTATTCTCAAAATCAAGACGCCTGATGCCTGCAGTAATTGAGTTGGTATACAACAGGGTATCATTGTTCTTATCTTTGATGAGTATTGTGTGGAAGGAAAGTTTATTGAAAAATTTGTATTCAACAGAGCCAATTGAAATTGTAGATTTGATTTCATCCGAGAAGTGTTTTGATATCCTTTTAACAAGAAAAGTCTGAACCGACGCAGTCTGTAATAACAGATAAAGGACCGTAGGAAGTAGTATTACTGTTCCGATAACTATTATAAAATATTTAAGTGATCTTCTAATTTTATCAAGCATTGCTATGCAGAAAGTCTATGAATATCCTTTTCTTAATATTAGAAAATATCAAGGCCTAAAGATAATGAAACTCAGATGAATTGCCGAGATTAAAATCACACAAATATTATGATGTTTATGTTTAACCATAGAGGTGCTAACTCTGTATCATTACGAAGCAGAATTGGAATTTTTGAAAAAAAAAGAGACTATAGCGCTTCAGGCGATTTTTAATAGTGGGAAAGAAGTAAATTTGTCGTTTGAATTTTGAGAGATGTCAGTTACAATATTAGCTATAGAATCTTCATGTGATGATACATCGGTTGCTATCATAAGGGATGGGTATGTCCTTTCCAACCTTATTGCAAATCAGGATATTCATATGTCGTATGGCGGAGTGGTGCCGGAACTTGCATCCCGGGCTCATCAGGCTAATATTGTTCCGGTTACCCATCAGGCAATGTTAAAAGCAGGAATAAAGATTGAAGATATTAATGCAGTTGCATTTACACGTGGGCCCGGATTGCTTGGTTCTTTACTGGTAGGTACATCCTTTGCTAAAGGATTTGCACTCGCCCGACAAATTCCATTAATCGAAGTTAACCATCTTCAGGCACATGTCCTGGCACATTTTATTCTTGAGAAAGACAAGAACAACAGGTTGCCTTCTTTCCCGTTCTTATGTCTACTGGTTTCAGGCGGACATACCAGAATAATTGTTATGAAAAAACTGCTCGAAATGGAAGTAATCGGAAATACGATTGATGATGCTGCAGGTGAGGCTTTTGACAAGTGTGGAAAAGTTATGGGTATGAATTATCCGGCAGGGCCACAAATAGATAAACTGGCAAGTGAAGGAAATATTGATGCATTCAGGTTTTCAAAACCACATGTTAAGGGTCTCGATTTTAGTTTCAGCGGATTAAAAACGAGTTTTCTTTATTTTTTACGTGACAGACTGAAAGAAGATCCCCATTTCATACAGAACAATAAAGCAGATTTATGTGCATCACTTCAGCATACAATAATCAGTATTCTGATCGGAAAAGTAATCAGCGCCTCTCTGCAAACAGGGATAAGTGAAATTGGCATTGCAGGAGGAGTGTCAGCAAATTCAGGCTTACGGAATGAGATGATAAAAGAAGCTGAAAAAAGAAACTGGAATCTTTTTATTCCGGAATTCAGATATACAACAGATAATGCTGCAATGATTGGTATAACCGGCTACTATAAATACCTGAGAGGGGAATTTTCAGGTCATGATGTAACTCCGCTTGCCAGGTATTAAGTTTTGTTCACTATATAAAATGAAAAAAAGATTTGATATTTCTGTTTAAACTCATCGTGCGCGTCCGTTTCACAGGTGAGCGATGAAAAAGATGATGAAATATGTTTTATGTGATAAAATTGTTAATTTCGGGACAAATTATTATAGATGGAGGAGTTGAAGATTTCGCCGACAAAGAATACCCCTGAGATAATATTAAATCCTGAAGGGGTAATTCGAATCAAGGGACGATCAATACATGAAAATGTTACCGATTTTTTCGAACCTGTTGAAGAGTGGGTTAGTGAATATATTATTGATCCGGCTGAACTTACAGTTGTCGATTTGAATCTTGAGTATTTCAATAGTGAAAGTGCCAAAGTATTCATTCACATTTTGCAAAAGATCACTTATGTCACTTTAAAACATAAGAAATTTATCTTTAACTGGTATTATGAGGATGGAGATGACGATATCCTGGAAAGAGGCGAATACTTTGCTTCTGTACTTGATGTAAAGTTCAATTTCATAAAGATGAAGCTAACCGATTAAATGCCTGTTCGGGGTCGTTTATCAAAAAGCATAGATTCTACATTCTTTACGCAAAGACGCTGAGACGCAAAGAAAACAAAAAACAATTTCAAACAGATTTACTTTTGTTTTTTTTAGATGTCTCCTGGTATGCCCTGAGATAGATGAATGAAACAATAAAAAAGACCATGCCGAGAGCAAGAAGCATTACAAAAGCAAAAACTGATGGTTTTTCCAATCCTGGTATTGGATGGTTAAGTCGGAAAAAATAACCATAGATTGTATAACTCAGTACCATTATGGAAATAATGAAACTAAAAATTATTGTTGTACCATCAAAAATCCTGGTCGTTTTGTAAAATTTTGTATTTTTAAATGTTCCGTATGATGCATGTGCATATACATTGGCTCTTTTTCGTGACCTGTCCTGGCGGTACTTTCTCCAGTCTTTCATTGCCTGCTGGTAAGCCTGATCATCTGAGATGATATTGTTGTGATTTGCAATCAGAAATTCATAGGCTTCGGTGATACTTATAAAATGATCTTTGGCATCAGGCGCAGGATTGATATCAGGATGATAAAGCCGGGCTTTTTTTCTGTATGCCTTTTTTATTTCATCTATTGAGGAATTAACTGGCAGCCCCAGGATTTCGTAGTAATTGGTGAGAGTCATAGTTACATCTGGAAGATTCTTAGTACAATTACGGAATAAATTTCCGGATTATTAAGTATAATATGAAGAACTTACACAGAGAAATCCCCATTCGTCAGGTAAAATCTTACATCGCATTTCGCCTATTATACATTATACATACTATTTAGCTGATATTGCTCCAGCTTTGCTTCTGGTTGAAGAGTCGTTTTAACTCAGCCCTCATGACAAGGTTCTGGCTGTTCTCAAGCAGCGGATCAAGGTTTAAAATCTCTTCAGCGATATGTCTGACATATTCAATTAGTTGACCGTCTTTTCCCAGGTCGGCAATCTTCAGATCAAAAGGAATACCACTCTGAAGAGTTCCTTCAATATCACCCGGACCTCTTAGCTGAAGATCGGTTTCAGCAATTTCAAAACCATCATTTGTACTGATCATTACTTCTATTCTTCTGGCAGCTTCTTTTGACAGTTTATCTGATGTCATTAATATACAGTACGACTGATCCGCTCCTCTGCCGACACGCCCTCTTAGCTGATGCAACTGTGACAGACCAAATCGTTCTGCACTTTCGATAACCATTACCGTTGCGTTTGGAATATCAACGCCGACTTCAATAACTGTGGTTGCTATCAGAATTTGAGCTATTCCGTCTTTAAACAGCTTCATTGACATCTCCTTGTTTTGCGGGGTCATTTTTCCATGAACTATGCTTAGGCAATATTTTGGAGCAGGAAAGACTCTGGAAATAGTATCCCAACCATCTTCAAGATCTTTATAATCCATTGTTTCAGATTCTTTGATGAGAGGATACACAATATATATCTGACGTTTTTCTGATATCTGATTCCTGATAAATCCAAAAACCTTATTTCTTTCAGAATCGGTAAAGTGCATAGTTTTTATAGGAACACGCCCGGGAGGTAATTCATCTATAACTGAAACATCGAGATCTCCGTAAACTGTCATTGCAAGAGTTCTTGGTATTGGTGTGGCCGTCATAACAAGGATGTGTGGCGGATTAAGATTTTTTTGCCATAGCCTTGCTCGTTGTGCAACACCAAACCTGTGTTGTTCATCAATTATTACCAGGCCAAGATTTGCAAACTGAACATTTTCCTCAAGAAGAGCATGAGTCCCAATGAGAATATTTAATGATTTGTCAAGCAGTGACTCTGAGATTATTTTTCGTGAGGATTTCTTTGATGAACCGGTTAGCATATGAATTTTAATATCGATCCCTGCCAGCAATTTGGATATCGTCTGATAGTGCTGATTAGCTAAAATTTCAGTAGGAGCCATGATGCATGCCTGATACCCGTTATCAAGTGCAATTAGCATGCTCATCAAGGCAACCAGTGTCTTGCCGCTTCCCACATCACCCTGCAGCAAACGATTCATCTGCTTTCCGGAACCAAGGTCTTTCCTTATCTCTTTCATGACTCGTTTTTGCGCGTTGGTCAGAGTGAATGGTAAATTGTTATAATAGAAGTTATTAAAGTTATCCCCCACGCTTGCGAAAACAAATCCCTTTAATTTAAGATTCCGGTTTGTTTTAAATCGCAGAAGATTTAGCTGAATATAAAATAGCTCTTCGAATTTAAGTCGGCGACGTGCTTTTTCAAGTTCATCGGGATTTGCCGGAAAATGTATTTTGTGGAGTGCTTCATGAAGTTCTATGAGCTTGTATCTTGTAACCAGGTATGATGGCAGCGTTTCAGGAAGTTTTACTTTTATCTGCTTCAGCATGTTGCCTATCAGCTTGCTTAGTGTTTTAGATGTAACAAACTGATTTTTAAGCCGCTCGGTGGTATTATATTGTGCCTGAAGTGCAGAATTGATCCTTTCTGCCAGTTTATCAACGGCTTCTATTTCGGGATGGATAATATTCACAATTCCATTGAATACTCCGGGTTTCCCGAATACAATATATTCAACCCCAGGAGTAAAGCTCCCGGTGATCCATTTTCCACCTTTGAACCATACTAATTTTATTGTGCCGGTTTCATCCTGAAAGTCAGCCGCCAGCCGCTTCCCTGGACCATGTCCTTCTGTGTAATATCCTTTTATAATGCCTTTTACCTGAACAAAAGGAAGTTCCGGATCGAGTTCTTCAATTTTATAGAAACGTGTCCTGTCGATGTATTTGAATGGAAAATAGTATAACAGATCGCGGAATGTTAATATACCAAGCTCTTTATTAAGAAGTTCGGCTCTTTTCGGACCGACTCCCTGCAGGTAAGTAATCTCAGTATCTAAAAATTCCTGTTTAATCATAAAAAGTATATTCAACTCACAAAGAAACCCTTTCAACAGCAAAGTGAACAAGATTAGGATGCCCCCTGCCGCTTCGCTCCCGATAGCTATCGGGATGTCCCCCTTTAGGGGGGCAGGGGGGCAAAAAAACTGTGCAACGTATGCTGTTAATTGATTTCATTGTCCGAAAATAAGTAAATTTGAAAACCTGACCTAATTATAATATTAGTAGTAAGATGATTTTTTCCAGGACATTGAAGTATCTGAAATATATATTTTTATCGCGGCATGGCAGAGGGCACGGAATTCATAGTCCATTTATATTTGACCTTGTATCCAGAGTATTCAGAAATAAAATTGATAAATCTCTGGTCCTCAAAGTTGAAAAGATCAGAAAAAAAATGAAATCTGACAGTCGATCCATTCTGGTTAATGATCTTGGTTCAAAATCGGATCAGTTAAAAAGGGAAATAAGAAAAGTATCAAATATAGCACGGCATTCGCCAGTGACAGCAAAATACGGAAGACTGTTATCAAATATGGCAGTTGAATTCGGCAAGCCACTTATAATTGAGCTGGGTACTTCACTGGGAATAAGTACACTTTATATGGCTGCATCATGTGAAGAAACAAATATCATTACAGTTGAAGGGTGTAAAGAAACAGCTGCGTTAGCAAGACAAAATTTTGTTGAAGCTGGACTTAATAATATTAACATTTTAGAAGGATCTTTTGACGAAATTCTGACGGAGTTCCCATACCATAACGTTAAACCCGGATTGATTTTTATTGATGGAAACCATCGGAAAGAAGCAGTGATAAAATACTTTAATCTGTTATCCGAGATGTCCGATAACAAAACAGTTTTCATCATTGACGACATAAACTATTCAAGAGGAATGGCAGAGGCATGGAACGAGTTAAAACTTCATAAAAAAGTTTCTGTCAGCGTCGATATTTTCAGAATGGGAATACTGTTTTTCAGAGAAGGAATTAATCATAATAACTATGTAATCAGGTATTAACAAAAATTAAGTATTTATAATTTATAATCTGACATATTTAATCTAATTTCGGAAATTTAAAAATCTAATCGTTATGGAGAAAGTAATCGAGATTCATGATATTGTCAAAAACTATCAGGTTGGATCTGTAATAGTAAGGGCGTTGCGCTCCGTCACAATCAATATTGAAAAGAACGAATATGTTGCAATTATGGGACCTTCCGGTTCGGGAAAATCTACCCTGATGAACCTGCTCGGATGTCTCGATACACCTTCAAGCGGGACCTATATTTTAAATGGTACAGATGTCAGCAAGATGGAAGACGATTACCTCGCAGAAATCAGAAATAAGGAGATTGGATTTGTATTCCAGACTTTTAACCTTCTACCAAGATATTCCGCTCTTGAAAATGTTACATTACCTTTAATATATGCCGGAGTATCCAAAGTCGACAGGGAAACAGTTGCCCGTGAAACTCTTGTACAGGTGGGTCTTGAAGACAGAATGACACACAAACCTAATGAATTATCAGGCGGACAGCGTCAGCGTGTGGCAATAGCCCGTGCGCTGGTGAATAAACCGTCAATCATTCTAGCAGATGAGCCCACCGGGAACCTCGATAGTAAAACATCCATTGATATCATGGGACTGCTCGATGATATTCATAAAAAAGGAAATACGGTAATTGTTGTTACACACGAAGAAGACATAGCTAAACATGCTGCCCGGATAATCAGGCTATTTGACGGTGAGATTGCTCAGGATTACCGCAATGAGAACTATAAAAAAGTATAATTTTTTGCTTTTTTTCCTGCTTTTGTATCATGAAGATTTATACCCTTACAGGTGATGATGGAACAACTTCATTGTCGGGAGGCAGAAGAGTTCCGAAACACTCTATTCGAGTTGAAGCATATGGCTCTGTAGATGAGCTCATTGCATGGATAGGTCTTTTAAGGGATCATAAAGAAAATGTTAACCGGAAAAATCTTTTGATTTATATACAGAACCAGCTTATGAAATGTGCAGCTGCTCTTGCTTATGATAGCAAGAACAGCAAGAGCAGAATGATCCTCCCTGATAGCGACTGTATTTCAATTGTTGAAGAAGAAATTGACAAGATGGAAGAATCTCTTCCTACCCTGAAGAATTTCATTCTCCCGGGTGGAAATGTACTCATATCATATTGTCATATAGCCCGATGTGTATGCCGAAGGGCTGAAAGAGCAATTTCCAGGTTAAATGAGACTGAAGAAACGCCTGAAATTGTTAATAAATTTATTAACCGCCTTTCCGATTTTTTATTCCTATTGGCTCGTAAAATAGCCTTAGAACTTGATATAGAGGAGATTAAGTGGTCAGTTTGAAATGTTAAAAAACTTAAAATTGGTATTGTTATTTAAATAAAATAATATATATATTTGCAAACTTTGAATTAAGCAATACTAATCAGGAAAATATGTACTGGACACTTGAATTAGCATCAAAACTTGAGGATGCTCCATGGCCTGCCACCAAAGATGAGCTGATTGATTTCGCCATTAGGTCAGGTGCCCCGATGGAAGTAATTGAAAATCTGCAAGAGATTGAGGATGAAGGAGATATTTATGAGAGTATCGAAGATATCTGGCCCGACTATCCTAGTAAAGATGATTTCTTTTTTAATGAAGATGAATATTAAAATAGAGGCTGTTCCCGAAAGATCAGCCTCTATTTCGTTTTAATGAATATATCTGCCTTTTTCTTAGGTCTGATAAGGTCGAGCCATTTAAATCCTACAAGCTTTACAGGATTCGCAGGCAGAGGGGGATCAATAAACCCATCTGGATTTTCATATTCATAAATTTCAGAGATTTTACCTTTCTCAAGCAAAATTTCAATATTTGCACATTTCGATTGATTTCTACCAGCCACATTTTCTCCATCCGGAATGTAGTAGACCGATTCGCCATTGCCTTTAATGTTAATCTTGAATAGCTCATTATTCTTGAAATAACCTGTGAGAGATCTTCCTTTAATCTGGTTATACCTTATTGTATCTACAAGGCCTATGATAAACGCGTCATTATATAGTTCCAGACGATCAGACTGGCGGTTTTTCGTAAATAATGCCATTGAATCGGAAGTCAGCTGATTCTCAGTTGACCAGATTACCGGTGCATGGTAGAGTCTGATGACCGAATCCTGGAAAGAATACGACATAGAATCGCATTTGGCTTGCAGGTCTTTACTGAATATCCTGACATGGTGAAAAGCCCTCATCAGCCTGTAACTTGTAATCGGTTTTTTTATTGTTATAATAGCTTTTGTATCAGGTTTTATTGTATCCGGTTTATTGTTTACAGTTCTTATCGATTCAATTTTGTTGGTTATAGTCTTTAGTGTATCCGCTTTGTTGGACACAGTCTTTAAAGTATCCGTTTTGCTGGCTAAAGGTTTTATTGTATCCGGTTTGTTGTTCGCAGCCTTTATAGCATCCGTATTTTTCGCTGCAGACTTGATTGTATCCAATTTGCTTGTTACTGCCTTTATGGCGTTCATTGTACTTATTACTATATTAGTTTCACCTGTTTTGTTGATCACTGAACTGGAGGAAGTTGGATTGTTTATTACAGTGCCTGGCGTAGTTGATTTGCTGGTTTCTGAACTTTTTTTATCGATTTTAATTAGTTTCGAAATGGAGTTAATAGTATCGGCATGGAGGAACAAAGAATCTTTGTTTGAGATCTGTATAAAGACGGCCTTATCAGTTACTAAAAATCTTTCGGGTTCTTTATAGATCCAGGCATAGTTACCCTCTATCGCGAGATTGTTGACGGTGTCCTGAATGATAACATTTCTGAATGATTCTCCAAATCCCGTGTTATTATTAAAGTATAATGAATCACCATGAATAATCTGATGCCTGTTGTCGATCATGGCATTTTTCCAGACAGATGTGACTTCCTTTTTTGTGTCATACCAGCCCTTCTCACAATAGAGATATATACTATCACCTTTCACTTCAGTAGGCCCCGTAAAATAAGCAATTTCAGACTGCGAATTATAATCCATTGTGTCCGCAGTCATTACATATTTTGGATTTACAATTTTCACGCTGTCCTTAAAATGAAAAAGTTTTTCAGCAACATAGTATACTCCGATAATACTCGTCAGCGTATTGTCAGCATTTTTTATCCGTCCTCTTTCAGTATATTTTGCGATCCTGTTTTTTACATCATAATGGATTGAATCAGTGTAAAGATGAGTCTCTTTATCAATCAACTCCACATTGCCCTTTACAAAAGCAGAAGCTTGTTTTCCATCATAAAAAAGATGATTGCCAAAAAGATTAAGGGAATCTCCCTGCGTAATATGAATTTTGCTGAATGCGACAACCTGATTAATACCAGGATAGAACAGTGCGCTATCGCACGTCATCGTTGTCTCATTGTCAACAAGTCTGACATTTCCTTTGAGATGATGGATTTCCAGACCGGTAACAGGGTCACTGCGAAAACTTTCATCAGAGTCAGCATTTTTAAGTACAATTTTCTTCCTTACCGGTTGGGTTTTTGGTTGCTGCGCGGAAAGCATCTGACCAGATAAAAGGAAAATCAAGACATACAGTACATATCTTGAAATGATATAACTGCCTGAAGGGCCTTTTAAATATGCTATTTCAGCCATCCTGTCTTCAAAAATTCACATTCTTTGAATTCATCGCTTATTTTGACGTAAGTGATTGCAATTTTATTTTTAACCCATATGTCAAAAACCTTGACCCTTTCTTTGTTAAGGGCAGCATCATAGATTGTTTGATAATCATCTTTCAGATTTGCAGCATGTGCCGGGAGCTCATTATCAAGTTTAACAATTCTGAAAACTTCATTGTTGTTTTCATCGGTTGTTTTAAAAGCAGTTGATATCTCACCTGCCTTCATGTCCCTTATTTTCATGTACATTTCAGGATTCAATTCCTCAAGAGTAAACCATGTTATTCTTGATGAAGGGTTGGAGCTGACGAATTTTCCGCCATTGATCCTGCTATCCTTATGAGTTGAAAATCTTAGAGCGGCATTTTCAAACTTAAGGCTGTCAGTTCTGATAAGATTAGCGATGCTGTCGAGTTTTGAAATCGCCTGTGCTGCCTGATCGGGTTTTACCTTAGGTCTTATAAGAATGTGGCGGGTATTTACCATATCACCTTTCCTGTCGATAAGCTGAATAAGATGAAACCCGTATTTTGACTCAACAATTTTCGAAACAGTGTTTTTAGTAAGACTGAAGGCCGCTTCAGCATACGGTTTCTCGAGTTCACCTTTTACCATGTATCCGATTTCTCCTCCTTTTTTTGCGGATTCCGTATCTTCAGAGTACATGATAGCCAGAACATTAAAGCTTTTTCCGGCAAGTATCTGACTTCTTATGTCAAGAAGCTTCTGACGTGCTTCCGCTTTATTATCTTCATTATCAGGAGGATCAAGCTGGATCAGACTGATTGCATATTTTGCAGGAACAACAGGAATGCTATCTTTCGGAATAGAGTTGTAGAACTTTTTTAATGCAGCAGGGGTGATGGTGATATTTTTCGATATTTTACTCTGAACTTCACTAACAATGTTTTGTTCCAGAAGGGTTTTCTTTATATCTCTTCTGATTTCGAGCATACTTTTTTTAAAGTATGCTACAAGAGCTTCTTCGCTGCCAGCAGTCCTGATGGCATCGTTCATTCTCATGTTAAGATCGCTTTCCACTGCATCATCCGTAACAGTTATACTATCTATTCTGGCCTGATCCATGAAGAGTTTAGAAACAAGCATTTGCTGAAATACTCTGCATGTAAGCTCATCGTCAGGAGTTTTATTCCCGTTTCTTTTGACATCAGCAATTGTATTTTCAAGATCAGAAAGATAAATGACCTCGTTCCCCACAACAGCTGCTACTGATTCTACGAGGACCTGAGAATTAGCAACAAAAACTCCGGGCACAAACATGCAAATCAGTGTCAGACAAAATTTTAAGTTTCTTTTCTTCATTATATGAGTCGATTAATTTTTTGTATCTGCAAATATATTTGTAATGAAAATTGCCCCTTTTCGCGACTACCTCCATAGACGAAGATCATCTTGAGAAAAGGTTTTCAAAATTATCAATATATCTTGAAACTATTCTTTTTAAGTGCATCATTATAAATTCCATTTTCAAGTGATTGGATAAACTCAAATCTCCTTGAATTAAGTATAATTCTTTTTATATCATCCTTAACATATTCGAAAGGAGCAAGGGAGGATCTTAATCTGTAATCCCTGATGGAGACCAGATAAGTTGAAGCAGAATCACTTGACTCAATAAAAGTATTTCTTTTAAGGAAGTCTTCCTCATTATCAATGTTCTGGTTGAGCTCAACAGAAAGACGGTTCATAGGAATCCAATCCTCATTGAAATCGTCGAACTTTTCAGCAAACTGGTAACAAATGCTTTCAAGCTTCTGCAGTTCTTTCTGATCGTTTGAACGTGCCAGGACTCTTATTTTGTTCAGATCGGGAGTTTCGAGAGGTAATTTTATGAAAAGAGCTTTTACAATATTTGATGTCAGAACAAAACTATTTTCGTTTGATGTGTAATAATTTTCTAGTTCTGTATCAGTTAATAACGTATCCAGTTTTTCCATAATCATCTGTTGCTGGTACTGGTAAATTACCAGGTTCGAACGTGTCTCATCCAACTGCTTGTCTATTTCATCCTTTAATGCCGGAGATAAATTGTCTTCAGCTTTCTGTAACAGAAGTTGTCTTTTGGCCCATTTGTTAATATAATTCTGAATTAAAGCAACCGAATCTACCTCATTCACACCACGTTGAATAAGCTTAGGCATTTCATCATAATAGAGAATTGTATTACCGACCTCAGCAACAGCAGTTCTTTTAGTCAGGTTATGCTTACTATTACAACCAGTCAAAATAAGGATACCACAAATTATGATTATTGCTTTGTTCATTTTTTTAACTTCTTCTTCACCTCTTCAAGTACCATATTATCAATCTTAACGTTATATTTTTTATTTAATTGTCTGATCCATTCCCTCTCAAGAGTCTCCTGGTATCCTGTTAACACTTCACTCTGAACTTCATTAAATTTCAATGGTGATGGTTCAATTACTTTTTTTATGACGATAATAGATGGAAAGCCGTCCTTGATAAATGAATGCAGACCAGTTTCCCAATCAATTTTATCAATTTCAGAATTGCCGCCCTGAAACCACCTGCCCTCACTTATTAATAGAAGGGTATCATTTTTCTTATTAAATTTTTTCAGGAGGAGATCATCAAAATCTGGTTTATCAGAATATTTTTTAAATGCCGGCTGTAATAAATTATCTCCATCGGTTACTTTCAGAGTATAGAGCTTAGCTTCTATACTCTTTCGGGAAAGCCATTTATTTTTATTCTCTTCATAATATGTGCGAAGACCAGATGTATCACAGCTAACCTTGTTCCAAACTTTTTTACCGGAAATTTCGAATAAAAGTATTCCATCATGAAATTCATCCATGAGATACCTGAATTCAGGATATTTCTTTTCCAGACGCGAGTTCTCATAATTTATAAAATCGTCAGTAACTTTGATAACGATTAACCGGTTAATAAAAACAGAGGAATCTTTCGTTACTACCATAAAACCTCTGCTTTCGATATAATTTGCAAAATCATTTGTAGTAATATTCTGATTAGCAAATGAATAAAAATTCCCTTCGGGAATTGTAACCGGGTCATATTTCTTCAATCCCTGTATAATAAGGGTATCGGTATTACTAACAAACCAGTTAAGTGCGTCCTGATTTATATTGAAGTTATACTCTTTTTTAAGTTTTTCAACAAAGGATTTTTTACTCAATGAATTAAGATATGACTGGTCAATTTTGTTTTCGAGGAATGGTTTGTATTCTTCAAATGTCACGGGTGTTTTCCTTCCTAAAAGCTTAATTATATGCCATCCGTAAAGGGTGCGGACCGGTTTAGTGTACTTACCTGTATCTGTAAGAGCAAATGCCGGTTCTGAAAAATCGCTGACTATTTCACCTGTTCCGAACCAGTCGAGTTCGCCTCCTCTTACAGCAGATTCTTTATGGTCAGAGTACTTTTTTGCAAGTTCAGAAAATGGAGCACCCTCAGTCAGCATTTTATAAATATTGTTTATGTCTGTTTCTGCCTGTCTGGCTTCTGCATCGCTTGTTCCCGGAGGAACTGATTTCATTATATGGGCGACTTTTATCCTGCCTTTTGAGGGACGTCTGTCTGAAACTGTTATAATATGATATCCGAAAGGCGTTCTTACAGGCATTGATATTGTTCCGGGTTTCATCGAGTATGCAGCATCTTCGAATGGCATAATCATTTGAAAAGCTGAAATATAGCCAAGATTTCCTCCGTTTATCTTAACCGATATATCATCGGAAGTACCCCTTGCAACACTTTCAAAAGGCTCTCCGGTTATTATTCTTTCCCTGATATCAATAGCTTTTTTCCAGGCTTTCAATGTATCATCAGGAGAAGGATTCTCTGGTATTGCAATCAGAATGTGCCGCACTTTTATTTCAGTAAGTGATCTTTTGTAGGCCTTCTCAAGAAGTTTTTCCTTTGCCTGAGTATCGGTGAGATAGTTTTCAGCAAGCTGATTCCTGTACACATAGAGCTCATTTCTGAATGATCTGGTTGTATCATCACCTTCACTTATGGCATCCGCAACTTTGAGCTTGAAATTTACAAATTCCTGAACATAGCTGTCGATATCCAGATTGCTTTGAGGTTCAGCGCTTTTTTTATACATCCTTATAAATTCTCCTGCCTCAATCTTTTTTTCTCCAACACTCATCAGAATTTTAGAATTCAGATCCTGCGCCTGACAAGCAAGCGGGAGCAGGCATAACAAAATGATTAAATAAAATGATCTGATTTTCATCAGGATTTGCTGATACCTTTTATTCAAATGATTTTCTGCTGTAATTTGGAGCCTCCCTGGTTATGGAAACATCATGAGGATGACTTTCAATTATTCCTGAGTTTGTAATTCTTACGAATTTGCCATTTTTTTTGAGCATGGCTATATTTTTAGCTCCGAGATATCCCATTCCGGCTCTTAACCCTCCGGTCATCTGGTATATTACTTCAGCTATTGATCCTTTATACGGGACTCTGGCTTCAATGCCTTCCGGGACAAGTTTTTTTATATCGTCTTCCATATCCTGGAAATATCTGTCTTTGGAGCCCTGCTGCATTGCATCAATAGACCCCATTCCGCGATATGCTTTGAATTTTCGGCCATTATAGATTATTGTGTCACCAGGTGATTCTTCCACACCAGCAAAAAGTGATCCTGCCATAATCGAATCTGCGCCAGCTGCGATTGCTTTTATAATATCACCTGAGTACCTTATGCCCCCGTCAGCGATTACTGGAATACCAGAACCTTCTATGGCCTTTGCAACATTATAAATGGCTGATAACTGAGGTATTCCGACACCTGCTATAATCCGCGTTGTGCAGATAGATCCCGGGCCGATACCCACTTTTACCGCATCTGCTCCTTCGTCAACCAGTTTCTTCGCTGCTTCAGCTGTACCTATATTTCCTGCGATTACATCCAGAGTGGGGAAATTTCGTTTTATTTCTTTAAGAATATTAATAACGCTCTTAGTATGGGCATGAGCAGTGTCGATTGCTACAGCATCTACACTTGCATTTATCAGTGCTTCAACTCTCTGAAGAGTATCAGATGCTATTCCAACGGCGCCAGCTACCCTGAGTCGTCCCTTATCATCCTTACACGAGTTTGGACGGTCCTTTGTTTTTGTAATGTCTTTATAGGTGATCAGGCCCATCAGTTTGCCTGAATCATCAATCATAGGAAGCTTTTCGATTTTATGTTTCTGAAGTATTCGTGCTGCAGCTTCAAGATTAGTTTGATGATTAGTGGTAATCAGGCTTGTAGTCATCACTTCAGTTATCTTACGTGACCTGTTATTTTCAAACCTGAGGTCACGGTTGGTGACTATTCCTTTTAGAATGCCGTCCTTATCAATAACCGGAATTCCACCTATTTTATATTCGCTCATCAGGTTCATGGCTTCAGCTACTGTGGCTTCGAGGTTGATCGTTATCGGATCAAAGATCATAACATTTTCAGCCCTCTTAACACGCTTGACCATTGCAGCCTGTTTTTCAATTGTCATGTTTTTGTGGATCACGCCAATGCCGCCTTCTCTTGCAATTGCAATAGCAAGCTCATCTTCTGTGACTGTATCCATGGCAGCAGAGACAATGGGCGTATTGATACGGATGTTTCGTGTGAACATGGAGCTGAGTTCAACTTCTCTAGGTAGTATCTCAGAATATGAAGGAACCAGAAGAACATCGTCAAATGTTAAACCTTCATAAAGTATCTTATCTTTTATAAATGACATCAGATGAGATTTTAAGTTTTTGATGGCGCAAATTACGAAAAAAAACAGAAGTAGTGAAATGTATTATGTATTATAGGCGATCGAAGACTGTTCCAAACTTTTAACCCCCTTCCCAACCTTCCCCCAAGGGGGGAAGGAGCTAGCTATCCTTTCCCCCTTGGGGGAAATAAGAAAGGGGGTAATCATATAAAAGAGAGATGGTCAATTCACATCATCGTCGTTTATAAAGTTATTAATTTTGAAGTTTGTGCCATTTTCGTTCGTGAAGGTCTTTGCGTGAGATTTTCGTACATTTGCAGATAGTGCCACCCGGAATGAATATCGAACAATACAAACAGATTTTAATAAAATACTGGGGATATACCTCCTTCAAGCCATTACAGGAGGAGATTATAATGTCTGTTGCCGAAGGGAAGGACACCCTTGCACTTATGCCGACAGGCGGCGGAAAATCAATAACGTTCCAGGTTCCGGCGCTGGCGCATGAGGGTATTTGTCTGGTAATAACTCCGCTGATTGCCCTGATGAAAGACCAGGTAAACAGACTCAATAATCTGGAAATAAAATCAATAGCAATTCATTCGGGAATGTCGGGTGAAGAGATAGATAATGCACTTGAGAACTGTATTTATGGAAATTATAAGTTCCTGTACATTTCACCTGAAAGAATTTCAACAAGACTTTTTGAGGCGAAGGTAACGAGACTAAACCTTTCACTGGTTGCAATAGATGAAGCACATTGCATTTCACAATGGGGATATGATTTTAGACCCTCATATCTGAAAATTGCTTCACTAAGGGACCATATATCAGATAAGGTTCCATTTCTCGCCCTTACTGCATCAGCTACACCTCAGGTTGTTGAGGATATCATGAAGAAACTTGCTTTCAGAGAGAAGAATGTTCTCAAAACAAGTTTCGACAGAAAAAATATTTCCTACCTGGTGCGAAAAGTCGAAGAGAAAGGCGCTTACCTGGTAAAAACGATTCTAAAATCAAAAGGAAGCGGAATTGTATATGTAAGAAGCAGAAAACGATGCAAGGAGGTAGCTGAACTGCTCGTGGCAAATGGAATCAGCGCTGATTTCTATCATGCCGGGTTATCAGATGAATTACGAGATAAAAAGCAAGCTGAATGGACAACAGGAGAGACCCGTGTTATTATTGCGACAAATGCTTTCGGAATGGGAATTGACAAATCTGAAGTGCGTTTTGTAATTCACTGGGATGTTCCGGATTCCATTGAAAGTTATTTTCAGGAGAGCGGCAGGGCAGGCCGTGATGGGAAACAGGCTTTTGCTGTTCTTTTATACTCGCCGTCAGACAAAGCCCGTTTGCATGACACAATCAGAAAGAAGTTTCCAACAATTGATAAAATCAAAGACACATACGAGGCATTATGCAATTATCTTCAGGTTCCACTTGGTTCAGGGAAAGACAGTGTATTTGATTTTAATATGTATGATTTTGTATCAAAATACAGACTGCCGGTAATTGAAACTTATAACAGTCTCCAGTTCCTTCAGAGAGAAGGATACATGGAATTTACAGAAGAAATAAATAATCCTTCAAGAGTACATTTTATAGTAAGCCGCGATGACCTGTACAAGTTCCAGGTAGCAAATGAATCATTTGACGGGTTTATCAAACTTCTTCTCAGATCGTACACAGGAATGTTCAGCGAATTTGTCCCGATAAATGAAGATGCGCTCTCACGGAAATCGGCTGCCACACGTGACACGGTCTATCAATATCTCGTTAAATTGTCGGCCTTTAATATCATTCGTTATATCCCCGGTAAAAAGACGGCTCTTGTAATATTCACGGAAGAAAGACTTGTAAGGAAAGCCCTGATGATCTCGCCCGATAATTATCTTCATGTTAAGGAAAAATATGAAATACGTCTGGATAAAATGATCGAATATGCAGATTCGGATAATCATTGCAGGTCGGTATATCTGCTTAATTATTTTGGCGAAGAATCTGACAGGTGCGGGATATGTGATGTTTGCCGTGAAAGAAATGAGCTTGATCTGAGCAAGTATGAATTCGATATTATACTTGAAGAAATTAAATGCTTGCTGGCTGATAATAATCCTGATGCAGAGGAACTCGTCAAACTAATTGATTATCCTGAAGATAAGGTAATTAAAGTGATACGCTGGTTGTTGGATCATAATAAGTTAATTCCCGACGGGAATCATAAACTTACCTGGAAAAGCTAGCCTCCCTGCCTCCTAAAGGGGGGGTTGTCTAGTGGTGGTTCTATTATTTATTTCCGGATGAAATGCTCTCCAGGTATTTTTTATAATCGTCATAAAGTTTTACAGTTCTTTCTCCACCTGGCTTTGCCGTTTGCCAGCCTGCATTCATCAGACCGGTGTATGAATAGCAGCAGATTTTCTCAAAATTATCAAACATCAGCAAATCTTTTATTACCTGGTCAATCGGTCGGGGATAGAGTGCATTGTTTTCCTCAAATAAAAATACCTCAAGGTCCATCCAGAGATGAGAACCTGCCTGATCGCAATAATCCTGAAGGATCCTTGCAGCTTCACTTCCCGAATAATCATTTGCCGGCATTCTGTGAAAACCAAATGGGCAGAGAATATCGAGATTTTTGAGTAATGCCGGGTAATATCCGTTTGAATTCTTTATATCATGGCAATTTGTGGCAAGCATCACCGGTTTATCAGGGGCAAGCGTTTTTACATAAGGAGTAAATTCTTCAAAAAAATGTACAAGCTCTTTTTTCCTGTTATCATTATCCCCCAGGTTACCGGCAATTTCACCTGATATATACCAGCCGTAGAATGACTTGTGCGATCCGTACTTATCCCATAATTCCCTGGCTATTTTCTTTGACCATTCAAGTGATCCTTCAGTGAAGTCGAACCATGCATACATCCCAACACCAAGGAATACTTTCATCCCGTCTTTATCAGCTTCAGTAAGAACAGATTCAAGGGCAGAATCGGCAGCGATATTTTTCCACTGAGGATAGTTTTCTGAAGATTTTCCATTCTGAACATTATTCAGTAAAGACTGATCAGGTTTACGAGGATAAAGCTCCGACCTATAGTATGGTATCCCGGTATATCCTGTTGACTCCATTGTGTGCTGTCCTACATATTTTTGATTCCTGAAGAGCTCCTGAATTACAACAATATTCATTTCTATATCGTGCATTCCTTTAATAAGTTCACCCCATTGATTGTTGGATAATTTTATGATGTCTTTATTCCAGAATCTGCCTTCATCTTCGCTCCAGTGGTAAAACTCAAACCAGCTTCCATCAATTCTTTCGGTGGACCTGATTTTTGAATCGATTATTTTAACAGGCTCAATTGATGAATGTATACCTGAAGCTGACTCTGCAGTCATAATAATTTTCCTGTCACCCGCATATTTTTCAGTGTTAAGCATGAACTGAATTCCGCCATTTTTCCCAGGTTGTAATGTGATGTTTTTAGTGTAAACACAAAAGTCTGTCTGGGCTTTATCAATATAAAGAGATATCTTATAAGCGACAGTTTTTGAGGAATTATTACATATTGCTCCCCTTATATCAAGTTTTACCTTGTTTGTGATTGGAGAAGGAGGTATCAGCGTAAGACTGAATCTGCTCTCATTATCTGTCCTGTTCACATGTGACACGAACAGAAATGCGCAGCATCCGAAAAAGACTACTGGAATCAATATCCATTTAAATTTTTTGATCTGGTCCATCTTTAATTATTTTTGGTTCACTAACCCGATCCACCAAATATACTATCGATTTATGAGAAATTTCGCTATGCAAACTCAATCCAATCTCGCAGGTCCGGCTGGTTGAATATCCTTCCTTTACATCTGCTGGCAATTGACTCTTCAGATTACTCAACCCATGCCTGTTCAATTCCGGAAAGGTGAAGCCACGATCCCCTGCAAATCCGCAGCAATTTGCTTCAGGAACGATTACGTCTCGTGCACAAATCCTTGCCAGATCAGCCAGCTTTCCGTCTAATTCCATTTTCTTCATGCTGCAAACAGGGAAAACGGTTATGACTTCTTCCACCGGTGTTATTGTGAGGTAGGACAGAAGCCATTCCAATATAAACTCAACCGGTTCATAGAGTTTAAGATCAGACCTCATGTTTTCTTTCATTGTATAGAGACAAGGACTCATATCGCAGAGAACAGGATATTTTCCGTTTTGACTTGCTTTCATAAGAGCAGCTTCCAGTTCCACCGATTTTTTTTCACCGGCTTTTAAATATCCCTTACTCAAGAATGCCATTCCACAGCATAGATCATTTAGCTTTTCAGGATAAATAACTTCATAACCACCTTTATTCAGCAGTCTCACCATTTTTTCTGTCAACTGAATGTCTTTTTTATGATCGTGAGAGACCCCCATTGAACGGTTAATACACGACGGGAAGTACACAACTTTCCGTGCATTTGATTGATTCAGAGACTTTTCAGGTTTTGTTACCCTGGCTCCATCTGGCATATAGGGGTTCCACGAAGGGATTCTGTTACCCGATATCCTTCGGATCCCTCCTGCTAATTTGCTCATTAATGTGGTCCCTAATACAGTATGAAAGAAACTTACCATTGATAAGCCACGTCTTGCTGAGGCAGTTACAAAACTCATGTGATTGGCTATCCACGTTGCGCTGTGATCGTGGGCAGCAATTTTTTCTGAGCGCAGGTTCTTTATCAGCTTCCCGGTATCTATTTTCACCGGACAACTAATAGCACATAACCCGTCAGTGGCACAGGTTTCATTTCCTGAATAATCATAAGCTTGTGCAAGGGATGCTGAAATATGAGGCTCATGCCCGGATCTGTTAAGAGATGCCATTTCCCTGCAGATCACGATTCTCTGACGAGGAGTAAGCGTGAGTCCTGCTGACACACATGATGGTTCGCAGAAACCGCATTCGGTACACTTATCAATGATCTCGTTAGCAGGTGGAAGGGGCTTCAGGTTTCTTAAATGAACTTCTTTGTCAGTATTCAGTATCACACCTGGGTTAAGGATATTCAAAGGATCAAAGATCTTTTTGATTTGCTTCATAAGAGTGTAAGCTTCATTTCCCCATTCCAGTTCAACAAATGGCGCCATATTACGCCCGGTTCCATGTTCTGCCTTAAGTGAACCGTCGTATTTTTGGACGACAAGCTCTGAGATTTCAGACATTAGTCTGGAATACCTGTCTATTTCTTCCTGTGAACCGAAATCCTGTGTAAAAACAAAATGTAGATTCCCTTCCAGGGCATGTCCGAAGATCACAGCTTCATTGTATCCGAATTTTTTCAGAATCCGCTGAAGATCGAGAGTGGCCTCAGCCAGCGATTCTATCCGAAACGCCACATCTTCTATGATGACAGTTGTTCCTGTCTTGCGCATAGCTCCGACTGTAGGGAAAAGTCCTTTTCTTATTTTCCAGAGTTGTTCATACTCTGATGGAATATCAGTAAACGTAACAGTTGTTTTAACCGGAACGCTTTTTATAGCAGCTTTTATTATTTCAATATTTCTATTTATTTCAACCTTATTTCCGCCCACGGTTTCAACAAGCAATGCACATGCATTGTCATTAAGGTTTTTCAAGAATGCAGGAATACCTTTTTCATTCTCTACAGAACGCAATCCTGCACGGTCAATCAGTTCGACAGCGGAAACAGGTTCTGACTTTAAAAACATAACTGCATTACATGCTTTTTCAATGTCGGGAAAGATCATAAGTGAACTTGCCTTGTAAGGTTGTTCAGTGACTGTTTTGTAGTTAATTTCAGAAATAAAACCTAAAGTGCCTTCCGATCCAATCATGAGGTGTTCAATGATATCGAAGACATCTTTGAAATCGATCAGAGCATTCAGGCTGTAACCGGTGGTATTCTTTATTTTATATTTCTTCCTGATTTTTTCAGACAGGAGAGAATTCTCTGAAGCTGATCTTGCAAGATTTTCAATTTCTGCAATAAAATTCGAATGGGACTTTCTGAAGGCCAGTTTATTTGCCTGATTCCTGGTATCCAGTATACTTCCGTCTGCCATTATAATCCTCAATCCGGCAACCGTTCTATATGAATTCTGCGCAGTGCCACAGCACATTCCGCTGGCATTATTTGAGGCAATGCCTCCGATCATGGCAGCATTTATTGATGCCGGATCAGGACCAATCTTGCGACCATAGGGAGCAAGAAGTAAATTCACATGCCCGCCGGTAATACCCGGTTGAAGACGGATCTCTGACCCATTTTCATTTATCTGGAATTTCTTCCAGTCGCTTCCAGCAATTAGCAGAACCGAATCTGTTATTGCCTGCCCTGACAGACTGGTGCCTGCAGCACGGAATGTTACAGGAATATTTAACTTAGAACTTTCTTTTAATATTAATGAAACTTCATTTTCATTATTTGCTCTGATTACCATTTTTGGAATAAGCCGGTAAAAGCTCGCATCAGCTCCATAAGCAAGTGTATGCAATGGATCATGGAAAATCCTGTTCTTATCTATTGTTCCGATAACTCGATCATACAGGATTTTATATTTTCCGGTCAGCATGATGCAAAGTAAAGAAATTAATAGATTTATTATGTGTTACTGGCTATTTAGAAATGATAGGGAGGAGGGGAGAAAAATATGCCACCAAGACACCAAGACACCAGGTTACACCAACAAAGTTTAATAACAATCTTGGTGATTCTTAGTGCCTTAAAGCTTTGGTGGCATTTTACATAAAATCCTTCTTTTTAAAGTTTCCGGTTTCAGCCAGGTGCTTAAACCAGATTGTATTGATTGGTTTTAATTTTAAAGGGATGCCATATCAATGACAAAACGATAATGAACATCACCCTTCAGCATTCTGTCATATGCTTTATTGATATCTTTAATAGCAATTACCTCCACGTCGGAAATAATATTATGTTCTGCACAGTAATCGAGCATTTCCTGCGTTTCAGGCAAACCGCCGATTGTTGAACCTGCGAGACTTTTCCTGCCTCCGAGAAGACTGAATCCATTTATTTCGGCGGGAGTAGGAGGTACTCCTACACAAATCTGTATTCCATCTGTCTTCAGCAAGGACAGGTAGAGATTGTAATCGTGAGGAGCAGAAACTGTATCTATAATAAAATCGAAATACCCTTTTACTTTGTTCACATATTCATCATTTGTTGTCAGAACAAATTTATGAGCACCGAGCTTTTTAGCATCAGCTTCCTTCGACCTTGATGTGCTTAGCATGGTTACTTCAGCTCCAAATGAAGAAGCAAACTTGACAGCCATATGTCCCAAACCTCCCAAACCAAGAATACCTACCTTATGTCCTTTGCCAATTTTCCAATGTCGTAATGGAGAGTATGTAGTAATTCCGGCACACAGAAGTGGTGCAACTCCCGTAATCGGAAGTTTTTCCGACACATGCAGAACAAAATCTTCATTGACCACTACCATTTTTGAATATCCTCCGTAAGTAAGGGTCGTATGGTCCTGTTCATAGCTGTTATAAGTAAAAGAGGAACCACCTGTGCAATACTGTTGTAAGCCGTGCTTGCAATTATCACACTGCCTGCAGGAATCAACCAGACAACCGACACCAACAAGTTCGCCGAGTTTGAATTTATGTACATGATTTCCAACCTTGCTTACACGTCCGATGATTTCATGTCCGGGTACCATTGGAAAAATTGATCCTCCCCACTCATTACGTATCTGATGAAGGTCAGAGTGGCAAACACCGCAATATAGTATGTCTAGTTTAACATCATGGTCTCCAACTTCTCTTCGCTGGAAGCTCCAGGGCGCAAGAGGCGTTTTAGCATCCTGCGCAGCATAACCTTTTGTCTCAATCATATAACTTTTTTTCATTACAACAGCATACCAGTGCAATATGTTCACTCAGACAAAGTTTAATGAGAGAACAGTCAATTCTTTGTTTGACAGGAGAGTGGGTGATATGCTGAAAATTAACTCTTTTTGCCACCAAGACCCAGTGGCAAGTAGGGACGTTGCATGAAACGTCCCTACAATGAAAATCAAGTGAAATTCTTCAATCTGAGAAGTGAGTTCTTGAACCTTTGCGTTCTTTGCGGTTATTTTGACTTGATTCTAGAAACCCTTCTTTGGCATATCATAAATATCTTCTTTGGTACTATTACTCTGAGAAGATGATTTGCCAGAGTTAAAGTTATATGTAAAAGAAAGCCAGGCAGGGAACGCTGACAACTTCACATCTCCCTGGGAGTGACTATAGAAATTATTTCCGTTGAATTCACTACCATGGTAAGTAAATGATTTTGAAAAAGTAAGGGCGCTTTTAATACCAATTTTGAATTTCTTGTTAAATGTTTTTTCAACTGCAATAAAATAAAGCGCATCAGAAAAGGACTTTTCCTGAATTTGTATATTAGGACTGCTATATTGAAATTGCATCGAGGCTGTGATATCGTATTTAAAGGTTACAATTGCTGAAATGCCTGTTTCGTATGCAATTTTTTGTCTGTTGGAAATATTGTATTGATTTGCAAGGTTATTCGCTATCGTCGAAATGTTGAATAATTTGAAATAAGGATTCAATGCTATGGCATTATTTAACTTTAATGCTCCTGATAATTGAAATCCATACTCATGAACAGTGCCGAGATTTCCAATGCGTGTTTCAAAAATATTTGTATCGTTAATAAACATATAATGGTTAATGGCATTAGCCCTGTTTTTATAGAATAACTGGAATGAAACATAATTATTCCCAATGGTGTTCGAGTAATCGACAGAAATATCCTGTTGCAGTTCCGGTTTCAGATTTGGATTTCCGCTCTCTGTGGAAAAAGGATCATCTTCAGAAGTATATGGATTTAATTCATATATGTTCGGACGATAAACTGTACGTTTTATATATAATTTTATGATTTGTTTTGGCGTGACTTTATAACTTAATGAAGCATTTGGCAATATGGAGGCAAGATTATAATTAAAACTATTTGTTAATTTTGACATTGATTCTTCCCCCCTGATGCCCGCACTAAAGGTATACCTGGAATAAGCATAGGTCATTTGACCGTAAAGGGCGAAAATGTTCTGGCTGTATTTAAATCCTTGCGATTGTCTGTCCTGAAATGATTGAATTTTCGTTTTGAAACCAGCATCAAATTTTATCTTGTCGTTAATTGGCGAAGAGTAATCAACTTTAAAATTCACCGAATTTTGTTTTGGTTTAACAGTGTTTATCTGATTTGTTACAAAATTTTCGGGTATAGTAAGTGTTGATGTGTAAGTTGTACTGTTTATAGCATTAAAATTGGAATAACTTAAATCAAATGCAATCTCTCTGCCCGGATTATTAAAAATATGTTTGTAATACATTGAATAAAAAGATGATCGGTTTATGTCATTATCCTTTTTGATTGCTGACCAGTATTTATCACCCGACATATCTCCAATAGACTGTAACTCAACATTACCGTTGTGTTCACTTGAATAGGGATTATAAAAACCGTAAAAGCTGAATTTATTCTTTTCGTTAAATTCATAATCAAGCCCGTAATGAAATCTGTGTGACCAGTACTTTTGACGTACAATCTGGTTAGTAATAATTTCAGTGGTTCCCTGTTCATTCTTGAAATTACGATTGCTGCTTTCAATAATATCAAAGTAACTTAAGTTGCCATCGTAAGAGGTATACAGATTAAGCTTGTTGATACTATAATTAAGGCTGTAATCAGGATTAAGATAAATAACTGATTCAGAGGTTGGAACTTCTGCATGAATGTGCCCGCTTATTCCGGGTTCTTTACTTTTTTTAAGAATTACATTGATAACACCAGTCACTCCTGCTTCATACCTGGAATCAGGTGAACTGATAACTTCCACTTTATCAATCTGATCTGGGCTAAGCTGACTCAAATAATTCCTGTCGCGTTCCTTTCCCTCTACCTGAATTACTACGTTATTACTGCCATTAAGAGAAATGGTTTTCATCAGATCCATCTGAACACCGGGGATATATGTCAGAACATCTGCCCCTGTTTCTGAAGCTTCAAACATTTTCTTATTCACAAAATATGTAGTCTTGTCTGCCTCAGTTTTTGCTTTGATTCTGTCACTGACGACAACTACCTCACCAAGCGTCACAGATTTCTCCGACATCAGAATTGTACTGCAGGTATAATTGTCTTTCAATTCAATGTTTTTTACTTCGCGGTTATATCCTATAGCACTGATTATAAGGCAGTAGTTTCCTGCTGGTATGGATTCGAAACTAAATTCGCCGTCAATATTGCTTGACACACCTGTAATCAGAGTAGAATCTGACGATTTGCGTAAGGCAACTGTGGTAAAAGCCATAGCCTGCATATTTTGCTTGTCTTTTAACTGTCCTTTTATATAAAACTTTTGTTGACCCTGGCCATATAAAACACCCAGACTGGCTGCAAAAGCAAAAATTAAAAGGATACATTTTTTGTTTTCTCTTTTTCTAAGAATTGATTTCATAGGTTCGTCTTATTAAATTAATTGCATATCGTTTGTTGATGCAAATTGAGGCAATAAGACGTTTCGCTGCAAATAACTGGGATACTTGGTAAAGATTTGTTACCTGTGGCTAGTGCGTGAAAGGAAACTGTTACGAGTTGTAATTATTTGGGACGGACGGTAAATTTCTATTTATAATATTCTGCAAACAGCTTATTAAAATTGCTTGTATTACTTCGTGAAACAGGAATTTTAGAATCTATTCCCGATAATTTTATCTGGTAGCCCAGAGTGTTGCCATGTTTGCTTCTTACTTTTTTCAGATTCACGATAAATGCCCGGTGTATTCTTAAGAAATAAGGGATCTCTGATAATTGCTGCTCAACGTTATTTATTGAATTCCGGATTACTTCTTTTTTTACCAATTCATCCCTGAATAAATAAAAAACCACGTAATTACTGTCTGATTCTGCATACAGGAATTCACTCGGGTAAAACTTTAATTCTTCTTTCTTAAGCTGGGAACTGATTTTTATTAAATTTTCCGTGGCCATGCCCTGACTTTGAATGGGGATATATTCATCATCATGTTGGGGGAACAAATAGCGATAATTCATCGCTGAGAAGAAGGTGAATGGCATAATTCCCACTAAAAAACCATATTTGCAGGAATTCAGTAAAGTTGCAATTTTAGATCTATGTCCAACCGGTTCAATAAGTTGTCCGATTAAAAAAATAATAATACCAAGTCCAATCAGAATAAGCAGGACAGATAAGATTTCTTTGATGACAATCCAGTCCTTAAGATTTGAAAAGAACCTGAATGATTTTAAAATTTTAGCAAATAAGAAAACAGTAACACCGCCAATACAACTATAAAATGCCATTGTAACTTCGTAACTAAAAACTCTGGATGCATGGAAATCAAGAGGTTTGTACAGATTGACGAACCCAAAGCAAAAAAGAGCAATTATTAAAGCACCCTGTAAAGGGTTCTTTATTATATAATTTTGCGGATATTTTATGGTAAACAATTTATGAATTATGCTATTCATCTGGAATAAAATCTCAAAATATCTTCCCTATTAAAAGCTTAAAGTTACAGGAATCATCGTAATAATCTAACTCATGATAGTTAAAAAATATCTTCTCTAAAAAAGAAAAACCCCATGGAGTATACCAGGGGGGTGTCTGCAAAGCATACCTCGTACCTGTACCGTTTTAGAAAACAATCGACGGAGCCCTGAATGTATTGGGATCGTTATTAAGCCCATGTTTATAATTGATCACATCAAGAGTTTTTGGCACAATTTTAATAAGGACAAACTTGTTTTGCCAGTCGGGGATACTGCTCCAATAGTCACGTTTCATTTTCAACAATAATTCTTTATCATCAATTACTTCAGCTGTTCCGGTAATACTTACATAACCTTTTGCATTAACATGGTCAGCATAATAAACACAAACATTCGGGTTAGCTTTAAGTTCTCTTACTTTCCTGCTGGTTCTTGAAGTTGCAAACCATGTTACCAGTTCATCATTTGCAGGAAAAGGATTCATGGTGCGCGTCTGAGGCTGACCGGTAAGTAAAGACGAACATAAATTTAAATCGCTGAAGATGCGAGAAGTGAAGTCCTACTCTCAGTTTTTCATCTCAGGTTTTGTCAGTGACCAGTGAGTTTGAATGATTTTCCATTTTTTATGATCAATCCTGTAAACTTCAGTGCAATTCCATTTATGGATACTGTCTCCTGAAACAGAAATGAGGTTATAGGTTAAAACAGCCATATTTTTAACTGACTGAACATTGGGGTTAATCATGTCATATTTATCAACCTTGATTTGTCCGCGTATACTGTTATACAGGTTTGCCAGTTTATCAAGTCCATCTAATCGCTGTTCTGTAAAAGGATCAAAATAGACTACATCCTTAGCCGAGATTTCAAGAAATCCTGAAGGATCTCCCTTATTCCATCTTTCCAATGCTGATTTTTCGATTTTGATAATCACTTGTGAAATGGAATCACTTTCCTGAGAGTAAGCAGAATTGAAAGTCATAACCAATAGAATAAAAATTAGCGGTTTCATTGCTTTAAAATTACAGAGTTTATCGTTTGTCGTTTATAGTTTATCGTTTATCGTTCAATTTTTAGTAAACTCCAAATCCTGGAAATCATAACTGAAATCAGTCAGCGGAGATATTGGTCTCATTTTTATTCCAGATGCTTTGCCGGTTTCATCAAGATCAAACATTGCAAATGCGTCAGCATCCATACTTCTGTCGTTCCACTTTATAATGAATGTATTAGCTCTATAAAATATTAATTCGCCAGTGAGTTTTGGAGATCTTTTTGAATCGAACCATAACTTCCCGTTTTTAACAGAGATTATCGCTTCTCCCAGCCATTTGTCAGAATATGTTCCGGTATAAAGACTGTCAACTGGTTTTGTCTGGGAGCTCTTTTGCTGTAATTCAATATCTTTCCAGATTGCATCTATTATAACTTTTGCTCTTGATTCGCTTCTTAGTGAAGCCTCACTATACTGTTTTATCCTGTCAACACCCTTAATACCGAAATAACTGTCTTTTATAGTATTTGTAATTGCAGTAAAGGCCGCACCTGATTGCTGGTTAGTGAGTACGATAATACCAAGTTTCAGTTCTGGAATAAGTGTTACCTGAGTTACTATTCCGGAAAGCCCTCCGGTATGAGTTACTTGTTTGTACCCTTTTACATCGCTTAAACCCCAGCCCAGACCATAACTGGCAAAATGAGTATTATATGGAGAAGATCCACCTGTTTGAATGATTGTTTGTGGTGACCACATTGCATCATGTACTTCTTTGCTAAAAAGTTGGTTTTTTAATCCTTCTCCATAACTCCCATTATTCATTTGCATAATTATCCATTTGCACATATCAGTAAGATTACTGTAAATACCTCCTGCAGCGTCGCCTACTTCACTGAATTCTCTTTCAATAACCTGTACTTTACCATCAATGGGTACATGAGGGTCTATTACATTTGTTTTATTTTTTAGTCTGCTGTAAGCTGCAGCACTACCGGTCATATTCAATGGTTGCATAATACGCTTTTCAATAAATTCTTCCCAGCTTATTCCGGAGACTCTTGCAACAATTTCACCAGCAACTATATACATCAGATTATCATAATCATATTTTGTCCTGAATCCTGAGACAGGCTTAAGGAACCTAAGGTTGTGAATGATATCTTTCAAAGTAAAATCATTCGATCCGGGCCATATCATAAGATCTCCTGCACCTAACCCAAGACCACTCCTGTGGGTCAACAGATCCCTGATTGTAAATTCCTCGGTTACATAGGGACTGTAAAGCCGGAATTCAGGAATATAATCAATGACCTTATCATCCCATGACAATTTTTTCTCATCAATCAATATCCCTAAAGCTGCTGTTGTAAATGCCTTACTATTCGAGGCGATACCGAATAATGTATTTGAATCGACTTTCTGTTTTGTATTAAGGGAACGGACACCGTATCCTTTTGAATGAATAACATTATCATCTTTAACTATAGCTACAGCAATACCCGGAACGTCGAAAGTTCTCATCGTTTTTTCAACCAGACTATCAATTTCAACGGAAGATAATGTCTGAGCAGAAATGGAAATTGTGCTCAGAATCAAAAAGACTAACAGAACTACTTTATTTAATGAACTGATTTTTTTCATAGTATAAATGTTTATGGTTTATCGATGGATGTTTCGTGTGTTTTTATAACAGATCATTCATCTCTCTCCAATGATAAATCTTTACTTTTTCAGTTTGATTTTTCGCTGAATTATTCATTGCCCTGGCAACATCTTTCCCGTTTATCCCTTTATTTTTGCTCAGTTTTCCAATAAAGAGCGGATTTATTACAGACCATATATTAATAAAAACTTTTTCCATCGGGCGGTTTTCCTTACGACTTCCCATTAGCATCGATGGACGGAATATGTGAGTATGTTCAAAATCGAGTGAAATAATATCCCTCTCGGTTTCACCCTTAGTTTTTACATAAAAAATACCAGAATTCACATTTGCCCCAACTGCTGTAAGAAGGAAAACAGATTTTGCTCCATTCTCCCTGGCAATTTTTGAAGCTAAAACCGGGTAATCGTGATCGACATGATAATATTCAACCTGATCAGGAGTATTTTTTTTTGTGGTTCCAAGAGTGATGAAAACATCATCTGCTATTACTGCATCTTTCATTTCAGGCAAGGAATTATAGTCACCTATCAGCGTTTTGAGCTTTGGGTGATTGATAATCAGGTTTTTCCTTACAACAACTATTACCTGTTCATAATCATTATTATTCAACAATTCATCAAGAAGATAAGAGCCAACAAAGCCGCTTGATCCAAAGAGAATAGCTTTTTTCATATTATAGAGAGATTTATTTAATGAAACCGGACTAAAATCTTGGTTTCGCAAGTTTTAATCCGGAATGGTTATTTATCCAGGTGCAAGTACATTCGCCAGTAGAGTCTGGCTTTTTTGTTAAAGTGGTCCTCAATCTCGTTCCAGTGGACACGCATAAATATATATGGTTTCAACCAGTCCTCGTTCTTAATTTCTTCCTCTGTCGGTGAGGTGCTGACAGGCAAATTATTTGATGTTGCATAATATTTATATGCGAGAAGAAATGAATTGTTTTTAAAGATCTGATAATTTCCGATCTCTTTATTCCAGTGTTGACGGTAATACCTCTTCTCATTTGTGGTCAGAATCATTATTGACAAAAAAGCCGCAAGTATGTACGATGGTATCACCATAAGTGTCCACCAGCCGAGAAAGAAAAAGGCTGCCACAATTGTTCCGGGCATTATAATGAAACTAAATTTCTGGAAAACCAACAAAGGCACATTCAGAAGTTTAATAAAGACCACACCTAACCGGAGATTGATTATTATTTGTCCGCAAAAATAAAGGCTGGCTAGTACTATAAACTTTATCTGTAAATCAACTTTCAGGAAAATCAGTATTAAAAAGGATACTGTAAACAGGAAATTTGGCAATTGTATTATACTGTCTGTAAGAGTTAAAAAATCAACTGGATTAATCTTCTTTGAAAGCCGGTGAAAAAGTAACCACTCTGTTTTGTCGTTGATTTCAATTATTTGTCCTTTAGTCGTAATCATCTGATGAAGATTATTTAATGGACAAATATATAGCTTGTTTACCTAATTTTATGAGTCAATCAATACTGGTTAACAAATATTCCTGAAAGAGTATTCTTATTTTGCTGATTATTTTTTGATAAAAGTTTATTTTCTTATTAATCCAAACTTTTTTTAAAATCAATAGATTTAATATCGGCTAATTTTTGAATTCCTTTATCCGGTTGTGGCGTTCTTGTTTGATCCATGCTCTATAATACATAGTACATTCTTTACGCCTTTTTTTATTACTTTTGGGCTTTGGAAAACTAATAATGGTATGGATACTAATCAGGATCCGGTATATTCAAGGAATGTTGTCGAATTTGTTGCTGTTGCAAATGAATTCTGCAAATACGCGGAACATGCTTCGGAACTTAAAGGGGATGAATTACTAAAAATTCTACAGCGTATACTGCCTCTCATGTACCTGAAAGCTTCCCTTTTGCCAAAGCTTGAACCATTCTTTGAAGATGGCAATGAGAAATTTGTAACAGAAGCAGCCTGGACCATCATTAATAATGCACTTACTGAAAAATTCGGAACAGCAAACGATTACCTCGAGGTATTCGATGAAAAAATAAATGATGCAGAAGGACCGGTAGTATCTTCACTTTCAGAAAACATGGCTGATATTTACCAGGACCTAAAAGACTTTCTTCTTCTCTACCAGACAGGTACTGATGAAGTGATGAACGATGCGGTTTGGGAATGCCGAATGAATTTTGAAAATTTCTGGGGACAGAAACTGGTAAATTCTATGAGAGCAATTCATAAGTTCATTTATTCCGGAGAAGAGATCGGTAAGGTTGAAAAACAGGATGCTGAAGAGATTGATGAAAACAGAAACACGTCTGACTGGTTCATTACCAGACGACAAAAGGATTTAAGAGGAGATGAATAATATTTATAAGGAGAACTTAACAGTCGAGGAACTGGCGGGACATGAGGTGTCGTGGTTTAAAGGTGAAATAGTTTTAATAGATAACCTTAAAACATTTTATGAGGTCTTTCCAAGACTCATGGGATCTGACCTTCTGGGTTTCGATACCGAGACCCGACCTACTTTCAAAAAAGGCAAAAGGAACACTGTTTCACTTATACAGCTTTCAACAGAATTTCTGGCCTGTCTGATAAGGATCAACAAAATCGGTATTCCCGATGAATTGGCTGCATTACTTTCAGATCCAAGGGTGTTAAAAGCGGGAGTTGCAGTGCATGATGATATTAAATTTCTAAAGAATGTGAAGAAGTTTAATCCTGAAGGTTTTGTTGATCTGCAGAATGTGGTAAAAGATTTCGGGATCCAAAGCGCGGGATTGAAGAAGCTTTCTGCAATTGTCCTTGGATTCAGGATTTCAAAGAGGCAACAGGTAACAGACTGGGAGGCGGAAAAGCTTAGTGAGGCGCAGATGATCTATGCCGCTACTGATGCCTGGGTATGTTATCAGATTTACAGGAAACTGAGAAATGGGACTGAAGTGAAAACCAAATGATAAGAGCCCAAAAATAAGAAATGCAGGAACGAGTAAAAATAGTCCTTAAATCCGGTAAGGAACAATCTCTTCGCCGGTTCCATCCGTGGGTGTTTTCCGGAGCGATAAAAAAAACCTATGGAGAGCCGGTAGAAGGCGACCTGGTTGATGTGTATGACAATAAAAATGAGTTCCTTGCCGTAGGACATTATCAGCCAAGTTCTATTGCTGTGAGGGTCCTATCGTTTAAACAGGAAACTCCGGATATTGACTTTTTCAGGGAAAAGATTAAACAGGCAATAAATTACAGAAGAGCTGTCGGCATAATCGACAACCCCCAGATAAACGTATTCCGTCTTATCCATGGGGAGGGAGACGGATTGCCGGGTCTTATTGTTGATTTTTACAATGGTGTAGCTGTTATGCAGATGCATTCTATTGGTTTCTACCGGATAAGGCAGGAAATTGCATCAATACTGGCAGAGCTTCTTGATAATCGTATTACCGCTGTTTACGATAAGAGTGAGGGTACAATTCCGCATATGGCGTCCATAAAGGCAACAAATGAGTTTCTTGTCGGAAATTCAGGGCCCGTTATTGTGACTGAAAACGGTTATAAATTTAAAATCGATTGGACAACTGGTCAGAAGACCGGATTTTTTATAGATCAGAGAGAGAACAGGAAACTTCTCGAGAAATATACCGAGGGTAAAACAGTACTGAATATGTTTGGCTATACAGGAGGATTTTCTGTGTATGCAATGAAAAATGCAAATCTCGTTCATACGGTCGACAGCTCATTTCCGGCTATTGAATTGGCAAATGAAAACGTAAGACTCAATTATGGAGAGGATAAGCGGCATGAGGCATTCCAGCTTGATGCATTCGAATATATGAATCATATTAAAGATCAGTATGACCTGATAATTCTCGATCCTCCCGCATTTGCAAAACATAACGATGTTCTAGCAAACGCCCTTCAGGGATATAAAAGACTGAATATTAAAGCAATTGAACAGATCAGACCAGGTGGAATTATTTTCACTTTCTCATGCTCGCAGGTCGTTACAAGGGAGAATTTCAGAAAATCAGTATTTGCTGCAGCTGCCAATACCGGCAGATCAGTAAGGATTTTGCATCAGATGAGTCAACCTGCTGATCATCCAGTGAATATTTATCATCCTGAAAGCGAGTATCTTAAAGGTCTGGTTATTTACGTTGAATAATACGCTTATGAACACAAACAGGAACATCTTACTCGTTGCTAAAAAACTCGGACTTCATGAATGGCAGGTTGAGAATACAATCAGACTGATGGATGGCGGAGCAACAATTCCTTTTATCAGCAGGTACCGGAAAGAGATGACCGGAAGTCTCGATGAGGTTCAACTGATGCATATTAAAGAAGAATATGAGCGTCTGAAAGAACTTGATGCAAGAAAAGAAGCTGTTATAAAATCTATCGAAGAACAGGAAAAAATGACACCTGAGCTCAGGCAGAGAATTGATGCATCAGTTACAATGTCGGAACTTGAAGATATTTATCTGCCATACAGACCTAAGAGACGCACACGTGCAACTATTGCAAAGGAAAAAGGGCTTGAGCCATTGGCAATTCTTATAATGGAGCAGAAAGAGAATGATCCATCATTAAAAGCCGAGGCATTTCTAAATGATGATGTTGAAAATGTTGAAGATGCTATTTCAGGTGCATCGGATATTATAGCCGAATGGATTAATGAGGATGAAAAAGTAAGGAAACAACTGAGATATTTATTTGATAAGGAAGCTGTTATCTACTCGAAAGTCGTTAAGGGAAAAGAATCAGAAGGAATAAAATACAGTGATTATTACGATTGGTCTGAGCCGCTCAGAAAATGTCCTTCACACCGGCTTATGGCAATGCGAAGAGGTGAGGATGAAGGATTTTTACGGCTGTCTGTGGAACCGGATGAAACACATGCACTCGACATGCTGAAATCGATTTTTATAAAGGGAAGGAACGCTTCTTCTGATATTGTTACTGATGCAGTCAAAGATAGCTGGAAACGATTGCTTTCAGCTTCAATGGAGACTGAGTTCAGGAATATTTCAAAGGAAAAGGCGGACATTGAAGCAATAAATGTTTTTGCAGATAATCTTCGTCAGCTGCTTCTCGGATCACCACTTGGTGAGAAAAATGTTCTTGCTATTGATCCCGGTTTCAGAACAGGGTGTAAAGTAGTTTGTCTCGACAGGCAGGGCAATTTCATTCATAATGAGACTATCTATCCACATCCACCTCAGAATGAGACTGCCATGTCGATTAAGAAGATTTTGTCTCTGGTGAATGCGTATAAGATTGAAGCTATTGCAATTGGTAACGGAACTGCCAGTCGCGAGACAGAAGATTTTATAAAATGGATCAAGTTTGATGCTGATATCCAGGTCTTTGTAGTAAGTGAAGCAGGAGCTTCAATCTATTCTGCATCCAAGACAGCCCGTGATGAATTTCCTGATTATGATGTAACTGTACGGGGTGCAATATCCATCGGGAGAAGACTTATGGATCCGCTTGCCGAGCTTGTAAAAATTGATCCCAAATCAATAGGAGTTGGTCAGTATCAGCATGATGTGGATCAGCAAAAATTGCAGAAATCGCTTGATGATGTTGTAATGAGTTGTGTGAATGCAGTTGGAGTCGAGGTGAACACAGCAAGCAAGCACCTGCTGACTTATGTTTCAGGTCTCGGTCCGCAATTGGCCCAGAATATTGTTGATTACAGGGCCGAGAATGGACCATTCAGTGCACGTAAGGAGCTTTTAAAGGTAAAGAGGATGGGAGAAAAGGCTTTTGAACAGAGTGCAGGATTCCTGAGGATCCGTAATGCAGATAATCCTCTTGATTCAAGCGCTGTACATCCTGAGAGTTACCACGTTGTTGAAAAAATGTCAAAGGACCTTGGAGTAGATGTAAAAGAGCTGATCACAAATGACAGCAAACGAAAAGAGATCAAGCTTGAGAAATATGTAAGTCCGTCAACCGGTTTACCTACCTTGAAAGATATTATAGATGAGCTTGCCAAACCAGGCCGTGATCCGAGGTCTAAGATCCAGGTTTTCAGTTTTGCCGATATACACTCAATAGAAGATGTTAAGGAGGGAATGGTTGTCCCGGGAATTGTAACAAATATTACAAAATTCGGGGCGTTTGTGGATATCGGAATAAAGCAGGACGGGTTGGTACATATTTCAAATATGAGCAAAAATTACATTACAGACCCGTCAACTATGGTGAAGCTGCATCAGCATTTGCAGGTGAAGGTTATTGCGGTTGATATCGAAAGAAGGAGGATTCAATTGTCGATGAAAGACATAGGGAATACCTGATTTTTTGCCCCCCTGCCCCCCCTAAAGCTAATCTTACATCACATCTTTATTTAAGTCAATCTCCTTCTTATTGCCGGAATATAATAAAATAAATGTGATGTAAGATTAGCCCCTAAAGGGGGGTAAATTCTAATTATTTTATTTAGATCCATTAATGATACTGAATTAGTCACCCTTTTGGGGGACCCCGCGAAGCGGGAGGGGGTGTTGGTTAATTTTGTTTCTTAATTTTTTTGAATTCAATCTTTCTGGTTGTATTCAAAAGTTGATTTTTTTCCTGACCTGGTAGTTTCATTTCCATATTTACATCTTCATGAAGGATGCCATATTCAATCTGTTTGTCAGACAATGAAAGCCAGAGAGTCCCCCAGTAATGGCTTCTACCCTTCATCTGCATGAAATCGGTTTTAAAATCAAGAGGATTATCCATTGCAAGGAATTCGATAACAGCACAAATTTTGTTATTCATCGTTGAAATGCCTGTCCAGGTAAGTTTGATATCTTTATTTTCAAAGCTGCCCAGTTCGGGCAGATTCATTTTTCCGTTCATTTTCCTGGCTGTAAAAGGGATATTTAGCTGTAATGAATCGTAGTATACCCATCCGAATACCTCAAAACTAACAACATCCCAGACCAGGTTTTTTGCAAATACACCAGTAGCTGCAGGGAAAGTCTTAAAGATATCCGTCGCAATAAGGTTATCTTTTGGATCATAAGTAAAATTTTCCATGTATGTCTGTTTTGCGCCCGCAGGATAAGACTGGTCCAGGCCTGAAGCCTGGGCAATTGTAACATCCTTCCAGCTTACCTTTCCATTTTCCAATCCTCGAGTATATGTTCCTTTGACCTGCATTTTGCCAAGAAAATTTCCTAAAATATCATGATTATAGTAATCAGCTATCATTTCATAGCTGTAGGGAGTTTTTTCTTCAAGAGTAAGGGCTGGTAGTTTCCTTAAAGAAAGGTAATCAATCTTGTTTTTCTTCTGTGCGTTTGCAAAGATGGAGCAAATAGAAACAATGATCAGCATTAATATTGTCCGCCGCATTGTGTGATAGTTGAATTTTCTGGTTTTCATAATAGTCGTTATTAATTATGAAGTAAAATTCACTTTAATACGCACAATTAAAAAATAAAAATTGCGGAATGGGATAATTGGGTGGCGGATTTGTAATAATTGTATGTTGAACCGGAACCTTTTATAACCAGTAGGGAATGGTCGCGACCATTCCCTACACAATTCATTCCTATTAGTTTCAATACATTTCTTTCAGAATCTCTGTCCCTGATTTGGCATCGGTTTCATAACAGGTTTCCCGGGCAATTTCACATTACGCATGGATGCATTATACACAAATGACGCGGTAATGACAGCATTCTGCCTGAGGTCTGACAAAACGAGTCTTTCGTAGGTATCCATTACGGTATGATAACCTCTGTCATATTCAATCTCATCCTGGATAAACTGGAATCCGGGCAAACCTACTCTGTCAAATGAAAGATGATCAGTGCCTCCGGTATTTCTGATTGTTATGGTTGAGCAACCCAGATCTTCAAATGGTTTAAGCCATTCTTCAAAAATCGGTCTTACAAGTTCGTTTTCCTGAAGATAAATTCCACGATATTTGCCTGAACCATTATCCATATTGAAATAGCCTGCAAATTTATCATAGTCTGGTTTGTGTTCTTTGGTTGCCGGATCTACAAGATATTTATCTACATAACCTGATGAGCCAAACAAACCCTGTTCTTCACCGCCCCATAGTGCAATTCTGATTGTACGTCGTGGAGCAACATCTAGACTTTTAAGGATGCGCATGGCCTCAAGCATTACAATAACCCCTGATCCATTATCTGCAGCACCAGTACCTCCGTTCCATGAATCGATATGAGCGCCTAACAGAACCACTTCATTTTTAAGAAGTTTATCGGTTCCGGGGATTTCTCCTATAACATTATAAACTGTTGGACTGTCGAAGAACTTATTCTGAATTTCAATTTCCATCTCAACCGGAACATTATGCTGGATCAGCCTGACCATTCTGCCATGATCTTCAATCGGAAGATTAAGTTCTGCAATGGGTTCTTTGTCACCTGATTTATAATTAGCTCCATTTGATCTCGGTACATTGAAAGTTCCTGAACTATTCAGGATAACGGCGGCACCTTCGTTTTTGAGGAATTCAGAAATTTTCATTCTCAGGGCCCTCTGTGCCATCATGGCTACACGGTCAAAAGGAGGTCTTCTGGATGGTGTACTTGAAAAAGCCATTGAAAGGTCTTTTAGTTGTGCATCTGTAAGACGGTTAGCAAGGGGATCAAAACTGACATCATAAGTTGCTGTGGAAGGCATCAGAATTATTTTCCCTGTTAGTTTTCCTTTAAACTTGTTAAGATCAGAATCTGCTTTAACATCGAGGTAAATAACTTCACTTTTTATAAGACCGTTTGTACTTCCGCTCCATGCAACCGGATTGCAGGCAAAGTTTGCATAATAAGGAGCAGTCAGTGCTGCATATGTTTTAATATTATCCCATCCGCCTTGTGAAAAATCCTTTGCTGCTTCAATTCTTACATTCTGTAGCCCGAACTCTTCCATCTTCTTTTTTGCCCATTCGGTACCATGATTAAATCCTGTTGAAGCTGTAAGCCTAGGACCTACAAAATCGGTAAGCCAGAATGCAATATCCTCTACATTTGAGTTTTTAAATCCCTCCTGTCTGATCTTATAAATCATTGAGAGGTCGACATTTTCACTCTGCGACATTAACCATGTCGGGATGATCAGCAAAAAGAGTAAAGCGATTGAAATTTTCTTAATTTTCATTGATTTAATATTAAGGTTGATTTACATATGTTCAAATATATATAAAAATGAAAACTAAATTTTAGTTTAACAATAATTCACACCTGAATATTTAGAGGGTCATTGCGAGCAAAGCGAAGCAATTTCCCCAGGTAAATAGTAATTGAGGAGGATTGCTTCATCGCAAGCTCTTCGCAATGACTTTGAAAGTAATTGGATTCAAAATCTCAGAGTAACACAAAGAGGATTTTTAATGTATTTTTGTATCGGATATACAATGAGATAATGGTATTTTTTAATTTCAACTTTCTACTTTTTACCTTTACCTTTTACCTTTCTACTTTTTACTTTTGACTTAAATTATGATTTACCCTGAGAATTTTGAAAATAAGATTGGTTTTGACAGGATACGGAGTTTGTTGAGAGAAAAATGCCTAAGCCCGATGGGTCTTGAAAAGGTGGATAATCTTAAATTCATTGATGACTACGAAAGACTATCCTGCATTTTATCTGCAACCTTTGAGTTTCAGGAGATACTGACCTTTGAAGATTTCTTTCCTTCTGAGAATTACTATAAGATTTCCGATTGCCTGAACAAGATAAGAATTGAAGGTACTTTTCCTGAGGTTCAGGAAGTCTTCGATCTTAAACGCTCACTTGAAACAGTTAAAACGATCCTGAATTTCTTCAGAAGTAAGAATGAAGTGAAATATCCTGTTCTGAGATCGATGTGCAGCTCAGTGAAAACTTATCCTTATGTACTCGAGACAATAGACCGGATCGTTGATAAACGAGGGGTCGTTAAAGATAATGCCTCCTCAAATCTGAAAGAAATCAGGTCGGAACTTATTTCTAAAAGTATTCACGTAAGTAAAAGACTGAATGCAATTCTCAAACAGGCACAGTCTGACGGAATAGTAGATGCAGATACTTCCGTATCAGTAAGAAACGGACGGGGAGTCATACCCGTTAGCTCATATGATAAAAGAAAAATAAAAGGACTTATACACGATCAGTCAGCTTCAGGAAAAACAGTTTTCATTGAACCCGAGGAAATTGTCGAGATAAATAATGATATAATTGAGCTGGAATATGAAGAACGCAGGGAGATCGTAAGAATACTGACAGCTTTTGCTGATAATGTCAGACCTTATATTGATGACCTTCTCGAATCAAATTTATTCCTTGGTGAGATCGATTTTATAAGATCAAAAGCACTTCTTGGCAATCATCTTCATTCAATCAAACCGGGTCTTACACCAAAACCATTTTTGATGTGGAAAGGAGCGATCCATCCATTGCTCTCACTTACATTCGAGAAATCCGCCGGCAGAAAAGTTGTCCCTCTTGAAATCGAGCTCAATGAGAAAGACAGAATATTACTGATTTCAGGGCCCAACGCCGGTGGAAAATCAGTATGTCTTAAAACAGTCGGTCTGCTTCAATATATGCTTCAGTGCGGATTAACAATACCGGTTGCTGAAGGTACTGAAACAGGCATGTTTAAGAATATACTTATCGATATTGGTGACGAACAAAGTATTGATAATGATTTGAGTACTTATAGTTCCCATCTTATCAATATGAAGTACTTCGTTAAAAATGGAAACGACAAAACACTTATCCTTATTGATGAATTTGGTACCGGAACAGAACCTATGTTAGGTGGTTCAATTGCTGAAGCCATCCTTGGTGAGTTAAACAGGAAAGAAGTTTTCGGTGTGATAACAACTCATTACACTAACCTGAAGCACTTCGCATCTCTCACAGATGGTATTGTTAATGGTGCAATGGCGTTTGATAATCATCTGATGCAGCCGCTATTCCAGCTGACTATTGGTAAACCTGGCAGTTCGTTTGCTTTTGAGATCGCCCGGAAAATTGGCTTGCCAGAAAATATACTTGAAGAAGCTTCAGGCAAAGCAGGAGTTAAAAATATTAATTACGACAGACACCTGAAAGATATCGCACGCGACAAACGTTACTGGGAAACAAAGCGTCAGAGTATCCGGCAGCAGGAAAAGAGACTGGAAGAGTTGATGGCAGAATATGAAAAGGAACTGTCCGGTGCCAAGACACTCCGAAAAGAGATCATAACAAAAGCGAAGGACGAGGCACAACAGCTGCTGAAAGAATCGAACCGGATGATTGAGAATACAATCCGGCAGATAAAAGAATCGCAGGCAGAAAAAGAGAAAACTAAAGACGTGCGTCAGCAACTTGAAGAATTTAAAAGTATAGTTGAAGAAGAATCAATGCAAATTGAGACCGAATCGGAAGAAAAAATAGCACAGCTGGGCGCAAGAGCAAAAAGGATCAAACTGGAGCCGGAACCGGTCAGGGAAAAACCTGTTGTTGCTGCTTCAAAAGAACATCCTCTTAGACCTGGTGATGCAGTGAGGATGGTCGATACCCAGGCCGCAGGGGAGATAATCGAGATCAAGGATAAGATGGTTCAGGTCGAAACCGGCAGTCTGAGGTTTTTTGTACCATTAGACAGAATAGAAAGGATAAGTAGGGGTGAGCTTAAGAAGAGTCTAAGTGCAAATCCGGTTTTCAGGGAGAATGATCCTGCAATTGTACAACGCAATATTAATTTTAAACCTGAAATCGACTTACGTGGTGTCAGGGGTGAAGAAGCCATTAATCAGGTTAGAGATTTGATTGATAATGCGCTTATTGTGCAGCATCGAAATTTACGTATCCTTCATGGCAAAGGAAATGGAATACTGCGTCAACTGATACGAGAATATCTCGCCACGGTCGATGTTGTAAAAACTTTCAGGGATGAACATGTGGAATTTGGTGGGTCGGGGATCACTGTTGTTGAAATGGATTTTTGAACCACAGAGAAAAATTTAATTCTTAGTACTATGAAAACGAAACTGATTATTTTTTCATCATTGCTAATCATTGCACTAGCTCTTTTTGCGTATAAAAATGATAAGAAGATCGTTCCGGAAAAGCAGGCATGGACAATTGTTATTCACGGTGGTGCAGGAGGAATGTCGAGAGAAAACACTACTCCTGAAGTGGATAAAGAATACAGGGCAGCTCTTTTGGAAGCAATGAATGTAGGAAAGAAGGTTCTGGCTGACGGAGGGTCGGCTCTTGATGCGGTTGAGAAGACAATCAATGTAATGGAAGATAATCCTCTTTTCAATGCAGGCAAAGGAGCAGTATTTACTCATGAAGGAAAGAATGAGCTTGATGCCTCAATTATGGACGGATCAAACCTTGCAGCCGGAGCTGTAACCTGTGTGACTGACATTAAAAATCCGATTTCAGCTGCCAGAAAAGTCATGACAAATTCTCCTCATGTAATGCTTTCAGGTGCGGGAGCTTCTCAATTTGCTAAAGAACAGGGTCTTGAAATAGTATCTCCTTCTTATTTTTATACCGATAAACGATTCCATGAACTTGAAGAGATATTAAAGAAAGAAAAAAATGGTACGGTTGGATGTGTCGCTCTTGATAAAAATGGAAACCTGGCTGCAGGGACATCAACCGGAGGAATGCCAAATAAAAGATATAACCGGATAGGGGACTCACCAATCATCGGTGCCGGTACATATGCAAATAATAATACTTGTGCTGTGTCTGGTACAGGTCATGGGGAATACTTTATAAGATATACCGTAGCACATGATATTTCTGCGCTAATGGAGTACAAAGGGCTTAGTCTGAAGGATGCCACGGAGCTGGTAATAAATGATAAGCTGGTAAAGGCAGGAGGGAGCGGAGGAGTTATTTCTGTGGATAAATCGGGAAATATCTCAATGGTGTTCAATTCTTCGGGAATGTTCAGGGCTTTCTCGACTGCGGATGGAAAGGAAGGGGTATTTATATATAAAGATGAAGGAAAGTAAAAAGTGAACAATAGGAGTACCCCCTGCCGCTGCGCGGCTGTCCCCCTAAAAGGGGACTAATTCGGTCTCCGTAATGAATTTATTAAAGGATCGAGAATTTACCCCCCCTGCCTACCGGCAGGCAGGCTTTAGGGGGGCAGGGGGGCAAGTCGCAAAGGTAAATATTGAATTATTCTACCGTTACTCTTCCTCCGGTTGCTCTTATTTTGATAAGAGATTTGGTTTGCTTATCAGGTCCTGCAATTCCGATGAGATTCGTTGAATAATTAGCATCTGTTTTAATGACCTGGGGAAATTTTCCTGATGGGAAATCTACCTGAGCATCATTTACATTAATATCGGTCAGGAATGACCTTGACTGTCCCGTTAACAGAGTTACCCTGGCCTGTGTGGAAGTAATATCAATGCCACTGAAACCTGTATTAATCTCGTGGATTCTCAACGAACCGTAAGTAATCTTTGATTTCAGCAGGTTATTAAGATTTCCGATCTCAAATTCGGAGTAAGTGCTTTCGGATATCATGTTATTTACTGAACTGATACTGTAACTATCAGATTTGGAACTATTCACAAGCGAGTTAACATCTTCAATATAAATTTTTGAGATAACCGAAGTCAGATTCAGTGCTTTTGCTTTCCCCAGATTAACCGAGGAGCAGTTTATCAGATTTAATGTCAGCCAGTCAAATTCATCAATTGTGACTTTACCATGGTCAACGTACACTGTATTTATCGGTTTCAGGTTGCCTCTTGAGAGCTTTTTGATACTTAAAATTCCCTGTGAAAGTCTGAGATTCAAAGACCCCGACAATTCTTCTACAGAAACATTGCCAAATTCGTCGGCGATGCGGATGTCCATGAAAACCGGCACTTTAACAAGGTAATCAACACTAAAACTTGTTCTGCCCTGTCGGGTTTCTTCATTAAAAAATTTCTTATCATATACCGTGGCCACATTAATTGTATCGTTTAATTTTTCAATTTTAACTGTAACCATCTTCATACTTTTCTTAAGAAGACTCTTATCCTCCTGAATAATTGTAACTGTAGAACAGATTATGATAGAATCTTCTTTCCCTGTAATCACACTAACATCTCCATACTTATTTGAAAGTATGAGTGCATTTCCGGTTTTCACCGGAAATGATTTTCTGAAATTGCAATTATTATCCTGAGCGGAGAGGGCAGCTGTAAATAATGTTGAAATAATCAATCCTGAAATAATTCTGTAACGCTCCATGTTCTGCTGTCTTAAATTAAAAAACTTTTTGATTCCAGATTTCTTCATATTAAAGACAGCTTTAAAAAAAAAATGCTGCAAAAAAAAAGTGGGAATGTTTAAACATTCCCGCCAGGATATTTCGTTGTAAGACAGTGATTAGTTGAGTTTTACCGATCCGTATGACGCAATCACACTAACTTTTGAAGTGGGATTCTCTTCTTTTCCTACAGTTCCTGAAACCTCATGTGAATTGTTTTCAACAATCCGTCTTGTATTCCTGAAATTATCTTCATTATATTTCAATCCGCCATACGATACTTTTGCATCGAGTTTATAGCTGGCTGATTCTTCGATTCCAAGTTTAACTCCCATATAATGTGTCTCTACCTGGAGTGATTCAAATCCTGCCGGTACGCGGTCCACTGAAAAGGATCCATAACTGCCGCTATAATCAAGCTTGTTTGTAAGTTCCCCAATGTTGACTTCTGTATAGCCATTTTCAAGAACAAGATTTTTAATTGTTTCAATCCGGATATTGTCATATTTACTTTCGCCGACAATAGAACTTGTTTCACCAAGGATTATTTTTGAATATTTGCTATCGAGAAGTATTGCCTGGCTTTTTGCTATCTCCATACTTCCGACATATCTTTCTGTAAGATCGAGCCATCCGGCTTCATCAATTGTGCCTTTTCCGTATGCTATGTTGAGTTTGTTCAGTGGTTTAACATTTCCCCGGGTAAGTTTACCGGCGGTGATGTTGCCGTATTTAATATCGAGAGTAAGTAATCCGTGAAGCTCATCGATTTCTGTATTTCCATATTTATTATCGAGTGCGAGCTCAGTTCCAACCGGCATTTTAACATGATAATCAATACTGAATCTTCTGTGGTCGCCCCACCCGGTGAAATTGAAATGGTCGTCAATAATAGTTTTGGCAGAGATCTGATCGGAGCTTTCTGCAAACTGGACGTCAATTTTATCAAGGAAACTTTGAGCTTTCTCTTTATTTGACATTTCAACAGTTACTTTAACATCGATTACGATCTGGTCCTTATCCCAGCTTTCAATAACTACATCTCCATATCTGTTACTGACGTTTAGAGATTTTGATCCTGCTGTATACTCTTTATGATATTCCTTTGTTACTTCCTGAGCAAATATTGTTGAAGATGTTAATAAGAGCAATATGAGGAAGAACATTACCGGTTTCTTATCTGACTTTTTCATTTTCCTTCTTGATTTGGTTATCATTCCTGATTGTCTTTAGCTGATTTACTATATAAGTCATGACTTCGAGTTTCGTTTGATAATGCTCGATCATTGCATTAATAATCCGTTCGTCGGTGGGGTTTGCTTTTAATTCTTTCTGAAGAGAAACATACGTTGAATCCATGCTTTTCATCTCTTTCAGAAGCAGTGCTTTTTGATCCGGATTATTTTTAAGATCAACATTTACTATTTCACCTTCCATCATGTTGACCTGGTGGACATAATAATTTTCAACTTCTTTGTATTGAGGAGAAACCTGTCCCAGAGTCATTCTGCTGCTACCGGTGCGGATGAAATGATCCCATGTCCAGAGCGATGAAAGGGTGATAAGCAGGGTTACTACGGCTGCTTTTAACAGGTAAGGTACAATACTCCTTTTAACTGTAGCGGCCTGAAATCTCATTTCAAGCTTACGGTTAAATCTTTCAAAGTGACCTTCCGAAGGTTCTGCGTCTTCGAAAAAATCCTTGTTACTGCTGATTATATCCTCTATATTTTTCATACCAATAGAATTTTTCATTTTTCCTTTAATTCTGCAATGAGTTTCTGTTTCGCTCTCGAAAGTTGTGATCGTGATGTACTGCTGTTAATTGAAAGTATTTCTGCTATTTCGTCGTGATCATAACCCTCGAGAAGGTAAAGGGAGAGTATTACTCTGTATCCATCGGGAAGTCGTTCAATTGCCTCTTTAACCTCTTCAACCCTTACATCCAAATCTTCATATCTGGCTGTTTCTTCACCGCTATCATCTCTAATACCAACATGTGACTCAATATCTTCAAAGATCGCTTTTCGTTTATTCAGGACATCGAGAGAACGGTTTACCACAATTTTTTTAAGCCATGCACCGAAACTTACTGTTCCTGAATATGTATCAATTTTTTCAAAGGCGGACAGGAATGATTCCTGCATTATATCTTCGGCCTCCATCGTGTCATTTACAATCCTCAGACTTGTATTGTACATTGCTTTGTAGTACAACTTGTATATCTGAAACTGTGCTTTTTGGTCGCCCTCTTTACACCCGTCCAAAAGATCCTGGTGTAGATTCCTGAATGCCGCTTCTACATTTGCCATCTTTACGTAAAGACTAGTTTTTATATGTGTTGCTGCACCCACCTTCTATTAAATTTCTAATGAATAGACGGGGTAATTTTTTTAATGCTGCACTCAATGTAATAATTTTTAAAATAATTTTCAGAAAAAGCTCAAAATTATTCCGGTCGTTACCTGGCCGCTGGAATAATTCAGTTCCGAACCAAACAGACTGTGAGGAATAGAGAACACCACAAGGAGGACTATTGCCGCCAGTATTGTATAGAAAGGTTTGTCACCCCGTCTGTTCATAACCACTGCTAAAATCCAGAATATTAAAGCAATGAGAGTTTTATTATCTGTGAGATCCCATCCAAACGGAACGCCTGTCCATAAATCGCCAAAAGCAAAATACTGAACAAGGGGACCTAGAATAAATCCACCTATGATAAAAAGAAATAATGTCCAAAGCGCATATTTTTTATAAAAAGAAACTTTTGAAATTGCCATAAATCCGGCAAGAGTTGAAAAAAGCATTGCAACAAACATCAGGAGAATATGTGGAATGAGTACTAATGCCGGTACATCACCCTTAAATCTTATCACTACTGGTGTATCTTTTAAAAATATTCTGCTTCCTTTTGAATCGGTAATTTCAAAGTAATACTGAAGTTTACCGGCAGGAGGCTGCTGTGGAACAGTCGCAAAAAGCCCCTTTTCTTCATAAATCTTAAAAACCTTATTCATGAAAGGAGAATGAACAGGATATACCTTGTATGAAAAATCAGTAACCTGGTATTCTTCATCAGATTTAAATTTTTTATAGAAAAGACGAGCCTTAATAGTGGAATCGTTAATGTTTAACCTTACCTGGGGTTTTTCATTAAGGCCAAGACTCCGTACAAGTTTGAGTTCGTTTATAGTATTATTTAAAGGTATTTTCAGACGTCTCGGATAGGTTGGTCCCGTCTCCCGCTGGTAAATAGCAGCAACTAGAGTAATAATAAATGCCAGTAGCCACAGAATAATTTTTTTCATTTTAGGAAATATTTGATGTCTGATAAAACCTTAGACGCAATTTCTCTATAATTGTATCAATAAAACTACTTTTTTATCATTTCGTAAGACTTCAACACTTATTGTCTGCCCGTGTTTGAGCTGGCCCATTCTGAACATATAATCCTGTATATTATTCACGGTCTTCCCGTTTATGACTTTAATAATATCACCTTTTTGCATTCCACCAATCGCAGCTGGTTTCCCCGGAGTAACAAAATCAGCACGAAGACCGTTTTTAATTACTCCGGCAAAGTCGGGCATAATGCCAAGTGTAACACCTTTTCTCCTCGGGTATCGTCCATTTTCTACTTTCGGACCAGCTTCCTTAAACTGCAGTTTTGAATTGTCAGATGCAAGATATTCAGCCATATTGAAAATCAAACACGAGATCTCAACCATACCTTTGTAGTTAATTTTTTCCCAGGTATCCTTAGGAGTGTGATAATCCATATGTGCCCCAGTAAAATAGAATAATACAGGTATATTTTTCCCGTAGAAAGATGAGTGATCGGAGGGTCCGTAACCTTCATCTGAAAGTGTGAGCTTAATTACAGAAGTGTCGGTTTTTGCATAAACCAGGGCTTTTAAACCGGCAGCAGTTCCAACTCCGGAGATCTGAAGATTTTTAGTCTCATTCAGTCTTCCTACCATATCAAGATTAATCATCACATTCACTTTTGAAAGATCCATGCCAGGGTCGTCAACAAAATGTTTTGAACCCAATAGTCCTTCTTCTTCACCGCTAAATGACAGACAAATAATGCTTCTTTTATGACTTCCTTTAGTTTTCGCAAATTTTTCAGCAAGTTCGAGCATCATGGCTACTCCGGAGGCATTATCGTCTGCTCCATAATGAATTCCAATTGTGTCGAGAGCGCGGCTTCCTGAACCGGGTCCCCCCATTCCAAGATGATCAAAATGTGCACCCAGAATAATATATTCATCTTTGAGCTTAGGGTCTTCACCGGGTAGTAACATTACAACATTTCTTGTATTTGCCAGTTCTCTTTCGATTTCTGCTTTGCCATTTACTGTGACCTTTGAAGAAAAGGAGTAAGGTTTTCTCGTTTGGTTAAGCTTTTTCTCAAGAGTGACAACAGTATTTTTCGATTTTGCAAGTATGGCGTCTGCTACTTCTTTCTTAATTCTTAAAACAGGAATGTCAACTGAATAACCTTCTGAGCTGAGGGTCTCAAAAGCATCCTGTGAATCAAATACCTGACCTGATACCATAAGTACCCCGGCTGCTCCCATATCTTTAGCCAGAAGAGCTTTATCCCTGTCGGCACTGACGGGGATAAAAGGACTCTTGGTATTATCAGGTTCCGGATCACCACGAAGTATCAACACCCATTTCCCTTTTACATCAACTCCATTGTAATCGTTCCATTTCAGACTGTCATTGTTTATATTGAATCCATAACCCGCAAAAACAACTTCCGCATCGAGGTCCGAATTTGAGCTGAATGCTAAAGCCATAAAGTCTTTATCGGCTTCGAAGTTTGTTCCATTAACCGAGAGTGAGTTGGATTTGCCTTCAACGATCCTACTGGTGACCTTAAACCTCTGCAGACCATCTCCCGATAGTGGAACCAGTCCATAAGAGACAAGCTTGCCTTTTATGTATTCAGCAGCCAGACTATCCCCGGTTGATCCTGTAAGTCTGCCTCTCAGAGAATCTGAAGAGAGATATTTAATATGTCCCTGAAGTTCATTTACTGTGACTTCACGGTTACCTTTGCAGGAAAAAATAAACAATACCAGAAAAACAGGGAGAATTCGGAGTATGGATTTCACAGGATCACTTTTAATTAATATAGAAGAATTTTTATTCGAATAGTTTGAATGCTTCTTTTATTAATCCAATAGCTTCTCTGAGTTGTTTTTCAGTGATAATAAGAGGAGGAGCAAAGCGGATAATGTGATTATGTGTTGGCTTTGCAATGAGTCCTTTATCTTTCATAGCCAGACAAACATCCCATGCTTCTTTTCCATTCTTTGGTTTAATGACGACAGCATTCAGGAGACCTTTTCCACGAACAAGCTCGACCATCTCTGATTTGATGCTCTGGAATTCTGAACGGAAAATTTTCCCAAGACGTTCAGCGTTCTCAGCAAGTTTTTCATTTTTAACCACTTCAAGAGCTGCAACTGCAACCTTTGCAGCCAATGGATTTCCACCGAATGTTGAACCGTGTTCACCTGGTTTGATAGTTAGCATTATATCGTCATCGCAAAGTACAGCGGATACAGGCAGTACACCACCTGAAAGTGCTTTCCCCAGTATCAGAATGTCGGGCCGAACACCTTCATGATCACAGGCTAGTAATTTCCCGGTACGTGCAATTCCGGTCTGGACCTCGTCAGCAATAAACAATACATTTTTTGCCTTGCAGAGATCGTATGACTTCTTCAGGTAACCATCATCCGGTACAAATACCCCCGCTTCTCCCTGGATAGGTTCAACAAGGAAACCTGCAACGTCAGGATCTTTAAGAGCATTTTCCAAAGCCTTTATATCATTGTAAGGAATTATTATGAAGCCCGGAGTAAATGGACCATAGTCATTCCTTGCATCAGGATCGGTGGACATTGACACAATAGATATAGTCCGTCCATGGAAGTTTCCTTCACAGGCAATTATCTTGGCATTGTTCTGCTTGATTCCTTTTTTAATATATGCCCATTTACGGCATAGCTTGAGTGCTGTTTCATCAGCTTCAGCCCCTGAATTCATAGGTAGAACTTTGTCGTATTTGAAATATTTTGTTATATATTCTTCATACTCACCAAGAACTGAATTATAAAATGCCCTTGAAGTCAAAGTCAGCCTTTTTGCCTGGTCGGTTAATGCCTTTATAATTGCCGGATGGCAATGTCCCTGATTTACTGCTGAATAAGCTGATAAGAAATCGAAATATCTTTTCCCGTCAACATCCCAGACAAATGGTCCTTCCCCTCTTTCGAGAACAACAGGAAGCGGGTGATAGTTATGAGCACCGAATTTGTCTTCCCGATTAATGTAATCCTGAGTATTCATATTATTGATTATTAAATAGATAATAAATTATAAAACGTGCATACAATCTTACAAAAGCTTTTTAATATTTCAAAATACCCCCCAACCCCCTAAAGGGGGCTATTATTCCGTTATTCGAATAGTTTTATTACAAACAAACCCTCAAAAAAGTGGGGTATAAATCTTTTTCCTTTATTCCTTTTCTTAACCACGGAGTAACACGGAATTATTACGGAGTTATACGGAGTATAGCTCTTGTAAATTCTGTCTCTTCGTCCCTTAGTCCCTTCGTCTCTTAGTCTCTTCTTCACCCAATCCCGGCCTTAACCTTCTCGTGCGCTCCTCAGACTTTTCAAGTCTCCAGTTCTCGATTTTTGCAGCATGACCTGACAGGAGTATCTCCGGGACTTTCCATCCATTGAAATCCGCCGGACGTGTATAGACAGGAGGAGCAAGAAGATCATCCTGAAAAGAATCGGAGAGGGCAGATTGTTCATCGGAAAGGGCCCCCGGAATAAGTCTTACAATAGCATCGGTAATTGCAGCTGCCGGTAACTCACCTCCTGAAAGAACATAATCACCGATGGATATTTCCCTGGTTATAAGATAATCGCGGATCCTTTGATCAACACCCTTATAATGACCTGCAAGTATGATTATGTTATTTTTAAGTGAAAGCTGGTTAGCCATTTTCTGACTGAATTTCTCTCCATCGGGAGATGTGTAGATTATCTCATCATATTCCCGCTCACTTTTGAGTTTTTCGATCGCTTTATAGACCGGTTCGATCATCATCACCATTCCTGCCCCGCCGCCAAAAGCATAATCGTCCACACTTTTATATTTATCATTCGTAAAATCACGTAAATTGATAATGTTTATCTCAACAATGCCTTTTTCCTTAGCTCTTTTAACGATTGAGTAATTTAGAGGACTTTCTAGTAATTCCGGCTGTACAGTAAGAATATCAATTCTCATCTGAGAAATTTTTTTGTAAAAATAAGAATAAATTACCTCTCAACTTCTTTTCCTTTGTGCTACTTCGTGTTTCCTTCGTGTTCCTTTGTGGTTAATGGATTTTTTTACCACAAAGTCCACAAAGGTAAGTCACAAAGGTACACTAAAGTAGGACGGAAAAAACCGAAGTGTAATTCGATGGTAGTTTTTGATATATTTACGGGATGAATTGCAGAGAAAATTGTGGCGCCTGTTGTATAGCACTTTCAATTTCATCTCCGATACCTGGGATGCCAGAAGGCAAACCTGCAGGAGTAAGATGTATTCATCTTAAGGATGATCACAGGTGCGCAATTTATAATGACCCTGCAAAGCCGAAAGCATGTAGTGGATTTAACGCTGAGCCTGATTTTTGCGGATCTAACAGGGAAGAAGCAATGAAGATCCTGGGGTCGCTATCAGAGAAATAGCTCATAGCGAGCAGTGAATTTTCTCCCTCTTGGGGGAGATGTCGCGTAGCGACAGAGGGGTATCTCAACCAGTTCATACCCGCTCCATGAACCCCCTTTTAATTCCCCCCAAAGGGGGAAAAAATCTTCAAGTTTAGAAAGTTTTGTCTTATTTTCCCGAGGCAAACACCACCTTCCCTCCGACAATCGTATAATCCACTTTTGTCTTCATTATCTCATTCTCAGGAATAGTCAGAAGGTCTTTGTCGACGATAACAATATCAGCGAGAAAACCTGGTTTGATCATTCCTTTACGGTCCTCCATGAACTGAGAATATGCAGAACCAAGTGTATAATATTTTATTGCATCTTCCATTTTGATTTTTTGTTCAGGATGCCAGCCTTCACCGTTTTCACCAAGACGGTCTTTTCGGGTTACCGATGCATATAGGCCCTCCATCGGATTCAGCGGCTCCACCTGATAATCCGTCCCAAATGCCAGGATGGCGCCAGCATCTGCCAGGCTTTTCCATGCATATGCGCCTTTTGCTCGATCTGTACCAATACGTTTATCACAGAATTTCTTATCGGAAATGCAATGGGTTGGTTGCATCGAAGCAATTACACCCAGACCAGCAAAACGGGGGATATCTGAAGCCTGAAGCGTCTGGGCATGTTCAATCCTGTGACGACTGTCACGTTTGCCATTCACCTTCTGTGCTTTTTCATATGCATTCAGAACCCAGTTATTTCCTTTATCCCCAATAGCATGTGTGCCGATCTGCAACCCAAGTTTATCAGCCTTAAGAACCATATCTTCAAACACTTCATATGGCATCATGGCTAAACCGGAGGTTGACAGATTATCTGTAAACGGTTGAAACATTAAAGCTGTACCCGATCCTATTGTTCCGTCAATAAAAGCCTTCAGATAGCCGAATCTTATCCAGTTGCCTTCCATGGGATATTTCTTTTCCAGTTCAAGGTATCCATTCAATTTTTTAAAATCATCTGTCAGAGATTCCCCTATATCAATCCTGCTGGTCAGTTCCCCTTCCTTCTGAAGTTTTTCGTAGGCAACAAAATCGGCGCTTCCGGGAATCTGAATGCTGGTAACACCATATTCACGGGCTTCTTTAAGTGCCTGAAGATATCCCAGCCATAATCTGGTTTTCTCTTCCTCAGTAGTCCTCTTCGGTTTAATTTCACCTGATTTAACGAGCTCCTCAGCATTTTCCTTAATAATACCTGTGGGTTCTCCTGTTACAGGATCTTTCTGTATAACCCCGCCATAGGGATCAGGTGTATTCTTGTTAATGCCTGAAGCTTTCAGAACATAAGAATTAACAAGAAGAGAATGTCCGTCTGCCCTGCTGAGAATAACAGGATTATTTGGTGAAACACTGTCAATTAGTTCTTTTGTTGGCCATTTTTTGTCAATGAACATCTCGTGTTCCCAATGGCCACCGTTAATCAGCTCCCCTGGTCTTGATTTTGCGACCTGGGCTTTTACCATTTGTTCTATTACAACCGGATTGGTAGTATATCTTAGTTCAACATAATCAGGATCAAGCGGGCCGAAATGAACATGGGCATCATTGAAACCCGGAAGCACCAGTCTTCCTTCAGCATCAATCACTTTTGTGAAATCCTTTTCTATCAATGCAGATATTTCTGATGTTTTACCAACAGCGATAATTTTTTCACCTTTAATTGCTATGGCTTCAACTGCCGGATTGTCTTTATCGATTGTAAGGACTTTTCCGTTGATTATTACCAGATCAGCTTTCACTTGTTGAGCATATGCGCCGGTTATTATCATGAGTATTGTTGATAATGAGATGATTATTTTTTCCATATTTTAATTCTTTCTGTTTTGAAACAACTAATAAAGATAAGATGGAAATCCGAAATAGAAGTCCACTAACCGCAAAGAACGCAAACCTGCCTGCCGGCAGGCAGGGGAGACGCAAAGTTCACAAAGTTCACCCAGCACCCAGCACCAAGCACCACAATTTTAACTTCTCATTAAGAATTTTGTTGATTTTTAATGCTGTATGCTATTACAAAACAGGTAATTTCGCAAAAAAACATTTACTTATGAATATTGCTTTAATCGGTTATGGAAGAATGGGGCATGAAATTGAATCCATTGCCCTTAAACGGGGACATTTAATTAAACTCATTGTAGATCAGTACAATGAAGATGATCTTAACAAATCTAACCTGGTTAATATAGATGCTGCATTTGAGTTTTCATCACCGGATGCCGCATTTAGTAATATATTAAAATGTCTGGCCGAGAAAGTCCCGGTTGTATCCGGCACTACAGGATGGCTTGATAAATATAACGATGTTGTTAAGGAATGTAACAGAAATCAAACGGCCTTTATTCACTCATCAAATTTCAGTATTGGTGTGAATCTGCTTTTCCGACTTAATTCTGAACTGGCAAAACTTATGAAACGTTATGGCAACTATGAAGCCTCTATTGAAGAAATTCATCATGTAAAAAAACTTGATGCTCCAAGCGGAACAGCAATAACTCTTGCTGAAGGTATCATTAATCAAAATCCGAAATATGAAAAATGGTGTTTTGAAAATGATAACTCCGATAAATGTATTCCCATTCGGTCGGTAAGAGAAGGTTTGGTTCCGGGAATTCACACTATAACATGGGATTCTGAAATTGATACCATAAATCTTAAACACGAAGCAAAAAACAGAAAGGGTTTAGCATTAGGAGCAGTTGTAGCTGCTGAATTTATCTATTCCAGAAAAGGAGTGTTCACGATGAATGATGTAATGGGATTCTGATATTTATTTATATTTTTACCAGTTCTATAAAATTTTTATGTTATGAATGAGCTTTTTACGAAAAAAAATATACGGTTTGCAATTGTTGCATTTCTTTATATTCTCGTTGTCATCTGGATTGGTAATTACTGGTTCCTGATAGGTTTGGCAGTTGTTTATGATATGTACATCAGTGAAAAAGTAAACTGGACTTTCTGGAAAAAACGATATGCAAAGAACAATGCTTTTATTGAATGGCTTGATGCCCTGATATTTGCTGTTATTGCTGTATCTCTTATAAACATTTTTCTTTTTCAGAATTACAGGATTCCGACTCCATCAATGGAAAAGTCACTTCTTGTTGGTGATCATCTTTTTGTAAGCAAGCTTGCTTATGGGCCAAGGATGCCAAATACACCGATAGCTTTTCCGTTTACGCAGCATACAATGCCACTTACCGGCGGTAAGTCATGGTCAAATCTCATTGAATGGCCTTATAAACGGCTCGCCGGAGCAGGTAAAGTACGAAATAATGACCCAATTGTTTTCAACTTTCCTGCCGGGGATACGGTATGTGTTGAAGAACAAACTACAAGTTATTATGAGATTGTAAGAAGGAGGGCAGCTGAGCTGAAAGAAATGGACAGTCCTGCAGAACGAAAACCAGATAAATACTATACGCTATCAGCGAGGAAAGAAATATGGTCAAAGTATACTGTAATTTACAGACCGGTAGACAGACGCGACAATTATGTTAAAAGATGCATCGGTATTCCGGGAGACACCGTAACAATCAAGGAAGGTGTCCTCTTTGTGAATGGTAAAATTGTGTCGGATAATGGGACGCAGCAAACAACATATGCTGTCAGTACAAATGGCACTACAATCAATCCAAAAGCATTCGAGCGTCTTGATATCAGCAAATCTGATCAATCAATGATTTCTGGAACTCAGTATCTTCTACCTCTCACCAGAGGAAATGCTGACATAATTAAGAAGTTTACAAATGTTACTGATTTAATACCAGTTTATTCAGGTAAAGGTGAATACGCGCCCCATATTTTCCCATATAATCCTGTTTATGGATGGAATGAAGATAACTATGGCCCTATATGGATGCCAGTAAAAGGGTCAACCGTGAAGCTCGACACTTCAAATCTATGTCTCTATGAACGTATAATTGATGTTTATGAAAATAATAAACTGAGAGTTGACGGGAATACAATTTATATAAATGAAAAACCTGCTACCAGTTATACGTTTAAGATGAATTATTACTGGATGANNTGGGGATTTGTTCCTGAAGATCATATAGTAGGGAAACCAAAGTTCATTTGGTTATCCCTCGATAAAGAAGCAAAAGGTCTGAAGAGCGTCAGGTGGAGCAGGATGTTTACGAGGGCGAAATAGCAAAACTGTACTTTCTTTTTGCGTAAAAAAGAAAGTACGAAAGAAAAACCGCCCAAAAATCCAACCTGATGGCTTTGTTGTCGCACAGGCCATCGCCACATGGGGCCCAAAGCCATCGGGTTCGCACATTTTTGGGACTTGCCAACGCACTTATCGAGATTTGTTTTGACTCAAACTCTGATAATTTAATATTGGAGTGTTTTAAATCTTAATCTTTTGACACTAAAAAAAATACAAAACATTCTGTCTGAATTGGGATCAAGTAGAATAACGTGAGGTGGCAAACCGGAAATGGCGCGAACTTCAGCCTTTTTTGGGAGCGTGAAGCCAAAGGCATTTTGCCAAAAAAGGCTGAAGTTATCCTTTCCGGCGCCCTTTTTCTTTGGTTCGTTTCTTTTTGGACGAACAAAAAGAAATGAACATAAAAAAGAAGGTGCCCTTTTGAGACACCTTCTTTTTTATTATTATTTGAGGTTCCTTACTTAACCGTTTCCACGATAGCTTTAAAAGCTTCCGGATGGTTCATAGCAAGGTCAGCAAGAGTTTTTCTGTTCAGGGTAATACCTTTTTTATCAAGTTTACCGATAAATTCTGAATAGTTCATGTCGTACTGACGAACACCTGCATTAATTCTTTGAATCCATAAAGCCCTGAAAAGGCCTTTCTTTTTCTTTCTGTCGCGGTATGCATATCCCATCCCTTTGTCGAGGGTGTTCTTTGCTACCGTTATTACGTTTCTTCTTGAACCGAAGTTTCCTTTTGTCTGCTTAAGAACCTTTTTTCTCCTGGCTCTCGATGCAACTGAATTTACTGATCTTGGCATAACTCAATTTTTTGAATGTCAGCGGTCGTGTTTAGACTCTTAATGCTGAACAATCTGTTAATACTATAAATAATTTAATCAAATGCGTTCAACTACTATTTCATTGCCAGCAACAGCTTAACGTTTTTAAGATCTGTTTTGTGAACCAGACCTGCATAGGTAAGATTTCTCTTACGTTTGGTTGCTTTTTTTGTCAGGATGTGACTTTTAAATGCATGTTTACGCTTGATCTTTCCTGTTCCGGTCAGAGAAAATCTCTTCTTTGCACCCGGATTCGTCTTCATTTTTGGCATTTCTCTCTTTCAAATATAATAAAAAAACTATTTTTTCTTTTTAGGTGAAAAAGAAACAATCATCCTCTTGCCTTCAAGTCGTGGAAGCTGTTCTACTTTTCCATATTCTTCAAGGTCGTTAGCAAAACGAAGCAATAAAACTTCACCTTGTTCCTTGAATAATATTGATCTTCCTTTAAAGAACACATAAGCTCTCACCTTTGCGCCCTCTTCAAGAAATCTCATCGCATGCTTGAGCTTAAAGTTATAATCATGATCATCAGTGTTAGGTCCGAACCTGATTTCCTTAACAACTACTTTCGATGCTTTTGCCTTTATCTCTTTTTGTTTTTTCTTTTGCTGATAAAGGAATTTCTGATAATCAACAATCCTGCAAACCGGCGGATCGGCGTTCGGAGAAATTTCAACCAGGTCAAGTTCCAGGGTATCTGCAAGCCTGATAGCATCCTGAATGCTCATTACATCTGCTTCTATTTCTTCACCTACTACTCTGACCACTTTTGCTGTGATCCTGTGGTTGATTTTGTGAGCCGGCTGGGTAACCCTTGCCGGGCTTCGCCTGATTGGTAAAGCTATAGTTATTTCCTCCTTATTTTAATTAATACTTAAAACTCTTATTATCGTGCTTTAAACTGCGATTTCCTTTTTGATTTCAGAATTTATAAAACTCACAAATTCTTCAATTTTCATGCTTCCTTTATCACCTTCTCCCTGCTTCCGGACAGCAATTGTGCCGTTTTCAACCTCTTTCTCACCGACCACAAGGAGGTATGGAATCCTCTTTAATTCATTATCCCTGATCTTCTTACCTATCTTTTCGCTTCTATCGTCAATTAGTGTGCAAATATCGGAATTATTTAGAATTTCCAAAACTTTTGCAGCATAATCATTGAATTTTTCACTAATTGGTAAAATGACTGCTTTTTCAGGAGCCAGCCAGAGAGGAAATTTTCCTGATGTATTTTCAATAAGGACAGCAACAAATCTCTCCATTGATCCGAATATTGTACGATGAATCATTACAGGCCTGTGTTTCTGATTATCACTCCCATTATATGTCAGATCGAATCTTTCCGGGAGATTATAATCAACCTGAATTGTACCAAGCTGCCACTTCCTGCCTATAGCATCTTTTACCATGAAATCAAGCTTTGGTCCATAGAATGCAGCCTCGCCTTCAACCACGGTAGTTTTAAGCTTTTTCTCCTCGGCAATTTCAATTATGTCACGCTGGGCTCTTTCCCAGTTTTCATCAGAGCCAATATATTTCTGCTTATTATTGGGGTCGCGCAATGAAACCTGTGCAGTATAATCGTTGAAATTCAGAATCTTGAAAATATATAGAATGAGGTCTATTATGCTTTTAAATTCTTCCCTCATCTGGTCCTGTCTGCAAAAGACGTGCGCGTCATCCTGTGTAAAACTTCTTACTCGCGTCAGTCCATGCAATTCTCCGCTTTGTTCATATCTGTAAACGGTACCAAATTCCGCCATTCGTAAAGGCAGGTCTTTATAAGAGTGCGGAGTTGCATTGTATATTTCACAATGGTGAGGACAATTCATTGGTTTGAGCATGAACTGTTCTCCTTCCTGCGGTGTGGAGATTGGCTGAAATGAATCCGCTGCATATTTTTCAAAGTGGCCGGAAATCTTGTAAAGATTAACATTGCCAATATGCGGTGTTGTAACAATTTTATATCCTCTTTTTCTGAGCTCTTTGGTTAGAAAAGTGATAAGATTCTGCCTTAAATCAGATCCTCTTGGCATCCATAACGGCAACCCCATTCCGACTTTTGGTGAGAAAGTGAATAATTCAAGTTCTTTTCCTATTCTCCTGTGATCTCTTTTTTTCGCTTCTTCAAGGAATACCAGGTATTCATCGAGAAGTTTTTGCTTTGGATATGTAATACCATATATCCTGGTAAGCATCTTACGGTTCTCATTACCCCGCCAATAGGCACCGGCAACACTCAGAAGCTTAATCGCCTTTAAAGGTTCCGTTGAAGGGAGATGGGGTCCCCTGCAAAGATCTGTAAAGTTACCTTGAGTATACAGAGTAATAGTACCATCCTCAAGCTCACTTATGAGTTCAGTTTTATATTCATCACCCTTTTTTGTGAAATATTCGAGAGCTTCTTTCTTGCTTATTTCACGTCTGGAATAGGTAAGATTTTTTGCGGCAAGCTCTTTCATCTTATTCTCAATAGACTGAAGATCAGCCTCTGTTATGGCTCTATCGCCAGGGTCCACATCGTAGTAAAAACCATTTTCAATTGCCGGACCAATGCCAAATTTAATACCGGGATATAAAGCTTCAAGGGCTTCAGCCATAAGATGCGCTGAGGAGTGCCAGAAAGCATGTTTTGCCTCGGCATCTTCCCATTTATGGAGCTTAAGCTTTGAATCGGTATTAATTGGCCGGTTAAGATCCCATATTTCACCATTAACAGTAGCTGCATATACTTCCTTTGCCAGCCTGGGGCTAATTTGCTCTGCTACTTCAAGACTGCTGATTCCTTTATCATAATCTCTTGCAGATCCGTCAGGAAAAGTTATCTTTATCATTCTCAACACTTCATTTTTGTGGAGTGCAAAGATAATTATAATTTTATAAAAAATTAGTGATTAATAAGGTTAAGGTTAAGATTGAGGTTAAGAATATTGGTCTTTCAACTCCAGCCTCAACCTTAACCTTAATCTAAATCTCAACAGATGCATCTTCATACCTTAAAAATTGTCTTTGTTGAAAAATGGCATGCTTTTTGAAAAATATTTACTGAATAATTAATAATTGAAAAATATGAAAAGATTAACCTATTTGTTCCTGTCTCTTACTTTAGTTTTGTTTTCGTGTCACAAAACTCCGAATCCTCCAAAGGCTTCATTCTCTGCAGATATAGCTAATCCGGAAGTCGGACAGTCTGTTTATTTTAATAACAACTCTCAAGATGGAGATAAATATGAATGGGATTTTGGCGATGGATATGGTTCGGCTGAAATAAACCCAACCCACGTTTTTACAGCAACAGGAGGATATGATGTAACACTCACTGTAACTTCCAAACATGGTTCATCAGATAAAGCCAGTCTTACAATTAATGTTTTGGTGCCTACTCTTCTTGAAATTGAGGTTAGAGAGTGGACACAGGATGGAAATGGTAATGTGGTTCCTGATGCAAGTATTATACTTTACCCGACCTTACCGGACTGGAATAGCCAAACTAATAGTGTGATGGAAGCTTTCACTGATGCTGATGGGATTGCCGTATTTTCAGGTCTTGATCCATTCGTATATTACATAGATGTATGGGAAGCAACTCACGACAATTACCAGTTAGCTAGCGAAGATGTAGGTTTTATACGTACTCCTGAGGTACTTGCTCATAAAATTACAGGATTTGTTGCTTATGTAGATGTAGTCAATCACACATCAGGTGTGAGCAGAAACAGGGAAATGGTTACCAGGAAAATAGGCAGAAAGGCCAGTGATAAAAACCTTATTCCCGGTTTTTCAGGGTCATGGCAGGATTTGCTTAACAGGCGTTCGGTTAAAGTTAAATAATTTTATCTCCAAAAAATAAAAATGCAATTCTTTAAAGGGTTGCATTTTTTGTTTTGTCATATCCAAGGCTGTTTTTTGTAGGGCCACGCCATGGAATGACCCTACTTAAACACGTGAACAGGAGAGGAGAACAAATGAAATAAACATGATAACGTACCTGCGCATGTTTTACAGCTTTAGTTTCAATTAAAATAAGATAAAATTGTTAATAAATATAAAAGTCACTCAGCTGTAGTTTTTTTATAATTTTTTTACAAAAAAAAAGTTACGTTTGTAATATGTAATCTTGAATATGAAAATTTTATATACATAAAATGTCAAAAAGCCGGTTATTTATAACAAAGCCACTGCCTCAGCTTTTCAGTGAATCTCAGGAATCAGGTGGTCTTAAAAGATCTCTTACTGCCCTGAATCTCACGACATTAGGAATTGGTGCGATTATCGGTGCCGGTATTTTTGTACTTACAGGACAGGCTGCAGCACAATATGCAGGGCCCGGGATAGTATTATCTTTTATTATTTCAGGTTTTGCGTGCGGTCTGGCAGGATTATGTTACGCGGAATTTGCATCAATGATCCCTATAGCAGGTAGTGCTTACACGTATTCATATGCCACACTTGGTGAATTCCTTGCATGGATAATCGGATGGGACCTGATACTTGAGTATCTTTTTGCTGCATCTACAGTTGCAGTGGGATGGTCGGGTTATGTTGTAAGTTTTCTTAAAGACCTGCACATTTTTATTCCACCACAATATACCGGGGCTGTAGGCACTGTGGTTGTGAACGTTCCTGATATGGGCTGGAAGCCGCTTACCACTACCTTCGCTCAGACATTAACAGCTTCAGGAGTTAATATTGACTCTCTTGCACATGTTACATGTGTTATCAATATACCGGCAATGTTTATTGTTGCATTGCTGACCACACTTCTTGTTATTGGGATCCGTGAATCGGCTAATTTCAATAACATAATGGTAATCACTAAAGTAACAGTCATCATCCTGTTCATTGCAATCGGATTCATGTTTGTAAAATCTGCAAACTGGCATCCATTTATTCCAGCAAACAAGGTGGAAGCTGCTCCAATTTCTCAATATGGAGGGTTCTGGGGATGGTTAAAGGCATATAGTCATGAGTTTGGAAAATATGGAATAAGCGGAGTTCTCAGGGGTGCAGGAGTAATATTCTTTGCATATATAGGTTTTGATGCCGTTTCCACAGCGGCCCAGGAAGCAAAAAATCCCCAGCGCGATATGCCGGTAGGTATTCTGGGATCTCTGGGAATATCAACAGTATTATATATTCTTGTAGCTATAGTTCTAACGGGTATCGTAAGTTATACCACTTTAAACGTAGCTGATCCTGTTGCTGTAGGCGTTGATGCAATGGGGAAGGGGATGTTCTGGTTAAGGCCTATAGTAAAAATAGCTGCAATTGCAGGATTGAGCTCCGTAATTCTTGTAATGCTCATGGGGCAGCCCAGGATATTCTTTTCTATGTCAAGAGATGGCTTACTTCCGCCGGTATTTTCCAAAGTTCATCCAAGATTTAAGACACCATATGTCAGCACCATAATAACTGGGACAATCGCTATGATTATTGCAGGAATTCTTCCGATCAGTATTCTGGGTGAACTGGTTTCTATTGGAACGCTTCTGGCTTTTATAATTGTGTGTATGAGTGTTCTCGTACTGAGAAAAAGGAAACCAGATATTGTACGACCTTTCAAAACTCCATGGGTTCCGTTGGTACCAATATTGGGTGCATCAATATGTTTCCTTCAGATGGCTTCTTTGCCACTTGATACATGGTTGCGTCTCATTATCTGGATGGCAATCGGTTTCTGTATTTATTTCTTTTATGGAGTAAAGCATAGTAAGATCAGACAGAGTACGCCGAAGGAATAACTTTGATCATATTCACCTACCAGTCAAATGAAATAAAAGCAGGGACGTTGTATGCAACGTCCCTGCAATTTTTATATACCGGCAGCGTCCTCTAATCAAACAGATGTTTACTCAGTAATCTTAATGCCTCTATTTTATTCGAAGTATCAATCAGCAGAGAAAGACTGTTAGGACTTCCCCCATAGGAAATCATTTTCAGGGGTATTGTATTAAGCGCCTCAAATATTTCCGGTGCAGACCCTGTCCTTTCTGTACGAAAGTCACCAACTACACAAACGATGGTTTGATTTTCTTCAACTTCCACTGATCCCAATTCCTTAAGTTCTTTAGCGATTTGCTTTATAAATTCGGAATTGTCTATTGTAATTGAAACAGCAACTTCAGAAGTGGTGATCATATCAATCGGCGTTCTGTATGCTTCAAATATTTCAAAAACCTTACGCAGGAATCCGTAAGCCATGAGCATCCTGTCTGATCTTATCCTTAGTACCGATATACCATCTTTTGCAGCAACTGCTTTATAATCCTGCAATACAGATGATAACGTAATTAATGTACCCGGGTCAGATGGTTCCATCGTATTCTTAAGTCTCACAGGGATGTTTTTTATTCGTGCAGGATAAACACTTGATGGGTGCAGTATTTTTGCTCCAAAATAAGCAAGTTCTGCTGCTTCATCAAACGATAATTCCCTGATTACCTTTGTGTTCTCAACAAACCGCGGATCGTTATTATGAAATCCGTTTATATCAGTCCATATCTGTATCTCAGACGCATTTACTGCAGACCCGATCAGTGAAGCTGTAAAATCGCTGCCACCTCTTTTCAGATTATCTATCTCTCCGTGTGCATTCCTGCAAATAAATCCCTGAGTAATAATAATATTTTCAGATGGGTAGTTCTTAAGCTCCCTCTTAATATTTTCTTCAATATAGAAAGAGTCGGGTTCTCCATCCTTATCAATTCGCATGAAACTCAGAGCCGGCAAAAGAATTGATTTGATATTCCTTTCCTGAAGGAGGAGATTGAATAATGATGTTGACAAAAGTTCTCCCTGTGCAAGAATTTCTTTCTCCTTAAGTTTTGTGAAAACCCCCTTTGTAAAATTTGCAATATGGTCAAAATGAGAATCGATAAGTTCGTGTCCCGTAGTTTTATTGGACTCTGTTTCGAGAAGCTCATTAACCACCCGATGATAATTCGATCTTAAAGTATCATTTTTATCAGAAGCTTCATTAACATTCTCAGCATACAGCAGATTGGATATTTCAACCAGGCTGTTAGTGGTGCCCGCCATAGCAGACAGAACGACGATTTTTTTCTCATCGTCATTAATAAGTGGTATCAGCGCTTTCATTCTGTCAGGGTTTCCTACGGAAGTCCCGCCAAATTTCATTATTTTCATAGAGAATAAGTTATTTAAAAAAAAACCTGCAACAATTTTGCAGGTCCAATTATCTTTTAATTATAAATAATCATAAAAAGATAACGGGGACCTCATATCCATATGTTTAATACACCACAGAAGCCTTTTTATCTTTTCGCTCATACTTTAATTTTCATGGAGCAAAAATATACTTTTAATTAATAAAGAATATTTAATTGGTATATTTTTTGTGAACATATTCAAGAAAAGACAATTTAAATTGAATTTATATAATTTGGAATATGTAGGTAACGGTCGCGACCGTTACCTACATCATATTATTGAATTTGATTCCCTTTCAGGTAGCCGGGATATATGGTTCAACAGTTAATGAGATTTTTAATTCTTTTTTCTTATATTTCATTTTTATTTATATTTTTGCAGCCCAAGAATGGCATAACGCCTTTTAGCCTTTGCTCGCCCAGATGGCGAAATTGGTAGACGCGCTAGTTTCAGGGACTAGTGTCAGTAATGATGTGCAGGTTCGAGTCCTGTTCTGGGCACAGAAAACGGTGCAACGGCGTAACGGCTTAACAGCATAACGGCGGAATAAAAAGTTCTTTAAATATTCATTAATCAAATTAAGGTTTTCATGCCATTGCGCCTTTATGCCTTTGAGTCTTTAAGCCTTTCCATCGCCCAGATGGTGAAATTGGTAGACACGCCAGCTTGAGGGGCTGGTGCTCGCAAGGGTGTGCAAGTTCGAGTCTTGTTCTGGGCACCCAAAAAATAACCAGATTGTAATTTACAATCTGGTTTTTTTTGGAGCAAAGGCATAAAAGTCTTACCGAGTCGTGGCAGTGAGTCGTGAGTCCTGCGCCCCGCCTATTTTTTTATTGAATCATAAATCGCCTTTAATATTCCTGATCTAATATTCAGATTATACAATTCTTCATTACGCCTGGTGGGATTTACCCTGTTACAGAGGAAAACATATGATATTTCAGAAACTGGGTCAACCCAAACGAAGGTGCCTGTATACCCTGAATGTCCAAAGCTTTCAGGTGAAGCGCTTCGGGTAGGATAGGAGTCATTTTCTGAGAGCTGGGAATTATTCAGAAGTGGTTTATCAAATCCAAGTCCCCTCCGGTTATTATTCCCCGGGAACTGAACCTTCGTATATTCTTCCATCACATTTCTTCCTATTATTTGTTCCCCGCCATATTCACCCATTCTCCGGTAAAGTTCCATAAGTTTCATCAGGTCGTTGGCATTTGAAAACAAGCCGGCATGACCTGAGATTCCGCCTTGCATAGCTGCCGCTTCATCATGAACGGTTCCATGTAAGAGTTGCTTTCTGAAGAGTGAATCATATTCTGTCGGAATGATCCTGTCGATCGGAAATTTCATATATGGGTTAAATCCCATCTCCATGGCACCGATTTTTTTGTAGATACTGTCAGTTACGAATTCATACCATTTCCGGCCGGTTAGTTTATTTATGATTTCAGGAGCAATTATAAACGTGAGATCAGAATAGACATATTTTTTCTCGCCAAGTTTACTCTTCTTAATTTCATTGAACATCTTCTTTCTGTAATTCTTATGCATATAAAGTCCCTGGGCTACCTCAAAAGGATATTTTTTACCCGGCGCGAAACTGAATGTCCGTGGTTTAAATTCTCCATTCTTTTTAATGGTCTCTTTCCAGAATTGAATAAATGGTGTTAAACCTGCCTGATGAGTCAGAAAGTCTCTCATTCCGATATTCCCTTTATTTGTCTTTTTGAAATCCGGCAAATAGAATCCAAGAGTCTTGTCAGGATCGAATTTTCCTTCTGTATTAAGAAGCATTAACCCGGGAAGTGTGGACGAAATCTTTGTAATAGATGCCAGATCATAGAGATCGTCATCTTTTACCGGTATCCTGTCATCATACGTCTGGTATCCATAGGCCTTTTGAAATACAACAACGCCCTTTCTGGCAGCCATTACAACACATCCGGGGTATGCTTTTGCCTTGAGTCCTACATTCACAATTGAGTCAATTTTTGAGTTCAATATTTTTGAGGATAATCCCGCATTTTCAGGAATTCCATATTGCAGACGCAGGTTCCCCGGGGTCATGATTCCGTAGGCGGAAGGCCATTCATCATTTATTGTTACAGGAAGTGTCCCGTTTGCTCCTATACCTCCGAAAATAATCTGGGCGGAGATATCTTCAGTATAATCATTTTCCTGATAGGCAAGCAGTAGGCCATCGGCTTTCTGAAGTACCGGTACTTTATCAATTCCGTAAGGATTGCCAAACCATGTAATAATGGTTTTGTTATTGAGAATTAGTTTTTCAAGAAAACTGATTAATTCAGGTTTTATACCAAATCCCATATTAGGTCGCTGATCAAGATCAAAAACGCCTCCGATAACTAAATCATATCCCGAAAGTTTTTTTAATAATGCTTTGCTTGCTATTGAATCGGCAGGATCAATGAAATACTGATCTGCAGGAAAATAGCTGGCTATTCTTTTCTGAAATGACGATACCTTGTCGCGGTTAATTGCGAGAGTTGCAATTTTAAGGTTCCTGAGATCTCTTATCGGAATAATATCTTTGTTGTTAGTCAGGAGTGTTAATGCATTGGCATAAATATCGTGTATTAATGCCTTAGATATCGAAGGAGATAATTCTTTATCAATATTTTCATCATTGATAATCACTGGTTTATTTAATCCTGACCAGTATTTTACAGCGAGGACTTTTCTGCATTTAAAGGCAATATCGTCTGCAGTAAGTTTCTTCTGAGAAATATAGTTTTTTGTCTCCCTGATGGTGGCCTCGACATCAGTTACAAACTCTGCCACATCATTGCCAGCTTCAAGGGCTTTAGCGTCAGCTTCCCCGGGTTTGAAAAATTTTGTTACGCCTTTCATGTTCATTGCGTCAGTAACAATGAGTCCCTTGAATCCAAGATCATTTTTCAGGAGACCTGTAATAATAACATGTGAAAGGGTGGACGGGAGTCCGGTTGTTGTATCAAGCGATGGCAGGTTCAGATGAGCTACCATTATGCTTCCTATACCCTCCGCAATGAGTTTCCTGAATGGATAGAGTTCAACACTGTCCAATCTTGCTCTGTTATGAGTAATTAATGGTAAATCGAGATGTGAATCAACATTTGTATCACCATGTCCCGGGAAATGTTTTCCGGTTGCCAGAATACCATTATCCTGAAGTCCATGCATATACATCATCCCTTTTTCGGTAACTCTATTCCTGTTTTCTCCAAATGAACGATAGTTTATAACCGGATTCTGTGCATTAACATTTATATCAAGCACAGGAGCAAAATTTACCTGCATACCCATTCTTTTAAACTGTGAGGCGACTGCTTTACCAAACTGGTAGATGAGTGAATCATTCTTTATTGCTCCCATGGTCATCTGATATGGGAACTTACTGATATTTTCAAGTCTCATTCCTGCGCCCCATTCAGCATCAAGTGCTATGAGAAGAGGTACCTTCGAGATTTTCTGATAATAATTTGTCAGTTCTGCCTGTTTTGAGGCCGTTCCCTGGAAAAATACTATTCCTCCAACCCCATATTTTCTGATAATATCAGTTACTTCTACTTCATGCGAAATGTCACTGTTTGAATAGCCGGCAATCCAGATGCATTGAGCTATCTGCTGATCAATTGTAAGTGTTTTCATTACCGAATCCACCCAGGGATGATTCATGTATTTTAAGAACGGAGGATCGCTCTGCTGCGCGCTAATTTCATTAGCAGTTAACAGTGTAATCGCAAGCAGAATCACCGATCGTATTGATTTTTGTAAATCCATTTTTATTTAAATTTTAATTAGATGTCAATTCAGGTTAAATGATATTTTGAATTATCTCAAAAGTAACATTTTTATATATTAAAATATTATTAATTTGCCCGCAGATTGCGCAGATCTGCGCTGATTATCTGCATAAATCTGTGAGATTAGCGGGAACCATTAATAATCAGCTTTAATTATTATTTTTACCGGATAATATCTGATCTATTTTATGGCAAAAAGCAGCGGAAGGTTAGTTTCTCTTGACATCTTCAGAGGATTAGCCGTAGCATTCATGATTATTGTTAATGATCCTGGAAGCTGGCAGTATGTTTATCCTCCCCTGAGACATTCGGAATGGAACGGTTGTACCCCGACTGATCTGGTTTATCCATTTTTTCTCCTTATTGTTGGAATGTCAATGTATTTCTCTTTGAAAAAATATGGGAGTGAACTCAATGGTAGCTCAATTTTCAGAATACTTCGACGAACTGTTACAATCTTTGCAATTGGATTGTTCCTTACGATATTTCCATATTTCGGCATGGATTACTCCAAACTCAGAATAATGGGAGTTTTGCAACGTATAGCATTGGCATACGGGATTGGTTCGATAATATGTTTGTCTGTCAGGAAGGATTACCTTTGGATAGCTGTGACGGTAATGCTGCTTGCCTATTGGGGACTACTGGTCTTATTTGGAGGCAACGACCCTTATAGTCTTCAGGGTAACTTTGCGCTTAAAACCGATCTGGCTATCATTGGGAAAAATCATCTTTATAGCGGGTTTGGAATCCCGTTTGAACCTGAAGGATTGCTAAGTACAATTCCTTCAATATGTACAGTTATTATCGGTTATTTCATTGGAAGTTTGGTTGGAGAAGGATCACCAAACTGGAAGACTGTATTAAAACTGATTCTTCTGGGCGCTGCTGCCTTTGGCCTTGGATATTTATGGAATTTGATCTTCCCGATAAATAAACCGTTATGGACAAGTTCCTATGTTTTATATTCTGCCGGAATTGCAATGGGTGTTTTTTCTTTAATATACCTGATTGCTGATGTTTTCAGTTTTCAGGCTCCCGGGGCTTTCTTTATAGTTTTTGGTACAAATGCTTTGTTTTCTTATTTTCTTGCAGGAATATGGATCAGAATGCTTTTATTCATACAGATACATTCAGGTGCTGCTAAAATAAATCTTTACGATTGGTTCTATGAAAAAGTATGTGTCCCTGTTGCTGGCAATATGAATGGCAGTCTGCTGTTTGCATTTATCCAGATGTTCATAATCTGGGGCGTTGCATTGATTTTGTACAGAAAGAAAATTATGATAAGACTTTAAATCAGGAGTGAGGAGTGAGGAGTGAGGAGAACAAATAACAAGAAATAAGAAACGAGAAATAATGGAGGTAATAGACATAGTTTCATCAGGATATAAGGAGTTATTCGGGGATTCTGATATTAAGATATCTGCATTACCGCAATCGGGCTCTGACAGAAAATATTTCAGAATTGCCGATGGAAATAAAACTGTTATCGGGGCCCATAATCAAGTCCCTGAAGAAAATGAAGCATTCATCGGTTTCACCAAACATTTCATTTCCAGGGGGCTTCCGGTTCCGGAGATCTTTGGCTATCTTCCTGAAAAATTTGTTTATTATCTTCAGGATTTGGGTGATGTAAACATGTTTACATGGCTCCAGCATAATAAATTTAATTTTGACAATAATGCTGAAGAAATTTATCGTAAAATTCTTGAAAAACTCATTCTGTTCCAGATAAAAGGTATAAAAGATCTGAATCTGGAACTTTGTTATCCTCATAAAAGTTTCGACAGGCAGTCGATGATGTGGGACATGAACTATTTTAAATACATGTTTCTTAAGCTTGTTGCTGTTACATTTAATGAACGCAGGCTTGAACATGATTTCAACCTGATGGCAGATTTTCTCCTGCAGACAAAGCAGGATTATTTCCTGTACAGAGATTTCCAGTCAGCTAATGTCATGATATTCAACGGAGAACCATGGTTCATTGATTATCAGGGTGGACGAAAAGGGGCTCCACAGTATGACGTAGCCTCATTGCTTTATGATGCGAAAGCTCATATCCCGGAAGAGTCGCAGAAACGGCTACTCGACGTACATGTTGATAATTTCTGTTCTGTAACCGGAGATAGTAAAGATGAATTCAGAGGATATTATGCAGGATTCAGTATGATAAGACTCATGCAGGCTCTCGGAGCTTTCGGATTCAGAGGTCTTTATGAGAAAAAACCGACTTTTACAGGGAGTATTGTTCCTGCAGTAAAACTTATAGTACAAATAATTGATTCGGGAAGTATGCCAGTAACTTTACCAGAATTATTTCAGACAGTAAAGCTGGTACCGGATGTTCCTATTTACAAGGCGTTAGAGTCTGGAAAAAATGTTGAATAATAATCAAAGAGCTTGTACAGAATCCTGATTGCTACCGAATATTTCACAATTCAAGGAACACAAGTATTAAGATATAGATTAGTTTACTTTTCAAGTTTATTACCCCCTTCCCATCCTTCCCCCAAGGGGGAAGGCGAAACAAACCTTTCCCCTTGGGGGAAAATGAAAGGGGGTAAATGAAGCAAAAAATGACAATCGGGATAGCACAGAGACCACAAAGTTTAAAATAATAATAACACTGAAGGATGAAAGCAATGATATTTGCGGCGGGATTGGGGAAAAGACTGGGCAAGATAACTGAAAGTGTTCCCAAAGCTCTTGTAGACATAAGTGGTAAAACCCTTCTTCAGAGAGCAGTTGAAAAATGTTCTTCCTCTGGTTTCAATGATATTATTATTAATGTTCATCATTTTGCCGATCAGGTTGAAGAAGAGGTGAGAAAATTAAATAAAAAAGGATTCAGAATCTCAGTCTCGGACGAAAGGGACAAGTTGCTTGAAAATGGAGGAGGACTTTATAAAGCCCGGGATTTTTTCAATAAAGAACCATTCCTCTTATACAATGTAGATATTGTTTCAGATCTTGATCTTTCAATTCTTTACAAATTACATCTGGGAAAGAGGGGATTAGCAACGCTGGCAGTCAGACACCGTCCTGGAAAAAGATTCCTTTTGGTTGATAAAGAAGGCCAGATGCGAGGATGGAGGAATATTTATACCGGAGAGCAAATTCCATCTGATTTGAATACCAAGGGCCTGGCAGAAATAGCTTTTTCAAGCATGCACATTGTAGAGCCGGAGATTTTTAATTATATGCATGAGGGCATCTATTCAATGATTACGTTATACCTTAACCTGTTGCCTGAACATAATATCTATACTCTGAAACACGATGAAGGATATTGGGTAGATGTAGGAACACCTGAGAGTCTCGAATATGTGAGAAAACTTTTGTTAACTTACTAGCTGCACAGGGCACAGAGCTCAGTGTTACTTCCTAAAACCGCACACCGCAAGCCGCATACCGCACACCGGTTCAAAGCTTCCAGAACACTCGAGTGAAAATCGTAAATACTGTAATAATCTCAAGTCTTCCGATAATCATCAGTAGACTAAGAATAACTTTTGCTGCTTCGGGTATACCCGAAAAATTGCTAAGGGGACCAACTGCTCCAAGACCTGGACCAATACCAGCCATACAAGTTGCTACAGAGCTTGAAGCTGTAACGGGATCAACACCTGTAATAACAACTATTATTGTGCCCAGAACGAAAAGGAAAAGGTATAAAACAACAAATGACAGAATTGATATATTGGTATTTTCTGCAAGACTCTTTCCATTCAGTTTTATGAATGAAATAGATTTGGGATGGTTGAGTTTTACAAAAATATTTTTAATGTTTTTAAGAACAATCAGATGTCTGGCCATCCTTATACCACCACCTGTTGATCCTGTGCTGGCACCGGAAAACATAAGAAGAAATATTAAGAACAAAGCAGCTCCCGGCCATACTAAATAATCAGTTGAGGTAAATCCGGTACATGTGATAACTGAAATAATCTGGAAAAACCCTTCACGAAATGATTCCTCCAGTGTCCGTACTGAATTTACATGAAGAATTATTGTAGCAATTGTTCCGGCAATAAGAACCACTGCCAGATAAAACCATAGTTCTTCGTTCTGTTTAACTTTCTTGAAGTTAAGTTTGACTATATAATAATAAATGACCTGGCTGGTTCCGGCAAGAAGCATGAATATCATTACAATGTACTGGCTGTAAGAACCAAAATGCGCAAGACTGTCATTCTTGGTTGAGAATCCGCCTGTTGCAACCGTCCCGAAGGAATGGCAAATACTATCGAAAAGATTCATGTCACCTAAATTCAAAAGCAATATCTCCGCAAGAGTCAGACCAAGATAAATGAACAGAACCCTGAAAACGATCGCCTTGGTTTTAGCATGGATCTTCTCTCTCATGCTTGATTCAAGAGTGAACAATTGGTATCCTGTAGCCTTTATGGATGGCAGTATTATTATGAGGATAACAATCATTCCTATTCCACCGATCCAGTGTGTCAGGCTTCTCCAGAAAAGTATTGAATATGGCAGAGCCTCTACGTTTTGAAGAATAGAAGATCCAGTCGTTGAAAAGCCTGAAGTTGATTCAAAAAATGCATTAATAAATGAAGGGATTGTGCCGCTGATCATGTATGGGAGAGACCCTAATATGGAAAAAATAACCCACGATAATGTAACTGACAGGAATCCGTCCCTGTTACTGAACTTGTCCGAATCAGCTCCCCTGGATATCAGGTAACAAATTGCCGACAAGATTAATGTTATTGCACCTGAAACTAAAAAAGGAAACGTCGATTCCCGATAAATGAAAACGACCGGTAAACAGAGAATAAATGAAATAGTTTCAATCAGGAGAATTGTGCTTAATATTCGGATAATCAGTAAAGGATTGATCAGCTTCATGCTCAGGTTAAGGTCTAATAAGTTTGTAAATATACAGAATAAGTTTTGTTCTCTGTTTCTTCCTTATTTTTCACAAATTTCTGATACATTTTGAATGAATTACCCCTATGGATTGGTCATTTTTATGTCTTATATTTGGAGTCTTAAAGAATAAATTGAAAAATATGGGAAAAGTTTTAGTTATCGGAGCAGGTGGTGTAAGCACAGTTGTTGTTCATAAAATGGCATCATTGCCTGAGGTTTTCACGGAAATAATGTTGGCAAGCAGGACAAAATCAAAATGTGATGCTATTGCAAAAAGGATCGGGAAAGATCGGATCAAAACAGCTCAGATTGACGCAGATAATGTACCTGAACTGGTAAAACTCATAAAATCATTTAATCCTGATATAGTTGTTAATGTAGCTTTGCCATATCAGGACCTTCACATTATGGACGCTTGTCTTGAAACAGGTGTTGCTTACTTAGATACGGCAAATTATGAACCTCTTGATGAGGCTAAATACGCCTACAGTTGGCAATGGGCATATATCGATAAATTTAAAAAAGCAGGAATTACAGCTATTCTTGGATGTGGGTTTGACCCCGGGGTGACTTCAATTTATACGGCTTATGCAGCCAAACACCATTTCGATGAAATGTATTTCCTCGATATAGTCGATTGTAATGCAGGCGATCATGGTAAACCATTTGCAACAAATTTTAACCCGGAAATAAATATACGGGAAGTCACTCAGAAAGGTAAATACTGGGAGAATGGCAGATGGATAATGACAGAACCTCATGAAATTCATCAACCATTAAATTATCCCGAAATCGGACCCAAAGAATCATACCTAATATACCATGAGGAACTCGAGTCACTCGTTAAAAATTATCCATCACTTAAAAGAGCAAGATTCTGGATGACGTTTGGCCAGGAATATCTTACGCATCTACGTGTGATTCAAAACATTGGTATGGCCGGAATTGAACCTGTAATGTTCGAAGGCAGGGAGATTGTACCCATTCAGTTCCTCAAGGCTGTTCTTCCTGATCCGGGAGAACTGGGAGAAAACTATAAGGGACAGACATCTATAGGATGCCGAATAAAAGGAATAAAGGACGGAAAGGAAAAAACCTACTATGTCTATAATAATTGTAGTCATGAGGCAGCATACGCTGAGACTGGAGCACAGGGGATAAGTTATACAACCGGAGTACCTGCTGCCATCGGTGCAATGATGTATCTGAAGGGAATCTGGAAGAAGCCTGGTGTATTTAATGTAGAGGAGTTCGACCCCGATCCGTTTATGACAGAATTAAACAGGCTTGGGTTACCCTGGGTTGAACTGCATAATGTTGACCTGGAACTTTAAAGGCACAGAGCACAGAGCGCAGAGCTCAGGGCTCAGAGCATAATGTCGTGGAGCTTTGCTTTATTCTTAACCACAGAGTTACACGAAGTTTTAAACTGTAGGTAACCTTTGTGTTCTTTGTGTGTACTTTGTGTTCTTTGTGGTTAATGGATTTTCCCAAATTACTTTTCCATAATAGCTAAATATGTCAATAGACTACAATAAAGTTCCGTCTCCTTGTTACGTGATCGATGAAGAAAGATTTCGCAAGAATCTCTCATTGATCAAAAGCGTATCAGACAAATCCGGTGCCGAAATCATACTTGCTTTTAAAGGATTTGCAATGTGGGGTGTTTTCCCGATACTGAAAGAATATATTTCCGGAGCCGCAGCGAGTTCAGTTGATGAAGCAAGATTGTGTTTTGAGGAAATCGGTTGTCCGGCCCATACTTATTCACCAGCTTACAGAACTGATGAATTTGATTCAATTCTTAAGTTAAGCTCTCATATTACGTTTAATTCTTTAACTCAGTACCGTAAGTTTTCTAATATATTAAAAACTTCTCCTCAAAAAATTTCAGCCGGATTAAGGATCAACCCGGAATTCTCAGAAATTAGTCATGGTTTGTATAATCCATGTTCTCCAGGATCGAGGCTTGGTATAACTGCGGATGATTTGAAAGATGGTTTACCTGAAGGAATAGAAGGGCTTCATTTTCATGTACTTTTTGAGTCTGACTCTCTTGCCCTTGAAAAAGTGCTGAATGTAGTTGAGGATAAATTCGGAAAATTTCTGGACCAGGTGAAATGGATCAACATGGGCGGCGGTCACCTGATGACAAGAAATGGTTATGATACAGATCACCTGATCAGAATTATTAAAAAATTCCGTGAGAAATATAGTATTCATGTGATCCTGGAACCAGGCAGTGCTTTTGCATGGGAGACAGGGGAACTTGTTTCGACTGTTGAAGATATTGTTGAGAACCAGAGAATAAGAACAGCTATTCTCGATGTGTCATTTACTGCTCATATGCCCGATTGTCTCGAAATGCCTTATAAACCAAAGATTGCAGGAGCAACTGATCCGGTTGTGGGTAAGCCAACCTATAGAATCGGAGGTAATTCGTGTCTTTCAGGAGATGTTATGGGAGACTGGTCCTTCGATAAGGAACTAAAACCGGGTGACAGGATTATTTTTCTTGATATGATCCATTATACTATGGTTAAAACAACCACATTCAATGGTGTGCATCATCCTTCTATCGGGATCTGGACGAAAGAAGGGAACTTCAGATTAATTAAGGAGTTTGGGTACGAAGATTATAAGAACAGGTTGTCTTAGATTGTATTGAGGTCTTGCAGTCCTGAGTCTAAACCTGACGCCTGGGTGACTGTTGCCTACTTCTTCCTGTTAATCGTTATATCTGTCACTAACATTTTATCTGTCACAATAACTGCATTTACGATTTTTTCAGCAACCTCAACAGGATCCATAAAAGTGCTGATATCACGGTTCTGGCCTGGAATTTTCCAGAAATCTGTTTTCATTCCTCCCGGGTAGACTGCAATAATATTTCGTTTTGTGCCTTTTAGTTCAGTTCTCAGAGCTTCAGTATAACCTCTTGCTCCAAATTTCGCTGCGCAATAGATAGTTTCTTCAGCTCTTCCGAGCAGGGCCGAGGTTGACATAATATTTACAATCGTGAGTTCATCCTCTTCGGGTGTTAGCCTGAGAATTTCAGAAGTGAGAAGAATCATGCCCTTTAGGTTGGCCTCAAAGATTGTATCGATGAGTAATGAAGTTGAATTCTGAGCTTTTGTGAAAAGTCCCATTCCTGCATTATTGAACAGATATTCAACTGTAAACGAATTCCTGTTCAGAAATTCGCCAACCTTCATGACATCTTCTTCCTTACCAATATTACAGATCAGCGATTCAGCTGATAGATTCTCTGAAGCTTTTTTGAGTCTGGATGATGCTTCAGCCAGCTTCTCATTGTTCCTGCCCAGTATGAGAACATTCTTCCCCGTTTTAATAAGCAGATTGGCAATTTCCAGCCCGAGACCGCTTGTTCCGCCGCTGATTACTGATATTTTTTTCATACGATATTCATAGTAAATTTAATGATAAAGAGCCCTTTGTGTTCCTTTGTGGATCCTTTGTGCACCTTTGTGGTAAAAAAAATACTCATTCTAAAGTAAAATTTGTTACACAAAGGAATAAAATCTCCGCAATTCTTTTCAATCTCATCTCTATTATTTGAAAGTGTAACAGCTTTTTATATTTTTGCGACTCAAATTTCAGTATGCATAAAAGCCGTGTAAATACCTGGGCACATCTATCCCTTCTGGGAGCCAATATAATCTATGGCTTAAATTATGTTATCGCAAAGGAAGTTATGCCCATAAGTATAAAACCATTTGCTCTTCTGTCACTCAGAAGTATCTGCGGAGTAGCATTGTTCTGGATCACAAGCCTCTTTATGCCTAAAGAATCGGTAAACAAGAAAGATTTATTATATCTTTTCGGCTGCTCTTTCTTCGGAGTTGTAATTAATCAGACATTTTTTCTTGTTGGATTAAATCTTACAACACCGGTCAACTCGTCAATAATACAGTCAACAAATCCGATTTTTGCTTTTATTTTCGCAGCTCTTATACTACGGGAGAACATCTCATTACTTAAGGGAGCCGGACTTGCAATCGGCCTTGCCGGCGTGTTGATGCTGATATTACAGAATGGCGTTCCCGATGTTGGTAGCTCTTCATTTCTGGGGGATACATTTTCTCTGGTTAACACAGTAAGCTGGGCATTTTTCACCGTAATAATAAAGAGGATGCTTGAAAAATATCATCCTGTTACTGTGATGAAATGGGTCTTTTTATTCGGAATGCTGACAAATATGCCTGCCGGCTATCACCAGTGGAGCACCATGGATTGGTCGTCTATAAGTACGACTGCATGGCTCGAAATTGGTTTTGTAATAATCGGAGCTACTTATCTTGGTTACCTGTTAATAGTCTTCGGGTTAAGACGTCTGAGTCCGACTGTTGTGAGCATTTACACCTATATACAACCAATGATTGCAGCTTATCTTGCAACAATTTTAGGTCAGGATCATATTGATCTTGTTATGATTGTTTCGGCATTACTTATTTTTGCAGGGGTTTTCGTTGTGAGTCTTCAGAAAAAAACAATTCGGCTCCGATCGAACAATAAACGATAAACGGTTTATTTATCGATAACTCCTGATCCAATCAATTCGTCACCGTCATACCATGCAGCAAACTGTCCCGGAGCAATGCCCCGCTGGAGCTTATCAAATACAATATACATGCCTTTTTCCCTGCAATAAAGCCGTGCCTGCTGAAGTGGCTGACGATATCTTATTCTCACCATATAATCCCGACATTCGCCCTGGTTCATTCTTAAATCGGTTCTGATCCAGTGGATCTCATTTTCCCTTATAAACATTCCTTTGCGATTTAGTCCGGGATGTGCCTGTCCTTCACCGACATAGATAATATTTTCAGTAACATCTGTACTAATTACAAACAGAGCTTCTTTATGCCCTCCGACATTCATACCTTTCCTTTGACCAATAGTAAAAAAATGTGCACCGTTATGCGTTCCAATTGTCTCCCCCAAAAAAGGCTCATATTTGAAAGGTTCAGTCAATTCAGCAAGCAAACAGTCTTGTATTACAATATCAGGGACCCCATCTGCAATATCAGGATACAACTTTATATCTTTTATTTCAATTATATTTCCCTGTTTCGCTTCAAGTTTCTGCTGCAAAAAAGTTGGCAGATGAACCTTTCCGACAAAACAGATTCCCTGTGAATCTTTTCGGTGAGCAGTTGCAAGGCCAAGTTTCTGTGCTATTTCGCGAACCTCTGGTTTTGTTAGACTGCCAATAGGGAATAGTGCGGTTGCGAGTTGCTCCTGATTTACCTGGCACAGAAAATAGCTCTGATCCTTATTTTTATCTTTCCCGGCAAGAAGACGATAAACAGTATCTTCACCGGTATGTATTTCTTCTTTTATGCAATAATGTCCTGTTGCAACAAAATCGCCTCCCAATTTTCTGGCTTCTTCAGCAAAAGAATCAAACTTTATTTCCCTGTTACAAAGCACATCAGGGTTTGGAGTCCGTCCCTTTTCATATTCGGCAAACATATAATCAACAACACGCATACGATAAGGTATGCTAAGGTCTATCTGGTAAAAAGGAATTTTTAGTTTTTTAGCAACCATCTCTGCAAACATGAGGTCATCTTCCCAATGACAATCACTTTGAAGCAGACCGGTAGTGTCATTCCAATTTCTCATAAACAAGCCGGTTACGTCATAGCCCTGTTCCTTCAGCATCCATGCTGCAACGCTGGAATCAACGCCACCCGATAATCCGACTACCACTTTTTTATTCACGGTGCAAAGGTAATAAAAAGGTGTAAAGGTGTAAAGGCGTAATGGCGTAAAGGTGGAAATGGCTTAAGGGTATAAAGGTACAGACCGCAAGACATTCAAATAATAGCTGTAATTTATTTCTAAATGACAAATCTCACTAAACAAAAAGCGGTAACTTTAGCCTCCATGGGACAAGGTACTTTGACCATCTACAGTGCATCAGCCGGATCGGGTAAAACTTATAAGCTGACAGAAATTTATCTCGCTAATCTCTTCAGATCGAGGTATAATTATCGTAAGATTCTTGCAGTAACCTTTACGAACAAAGCCACTGCGGAAATGAAAAACAGAATCCTCGATAATCTTCATAATCTTGCCACAAATCAAAAATGCGATTATCTTGAAGGCTTAATCAGATCAACTGGTAAAACGGAAGAAGTGATCAGAAATGAATCTGCAGAAATTTTAAATTCAATTCTGCACGATTTTTCAAGGTTTTCAATTTCGACAATCGATAGTTTTTTCCAGAAAGTCCTCCGGGCATTTACACGAGAGGCTGGTCTTCATTCCGGGTTTAATGTTGAACTCGATCATAGTACCATACTGTCTGAAGCTGTTGATGAAATGATTGCATCCGCCACTGATGATGCGCAGTTGAGAAAATGGCTGACAGCTTATGCAATGTCAAATATCGATGAAGAGAAAAGCTGGAATCTTAAAGCAGGTATAATCAGACTTGCAGAAGAGCTGTTTAAAGAAAAATTCAAAATACTTTCCGAAAAGGATCGCTCGAAACTTGAGGACAAAGAGTTTCTCCATGAGTATATCAAAAAGATCAGATCGGTTACTCATTCCTTTGAAACAAAACTGGTTGACTATGGTAAGAAGGCAGATGAGATTTATACTTTATACGATCTATCTGAGGAATTATTCTACAGGAAGGGGCAGGGTATTCCTGGATTCATAAAATCCCTGGCTTCGGGAAACATAAAAGAACCGAATAGTTACGTTCGTGAAATATGCAAAAATCCACCAAGGTGGTCTACCAGTACTATTTCAGAACAATTACAGACTGCGGTAACAAATGGTCTTGATGAAATATTATGCCAGGCGATTAAGTATTATGATGACAACATAATTACTTACAGAAGCGCTAATGCTGTTCTTTCAAATATATATGCTCTCGGAATATTATCTGATGTCGTACATAATGTTCATCTTATTACCACCTCTGAAAATAGTTTTCTTCTTTCCGACGCCGGGGAAGTCCTTAATCTCATTACCAAAGAGGACCAGTCCCCTTTTATATACGAGAAAGTCGGAAACAGGTTTGAAAATTTCATGATCGACGAATTTCAGGATACTTCAATAATACAATGGAATAATTTCAGACCATTGATTGAAAATAGTATGGCAGAAGGTTACGATAATCTGGTAGTTGGTGATGTGAAACAATCAATTTACAGATGGAGAAACAGCGACTGGCAGATACTTGGAAAGGTACTTGTAAATATTACCGACAATAAAAGAGTTTTCAGCCAGCCGTTAACAACAAACTGGAGAAGCAGATCGAACATCATTAAATTTAATAATAGCCTTTTTACGATAATCCCTGACCAGATTGACAAGTCATTCAATGAAACTCTTCCCGTAAGTTTTAAGAAACTTTACTCTGAGGCCGTTCAGTCCGATCCAAATAATAATGATGGTGGATACGTAAGGCTGGAGTTCATTAAAAATGATGAAGAGAAAAAATGGGAAAAAGCCGTTCTTGAACGCCTTCCGCATGAAATAGAATCACTTCAGGATAAGGGTTACAAGGCCTCAGATATCGGAATAATTGTTAGAGACGGACGTGAAGGATGCATGGTACTTAACACATTGATAGATTATAATACTTCATATCTGTCAGGTAAAGGGACTCTGCATAATTTTAATGCGGTTTCGAACGATTCGTTATTACTTTCAAACTCTGTTGTAATTAATTTTATCATTGCGACAATTTCGGTTGTAAATGATCCCAATGACTATATAAACAAGGCGATAATGCTACGGTATTTCCTGATGTCAACCGGAAACCAGGAAGCTGAAAAAGTTTCTCTGCAGAGTGATAAATTAATTGACGTTTCACGTTCTCATTTCCCTGAGGGATTTGAGGATATGCTTGATAAGATAAGGCAATTGCCACTATTTGAAGCTACAGAAGGTATAATCAGGTTTTTTGGTCTTGGAGAGTTTTCATCAAACATACCTTTTCTGAATACCTTCCAGGATTACGTTGTAAGTTTTGCAGGTAGCAAAAATGCCGATATCCAGTCGTTTCTGGATTGGTGGGAAGAAACAGGGAAAAGAAAATCGGTAGTTCTCCCGGGCAATCAGGACGCAATGAGAATTATAACAATTCATAAGTCTAAAGGTCTCGAATTCAAGGTTGTAATTTTACCATTTCTTTCATGGACTCTCGATCATATCCCTTCAAAACAGCCAATTTTATGGGTAAAACCAGGTTTTTCACCCTTTAATGATCTGGGGATACTTCCTGTGAAATATTCAAAAGAACTGGTTAATACTATTTTTGCAAACAATTACGAAGAAGAAAAATATTCAGTATACCTTGATAATATTAACCTGCTATATGTAGCACTTACCAGAGCAAAGGATGTATTAATCGGGTTTTCAGTTGATAATCCGAAATCTGAAAACACGATTGCAGGAGCATTGAAAAACGCAATCATCTTACCTCCTGAATTGCAGGAACATATTGACTTCAGTCTTTTTAGTCATTATGACAGCGAAAAAAACATATTCGAATTTGGTTCAATTCCTGAAAATAAAGCTAAACCCTCTGAAAAGAAGGACCTTATTTCTTCAAAATATTCCGTGAGTCAGACTATGGAATCGCTTAAACTTAAGCTTCATGGTGAAAATTACTTTTCTTCTGAGAGTCAGAAAATAAGAAAAAAAATTAATTATGGAAAATTGATGCATGAGGTCTTTGAAGGAATAAATTATGCATCCGATATTCCGGCTGCTGTAAGGAAACTTATTCTGGAAGGGAAACTGTCTGAGGACGACAGAGCTTACATTGAGGTGAGAATTAGTGAACTTGTACGTCTTCCAGTGGTGGCTGATTGGTTTTCGGCTGATAATACAATAATGAATGAAGCTGGAATTCTTCTTCCGACAGGTCTTACTAAACGACCCGACAGAGTGATACTTAAAAACGGCAAAACCACAATAATTGATTTTAAGTTCGGAGAAGAGAGTTCTCATTATGTTGAACAGGTAAACGAATACCGTAATCTTCTTTCAAACATGGCATATCTTAACATTGAAGCTTTTATATGGTATGTTGATAAAAATAAAATTGTAACAGCCTGAATGATAACTATTAAAAATGAAATAGTTTTTCCATGGGGAAATGAGCGAAGGTTCAATGCTTATTCGAATTATTTTAGAAACTTATATGGATCACGAGTTCAGAAAGTTTCGATAGATGCTGGGTTCACATGTCCCAACCGTGATGGTTCCAAAGGTATTGGAGGGTGCACATACTGCAATAATAATGCATTTAATCCTTCATATTGCATTCCTGAAAAATCAGTGTCTCAGCAGATAAGGGAAGGCATAGAATTTCATAAATGGAGATATAATGAAGCGATTTCCTATCTGGCTTATTTTCAGGCTTATTCCAATACATACGCATCATTGGAGACATTGAAAAAGATTTATGAAGAAGCTTTAAATTATCCTGGCGTTATTGGTCTTATAATAGGAACCCGGCCTGATTGCATTGATGAAGAGAAACTTGAATATTTAAAAGAGCTTTCAACGAGGTATTATATCGCCGTGGAGTACGGAATCGAATCGTGTTATAATAAAACGTTGGAACGTATAAACAGGGGACATACATTTGAGGATGCAGTACGTGCTGTCGAAATGACCAGTTCACTCGGAATAATTACAGGTGCTCATTTCATATTAGGGTTACCAGGAGAATCACGCACAGAAATGCTTGATCAGGTTGACCTTATTTCGGAATTGCCTCTCAGGACCGTAAAATTTCATCAGCTTCAGATAATAAAAGGGACAGCTATGGAAAATGAATTTAAAAATGATCCTGACGATTTTGGCCTTTTTACCTGGGAAGAATACCTCGATTTTTTCATTACGTTTCTTGAGAGGCTGAATCCAGCAATTGTAGTCGAACGGTTTACAGGAGAAGCTCCACTCAGGTTTTTAACAGGAGAAGGATGGGGCAATAAGCGTACCGACCAGATAGTGACTATTATAGAAAAGAGGCTTGAAGAGCTGGAAACCTGGCAAGGAAGATTATATAGTGGAAACCTCACCCCAACCCCATGACTTATTTTCTCGAACATATCGCAGAATCCCTATATAAAGAGTTCGGAAATACTCTTAACCGGCATTGTCTGGTTTTTCCAAACCGACGAGCCGGTCTGTATTTCCTCAAATATCTCGCAACAAAAATTAAAAAACCAGTGTGGTCCCCTTCAATTCTTACTATAAATGAGTTATTCAGATCATATTCCTCACTCCAGGTTGCCGGAAACGAGATACTGCTTTTTGAACTATACAAAGTTTATAGCAACTTGAAAAAACCCGCTGAAAGCTTTGATGAGTTTTACTATTGGGGCGACATGCTATTAAACGATTTTGACGATGTCGATAAATATCTTGTTAACGCCTCATTATTATTCCGTAATGTTCTTGATATAAAAAATATTGACAGCCAGTTTGGAGGATTGACCGAATATCAGATTGAAATAATAAAAAGATTCTGGACAAACTTTAATCACGATAAGCCTACTGAACAAAAAACAGGTTTCATTAGTATCTGGTCGGTTCTTTCGGATCTATATAAAAATTTTAGAAACTCCTTGAGAATTATGAATATAGCATATGAAGGTATGGTATTCAGGGAGTTTACTGAAAATGAGGAGAATATATGTAAGTCGTATGAGCGATGGGACATAATCCATTTTATTGGATTCAACGCATTGAATGAGTGTGAAAAGACTTTGATGACACGGTTTAAGAAAGCAGGGAAGGCGCGGTTTTACTGGGATTATGACATTTCTTATATTGAGGAAGGGAAGTTAAATTCGGCTGGTTTTTTCCTTCATGAAAACCTTAAAAAATTCGGAAACGATATGCCTCCGGGGTGGAATTATGAAACAATGCTCTCTAAAAAAGCTCCGGTTGTTTACAGACGCGTTATAGATACTTCATCAGATGTGGCCCAGGTAAAACTGGTCTCACATTTACTGGAAGAAATGCCTGATATCACCAGAGAAAATGCTCATCATACAGCTGTTGTTCTTGCGGATGAAAATCTTTTGATGCCTGTACTTACCAGTTTGCCTGAGAATATGGGAGATATTAATATTACAATGGGGCATCCGTTAAAACAAACATTAGTGTATACATTGCTGAAACATCTTATGGATCTGCAGAGAAATAGCATTGTGTCAGAAGGTATTGTCCATTTTAACTATAAGGATGTAATTAGCATCCTGAAACATCCATTGTTATCTGATATAGCAGGGGAACAGGAGAATGAATTGCTTAAAGAGATAGTAAAAACCAATCTTATAAGGATTCCTGAGGATCAGTTTCCAAAAAACGAAACATTGTCCGTTGTCTTTAAGAAGCCTCTTGCTCCACAGGATCTATCGGATTATTTTAAAAATATTTTATCTCTGATAGCACTAAAGAACGAGTCTAAAGATAAGTCGCAGGATCTCAATATCAGAAATGAGTTTATCTATAGAGTTGTGTTGTCGATAAACAGGCTTGAAACGATTGTAAACAGCACAGATATAAGTTTTACAACGGCTACGTATATAAATATTCTCGACAGGATGCTCAGGATGCAATCGGTTCCTTTTTCAGGAGAACCTCTGACCGGGATACAGATCATGGGAATTTTGGAAACACGTACACTAGACTTTAAAAATCTGATTATTCTTTCAGTCAATGAAGGTATTTTACCTGCAGTTTATTCAGGGTCTTCTTTTATCCCATTCAGTCTGCGGGAAGCCTTCGGTCTGCCATCAGTTAATCACCAGGAATCAATCTATGCCTATCATTTTTACAGGCTTCTTCAGAGAGCTGAGAATGTTACCCTGATATATAATTCAAACTCTGAAGGTCTCAGAAGTGGTGAAATGAGCCGGTTTATTATTCAGATGAAGTACGATAAATTATTAAAACCTGATTTTCTTGATCTTAATTTTTCAATCACTACGGCTGTTCAGCATAATGAAAGTCTGGAAAGGAATGGTGAACATTCAAAACAATTAGAGTCTCTCTACCTCCGGAATAATGAGAGATTTCTCTCACCTTCTGCACTGAATACCTGGCTCAGCTGCCGGATGAAATTCTTTTTCCGTTATATAAACAGTCTGAAAGAACCCGACAGCATCTCTACCGATATAGATCCGGCAATGCTTGGTAATATTCTTCATGAAATAATGAAGAACATCTATCAGCCATACACAGGTAGTCATATTTCACCGGAGATGCTTACTGCAATAGTTAAGAACGATAAATTCCTCTCTGCCACAATTAATAAGGCAATGAATGAAAAGTATAAAGCCGGAAGACCTGATTCTGCTAGCGGTAATGAACTTATAATTAGAGATGTATTAATGGCTTATCTGAAAAAGATATTAAATTCAGACAAAGCGATAGCACCTTTTTACATAGCTAATCTTGAGGATTCATTTGTTTTTGAGTTGGCCTTTAAATTTGATGGAATTCAAATGAAAATTCTTACAGGTGGTAAAGTCGACCGGATAGACAAAGTGTCTGGGATAACCAGAATTGTCGATTATAAAACAGGAACTGTCTCTGAATCTGTCAGTTCAATCAGTGATTTATTTGCTGACGACAGGAAGAAAGATGCTGATGGCTGGCTCCAGACACTTCTTTATTGCGAAGCTTTTCTTTCCTCAAACCCCGGAAGCATTGTAAGACCGTCAGTTTATAAGATAAGGAAACTTAACGGAACAGTTCCAGCCGATAAACTAAGAATAAAAACAAAAGGAAGTATCGAGGTGGTGGTGGATAATTATTCAACAATACGAGAGGAATTTCTTGATGGCCTTAAAACTTTAATCCAGATCATTTTCAGCCAGAATGAACCTTTTGTGAAAACGAAAGATCTGAGAGGCAAATGTTCATGGTGTCCATATCGTATTTTATGTGGGCGATAGGGAATGAAATTCCCTTTTTTTTTATAATTTGGCTTTACTTATCAAAAAAGAACAAATGGTTACCAGTTATTCCAATTTCCATGTTGAAGTCAGAAATGTAAAGTTCATTGCAGATGATGGCAGGACCTGTCCAAAAACTGCAATGGTTTCCTTTCATAATGAAGAAGGTGAAGAAATTGATTCAGAGCTTTTTGGAGCAATTGATGTAAATCAGATCTATTCTTTAATCAAAGAAGGTCAGGATATAAATCTTGATAATTTTTATATCCGTGAGTTTTCTCTTTCTTCTTACAGACGGATTAACGGGATGGAAAAAAAGGATCTTGTCCCAATAAAAGGATTTTCAGCTAAAAATGCATTCTTTGAAGCTAAGAAATTGACTGATTTTTCTTTTGCTTCTTATTCTCCCGGAGAAGTCAGCTTTGACGGGACTCATTTTGCTAAAGGCAAAACTCTTTTCAATGGATCAGTATTTGGAGATGGTAATGTCATCTTTTCGAATACGTTATTCAGAGAGGGTAATATTGAGTTTACAGGATGTGTATTCGGGGATGGCGATTTCATGTTCAAGAATGCTATCGTAAAAGACGGGATTAAAGATTTTCAGGATATTCAGTTTGGCAAGGGCGAGGTAAGCTTTGCAAATACTGAGTTCAACAATGGCGATTTGCTTTTTATAAATACTCATTTTAACAGTGGCCGGTTTAACTTTAAAGTTACCAGGATAGCAGGAGGGAAGGTAGATTTCCATTATTCTGTCTTTGGTGATTGCGAAATAATGTTTGAAAGAACTGAATTCGGAAACAGCAGGGTTGATTTCAGAACCGTTGACTTTGGTTCTGGAAGAATTAATTTTAACCGTTCTCTTTTTGGTAACGGTGAAGTCAATTTTGAAGGTGCAACCTGTAAATCCGGAAAAATCCAGTTTAAAAAAGCTGAGATGGGAGCGGGTCCCAAGAACTTCAACCTGATGGAGATGGAGGACACTGATATAAGTTTTGAAAGGACTGAATTTGGTGATGGTGACGTTAGTTTTTATTCATCATCATTCCATACAATGTCTCTGAAATCGTGTCACCTCGATCATTATGTCGATCTTCGGCTTGCCAAAGCTGATCTTCTTGATATTTCAGATACAATTGTAAGGGATATTATTGACCTTGAACCTTATGATTTTCCTGTTGAAATCAGGACACTCGACATGTCGGGCATGAGACTCCTCGGGAAATTGTACATCGACTGGAGACATAATAAATGCAAAGAATCGGTCCTAAATCAGGACGTAACAACCCTGAGGCAGAAAGCTGAACAATTCAGGATTCTGAAAGAAAACTTTAGCGGAACGGGCAAATATGAAGATGAGGACGAGGCGTATATCATGTTCAAACGTTATGAAGCAAAATCGTGGCTTACCGAGCAGCAGGAGAAGGGAGGCATTGCAAAAATAGCAAGTCGTATCCCGGATAGTTTTCAGTGGCTGGTATTTGATAAGATCGGACTGTATGCAACTTCACCCGGAAGAGTCCTCTTGAGCGTTGTAGTTTTCTGGTTTATGTTTGGAATATTTTATTTCCTTATTGACATTACCGGACTTGGTAAAACGGTTTCAGCGGTCGATAATCCTGATAATTTGTCAACCCTTCTTCAGTCATTTTACCATAGCGGAGTTACCTTTTTTACAATAGGGTATGGAGATGTTTATCCTACAGGACTAAGCAGGGTATTTTCCGGACTGGAAGGATTCATGGGTGTCTTTATGATGTCTTACTTCACGGTAGCTTTTGTTCGCAAAGTGCTAAGGTAGAATTACTTCTCGATCTCACGCTGCAGTGCCGCCATTTTGATAGCTGTAACGGCAGCTTCATCGCCTTTATTTCCAAGTTTTCCCCCCGCTCTGTCAACTGCCTGCTGTTGTGAGTTTGTTGTAAGTACACCAAAAATAAAAGGTAAATTATATTCGAGGTTAAGCTGGGTAATTCCCTGAGTTACACCCTGACAGATATAGGTGAAATGTGATGTCTCTCCCTGAATAACACATCCAAGACAGATAATTGCGTCAAGATCATCGTATTCAGCAAGAAACTGTGCACCAAGAGTCAGTTCAAAACTCCCGGGTACATGTTTTACAACCAGGTTTTTGTCTTTTGCCCTGTGTTTCTTAAGAGTTTTAATTGCACCGTCGAGCAACGACCAGGTTACATCTTTGTTCCAATCCGATACAACTATGCCAAATCGCATCTCACTTGCATCAGGAACAAGGTCGGGATTATAATCCGATAAGTTTTTTGTGCTCATAACGACTTGCTTTAAAATTAAAAACGCATCCGCCCAAAGAAAAAAGAGCCTGATGCGTGATTTAATAAATTAAAGGTGATGCTCTGAAATGCTATTTGATAAGTAATTTCACCCTTGCAATATATTTGTCAATTGAAGTACCTTCAGTGCTCTCAGGATACTTATCCGCAATTCTCTGGTATAATTTCAATGCTTCAGAAAACTTACCTGTGAGCTCATATAACTCGCCTGCCTTCATCAGGAACAATGGCGTATTAAATGAGTTCTTTCCATAATCTGCAGCTTCGATATATTTTGAAATACCTTTTTCAGTATTGCCTAATTCAACATATGCATCGCCCGTAGCACCTATCGCCAGAGAACCAATGACTTTATCTTTCTTTGAAAATTTGTTCAGGAAATCAATTGCTTCATTGTAATTTCCAAGATGCAAATAGCAAATTCCTGCACAGTATTTAGCAAGATTTGCCGATTTCGTAAATTTATAATCCTTAACTATGTCAAGAAACCCAAGATAATTACCATCCCCGTTAAGAGCTAATTTTAATGAATCAATTTCAAGATACTTTTCTGCCTGAAACATCTGAGACTGGGCTTCGTCATTTCTTTTGTTAAGATAAATCTTGCCAAGCCAGCCCAATCCTACCAGCACAACTATTATTCCTAAACCAATCAGAAGTGGTTTATAATTCTCTTCAAGATACTGTTCTGTCCTGGTCAGTGTTTCTTCAACGCTGGATATAGCAGGTTGATTTGCTTCCTTTTTACTCTTTGCCATACTGATCTTAAATATTTAGCTTCTGAATTTACCACCGCAAAAGTAATTTTTTTCAGGTAATTTTAAAACTTTTAATTTAAATGTTGCATTTTTTCTTGACGCCTTCACTTCAATCCCTCCAAAATATGTCTTAAATATCACTTTCTTTGTGTTACTAAGTGTTTTCCTCTGCATTCCTGCCACCAAGGCGCAAAGGCACAAAGATTCAACAATTTTTTGTTAATTGATTCATATTATTCTTACTACTTTTGCTTTTTACTTTTTACTTTTTACTTTTATTTCAATGTATCTTAAAAAAATAGCGCTGACAAATTTTAAAAACTATGAGCTTAACGAGCTTGAGTTTTCTCCGAAAATAAACTGCTTTGTTGGCAATAATGGCGTGGGTAAAACTAATATCCTTGATGCAATCCATTATCTTTCGTTGACAAAAAGCTTTTTTAACAACATCGATAGTATTAGTGTAAGGCATGGTGAAGATTACTTTATTATACAGGGGACATTTGTAAGGGATGGTGAAGAAGATCAGATTTATTGCGCATTTCAGAAGCAAAAGCAAAAGTTGCTGAAAAGAAACGGGAAAGAATATCAGAGACTTTCAGATCACGTTGGCAGATACCCGGTTGTAATGATTTCTCCTGCCGATAGCGCCCTGATTACTGAAGGAAGTGAGGACCGGAGAAAGTTTATGAACAAGATTATTAGTCAGTATAGTGCCGAATATCTCGATTCTGTTCTGAAATACAGTAAGGCACTTCAGCAAAGAAATAAGCTACTCAAGGATATTAATTCATCTGATAGTAAGGATCGAGATATACTTTCAATCTGGGATGCACAACTCGTTAAATATGGATGTTATGTTTATAATCAGAGAAATAATCTGATAGATGAACTGATTCCGGTATTTCAGGAATATTATTCATTGATTTCTTCTGATAAGGAAATTGTCAGACTCAAATACAGATCACATCTTTCAGAAGGTAGTTTTGCCGAAGCTCTGCAGAATTCGTTGAATAAGGACAGGTACCTGGAATATACCACAGTAGGAATCCATAAAGACGATCTTTTGCTTGAAATGAACGATTTCTCTGTTAAATCGCTTGGTTCGCAAGGACAACAGAAGTCATACCTTGTAGCACTAAAGCTGGCAAAATTCGATTACATTAAAAGAAAAGCCGGATTTTCTCCCATTTTGTTGCTCGATGATATTTTCGATAAATTTGATGCAGAACGAGTCGAACAGATTATCAGATTAGTTGGTAATCACAGATTCGGACAAATATTCATTACAGATACACATCAAAACCGGTTGCAGGATATACTGTCTGAGCTGAAGACCGATTACAGGCTGTTTAAAATAGCAGAAAATGGAACAGTGGATGTTGTTCAGAATAGCAAAAATGTTTTATGAGAAGAAGTAAAACCATATCCCTGGCTGAAGCTTTGAATGATTACATTAAAGAGATGAATCTTGGTGAAAAACTAAATGAGGTCTCCGTTATCAACTCCTGGGAAGAAATTGTGGGAAAAGCAATCAGTTCAAGAACAACCAAAATCTACATTAAGGACCATAAATTATTTGTGCATCTAAGCTCTTCTGTTGTACGAAATGAATTACTTATGCTCAGGGAAGTACTCCGTGAAAAATTAAATAAAAATGTCGGATCTGAAGTTATTAAAGAGATAATACTGAGGTAATTAACTCTGCGTCTCTCACATGGTCTTAGCTTAACCTTAACCTTAACCTTAACCTTAACCTATCTTATACTCTTTCCACTTTATATGTATTGATTTCTTAAGGTTTTTCTTTGAAATGAAATGAAAATCATGTCCTCCTGAAGACAGGAGAACCTGTTTGCCGTCAATTTCAATAGAAACCGATGAAGCTTTATCTTTGTGAAGAATAAAGTCAGCAAGTAAAAAGGCTTTCTCAATACCATCCCCACGTTTGAAGTTCCATACTTCATCAGGCAAAGCCAACCTGTTCCCGTCATATATTGAATCAATGGGAAGCTCTTTTAACAGAGAGTACACTTCATAGTTATTCTTTTCATAAAGATCGGTAAACGATACAGGATTCCTTTCAATACATGCCTTTACGAAAGGATGCCAGTCAATCATATCCATCAGCCTGTAAACATAAAGTGCCAGAAGAGCTGTTTCTGAATTCTCATATTGTTTAGTTATAAGATCAATTATCTCTTCACGACTGTTTTCTGTTGTGATGTGGAGCCTATCTGATAAAATATAGTTTTTGTCCGAATCAGGAATTTTAGGATTTATTGAGATAAATTCGCTTATATCTTTAAACATTTCCTTTATAATGTCCTCGAATTCAGTACCTGTCTTCTGTATAAACTCATCCTCAATTTCAGAAAGACTATTACCTCTGTGTTTATCAAGAATTGTTTCTATATCATTCAGCATAATCTTCCACTCGATGGGGCTAAGATGAAAATCATCGCCCTCAATCTCTTTTACCAGCGATCCGCGGGTTTCAGCGGAAACACTGAATTTGCTAGAATGTTCGTATTCAAATAATTTTTCAAGAGTAATATACCGCTTCATTCCATCGCAATCACACCGGTATTGAAAGAGATTTTTATATTTTGATTTAAACCGGAGAAAATTGATAAAGATAAGGCTGGTAAGTTCAGTAGAAAGAAACTCTTTCAGCTTATATGAGAAAAACTCATAAGCCTGCTTATCGATCGTTGCTTCTTTGTATAAAGTATGTATGTAACCTGAAATATGTGAAACAATTGTTACCTTCTCATTTTCCATAGCTCTTCTGGCTTTCTCAGATAATGACGTCCCGTTATACCACATGTTTTTAGTTACTATTCGCCGGTTATTGGTGATTAATCCATCTTTTTCAATAACGAAATTCTGTGAATGAAGAGGAGTGGCAATAAGGAATATCTTTTCAAGTGGAACTCTCCCGACAACAAACATAGCTGATGCGTAAAGAGCTGATAGTGAAACACATTCGCCAGCTCCGGTATTAAAGTTTTCCTTGTACCTGAAAGCTCCCATAGCTTCAATAGTTTCTGTCTTCCAATAAGGTATAATATCTGAATTGTACTTATCGAGTCCAAAATGTTTTCTTATGTCAATATCAAAATAGTATTTATCGCCCTCATACCCAAAGAGCGCATTTGACTGTTTCAGCATTTCCATATCAAAAAAATCGCTGAAGCGCGCTATTTCAGTACTTTTTGAGGTTAGCCCCCAGGTAGAGAGATCGAGATTGAAGACATAATTCTGAATGATATATTGTTTGATCCTGTTAGCTTTAACAGTGAAACTCTTTTTCTCGATGTCTTTAAACCATGGATCTTCTTTCCATTTCCACAGTTCGGGTGACATTATATCTGCAAGAACCAGAGGATAAAAAAGCTCAGGAAAGATAAATATCTCCATATCCGAAAGGGTGAACGCCGACGAAAGCTTTTCAATTAACTTTTTGTCAGAATGATCCTTTAACAGAATTGAATCCATATAATGATTTAAAAAAGAGAAGTGCAAAGGTAATAAGAAAATGAATCCTTTAACACTAAGGGCACAACCTAATGGAATCTCTCAATCGCTGAAAAGAAGAAGTTTGCTTCTACAATAGCATTTTCTGGGCTATCAGAACCATGTACCGCATTCATTTGAACAGACACTGCAAAAGTCTTTCTGATTGTCCCTGGCTCAGCTTTGGCAGGATCTGTTGATCCTATTAGTTTTCTGAATTGTTCAACTGCATTCTCATGTTGTAAGATCATCACAACTACTGGTCCTGAGGTCATAAATTCAATCAGACCTTCAAAAAATGGTTTTCCTTTATGCACAGCATAAAATGATTCGGCTTGCGGGATAGTCAGTTTAACCATACGCATGGCAGCAATCTCAAATCCGCCTTCGTTTATCATTGCAAGAATTGGTCCTGTCTTGCCCGTTCTGACAGCATTAGGTTTAATTATCGAAAAAGTAAAATCACTGTACATATCTGGTTTTTTTGATTTTGAACAATAGAGCAGTCTTAAGGAATATTCTTTATCTTTAACCACTTGAATAAAACACCGTAATTGTGATAGATATATCCAAATATACGAAAGAATTATCAAACCTTTTCTCAGCATCAAAGAATATATTAATTATATGTCATATCAATCCTGACGGTGATTCTATTGGTGCGCAGCTAGCTCTATATCATTATTTTAAATCGGAAGGTAGAGAAGTTTCTATGATGGCTCCTAATCATCTCCAGGAATTTTTGAAGTGGATGGATGGGGCAGACAGGATAAATATATTTATCAAAGACAGGAAGAGGAGCCTGATGATGATTCAAGCATCTGATCTGATTATTATGCTCGATTTCAATCAATCAGGAAGGTTAGGGGAGGCTGAAGATGCCGTAAGAGCCTCCAAAGCGAAAAAAGTCGTAATAGATCATCATCTTGATCCTGAAAATTTTGCAGATCTTATCATATCAGATCCATCAAAATGCTCGACATCTGAGCTGATGCATGAACTTATATGCGAAATCAATGGCGCGAAGTTTATAAACCGTGTTTATGCTGAAGCTTTATATGTTGGAATTATTACTGACACCGGCAATTTTGAACATGGAGCTTATTCTTCAAGGACATTCAGAATAGTAGCAGATTTGCTTGATTCAGGCATTGAAAAAGAAAAAATAATCGACCTTATCTATAATAATTTTTCAAGCGACAGGATAAAACTGGAGGGTTTTGCACTTAATCAGAGAATGGTAGTAATTCCTGAATTCAAAACAGCTTATATTTATCTCTCAAAAGAAGACTTAAAATCATATAACCATGTTAAAGGGGATACAGAAGGATTCGTAAATATGCCTCTTTCAATCAAAGGAATTAATTTTTCCGTTCTTTTTATTGAGAAGGAAAATTTCATAAAACTCTCATTCAGATCCAGAGGACAATTTCCTTCAAATGAATTTGCTTCCCTTTATTTTTCAGGGGGGGGGCATTTAAATGCCTCAGGAGGTGAATATTCAGATACCCTGGATAATACAATAACCTATTTTCTTAAGGTACTTAAGGATAATATCTGGCGTTTTGAAGAATAGTCTTTATTACATGAATACCAGGTTTATAGCAATCTTAATCATTTTGTTTTCGCTTGTGTCCTGCAAGGAGAAGCAGCGAAGTTCAAACATTTATTCACGACCCGGAAAGAACGAGATGGCTGATCTGAATAAGTTTCTGGTTCAGAAAGACAGGGAAAGGATCAAAAATTACATTGAGCGGAAAAATTTGAAAATGAGCGAATCTCCTACAGGCCTGTGGTATGAAATTATTAAAGAAGGTAATGGGAAGGTGTTTACGGATAATGATAAAATCGTAATGGATTATGAATGTTCACTTCTTGATGGAACTAAATGTTATTCGTCATCTGACCTCGGACATAAAAAGATAATCATAGGACGATCTGAAATTGAAGCCGGACTTAACGAAGGGTTGCGATTGCTTAAACCAGGTGCACAGGCTATATTTATCATACCTCCTTTTCTTGCATACGGGCTCGTTGGTGACAGAAAAATGATACCATCACGGGCTGTTATTGTTTATAATGTTAATATATTGCAGCCTGATAATAATTAGTTAGACATTACGTTTAAATTATACAGAAATTTCTAAACTTAAATTCATGATTAAAAAATCTTACTATTCATTTATCTTACTGTTTGTGACCGGACTATTAATAACCCTCACATCATGTAACCCTTCAAAAAAATATGTTAAAGCAGAAAATGATGAAACAACAAGTTTTCTGGGTAGCAACCCTGGCTTTGAAAAGAAACCTAGCGGCTTGTATTATTTGGATGTAACTGTAGGAACCGGAATTCAGCCGATGACTCATGATACAGCTTTTGTATGGTATACCGGGAAATTTCTTGACGGAACTGTTTTTGACACAAATATAAAAACAGGAGGAGTCCTGCTTTCTTTTCCTGTGAATGAAGATGTTATGATTACCGGATTTGATGAAGGTGTAACCTATATGAAAGCAGGAGGTAAAGCAAAATTCCTTATACCTTCAAGTCTTGGTTACGGTTCTGTTGGTTATTATACCATCCCCGGGTATACTGCGCTGTTATACGAGGTTGAACTGGTTAAAGTAATAAAAGGTCCTGCTAAATAGACTCACTGAATAAGGAAGACTGCCAGTCTATTATCTAATGATGGCAAGTCATTCTTCCATTCTGAGATTCTCTTTGTCCGAATCGATTCTGTCGGAAGAGTTATATCTGCTGCAATACACAGCAGCGTATCTTTATGACAGGTTTTCATAATTGACTCCAGCATTTTCTGGTTCCTGTATGGCGTTTCCATAAAGATTTGTGTGAATCCTTCTGCTGCTTTTTTTTCCAGTTCCCTGAGTTTTGCAATTCTCTCTGCAGGCTTAATCGGCAGGTAACCATTGAATGTGAAATTCTGCCCGTTAAATCCTGAGGATATAAGGGCTAAAAGAATGGATGATGGTCCTGATAATGGAATTACAGTGACACTATTGCGGTGTGCCAGGGCAATAATCATTGCGCCTGGATCGGCAATCCCTGGAAGACCGGCTTCACTTAAAATACCCATATCTGATCCGTTTATGACCGGTTCCAGGTAATTTATAATATCTTTTTCGCCGGTATGTTCATTCAGTTCAAAAAACACTGTATCATTTATTGGGAATTCTTTATCAATCATCCGTAAATATCTTCTGGCACTTCTGATATCTTCAACAATGAAATATCGTAACTGCTTTGTCAGACTTATGACTTTTTCAGGAATTACCTTGAGAAAGTCATCTCCTCCTAATGTCACAGGTATAAGATAAATCCTGCCTTTCACGTTCGATAATTATTAGTTTGGAAACAAATATAGTGGAACCAGACGTGATTACAAAAAATGCGGATACTGTTGTCTATTACTGTTTTTTAATATAGGTTTGTCAGGAAATATATTCAATGTGAAAATTACATTTCTTGGTACAGGTACATCACAGGGCGTTCCGGTAATAGCTTGTGACTGTAATATTTGTCTTTCGGCAGATCCGCTTGATAAAAGACTCAGGACTTCTGTCCTGCTGGAAACTGATGAAACTACTCTTATTATTGATGCCGGACCTGACTTCCGCCAGCAGATGCTAAGAGAACATGTTACAAAACTTGATGCCATATTACTGACACACGAACATAAAGATCATATTGCAGGATTAGATGATGTAAGGGCTTTCAACTATAAAAATCAGGATGCAATTGATATATATTCTGAGGAAAGGGTTCAAAAAGTTATTAAAAAGGCATTTTCCTATGTTTTTTCTGAATATCAATATCCGGGGATTCCGAAAATGAGACTTAATACGATACCAGAACATGGTTTTAATATCAAGAATATACCAATAATCCCGATCAGGGTGTTTCATTACAGGCTGCCGGTTTATGGATTCCGTATAGGAAATTTTGCCTACATCACCGATGCAAACTATATCCCCGAGGAGAGCAAGGAAAAACTATATGGAGTTAAATACCTGGTAATAAATGCTCTGAGAAAAGAAAAGCATATTTCTCATTTTAGTTTGAGAGAAGCAATTGATTTTATAAGGGAAATTTCTCCGAAAAAAGCTTTTATTACCCATATCAGTCACCAGATGGGTTTGCACACTGAAGTTTCAAAGGAGCTACCTCCTGAGATTATGCTGGCTTATGACGGATTAAGCTTATTATGTGAATGAGATAGATGCTACTTCTTTTTATAAGTCCTGGTAAGTTTCTTCTGGTAATCTTTTGAAAAATAATACCTGTTCCTTCCGAGCTGTGAAGCATTTACCTGGGAACTCTTATTCCTTTTTGCATAATATGGATTCTTTTTGGAAGGAGCACAGGCGGCTGTAAAAATTACAAAAAGTAATAGAAGAAAAGAGTATTTAAGTATATCAATTACTTTAGACATTGTCTATTACATTTTTCAATCACCCTAAATATACAACAAATTTGTCAAAATAGGGGGAAATGATTTTTTGTATCAACAAAGGAAAACATTTTTAAGTTTTATATTGTATAGCTTTTGTACGAATTTTAAATGAAAATGTTACTCATTTTCATAAGGGGTATAATAATTTTCAATTTTATGATTATTTATAGAAGAGAATATTTTGGAGACATGTATTTCCCGTAACTCTGTCTTGTCTGCTTTTCCCTTTTTCAGTGTTTTGTCAGGAACTTCGTGATATTGGAATCGATCGGGACTCAGTGTAAGTTTTTTAAAAATATTTATATCTGTACTTATACTTTTAATTTCTTTTCAATTTCGTTAATCTGATTTCTGAAATGTTTATCAGTATCTATCAGGTTATTTACGGTTTTACATGCATGAAGAACGGTTGCATGATCTTTTCCTCCGATATGTGAACCAATACTTGCAAGTGATGCTTTTGTAAGACTTTTTGAGAAAAACATTGATACCTGCCTGGCCTGCACAATCTCCCTTTTTCTGGTCTTGCCTTGTATAAGGTCAATCGGGATCTTATAATAATCGCAAACTATTTTTTGTATATACTCGATTGTGATTTCCCGCTTCGCGGTACTTATGAGCTTTTCAACCATCTGCCTGGCCAGCTCGAGCGTAATTTCCTTTCTGTTGAGAGTTGACTGAGCATAAAGAGAAATCAGCACTGCTTCAAGCTCCCTTATATTATTTGAGATATTAACTGCCAGAAATTCGAATATTTCTTCCGGTAACTCTATCCCGTCGTTATATGCTTTTTTCTTAAGAATAGCCAGCCTTGTCTCATAGTCAGGTCTTTGAAGATCAGCCTGGAGTCCCCATTTAAAGCGCGATAGAAGTCTCTGTTCCATTCCCTGAAGCTCTACCGGTGGTCTGTCGCAGGTGAGTATAAGCTGCTTTCCAGATTGATGAAGATGGTTGAAGATATGAAAGAATGTATCCTGCGTTTTTTCTTTACCCGCAAATTCATGTACATCATCAAGAATGAGTACATCAATCATCTGATAAAAATGCAGAAAGTCATTCTTATTATTGTTTCTGACCGACTCAACAAACTGGGTCTGAAATTTATTCGCATTTACATACAGCACGGTCTTGTCAGGATGTTTTTCTTTTACAAGAATACCAATAGCCTGAACCAGATGTGTTTTACCGAGTCCCGAATCTCCATATACCATCAAAGGATTGAATGCTGTTCCTCCGGGATTATTTCCAACAGCAATACCTGCAGACCTGGCCAGCCTGTTGCATTCTCCTTCGACATAATTACCAAAATTATAATCAGGATTTAGTTTAGGATCAAAATGAACTTTTTTAATACCCGGAATTACAAAAGGATTTTTTATTGATGGTTGCGTTGCATCGAATGGTACCTGTACGGGTTTATTATTGAGGTCTGTTTTATTTCGTGACGGATATCTTACAGTATACGGTTTACCATCCGAAAAATTGGTATTTTCCATAACAACGTTGTACTCGAGCTTGGCATCAGTACCGATTTCTCTTCGGAGTGTTTTCCTCAGGATATCAATGTATTGTTCTTCAAGATATTCATAAAAAAACGGACTTGGTACCTGAATAGTCAAAACATTGTTTTCAAGTTTTAAAGGGATAATCGGTTCAAACCAGGTCTTATAACTGATGGATGGAATTATGTCTCTTATTATTTGAAGACAGTTATTCCAAACATCATTATGTGACTTATTCATTTAGGTTGGTTTTTTAAAAAATTTCAAGGTCTAGAATCAATCCGATTCACGTAGCAATATTTGTAAAAAAAAAACTAATAAAAAAAATTTTTTTTGCTTGACTTTCTCAAAAAAAGTATATGTTTTTAACCTTCAGCAACTTATAAATGAATTTTTTTTTTAATTAGTTAAAATGCTTATTATCAGAATTATATCAATAATGATAACAGTTTGTTGGTGTAATACAATTCATTATAAAATGTTACTCAAAATTCAACATCAAATGACTAAAATGAGGACTATTTTGTCATCGATTCAGCGAGGTTTTTTAAGATCAAGATTATCTGAATTTTATAGTGCTATTATTTAGACGGAGTGTTCTTCTTGCCAAAGAGTGAAAAATGTACATATCTTTTCGGATTGGATTTTATATCCTTTAAAAGCAGGTTCAAACTCTCGATACTGCTGCTAAGATTTGTATAAAGAGTGTCATTTGTAAGAAATTGTCCGGCGCTTCCTTTTCCATTATTGAGCTTTTCCATAAGCGATGAGGCGTTTTCAAGGCTTGCTTTCAGTTTTGTCACGGAAGCGTGAACATCCGCCGCATTAAGTGTATCGGCTATTGTTTCAAGTTTGCCAAATGTATTACCCATCTTTTCTGAGTTATCAGATAACATCTTTGTGAATTTATTGATATTATCCACAGTAGCAGCTAATTCCTGTTGTTTGGCTCCGAGAACTTTATCGAGACTTGCACTTGTATTGTTCAAATGATCCATGGTACCTGCGAATGCTTTTTTGAATTGGGGATTCATCACATCTCCTATTGACACAATGACAGAATCGAGGGCAACAATGAGATTAGCCATTTTTTCTTTTACAGGTAAAATCTCAGTATCAATTTTATCTGTCAGGGATTCAGCAAGCTTACCCGGAATGGTGTCTCCAATGGCATATGTTCCCGGGCCTTTACCATACACAAATTGCACTTTCATACCTCCAAGAAGGGATATTGGAACAATTTCGGCAACCGTATTCCTGGGAAGCTTAAAATTCTTGCTTACCGAAAAGATTACAAGCAGTCTGCCACTTGTTGCATCAATAAAATCTATTGACCTGACAACACCAACCTTGTATCCGTTTATTTCAACTGGACTGGATTCCGCAAGTCCTCCAACTTTATCGTATACTGAATAATATGTATCTGTAGTTTTTAAAAAGTCTTTCCCCTTAAGAAAATTAAAGAGCCATACAAAAACTATGAGTGTCAGTAGTGCTATACCTCCAACTTTAACTTCATTCGAGATCTTTTTCATTTATTAATCTTTTTTGTTTTTCTTTTCTGTTTTTCTTTTCTGTTCAAGTGCTTGCTGTAAAGGTACTATTTTGTTGTCTTTAATCGCAACTACAAACGCATCAGGATAATAAGTTTCAATTTTTTTTCTGTAACCGACTGCATCTGAAAAATCAGTGAAGAGGCCCGAAGTATATTTGAATCTTCCACCTGATTTTATTTCAGTAACGTCACTAAGTCCATTGAAATTTTCAGGTTTTATTTCAATTTTATTTGCTGATGATGTAACCTGAATTTTAAATGATATTTCATCCTGATAATTAATGGTATCGGTGATCAGCAAGGTATCCGTATCCTGGTCAGGATCATTTTTTTTTTCAGATGTCATGTTGCTCCTGCTGTCAATTGTATTCAAATAGTCCATGCAAGCCATTGATATTGAAGACGCTATATAGTTTTGTCCGTCCTTAGAATTAAGATATTTCTCCTCTGAAGGATTAGTAATAAAACCAGTTTCAATTAGAACGCTGGGCATCTTTGTATTGTATAAAACCCAGAAGCCTGCTTGTTTAACATCACGGTCATTTCGTTTAACTCTCTCCCTGAATTGTTGTTGAATTTTAGATGCAAGATCAGTGCTCTGCTCATGAAAAACCTTCTGTGTAAGTGAAAACATTATGTATGATTCGGATGATTTCGGGTCAAATCCTTCATATTTTGTTGAATAATCGTCTTCACGCAACATTACTGAGTTTTCAGTCATGGCTATCTCCAGGTTAGCCTGTTCTTTGGTATAGCCCATAATATATGTTTCAGGACCCATCACGCTTTTTGATTTAGCCCAGTTGGCATGAATAGATATAAACAGATCTGCATTAGCTTTGTTTGCAATTTTAGGTCTGTCTCTCAGGTCAACTGTCGAATCATCTCTGCGAGTATAGATTACGATAACATTTTTGATGTTTCGTTTAATATATTCACCCGTTTTGAGGGCAATTGCAAGAGTTACTTCTTTCTCCTGGGTACCATTTGAGCCTATTGCTCCAGGGTCCTTACCACCATGTCCGGCATCGATCACAATAACACGTTTTTTTTCGTCATTTATTCCGTTCGCAGGTGAGGTATAACATGTCGTAACAATAAAAAGAAAAAACAAAGTCAGATTATATATATTAAAGGTATGATGTTTCCCGTTTTTAATTCCTGTACTCATTCTTAGTTAATGTTTTTTAATTAGTTTTGCGCAGGCATCGTGATGGTACCCAAAAAAACTATACAAAAATAGCATTTAAGTTGTATTTTTTTAAAGAAAAGCGGTTACTTCTATTGTTCCTTTTCGTGGTCCAATCATTTTGCTTGTTCTCTCAGCAAAGCAAAACAATTATCAACAAAACACTATCCGACACATTAAAAACAGTGTCCGATATATTAGTAGTAGCGAAGGATTCTGTCAGCGTTGATACTCTTCCTTTGAAAGTCCGCAAGCCATCAAATGCAGGGATAGACTCAAAGATTACATATAAGGCAGTCCAATTAAGTAAAAGAGATTTAAAAAATAAACAGTGGATACTGGTTAAGAATGCTGTTATTGACTATCAAGACATAGAAGTCAAGGCAGATTCGATTGTAATTAATATGGAAACGAACCTTTTGTTTGCCATCGGCCGACGGGATACAACAGGTAAAGTCATTGGTAAACCATCATTTAAACAAGGTTCCAATGCATTTGAATCTGATGAGTTAACTTATAATTTCAAGACTCGCAAAGCACTGATTAAGAATATTATAACTAAACAGGATGCTGGCCTTTTGCATAGCCAGTTTACCAAACTTCTCGAAGATGGTACATCGAACATTTCTCACAGCACTTACTCCACTTGTAATGCCGATACTCCGCATTTCTACATAAATCTGCCAAAGGCCAAAGTTTATCCAGGGAAAAAAATTATCTCCGGTCCAGGAAACCTGGTGGTTGAGGGAATTCCTTTGCCGCTTGCAATTCCTTTTGCTTTTATCCCAATTCAGACAAAAAGGGCTGCTTCAGGTATTCTTATTCCGCGATATGGTGAAGAACGTGTCAGGGGATTCTCACTTAGCGATGGAGGGTATTATTTTGCGATTAATGATTATTTTGACCTGGCGATAAAGGGAAGTGTATATGCGAACGGATCCTGGATTGGAACAGCGCAAAGTGATTATAAAAGATTATATAAATATAACGGAAATTTTTCTTTCAGTTATGCAGATAATATAGCAGGACACCAGGGACTACAGGATTTTTCAGAATCAAAAAACTACCGTTTAGGATGGATCTTTACGCAGGATCCAAAGTCTTCGCCGGGTTCAAGATTCGCAGCCAGTGTAAACATGAGTTCAAGCGGATATGACCAGAATAACAGTTATAATGTAAGCGACCACGTGACTACACAACGTCAATCGAGTGTGAGCTATTCAAAATCATGGGATGGAACACCTTTCAATTTATCAATAAGTGCAAATCATAGTCAGAACGTTAAAAACAAAACCGTGAGCCTTAATCTTCCAAAGGGCAGTTTTAATATGGGAAGAATATATCCGTTTAAATCCAAGAATAGTTCCGGAAAGCCAAAATGGTATGAGGAGATCCAATTGTCATATACCGCATCTCTTGATAATCAGATTGATACACGAGACACTCTTCTGTTTACTTCAGCTATCTGGAAGAATATGAAAAACGGGTTTAAACAGGATATGCCATTGAGTATACAGATAAATCCTTTCAAAAATTTTTCAATTTCCCCGTCAATTACTTATTCAGGAGTCATGTATTCTCAAAAGATTTTGAAGGTATTTGATCCGACCCGGTCGGTAACCGTTAATGATACCTTGCATGGTCTTTTTTATGGTCAGGCTGTAAACCCGACTATCAGTACAGGTTTTAACCCACAGTTATTCGGTATGTACACCTTTAATAATCCGAATTCAAGACTGCAGTCAATCCGGCATGTGATAAAACCTTCCGTAACCTTTAGTTTTACTCCTGCTTTGTCAGGACTAAGTTCTAAAATGTACAGACAGGTACAGACTGATACTTTAGGAAACTACTCTAAATATTCAGTTTTTGACGGAAATATTTTTGGTACACCTTCGCTTTCACAAAAAAGCGGGAATATAGGTTTTAACCTGGTTAATATCGTAGAAGGTAAAATTTTCGAGAGAAATGATACAACAGGAAAACCTAAAAAATTAAAGCTTATTGATAATTTAAGCGTAGGTACCTCATATAACATTTTTGCCGATCAATTTAAATGGGCTCCCGTCGCGATTGATATAAGAACAACTATCCTTAATAATATCAGCCTTTCTGCACGAAGTGCTTTTTCACTATATGGTCTTGATAGCGTTGGGAATACTATCAACAAATTTTTATATTCCCAGGACAGGAGACTCATGAGACTTACCAGTTTCAGCACAGGGGTTGATTTCAGCCTTAGTGATTTACTTAAGAAAAACAAGGATAAGAACAAAACAGGTGGCGCAACGAATGCTCTTAATCAGGGTCTGCAGCAGCAGGGACAAGCAATGCAATTTCCTGATCAGATAACCAAAAGTGGAGTTAATGGACAGGAAATTTCTCCAACAGCAGCAGTGGCAAGAGATAAATATGGTTATCCTATTTTTGATTTTCCATGGACACTTAATCTGAGTTATAGTTTGTCTTATACAAATACAGGTGCGAAGTCTTCACTTAATCAGTATCTGACGTTCAATGGCAGTGCGACAATTACTAAGAAAATGGCGGCGACGTTTACAAGCGGATACGATTTTGCTGCCAGGGCTGTAACTGTTACAAATATAGGGATTAGCCGTGATCTGCACTGCTGGACCATGAGTCTGAACTGGGTACCGAATGGTTATCTGGCGAGCTGGAATTTCACTATCAGGGTAAAAGCTTCGGTCCTTGGTGATCTTAAATACGATCGGAGAAAAGATTTCCACGATACATATTAAAGGCATAAAAAAAGACGCCTTGATGGACGTCTCTTTTTAAAAATATTCTAAGAATAATTTATTCCCCCTGTATTTCAAATTCAACCTCAACTTTTACATCGCGGTGCAATTTGATAATAGCTTTGTAACTTCCTATTTCCTTGATCTGATCTTCAGGAAGAGTTATGTTTTTACGGTCAATATCATATCCTTTTTCTTTAAGAGATTCAGCAATCTGAATTGTATTTACCGATCCGAAGATTTTTCCGGAAGTACTCGTTTTTGCACCCACAACAATTTTTAAGCCTTCCAGCTTACTGGCAAGCGCCTGTGCTGCAATCTTAATCTTTTCTTCCTTGTGAGCCCTCTGACGAAGGTTTTCAGTATGCATCTTTTTTGCTGATGGTGTCGCAGCCACGGCATAGCCTCTTGGTATGAGAAAGTTCCTTCCGTAACCGGCTTTAACATTCACTAAATCGTCCTTTTGTCCCAGCTTGTTGACGTCCTGTATTAAAATAATTTCCATATTGTATCCTCCTTATTTTAAAAGATCAGTAACATAAGGAAGAAGAGCAATATGCCTGGCTCTTTTAACGGCTTTTGCCACTTTCCTCTGATATTTAAGCGAAGTACCCGTAATTCTGCGTGGCAGAATTTTACCCTGGTCATTCAGAAACTTTTTAAGAAATTCCGGATCTTTATAATCAATATAACGTATCCTGTTCTTCTTAAATCTGCAGTATTTCTTTTTCTTGATCTCAACAGTCGGTGGAGTCAAATATCTGATTTCCGATTCGTTCTGTGCCATAGTCTATTCCTCCTTTGTTTTACCTGATTCTTTCTGTTTTCTCTTCTTCTCTGCATATTCGACGGCAAATTTTTCCATCCTGAAAGTTAAGAACCTTATGATCCTTTCATCTCTGCGATATTGGACCTCAAGTTTTTCAATTAGATCACCTGTGCCCTTAAATTCAACCAGATAATAAAAGCCGGTAGACTTTTTCTGGATTGGATAGGCCAGTTTTTTTAAACCCCAGTTTTCTTCATGAACGATCTCACCGCTGTTATCGGTGATGACCTTCTTGAATTTCTGTACCGCTTCCTTCATCTGGTTCTCAGATAAAACGGGAGTTGCAATGAAAACGGTTTCGTACTGATTTAACATAGTAATTATTTGTTTATTAGTTATATGATTTTGGCTCGCAAAAGTACAACTATTTTGCTTTAATCAAAACAATATTTATGAAAAAATAACCACAAAGCACTCAATGCTGTCTAACTTCTTAACTCTCGGCCTCCTTTGTGGTTAATGGATTTCTCATTTTTCAATCTTTTTCATGTCTGATAAGGTATGCTTTTTAATTATATTTGTTCTTTATTGAATATAGAAAAAAGATTATTGTTTTATGGAAAACTTCATAGTTTCAGCAAGGAAATACCGGCCCGCCAGCTTCGATATGGTAATAGGTCAGGATTCAATAACAAATACGCTGAAAAGTGCTATTAAAAGCAACCACCTTGCGCATGCGTATCTTTTTTGCGGACCAAGGGGAGTAGGGAAAACAACCTGTGCGAGAATTTTCGCTAAGACAATTAACTGCAGTAATCTCGGTGAGAATCTTGAAGCATGCGATGAGTGCGAATCGTGTCTGTCTTTTAATTCATCAAGGTCATTTAATATTCATGAACTCGACGCTGCCTCTAATAATAAAGTTGAAGATATACGAAGTCTGAACGACCAGGTAAGGATTCCTCCACAGATTGGTAAGTATAGTATCTATATAATAGATGAAGTGCACATGTTATCCTCATCGGCTTTCAATGCTTTCCTTAAAACGCTTGAAGAACCACCGGCTCATGCAATATTTATTTTGGCCACAACAGAAAAACATAAAATAATCCCGACTATTCTCTCAAGGTGTCAGATATTTGATTTTAACAGGATAAGAATAGAGGATATTGTTGGAAGACTGACATTTGTAGCAAAAAGCGAAGGTATAACTGCAGCCGAGGAAGCTCTTCATATAATTGCACAGAAAGCTGACGGGGCCTTGCGCGATGCTCTGTCAATTTTCGATCAGATAGTGAGCCTTAGCGGGAAGGCAGTTACATATAAGGATGTAATCGAGAATCTCAATGTGCTTGATTATGAATATTATTTTAAATGCGTTGATGCCGCTATGATGGGCGATGTCTCCACTATACTATTAACTTTTAACGAGGTTTTGGAAAATGGATTTGATGGACATAATTTCATATCCGGACTCAATAGTCATTTGCGTGATCTGCTGGTAAGCAAGGATGAATCAACACTGAGTCTTCTTGAAGCTACACCTGCCATTAAAAAACGATATACACAGCAAAGCGGGAATTGTCCTGTCGATTTTCTTTTCAAAGCCCTGGATATTGGTAACAATTGCGACCTGAATTTTAAAAATAGCAAGAATCCTCGTTTGCATATTGAATTGTCACTGATAAGGTTATGTACTTTAATGAATGACCCGGAAGATAACTCAGAAAAAAAAAAGCCTTATAGCGGAGAAATGAAGAAAAGGGAGGAAGAAATTCCTCTTTCCCCAAAATCAGAAATCTTAAATAATGAGGTTCTTGCTTCCGATTCAAGGATCATTAATAAGGAAGTGATCCCGGCTAAGCATGAGCCTGTTATTGAGAAACCCTCAAAGACATTTTCAATAAAAGACGTTATATCAGAGAATGTGGAATCTGATGGAAAACAAGCCGATAAAGCAGTTCTGCATGATCCAGGAGTGACCCTGAAAACCAGGAGTGAATTTACCACTGCGGCATTTGAAATAGCGTGGCAGGAGTTTATTGATCAGCTGAAGGGCGAAGGTAACCGGATTGTAAGCATGTTTAAATCGATCAGACCTGAACTTGAGAATGATCAGTTAATAAAGATCCATCTTAACAACGCTACACAAAAAGATACCTTCATTTTAAATTATAAAACTAAACTCATGACCTTTCTTGAGAGCAGGTTTATCCTGTCTGACCTTGACGTTGAAACAACCATCGACCTTTCAGAGACGAGTGAAATTCTTTATTCAGATGAACAAAAGCTTAATTATCTTATAAATAAGTATCCTATTCTTAAGAATATGAAGAAAACGTTTAATCTGGATATTACATAGCTGTTCAATGAAACCTAACGTAAATCACACGTCACTCAGGCATTTCTCAAAATGAAAAAGTTTTAATTGTGGAAGGCATATAACGGGGGATCAAACAATCCCGTAATCCCGACAGTTTTCCAGGAAGTCTATGACCCTGCTTTTTTGGCGGGGTTTTTGTATTATGTGCGTTGTTGGAATTTAATATTGGAAAATAAAGCTAATTTTGTCTGGAATTTTTTTAAAATGTAAAAACATCTTAAGATGAGCATTATAAATGATGTATTAGGTCTTTTTCTGGGTAACAAATATGAACGGGATTTGAAAGAAATTAATCCTTACATCGACAAGATCCATGTTGAATTTGAAAAAATTCAGGGATCGTCTAATGATGAATTGAGGGATTTGACTGAAGGAATAAGAAAAGAAATTCAGGACAGCATAGCAGGAGATGAAAAACAGATAATAACATTACGGGATAAGGCTGAAAATGAGGAAGATGTATATTTGAAAGAGGATATCTATAATGATATAGACAAGGTTGAGAAACTGATCAATGAAAAACTTGAAATAACTCTTGATCTGCTTGTGCCAAAGGCTTTTGCAATTGTTAAGGAAACCGCAAAAAGGTTTAAGGAAAATAGCATTCTGGAAGTGACTGCACGACAATATGACAGAGATCTGGCTGCCACAAGGGAAAGTGTAACTATCAACGGCGATAAAGCATTGTGGAGCAACAAATGGATTGCCGGTGGTAATGAGATTATGTGGGACATGATCCACTATGATGTTCAGCTTATTGGAGGTGTTGCCCTTCATAAAGGCAAAATAGCTGAGATGGGAACAGGTGAAGGAAAGACTGTTGTGGCTACATTGCCTGTTTTTCTGAATGCTCTTGCCGGACGTGGAGTACATATTGTGACAGTCAACGATTATCTTTCCAAGCGCGACTCTGAATGGATGGGTCCGATTTATGAGTTCCATGGCCTGACAGTAGATTGTATAGATAAACATCAGCCAAACTCTCCGGAGAGACGTAAAGCCTATAATGCCGATATTACCTTTGGAACCAATAATGAATTTGGTTTTGATTATCTCAGGGATAATATGGCTGTCAATTCCGAGGACCTGGTTCAGCGCAAACACCACTATGCTATTGTAGATGAGGTCGACTCAGTGTTAATCGACGATGCACGTACACCACTTATTATTTCAGGACCAACTGCCAAAAGCGATACTCAGCAATTCGATGAGCTTAAGCCAAAGGTTGACAAGCTTGTAAACGCTCAGAAAAAACTGGTTACTCAAATACTCTCTGATTCGAAAAAACTTATAGCTGATAATAAAAATGAGGAAGGAGGGTTGCTTCTTCTGAGAGCTTTTAAAGGACTTCCTAAAAACAATGCTCTTATTAAATACCTGAGTGAAGAGGGCAATAAATCGTTGCTTCTCAAGACAGAGAATTTCTACATGCAGAACAACAGCAAAGAAATGCCTACGGTAACAGATGAGCTGTTCTTTATTATTGATGAAAAAGCCAACTCGATTGAACTGACTGATAAGGGTCTTGATCTTATCTCAGATTCTGTAGAGGATATAAGCTTTTTTATACTTCCCGACGTTGGCTCAAAAATTGCCGATATTGAGAAATCAGACATTTCAGAACGTGAAAAACTGAAAATAAAGGATGAACTCTTACAGGACTATTCCGTTAAATCGGAAAGAGTTCATACTATGACTCAACTACTTAAAGCATGGACACTTTTTGACCGCGACACAGAATATATCGTTGTCGACAATAAAGTAAAGATAGTAGATGAACAAACTGGCCGTGTTCTTGAAGGACGAAGGTATTCCGACGGACTGCACCAGGCAATTGAGGCAAAAGAAAACGTGAAGGTAGAAGAGGCCACACAAACCTATGCTACTATAACTCTGCAGAATTATTTCAGGATGTATCATAAACTCGCCGGGATGACAGGTACTGCTGAAACTGAAGCCGGTGAACTCTGGAATATTTATAAACTCGATGTAGTTGTCATACCCACAAACAGACCGGTTATCAGAGCCGACAGGGAAGACCTTGTTTATAAAACAAAAAGAGAAAAGTATAATGCAGTAATTGAAGAGATAGCTGAGATGAATCGGCAGGGACGTCCTGTTCTCGTGGGAACAACCTCAGTGGAAATATCAGAACTACTTAGCAGGATGCTTAAGATGAAGGGTCTCAAACATAATGTTCTTAATGCAAAACTTCATCAGAGAGAAGCAGAAATTGTGGCAGAAGCCGGTAAGAAAGGCACAATCACGATTGCAACAAACATGGCCGGACGTGGTACGGATATAAAACTTACGGAGGAGGTCAGGCAGGCAGGAGGTCTTGCTATTGTAGGTACTGAAAGACATGAATCCAGAAGGGTAGACCGACAGTTAAGAGGACGTTCAGGCAGGCAGGGTGACCCCGGGTCTTCTCAATTCTTCGTTTCTCTTGAAGACGAGCTTATGAGATTATTTGGTTCAGAAAGGATAGCCGGTATAATGGACAAGCTCGGACTGAAAGACGGTGAAATGATTCAGCACTCAATGATAACCAAATCTATTGAACGGGCACAGAAAAAAGTTGAAGAAAACAACTTCGGTATAAGAAAGAGACTTCTGGAGTATGATGACGTAATGAATTCCCAGCGTGAAGTCATTTATAAAAAGAGACGGCATGCACTTCTGGGCGAAAGATTATCTGTCGATATTGCCAATATGATGTTCGATGTAACTGAAAACCTTGTCGATGTTTATCATGGTGATGCTGATTTTGAAGGATTTGATTTCGATCTTATCCGCTCATTTTCAATGGATTCTCCCGTTCCTGAACAGGAATTCAAAAAAGCTAATTCAAAGGAAGTCACCGAAAATGTTTATGCTAAGGTGCTTGACACGTACAAACGGAAGGTTGAATCTATTTCTGCCCAGGCGTACCCCGTACTGAAAGATGTTTACGACAGAATGTCGCATGTTTATGAAAATGTTGTAGTCCCTATTTCCGATGGAGTGAGAGTATATCAGGTAGTTACAAACTTGAAGGCAACTGCAGAATCTGAAGGGCGTGAACTTGCAAGATCATACGAAAAAACTGTAGTTCTTGCCACAATTGATGACGCATGGAAGGAACATCTCCGGGAAATGGATGAACTTAAACAATCTGTTCAGAACGCAACTTACGAACAGAAAGATCCTTTGCTTATTTATAAATTTGAATCCTTTGAATTGTTTAAGACCATGCTTACTAAAGTGAATAAAGATGTTGTGAGTACATTAATGAAGGGACACATACCAACACAGGATCCGGAACAGGTGAAAGAGGCACAAAGGAAGCGACAGGTCGATATGAGTAATATGAGAACATCGAAAAGCGACTTTTCACAGTACAGTACAACAGGCGGTGGTGGAAACGAAAAGAATCAGAAAACCGAGCCGGTAAGGGTAGACAAAAAAGTTGGAAGAAATGATCCCTGCCCTTGCGGAAGTGGGAAAAAATATAAGCAATGCCATGGTATGCAGCAGGCTGGTAAGCAGGGGGCTAATGCAAATGCATAAATATAAGGTTTCTTATTTTACCTCTTCAACAGCTTTTTGGATACGTGTATAGATTGTCCGGTTAACAGGTACTAATGGAAGTCTAAGGTTATTCAGGCACAAATTCATCATACTCAGCATAGCTTTTACGCCGGCGGGATTTCCATCGATAAAAAGTAATTCTATCATCTCAAGGTAACGGAGCTGGATTTCACGCGCTGATTTATAATTGCTTTTCAAAGAATTTGTGACAAGCTCACTTGTCGCTAAAGGAAAAGCATTTGCGAGAACAGATATGACACCAGATCCACCTGATGCAATTATCGGTATGGTCATCAGATCGTCACCTGATATCACACTGAAATTATCTGGTTTATTCTTTATAATTCTCATGATCTGAGCCATGTCGCCCGATGCTTCCTTTATACCTACAATATTTTCGCATTCATTCGCAAGCTCAAGGCATGTATCTGATGATATATTACTACAGGTTCTTCCCGGTACATTATACAGAATAACCGGAATCGAAGTAGAATTTGCTATAGCTTTAAAATGCTGAAATAGTCCTCTCTGATTCGGTTTGTTATAATATGGAGCAACAGATAAAATACCTTCAATTCCAGAGAGATTGGAATGTCTTATGCAGTTAATTACTTCCTGGGTATTATTTCCGCCGATTCCAACCACCAGCGGAACACGATTATCCGTTACTTCGATAACATAGGATATTATTGCTTTCTTCTCATCCTTAGTCAGAGTAACAGACTCACCGGTAGTTCCCAAAACAACGATATAATTTACACCGCTAATGATTACGTGATTTACAACACGTCCCAAGGCTGCAAAATCGATGCTTGAATCATTTTTAAAGGGTGTTATTATAGCAACCCCGGTTCCTCTGAATTTTTTCATAGATATATTTTCAACTTAATTAGCAGATCCTGAATTAATCATTTCAAGGTAATGTAATACATGATTCAGATAGTCTTCAGTACTAACCGGACTTTTTAGATCCATCATAAGGTCAAACGGAGTATTTTTTGTTTCAGACTCAAACAAACCAACCTTGAGCCTGGCATTTGACAATGATGAAATATATTGAAGAGGTAAAAGTTTTTTGAAGTTCAGATCAATAAGTACATCAAAATTATTAGTAATAAAAGCATTCGTTTCAGAGGAAACAGGATGATAAAAAATGTTCAATTCTTCTCTTTTCACAATGGAAAGGTATCTGACAGCAGTATATTGATTAGGAAGATTTTTACCGTGGAAATAACCTAGTATCCTGAGGTCTATTTTGAGTTCAGCCATTTTTTGAAAAAACCTTGTCAGACAACTAAAATCATCAATCTTTGAAGCATCCCAGACAAGTCCTATATTTTTAACCTGGCGGATATTGGAATAATGAGGTTTTCTATCAGTTTTGGCAACCTTATTTCTGAGTATACTATTACCGATTTTAAGTCTAATGTTTTTGAACAATTCCATTTTACAAACCTAAGAGTTTTTTGTTAAATAAGCGGCGAGTTATTATTATTCTTCACCAATTTCTTTAAGAAAATCTGCCTCACTCCAGAGAGGTATCCCAAGCTCACCTGCTTTCTCTTTCTTTGATTCTCCCATATTATCTCCGGCAAGAATGAAAGAGGTGTTTCCTGACACCGAGGAGGCATTCCTGCCACCATTTCGTTCAATAATTTCTTTGTATTCATCCCTGCTATACTTCAGGAAGGTACCGGATATAACGATTGTTTTTCCATCAAGCGCATTCCCTGTTTTGACTAATCCTTCTTCGTCAGAGAACCTGAGACCTGCTGATTTCAGCCGTTTTATGATTTCGAGGTTATCTTTATCAGTAAAATATGAAATGATACTTGATGCAATTTTAGGTCCTATTTCATTAACACTTGTCAATTGTTCCATATCGGCATTGATAAGATCCTCTATTGTTCTGAATCTTGCAGAAAGTGTTTTAGCAACAGTTTCGCCAACATGTCTGATGCCCAGAGCAAAGAGCACCCTGCTGTAAGGTACTTCAACAGATCTTTTAATACTTTTCAGGATATTTGATGCTGATTTTTCACCAAAACGATCCAGATTAACCAATTGCTCAAGCTTTAAATCATAAATATCGGAAATGTCTACGATAAGCTTTTTGTTGAATAGTAAGTCGATCGTCTCTTCCCCCAAACCATCAATATCCATTGCTCTCCTTCCTATAAAATGCTCAATTCTGCCTTTAATCTGAGGCGGGCAATGAAGATAGTTCGGACAAAAATGATTGGCTTCACCCTCATTTTTAACGAGGGTTGTACCGCATTCGGGGCAAACTGTAATAAATTCGATCTTTGAACTGTTTTCATTTCTGTAGGATTGATCCACGCCTACAATTTTAGGAATAATTTCGCCTCCCTTTTCAACAAAGACCATGTCGTTCAGATGAAGATCGAGAAGTGCAATCTGGTCAGCATTATGAAGAGTTGCACGGCGTACTGTTGAGCCTGAAAGAAGAACAGGTTCGAGATTTGCTACCGGCGTTACAGCGCCTGTTCTGCCTACCTGAAACGCTACTGACAGTAACCGCGTTGTCGCTTCTTCGGCTTTATATTTATAAGCAATCGCCCAGCGGGGAGATTTGGCTGTAAATCCCAGTTCTTGTTGTTGATGGAGTGAATTGACCTTTATTACAACTCCATCAGTCTCATATGGAAGGTTTTTTCGTTCAGATTCCCAATGTGTGATAAACTGGAAAACTTCATTTATACTTTTACAGAGTCTTATACTTTCGGCTACCTGGAATCCCCATTCCTTTGCCTTTTTAAGATTATCAAAATGATTGTCAAAAAGAAGCTCTTCAGAAAGGAGAAAATAGATCATGCAATCAAGCGACCTTGAGGCCACAATCTTAGGATCAAGTATTTTAAGTGTACCTGCGGCAGCATTACGCGGGTTAGCAAAAGGAGACAAGTAAGCTTTAAGCCTTTCTTCATTTAGCCTGCAGAAGACTGGTCGTGGCATTAATATTTCACCCCTGATAACAAACTCGTCGGGTAATCCTTCAGATTTGATTTTCTGAGGTATACTTTTTATGGTTCTCACATTCAGGGTGACATCATCTCCTCTGTTTCCATCACCTCTTGTAACTGCCTTGAAAAGTGCACCATTTCTGTAAGTAATACTTATTGAAGCACCGTCAAATTTCAATTCGCATACGTATTCGATCGGTTCTGAGATTGTTTTTCTGATTCTTGTATCGAATTCGGTTAGTTCTTCTTCACTATATGTATTTCCGAGTGAAAGCATCGGATAAGTATGAATAACCTGGCTAAATTCCCTCGTTAGATCACTTCCGACCTTTCTTGTTGGGGAGTCCTCGCTAATAAACTGGGGAAATTTCTTTTCGAGTGTATCGAGTTCATTCATAAGGATATCAAATTCAAAGTCAGATATCTCAGGCTGATTCAGAATATAATACTTATTATTATGCTCAGTAATTTCCTTACGAAGGATATTGATCCGTTCCCTGGCTTCCGATTGTTTCATCTATTATAGTGAATATTAACAGGTTTCCCTTAGTTCCAGACCCCATCAATTTTATTTCCGCACTTATTACACTTTCCCCCGGTTATTGAATTTTCTACTATCCGGAATCCCTGTCTGATAACAACTTTTGTATTACACGACGGACATTTTGTATCTGATATCTCACTTCCTGGCACATTTCCTGTGTAAACATATTTTAATCCTTCAGCGGTAGCAATATCATATGCATTTTTAAGCAATTCAACAGGAGTTGGAGGTAATTGTTCAAGTTTGTGCATAGGATAGAACCTGCTGAAATGTAATGGAGTATTATTGAATCCATTTTCACTTAACCATTTGCACATTTTTCTGATATCATCTTCATTATCAGTCCAGTCTGGAATTATAAGGTTTGTAATTTCAAGCCAAATACCCATGTCTTTCAGTACTTTCAACGAGTCAAGTACTGGTTGTAGTTTTCCCCCTGTAAGTTTCAGGTAAGTACTTTCATTGAAAGCTTTCAGATCAATATTTGTAGCATCAATAACCCCACATAGTTTTTTCAATGGTTCGGGATTAATATAGCCATTCGACTTAAAAACATTTTTTATACCAGCTTTTCTGGCAAGAACAGCAGTTTCGTAAACATATTCATAAAAAGTAATTGGTTCCGAATAAGTATAAGCAATTGAACTGCAATTATTTTTGGCACATGAATCAACCACATTTTCAGGAGGAAGATCATAATTTCTGGTTTTATCAGGGCTGGTCTGAGAGATAGTCCAGTTCTGACAATTCAGGCATACAAGGTTACAGCCTGCTGTAGCAATTGAGAATGCTTTTGATCCAGGGAGAAAATGATAAAGAGGTTTTTTCTCTATCGGGTCAACATTTACGGTATTAGGATTACCGAATGCCATTGTATACAACTTTGAGTTGTGTACAATCCGATTATTACATTTGCTTAATTCGCCTTCCTTGAGTACACATTCGTTTGGACATATCCTGCACATGATACCACGCGCAGTCTCTTCCTGGTACATAGCAATCTTCCTGTAAAGAGATTGTTCTTCAAGGCTCATACCAGCTAAAATTGATTTGCATGGAAAGCATATAAGTCCTGCTGATAATGCAAGAGATTTTTTCAGGAAATCGCGTTTGCTGAGATCACATTTCTTTTTATACATTTTATTACTGATAATTACTCTTTCAAAGCCGACCCTATCCTGAAACCATACAAATATACAATTTTCTGAAAGTACATTAGGTGATAAAGCTGATCAACCAGACTTTTAAAAATACATTTTCCTTTACGCTTAGGAGCTTTGGATGAAGAGTTATCCCGACTAAACACTTTCTGAAAACGAAATAAAAAGTTGTATTTCACGCAGCAATAGAAAAAAACTTAAGTCTATTTAGCAATTACAATATAACTCTATAACGATATAACTATTGTCCGATTTACAGAATATAAAAGATGAAAAAAAACCAAATTATTATCGCTTTTCGTCGGTTTTCCCGGAACAAAATGTCATCTATCATAAAACTTTTAAGTTTATCCATCGGGATGGTTTGCTTTTCCCTGATAGCTGTTTATGTTTATTATGAACTAAGTTTTGACCACTTCAATAAACAAGCAAATGAAATTGCCCGGGTCACTATGGAATATTCGGTAAATGGAACCCGTAATCAATGGGCAGTAACCGGAACCATGGCAGGGCCACAACTGCAGCGTACCTTCCCGTCAGTGAAATCTTACGTCAGGATGATCAGAAATTCGAAAGTGGTTAAAAATAAGAACGTTATCTATAACGAGAAGAATTTTCTGTTTGTCGATTCAGGCTTTCTGAGAATATTTACTTTCCCTATTATTGAAGGGACTGTGACAAATGCTCTTGATGGCCCTGGCAAGATAGTGCTGACTCGATCTATGGCAAAAAAGTATTTTGGGAATGATGATCCGCTTGGAAAAAATCTTATTATTGATGGCAATCAGAATTATACTATAACCGGCATTGTTGATGATGTACCTGATAATTCTCAGATAAAGTTTGATTTTCTTGCATCATTTATCAATCTGGATGACTCGAAAACCGAAGGATGGTTTCCTGCCAATTATTTTACTTTTCTTTTATTGGAAAAAGGTACTGACGTCGGAGATCTTAGTAATAAGATTGATAGTTATGTGAAAGAAGTCAGTCTTAAAGAGAAAGACTTATCCGGAATTGACTATTTTACTCTGCATCTTGAACCTTTAGCACGTGTTCACCTGCATTCAAGTTTAGACGGCCTTGTTCCAAACACTCCTTTTGTGTATATATATGTTCTTATAATTATTGCGATACTCATTCTTATGATCGCAATTATTAATTATTCAAACATTACAATTGCCCAGGTCTCAGGAAAAAGGACAGAAATCGGGATCAGAAAACTGTTAGGAGCGTCGGAATCGCAATTATTCATCCAATTTGTCGGAGAATCCGGAATACTTACAGTAATCGCAGCAATACTTTCAATTATTGGAGCCATTGTCTTGCTACCTTATTTTAGCATTCTTACCGGAAGAGTTTTTCCCAGCTCTTTACTTTTTCAACCGGTAATAATCGGGACAATATTTATTTTATGTGTCTTAGTAAGCTTAATATCAGGAGCATATCCGGCAATGATCATTTCAGGCCATACTCTGAATAATATTCTGAAACCCGGGTCTCTTTTAGCTGTATCAGGAGGGAAATTCAGAAAATCTCTTATAATATTCCAATTCGTAATATCAACAGTGCTGATTATTACCACTATTATCATCCAACAACAAAGATCATTTATTCAACATATAAATCTAGGTTATGACAAAGAAAAAGTGATTTTTCTTCCGATTGGCGCAAATGATTGGCCCGGTTATTATAATCTTAAAACTGAATTAAAACAGGACCCGTTTGTAAAAGAAGTCAGCGCCGGTAATACAACGCCTGTAAATATAACGTGGACTAATGTTATAAGTGTCGCTACTGAAACCGGTAAAAAACAATTTAACACAAAGGCAATCCCTGTGGACCTTGATTTTCTTCAAGCGTTGGGCATTAAGATAATAGCAGGCTCTGACTTTACTGAATCTGACCTTCAACAGGTTAAAGCTTTGAAAAGTGCCGATGGTTTTAAATATAGCCTGATCTTAAATGAGACAGCTGTAAAAGAAATTGGATGGACACCGGAAGAAAGTATTGGTCGTCAGGTAGATATGGGGTTTAAGGGAACCGTAAAAGCGGTTATTAAAGATTTTCATTTAGCTTCTTTGCATGAGCCTGTTATGCCATTGGTTATTTTTCTCCTTGATGAATATCAGAAGGTAATACTGATAAAAATTAGTGGCAATGATGTATCTTCTGCCTTATCATCCATCAAAAAAATCTGGAATGGACGGATTATGGATAGACCTTTTGAGTATCATTTTCTCGATGAGGAATATGATAAGTTGTACAAAAACGAACAGAATACGGCCCGTATATTCAGTACTTTTTCAACGATAGCGATCCTGCTTGCATGTCTTGGATTATTTGGTATCGTAGCTATAATGACTGTTCAACGGACAAAAGAAATCGGTATCAGGAAAATAATGGGTGCAACTGTAATGAATATCATTATGCACCTTTTTGCCGATTATCTCAAACCAGTATTAATAGCATTTATTATTTCAGTACCATTGGCTTTTTATTTTGCAAATAAATGGCTTCTCGGTTTTGCTTACCATATTGCCATTCCTGTGTGGGCATTTATCATCAGCGGAATATTCTGTATAGCAATATCAGTGGCGACTATATGCATCCAGTCTTTGAAAGCAGCTCTTTCAAATCCTGTTGATTCACTTAGAACCGAATAAAACGTTTACGCAAAAGGCGGGGTAATTCTGCAGTTATTCTGACTTAAGTACTGTATTGCTGATTGTCCTGATAAGAATTCCTGTAAAAACAAGGGCTGATAGTAAAAATACAGAAATTCTGATTCCAATGGAAGGAATAATAATGCCTGAGATAAATATAAAACCGAATGCAGATCCCGCCAGATCGGCGCTGTAAATTGCCGGAGAGGTTGCCAGTCCATCTTTGCCAATAGTAAGTTCACGAAATATACTTCCTGTAAACAATGCAGGCAAAATACCTGAAAGCATTATCAGTATTATAGAAAGAATAACACTTTTAACTTCTATCAAATAATTAAAAGCCAGACTGAATATTATATAAAATAATATCAGCGAAATAACTTTAATTCTGATGGAAAAAGTATTCGGTGAAGAAAAATTTACTCCTGAACCGACAGCAAGACCAGCCATCAATGCTGCTATTATCAATCCTGTCAGCTGATACATATTTCCAATCATAAGCTGGAGCATTAGAAGCAGAATTATTTCAAATCCGGCAAGGGCTGCCGCACTGAAATACATAAGCAGGTTCCTTCTTTTTACTGATGCTACAGGTAATGCGAAGATAATAAACAATACTACAATTGCAGGTGCCTTCTCACCGATTGTTTTACTGAACTGATAAGCCTGGGAATGAAGACAGGCAACCGGAAAGGCTGATGTATTCTGTTTAATGTCATGGTCAATAATAGAATTTATTTCCGCTGACTTTCTTTCAATAAGATCGTCTTCAAGATAGTCGGAGCAGACATAAGTATTTTTAATGTTTTTCTTTGACACAAGTTCGCAAAATGACAGGGATATTTTTTTGTCAGAAGCAATGAAATATAGTTTATTGCCACCAACCGGTTTTACATTTTTAAAATTGGCAGCCAGACTATTATAAATCGAAGAGTACAGATTCACGGATTCTTTGTTAAAATAATTATCCCCTGGCCCTGGTGAGCACATAAAAACCCCATCAGGATTAAGCTTTTTCTTAATCTCATAAAAGAATTCAGTAGTATAGTATCTGTTAAGGAGCAAAGTTGTCGGTGGAGGTGTAAGCAGAATTATTACATCAGCAGTTTCAGAGCTGTTCCTGATATATCTGAAGGCATCCTCATTAATGATTCTCAAAACTCCCGGATAATTTTCCCGTGAAGATGGTTCGATCCGGGCAAGGGCAGGGTCTCTTTCAATATATGTAATGCTTTTTACTGGGTATTTTAATACTTCAGGGAGATGGGATTTTATTGATCCTGAAATGATTATTACTTTTTGAGGAGAGTCGCTCTGTAACATTGCATAATGAATATCCTCTTCCCGTTCAGATGTATCATAATTGTACGATATCAGTCTTTGATTATAATACAAACTTTCCTCTCCTTTATATTTCCCTTTAGTAATATTGCCATAGGGAGTATCTATCGATGACTGTACCTCAATAGCCGGAAGCAAGATTCTTCTGAACAACAGATCGGGATTTAAGAAAAAGATTAACAATCCTGTCAGAAGAACAAATAACTGAAAATAGATTTTAGATTTCCTGCTGACAATATAATATGTGGTTATGACAAAACCGATCGACAATAAGATTATCAGTAATAATAATTTATATGTATTTAGAAGACCAGATGAAAATACAGATACCAGCAGACCTGCAACTATTCCTCCAATGGTTTCGATCGAGAAGGATTTTCCAGGCATAAATATGTTTTCATTACCAGCAAGGATAATTAATTTGGTAAAAGTAAATCCAGAGACCAGGCAAAAAGGGATCAGAACAATAAAAGTGTAAATTACTGATGTAAGAAGGGAAGGTGTTTCTCCGACACTTAGCAATACTCTGCTAAGAAAGAGCATCAGTACTATCGATACAAAAGGGCTGAAAGCAAAAACCAGATTTATCTTCCTGATATCATTCAGAGACGATTTACCTGCAACTGAGGCGCCTATTGCAGAACCAATCAGCCAGGATCCAAGGAATGAACCTGATATAAGTTCATAACCTCCCGTTATGTTCATTATCTCTCTGAGCATCAGGAACTGGACTGAGGAGCTAATAAATCCGATTAAGAGCAAATTGAGTTTTATTGTGGAGGCGGATAGTTTTTGTAACTCCGGCCTTCCCGGATTGCTGATTGTTCTTTCAAAGTATTTTCCGTAATAATTCAGATGCCAGATAAAGTGAAATATCCCGGTTATAGCCAAACCAATACCAAATTCGACGTGCCATTTAAGCAACGATTTAATAAAAGGTATGTTCCATTTATAGTTGATCTGAAGAGCTATAAAAACGCCAGCAAATGCTGTAACAAGGAAAGCAGTAGCAAGCAACCCATTCCATAACCTTCTGTGAAACTGAAGGGAATAATAACCTATCCGGTAAAAGAAGTAACTTATTAAATATAAAAGTATTGCGGTAGACGCGGTGCTAATAACATGATACATATCCGAGTGCCTATAGTGCCTTAAGTGCCTGGAGTGCCTGAGCGCCTGAGCGCTTAAATTGCCAAGAGATTTAGTTTATCTGATGTCTCTTCGTCCCTCAGTCACTTATTCTCCTCCAGAACGACCCCTTCGTAAATATAAATATCAGCATCTTTCCAGCCATCCCGGCCAAGACCAGCCTTTTCCTCTGAAGTGACCTCAAGGAATTGTTCCACCGTCCATCCATTCTCTATTGCGACCTGTGGCAGCATGGTACCTGCATTGGAGCCCTTCTTTATGTAAATACCGTGCTTGCCTAAGACTATTTCGTTAATGTTGTCGATTTTCTTTAACGGTCCGAGTACTGTTATTTCTATGTCGGTTTTTTTGTATTCATCCTTTGTCAGAGGTGAGAAACGTGGATCTTCAAATGCACTCGAAATGGCTGATTCCTGGACAACTTTATATAAGGGTTCCGATGAAACAAATCTTCCTATACAGCCTTTCAAAGATCCATCAATTTTTAGAGTAACAAATGCACCCATTGGCTTTTTAAGGTTCTCTGTGACAGACTTTTCGTCAAGTACTAACTTCTTGTTATCAGAAAGCTTCGACTGAATTGAGTTTCTGACTATTTTGAAAAGTTGTTTTTTCTCATTTTCTGTAAATGAAAAACTGGTTTGATCCAGGCTTTCACCAGCAGCTATTTCACTTTTATCAATTACGGCTATAGCATTATAACCAACTACCTCATTTTTACCAGCTTCAGGAGAATCACCTGAATTGCAATAATCTATTAGTTTGATTTCAAATTCTTTATTCCCCCCTGTTAAATCAAGCAAAGTAAGTCCTGAAGTCCATCCGCACATGCTTGTAACAAGTCCGGGTATATGTTTTGATTCATTACTCTGGAGTGTATTAAGAAATGTTTTTGAATTTCCTGAAATAATACTATTTGCTGTCAGACTGTCTGTTTCAACAGCATCCTTGTAACCCGGGTAATGAGAAAAATCGCTGCTGATAATAAACAGATTTTCAGGAACAAACCATGGTCTGAGTGCTTCCGCAATTTTCCGTACAGTGTTTTCATTATCTGTTCCTATTATAATGGGGACTATAGCAGGTGTGTTCTTAAAATAATACTGGATAAATGGAACCTGATTTTCGATGCTATGTTCTTTAATATGTGCATCTACTGGAAATTTGAAAACTTTATTATCTGAAATAAGCTTGTTTGCAATTTCTTTGTTAACCGTAGCTTTCCCCAATGGAGTAATATAATCGCCACAGTTATATACCGATGCACCGTCAAAGTACATCACATGGCTGGACCCGATAATAAAAATGTTTTTATATACTGCATTTTGAGGTATTGCAGAAAATGCGGATGCACTTATTCGTCCTGAGAAAATATATCCTGCATGGGGACTGATAATTGCTCTTACTTTCCAATTCTCCGCAGGTTTTTTACAGTTTCTGAAAAGTACGGAAAGATCTGATGTTAGAACCTTTTTGTCAGCCGGATAAAATCTACCGGCGGCAAACGGTTGCCTGTCAGTTGTAATATTTTGGGAAAATGTTTCCATGATAGTGAATATTGATAGCAAAGCAATGAATATCGTTTGCATGACTATTACAATTAATTGGCGAACTAAAGTTATGCCAAAAAAATGAGAAAATTAAAAAATGTATTATGTATTACAGGCGATAGACAATTGCTCAGAACTCAGAGCGCATGACTCAGGTGTCCTAAGCTTTAACATCAACCTCAACCTTAGATCAGGACCATCGTTTCCTTAAGGATCTCTCCTTTTTCGCCGGTTCCATAAATTTTGATTCCCATACTCACAGTCGGAATACCTATCATATGAATAATTGGATGCAGTTCATCTTTCAGATCATCAGTTTCCATATTGTTGTAATCTTCAATATTAAAGTAAAGATGGATCATCAAAATGTACTCACTATCTTTTATAGAGCCAAGTGTTTGAACAATTTTTGCCAGCCAGATTGCAGATGCTGTATTGAAATATTCAAGATTTAACCGCAGGTTTGTGGTAGGTCTTGGATTCTTTATATATTCCGTGACCCAGTTGAGAACAGTTTCATAAAGAGTCGCAGCTTTTTCCGAAATTGATTTTCCCGACATGATGAGTTCGCCGGAAGGATAATTTAAATCAACCTGGGGAGTTTTTGCTGTGGGTTCGATGAATAGATTTTTTAAGACCACCTTAATTCTTTTATTAATGTTAAAGTTATTAAAAAAACATATCCAAAAATATAACAACTTTTTAAGAGAGAATTTTTCTTTATCAAAAAGAAAGAGCCAGTTGTCAAATAAATCACGTAGTTTGACATAATCGAAGACAATTTCCCGTTCCAATATTGAGAGCCCACTTTGGATATGTTTTCTTGTAAATCAATATATTAAAATGCTATCTTTGCTCCCTGAAATTTTGTTAAGGAAGAAAATGGAGATTGTTCTTAAGGAAAAGATAAAAGAAGCTGTTAAAATTATTTACAATAGCGAAGTAAAAGATGACCTGATTCAGATTCAGGAAACAAGGAAAGATTTCAAAGGTGATTTTACACTTGTTGTCTTTCCTCTTCTCCGTTTTTCAAAAAATACTCCCGAAAAAACCGGTGAGATGATCGGGCAATATCTTAAAGATAACTTCGATGCAATCTCTGGATTTAATGTTATTAAGGGATTCCTGAACCTTGAAGTCTCTGATGCATGGTGGGTTGATTTTTTCGGAAAACTATCTCTTGAAAAGAACCACCTCGAAAGTTGTCTTGTTTCTGATCCTGAGACAATACTGGTTGAATACTCTTCGCCAAATACAAATAAGCCTCTTCATCTTGGGCATATAAGAAATAATCTGCTGGGCTATTCTCTTTACCGCATTTTATCAGGTGTCGGACATAAGGTTATAAAAACAAATATTGTAAACGACAGGGGAATCCATATCTGTAAATCAATGCTTGCCTGGCAAAAATTTGGCAACGGAGAAACTCCTGAGTCATCAGGGATGAAGGGCGATCATCTTGTTGGAAAATATTATGTTTTATTTGAAAAGAATTATAAGATTCAGGTTGAGAAGCTGATAGGTGAGGGCATGGCAGAAGAAGAAGCAAAAAATGCTGCACCTCTCATGCGCGAAACAAGAGATATGCTTCTGAAATGGGAGGCAGGAGACAATGAAGTTGTAAGCCTGTGGAAAACAATGAACTCATGGGTTTATGCCGGATTTGATGAAACATATCGAAAACTTGGTGTTGATTTTGATAAAATATATTATGAATCAGATACTTATAAAGTCGGAAAGGAAATCGTTCTGAAAGCATTAAAAGAAAATATTCTTTACAGGAATGAAGACAGTTCAATATGGGCTGATCTGACTCCTGAGGGATTAGATCAGAAATTATTGCTTCGTTCCGATGGTACAGCGGTTTACATGACACAGGATCTGGGAACAGCTGTAGACCGGCATAAGGAATATAACTTCGATAAAAATATTTATGTAGTTGGAAATGAACAGAATTATCATTTCCAGGTGCTTAAAGCACTTCTTAGAATGATGGGATATCAATGGTCGGATGGATTGATCCATTTTTCATATGGTATGGTTGAACTTCCTGAAGGCAGGATGAAGTCACGGGAAGGCACAATTGTTGATGCTGATGACCTCATAAAAGAAATGCAAATGACTGCAATGGAGGTATCTCTTGAACTCGGAAAACTATCAGATTTTTCGGAAGACGAAAAGCATGAAATATTCAGGAAAATCGGAATGGGTGCCCTGAAGTACTATATTCTTAAAGTTGATCCAAAGAAAAACATGACTTTCAATCCCGCAGAATCAATTGATTTCAACGGCAATACCGGGCCATTCATACAATATACATATACCAGAATAAAATCAGTGTTCCGCAAAGCTGAACAGATGGGAATAAATGTTGATAACGCATTATATGAAGGTGCACAAACAGGTCAGAAAGAAATTGAATTGATCAAACTGATGCGAAATTTTTCTGAAACTGTTACTACTGCCGCGTTAGGATACAGCCCTGCACTGATTGCGAATTATTGTTATGAACTTGCAAGGGAATACAACCAGTTCTATCACGATTTTTCTATTCTGGGGGAGAGTGACGAACAGGTACGAAATTTCAGGATTACTTTATCAAAGGTTACTAGCGAAATATTATATACAGGTATGTGGTTGCTGGGTATTGAAATGCCGGAGAGAATGTAGGTTCCCCAATCCCGCAAAGCGGGACCAAATATCTATATCAATTGTTGTTCATTGATGATACCGGATTTTCCCCCCTTTTGGGGGATGTCACTGTTCCGAGCTTGCGAGGAAAAGTGACAGAGGGTTTTGGGAGTTGAGAAAATTTAAATTACTTATACAATATGTTTGAAAATTTAAGTGACAGGCTGGAGAAATCCTTTAAGTTATTAAAAGGACAGGGCAGGATATCTGAAATAAATATTGCGGAGACACTTAAGGAGGTACGCCGGGCTCTGCTCGATGCTGATGTGAACTTTAAAATTGCAAAACAATTCACTGACACTGTTAAGCAGAAAGCTATAGGACAAGAGGTTCTTAATTCAGTCAATCCTTCACAGATGATGGTTAAGATCGTCCATGATGAACTGGTTGACCTGATGGGAGTCGACAAGACTGATCTTAATATCAAAATCAATCCTTCTATAATTCTCATAGCAGGACTCCAGGGATCAGGAAAAACAACTTTCAGCGGAAAACTTGCAAAATGGGTAAAAAGTAAAAGGGGGAAGAACCCATTATTGGTCGCATGCGATGTTTACCGTCCTGCGGCTATCGAACAACTGAAGATAATCGGAACACAGATTGAAGTTCCCGTCTATACAGAAGATGGAAACCTGAGCCCGATTGTTATCGCACGGAATGCCGTGAAAGAAGCAAAAAAAAGCGGATATGATGTTGTAATCATCGATACAGCCGGCCGCCTTGCAATAGATGAAGAGATGATGAAGGAGATTTCTTCGGTAAAAGATGCAGTCAATCCTCATGAAATCCTTTTCGTGGTTGATTCAATGACTGGTCAGGATGCGGTGAATACAGCGAAGGAATTCAATGAAAGACTTGATTTTGATGGAGTTGTTTTGACGAAACTCGATGGCGATACAAGGGGAGGAGCGGCTCTTTCTATAAAATCGGTTGTTAACAAACCAATCAAATTCGTCAGTTCAGGTGAAAAGATGGAAGCGATTGACGTATTCTACCCCGAGAGGATGGCTGACCGGATCCTTGGAATGGGTGACATAGTCTCTCTTGTTGAGAAGGCACAGGAACAATACGACTCAGAAGAAGCCAGGAAGTTACAGAAGAGAATCTCAAAAGACCAGTTTGATTTTAACGATTTTATTACACAGATCCAGCAAATAAAGAAAATGGGTAATGTTAAAGATCTTATGGCGATGATTCCGGGTGTTGGAAAAGCAGTAAAAGATCTTGACATAGATGATAATGCATTTAAAGGTATCGAAGCAATTATTAGAAGCATGACACCTGAAGAGCGCACTAATCCTGTGGTTCTTAATGGCAACAGACGCAAAAGAATTGCAACAGGCAGTGGAACGAGTGTCCAGGAGGTAAACAAGCTCCTGAAACAATTCGATGAGACTAAAAGGATGATGAAAATGATGACCAAAGGCGGAAATGTAGCGCGTCTCATGGGGAAAAAATAATCTCTGCAATGTATAAAATTATTGACGGTAAGAAGGTTGCCGCTGAAATTAAACTGGAAATAGCGGCAGAGGTTGCAAAATTAAAAGCAGCCGGTAAAAAAATTCCGCATCTCGCTGCAATACTCGTTGGGAACAATGGATCGAGTGAGACTTACGTCTCAAACAAAGTGAAAGATTGCGAGGAGGTTGGCTTTAAATCGACATTGATCAGGTTCAATAGCGACATTGCTGAGTCAGTTTTGCTTAAGAAAATTGATGAACTTAACAATGACACTGACATTGACGGATTCATTGTACAGCTTCCTCTTCCAAAACATATATCGGAGAATAAAGTTATTGAGGCAATTGATCCTAAGAAGGATGCCGATGGATTTCATCCTGTCAATATCGGGAAAATGGTCATTGGTCTTTCAGGATATCTTCCTGCCACACCATACGGCATCATTGAACTTATAAAAAGATATAGCATTGAAACTTCAGGTAAGAATTGTGTCGTCATTGGCCGCAGTAATATTGTAGGAAGGCCTGTAAGCATACTTCTTTCCCAGAAAGGCTTTGATGCAACTGTTACGGTGGTTCATAGCAGGACTAAGAATATTACAGATATAGTTAATAAAGCCGATATTATTATTGCCGCAATTGGCTCACCTTCTTTTATCACAGAGAAAATGGTAAAGGAAGGGGCTGTTGTATTTGATGTAGGAGCAACCCGTATTGAAAGCAAAGAAACCAAATCCGGATATAAGTTAGTGGGAGATGTGGATTTCGAAAAAGTTGCTCCTAAATGTTCATATATCACTCCGGTTCCCGGCGGTATAGGTCCTATGACACGTGTTTCATTACTGAGGAATACACTTGTCGCTGCAAAGAAAGTTTAAGCCAAGACTATTTCGAAGGAATATCTACACCCGTGAAATAGAGATCAAATCCACCTTTTCCTCCTGGTCTGTTGGAAGAAAACATCATGTATTTATTTGTGAAACTTGCGCTTGATCCTATAACGGGCCTGTATTCATCATAAGATGTATTTATTCGCGGACCGAAGTTAACCGGGAAGCTCCATTTCCCATTTTTAAAAATCGAATAGTACAGGTCAAAACCGCCCATTCCACCTGGCCGGTTAGAAGCAAAAACCATAATCTGCCTGTAAATGAAAGGACATTTATCTTCCTCCGGACTATTAATGCTGTCGGGTCTTATAGGTAACTGATAGTCGAGATTAAACCATGACGCCAGATCTTTATCTTCACCTGCAGGTTTATTCAATAAATAAATATCAAAGTTTCCGTCTTTATTTGAAGAAAAATATACGGTATCCTGCTCAGAATTAAAACTAATATAGGCATCATCAGATGATGTATTTAAAAGACTGATAGGAAATGGGCCTGATACTTCCGGCAGGACAGATCCTGATGAAGGCTGGTTTTTAAGATAATAGAAGTCAAGATTTCCTGCTGCGTTAACTGATGAGAGCAAAAAATACTCATAACCGTCAACTGTACTGAAAAGTCTGTAAGGACCGAAATCGTTTCCAGGAGTTTTTGCCTTATTGATCAATTTATCGTAAAAAGGAACAGTTGTCATTGTAGATTTAAATACAAATGCACCCGTTGTCTGATCAAAAGTGAAGGAGACATTCCCCTGTTCAAGATCAAATTGTCCTCCTGCACTTTTCCTGTTGCTTGAAAATATTATAGGCAGATTATCATCCAGTTGGTATAAAGCAACATTGTAATCATCATAGCTTGAGTTGATATCAGTCAAATTTACAACAGTATCAGGAAAGGTTCCATTCGGAAACTTAATCGGATTATCAGTCTTTTTACAGCCAGCGACAGAAATATACAGTATAAACAGAACCCCGGTTAAATTGATAAATCCTGATTTTTCCATACGAAAGAGTATTTAGGAATGTATCAATACAAATATATCAATAAAAATGAAAAACCGGGAGGTCGCCCGGTTTTTCGAAGATAGAATTTAGGTTAATTCTAGGGTTAAATAGGTATGATGTGTTAAAAATAATATCAAGTTTTATTTACATAAGATGCTAATTATTGACGACAGGTTGCGTGCTGAAGGAAAAAAAAAATCAATAAAAAAAAATCATTTGTACTTAATTGTTGATCAAATAGTTAAAAATATGTTAAAATGTTAATAATTGGCGATAGGTCTAAACTCCCCTTATAAAAATAGTATTAATTTTGTATTCATATTCTTGTGAACCATGGAAGATGATAAGTATGGATTTTCCTACGAGGAAGAAGTGAAACATGTGGTCCAGAAGTTTGAGAGGATGAAGAAAAATAATGAAAATTATTTTTTCGATGTTCTTGAATTTGAGACTATTATAGATTATTATATTGAAAGCAATAATTCCATAAAGGCCTTCGAAGCTGCCACTTTAGCAAGTGAACAGCACCCGAATTCCGTATCGATTCAATTAAGAAAAGCCAGAGTTCTGCTAGACAAAGGACGAGCCGTAGAGGCTTTAAGGTTGCTTAAGAGACTCGAAAGTATTGAACCGGGAAATCATGAGATTTATATTGCCAAAGGAACTGCATACGGTATGCTGGGAGACATTCAGGGGGCAAAAAAAATGTTCGATTTTGCATTGACTCTCGATACGGAAGATGTTGAGAACATTTTATTTGCAATTACTTCTGTATTACAGAATCTAAACTATTATGAGCATATGATTCCTTATATGGAGAAGCTCATTGAGCTTGAACCTGAGTTCAAAGCACATCTCTATGATATGGCGTATGCTTATGAAAAGATTGAGGATTATGAGAACAGCATAAAATATTATCTGAAATATCTTGACGAAGAGCCTTTCTCGGATAGTGCTTGGTATAATCTTGGAATAATTTATAATAAGCTTGAATCCTACGATAAAGCAATGGAAGCTTATGATTATGCGCTTGCTATTAACTCGCAGAATACCTTTGCCATTTTTAATAAAGGAAATATTCTCAGTAACCTTGAGAGGTATGCCGACGCAGTCCCTGTTTATCACGAATACCTCGAGAACGAGCCTGAAAGTTTTGAAGCAATGACATACCTCGCTGAATGCTACGAAAAGATAGGCGAAGTCATAATGGCACGAAAGTATTATCAGGAAGCTATTGAACTTGCCCCGGAATATGCTGATCCATGGTTTGGTCTTGGAGTAATCTCCCTTAATACAGGGAACACCGACGACAGTTTGATTTTTTTCAGAAAAGCTGTACATTTAGATGACGAGAATCCGGAAATCTGGTATCTTCTCGGGAAGGCTCATTATGCTAAAGGGGAGAAGAAAGCCGCCCTGAGATGTTTCAGGGAAGCCCTTAAACTTGATTCTTATTATGATGAAGTGTGGGCTGATCTTGGGAATATAATTCTGAAAGACGGACTAGCCACAAAAGCACTGCCATACCTGGAACACGCTTATAAAGTAACCGGAGATGTTCCAGGCATCAATTATCTGCTTGCTTCATTTTATCTGCACTCAGGTAATAATGATAAAGCATTCCGTCATCTATCACTCGCTTTAAATCTTGATAAGGAACTCTTTTCGGAGTTTGAGGATATTTTTCCACCAGCATTGTTTACAAGGAAAATTAAGAAAATATTAGAAACTAACAATCTTATTTAATAATTTACGTGATGAAGAAATTGCTTCCGTTTTTACCTGAAAGGACTTTAAAACCGCGAAATTCAGGTATCACAATGGTTATGGATAAAGGTTTAAGCATTAGGGAAGCTGAAGACTTTATGTCAGTTGGAAGCGAATACACTGATTTTGTTAAGCTGGGATTTGGTACCTCTCTAATCACTCCCGGATTTGAAAAGAAAATTAGAATATATAAGAAATCGGACGTTATACCCTACTTTGGTGGAACGCTTTTCGAAGCCTTTATTATCCGAAATATGTTCAAAGAATTTATTGAATTTCTCGACAAAAATGAAATCGGGCTTGTCGAAGTTTCAGATGGCTCTTATGAATTTGACCATAAAAGAAAACTCGATTATATACATAAGCTTTCAGAAAGGGGAACTGTCATTTCCGAAGTTGGCTCCAAGAAAAAGAATATCATATATTCGCCTGAAGAATGGGTTGCAATGATGAAATCTGAATTATCAGCAGGTTCTGTTAAAGTAATAGCAGAGGCAAGAGAATCAGGTACCATAGGTATTTACAACGAGGACGGATCTGTAAATAATGAGATTATATGTGGAATTGCCGAGCATGTAAAACTTGAGAATGTTATATGGGAAGCTCCTTTGAAATCTCAGCAAGCATGGTTTATTAAAAATTTCGGAGCAAATGTAAACCTGGGAAATATTGCACCAACTGAAATTATTCCCCTGGAATCACTCAGGCTTGGATTGCGGAGCGATACATTTTCTCAATTTCTGCCGGAGGAACTGCAGCATTGATTAATAAGTTATGGATTATTTATTTAATATCTAACCATTTTAAAATGAGAAAATTCGGTCTCATTGGTTATCCACTTGGTCATTCTTTTTCGAAAAAATACTTCACTGAAAAATTCATTAAAGAGAAAATTACTGATTGTGTTTACGAAAATTTTCCCCTGGAAAATCTCGATCACTTCAGGGACATAGTTAATTCAGATAATGAACTTTGTGGATTGAATGTTACAATTCCGTATAAAACAAGCATAATAAGGTTTCTTAATAAAGTCGAAACGGAGGCTTCCGAAATAGGTGCAGTTAACGTAATAAAAATACTACGTCAGTCGGGCAGCCTCGGGTTATACGGTTATAATAGTGATGTGACGGGTATCAGAGACACCCTTTTACCATTCATTGATAAAAATGTCAGAAATGCACTTGTCTTAGGCACAGGAGGGAGTTCAAAAGCAATATGTTATGTGCTTGAAAAATTAGGATTAAAAGTTGACAGGGTTTCAAGAGAAAGAAAACCCGGAATGTTAATTTATTCCGACCTTGATTCCTCGATTATCGATAGCAGGCAGCTGATAATTAATGCAACACCTCTTGGTATGTTCCCAAACATTCAAGCAAAGCCCGATATTGATTATAAGAGACTGAATAAAAATCACATCCTGTTTGATCTGGTTTATAATCCTGAACTTACTGCATTTCTAAGAATGGGAGCCGAGCATGGATGCACTATTGTAAGCGGAATAAAGATGCTGCATTCGCAGGCTGAAAAATCGTGGGAGATATGGAATAATGATATTAAATAACACGTAGGGAACAGTCGCGACTGTTCCCTACACGAAATTATAAATAATTCTCTAAAACTTCTATTATCTGATTGATCTTAAGTGACTTGGATAAATATCCATCGCAACCGGCATTTGTGGCTTCCTCTTTGTCAGAACTCATGGCATAAGCTGTTTGAGCTATGATGGGTAACCCCGGCCTTTTAATTTTAATTAACCTGGTAGCCTCAAATCCGTTTAAAAAGGGCATTTTGATATCCATCAGGACAAGATCTATAGAAGAATCACTCTCACAAAGGCTAACTGCCTCATTACCGTCTTTTGCCCATAAGACTCTAATATTCATTCTGTTAAATAATATTCTAAGGAAATCAAAATTCGATTGTTCATCTTCTGCTATCAGAATTGTTTTACCAGCGTAATTTTTTTCCATAATCAATACATTTTTCTTTAGTAGTTTTAATTTTTCGTTCCTATTTTCCGATTCAGGAATTGTAAAATAAAAAGTGGATCCTTTCGCAGGTTCCGATTCCACCCATATTTTACCGCCAAGCATTTCAACTGTCTTTTTTGCAATTGACAATCCAATTCCCATTCCACCGGCTTTACGCGTATGTGTATCATCAATTTGCCGGAAAATATTAAATATGACGTCATGATACGATTTATCTATACCGATACCAGTATCTTTTATATAAAATTGTAAATAATTCGCCTCTTCTTCTTTTATTTCACTAAAGCCAAATTCAATGAATCCTTTATCGGTGAACTTTAAAGCATTCCTCAATAAATTCATTAAAACCTGTTTCAATTTTATAGGGTCTGTTACCAGATATTTGTGATTCTGAAGCCCATCGAGATTCAGATTCAGCTCAACTGATGTCTTCTCTTCCTTTAATCTTTCCCCATAGATTATATCGTGCACCTCATGCAAAAGTGCTACTATCTCAGCTCTTTCGTATTTGATTTTTATCTGGCCAGATTCAATCATCGTTATGTCAAATATATCCTCAACCAAAGTCAATAGATGTTGACCGCTTTTTAAAATAATATGAGAGTATGGGATTGTATCTTTATCCAGTCCGGATTCAATCATTAAACCTGAGAAACCTATTATTGCATTCAACGGTGTTCTGAGTTCATGCGACATGTTTGTAAGGAAAGCTGATTTCAATTTATCGCTTTCTTCAGCTTTTTCTTTTGCCCTAATAAGCTCTGTTTGTATCCGTTTCTTTTCAGTAATATCGTTCGAAACTGTAAGTATTCCTGACGTACCATCAGGAAGGATGATCATAGTTTCATAGAGAGCTGCTATACAGGTAGTTCCATCTTTTCTAATATTTTCAACTTCATGTATAAGCGTCTTTCCTGATAATATTTTCGATATATTATATTCTATATTGTTGCCTTTCCCCGGTTTTGCAAATAAATTGATTGTATTCCCAATTATTTCCTTTCTTGAATATCCAAGAGTGTTGCAGAAGGCTGTGTTTACTTCAATCACCTTTCCTTTTTCATCAATAAGAATTATACCTGCAGGTGATAATTCAAACATTACTCTGAATCTTTTTTCGCTTTCAATTAGTGTTTTTTCAATCGCTTTTCTTTTTTTCTCTTCCTTAAGAACATTACTTGCCTTAAGTGTGAGGTAAAAGTATATGCTGATTACAATGATGATCAGTGCAATAAGAATATACAGACGATTTCGGTATGAAATAAGCTTTGCGTAAACTTCTTTTTCAGGTGTAAAAATCAATATTGTCCAGAATGTATTTACCAGAGGTACACGGTAAAAGGCTGCCAGCACTTTTAAATCAGCTTTGTTCCTATTTTCACCTGCTTTAAAATAGCATGTTGCTGTGCCGGAAGAATCAATTGATGTTTTATTTATCAACTCCAAAACCGAAGGTTCATCTCTGAATATTTCTTTTACATTTTTGCCGGTCTCATTGAGTGAGGGACTGAATAGCTCAATTCCGGATTCACTCATCATCCACCCGTAACCCTTTTCACTTATCCTGATATTTTCCACAAACCTTTTTCCAAGTTTCTCAATAGGTATTAATATTGCTATACTTCCTTTATAATCATTGCCTTTAATAATTGGGACATGGTAAGCAATAGCCCTGAAACCCTGCACTGAATTAAATACATCACTTACAGTGGGTTTATGAGATTCAATTACAGTCTTTATGTGTTTCTGGTTGTAAATATTCTGTCCGATAACATTAGAATTCAGGGGATAAGTATACAATAGAATTCCTTTTGAATCAACTATAGTAATAGCTTCAATCTGATCCGAATGATTATTAAAAAAATCAGCCAGGAGGTTTTTGCCCTGGTCATTAAGGTCAGACACATATTCAATCTTTGATAAAAATGAAAGTTCGCGCTGATAATAAATAAAGAAACTTTCAATACCCCTTGAAGCTTGCTTAGCCAGGGTAAACTGTTGTACGTTAAAATCATTTAAGGTTTTGTTTTTTACATCCTTATAACCTGAGTAAAACAGGTACGAAAATGATGCAATTACTATGGGTATAGCAAGAAACTTTGTGGATAGTTTCATGAAGTAGATCAGCTGGGTAAATATCTAAACTAGGTCCTTAAATTCTGGTAAATATTAAGAAAAATAATGAGGTTTGCTAATTTTTATATTTAATTGATTGATCTTCAGAATAGATCACTGATCATCAAATTTATCATTCCTTTACCTGTTTTCGCCTCATCCAGTATCTGGGATCGCATTCAATACATTCCTGTTTCCAGTAACCTGGTGTGACAAATCCGCCTTCCCTGGTTTTCAATTGCCTTTCGTAAACAGCGAAAACAGGATTAAAAATAAGGTTTGTTACTCCAATTGTATATTTCACTTCTGAGTCAGTAAGCTCTGACATTTCCTTCATCTCTTTGACTTCAAGGTTGTTGAAGCTTAATAAATCGTTCAGGAATGCGATCCGCTCAAGTGTCGCACCTGTTTCAATAATTGTGCACCGTACTCCATCGATCTCGCCTATAATATGTTTTGCATTATTTAAAGCCATATTCAAATCGTTAATTATTTATTGTTACGCGTTTCGCTTTGGATTTCTTTCCTTTTGTCTTTTTTATTTAAATTATACTCCGAAACTTAAATTTCTTATAACCTCAAATATAATACTAGCAAAGCCGGTTAACACTATACCTGCAATGCATATGCCAAGTGCTATCCGTGTCGAAATATCGCTTTTAAATGATTCTATTGGCGTATCACTTTTAGAAATAAACATTGCCTTAACAACAAGTAGATAATAATATAAGGATATTATTGTATTAAGAACAGCGATAAAAACAAGAAGATAAAAACCTTTTTGTGCAGCTGCGGTAAACAGAAAGAACTTTCCGAAAAAACCGGCAACAGGAGGGATACCTGCAAGAGAGAATAATGCCAGCGTCATAACCAGGCTTAGTTTTGGATTTGTATGATAAAGACCATTATAATCATCAATGTTCTCTTTCCCTTTTGCATTTGAAATAGCTGCAACAACACCGAAAGCTCCCAGATTTGAAAAAACATATACCAGGATATAATAAATAATTGACGCCATTCCAAGCTGATTTCCTCCAATCATGCCAAGGAGAATATAACCTGCCTGCGATATTGAAGAGAATGCAAGAAATCTCTTGAGATTTTGCTGCCTTATTGCAAAGAGATTACCGATAGTCATTGTAAGAACGGAGACAACAAATATCGTTTTCTGCCAGGTTGCTATTATTACAGGAAATACCGTAAAAAGGATAATCATTAATATAAAAACAGATGCTCCTTTCGAAATGACAGAAAGATACGATGTAATATTTACCGGCGAACCTTCATATACGTCAGCTGTCCACAGGTGGAACGGAACGATTGATATTTTAAAGGCCATGCCTGCAAAAAAGAAGATGAAACCAAGTATCTGAAGATTGGTATTCCCAAATAATGCAGCAACCTCATTGAAATACAAAGTACCTGTCGTCCCATATATCATCGATATTCCATATAGCAATATACCCGAAGATAATGCTGATGACAAAATTAGTTTAATACCTGCTTCAGCTGATTTGTTCTTGTAACGGTCATAAGCGGCAAGAGCTGCTATTGGAATTATCGCCAGTTCAATTCCTATATAAAATATTAAAAAATGACCTGCAGATATCATGAAATTCATTCCGACCAGAGTTGAAATCAGCAACAAAAAATACTCACTTACCTTTTCAACGTTTTCTTCCTTTTTAAGCCATCCGATTGACTGAATGAATACAATCAGGGTACCGATATTCAGAATATTCTTCATCAGAAGTCTTGTACCAGATGAAACATACATACCTCCAAAGATTGATCCTTCAGGTGAAGGCAGGAAACCAATAATTGTGATCACTCCAAAGAGGATCAGAGAAAAGTGGCTTATGCCTTTCTTTTTTTCAGGATTCCAGAATAATTCGGCAATCAATACAAGAAGAGCTGCAGTAATAAGAAGCAGTTCGTGACGCATTATTAAAAAAGTACCTAGACTCATATTATTAAATTATCCAAAAACATTTACAAACACACAGATCAAAACGGATTAAGCGCAAGAATTTTATTAATAATAGGATGCAGACTGGTACCGATCATTGTTGAAAGCCAGAAAGGTACAAGACCAATAGCAGCAACTGCACCGATCAATGTTATTACCGATATTTTTTCAAACCATTTAGCATCAGGAAGATGTTCAAAATGTTCATTGGTTGTTGGTCCAAGTAATAAAATCGCGATAACTCTCAGAATATATACTGCGGTGATAACTATTGATGATACTGCCATTATTGTAACAATCCGGTAAAAAAGTTCATGGTGCTGAAATGCTCCGACGAAGATTGTCATTTCAGCGACAAAACCACTTAGTCCGGGAAGTCCGAGGGAAGCAAGACCGGCAATTACATAACAAACTGATAAAAAGGGAATGACCTTCATAAGACCACCCATTTCATTTATTAGTCGGGTATGTGTTCTCCCATAAAGCATTCCAATAAGAGCAAAGAATAATGCTGTCATTAAACCGTGGGAGATCATCTGGATTATCGCACCGTTCATAGCAGTCTGATTCATCATCAATACGGCAAAGAGAACAAGTCCGCAATGACTCACCGAGGAATATGCATTAATATATTTTAAATCTTTCTGCGCAATTGCTCCAAATGCTCCGTAAACAACACTTATTGATGTGAGGATAATAAATATCCAGGATAATTCATGAGCTGCCTCAGGCATTAGGAATATAGCGACTCTGAAAGCACCATAACCACCAAGTTTCATAAGAACGCCTGCATGCAACATCGAAACAGCTGTAGGTGCAGAGGCATGGCCATCAGGAGACCATGTATGAAAAGGAAATAATGCCCCGAGTACTCCAAATCCCAGGAATGTGAGAGGGAAGAAGATTCTCTGAGCAGGGAGTGGAATAACAACTTTTGAAATCTCAAGAATATTGAAGGTAAGTTTGGTTGCGTCAGGTGAAGAATTGAAATAAATTCCAAGCAATCCTACCAGAAGAAGCGCGGAACCACCCATAAGCATGATTGTGAGTTTCATTGCCGAATATTCTTTAGGTCCGCTTCCCCAGATCCCTATCAACAGATACATTGGAATGACAGCAAGTTCATAGAACAGGAACATGGTAAAGAGATCTATTGAGATAAAGAATCCGAAAACTCCGGTAGCCAAAAGAATAAGGGAAATAAAAAATTCTTTTCTGAGAAATTCAACTTCCCACGATGCAAAAATCCCTGCGAAAACGACCAGCGAGGTCAATGCTATCATAGCAACAGAAATTCCATCAACGCCCACGGCGTAATGGATATTAAGACTCTTGAACCATAAATAATCCCTTATAAACAACATCTCATCACTATTTCCGGCATGACGTGCTGTTAAATACAGAAAAACCAGCAATGCAGCCATTAATAGCTGAAGCCCCATTCCAAATGCTGACACCAGACGCACCTGTCGGGTATCTTTTAAAAACAGGATCGCTGTGATTGTTAATACCGGGATTACTACAAACAGAGATAAAATATCCATAATTAAAATCTTTTCTAAAATTCAGTTACTTCCACAGGTAAATAAAAAATATTGCAAGCATGATCACTCCCGTAATAAATACAAAAGCGTACTTCTGCAGCTGTCCCGATTGAAATCCTCTGATTCTGAATGATATTACCTGGGTTACAGTTGCAATTGCATTCATCGTGCCATCAACAATATGCCGGTCAAACCATGCAACCGGTTGAGCTATATATCTGAAAATGATCTTTTTTGTAACAAACAGATACAGTTCATCAATATAAAATTTATTGTATGCCCATTTGTATCCGTATTTAAATGTTGTTGCGAGCCTGTCGGGTATTGAAGTTTCTTTTCGGTACATAACATATGCGATTCCAATTCCTAATAAGCCTATCAGCACTGAAGGTATTGCTATCATCATTTCAAGGCCACTTTCCAGTACTTTGCTATCCGAAGTAACCAGTTTATTAAATGGAATAAAGCCCGTAAACAAAGAAGCAATAGCCAGTAAAATCAGAGGAATTGTCATTGTTGCAGGAGCTTCATGGGGTGTATGGTGATACTGAGTATCTTTTCCCCAGAAAATATTGAAATAGAGTCTGAACATATAAAAAGCTGTCAGACCAGCCACTGCGTATTCAACCCCAAACAGAATTTTATTACTATGGAAAGCAGCAGTTAAGATTTCATCCTTACTGAAAAAAGCTGAGAAAGGAGGAATTCCTGCAATTGTCAGACATGCGATCAGAAAAGTAATGTGAGTAATCGGTAGATATTTGCGCAGACCTCCCATGTCAGTCATATAATTACTGTGAACTGCATGAATGATTGCTCCTGCACCAAGGAATAGAAGTGCTTTGAACATAGCATGAGTAAACAGGTGAAACATTGAAGCCATATACCCTAATCCTTCCTCTCCGCCATAACTGGCTACTCCAAGAGCACACATCATCATACCAATCTGCGACATGGTAGAATATGCCAGTACTCTTTTTATATCTGTCTGTGTACATGCAATTATAGCCGCGAACAGCGATGAAAATGCACCAACATATGCAACAACATGGAGTGCGACAGGTGCAGAGATAGCGTAGATTGGAAACATCCTTGCAACCAGGTATACCCCGGCAACAACCATAGTTGCCGCATGAATAAGTGCTGAAACAGGTGTAGGACCTTCCATTGCGTCAGGAAGCCAAATATGGAATGGAAACATTGCTGACTTACCAACACCTCCCATAAACACGAAGATCATCGACCATGTCATTATTGAAAGGCCCAGGAAACCGATACCGGTCCCCTGCAAAATAGCTGTTCCCGTTGGATTAGTGAGGGTAATAAAATCGAATGTTTTTGTATTAAACGATAGAATCAGAATTCCTATCAGGAAGCCAAGGTCAGCAAATCTGGTGACAATAAAAGCCTTTTTTGAAGCCCTAACAGCTGATGGTTTCTGATAGTAGAACCCGATGAGCAAAAATGAAGAAACACCGACAAGCTCCCAGAAAATGTACATCTGGAAAATATTTGTTGCAAGAACCAACCCAAGCATTGAAAAACTGAAGAGTGAAAGAAAGGAGAAGAAACGCTCAAATCCTTTTTCTCCTTTCATGTATCCAAGACTGTATATATGAACCATAAGGGAAACAGTGGTTATGACTACCAGCATCATAACTGAAATAGGGTCGAGCAAAACGCCCATATCAATATGAAGCTTATCTGTAAACTGAAGCCATGTTATATTAACAGCTGTTATTTTCTGAAAAGCTCCCTCTATTTTACCTGTTACGAAAAAATAGCGGTAAGCTGTTATGTAAGAAAGTATTGTAATAATTCCCAATCCACCGGTTCCCAGCAAACCTGAAAGCTTTGCTTTGAAAAGTTTATGTCCTGCCAGACCAAGAAGCAGAAACATAAAAAAAGGCAGAATAAGGATCCAAATTGTATAGCTGAAATTTATCATATTATGTATTTCCTAAAGTTTATACCGCAAACCGCACAACGTTTCAGAATTTCATCTCATTAACATCCTCAACATTTATTGTTGTAAACCGTCTGTAAATGTTAATTATAATGGCTATGGCAACAGCGGCTTCCGATGCAGCGACAGCAATTACAAACACACTGAAAAACATTCCTTCCAGTTTATGAGGATACAGATAACGGTTGAAAGCAAGAAAATTTATGTTCACTGAATTTAAAATGAGTTCCACTGACATTAATATGGTTATAAGGTTCCTGCGTGTAAGAAAACCATAAACACCGGTAAAAAACATTACTGTTGCCAGAATTAAGAAATATTGCAATGGTATTCCTGAGTTCATGTCTTATTACTGTTTTAAGTTTTGTAATTCTGCGCTTTTCGGCGACACTTTTTTTGCAACCACGATAGCTGCAACCATTGCTGCAAGAAGTAAAACCGATATTATCTCAAATGGGAGCACGTATCCATCATAACCAGTCGACAGCAGACTTTTTCCGATTAATTTCATGTTAACTTCCTGCGCAACTTCAGTTGTAGCTGAGAACTTATAATCGAGAATTGTAATGATAGATAAAAGAGCACCGATCAGAGCAGCGATCGCTGAAAATATGTTTTTCTTCCACCCGGAAGATTCAAAATTCTGACTTATATGACTTGTAAGGAGAATTGAAAAGATTATCAGTACAACTATACCTCCTGCATAAAGAGTAAGCTGTACTGCAGCAAGGAACTGATAGTTCAGCATAAAATACAAGCCAGATGTTGAAACGAGTACAAACAGGAGGTAAACAGCCGCTCTGAGGATGCGTCGGCTTGTTACTGTCAGCACAGAAAACACAACAATCATTACAGAAAAAAGGATAAACATAATCTGATTTGAGGCCATTATTCAACTCCTTTCTTTAATTTGGAACCAGGTTTATTCAATTGTTTTATCAGAAGTGCCCGGTTAAAAACAGCATGTTCAAATTTCTGGCCAAATGCAAGTGCATTGGAAGGACATGCCTTAACACATAAACCACAGAAAGTGCACATACTTAACCTGTAAATATGTTTATCTATTGCCTTCTTCTTTTTGCCTTCTTCTGTAACAATTGTTTGTGAGATTATTTCAATAGTTCCGTTAGGACAATTCAGTTCACATATTCCGCATCCGGTACATTTGTGTTCATTATTTTCATCATGCGGCATTATTACCTCACCTTTGAAACGGTCGAACATTACCAGGTCATTCCGGTTTGAAGGATACTTTTGGGTCACAATAGTAGAAGGTCTGAAAAAGTATGATCCTGTGACTTTCATGCCTTTCAGCAAAGACCAGACGCCAAATATTATTTCCTTAAAATATTCTATTATACTTCTCATTCAGAGATAAATAATTTTTAGTTATCATTTATTAAAAATGCCAGCCCATAAGGACCAGGAATGCCATAATCAAAACATTAAATAAATTGATTGGCAGCAAATATTTCCATTCAAGAGTAAGCAACTGATCAATTCTCAAACGCGGAAAAGTCCATTTGAACCACATCATCAGGAATATAACAAAGAATGTTTTGCCGATATACCAGACGAATGGAGGAATGAAATCCATTATGTGATTAAACCCTTCCCATGAACCGACATGAAATGGCATCCATCCTCCCAGGAATACTGTAGCCGCAATTGAGGCAACAATGAACATGTTAATGTATTCAGCCAGGAAAAAGAATGCGAATTTTATTCCTGAATATTCGGTATGATAACCTGCCGTGAGCTCTGATTCAGCTTCAGCAAGGTCGAAAGGTCCCCGATTCGTTTCTGCAGTGCTTGAGATGAGGAAAATAATAAAGGCGATAAATGCTGATATATGTCCTTTAAACAGGAACCAACCGTCTCTCTGAGCTTCAACAATTACTGAAAGCTGCATGGATCCGGCAAGGATCACAATTGTTATTAAAGACAGACCCACTGATAATTCATAGCTGACTATCTGTGCACCGCTTCGCATTGCCCCGATAAGTGAATATTTATTATTGCTTGACCATCCTGCTAGTAATACTCCTATAACACCCATTGCTGAAACAGCCATGACGTATAATACTCCTATGTTGAGATCAATTGCATGAAGTCCTTTAGCAAAAGGAATAGCTGCAATTGCCATAAATGAGGCAATAATTACTATAAAAGGGGCAAGATTGAAAAGAAAACCATCGGCATTTTTAATTGGTATCAGTTCTTTAAACAGAAGTTTAAAAAGATCAGCAATAGTCTGGAATATTCCGAATGGACCAACCCTGTTTGGCCCCAGCCTGTTCTGCATGAATGCACATACTTTCCTCTCGGCGTAAACAAGAAAAAGTCCCACCAAGGCATAGAATAAGAGTATCAAAACTCCTATAATCAGCATCTCGGTTATTGTTGTCCAGAAAGGAGACATCGAGTTGTGAAGACTTTTGTCGATCCAATCTGTCAGAGCGGAAAAATCATAAACGACTTTCCACCATGGGACTGATAGAGTAGGGGAAGTATTTAAAGCGACTATCTCAGGTAACATATATTATATCTTTAGGTCTATTTATCGTTTGTCGTTTATCGTTTATCGTCTATCGTTTATCGTTTTTCATCCTTCGTTTTTTAAAATCCAAATAACATAACTGTCATTGCGAGCGAAGCAATCTCTGGCTTCCAGTTTAGTTTCCCTCTTCATTTTCACCCCCTAAATCCCCCCAAGGGGGGACTTCAAAACCCAGCCCACCCTTGGGGGGGTTGGGGGGTTTATCTGTCAATATCTGGTATTATCAAATCCAGTGATCCTCCAATAGCTACAAGATCCGCTATTTTAAATCCTTTTGCAATATGGTTTAATACTGAAAGGTTCGAAAAGTTAGGAGATCTGAATTTTACCCTGTAAGGGTTTTTATTACCATCACTTATTACAAATACTCCAAGCTCACCACGTGCAGTCTCAACCCTCTGATAATATTCCCCTTCGGGAAGTTTTATTATCGGCTTCATCTTCACAGCAAATGGCCCTTCTGGTATATTATCGATCAATTGTTCAATTATCTTCATCGATTCCCACATCTCATCAATCCTGGCAAGATACCTGTGGAATGTATCTCCTTCATCAAAGAGGATCTCTTTAAATTGTACCCTGTCGTATGCGCTGTATGGTTCGTGTTTCCTGACATCGCATGAAAAGCCTGAAGCTCTTCCGGTAGGACCTGTTACTCCAAATGAGATAGCATCTTCTTTAGTTAATGTGCCAATACCCTTGCTGCGTTCATGGAAAATTACGTTGCCGGTCAGTAGCTGATCATATTCAGGTAAAATCTTTCTGAAATACTTAATAAAGTCTTTAACCCGTTTCTGAAAGTTAGGGTGTATATCATACATCAGTCCCCCGGGACAATTATAGCTGACAATCATTCGTCCGCCGCATGTCTCTTCAAAAATATCCAATATTTTTTCCCTGTCGCGTAAGCCATAAAAGAAACAGGTTAATCCGCCGAGATCCATACCAAAACAGGCCCACCAAAGCTGATGTGACTGAATACGTGTTAGTTCCGACATGATTGTCCTGATTACCTTTATCCTGTCGGGAATATCTATCTCCAGCGCTTTCTCGACGTTCAGACATACTGCTTCATTATTTATATGAGCAGAAATGTAATCCATTCTGTCGGTGAGATGTATAATCTGGGGATAAGTTATACTTTCACACATCTTTTCAATGCCGCTGTGAATATAACCGATGTGTGGTTCTATGCTTTTAACAATTTCTCCTTTAAGCGATACCTTCAGCCTGAGCACTCCGTGAGTTGACGGATGCTGAGGTCCCATATTTATTACGTACTCCTGATGTTCGTCAGTCAGATTTGTTATTTCCTTTTCTTCCATAAATTACTTTGTAACGATATTAATATCATCAACATAGTCCTTTCTTAACGGGAACCCCCATGAATTGTCGAGGAAGAGCCTTCGAAGATCAGGATGATTCTTGAATTTTATTCCAAGCAGGTCAAATACCTCTCTTTCATGAAATTCAGCAGTCTCCCAAATATCACAAACCGAGTCCAAAATTGGGTTTTCCCTGTCAGCTGTTCTTGTTTTTAAGACAACAGTGTGATCGTAAGATGTTGAGCGCAGATGGTAAATAACACCAAGTTCTGTTCCATAATCAACTCCTGTAAGGCAAAACAAAAAATCAAATTTTGATTCCTCTTTTTCCTTTAAACTTTTAGCCAACTGATGTAATGAGGAAGATGGCACAGTTACTTCCAGATATTGTTTACCTTCTTTAATTTCAACCCCGGAAGCTATTGTTTTTAAAAATGATTCAAGTTGTATTTTATCCATCTTATTTATAATCATGCGATTTGTTTCTCACCTTTCTTGATTCTATTGTCTGGGTTTCAATCAACCGCTGCAACTGAAGCATACCATATAATAAAGCTTCTGGTCGGGGAGGACAACCCGGAACATAAACGTCGACAGGTATTACATGCTCTACTCCTTTAACAACACTGTAAGAATTCAGAAAAAAGGGCCCTCCTGATATGGCACAGGCTCCCATTGCAACAACATACTTCGGCTCAGACATCTCATCATACAGACGTTTTAAAACCGGGGCCATCTTATGTACAATGGTTCCCGCAACGACAATCACATCTGCCTGACGAGGGCTTGCTCTGTAAACTTCCATTCCGAATCGTGCAAAATCATGTCTTGCAGCTCCGGCAGCCATCATTTCAATACCGCAACATCTGGTTGCAAAAGTAAGTGGCCACAGTGAATTCTTTCTGCCCCAGTTAATAACATCATCAATTGTTGTCAGAAGTATATTGGTGCCCGATGCATTAAGAAGATCAAGGCTTTCATTATCCTCAAATTCTTCCCGCTTCATTCCTTTTATTCCCATATCAACGCATGTTTTTTCCAGGCATATAATAATCCCAGACCCAATATGAAAAAGAAAATAAGTATTTCAACAAATGCTGCCATCCCGGTCTCTTTCATTACAACTGCCCATGGAAACACCAGGACAGTCTCAACATCAAAAACCAGAAAGAGTATGGCAAAAAGATAATATCCCACATTAAACTGAAGCCAGGTAACTCCCTCAGTAGGGATACCACATTCATATGGTTCAAATTTCTGTGGATTTGTTGATTTCGGAGCTACTATCCCTGAAAAGATCAGGACTAATCCTACAAAGCTGGCTCCCACAAGGAAAAACAAAATTAACCATTCATTATTCATAGAAAATGGAATTAGTTTCAGATTCAGGCCGCACAAAAATAGATTTTTTTTTTGTTTTGTGAAATGATTAACATATGATAACAATGATATATATCATTCTTTCCATTCATAGTGTTATTCATTTAACAGATTAGGTGCATTTTATCGGGGTTTTGAATTTTATTTATATTTTCAAGCTTTTTTTATAAAACTATATATGACATTTTTCATGTTTTTAAAATTGCAATAAATATTACTTTTAGGAGTTGTAATAATGTTAATCATAATCGATACAAAATAGGTTATTATGAGTTCAGATACACATCATTCCGTAATTTCCGGACTTGGAGGTGAAGTTTTAGAACATACTGAGGTAAAGGTTAGCCATTGCTACCAATGTGGTAAATGTTCTGCTGGCTGCCCTCTTTCAGAAGAGATGGATTATCCACCCAGTGTGATAATGCGGATGTTACAGACAGGCAACCCTGTCCTTGAGGATAAAGTTTTAAGATCTTTTTCAATATGGGTGTGCCTTACATGTGAAATGTGTTTTGCACGTTGCCCGATGAGTATCGACATTCCTAAAATGATGGACTTCCTCAGAGAGAAATCACTGAATGAGAAAAAGGCTAATCCCAAAGCAAAAGAGATTATTGCATTTCATAAGTCTTTCCTTGACTCTATAAAATATACCGGGCGTCTTTATGAAATCGGACTGTTTGTTGACTATAAAACAAGGACATTACGGATACTTGAAGATATGGCCCTTGCACCCAAGATGATGAAGCGGGGTAAATTGAATATTATTCCTGAACTTATAAAAGATCGCTCAGGCGTTGCTGCAATATTCAGGAAATCAAATAAAAAGAATAAAAACTAAATATATGACTCTCGGATTTTATCCAGGTTGTTCTCTTAAAGGATCCTCACGTGAATATGCTGAGTCGGTCCTTGCCGTTGCAAAAGCCTTTGATATCGATTTAGAGGAAATCCATGACTGGAATTGCTGCGGGGCTACAGCCGCCCATAACATGAACAAAGAACTCTCTCTTGCACTTCCCGCAAGAATTTTGTCCCTTGCTGAAAAACAAGGACTGACAGAAATAGTTGTTCCATGTGCAGCTTGTTACAGCAGGTTAACAGTAACAAAACATGAACTTGCGAAGGACCCTGAGTTAAAGATTGCTGTTACAGATGCAAATAATCTTCCATACACAGGTTCTGTGAATGTTTTGAATATTATTCAGATGCTTGACAAATATATCACGCCTGTACTTGCAGGAAAGGTAGTCAAACCATTTGATCACAAAGTAGCGTGTTATTATGGGTGCCTTCTTGTGAGACCGCATGAAATCCTGAATTTTGATCGTGAAGAAGATCCTCAGTCGCTTGATGTCCTGATGCTTAAAGCTGGAGCCACTCCAATTGACTGGGCATTTAAAACAGAATGCTGCGGTGCAGGATTATCCGTTTCGAGAACAAGCTCGGTAGGCAGACTTTCAGGCAAAATAATTGGTGATGCTAAAGACCGTGGTGCTGAAACAATAATAGTTGCATGTCCGATGTGTCATTCAAATCTCGATATGAGACGCGATTCGATTAATGAATACCTGGGTGAAAAAGTTGATATTCCTGTCCTTTATATTACTCAGGCAATAGGTATAGCTCTGGGTCTCGACAGGAAAGCTCTCGGTCTGCAGAGGCATTTTGTAAAAGTATCAGTTTGATAAAGGTTGTAAGTAGATATAATTAAGTGTTCTTTTTAAAAGAGTTACCCCCTTCCCTCCCGATAGCTATCGGGACTTCCCCCACGGGGGAAGGCGTAAGCTACCTTTTCCCCCTTGGGGGAAATAAGAAAGGGGGTTTCTAAGAAAGATAAAGGATTAATGGTTTAAAAGAAAAATTGAGGATATTATTAATTAAGTATATCAAGCAATTATATGTCAAAAATTGGAGTATTTGTCTGTCATTGCGGGGAAAACATAAGTGCAACGGTTGATTGTGCCAAGGTTGCTGAGACAGCTGGCAATTGGGATGGCGTAACATTCAGCGTTGATTATAAGTATATGTGTTCTGATCCCGGACAAAGTCTTATAAAAAATGCAATTACTGAAAAAGGATTAACAGGTGTTGTTGTTGCATCCTGTTCACCGCGAATGCATGAACCTACTTTCAGAAAAGCATGTGCTGAAGCCGGTTTAAATCCCTTTATGTGCGAAATGGCCAATCTCAGGGAACATTGTTCCTGGGTTCATGAAAAGGGAGAAGCGACTACCGAAAAAGCAATCGACCTGGTAAGAATACTTGTGGAGAAGGTAAAATATAACCATGAGCTGACTTCAATAAAGGTGCCGGTTACAAAAACCGCACTTGTAATAGGCGGAGGTATTGCTGGAATTCAGGCGAGTCTTGATATTGCAAATACTGGTCATAAAGTGATACTCATTGAGAAAGATCCTTCGATAGGGGGTCATATGTCTCAATTATCAGAAACATTTCCAACACTCGACTGCTCTCAATGTATCCTCACTCCGAGAATGGTGGAAGTGGCACAGCATCCTAATATTACCTTATATACATATGCTGAACTTGAAAGCCTTGAAGGATTCATAGGTAATTTTAAAGCTAAGATCAGGAAGAAATCGAAGAGCATCGATGAAAAACTATGTACAGGATGCGCTCAGTGTACAACAAAATGTCCTGTAAAGAAAATTCCAAGTGAATTCAATGAAGGTCTTGGGAAGAGAACAGCAATCTATGTACCTTTTCCACAGGCTGTTCCTAATAAACCGGTAATTGACAGGAAAAACTGTACCTATTATATTAAGGGCAAGTGCAAAGTTTGCGAAATAGTTTGTCCAACCGGTGCAATTCGTTTCGACCAGGAAGATCAGATCGTTGAAGTGGAAATTGGTGCAATTGTAATTGCAACCGGTTTCACAGTCAAACAGCCTGATTTCTTTCCGGAATATGGTTATGGAAAACATGCAGATGTCATAACCGGACTCCAGTTTGAACGGCTTGCGTCTGCGTCGGGTCCAACCCTGGGAGAGATCAGGAGACCATCTGATGGAAAGGTTCCTGAAAAAATTGTGTTTCTGGCCTGTGCCGGATCGAGAGATCCTGCAAAAGGTATTCCTTATTGTTCCAAGATATGCTGCATGTATATTGCAAAACATGCAATGCTATATCAGCACAAAGTACATGGAGGTAAATCCTATGTATTTTATATGGACATCAGGGCAGGAGGTAAGCAGTATGAGGAATTTGTCAGAAGAGCAATTGAAGATGATGGAGTTAATTATATACGTGGCCGGGTTTCGAAGATATATGAAAAGAACGGCAAATTAATTGTCAGCGGAGTAGATACTCTTCTGAATGCAATGCCGGTTGAAATTGAAGCTGATATGGTGGTTCTTGCTACAGCAGGTGTTGCCAACGAAGGCGCTGAAGAGCTTGCACAGAAATTACATATCTCATACGATCCTTATAAATTCTTTGCCGAAGCCCATCCAAAACTTAAACCGGTTGAAACCAATACTGCAGGTATCTTTCTTGCCGGGGCATGCCAGGCGCCGCGCGATATTCCTGAATCAGTAGCAATGGCTTCGGGTGCTGCGGTTAAAGTCGCAGGATTATTCTCTAAGGATGAACTCACCCGCGAACCTATTATAGCAGTGGTGAATCGTCAGGCTCCACCCGTTTATTCATCATGTGTGGGATGCTTCCTTTGTGTTTCAGCATGTCCTTATCAGGCTATTGAAAAGGAAGAAATTAAAAACCGTAATGGCGAAGTTATTAAGTCAGTAGCGAAAGTCAATCCGGGTCTATGCCAGGGATGCGGTACATGCGTAGCATTCTGCAGGACAAAATCAATTGATATACAGGGTTATACCCATGAACAGATGTATACTGAGGTAATGGCTTTATTAAATGAATATTAATATTTAGTATTGATGGCTGAATTTGAACCAAAAATTGTTGCTTTCGTCTGTAACTGGTGCACTTATGCCGGGGCAGACCTGACAGGTACAAGCCGTATCAAATATGCGTCGAATGTTCGCATCATCAGGTTCCCGTGTACAGGTCGAATAGATTATATGTTGTTGTTGAAAGCATTTGACGAAGGTGCCGACGGAATAATTGTATCAGGGTGTCATCCTAACGATTGTCACTACACTTCAGGCAATTTTCATGCAAGAAGAAGATGGATAATGTTCAGGTCGCTGTGTAATTTCACCGGAATTGATACTAACAGAATTAAATTCTCGTGGGTTTCAGCAGCTGAAGGTGCCAAATGGGCTGATATTGTAAATGCTACCGTTAAATCAATACGGGAACTGGGGCCTTACACAGAATACAAAAAAGTTGCAAAATATCCTGAAAAGGAGGTGAACCATGGTTGATCTGATTAAACGTGCCAAAGAGCTGATTGAATCATCTTCAGTAAAGGTGGTAATTGGTTATGAGCAGGGTACTGGAAATAAAACAAGGGCTCTTTTTGTCGAGAACTCTGAAGATGCAGATAAGTTAATTTTTGATAGTCGGTGTATACAGAACCTTGCAGCATATATTACAAAAAAAGAAATAAAGGAAAAAGGTAAAATGGCGGTTGCCGCTACCTTACCTGTTATGAGAAGCATAATTCAACTTGCTTCAGAGTTCCAGGTAACTGACGCAAATATTCTGGTACTGGGAATTACTCCTGAAAGCAAATTGATTGAATTTGGCAATCTGGCAGAGGTTGAAAAATTTGTTCATCAATATGAGATTGAGATTGATGTGCGTAATAAAGAAATGCTCGACAAACTTGAAAAGATGACCCAGCCTGAACGCTGGCAATTCTGGATTGATGAGCTTGCCCCATGCTTTAAATGCTATGCCTGCCGTGCAGCCTGTCCAATGTGCTATTGCTCAAGATGTACTGTCGATTTTAACCAGCCACAATGGATACCTGTTCCTTCTACCGAACTCGGAAACCTTGAATGGCATATCATGAGGGCGATTCATCTTACCGGTCGTTGCATTGATTGTGATGCATGTTATAATGCATGTCCGCTTTCAATTCCTATCAACCTGCTTACAAAAAGGATGCTTCTTGATGCCAAGGAACATTTCGGAGGTTATCAGCCTGCATTAAAGGGCGAGCATCTCATGTCAACATACAAACCTGATGATAAAGAAAATTTTATACAATAAGATATGAATATTGATAAGCGATTAGTCAGGAAAGACTCACTGGAAAAGCTTTTCGATATCTTAAAGCAAAACAGTAAAAAAATCTATGCTCCTTCTGAAAAAAACGGAAAGATAACTTTCAGAGATGCAGAGAATTTTAAAGGGATCTCAACTGGATATATTCAGACCACACAGTCATCAAAAGATATTACCTTCCCGCGTGCCGAAAAGATTCTCGATTACTCGAAGAGCAAGGAAGGAATGTCAGTGAAAGGAATAGATCTTAAAGAAATTCCGGAAATAATTCTCTGGGGAGTAAGACCTTGCGATGCGAATGGGATAGGGGAGCTCAGCTCAATTTTTAATTGGGATTATAAAGACGAGATTTACAATAACCGGTTATCAAAAGTTACTGTTTTTGGATTCAGCTGCAATAAATCTGATGAGTATTGTTTTTGTACTTCTGTAGGAGGAAATCCAGGCAATACGCTGGGAAGTGATATTTTATTCACCCGGATGGGAGATGATGGAGATTATCTTGCTGAAATTCTTACTGAGAAAGGGAACGTAATTGTGTCTATCGCTCCACAACTATTTGAAAAATCAGAAAACTCTGAGAAAGAAAAATATCTTGCTGAAGTGCCTGTAAGGTTCAATCACGAAGAAATCAAAAATAAGCTTGACAAGTTTTTTGAGAGCAAGGAATGGATTGAACAATCGTTGAGATGTCTGGGTTGCGGAGCCTGTGCGTATGTTTGCCCGACATGTGCCTGTTTTGACATTCAGGATGAAGCGCATGGGAAAAAGGGTTCACGGGTCAGATGCTGGGATTCATGCGGGTTTTCACATTTCACAATCCATACTTCCGGCCATAACCCACGCGATGCACAATCACAAAGATGGAGACAGAGAATTATGCACAAGTTTTCATACATGCCTGAAAGGCTCTCGGTTTACGGATGTACCGGTTGCGGCCGTTGTTCAAGAGCATGTCCTGTTGATATGAATATTCTGGAAAATTTAATTTCTATTCAGGAGGTTACAATATGATCGATAATTTGTACATGCCATACCTCATGAGGATTGAGAGAATCACTTATGAAGCGCCAGGAGTAAAAACTTTCATGCTGAAATTTGTTAATGATGCAGATCAGGAAAAGTTTTCTTATAAGGCAGGACAGTTTGGCGAATATTCGGTTTACGGTGTGGGCGAATCCACTTTTTGTATCGCTTCCCCGCCAACAAGAAAAGGTTATATAGAATGTACATTCAGGCAAACAGGGAAAGTTACCAATGCTCTCTCAGGATGCGAAGAGGGTAGCATAATTGGCTTCAGAGGACCATATGGTAATGTATTTCCTATTGATGAGTGGAAAGGTAAAAGTCTGCTTTTTATTGCCGGAGGAATTGCTTTGCCACCAATGCGTTGCGTTATATGGAATGCACTCGACCTCAGGGAAAATTTCAAAGACATTACAATTATTTATGGTGCAAGAACCGTAAAAGATCTCGTATATAAAGAGGAACTGAAGGATTGGGAACTCAGAAAAGATGTCCGCCTTGTAACTACTGTTGATCCTGGTGGTGAATCCCCCGACTGGAAAGGCGAAGTTGGATTTGTACCGACTATTGTTGAGAAAATTGCACCTTCATCAAAAGATACAATAGCAATCGTTTGCGGGCCACCAGTGATGATAAAATATACTTTTCCTGTTCTTGCCAAGTTGGGTTTCACTGATGAAATGATTTATACCACTCTGGAAAATCGCATGAAATGTGGCTTTGGGAAATGCGGTCGCTGCAATGTAGGTAAAGTATATGTTTGCAAAGACGGACCAGTATTTACGGCAGCGCAGTTGAAAGAATTACCGGACGAATACTAATTCTCTTTTCGATAAACCCCCTTTTTAATTTCCCCCAAGGGGGGGAAAAATCTCGATCTTCTTGTGAGATTCAAATAAATATGGCAGTATTTTCTCCCCCTTGGGGGAGATGCCGCGAAGCGGCAGTGGGGTTTATCTTGCAGGTATGAATTAATCTAAACAAATATCTCCTCAGGATATTCAATATCCACCAGAAACAACCCTTTCGCAGGGGCTGATTTTCCGGCTTTACACCGGTCCTTCGCCAGAATGATATTTTCAAACTCCCTGAGATCCATTTTTTCAAAACCTATTTCAACCATTGTCCCTACAATTGCCCTGACCATATTCCTGAGAAACCGGTCAGCTTTGATTGTAAATACAAGGCGGTTATCCGATTCTTTCCAACCTGTTTCAAGAATTTTACAGATATTTGATTTCGCTCCCGAGTGAAGCCTGCTGAAACTGGTAAAATCAGAATATTTAAATAATATCCGACAAGCTTCATTCATCGATCTGATATCTAATTTTCCGTGAATATACCAGCTTGAATAATCAAAAAATGGGTCCTTTATTCTGGATATGTAATATTTGTATGTACGGGAGACAGCGCTGTATCTTGCATTAGCATCCGGAACTACTTTCTTTAATGAATTGACTGATATATCTGCAGGCAGAAATTGATTCAGTTTGAAAATGATATTTCCAGTAATAAGAAGATCGGGAGAAATGCTATCAAAATGGGCACAGAAAAATAAAGCATGTACACCGGCATCTGTTCTTCCTGCACCGATTGTGGATATTTTTTCGTTAAGGATGACACTCAGTGCTTCATCAAGGATCTTCTGAACCGTAACCGAATTAGGCTGAATTTGCCAGCCGTGGTAGGAAGTACCTTTGTATGAGATGAATATGAAGTATCGGGTTTTCACTAATTTGTTTCTGAAAAAACTATTCAATTAATCACGAATGCATGCGAAAAAAAGGTTGAGCAAAAATCTCGTTCTCCTTTTTTTTATTCATCTTAACCTTTAAGGTTATCTTATTTTTGAGCCTTTTGTGGCAAAAAAGACCAGATAAAGGTAATAAATGAACATTAGGCTTACAGCTATTATTACCGAGCCTGTTACAGCCTGTATTTTGCCCATAATCAGGGTTGAGATTGAAGCTCCGATAACCGAAGTTGCTATAACACCTGAGGCTACCTTTGCATGTGGTCCTAAATCTTCGAGTGCAAGGTTGTAAATAACCGGCCACATAATGGAATGGAATAATCCGATAGCAAGGAATAACCACATAGCAATAACAGGAGCACTTGAACTAAGGGCAAAAGAGCTGCCAAGCAAAACAAATCCACCAACTGAACAAATAGTTAATATCAGACGAGCTTTGTATTTTCTTAAGATAAAGATTCCCAGTATCCGACCCACCATCATACCTCCCCAATAATATTTAAGCATGTCGATAGGGTTAATTCCATGAATGCCAAGTTTAGTTACGTAATCGGGGAAAAAGCTGGAGGGACCTATTTCACATCCCATGTAGAGAAATATGGCTAATGAGCCCAGCCAGACATGAGTGTATTTAAAAGCACTTGACTTATATTGTTTTTTCTCCAAACCTCCGGATTCATTTTCTTCACTTTTTATTTCAGGCAGTTTTAGGAAAAACATTATTGCAAGTATAACTGCAGTAATTATACCGATAACCATAAATGGCCCTTTAACAATATCCCGTATTGCAGAGTTTTGCATTTTAATGCCAGGCTCGAGTTTCGGTGTTACGAGCAGAATAGAAACGAAAATAGGAGCAATGATTGTCGCTACAGAATTAAGAGCGTTGGTCAGTGTAAGACGGCTTGCACCAGTCTCAGGACTCCCTAATGCATTTACATAAGGTCCGGCGGCAACCTGAAGAATCACTACCCCAATTGCGAAGACAGAAACAGTGCTTAGAAATCCGTAATAGCCCATCGAAACACCCGGGATGCAAAGGAAGAAGCCCAGTGAAATTAAAGCCAGTCCGCAAAGTACCCCATTTTTATAACCTATTTTTGTCAGCATTAAACCAACGGGAATTGACAATATATATGCTCCATAGAAAAATGTATTGGGTAGTTGTTTCTGAACATCGTTTAAACCAAACGCATTTTTCAGGAAATCGATAGTGGAGTTGTTCATTGTTGTAATAAAGCCGAACAAAAAGAAAAGAGAAGCCATTACAATTAATGGGAACAAATAATTGGATTTGGTTGAGTTATTCATAGTCTGACTATTAATTTATTTACATAATATTTTATACACGAGCATGATGATCTATAGTTCAATTTTTCCAGCGCCTTTCTGCCTTATAAAGAGTTTGTGGCAGGAACCTTTTCCATAAACATGCTCTAATGTTGAGACATATTTATCGAGCAGACTTTGTGGAACATATGCCTGGATTGTGCCTGCAAAACCTCCGCCATGAACACGCCATGCACCTTTTCCTTTCAACACAAGTTCACTTAGAGCAAGAGCTAAAGAAACTCCTTGCTCTTTAACATTATTAACAGGATAAATATTTTGATTGTACATATACGAGCTGAAACCTGAATCAATAACCATCCCAAGAAATGACTTAAAATCATTTCTTTCCAGGGCAGCTACCTGATCAACAACCCGCTGATTATCTCCTTGAAAGTGAATAGCCCGAAGAATGGCCCGATCTCCAACTTTCTTACGGATTTTTGGAGCTATCTCTAACACTTGCTCCAGAGTAACCTGACGCAGAACTTTTGCACCCAACTCAGCTGCAACAGCTTTCATATCAGTAGGTAATGATGCATACTCATCATTGAGATCAGCGTGATTACTGCCGGTATCTGTAATAACCAAAGCAAAACCGGTAGCAACAAAATCAAAATTTACCTTTTTAACGATCGGTTTTGAAGGATCTTTAAAATCAATTGTAACCAGACCGCCCACAGCACATGCGGTTTGATCCATTAATCCACAGGGTTTGCCAAAGAACACGTTTTCAGAATATTGCCCGATAATGGCATTCTGTACGGGATCAAGCTTTCCGTTATTGAATAAATGGCTGAAGATAGCACCAATAAGAACTTCGAAAGATGCAGATGAGCTCAGACCCGAACCTACGGGCACTCCGCCATCAATACTGCAGTCGAAACCTCCAATCTGGAATCCCAGCTCTTTCATTCTGGCGCCAATCCCCCTCACCAGGGCCGCAGAAGTGAAATTTTCTTTTTTGTCGGAGGTAAGGTTTGACAGATCAACTTCAAATTTTGGATAACCAACAGATTCAATTCTTACAACATTTGTATTGTTAGCAGCTGCAACAGCAACATTGTCAAGGTTAACCGCACCTGCAAGTACACGTCCATAATTATGATCCGTATGATTCCCGCCAATCTCGGTACGACCTGGAGAACTGAAAAGCATTAGTTCAGTAGGGCCAAATGAGCTTTTGAATTTTTCGACGAGTCTGCTATACCTTTTTGCCTGTTTTTGAAGGACTTCTGCATCGGAGCCATACAATTCCCTTAGCGCACTGTTATTCCCGTTATTGATTTTTTTAATCACTTCTTTCTCGTTATTCTTTTCCATTGATAATATTTTTATTAAAATGATTATCTTTTATTTATTACTTACAAGATAAAATTTTTTTCAATAAATATTAATCGGAATAATTTTAAATACGTTCCTTTATATAAATAATTCAACAAATAAAAGGGCAATTCATTTTTTTCCCCAATTGGTAAGCTTTTAAACTCCTTAATAATTTATTGCTAATTTAACCTGATAAACCAATGAACCGCAGAAAATTCGTCGAAACATCCGGTGTAGCTGCCGGTGCTGCTATGTTAGGCGGCATGAAACCTTCCGTAAATCAAATCAGTCCGGCAGTTCCGGTACAGAAAACTCAAAAAAACGCTAAAATCAAACTGGGTTTGTATTCCATATCATATGGAGGGATATGGTACAAAGGTACCGCATTATCATTTGATGAATTGTGCAGATATGCAAAACAATACGGTTTTGATGGTGTTGAACTGGATAACAAACGACCAATGGGTTGTCCATTGGATCTTGACCAGCGCAAAAGAGATGAAATGCGAAACTCTCTCACTAAATATGGTCTGGAAATGCCAGCTTTGTCTGCGAACAATGACTTTTCAAGCCCAATACCGGAACTAAGGGAAAACCAGCTTCTGATGGTCAGGGAGACTGTAAAGCTGGCAAAAGACATGGGAGCAAAGGTTGTCCGAGTGTTTGCAGCCTGGCCAGGTGTACCAATTCATGATGGTGTGGGTACTTATGAGTTAGTTCGCGGTGATGGATTTTACACTTTCCTCAGACAATATCCATATGCAACCTGGATTGAAAGATATAACTATGTTAAGGACTGCCTGAAGGAGGCTGCCAGATTCGGGGAAGAATTTGGCATCGTACTGGCACTTCAGAATCATGCGCCACTTATCAGAACCTGGAGAGACACATACGACCTGGTCAAAGAGGTGAATTCTCCCTTCCTGAAAGTATGTCTCGATCTGCCCATATTTGATAAACAGGATAAGGACTATATAGCCAATGCAGTTCGTACAGTCGGAAATCTACAGGTACATTCACATTTCGGTGGAGAATATTATCGTGATGGAAACAATTTAGTTCAGCCTAAAATGCTCGATTATTATGCTGGTGGCATAATGCCTGACTATGCTCATTATATAGGGTTAATGAATGAAATAGGATATAATGGCTATTTCACATTTGAACTCTGTCACCCATTGTGGAATAAGGATCATTCAGTTGCCGGTGTTGAATTTGTTCATGAACAAGTGGCACTTGCAAAGGAATATATGACCAATATTATTAATATGTAATGTTTATTTCTATAAATGAGCCCATCTTCCAACACCAATATCGAAAAACGCGGATTTGCCAGTGACAACAATGCGGGAATCCATCCTGATATTCTCAAGGAAATAATAGCATCAAATACTGGCCATGTGACAGGCTATGGATCAGACGTATATACCGAACAAGCCAGCAAAATTTTTAAAGAGCATCTAGGTAATTCAACAGAATGCTATTTTGTATTTACCGGTACTGCTGCTAATGTTCTTGGTCTTTCGGAAATCACCAGTCCATGGAATTCAGTAATAACTGCTTCTACAGCACACCTTGAAGGAGATGAATGCGGAGCTCCTGAAAAGTTTATCGGATGTAAAATCCTTGTTGTCGATACACCTGATGGTAAAATTAATCCCGGACATATTGAGAAGCATATGCATGGAATTGATTTTGAGCATCATTCTCAGCCAAAGGTAATATCAATAACACAGTCGACTGAAATGGGAACTGTTTATACAGTGGAAGAGATTAAATCTCTTGGCCTGTACGCTCACGCGAGAGGGATGTTACTACATATGGATGGAGCAAGGATAGCTAATGCTGCCGTATCATTAAATCTTCCCTTTAAGGCATTCACGACAGATGCTGGCGTGGATGTCCTCTCATTTGGAGGTACTAAAAATGGAATGATGTATGGCGAATCGATCTGTTTTCTGAAACCTGGTTTATCTTCCGATTTCAAGTATATAAGAAAACAGGGTATGCAGCTAGCCTCAAAGATGAGATTTATCTCAGCTCAATACATAGGATATTTTCGTAATGACCTGTGGAAAACCTGCGCCTCGCATGCAAACGAAATGGCCAGGATACTTGGAGATTACCTTGCAGAAATCCCCCAGGTTAAAATAACACAGAAGATTCAGTCAAATGGTGTTTTTGTCATAATGTCTGATGATATTGCGGAAAAGATAAAGGAACACTACTTTTTCTATCCATGGGACGAAAAGAGATCGGAATACCGTTTAATGACCAGCTGGGATACGCAAAAGGAGGATATTGAGGAGTTTATCGAAATTCTAAAGAAGGAATTGAAGAATAGAATTATTTAATTTCATTAAAATATTTTCTCTAGGGTTAACTCTATGCAGTAAAACCCCTCTGTCGCTTCGCGACATCTCCCCTAAAGGGGCGAAAATGCTCGTTTTAAATTAGCTTGGACATATAATTAAGTCCCTCCCCCCTGGGGCATAGCCGTCAAGCTAA
>PLNT01000027.1 GCA_003141895.1 Bacteroidales bacterium | reverse complement strand
TTGACGGCCATGCCCTTGGGGGAGGGATTGCCTTCGGCGAGCTCGCTTTGCTCGGTTTAGGGAGAGGTAAAATAATAGACAAAGGGACATAGTCAGCCTATAAAAAAATCATCATTAAAAAATTTACTAATTTTGCAGCAAATTTTCATGATGGATACTAAAGGACGAGAGTCAAAACCACATATAGGAATTTATGGCCGCCGGAATAACGGGAAAAGCAGCTTCATTAACAGTCTTGCCGGACAGGATATTGCTATTGTATCAGACCATGCCGGAACCACAACCGATCCGGTAAAAAAATCATTTGAAATAATCGGTTTTGGTCCTGTAATTCTTATTGACACTGCCGGTATTGATGATGAAGGTGACCTTGGACAGAAAAGAGTTGACAGGACTGTAAAAACACTTGAAGCTATCGATATGGGTATTCTGATAGTCACAGACAATTCATGGGGCAAATTTGAAGATGAACTCATGAAAAAATTCAATGACCACGATCTGCCTTATATTGTAATTCACAGTAAATCTGATATTCAGGGACCGACGGAAGAGTTTGGGAAAAAGGTATTATCAGTCACAGGAATACCTCTTTTCGAGTTTTCATCATTAGACAAGCGTAATTACGAGGAGCTCATATCACTTATCAGGAATACAATTCCTGAACATTCATATAATACTCCCACTTTACTGGGTGATCTGATCAGCTATGGCGATATAGTAATACTCATTACTCCTATTGATATTGAAGCTCCTGCAGGAAGGCTGATTCTGCCCCAGATGCAGGCAATACGGGATATCCTCGACAATGAAGCCGTGGCTATTGTTTTGAAAGAGAGAGAGGTCGACGCTTTCCTTAAAAAAACTGGCATAAAACCAGCCCTGGCAATAACAGACTCCCAGGTATTCGTCAAGGCTGATGCGTCAATTCCCCGCGATATTCCGCTTACCAGTTTCAGTATTATGCTTGCCCGGTTTAAAGGTGACTTTGAAAATTATCTTAAAGGGACACCAAAAATATCGACATTAAAAGACGGTGACAGAATTCTTCTTCTGGAATCCTGCACGCATCATGTATCGTGTGATGATATAGGGCGAACTAAAATTCCCCGATGGATAAGCAATTTTACAGGTAAAAAACTTGAATACGATGTTGTGGCAGGATTAGATTCTCTATCAAGACCTGTAACAGATTATTCACTGGTAATTCAGTGCGGCGGATGTATGATTACAAGGAAACAGCTTCATAACCGGCTGCAACAAGCAATTAAAGCTGGTGTCCCGGTTACCAACTATGGGATGGCAATAGCTTATGTGCAGGGTATTTATGATCGTGCTATAGCTCCTTTTGTAAAAGGAGATAAAAAAATCAATACTTATTTGTAGACCCCCTGCCGCTTCGCGGCTGTCCCCCGTCAGAACCTGAAATATATAAACGGCATAATTTCTGTCGTTCTCATCTGAAAAAGCAGTATTGCAACTGCCATAATTATAGCCAGCTGGCCAACAAGAGGAATTTTTATAAATAACCCCCTATAGGACTCTTTAGTCCGTTCCGGCAGGAAATGAATAATATAAGCCACTGTCATCAATAGCAGAACATTGCTATACCCCGGAAGAACTGTCTGATATGATCCTGGTGAGAAATTTTCAAAAATCTGTTTTAGCATAATTTTCACGCTGTCTATATCAGGAGCCCTGAAAAAAATCCAGCAAAAATTTACAAATTGAAATGTGATAAATATTGCAATTAACCTGCCAATCCAATTTGTCCTGGTACGATTTCTGAAGATAGAATCCCAAATCCTGTTAATTACAAGTCCTATTCCGTGCAATCCTCCCCATATCACATACCTTAAAGAAGCTCCATGCCATAATCCGCCGAGAAGCATGGTGATCATAAGATTAAAATAAGTGCGGATTTTCCCTTTCCTGTTTCCCCCCAAAGAGATGTAGAGATAATCCCGAAGCCATTGTGAAAGAGATATATGCCATCTTTTCCAGAAATCAGTTATGCTTTTTGCTTTATATGGTGAATTGAAGTTTATCGGTAATCTGAATCCAAGGATCAGTGCAACTCCGATGGCTATATCAGTATACCCCGAAAAATCACAGTAAATCTGGAGTCCATATCCATATATTGCCAGAAGGTTTTCAAATCCCGAATAAATTGAAGGGGCATCAAAAACACGGTCTACAAGATTAATAGCTATAAAATTTGAGATAACTATCTTTTTAATCAAACCTTTGGAAATCATATACAGAGCATGACTGAATTCAGGCCGTGAAAGTTTGAATTCCTGGTAAATCTGCGGAATAAAAACAGAAGCTCTTACAATTGGACCTGCAACAAGATGAGGAAAAAAGGAAACATAAAAACCAAAATCTATAATATTCCTGACGGGCTCCATCTTTTTTCTGAAAACATCAATTGTATAGCTTAATGACTGGAATGTAAAAAAGGAAATACCTACCGGTAAAATTATGAAACTGATATCAAAAGTGGTTCCAAGGACGGAATTTGAAAGTGTTGACAGCAGGTCGTAAACCACGAAGTGTGTTCCAAACAGTCCATTAATTGAATTTATGATGAAAGCGGTATATTTAAAATAACCAAGGAGTCCGAGATTTGAAATTATGCTGAGAAGCACAAAGAATCTTTTTGCTGCCTGACTTTTGGATTTATATATTAATAATCCGCATGTATAGTCGATTATTGTAACAAATATCAGAATAAATAAAAAAAACCCGCCTGCTTTATAGTAGAAAAAAAGACTTATCAGAAACAGGTATATATTTCTGATTAGCAATTTTTTATATACGAGGCTGTAACCAAGAAGAACAATCAGAAAGAAAATCCAGAAAGCCGGGGAAGTAAACACAAAGGGGCGATCAGGACTATAACTCAATACTGAAAAAGCCAGAGATTTAAAAAGACCCGGTTTTTGAAGATCAGGTATAATAGCAGGCGGTTCCGGAATATTGATCTTTACCGGTTTTGGTGAAACTGAATCTATCGGGTGAACAGTAAATAACGAAGATACAAGCAGTTCTGAGAGTGTATCTGCTCCCTGGTATGTGAAATGTACATAGTCTTTCTGTGCGAGAGGCGGTTTCTTTCCGGCCCACTTAATGATCGATGACTTTCCTCCCATTGCCAGGTAGGAATCCCAGAAAAATACCTCAACCTTTCTTGTTGCCTTCTTCTGAGCTTCAATTATGAATGGAATATTATTGTACGATTTTATACTGTCACCCTCATTTGCTGCCATATCAGTCACGCCAACAACTAATATCGATGTATGGGGTGAAAGATTCTTAATAAGAGACAGTTGACGTATCAGACCTTTTTCATAATATGAATAATCCTGTCTCACATTTTTTACAATATTAAGACCATACTGCAGTATGATCAGATCAGGAGAAAGTTTCTTGTATGACTCACGGAGATTATTCCTGTTAACCATTGTAAACTCAAGTCCTGCACTGCCGCGCTGAGGAATATTGTCAACAACCACCCCGCTATCACTTTCAATACTTATACCGTATATATCAGGACTTACTCTTCCGCTGAATTCAATTGTAATATTTTTTTTGCCCTTCAGGCGACAGTTGATTTCATTATATCCTTCACCCCTTTTTAATGAATCAGCATATAATAAATTATCATCACCCTTTACTCTGATATTTACTTCGCCAGGGGTATTTCCGTAAAAAATCCTCAGTTTTTCATAAGCGGCTGTAGCGCTATCAGCAAAATTTGAAGGCCTGATTCTTATGTATGCTTTTTCAATTTCCCTTGTCGTGTCTTTTTCGGGAAGATACCTGCAAATAGCCATGAACGGGCCCAGATTCCTGTGCGATATATCTCCTGCTTTGTAAGAAAGATAATTGTACCTTTTCCAGTTTGATGATGATTGTACCCATATTGATTTGGTATACATCACCGGCATAACCGGCAGAAATAACCCGGGACCGGTTCCTCCATGACCTTTTCGTAAGATATGACGAAGGTAGGATGTAACCCGATCACCCTCGATCTGTGAATCTCCGTAATATATAATTCGTATCTGGCCCCTTGCCAATTTTAATGAGTCAATAAAACTTTGTAACTGGATAGAGGATTTTTCTGGTAATCCGGATGTATTATTTAAGGAACGGCCGCGACCGTTCCCTACAAATAAACTATCTTTAACAATAGTATCTTCAGAACCCAGTTTTATAGTATCGGCGGATTGCGGCAAAATTACACTATTCTCCTTAGTAGCTGATATTAAAGTATTTATGATTCCTGAAGGAACAAATTCATAAACAGAGGGGAAAAGCTGGTTTAAGCTAATTATATAATGAAGACCGGTAAAACAGGCCAGAAAGATCAATAACAACAAGAATGACCTTAAAGGGCGCATTGCATATAGTAAGAAAGAATCAGCTCTTTTTCTTGATCTTCAGTTTCTGTCCAACCTTTATTTTACCAGGATCGGAAATATTATTCAATGACAGTACCTGTGTTGTTGTCACATTATCAAACATTTTTACAATATCCCATATTGTATCGCCATTGCGCACTGTGTAAGTTATGAACTCACCATCAGTTTCTTCAGGAACACTACTTACTTCCGGTTGTGTATTAGATGCTGCGATTTTTCCAATAAGCGCCTGTTTTTCAGCATATGATAATGTATTTATTTTCGAATAATATTCAGATTTTGTAGGATTTACATATACTACTATTTTCTGGCCTACCCTGATTTTGTTCTTATAAATATTATTCCAGTTTCTAAGATCGGATAATCCTACCTTGAACCATTCCGATATGGATCCAATATTGTCTCCATCTTTAACGGTATAGATAAGTTTTGTTTTGCCCTTAATATCGGTGCTTATGAATGATGACCTTTTGGGATCGGCTATCACTACATTTTTATTTAAATAAACATCTGGCTTATAACTTCTTATTGTGTCATTCAGATTAATAAAGTCACCGAGATGATTCATTGGAAGCGTAAGTGACTGGGGCTTCGAAGAGCCGGGAACCAGTCCGGTTTTATATTGAGGATTAAGGGCATGAAGTTCACCTAAAGGTATCCCCATTACCTGCGATATCTGCGCAAGATGAATATCCTTATTGACCATTATGGTATCTGTTGCAACAGGAATATTAAGTGGGAGCGGAACTATATTATGCTCAGCATAGTACGTTACTGCATAAGCTGCTGCAATATATTGTGGTATATATCCTCTGGTTTCCCGTGGCAGTTTGTAATAAATATCCCAGTAATCTTTTTTATTCCCCGATCTCTTGATAGCTTTATTCACGTTTCCCGGACCGCAATTATATGCTGCAATAACCAGAACCCAGTCCTGATATATTGAGTAAAGATCTTTAATATATCGGGCGGCAGCATGTGTTGCCTTAACAGGATCCCTTCGTTCATCAACGATGGAGTTAATTGTGAGTCCGTACATACGACCGGTGCTATACATGAATTGCCACATGCCTGTAGCGCCGGAACGACCGTTTACCACGCCAGGATTAAGTGCAGATTCTATTACTGCCATATATTTAAGCTCAGCAGGAAGTCCGTATGAATCAAAAACGTCTTCAATCATAGGAAAATAATAATCTTTCAATCCGAGAACAGCAGCAAATTTTTCTCTTTTCCTTATCGTATAAACCTCTATATGATTTTTTATGATACTATTATAACTAAGTTTAATTATTGAATTGATCTTGTTTATTCTGTTACTATATACAGTATCCGGGCATGAGAATCCGATAGTGTCGCCTTTGGTTTCTTCATTATTTTTTACAGCAATTTTAACATACCAGGTAGTAACAAGGCTGTCAAGATCACGGGCTATCCGGTCACTACTGTTATCCGACTTAATTATTATCGTGTCATTATACGATGCTGCATTCGCTTTTAAAACTGCAAAAAAGAAAAGAATTAATATCGCTCTGAATTTCATAGTTAATTGGTTAAAAGTTTACCTTCAAATCCACACCAAAACCTGCTCCCATATAACCGCCGGGTAAAGTCATCTGCATAGGAACGAATGTAATGTTAAGATTATTACTCACCTCGTAATTAAAAAGACTGGCATCCACGTTTGCATCCAGTATTGAAACAAGATACCAGGCACCGATGCCAATATACATAAGATCCCGATTCCTTTTATAATAGTCAACAAGCCGAAGCATGCCGGTTTCGTAATAAGCATAAAGAGTTGGATAAGCAGTCTTCGGATATACTACCACATCATAAGTCGATTGAACAACATTTGGAGCTATCACCTTAAGATAGCTATTTGTCTGGGGTATTTTATCGGTAAAATCCTGGTAAGCTCTCAAATAAAGAGTATAATTTTTTGCATAAAAACCGGCTCCATAAATAAGTGCTCCAAAACCAATATAAACTACCGGAATTTTCCAGTATTTTCTGTTATAAACCTGACCCAGACCCGGAAATGAAACAGCCATCATAGTTGCTTTCATCGATTCAGGCTTAAATTTATGCTTTACAGGCTTTGAAACAGTTATCGTATCCTGCCCAAACATCATTTGCTGAACGCAAAACAACTGCAGAAAAAGTATAATCAGTATTTTATGAAAAGTCTTCAAAATAATAAATAGCCGGTCCTTATTTCTAAAACCAGTCTACAGCCGACAAATATAATTATTTTCAGGACTTAAGGCGATCAAATACACCTAAAATGCGTTCCATTTCATCGGGACTTTCAAATGCTATAACGATTTTACCCTTCCCCTTTTCGTTTATCCTAAAATTTACTTTGGCAGAAAATATCTTGTTAAGATGATCAGACAGCTGCAGAAAATCATCATTTAGCTTTCGCTTTTTTTCAATTTTTGCCGGGTCTTTGATTTTTTCAGATTGTAATTGTCTGACAAGATCTTCAGCCTGACGAACTGAAAGTTCACCATCGATGATTTTATAATAAACATTAATTTGTTTTTTGGGATCTTCAATGTTAACCAGTGTTCTGGCGTGACCCATCATAAGATGCTTGTTCTTAATGCCGAGTTGGATTTCAGCAGGCAGTTTAAGAAGACGCAGATAATTTGCCACTGTTGATCTTTGTTTGCCTACCCTGTCGCTCAATTGCTCCTGGGTTAGTTTACACTCTTCGATCAGCCTCTGGAAGCTGATTGCCACCTCAACAGCGTCGAGATCTTCCCTCTGGATATTTTCTACCAGCGCCAGCTCAAGCATAGCCTGGTCATCGGCTGTTCTGATATAAGCCGGCACATGAGTCAGACCAGCCAGACGTGCTGCTCTTAATCTTCTTTCTCCTGCAATCAGCTGATAACGGCCTGAACCAATTTCCCGTACTGTAAGTGGCTGTACTATACCAAGTTTCCTTATTGAGGCTGAAAGTTCTTCCAGTGCTTTTTCATCAAAGCTGGTTCTTGGCTGAAAAGGATTAGCTTCAATTGAATCAACCTCTATATCAAGGTTTGCTTCAACTTTTTTCTCAAGCACTTCTTTCTCCACTCCATCTATCAATGCACCAAGACCTCTTCCCAACGCATTTTTCTTTGTCATATTCATCTGTATTTCCGGAATTGAGGGGGGGTTATTGTAATACTTTTGCTTCCTGTTTCTCAATAAGCTCTTTTGCCAGATTAAGGTAATTGACCGTACCTCTTGAATCAGCATCATATAAGATGGCAGGCTGACCAAAGCTTGGTGCTTCGGAAAGCTTTACATTTCGCTGAATTATAGTTTTAAAAACCATTTGCTGAAAATGTTTATTAACCTCATCTGCAACCTGATTTGAAAGCCTCAGACGTGCATCATACATAGTAAGCAGAAATCCCTCAATCTCAAGTTCAGGATTAAGATTATTCTGAATAATTTTAATTGTATTCAGAAGTTTACCCAATCCCTCCAAAGCGAAATATTCGCACTGTACAGGTATTATTACTGAATCTGAAGCTGTTAGAGCGTTAACTGTGAGAAGCCCTAATGAAGGAGAACAGTCAATAAGAATATAATCATAATCTGCTGCAATTTTTTTCAGAACAACTTTTAGAATTTTTTCCCGCTCATGCCTGTCCAGCATTTCAATTTCTGCACCGACAAGGTCAATATTTGAAGGTATAATTGAAAGGTTTTCGATCTCACATTTCAGCAGAGCATCTTTCGGGTCTTTATCATCAATAAGACAATCGTATATCGTGCATCTTATCTGACGAGTGTCAATTCCGATACCCGAAGTTGCATTTGCCTGAGGATCCCCATCAACGATCAGCACCTTTTTTTCCAATGCGGCAAGACTTGCCGCAAGATTTATTGCTGTTGTAGTTTTCCCTACCCCACCTTTTTGATTTGCAATAGCTATTATCCTGCCCATCGTTTTTAAGTTATCGAATTATAATCAGAGTTCAAATTTACCATTAATGACCATCTGCCACCGGCCATAAAAGATGTAATTGTAAACATTTTTTTTTGGGTTTTCAACATTTTATTAACATTGATTTTTGTATTACCATTAAGGTACAAAGGTTGACGATAAGGGTCACAAACTTCTTAATACCCTTAGTGAGATGGTTGAGAAGTTGATATAATGTTTTGGTTTTTAAAAATTAGCCAATTTATTTCCATCTTTGTCTGCCACATAAAAAACAAATATGATTCCAAATACCGATCACAACAGATGGATGGTCATAGTAAATCCTAATGCCGGCAACGGGAAAGGTAATAAAGACTGGGACAAAATATCTGACCTTATGAAAAAAGCGGGTTTGTCTTTTGATGTAGAATTTACGCAAAGAAAAGGCCATGCTATAAATCTTACACTTGAATCACTCTCTTCGGGTTTCAGAAAAATAATTACTGTTGGTGGTGACGGAACGCTGAACGAGGTGGTGAATGGAGTATTTACCAATAAATCCTGTCCGCCTGCCGAAATTATCCTGGCGTCGATACCTGTTGGCACAGGAAATGATTGGGGAAGAATGTTTGGAATACCTCTTGATTATGAAAAAGCAATTAAGATTATCGGCGATAATAAAACATTGTTACATGATATAGGAACTATAAGTTTTTTCAACAGTGACGAAAAAAATACAAGGTATTTTATAAACATTGCCGGACTGGGTTTTGAATCGGTAGTGGTCAGAAAAACAAATATTCAAAAGGACAAAGGGCACGGGGGAAAACTCATCTACTTTTATAATCTGCTGACAAGTCTGTTATCCTATAAAAACACAAAGGCTGAAATAATTATCGACGGGGAAATAACCCATGCGGATATTTTTTCTCTGAATGTTGGTAATGGGCGTTATTGCGGAGGTGGTATGAGACAGACTCCAAGAGCAATTCCCACTGACGGTTTGCTTGATGTCACAATTATAAACGGAATGGGTAAGTTTGAGATAATCAGAAATCTTAAGATCCTTTATAATGGACGGATCCTGCAGCATCCAAAGATTGACGGATATAAGTGCAAGAATATTAAGGTAAGTTCCGAAACAGCGATGTATATTGAAGCTGATGGTGAATCTCTTGGTCAGACTCCGGCTGAATTTGGAATAATTCCAGAGGCATTGAAGATTGTATACGGCACAAACTTTATTCTATAACCTTTATCTCGAAAAGTTTTGGCCATCTTTTACCAGTTACAAAAATTCTTTTGCCCTTATCATCATAAGCAATGCCATTTAACACGTCGGTTTCAGCATCACGATCGGAGGCAGGAAGAATTCCTTTCAGATTTATGTAACCAAGAACCTTTCCTGTAGATGGATCAATTCTCGCTATATGATCATTTATCCAGATATTTGCCCATATCTCACCATTAACATATTCCAGTTCATTTAATGAATCTCTTTTCTTTTCATTATCATAAACCTCAATCTTTGAAATAACTGTAAACATTTCAGGCTCATAGAGATATAATACATTTGAACCGTCACTCAATACAATTTTATCATCCATAGTTGTCATCCCCCAACCTTCTGTCGGATAATAAATTTTATGTATCAGCCTGAAATCCGATTTATTATATACAAAACCTACTTTGTTCTTCCAGGTTACCTCATAGATTCGGGCGCGATAAAGAGCAATACCTTCGCCGAATAAAGAAGCATCCAGATCGTGCTGCCTGATAACCTTACCCGTTTCAAGTTCAACTTCCCTTAAGCTTGAGCCCGTTTCTCCCGTACTTTCAAAAAATTCACCATTATCATAAACAAGTCCCTGTGTGAAGGCATTCCTGTCGTGAGGATAAGTATGAACTACCTTATAACCATATTTTTTTGGCACAACGTCAGAATAGATAACCGTGAAACGTGTGACTGTATTTTTAGGTTTACCTTCCTTGTATGCAATTACTTTTAATGATTTTCGTCCGGTTGATGATGTAAAAGATGTAGCGACCTGGCACTCAAATTTCCCCGATTTTAAAGTTGTTACATATTTGCTATTAAAATAAACAGTTACGGAATCAGGCAGATTATTCTGATCTTCAGGAGCCAGAGTTATCCTGACAGACTGGTTGAGCTTAAAGCCGGCATCTTCTTCCGGAAAAACGATTTTAATAAGTTTAACAGGAACTACTTCACTATTACTCTGGGCAGGCTTAGTTGCAGGTTCATGCATTTTACCCGAGCGACCCGAGCAGGAAAGTGTCCAAATCAGAAGGGACGATAAAACAATGGAAATGAAAAATTTTCGGTAATCAGATTCCATCAGACTTCGTTTTCAAGGTAAATAATCGTTTAAAAATATTTCTCCGGGCTGATGAAATTCTTCTTTCAGCTTCCCTCTGCTCAAATTCATACGGAGTCAGAATCTGCCAGACCCCGCTCCATCCAGGGAAACCTCCTATGTTCCGGTCATCAATGTATATATCGGCATCTATTTTCCGGCTTACAGTTTCACCGAAGATCTCCTCAGGGTAGTTTTTGTTCACTGCATAAAACTCAATTCCATTTTTCCTGCAATACTCTACAGCGGCATCAAGTTCGTTGCCGGTCCGGAAGGTCCATAATATCAACCTGGCTCCCATCTTTTCTAGTTCCTTTAGCGTTTGAAATGCAAAAAGTTTTTCTTTTCCGATAGCGGGATACTCATGGTCAACTATTGTCCCATCGAAATCAATTGCGATTTTTATGCCCGTAAAGTCAACCATTGAATTTAAAATATTGAATACAAATTTAATAATAAATGATCAAAGAAGAACAAGCACAAAAACTGCCCATAGGACTTCAATGTTCACCAGGGATTTTTTAACGAAAATTTGTCTTAAATTTATCCCATTCTGAATAACCCCATTACTTAACATGAAACATATTCCAAATTTCATAACCTCACTGAATCTTGTATCAGGATTTATTGCAATTATTTTAGCAGCTAACGGAAACCTGGTTGCGGCATCATGGTTTGTACTCGCAGCGATGATCTTCGACTTCCTTGATGGTTTTTCTGCCCGGCTCCTGAAGGCATATTCAGATATTGGCAAAGAACTCGATAGTCTTGCAGACGTTGTAAGCTTCGGTGTAGCACCAGCATTAATAATTTATCATCTTCTTAGTAATTCCTTATCTGTAATTGTCTTCCCTGAAAATACTACTGATACTATTTTACTTATATTAATAATGTTAATCCCGGCCATCATGCCGGTTTGCGGAGCGATCAGACTGGCAATATTTAATTTGGATTCAACACAGGCCACTACATTCAGAGGTCTACCTATTCCGGCAAATGCACTCGCGGTAATATCGATAGTTATCGCATCACATTATTCACAGTCAGCGATATCCATTTCCATCATCGGTTCACCAATCTTTCTTATAATCTTCACCATTATACTATCGTTGCTAATGGTAAGCCGCATCCCGCTGCTCTCTCTCAAGGTTAAAAATCTGAAACTTAAGGGTAATGAAGGCAGGTATATTTTAATCGGACTTGTAATTATCTCCTATCTGATATTTGGAATAACAGCGATACCTTTTGTTATACCGATTTATATATTGTCATCGTTGTTATCACTTCTGTTTTAATCAGACTGGTTTTGTGACGCGGAGAACCGCAAGCCGCAAACCGCACGCCGTATGTCTAATAGTTATGTTCTCCGGTATTCATTTCCTCTTCAGTAATCTTATCCTTATTTATTGCCTTCCAGGCATACCAAATATAAACCAGAATTAACGGAATAATGAATGAAACAAACATCATTGTTTTCAAAGTGAAGTGGCTTGAAGATGCGTTATTAATGGTTAAAGAGCTCTGTACATCATGCAATGATGGATAAAATGAAGTTCCATTGAATCCGGCAATTATAAATAAAGCAAAAACTGTCAGGACAGTTCCTGTCCCTGTGAACCAAATTCCGTGCTTACTTGTCCTCAATACTGTGATCCCAATGCCAAGCAGCACATTCACGACACCCACCAGAAATAATAAAAGGACAACAGGCATCTGGAGCAGGTTATGAAAGTATTTAAACTTTTCTATACTGATTGATCCGGTCACATAGTCAACAGCATGCCCGTTTGATACCAGAAGGGATATTGTGAAGAAAATGAAGAAAATCAGAAAAGGAACAGAATTAATAACTAATGCTTTTACAGATCTTTTGAATAATGCATTATCATCAATAGAAAAAATAATATATAAGAGCCCGTTTATTCTGCAAAGGAACAGAACAGCAAAACCAAGAGAAAGGTCTCTGATATTCAGTAGTGCTTCAAGCCCATACCAGGTAGTAGCCCAATGAACCTGATTCATCTGATTAAGTGAAAACATTGCTCCCGTAAAGAAAGTTGCTACGGCTACTCCTATAAGGAATGGTCCCAGGGACCCATTCAGAAACAGGAACAGATCATATGTTTTTTGCCCAAGAACATTATTCGGTTTTGATCTGTATTCATAGGCTATTGCCTGTATTGTAAAACTTAATAATATAGCTATCCATACCCAGTAGGCGCCACCAAAACTGGTAGCATAAAAGAGCGGAAATGAAGCAAAAAAAGCGCCACCGAATGTAACAAGCGTAGTGAATGTAGTTTCCCATTTCCTACCAAGAGTATTAACAATCATCGTCTTTTGATTGTCATTCTGCGGCAAGGAATAAATGAGTGATTGCCCTCCCTGAACAAACATAAGAAATACCAGAAAACTGGCCAGGACTGAAATTATTATCCACCAGTAATGTTGCAGAAAAAGCTGAGATATAATTGGGGTCATAATCAGTCCTCCCTGTTTTTAGGTCCTATTTTAATCTGTTTCACCATAATTGATATCTCTGCAATAAGTAAGGCAGTGAACATCACCGCGAAAAGGATGAATGTCGTAATAACTGAACCAGTCATAACATGTGACACGCCTTTTGAAACAGTCATCAGATCCTGAATTATCCAGGGCTGCCTTCCCACTTCTGTAAGTATCCATCCAAGTTCACCTGAAACATAAGGCAATGGTATTGACAGCAAGGCAACCCATAAAAACCATCTGTTTCGTGAAATTGACCCTTTATAAGTCAGATAGAGAGCCACCGAAAAAATCATTATGAACAGGAATCCGAGAATAACCATCAGATGAAAAGAATAAAATGAGATAGTTACATTGGGAATAACATCTTCGGGTTTATCTATTGCTGCATAGCCGAAATATCTGAAATATTTGTCAAGAAATGTTTTATCATTAAAAACTCCTTTTAGAGCAGAAATCTGAACTGTATCTTTTTCTAATTTGGCTTTTTTATATGCAGCAAGTACATCCCTGGCATAAATCCCATTCTTAATTTTTTCGGATGTCGGAATTATATTCAACTTCGAGTTCCCCGAAATCTGATCCACAAGTCCCGGAACATAAGTGTCATTATTCCCTCCTGTCAGAATTGAAAGCAATCCGGGTATCTGTATTTTAACTGCAAATTCCTTTATCTCCTTATCACCTATTTTTGTGTGAGAGTCTTTAAGAATACCAAAAGCGATTAGTCCTGCATTACTTTTGCCCTGGTAGAGTGCTTCCATTGATGCAAATTTGACAGGCTGAAATTTCGACAAATTCCTGGTGGATTTATCTCCGGTATATGCTACCATAAGAGAAGATAAAAGTCCGAATATTCCGGCTATCAGTATGCTCCTTTTCGCAAGGTATTCTTCTCTCTTCCTAAGAAGAAACCATGAACTTATACCCAGAACAAACATTGAAGCCAGAAGGAACCCGGATGAAACGGTATGCAGGAATTTATCGACAGCAATCTGATTAAAAAGAACTGCCCAGAAACTCACCATTTCATTTCGAGCCGTATCCGGATTAAAAGCCATACCAACGGGGTGTTGCATCCACGCATTGGCGACCAGTATCCAGAGAGCTGAAAGACTTGCACCAATAGCTACAAGCCAGGTAGAGAGAAGGTGAAATTTTTTACTTACTTTATCCCATCCAAAAAACATTACAGCAATGAAAGTCGATTCCAGGAAGAAAGCCACGATCCCTTCAGCCGCCAGCGGTGCTCCGAATATATCGCCCACAAACCATGAGTAGTTTGACCAGTTCGTACCAAATTCAAATTCAAGGATAATACCTGTTGCTATTCCGATTGCAAAATTGATTCCAAAAAGTTTCATCCAGAAAAGAGTAATACGCTTCCACTCTTGCTTTCCGGTTTTAACGTAAATAGTCTCCATTATGGCTACTATCATCGACAGCCCGAGAGTGAGAGGTACAAATAGCCAGTGGTAAATGGCTGTCAGGGCAAACTGAGCCCTTGACCAGTCCACAAGGCTCAAATCAATATTATCTATCATGAATATCGGATTGATTAATTAATTGATTCAGTACATGTTCACTTCTTTCCTTATCGTTGTTATAATTTTTATACAGGAATCCCTGAAAGAAGAATATTCTCAATATGGCAAACATAATAAAGAGCTTGATGATTATTATGACCCATACCTTGCGTCCCCAACCCGACATGTTTCTGAAACCATCAAAATAAAAAAAGAATAGCTTTTTTAGTAAATTATTATTGCTTCCCATTAATTGACTTGCTTCGTATAAATAAAAAAATCTAAATTATTATATCTGAAAGAGATCTATTTTTTATCACCCGGTTCTCCATTTGAATGAAATGGCATCTGTGGTTTACTCACTAAATCTTCGGGCCAAAGACCAGAGGTAATTTTTTTCACAGCTTTGAAATTGTAAAAGAACTCCCGGGCGAATACCCTTATCACAGTGTAAGCAGGAATTCCTAATATCATGCCTGGGATTCCGGCTGCAAATCCTGATGCCAGTACAACAATGAAAACCTCCAGTGGATGAGCCTTTACACTATTAGAGAATATTACAGGTTGAAATACAATATTATCAATCAGATGAGTTAACGCTTCAACAAGTATCATATACCATACCAACGGAATTACAACTGTAGTAAAATCCTGATTAATGTGAGAAGCAATACCCATTGTTATTGCTATAGCCAGACCGATCCAGGGACCGGCATAAGGGATAACATTTAAAATTCCTATTATAAGTCCCATCACAAGTGCCTGTTGAAATTCTATACCTGCGATAGTCATTCCCAGAGTAACCAGAATCATTATACAAGTGCTTTGTATAACAATTCCAATGAAATACCTTGTCAGGAGTTTTTTAATAGAATATAATGCTCTTGTAACATTTCCAACGTACTTATCGGGTACCCACATTAATATAGATTCAAAAAATAATCGTTGGTCCTTCAGGAAGAAAAATGTAATGAATGTTATTGCAAAAATTGCGATAATGACATTTCCAAGTATTCCTATTAAAGAACCTATAAAGTTCTGTATCATTTTAATGCTCAGAATTCCGGCCACCTTTTCAGCAATATAATTCTGAATAGAAAGATCGTCTGAAATATTTTTATTTATGCTTCTTAATAAGTTCTCCACTTTATCAATCGGTCCCGAAGCAATCTGTACAATTTTACTGCTATCTATTGATGAGAAATAGTTGATTTGCCTTGTGACAAGCGGGACAAAAATTACAAAAAACAGGATAATAACTCCCCAAATAATCAACAGTGTCATGAGGGCTGCAATAGACCTTGGAAAAGACCAGTTTTTAATTTTAATTTTGCAGAATAAATCGACAAGAGGGCGGCCCATAATAGAAAATACACCGGATACCAAAATGTAAACTACTATGTTCCGGAAATACCATGCGCAAGCCAGAAGCAATAAGATCCCGAAGAAAATAAGAATGTTTCTTAATGTTTCTTTCATCGTGCGAAGCATTTCTATTACAAACCTAACTCAAATTTTTCGAATTCGCTAAAAATTAAGTCCGTAAACAACCAGAATAATAGGCTAAGGTCGGTTGATAGAGTCATACCAAGTTTTTATGCAATTTATTGCATCCCAGGGGTTTATGACAAGGAGATTCCTCATTCCGCTGACGCTCCATTCGGAATGACATTTGTTATGGGGAGAAATGGTAGGGTGGAGAAGGCGATTTGCTGAGCAAATCGCCTTCTCCACCCTACCATATCCGCACATAAAACTGTGTCATCCTGAGCGAAGCGAAGGATCTCCCTATGCCTATTCTCTACTCATTTGATCTGAGAATGTGAAGTTTACAAAAAGTCGTCATTAGTTCGCGGAGCGAGGAATCCCCTTGGTCTATGATGATCTTTATTTGATATATCACATTAGACCATGTCATATTGTCCTATAATAATTCCATCTTCATGTCATTATGTCCGATTAGCATATTTGGAACAGAGTTTGAAATACATGTTTCAAAGAATAAAAATTAAACTAAAATTATAGGAGGATAAAACTATGTTACCAACAATTACAAGAAGAAGTTTCAGGCCATTTTACATGACCAATTTTTTTAACGACGATGTGTTCCCAATGCTGTCTGACAATTCAAAGAGCTCGACTCCCGCAGTAAACATAAGGGAAGATGATAGTAATTATGTTCTCGATTTCGCCATTCCGGGAATTGATAAAAAAGATCTGAAAATTGATATGAATGAAGATGTTCTTACAATTTCATCGGAAGTGAAAAACGAATCTGAAGAAAACAAAAATGGTTACAAGAGAAAAGAATTCAGTTTTACCGCATTCAGCAGAAGTTTCTACATTCCTGAAAATGTAGACAGGGAAAAAATAGGTGCGAATTATAAGGATGGAGTACTTACTGTATTGCTTCCAAAACAGGAAGAAGAAAAAAATAAGATCAATAAAACAATCGAAATTTCATAATGAAATTCACAATAAAAAGAGGGTGTCTCAAAAGAG
>PLNT01000037.1 GCA_003141895.1 Bacteroidales bacterium | reverse complement strand
ATGTATTAATGTTTCCCTTTAAATCACACAGTAAATATACATCTTTTCATTGGTATTATCAAAGAAATGACCACTTTTTTTGTTGCCGATTTAATTAAAATTTAATCTCCATTTTCACTTTTAAAAACTCTTGGAAAGCGTTGGTTGTTCTTCTCTTAGGTATTGTTTTAACATTTGTTGCAGTACAACAAACACAAAAGAATGCAAAAGATATTGCTAACCAAGAATTTGAATCCAATGGTAACGATATAAAATTAAAATTAGATGCCCGACTCAAAGCACATGCTCTACTTTTACGAAGCGGTGCAGCATTTTTTGCTGCTTCAGATACTGTTACACAGGAAGATTGGAGGAAATTTATTGTAAGTGAAAAAGTCAATAGAAACCTACCCGGGATACAAGGCGTAGGTTATTCGTTAATTATTCCAAGAAATCAATTAAAAGAGCATATTCAATCTTTCAGAGAGAACGGCTTCCCCGATTATGATGTAATACCAGTTGGCGACAGAGAAATTTATACTTCTATAATTTATCTTGAACCATTTTCAGGTCCGAATCTACGTGCTTTTGGTTACGATATGTACTCTGAACCAATTCGTAGAAAAGCAATGGAAATATCGAGGGATTCAGATTATGCTATGCTTTCAGATAAAATAATTTTGGTACAGGAAACAAGTGAAGATGTACAAGCTGGTGCTTTAATGTATGTTCCTGTTTATCGAACTGGAATGCAGACAAACACTGTTGAAGAACGCAAAGCTGCCATCAAAGGCTGGGTTTATAGTCCATACCGAATGGATGATTTGACAAGCGGGATTTTAGGAAACTGGAATTTACCAAATGAGAACCGAATACACTTAGAAGTTTATGATAACGATGACATTTCAGATGAAGCACTACTATATGATAGCCAGAGTAAAAATAAAATAACAAATAAAGACAAACCAAACTTATATCTTAAACTTCCGATTGTATTTAATGGCAAAAAATGGACATTAGAAATTACGGGGGAAAATGAAAATATATCTATTCTTCATGGTGTAACATTTATTGTGCTAATTAGCTGTATTATTATTAGTTTATTGCTATTTGCTTTGTCTTTAGCTTTAATCGATGCGAACCTTTATGCAAAGCAAATCCGCCTGTTAAATAAACAGTTAGAAAAACTCAACACTGACAAAGACCGTTTTATATCAATTCTTGGGCACGATTTGAAAAGTCCGTTTAATAACATTCTTGGTTTTTCCGAAATACTAACTGACGAGATTAACAGTCTAAATAAAGACGAAATTGAAGATATTGCAAAGAATATTAATAAATCGGCAAGAATTACAAATAATTTACTGGAAGACATACTGATGTGGGCGAGAACTCAGCAAGGCAGTATCCCTTTCAAACCACAAAATTTGAGTCTTTCAGCGACTTGCGAGAATATACTTGAAATTCTTAACCCTAATGCTAAAGCAAAAAACATCACAATTAATTATTCTACAGCAGACCATATAAATGTTTTTGCGGATAATGATATGTTAAATACGGTATTAAGAAATCTTGTGTCTAATGCAATAAAATTTACAGACAACGGTGGCGCAATAAATATTAATGCAATAGAAAATTCTGGAAATGTAACGATATCGGTTTCGGACAATGGAATTGGAATAGCACCTGATGATTTAACAAAACTGTTCGATATATCACAAATTCTTTCAACAACAGGTACTGCAAAAGAAACTGGAACAGGATTAGGCTTATTGCTCTGTAAAGAATTTGTTGAAAAGCACGGAGGTAAAATCTGGGTTGAAAGTGAAGTAGGTAAAGGGAGTGATTTTAAATTTACTTTGCCAATATTTACCGAACAGTCATATGGCATAAATAATTAATGTTTAAAAATGTTGTAATGCTACTTAATTCAAGAAGAAATCAGTATCGAATACTTTGGTAGTAACTCCTGCATCTGAATGCAGTCTCATATCTAATTTCATCCTACATATATCATCGAGATACTTACCAAGTTCTTCCTGAGTTTCAGCAGAACACCAAATTTCCCCTTCATTGACCACCACTGTACCTCTGACAATTGAAACTCCCTCAGATGTTTTTTCCCGGCAAATCTCCGCAACAAAAGTCCTTTGCCAATCTGCCTTGACGAGCATGAGTTCGATTAGTATTAAGTTATCTAAGTCCGTTGATTTTTTCTTCTTCATAAGCGCAATTAGTACATTGCAAATATACTGTTTATTCCAGTAAATGAACGCATTACAATGATAAATGTTTTGTAGTTTGTTATCTCAGAACTCGAATTCAAGCAAAGAGCTACCACTGCCAAATTTTTCTTTGGTTTGGTGGGTCAAGGTATTGATATCATCCATGGAAATAAGTAGGAACTTGAACCTGTCATCGTTAATATCAATAGTGACTTTCTTTACCGTCCCTGTAGACATATCCTGCAAGTCAAGATTTATTTTGTTACCGGCTAAATTACATTCTAACAATTCCACCACTCCAAATCCGTCAGGTGTGACCAACAGATATCTCTGATAATAATTCTGAATTTTAGTCCTTGAAAGAATGATTCTCAGATGCGCATATTTCCCATTATCAGTCATCCCGCTGATAAGTTCATCGAATGATGGACAATGAGAATTTATTTTAATATTAGCACTTTCCACAGTATGATTTTATTGTTTTGTAATCCATGAGTTTATTGGTGTATTTTAAATCGATTAACACCCATTTATTCTTTTCATCAGTACATTCCAAACAGAGGTCAAGAGTAAAAATTCTTTGGGTCAGCATATCTTGGACAAACAGGTATACCATACCATCCTTAAAATAGGCATCAAGAAACAGTACCGGATACATTTTACCATTTTTATCTTTAACAGAATCTATAAGCAAATATGTTTGATTTCTTATCAGCGTGGTGTCCAGAGAAATTATCGCTGGTGAATTAATAAAGAAATTATCCTCAGAATCTATTAGAAAATGATTTTCTAAGCCTTCAACCGTGGAATCATATTTGTGTTTGTCTTGCAGCTTCATATTCGAACATTCTTATTAAATACATATAATGTACACGCTAATGACACCCCCACCGTATCACTCCCTACTGGGGTGGTGGTATACATGGTGCTTCCGGGTGATGTCTGTGCCCCAGAAGCAAATCCAAGTACATTTCCTGGCACACTCATAAATACTACTATATTTTTTTTGTAAAAATTTTCCTATAAGTTAAAATCATGGTCAAATTCAGAACTAAAATATTTAAAGACCCATAAAAATTTTATAAAAAATCAGACTTTATTAGCATTTGATGATGTGTATTTTGAAATTTCATTGTCAATATCGTCATCAGTAATTCTAAGATAGTGGGCGGTATCCTTTATGTTATTATGTCCAAGAAGAATTTGTACGTAATTAATTGGCATCCCCCGCTTAAAATAAAACACAGATGCAAAAGTTTTACGAGCCATTTTGTTGGTAACCATATAATCCAACTCTGCCATAGTGCTAATCCTCTTTAAATGCTTCGCAAAGTGATTCAGTGACAAATTCAGAGGGAAATTAGACCCATTTTTTATCTTATACTGCTTAATTATTTCTTCTCCAATAAAAATATCATCAACGTTTACCGGTATACCTTTACACAAGCTGCCATTCTTTGCACGCCTGTATTTAATTGATTTCCCATTTGTGGAAAACAATAATTTCGATTTCATAATGTCAGCGTGATACAGACCAGTGGAAATCATAAAGAGAAAGCAGTCTAAACATTTTATTGCATTTTTTTCTTTCATTTTAAACTGTTGCTGCTGAACACTTTCAGGTATTTTGCATGATACCAGATGACTTTCAAGATTTACTTCTCCACGTTGGAATTTCTTTCTTAATTCTATTAGTTTACGTACATCCTCTTCCTGTAGGGCAATATCATCATCTTCCGGACATTGATTATCGTATTCTTCTGTAAACTTTGACAATTTATAACTTGGGTCAACTGGCAGTTGTTTAACCGTTTCAATAAAATTTATAAAACCTTTTAACTTGGTATGTAGCTTCGTTTTATAGTTATGAACTCCTGGAATGTATGTGTAATAATTGTCAAGCACACTACTACTAATACTTGATGGGTGTGGTGAAATCTTGTTTTTGGAGAGGTATGCTTCGAAATATTTAAGTGCAGTACGATACCCGGAAAGTGTACTTTTACTAAGTCTGATTTTTGTTCTATTATTTACCTTCGCTGCCTTACTTGCAAGAAATTCAGCAGAGTAATTAAAAATTGAGGCATCACATTTTACGTTCATTGAGACGTATTTATCGATAAATGTCTCAACATCAACTTTGTTTATGTCGTGGCTCTGAAAATGCCTACCGAGTTCGAACCGGATATTAAATGCAATGTTTTCCAATTCTTCGTATTGTCTGTCACCTAACCTTTTTCGGATTCTACCTTTAAAGTTTTGGTGCTTCACATACAATCTGTAATAATTGCTTTCCTTCTGTAATTTTACTTCGAAAGGTTTAATTGTTGGCTTGTCCATTTTTTATCGTCATATAGTAAATGATTACTGAATTATACGATAAAAATAGTAATATGTTACAGTTTGGGGCAGGTAATTTACTATAAAATTATAATTATGTCGGTTGTATTACTATATACATAAGGTATACGAGTAACTAATGACCATATTATTATAGTAAAATAGTAACGTATTACTGTCCGCCACCGACCTCAACAAAATCCCTGAGCACGAAGTGCCAGGGATTTTTTGTTTCGCTCCTACCCAGCTGGGATCTCCTAAAAAATATTCTGTTTATAAATTATTATTAAATATCTTTGACAATAAAGCTAAAATACCTACTTTTTGCGACTTATTTAAAAACAAAAAAATTCAATAAAAATGGTACATTATAAAGAACTTGGGTTAGTGAATTCGCGGGAATTATTTAAAAATGCGTTTAAGGGAGGGTATGCAATTCCTGCCTTTAATTTCAATAATCTCGAACAGATGCAGGCAATTATCAGTGCTTGTGTTGAAACAAAATCTCCTGTGATTCTTCAGGTATCCAAAGGTGCGCGTAAATATGCCAACCAGACTTTGCTCCAATACTTGGCAAAAGGAGCAGTGGAATATGCAAAAGAACTTGGCCATGCAATCCCAATAGTATTGCATCTCGATCATGGCGATTCATTTGAAACCTGCAAATCTTGTATCGAAAGTGGTTTTTCATCTGTAATGATCGACGGATCACATTTCCCTTATGAAGAAAATGTAAGATTAACGAAACAGGTTGTTGAGTACGCACATCAGTTTGATGTTACAGTAGAAGGTGAATTGGGTGTCCTTGCTGGTATCGAAGATGAAGTTTCATCAGATCACACCTCATATACCAGACCTCAGGAGGTTGAGGACTTTGTGAAAAAAACAGGAGTTGACTCTCTTGCCATATCAATCGGAACCTCTCATGGTGCATTCAAATTTAAAGTTGTTCCCGGACAGCTTCCTCCACCTTTGCGTTTTGATATTCTCGAAGAATGCGAAAGACGTATTCCCGGATTTCCGATAGTTCTTCACGGAGCATCTTCAGTTCCACAGGATATTGTAGCAGAGATTAACAAGTATGGAGGTAAAATGGAGAATACAGCAGGTGTATCTGAAGATCAGTTGCGCAGAGCTGCAAAATCAGCAGTTTGCAAAATAAACATCGACAGCGACGGAAGACTTGCTATGACTGCTGCTATCCGTAAGGTTTTTGTTGAAAAACCCGGGGAGTTTGATCCAAGAAATTATTTGGGTCCTGCACGTGATAAGCTGAAAGAACTTTACAAACATAAAGTTGTAAATGTTCTTGGCAGTGCCAACAGAGTGTAATTATAATGGTTTTGAAATATTTCATCCTTCATTGACTTCAGTGTCATTGAAGGATGTTTTGTTTCCAAATTATTTTTATTGTATAAGAGCATGTCATCCTGATTGTTAGCGAAGGATCTCATTATCGCAAAATAAATCTAAAGTATATATGCTACCCCCAGATTCCACCTGAAACCGGGAAAAGGAGAGATATTACTTTCCAGCGCCTGTATTGGCTGGAAAAAAATTGTAAACGGTTTATTCCTGATAGATGCTGTGACTTTTGGAGATAAAAATAATCCATCGTTATCTCCCTCGTAATCAATATAAAATAACTGGAGATCAACAGTAAGCAGTACACCTTTTCCTATTCTGATATCTGATCTTTCACCGACAAGATTAAAGAAATGGCCTATAAGCGTCCCTTTATCCTGTCCTCTGTCATTCCAGTAACCGACTGTTAGAGAGTTGTTTGAAGAAAATTTATAAATCCCTGTAAATTCAATGGTAAAATAACGCTGAGCCTGGCGGATCGTTTCATCCTGGTTTTTATAATCACTGAAAAAAGTACTGAAATTAAAACCAGGTCTGAACTCAAAATGAGGTTTGTCGATTAATCTGTAGTGCAGCCAGCTGTCAATGAACCATCCCTTGAAATTAAGCGCATATGCCAGTTGCGGATCATAACTGAACCGGTTTTTTGCCAGGGTAACTGAAGCAATAACTGCAGGTTTACCGAGTGAAAAGGCAGGTATTGATGCCACTCCATTACTATTCAGACTGAATGTTGCAGTTGCTTTCAGCTTTGTATTTAAACTGTCTCCGGGCTCAACGGAATAGGCCGCAGTAAAGATGAATAGAAATAAAAGGCATAAAATATTTCTCATATTATTTAAGCTGAGGAATACGGTTCTAATTAAATTCATAAAAAGGAGTTCAGGTTTTGTTTATGGATACGGTTTTAAATCAGTTTAACGAATGTGATTTAGGGCTGAAGAGATTCAATTTATCGAGTTTGAAAATAAAGCGGATTCTCTCTTTGAACGACCCTGTAATTGAATTTATATTATCAGATACAATAAATGGGAAGTATACCTCGAAAAAATCCCATACACCAATTTTCAGGCCTGCTTCAAAGAAAAGTGACGCTTTATTCTGCATTCCGGTACCATGATCATTCAACAATAAATTTACGAAAGGTTTTACCGGTACGACATAGGCCCATCCCGGGAGACTACTGGTCAATGTTATTGAACATAGCCATCGGCTGTATCCCAGAGAATCATTAACAGCTGATGCCAGTCCTCCTTCCGACAAAGCCATTTCTCGTGACCAGAAAGTTTTCGGAAAATTACTGAATCGATCGGGATAGATTCCCTGGTACAGGTATTGTTCGGTTCCTCCTCTTCCGCCCGGAGAGAAAGAATAGAATGGGTATGAAGCCCTATCCTCAAGCATGGTTCCTGCAAATATCCTTGTTTCCAGACCGCTCTTTTTCCCATTGTAACTATACTTATAATTCAGTTCAACTGACGCTTTCTGATATGAATTTCCTGTTTCAAATGAAATATCCAGATTATATGGGTTCAGGCTCCTGCTTTTAAGTTCATAACCTAATTGCAAATAGGATAGCGTATTCGCCGGAATGAGAGTTTCAATTTTTCTAAGATCAGACGCTGAAGTAAAATATCCTGTAACTTTCTGGTCAATCAGGTTATCTTCATTATATGATCGCAGGTAAAAGTCCGCACCAACACTGGTTCTGTGATAACTTTGAATTCCCGGAGCTCCGAACTTTTCGCCTTCTATTGACAGCTTTATAAGTTGAATGAATCCATTGTATGGAATACAGTTCAAAGAAATTTCCCCATATCCCGTAAATCGCTGACTGTGAAAAGCATAAAATGGAAGAACGAAATATTCAAATGGCTTTGGTATAATATCCGTATTATGTAATGCAACCCCGGCCATAAAGCCATCTTCCCTGGTCCAGTTAAAAGCCGGTAAATATATCAGGTATCTTTTATCAGGATCTTCAATAGCATATAAGAGCTGCAACTGGAAAGGATCAGCTTTGCGGAAAATACCTGAAGTGCGGATATTATTGTTCAGTCTGAATAATTCGGTCATTTTATGCTCCGGATCTATGCGGATTTCTGAATAATCACCCGTACCGGTGTCGAACCATTTACTTCCTTTAAATCCATCTTCCCATTTTTCTGATACTGTTGAATCGCCTTTCATTTCCGCGATCAGTAAAGGACCATTTAGTTCACCTTTATTTTTAATCAGAGTCTTCCCATTTTTGAAGTCAGCCACTTTGTAATCGAGTCGTTTTGTTGTACCCAGAAAATCATCAAAAAACCAGGATAGATCTTTATTTGTGTGTGATTCAAACACCAGTCTGAGGTCGTCAGGCATTGGATGTTTATTTTTCCATGTCCTGTAATAATCGTGCATTATGTTGTCATAAAGTGAATCTCCGAGGTAGGAGCGAAGATAACTGAATCCCTTCGGGGCCTTACAGTAGATAATACTTCCGTAACTATCGCTGTTGTATAAGGGGGCGGGTAGATTTATGCTCTGTTCAAGGTTCATCCTGGCCGGAACGATCCATTCGAGTTCTTCAGCCCGCTGGGCAGGAATATTTTCAGCATGAAAAAATTTGGCAAGTTTCCTGTTTTTCAGGTCTACTTCCCAGAGTCTTTTTCCCGGATGTGTTATCTGCAGATATCTTGATTCATTCGCTGATGTTATGCTTTCATCCATGAAAGGAAATCTCCGCTCGTCAGAGCCTAATGCACTGTAAAACCAATTATGACAAATTTCATGACACAACACATCCTCGAGAAGATAGGGATCAGCCCCACCGCTGACAACAGTCAGCCCGGGATATTCCATACCATCTCCCGCATTAAGACTACTCTGGACTGCTGTAAAGGAATCATACGGATAATCTCCGTTCCATTTTGAAAAATACCATATTGAATTATTTATATAAAAAACTGCTTTTTTCCACAGGTATGCTTCCTTGTTGGTAAACATTGCCCATGTTGTGACTTTACGACCTGATTCAGGAAGTTTAACGCTCCCTTTAAGTACATGAAACCTTTTGTCTGCAAACCATGCGAAATCGTGAATATTTTCTTCCGTGTAGATCAAAGTTTTCATCTGTTTTGATGAGGGGGGAAAAGCATCATTTATATAGTCAGGGATCCTCATCCATGCTGTATCTGATGCACATTTATCAAGCCATTTAATTTCTCCGGGATTCCGGAGATTTCCGGTTGCGCCAACCACATAATTTGAAGGAAGTGTGATACTTACTTTAAAACTTCCAAACTCTGAAAAAAATTCACCCTGGTCGAGATACGGCATTTGATGCCAGCCTGTTTTGTTGTAAACTGCCGGTTTTGGATACCACTGGGAAATCTGATATGATTCACCTGTATGTCCAAGCCGTGAAATCCCACCTCCCGGAATCTTAAGATGAAAAGGAGTAGTAATTCTTATCGAATCGCCGGGTTTAAGAGGATTGTTCAAAAAAAGTTTACATATATCAGGAAATCCTTCCAGTAGGTTCCATTTAATGCCTTGATTTTCAATGTTGAAATCAAGGGAATCAATATATCCTTTTAAGGCAGGGTCATTAAATAACTTTGATTTTCCGTCTCTTTTTATTAATTCTTTAGCCAGGGCAGTTTTATTACTGGAATAGCCATTTGGCCAGAGATGAAAATACAGAAAGTTTAAAGTATCGGTAGAATTATTAGTGTATTCTATCTTTTCAAAGCCCCTCAGTTCATGCTTACTATCATTCAAAGTCACCTTTATCTCATAATTTACCCTCTGCTGGAAATAGTTTTGAGAGAAGACTACATTAAACGGAAAAATAATTCCGGGAATAAGCAACAGGTTCCGGTAGAATTTATTATTAATGATTAATTGCAGGGGGATTAAGAGTATACTTTTCATCAAAAAAATAGTGGGCTTCTTCAATAATGCCCAAAGCTACTCACTGATAAGCAGATATCCAACATTTATTCTTTACATAATTTTAAATAGTAATTTTTTAATATGTAAAATGCCTCAGAAAATGCCTCAAAATCAATACAAATCTTAAGTAGGGTCATGCCATGGCATGACCCTATAAAGCCGCTGCTCCATATGTTAATTTATTTTAGATCCATCTTATTAATACCAAGTTTTTTGATGAATAAAAAGAATAACTTTATCATTGAATTTTTGAATGTCAATAATTTATATAATCGATATGAAACAATTTTTTACATTGCTTCTCCTTGCAATATGCAGCGTTTCTCTTTCACAGGTATCTGATAAATCTGATGCCAGCCCGTATAATGTTTTGCCGGTCAGGGGGTTTTGCATTGCAGCACCACAGTCTAAGGACCTCGACAGGTTCATTAAATTCATTAATGAAGAACTGGCTACCCGGTCAGTAAATACTCTTATCCTCAGGGTCGATTACAACTACCAGTATGAAAGTCATCCCGCGTTACGTGACTCTGATGCATTGTCAAAATCCGAAGTTAAAAAGCTCGTAGAAGCCTGCAGGAAAAACAATATTAAAATCATACCACAGGTTAACCTTTTGGGGCACCAGTCATGGGCAGGGAAAATAGGGAATTTATTAAAGGTTTATCCACGATTTGATGAAACACCGCTGGTAAAAATGCCTGAAAACTACGTATGGCCCAATGCGGATGGACTATATTGCAAAAGCTATTGTCCTCTGAATCCGGATGTTCATGCAATTGTCTTTGATATTGTTGATGAGATATGTAGTGTATTTGAATCTGATGCATTCCACGCCGGAATGGATGAAGTTTTTTATATTGGAGAAGCTCAATGCCCTCTCTGTTCAGGGAGAGACAAAGCAGAACTTTTTGCCGGAGAAGTCAGAACTATCAGAGATCATCTTGCTCTGAAAGACCGTAAGCTGTGGATATGGGGAGACAGACTTCTCGATGGTAAGACAACAGGTTTTGGCGAGTGGGAAGCAAGTTATAATAATACCTTCAGGGCAATTGATATGATTCCAAAAGATGTGGTAATATGTGACTGGCATTATGATCGTCCATATCAATCGCCTGTCTACTTTGCAATGAAGGGACTAAATGTAATAACCTGCCCGTGGAATAACCCGGAGAATGTGGTAATTCAGGTGCAGGATATGGTAAGATTCAGAAAGAGCTCTCCGCGGATAATGAGAGACAGGTATCAGGGTCTTATGCAGACTATCTGGTCGGGAGCAGGACAATTTCTTGATAATTACTATAGTGGAAAATCCGAAAAACCCGATAATGCGCAGGTTGGTTGTTTCAAAACCATGTTCAGCGAAATTAATAGAATGGCAGATACAAAATAGATCTTTTCATCTTCATAAATATAACTTAACCATAGAGTTACACAGAGTCCAGTTATTTTCTTATAAAAGATCTCCAGTGGTTTGACCTTTCCCCCCTGCTTACCGGCAAGCAGGCTTGTGGGAAAATGAAAGGGGGTAAAACGTAAGAAAATAAGTATTAAATGTCTTACCTGAATTCTGAATATCGAATCAGTTAATTTTCTATTTTAAAAAATACCGGCAGAGTAAACCATACATGAACCGGAACGCCGTTTTGTTTACCAGGTCTGAACTTTGGCAAATTTTTTACTACTCTTATTGCTTCGGTGTCCAGTAAAGGGTCAATACTCCTGAGAAGTTCAATTTTGTCGACCGATCCGTCTGGATTGACTACAAATTTAAGAATTACCCGGCCCTGAATATTATTATTCTCTGCTTCATAAGGATATTTGATATTCTCACCAATGAACTTAAAAAGTGCAGCATCACCTCCTGGAAATTCTGGTTTCTCCTGGACTACAGTAAAGATAGTATTGTCCTCTGCAGGTATTTCGGGAGTTACCGGACCAGGATCATGTCCGATTGAATCTGTAACCATACCATTCTCAACATTCGCAATCATTACATCTGTAATTGGAATAGAGGTTAACCCACTTGTGTCATTAACAACTACAGGTTTTAGATTTCTCAAAATGTTAACCGGATTAACAGGTGCTTTCGGTAGAGGCGGAGGAACAACTTTTGGGACTGAGGGGTCCATTTTAGCTATCGCAATTATTATTGGTCCGGTTTCGGCTTTACCTTTTTCCGTTGTAAAGGAAAGGGCTATAAAAAGTAATGCGCTTGAGATTGTCACGCCTAGAATTGAAAGGCTGGCTGCAGATTTGTACTGTTTCCGGAGATTATAGGCTCCGTAGGTTTTGTTACGGTTCTCGAAAATGATTTCATCAAATTCCGGGACCTTTTCATTTTTCCTCTTCATTTCTGATAGTTTTTAGTTGTTTATACTTCACAGACAACCGTGTAACTAAATGTAAAATCAGAGGTACTATCAATATATTAATGAGCAAAAAGGGTGCCACAATTAATGTACTATAGATGATGTATTAAAGTCGATTTATATCGCCTATCGCCTATAATACATAATACATAAAAAAGAGGCCGTCTCATAAC
>PLNT01000018.1 GCA_003141895.1 Bacteroidales bacterium | reverse complement strand
ATGTATTAATGTTTCCCTTTAATTCACACAGTAAATATACATCTTTTCATTGGTATTATCAAAGAAATGACCACTTTTTTTGTTGCCGATTTAATTAAGATTAAATAGGTAACACAAATCACTAAACGTTTGGGTTGGTTTTAAGGTACGCAGATATCTGCGTACCTTATAATCAAGAATAAAATGGAAACGTAAAAAGATGTTGAGAAGAAATGAAACTATTCAAACAATTGATTTATAAAGTATTTTAGTTATATTTGCTTATGTCGTTCTTTACATATTGATAATATAAAGGCGTTAGCTTATTTTTTGCAAGGAAATCTGGTAAATTTCAAAAAGACAAAAAAGAATAAGAATAATGCCCATGCACTGCGTGGGCTGTTCTTATTTGTGTCTTGGCTTACCAGAGCCACCTTGCAGTAAGTTACAGTTCCACGCTTTCGCTTTTAATAACACTTTGGGGAACTGAACAGCAGGTATATATAATTTTGTATGCAAACACTGCAAATGGTGAAACCAGTCAATTGAAACAACTTAAACCCTGCTCTAAAAATATTAAAAATTGTGTATTTACAGTTCAATATTGAAAAAACAACCTAAAAATTATTAAGTGTCTAACTTTTTGAGAACATTATCTTTATACAACCATTTACGTGCCTTACACAATGGATTTGGTTCTTCATACATTGATGATACATAACCATAAGAATTCTTGAGTATTACTGTATTTTTATTAATTGTAACCCAATATCTTAATAAGTCAATTTTAATTAACTAAAATTTAAACCCTATGAAAAAAAAATCATTTTATGCAATACTGGCAATTCTTGCCTTATTGATTACATCCTGTGGTGGTGGTGCTAAGGAAGTTATTATTAAAAATAGTTCTAAAGATTTTGTTGGAGACCTTAAAGGTTATTTAGAAGTTGTTGATGGAAATTACACTCTTGTAAAGCCAAGCATGGATTTAATATTAACGGTTAAACTTAAAGCCATAAAACAACTTGAGAGTGGCAAAGAGTTTGGAGAAATTCGTGCTGAACTCAGAGATGAAAATGGAATGCCGATTTCAGGGGCAAGTACTTTTGTTTTGGCAAAAGAGGGATGGGTAACAACGGAAAGTGAAAATTCAAAAGTTGATATGGCATTAAAAGATGGACAAGGTGAATTTGCTGTTCAATTTAAGTATGACACTTATTCTTCTGGGGGTGGTTCGCTTGGTGCAACTGATGCAATAAAAATTGCATCAAAAAAGGCAAAAGCATTTGCAATTGTTTTATCAAAATTTAAAGAAGCATCTACGAGTTCTTCAAGTGTTTCTTCAAGCGTTTCTTCAAGTACTTCTTCTACCAGTAGCGATGAAAATGTTACCTCTACTAAAAAGGCTGGTAGTGGAAATTGGAATAGCCTTCTTGATTCTTATGAAAAATATATTAACCAATACATAGCATTAATGAAAAAATCGAAAAATGGAGATGTATCGGCAATGACAGAATATGCATCTATGATGGAAAAGGCGACTGATTTTGCGGATAAACTGGAAAACGCCAGCGATGATTTATCAACTGCGCAAGCAGCAAGATTTTTAAAACTGCAAACCAAATTAGCAAATGCAGCAGCAGGACTATAGTTTTAACTTATCAATGCTGTAAAATCCATAGAAATTTAGTCAAATAATTCTTATAAATAACAATTAATTTTAAGTAATCATGGAAAACAAACAACCGCTACCAAATGCAGTAGCATCACTTATTTTAGGAATATGTTCACTCCTTTTCGGATGTGTATTTGTTGGATTAATTTGTGGTATTATTGCATTGGCAATTTCGGGTGGAAGTAAACGACTCTATTTGCAAAATCCTGCTCAGTACTCAGGATATGGAATGTTAAACGCAGGCAGAGTTCTTTCAATTATCGGAGTTATCTTAGGAGTAATTGCCGTTATTTGGACTATCGTTTGGGTTGCAATATTAGGCAATGGAATGTTTGAGTATTTGGATTTTATAAATGGTTAGTGGAAATTAACCTGATACAATGGCTTAAACATAATATGCTACCCTGCCCATATAAACAATTATTGGGTATTAATTGTCCTATGTGTGGCTTTCAGCGTTCTCTTGTTTCTTTATTTGAAGGGAACATTCGGGATAGTGTTTTACAATTTCCTGCAATGTTCCCTTTAATTTTTACTGTTTTTATTTTCCTCGTATTATTATTATTAAAAATTAAGAATAGAAAACAAATTATTCAACGAATATTGCTATTGGATTTGTCTATTATGGTTATAAACTGCGTAATTATAAATATTTTAAACCATTAAATAGTAATATTTTACACTGTGAAAAAGGTAGGAATATTTATGGTTGTTGCTATTTTCATTCAAGGAACAATGGTCGAACTGCAAAAGAAAAGTGCAGCGTTTTTCAAACAATAAAATCTATTATGACAGAATTTTCACAAGCCGTATGCGAAAAGATAGGCTCCTATGTTTATGTTCTCAAAGACCCTCGTAATGGCAAGATATTCTATATTGGCAAAGGGAAAGGGAATCGAGTATTCCAACACATTCTTGGAGCAATATCTACTCCTTCTCAATCTGACAGGCTCGACTTGATAAGAGAAATTGGAGCAGATAAAGTTCTACACTATATATTGCGACATGGGTTAACTGAAGAACAATCATTTGAAATTGAAAGTGCTTGCATAGACTTACTTGGACTCGATGCGTTAACCAATGTAGTGAAAGGATATAACACTTGGGAAAGAGGGTTGAAAACCGTTGATGAAATTGCTCAGTACTATGACGCAAAAGTTATAACTATTACCGAACCGACTATTATTATTAACATAAACAGACTTTACAAACGCTTTATGACTGCCCAACAACTATATGATGCAACACGTTCTGCTTGGGTTGTTGGGACTAAACGAAACCAAGTCAAATATGCGGTTGCTGCGTATCGTGGTTTAGTACGGGAAGTTTATTGTATTGACAGATGGAGTAACGTTGGAAATCGTTGGGAATTTTCGGGACAAGTTGCAGAAGCAGCAATTCGTGACAAGTACATAAATCAATCACTTGATAATTATGTGAATCAAGGAAGTAGAAACCCCATTAAATATGCGTCTATGCTTATAAAACAAAGCGGTAAATGCGAAAATTGTGGTTGCGATTTTGGTCAATTTGACACAATTCAATCAACAGAAGTGGAATGCAACATATGTAAGAAAAGAAAAAAACTTTGTAGCATTTGTAAAGAAAAAGTCTGTGAGTGTAGCGGGAAATATCTAAATGCATTTGACAAATACTCTAATATTTTGCATTAAACAAAGAATAATGGATACAAAAATAATCCGCCAGAGGCATTTAACTAATTACAAACTAACAATTAAGCTATGAAAAAGATTCTGTTTTTGGCACTATTCATATTCATTCATGAAATAGTGGCTTTTACTCAAGAGAGTACTACATGGAAAACTTTGATTTATAAAAATTACTCCATTGATTACCCTGCAAATAAGCGGTTAGTCAAAAATTCACCCGAAGGTAATTTTACTATTTATCTTTTGCAGCAACAAACAGATAATGTTATGATGAAAATTAATGATTTAGCTGGATATATGCTGGATTTAGATTCATATGCATTTCAATATGGTGATGAGTACTTTCGCAAGGCTAATATAACAATTCTTGAAGACAAGACGATAACTCTTAACAAACAGCCTTGTCATAAATTCGTTGTTACACAAGATGATGGACATGGGGAAATCGAATATAAAGTAATGGTCTATATATGGGTTAAAAATAATTGGGCATATAATCTGACCTTTGCAGCTAAACCAGATAAATATGTGGAATTGAAACCGCTTGCGCAAAAAGTTGCCGAGAGTTTTAAATTTATTAAGTAAGCCTATTAAAAACCCAATCACACACCTTATGGCGGATATGACAGACAAACAAAAAATAAAACAACAATCTATGTCAAAGACAAAAGACGAATTATTAAAATCTTTTCACCAACAATTCGCAGAAAATCAGAATCATCATCAGACAGTTTTTATCCAATTCATTTCTGCTGTGTTTATCGTTATTGTTGGTTATGCGCTTGTATATACTAATACTTCAAGCGATGCAGGCATATTTAATATGACAAGGGACAAAGACCAAAATATTGTGAGTTATGCAATTATTCATTTGATAGGTTCTTTTTTTATTGCGGAACTTACCTTGACGCTTCTTTGCATATTACTTTTAAATATTGGTTACGGTTTTAGACGAGACCAAAACGTTATTTATAACATAAGAAAACTTTATATATCTGACGATGCAGAATACAAAAAAATATTTGGTGAAAAATCATTTAATCCAACTGGGAAAAAACTGTTTTCGTACTTGCCAGAATTTAATTTAATATTCGTCATCTTCATGATAGTGCTTCATGTGTTATTAATAGTTTCTCTATTTTATGCACTGTGTCATTTCAACAACTTTAGATTAAGCCTTTGTGAGCATTGGTTGTCACATTCACTGTTGATTATGTCATTTTTCTTGCCTTTAGGAATTTCAATTTTAGCTTACTGGAAATATTATAAGAAGTATAGTAATGTAGTAATATAATACCACCCGATTCTATGACTGCTGGTTAAGTTAAAATCTGATATCTCTAATCCTTACGCCCAAGAACCAACATACAAGCAACGTAGGTAATAAAGCAAACCTTATTCACGAAGAAAATAAGTGGCGATGTGGTAACCTTAAAAAGAAATTGATGCAGGATGAAACTAATTCAGAAAATATTTCGACCCGAAGATTTCAACATATTTACCAGCAACCCCGTGTAAATTTTTGTTTATAACCATTATACACAGTTTATCAAGATTATCTCCGAGTTCTTGTTGTTCTGGTGCAGATGCACATAATAATCCGTCATTAACAACTAATCTGCTAAATGTATAACTATTGCCATTGGCATCCTTCAGTCTCTTAATACAACCATAAAAGCATCTATCAACACTGGCTTTCCCCATAAACATTTCTGTGATTTCGAATCTGTCTTTGCTTTTCTTATCCATAAGATTAATAATTGGTGCAAATGTACAATATTATTGAATATTAAGCCTTTGAGAAGATAAAATTAGTGCGTGAAATTAAAATTAGTAATCGAATTCCAACAGACCCGAATCATCATCAACATTTTTACTATCTGTAAATACAATGCTCCTTATATCCTCAAAGCAGATAAATAAAACGCATGGTCGTTCATCGTTGATATTTATTCTGACATTCCCGACCTGCTGAGTCACACAATCAAGGTATTCTACGATAACAATTCCGCTTTTATACCTCAAATCTTTAACCACAACTAAGCCGAATACTGAAGGAGTTACCATTAAGAATTTGCTACCAATCTGGCATTTAAAATTTCGATGCAGAAACACTTGCAGGTGTGAAAATTTTCCATCAGGGGATAGACCTTTAGATAACTCATGAAATGTGGTCTGATGTGGCTTCGATTGATTATTTACTGGCATGTTCTTCCCCTTTCACTTTCTTCAACAGGAAATTAGTATCGACCAGCATCCAGTTACAGTGAATTTCACCACATTCAAGACATTGGGTTATGGTATATTTGATTCCCGACAACAAATCTTGTACAATCAGGTTTACAGAAGTATCATAATAAAAAGCATCCAGCAGTTTTACTTCATTAAATTCAACATCATTGCCATCAGGTGAGACACACAATAGATAATTCTGACCTCGTGTGATAATATGGTCTTCTGCGACTATGCAGAGTGAGTTTATGAAAAAAGAATTTTCACCAACTGTGGAATAGATGCCGTTAAGTCCGACAATGGCTGAATCGAATGGGTATTGGTCTTGTAGTTTCATATTTACTGTTTCTATAAATAAATACTTATGAACGAGAAACAGGCGGGGGGGGGTAAAAAAGTACCTTCTAACCCCCTACGGGGTGGGTAGGGGGTGTTTTTAGGGCGGGGTGATACACGAGAAAAGTCTCATTGATTTTATATCAACTAAAAATTTTCTTTCTTAACAAAAGAAATACGGGTCGCCATGTATTTTCAGTCATTTCATTAAACCTAAATTTTTTCTGGGAAAATTTTAATGGAATATGAAAGTAGGTGTTTCAGTTTTTTCTGCTGAAAAAAATTGACTACTAATATTATTTTCAGTTTTATTACCGAAGGAAAGGAACTGACACTTATTACTTGTAATACACCACTTTACACTGAGTGACCATACTTATGTAATAGAAGAATTTAATGCACATCATTTGAATTTACAGCTTCAACTGAAAGGGCATGCTTCAGAAGACTTTCTGATTTGTTATAAGTTTTAAATAATTTAAAAGCAGTTTCTCTGGTTGGTGTTTTTGTTGTCATTTTAATCTGAATTTGTTATGTAAAATATCAGTAGTGTCCGACTAATACAAGGAGATTCTTCGCTTCGCTCAGAATGACAAGTGTTTAGGGAGTTAAGAAGAAGGAGGGGGTGATTGGAGGCGCAGCCTCCAATCACCCCCTCCTTCAAAACACAAATAGCTGTCATTCTGAGCGAAACGAAGTGAAGCGAAGAATCTCCTTCTTATTTTAAATATTACGTGTTTAGTAAAGATAAAATACATACAATCTAATTATTGATTTTAATAATCCGGATGGTTTCATTCACAATTGAGCCATGGATATTAAGATAGTAAAGAGAAGGAGCTGATCTGAAATCATTGATAGTGATTGAGTTCTTTCCTGACACTATATCTTTTGTTATACCATATAATTTTGCTCCCGCGAAATTGGTTATTGAGAGCTGAATTTTGTCGGAAATAAGTGAGTTGATATATATTGTAAACTTGTCCGTGAAAGGATTCGGATATACTTCAAGTAAATCACTTATTTCTGTGTTTACGATATCGGCTCTTAGTGTATCGTTTAAAAGGTATTGATCATTATTATTAAATCCGTAGGTAACAATATTGTACATTCCCAACCTTGAAAAATCAGCTTTCTTATTAAAAAACACCTGGACAGAATCACTGAATGGGGCAACTTTATTTTTAAAGAATTCCTCTACAGGAGATGATTCGTTATTTATTCGGTATGCAAGGTTGAACCCATTCAGAGTGTCTTTGCCAACATTCAGGATTTTTACTGATACAGTTCCCTGTCCGAATCTGTCTTTGCGAATTGGTTTCACAATCCTTGCAACCTGCATGTCCTTCTGAATATAATTTACCGAACCTGACTGGGCAAAATCGATCATGTCTATCCATGCGCAATCTGAGCCCATGTCCTTGGAATTGTCTTTTTTGTATATCCATTCAAAAATATTCAACCCGGGTGAAACAGCAACGGCTTTTATTGTCCAGGGAACTTCTCCTGATTTTTTAAGGACTTCCTTCCCGTTTAATTTGAATGAAAAGAAATCACAGTTAGGTTCAGACGAAACCCGGTAAAAGAATTTGATAGAATCGTTTTGTATGTAACTGGCTTTTAGAAGAAGTGATGTTGATTCATTGCTTGTAATGGCACCAGATTTCGCAGACATAATGCCATCATATGAAGTATCAGATGTAATAACCCAGGGGAGTGGACTGATATTTATCCATGGAAAAACATTGAAGGAGGATGCCTCAAAACTCTCCCTTATCTTTCCAACTTTGAATGAAAAATCTTTATTAGCTACATATGAATTGCAATTGATTTCTGAGGTAAAGGATATCAGACTACCTATTGGAGCTGATTCAGACAGTTTTACACGAACCGGAATGTCGGTAGTTTGTCCGAATTTTAATGTACCGGATTTAACGTTCTGTTCTTCAATTGAGATATCCCCTTGTGTTAATGGAATATTGAATTGTCCTTCTATATTGCTGCTTCCATTATTTTTGACCTTAAAGATAAGTCTGAATGTTTCACCCGGATCGGGAATGTTATTGCTATTTCCTTCCGTCTTGTCGTCGAGAGTGCAGCTGATAATTTGCAGATTGGGCGCATGGATACAAATATCGATTGTATATTTTTTTTCAAAGAATTGATCTTTTAAAATAAGGTTAAATGTAGCAGTGCTCAAATCCGTTACTTTATCGGAAATAGTAAATGCAAGTTTATCAGAAAGAACTGTCTCTGAATTTGCAGCCAGGGTTCCTATTGATACGGAGTCGCTTTTGATTGTTACCAAATCGGACCCGGATGATATCTTTGCATATAAATTATGAGCATCAGTTAATCCGAGATTGCTTATTGTAAGTTTCAGGAAGACTGATTCCCCAAAATCGGCCCGGCTGTTATTATTTCCCCCGATATCATTGATACCGGAAGTTGTAAGATTGATATACTCTTTATGAATATTTGAAATTTTAATTTTCTTAATAACAGGACGTTTATTCTGACCAGTTATTACCACCAGGCATGAATCATTTGACAAACCGGGCATTTTAAGATCAACAGTACCTGATGCAGATGCATATGAGGCGTCCCAGAGAACATCAAAATGTGAAACTGCTACATATGCGAACGGATCGACATTTAATGTCAGTGATTTAATACCGTTGGGAAGTGTATCAGGTAAAGAAACAGTGAAGGTACCAGGCTTTCCAAGGATAGGAATAACACTGGGGTCACCAATGAGATTATATGTTTCCCAATAATATTTTTTTCTCGGGGAAGTACTGGCGCTAACTGCCAGGTTTCCTGCATAATTAATCTGACCCATAGTGAAGTACCAATCCGATGGTGATTCTCCATGAGTATGAAACAATCTATCATAAGCGCCAAGACCAGTTCCGTTATAAGTAGGGTCACCTGAAATAATACCGGGTCCTACAGCCCAGGCGTAATCTTCATCCCAGTATGAATCATTTGAACATCCGATGAATCCCACTGCCCCTTTCTCTGATGTGGTAAGCATTTCTGTTCCAAACCCGTTTGCCAGATTAAATTCGGCTGTCCTGCAGGCATTACTGATTATAAATGGATACATATTTTTATTCTCAAATGATTGAATATCTGACGACTTAATATTTACATGTAACCATCCTGATTCATCTCCGTGTCCGGTATAGTTGATAAATGAGACTCCTTTATTTATAATTTTAATTATTGAGTCTTTTGATGTTTCAGATTCAGGGTAGTTGAAGCGATATCCATTGATGCCATTTGCGGGAGTAAGATAGTTTGTAAAAGCATATTTCAATTGTCCGTTCATATAGCTTGCATAACCGGCATCATAACCGGCACTGGCGATTGCACGTGAATAGAAATTATTTAAATCATCGAAATCAAACTTTTCATATTGAATAATTTTATTTAAAGTAGTTTTTAGTTGTGTAGTATCTGACACAGGCAACCTTCCGATAAACATTTCAGGAATATAATCGCCATTTCCATCGAACTCTCCATAGTACATATCAGTGATATTTTCGCTACCTCCTGTCCCGTAATAAGGAATCCTGGTTACGTCACCGATAATCAGCAAATATTCCGGAGGAGGATCTGATGCTGAGCCGGCTTTATAAATCTTTGTCAGGGTATCCTTTAAGTGTGAAAAGTCATTGCCTGCATATCGTGTTCCTTTATAAAGAACTTTAACTCTGAATCCTTTCTGAGTCTTCCATTTAATAAAAGGCTCAAGCAGTTTCCTGAATGATGTGTCGGTGACAATTATCATTTTTACAGCCTGGTCGGAATAGCCCGGAATTACTTCCCGGGGATTGAAATTAAGTACGCCCTTATCAAGAGTTTCATTGAACAGAGCCCGGTCAGAAGAAAGTGCTCCTTTTGCAGTCTTCACTGAATTTACAAATGTTATTTCAATTCTCATTGAAGTAATAACCGCTACCTGGTTTGAATGAGGATTGTATCTGACCGGCGAAATATAAAGATTTGCAAGTCTGGTGTTCCTGGAGGTTCCTAATGATTCGATTTTTACCGTGTCTCCCGGTATAAAATCTTTGGAAGCATAAGTTCTTTTATCCAACTTAAACTGAGGCTTAGTTCGCTGTATTGATTTTGATTCACTCTCCTGGGCAGGGAAGAGATGACCTTCTATTTTCTTTTCCGAAGGTTTTATTATTGAGGAATTGACGTTTGAAATATTAATCCTGAATCCAGATCCTTCAGGAATTGAAATTAATCGGCTGAAAATAGGAAGTTCGGGTTTCCCGGGCTCTGAACTCCGACCATGTCCGGGAACTGATAACCGGTAAAATGATCCTTGATCATTTGTCAGGTCGGTAATGTTAAGTTCTGATATTGAGTAGTTTATGATAATAGAATTCCCAGCGATGATTACATCGTTTTTCTGCAGAGTATCTTTCAGATGGAATTTATAGCTTCTCTCTGACTGTCCTCTGACTGATGCTGCAAAAACCAGGAAAACTGCTAATAGAATAGCATGTTTATCTTTCCCTAAACGCATCAAGGTTAATTCTTTAACTCTATGAGACCCTAAATTCTTCTGGCAAGGTATTAAAAAAACAAGAGAATATGAGTGAGGGTTGATAAATTATTTAGAATATGTATCCTAAATCGACGTGTCCTTCAGGATCTCCTTACAATTTTTTGTAGATCAGGGATTATGACAATTTCTTCCTTGTAATTGTTAGAGTTAAAGTCATTTAATAGATACTGAAAAAGATAAGGAGATCCTAACGCTCGGGATGACAATTAATTGGGGTCACAAGAGGAGGAAAGGTTGGCGATTTGCTCAGCAAATCGCCAACCTTTCCTCCTAAATCCTCATTTCCAATAAAATAAGTGTCAGTTTTAATCTGAAAGTATGGAGTTTACAAAAAGTTGTCATTTGTAATGAATTCGCAAATAGGCGAAGTAATGAGGAATCTACAGATTAAAAAGGACTGAAAATCCAGAATAAACTTTATTATTACTGAATTTTTTCAAATCTTTGTGAAAAGTAGAACTTAAAATTCAAGGATATGAAAATTTATTCTTCAAACAGGCAAAAGAATGTTTTTTTAACTTTAATTTTTGCAACAATGGCCTTACCAGGATTCTCACAGGACGTTCCTGAATATGATAAGATATCCACTACAGCAGGTGCTGTCGAAATGCATTTTATTGGTCATGGATCGCTTATGTTTAAGGTGGACGGATATGTAATTTATATTGATCCTGCCAGGAGCTCAGGTAATTTTGACTTTGTACCCAAGGCTGATCTGATTCTGGTTACTCATGAGCATGGTGATCATCTTGATCCTGTGTTGATCGACACACTCAGGAAACCGGGAACCCTTTTATTCTGCAATGAAAAATCTACTGAAAAGGTTACCTGGGGAATGGTGATGAAAGCCGGTGATCGCCAGGAAATCAATAATATAGTAATTGAAGCAGTACCGGCATACAATTTAATTCACGAAAGTTCTCCGGGTCATCCTTACCATCCCAAAGGAGAAGGGATAGGTTATATACTGACGATTGGCGGTAAGAAATTCTATATTGCAGGTGATACTGAAAATACTCCGGAGATGAAAGCACTCAGGAATATAGACGTTGCTTTCCTCCCGATGAATCTTCCATATACAATGACTCCTGCCATGGTTGCCGATGCTGCACTTGCCTTTAAACCAAAAATTCTTTATCCTTACCATTTTGGAAATACAGATACAAATGAAATAGTCGGATTATTAAAGGATTCAGGAATTGAAGTAAGAATCAGGAACCTGAAATAGATGTAATTATTTGAAAATGAGAAAAAATCTGTGTTTGCAATTTTCCGGGCTATAACTTCGTGTTCCTTAAACAATTGAAACTTACCTTTCACCGACCGGGATTCAAGAAATGGATCCTAATACCGATAGATACGTTTTAAAAGACGGATATAACGGAACTATTTTTCTTGCGTGGAAAGAAAACAGGATCGTTTTAATTTCCGGACTGTCAAAAGATCAGTCAGACATTGCTGACATGTATATCTCGGACATTCTCAGGTAAACCATTTTCTTTCACGGGGCCCCAGACTCCCCAAAACCTCTGTGGCTGTATTTACATTTTCCACAACCTGAAAATCGAACATTCCTACAACAATGAAATCAGCTCCGTTTTCAAATGCATATCGGAACCCGTCCTTCGGTTGTATTGCTCCTGCAGCAAGCACTTTAAAAGCAAACCATGGCTTGTTAACACTTTTCATATACTCAATGGTGCTCAAAGGAAATAAATCCCACATGTTTTCATGGAATCTGTTATGATCAGGAGAACCAGGACCGATAACGCTATATTCGACACGATTTTCTATCGGGTGAGCGGACCAATATTTATCATGGTGGAAAGTCTTGACATAAAAATCGGCGTCAATTCCTTCTCTTTCACATGATTTTATTGTTTCAAGTGAATGTGCGCCGACACCAGCCTGGAATCCATGTTGTTTTATGTAATCAATGGCCTTCTTCAGCATATCGAATTTACCTGCATTTGCATATCTGTCGCCTTCACCGCCCTGTATGTAAATTGCATCCGGTTTGCTCGCAATAGCCTGATTAATATCAGAAAAGAAGTCCTTGTCTGGCAGCATAGCCTGACAGATAGATTGCATTTTGCTGTTATAGATGTTTTTATACTTATTAAATGTCGGATAATATTGAGTCACCATAAATACAGTGTTTATACCTGCCTGTTCGGCAAGATAAAAAGTCTCAATTATTTTCCTCTCATTATTATAGGCTCTGAAGAGTGTATCCGAATAAATAAGATCCCTTGCATGCGACCACCCACCTATTAAATTACAGCCCATTATCATCCTGCTGATTGTGAGGTCGCCCATTTTACCTGAAGGCAGTCTGCCCTTGAGATCCTTTATTTGCTTGTAATCAACTTTAATAGTAGCCCCGGAAACAGCATCAGGACCAGCCTCGGTAAGATTTTTAAAGAAAGCTCCCCCGAACAAGGCAAGTACAGGAATTCCCGTAAGTGCTTTGATCAATTCCCTGCGTGAATTTCCGGTTTTGTCGTCTGTTTCCTCTGCTTCAGGTTCCTTACTGATAACTTTGATTTTCTTCTTCCTGCGCCCATCGAGTCCGAAAAACCAACCTGAATCAGTGAGGGAAAGTAATATCATTGCAAAGAGTTCTACCAGATTCTTATTAACTATCAGGTAGCTCCCTTCGGACGGGGCTCCATAACTAAACCCGCCAAATGGGGGGTATGCCAGATAATACATCAGCAAAAGTGTAGCCCCGCTCAGTAATGCGATCCTTGTAAAAAGCCCCAGTATCAGGGCAATTCCTATTATTGTAAGCCCATATGCATTTATTGTATCAATCAGCCACATCCCTGTATTACCCGAAATCATCCACCTGAAAAGATCACCAAAAATCCAACGAGAGCCTTCAAGAAAAGGTCTCGCTGTCCAGGCTGGGTTCATTAATTTTACAAGACCCTCATAAAGAAAATGCCAGCCTATTGCTATTCTGAGAATTGCCAGAAATGATGGATAAAGTCGGTTTTTCAATGTATCAGATACCATAAATAAAGGTTTAAGTTAAGGTTTAGGTTAAGTTGAGGTTAAGGTTAAGGTTAAGGTTAAGGTTAAGCTTTGACTTCATCTCAGCCTTAGCCTCAGCCTCAGCCTCAACCTTTTCGCCGGTAATTATTGGAATTTCGTATTTATAATTGTGTCTTAATAAAGAAATTTATGACATTCAGAGCAATTTGCTTCTTTCCAGGCTGTTCCGATATTAACCGGATGCTTGAATTCAAGATTATCCCTTACGTTAGTGTATTCCATTGATCCTTTAGTCCCCTGGCCAACAATATTATGACAAAGATTACAGTCACGCGAAATTTTACTTCCGTTTTCAGCTTTAAAAGAATCGTTGTGGCATCTGAAGCACCCATCTGACTCGAGATGACCAATATGTTCAGGATAATGGTCGTATGTTACTTTCATCTTAGGGAAAGTATTCTCACTGAATCCTTTCTGAACTGCCAGTATAGAACTATCTATAATATTCTTGTTTTTAGCATAATATTCGCTATGACCTGATTTGTAAAAATCTGTAATTCCGTCTCTAATTTTCATAAGTGCAGTATCCTTATCACTGTATGTGTCTTTTAGAATTCCCATTGTAACTTTCTTGAAAAAAGGAATGTTTTTTGAAATGGCACCAGTGAGCATTGCTTTATCAAAATATACAGGAGGTGAGTTATAATTATGAGAAGGACGGTTATGGCAATCAATGCAGTCCATAGTTCTCGTTTTCGAAACCGACAAAAGGCTGTCAGAGATTGGATTGTTGTCGTTCCTGTAAATTTTTACTTTACCCGAAGCCTTGTTTGTGTACTTTACATATATTATATTCTCGCGTTTGTCATTTTCTGAAATATATTCAATACTTACAGCTGGATTAATATGCCAGTGGATTCCTTCTTTCAGTCCGAGTCCGCTGAATTCGGGACCTGTTTTCATCTGGAGCATAATATCCCATTCAGTATTCAATGAATCAGCGAGAAAATATTTATTAGTCCATAGAGTCCTTGCATAAAATTTTTGTGGCCAGTGACATTTTTCACAGGTTTCTCTGGCAGGACGCAGATCGTGAAGAGGAGTTTCAATAGGGGTGGGATAGGTTTTTGTAATAACAGCATAAACCTGATGCAGTCCTGAAAGTTTTGATTTCACATACCATGATGCTCCCGATCCTACATGACACTCTACACAAGCCACATTTGCATGGGGCGATTTCTGGTAGGCTGTGAATTCCGGTTCCATAACCTTATGACATAATTTCCCACAGAATTCCACCGATTCTGTGATATGGAAAGCTTTAAAGCTTCCAAGTGTTGAAAGGAAGAGAATCAGTATTGTGGAAATTGTAAAAATAATAAATGCGTTTCTGTGTCTTGGATCATTGAGATCAATCCTCGGGTATCTTTCCTGTTCCTTATCACCACTTCGCCTGATCCTTCTTCTTTCACGTATCATTCCGATTGGAATGAGCAATAGCCCGAGAATTAAAAATCCCGGAAGAATTATATAAATAAATAATCCAAGGTTTGTATTATTCTTATCGAATATAGTTGAAATAATAAATAACAGAATAATTAGTCCCAGATTAATTGTAGCTACAATAGAACCAATTATTGTAAGCCAGTTCTTGGAGGAAGGCGGAAGTTTCATAATCCGGTTAATTTATTAGGTAGAAGTAAAAATAGGAAATTATTGGATTATACAGTCCTCATTACAAATAATCTTCTAGTCTAATGGTCTTAACCACAAAGCACACAAAGAAATCACAAAGAACACAAAGATTAGTACTTGTAAACCATCCTGATAGCTATGTAACACTTCATAATTCTGGTAACAAATTCAGTTTTCCTTTTTACGAATACCCCCTTCCCAACCTTCCCCCGTGGGGGAAGGTTGGGAAGGGGGTATTAAATAAAAATGTCAGTTACATGTCTCTGGTAATATGTGAGTTACAGAAAGTTGTCATTACTAATGATTCCACCGATAGGCTGAGGAAGGAGGAACCGAGTACCACTTAAACGGGACAAGCTCACCGAAGGTAATCTCCACTAAAGTTGTCACAAAGTTTTGAAGTGCAAAATTTGAAAGAAGACTTAAAGAAAGTTATTCACCGCTATTCAGGAGACCAGTAATAATCCTCTTCAGGGTAGCATAAGTTTTTGCAACTTCCAGATCACTGTTTTCATCAGATACATTCTGAGGGGGATTATATAGTATTCCATAGTCTGCTTTTCTTAACATCGAAATATCGTTATAAGAATCACCTATAGCTATTACCTTATAATTAAGACTTTGAAGCGATTCAACCACATGTTTTTTTCCATTCTCCTGTCTCAAATTGTAATCAGTAATATTTCCCATAGTATCAGTAGTCAGATGATGGCAAAACAAGGTGGGTCTTCCCAGTTCTCTTATTAAAGGTTCAGCAAACTCGGTAAAGGTATCTGACACAACAATAAACTGTGTTTTAGACCGAAGCCAGTCAACAAATTCCAGGGCGCCTGGAAGAGGTTTAAGTAATGAAATAACATTCTGAACATCCCGAAGAGTTAATCCATATTTTCTGAGCAACTCTAATCTTCTCTTCATAAGAACATTATAATCACTTATATCACGTGTTGTAAGCTTAAGCTCATCAATTCCGGTATGGGCAGAAACATTGACCCAGATTTCAGGAACAAAGACACCTTCGAGGTCCGAACAAACGATGTACATGGGTTATTATTTATAATGCATAAGTATATAATCTTTTATTAATTCATATCGGTTTTCAATAGAATAATAGTTTTCCTGTTTCTGATCAAGACCGATGAGCGATTGTGGGAGGGGAGTACTGAAACCCAGAATAGCTTCTAATTCACCTTCAAATTTTGCGGGATGAGCTGTCTCAAGTGATATGTAAAGTGGTTTCCCGGGTGAATAGTTAAACTCTGAATAATCCATAATTCCTTTCCAGGCGACAGCGCCATGAGGTTCAAGAACTAATTTAAATTTTCTGTAAATCTCTTTTATTGTTTCCCTGGTCTCTTCATCAGTAACACTGACGGCATAAAGATCACTGCGCATTTTATCCAGATCAGGTATTTTAATAATTATTCCTGATTCATCCATTACACCTCCATAAAGTGCCACTACTCTTGCCAGATTACTGGGATGACCTACATTCATTGCACTGGATATGCAATTTATTGAGGGGTCTATTAGTTTATATATTCCGTTTTTCAGAAATTCAGGAACCTCGTTGTTTTCATTCGTGGCAATTATAAATTTATTGACCGGAAGTCCAATTTTCCAGGCAATAAGTCCTCCCATCAAATTTCCGAAATTGCCGGAAGGCACACTGAGGATAACTTGCTCATTTATCGATGCCAGCTTTGAATAAGCGTAAAAATAGTATATTGATTGCGGCAATAATCTCCCGATGTTTATAGAATTTGCGGAACTAAGCGGTATATGTGATAGAGCACTATCCTGAAAAGCTTTTTTAACAAGTCTCTGGCAATCATCGAACTTCCCGTCAATTGCAATAACGCTTATGTTATCTCCCAGTGTAGTCATTTGTTGTCGCTGCATTGCAGTAACCTCATTCGCAGGATATAATATGAGAGCCTTGATGTTTTTCAGACCGTGAAAAGCACTGGCAACTGCGCTGCCTGTATCCCCTGAAGTGGCGGTCAGTATAGTAAGATGTTGATTGTTTCTGGATAAATAATATTGCATTAACCTGCTCATCATCCGCGCGGCAAAATCTTTGAAGGAAGCTGTCGGTCCCTGATCCAGACGGAGTATATATTTTCGGTCATAAACTTTTTCAATAGGGACCTCAAAATTATAGACTTCAGAACATATTTCCGATAAAACATCAGCTTCAATTTCATTACCTAAAAACTTGTTCAGGATCTCAAACGCAATTTCATGATATTCTTTACCAGAGAAACTTTGAAGCTCTGAAGTTGTAAGAACGGGTATTGACGAAGGAAGATACAATCCCCCGTCAGGAGCTAATCCCCCCAGCAGAGCTTCCCCAAAGCTGACCTCAGGAGCCTTTAAGTTAGTTGAATAATATTTTATTGTTTTCGTTTTCAAAGTCTTTTTATTAGTTGCGCCTTTACGCCCTTACGCCTTTACGCCATTACGCTTTAAACATTTACCACCCTCATCAGATCTGAGAACACACCGGCGGCAGTTACCTCAGCACCTGCACCATAACCTTTAATAACCATCGGGAGTTCATTGTATCTGTCTGTTGTGAGAAGAATTATATTATTGCTTCCTTCCAGATTGTATGAAGGATGCGTAGGTCCGACAGTAAGAAGTTCAACCTTTGCCTTGCCCAGTTCCATTGTTGCAAAGAAACGCCATTTCAGGTTCTGCTTAGCTAGTTCTTGTCTTTTTCTTTCGAAATCAGCATCGTATTCCTTTACTTTATCAAAGAAGTTATTAAGATCACCGATAAAACACTCGTCAGGTAGAAATTTCTTAACAACAACATCCTCTCTTTCAATAGTGTAGCCTGCTTCGCGCGATAAAATCATTATTTTTCTTACCACGTCAGTTCCATTCAGATCGATGCGTGGATCGGGCTCGGAATATCCTTTTTCCCTTGCCTTTTTAATAGCAAGACTCAAAGGCAATTCCGGACTAAGTTCATTAAATATGAAATTCATTGTACCTGAAAGAACAGCTTCAATCTTTAATATTTTATCTCCGCTGAGAACAAGGTCATTAATGGTTTTAATAATAGGCAATCCTGCACCAACAGTTGTTTCATACATAAACCGTACACCACGTTCATTTGCAATGGTTTTAAGTTGATCGTAATAACTTTGTTCTGATGAGCATGCAATTTTATTGGCAGCAACTATTGATACGTATTTTGAAAGAATCTCACCATATTGTGACGCCACATCTTTGTCAGCAGTGCAATCAATGAAAACTGAATTTCTGAGATTAAGTTTTGTCATTTGCTGTATGAAAGCGGAGATATCTCCTTTTTCCTCTGAATTCTTTAGTTCTTCCCTGAAATTTTCAAGTGAAATGCCCTTTTTGTCGATAAGCATTTTTCTTGTATTAGTTACGCCGATAAGATTAATTTTAAGATTATGTTCACTTACCAGGGTTGAATACTGCTTCAGAAGTTGCTTCATAAGACTTGTTCCTACCAGCCCGGTACCCGCAACGAAAAGATACATCTCTTTGAATCGTGAAAGGAAAAATCCATCATGAATAACATTTAATGCCTTTTTGAGACTCTCGTTCTTTATTACTACAGAAATGTTTAGCTCGGAGGAACCTTGAGCTGTTGCGATTACATTTATACCATTTCTGCCAAGAGCTTTAAAAAGTGTTGCCGAGATGCCCGGAGTATTTCTCATTCTTTCACCAACTATAGCTATGATTGAAAGATTCTTCTCAACAAGTATTTTAAGTTCATTGTTATTTTCAATTTCCAGCTTAAACTCTTCCTTTATTGCATCGGATGCAGTCAAAGAATCGGAGGGTATTACAGCAAACGTTATTGAATATTCTGATGAAGCCTGTGTAATTAGAATGATGTTGATGTTTTTTCGGGCTAAAGCACCGAAAAGTCTCATAGATGTACCGGAGACTCCAACCATGCCGGTTCCCTGTAAACTTATCAGGTCAATGTGATCTATAGAGGAAATACCTTTGATAGGACTTTTGTGATTATCATTCGGTTTACTGCTTATTATTGTTCCCTTTGAACCCGGATTAAAAGTATTTAAGACCAGTATAGGAATATTTTTTTTATAAACCGGCCTTAGAGTAGGAGTGTAGATTACCCTGGCTCCAAAGTGAGATAGTTCAATTGCTTCAGAATAAGTAAGACTTTCAATGGCATAGGCTTTTTCAACTTTCTTTGGATCAGCAGTCATAAAACCATCAACATCTGTCCATATTTCCAGAATTTCAGCATCGAGAGCAGCTGCAAAAATTGATGCGGAATAATCAGATCCGCCTCTTCCCAACGTAGTTGTTTCACCCCTCGGATTGCTTGCTATGAATCCGGGAACGATAATACGTTTTTTTATGCCGGCAAGGTTTTTGGCTATGTTGCTGTACGTTTTGACAAAATCAACATTAGCAAATCCGAAATTGCTGTCGGTTTTAATAAAATTTCTTGCATCAATCAATTGACTGTCATCGATGAAATTACTTATTATCAGTGAGGATAATAATTCTCCGGTGGCAAGTACCTGATCGAGAGAGTGCTTACTGAGTTCCCGCAGAAGGTAAATTCCGTTTATTGTTTTCTTAAGTTCAGATGCTAAATTATTAATGTCCTTAATTACGATGTCAAGCTTTTCACCGGTAATCAGTTGTCTGGAATATTCGATATGCTTTCCAATTATCTGTTCCAGAAGAATTTCATATCCATCTTCCCTGTTTGAGGCAAGTTCACTAAGATGTTTCAGATCATCAGTAATACCCTGGAATGCTGATACAACTATAAGACATGGAATACTTTGAGATTCAATTATCTTTTTAACTCCCTTTATACGTTCAGGGGAGCCAACGGAAGTGCCACCAAATTTCAGGACCTTCATTACAGGGTTTTATTAAAAATGAAAAAGCATCCCAACAGATGCATAGTTAATTGGGCAAAAATAACAAAAAATCCCGGATTGCGTATAAATTATTATATCTGTTAAGTATTTCGCAGTTACTTATAGAAAAGATTTAGCAAAGCTGGTAAAGAAGTTAATATATATACAATTGCTGTTCATAAATTAAGGTTTTTGAACATGAGAAACCCCTCTGTCGCTTTGCGACATCTCCCCTAAAGGGGCGAAAAATTTTATTCTTATATTTAATTTTTTCTATCCTTTACCTTCTTTCTCAAGTCTTTTCAGAATTGAGAATATGAATCCTGCTGAAGCAAGACAACATATAATAAAAACAAGCCATAATTGCCATAGTTCCACCGAGTTCCAAAGCAAGCCACCAACAAATAGCAGTTTGTTACCAACAGCAGTTGCAAGCAACCAGCCTCCCTGCATGAGTCCCTGGAAACGTGAAGGAGCAACCTTTGATACAAATGACAATCCCATTGGGCTCAGAAAGAGCTCAGCGATTGTAAGTATCAGATAACTATTCATAAGCCAGTATGGTGATACTCTTTCAAGTTCAGGCACAGGCGCTCCGGCAAGGATATGAGGGGAAGTGAGTTTCAGCGAAGACAAAAGGACTACCATAAATCCTGCTGCGGCTATAACCATTCCAAAACCTATTTTTTTCGGTGTGGATGGCTCAATACCCTTTTTATTAAGCCATGAGAATAGTCCCATCACCGGAAATGTAAGAGCAACAATGAATAATGGATTGAATGACTGGAATATCTCAGGCGATATTGCGTTCATTGCACTTGCTCTTGTCAGCCTGTAATATGCGAATGAGCAAGCGGTGATAAGAAGTGCCCCTCCGGCGATCTTAAGTTCACCTTTTAAATTCTTGTTAAGAATTATTACTAGACCTGCAACAGAACCTATTACAGCAAGAATTGACCATAAATTAAAGAACAGACTGGTGAATGGAGTCACTTCTTTTACAGTATAATCACGTGCAAAAAAAGTAAGTGAGAGACCATTCTGATGGAACGACATCCAGAAGAAGACTACTACGATAAAGACCAGAATTAATGCAACTAATCTGGACATTTCTTCTTTTTTTGCAGTAAGCAGGAGCCATACTATAAATGCTGCAAATAGTCCGAAGGCAAAGCCGGAAGTCCAACCTACCTGAGGGATAAAATGTAATCCGAATCCGGTAGCTCCCAATGCAACTATTGCCATGATCAGAACCTGTGGTTTAAATTCCACTTTTTCAGATACTTCCGTGGCTTTCTTTTCTTTGTTTGGTAATAATTTATTGAAAAAGATATAAACCAGGAGTGAAATAATCATGGCTACAGCGGCAATTCCAAAGGCATAGTTGTAACCCCTTGAAAATACCTCCAGATAGTTATGTGCAAAAGCTGAAAGATCTGTTACATGTCCGCTGAGATTCACCTTGTCAGCCAGTTGTTGAAATGTTGAAGTATCCGTTAGTGTTCCATTAATAAACTGATGACATAGTGAGGGAAGACTACCATCGTGTGCAAAGCCATTAGTTTTCAGCCACCAGTTTCTCATTCCTGTTGCAGCAAATGGTGCAAAAAATGCCCCTACATTTATTCCCATGTAAAATATCATGAAAGCTGAATCCCTTAAACTGGTATATTTCGGATCATCATACATCTGACCTACTACTGCCTGAAGGTTTCCTTTAAAGAGACCATTGCCGAAAGCAATTGTGAATAACCCTATAAGTGTGATAGTCAGGGTCATGCCAGGGATTGTCATAATAATATAACCGGCAAACATTATTGTGATTCCTAATAATATTACTGTTTTGTAACGTTTTGTCGCATCTGCCAGGATACCACCAAGTAGAGCAAGAGCATATATACTGAAGTAGAACCAGCTATAAATTTCGGCAGCCTTCCCTTCTGACAACCCAAATTTTGCCTGAAGGAATAATACGAGTATTGCCATCATTGTGTAAAATCCGAACCTTTCTCCCATATTTGAAAAGAAGGCTACTAATAGTCCTTTTGGATGATTCTTCAGCATATTTCTGATTATTTTATATAGTTATATTCATTACTTGAGATTACTTCTATCTATTCATGAGACACACGGTGCACGACTCACGAGTCAAGGGATTACACTAGTTAGATATGTTTCATTTTCCGCGTGCCGTGCGTCTTGTATCGTGTGTCATTAACAAATGTATCAATCTTTTTCAAAGTAAAAAATTTGAATTATTAGCACCATTTTTGTTCTAAAATATTAGCATTTTTAATTAATGCTCAAAGAATGTAATTTTGCAGTATAAATATGGGCACTGATGAAAATATTCCGGAGTGATCAGATAAAACAGATTGATGAGTATACAATAAAAGAAGAACCTGTTGCTTCCATAGATCTTATGGAAAGGGCTGCAGGACAAATACTCAAATGGTATCTATCCCGGTTCGAAAGATCAGGACATATATTTATTTTCGCTGGTTCCGGAAATAACGGCGGTGATGGTCTCGCACTTGCACGTATGCTTAAGTCCAACAGATACGATGTTGAAGTATTGTATGTTAATTTTACTGAAAAAACATCTGATAACTGGAGAAAAAACCTTTCACGTTTGAAAACAGAAACGGAGGTGAAAGTTACTTATCTCACTAATTCAGTGCAGTTTCCTGTTATTTCTTCAGGCGACATCATTATTGATGCAATTTTCGGATCAGGACTTTCCCGTCCTGTTGAAGGTTTGGCTTCCGAAATAATTGGACTTATAAATCAGTCGGGATCCATAATAATTTCAATTGATATTCCTTCAGGTTTGTTTTGCGAAGACAATACAACAAATGACAAAGAAAGTATTGTTACTGCTGATTATACACTCACTTTCCAGTTTCCTAAGCTTTCTTTTATGTTCCCTGAGAACAGCATATATCTTGGAGAATGGATAATTCTTCCAATCGGGTTAAGCACGAACGCTATAAGGAGCAAATTTTCTCCTTATTCGTATTCAGAAAAGGATGATGTAACAGTATTGCTTAAAAAGAGGAATAAATTTGATCACAAAGGAATTTTTGGTCACGGTTTACTTGTTGCAGGTTCATCTGGCAAAATGGGTGCTGCGATATTGGGTGCTAAAGCCGCTTTGCGAACCGGCATAGGGCTTCTTACATGCCATGTACCATCAGGAGGATTAATAATTATGCAGATTTCCATCCCTGAAGCAATGGTTCAGACTGACAAAAATGAACTGCACCTTTCTGAAGTTGAAAAAAACAGTTCAATAAGCGCAATAGGAATCGGGCCCGGTATCGGAACAGATCCGGAATCACAGCGAGCCGTTAAAGAGCTTTTATCATCATATCGGAAACCAATGGTAATAGATGCAGATGGTTTGAATATCCTTTCTTTGAATAAAGAATGGCTCACTCAAATACCTGAGGGATCAATTCTGACACCTCATCCTAAGGAATTTGAGAGACTTGCAGGTAAAACTGAAAATAGTTACAGTCGTTTAAACAGACAGATTGAATTTTCAAAAACGCACAAATGCATTGTGGTACTTAAGGGAGCCAACACTTCCATTACAACACCTGACGGTAATGTGCTTTTTAATAGCACAGGCAATCCGGGTATGGCAACTGCCGGTAGCGGCGACGCACTTTCAGGAATATTACTATCTTTGCTTGCCCAGGGCTATACACCGGAGAATGCTGCAGTACTTGGAGTTTATCTTCATGGTCTTGCAGGCGATATAGCCGCTGAAGAGTCCGGTCATGAATCTATTATTGCTTCAGATATAATTAAATGTCTCTCGAAGGCGTTTAAAAAGATCAGAGAACCTTGAGTTTTACAGAATTTAAAATATTTAAGCTATGAAATTTTTATTAAAGACCGTCATAATATTGTTATCAGCAATTATTGTCACATCATGTTTTCCTGCTAATCACCTTTCTGATTCTAAAGCCGTCATTCTTCCTTTGTCCAATCCTGATGCACTGAGGGATGGAACGATAGTTTATGGTCTTCCGCGGACGGTATTTACTGTGGTTGCTGAACTGCAGCGGACTATTGAGAAACCGGGTCCTTATGCTCAGTATGCTGAAGATCTGCTTGGTCTTACAAATGTGATTAAGAATGAAAGTGAATCGTGGACAATTGAACGTATTACAGTGAAATCACACGATGAAGTCGATCCATCAGAATTTTATGTAATTTCAAGTTCGACCCTATTTCAGACAAATGTTCTGGCCCTCAAAAAGGAAGGGCTTATTCTCGATCTAAACCCGGCATTATTAAAGTCAGAACAAAAAGACGGAAACACAACAGAATCAGGAAAACTTCAGTCTAACAGCTTCGATCTGGGATCTGATGAATATTATCAGCTTCAGCGCGACACTGCTTATAAGAGACTGAATGTTGATTCTTCATTTGTAAGGATACCGTATATTGTTGAAAAGAAAAAGAAGTTATCAATAGACCAGCTGGCTGAAAAAGCAGCTAAAAGACTTATGGAGCTCAGGGATGGCAAGCATCTTATTCTTACAGGAGAAGCAACAGTTTTCCCGCAGAATGAAGCAGCTATCAATGAAATAAATCGACTGGAAAAGGCATATACTGAGTTGTTTACAGGAAAAATATTTAAAGATACTTTCACTTTTTCGTATGAGATTATCCCGCAGAAGACAATGGTGGGAAAACCAGTGGTGTTGTTTCAGTTTTCTGATCTGACAGGCGCAGGTAAAGGAGGCAAACCTGTTACAATGGAGTTCAAACCTGAATTGATAACAAAAGGTCTCACTGTCATTAATAAAGACCAGTCTAAGTCTGAAGAAAAAAAATACGATAAATTATATTACAGGGTTCCGGATGTTGTTGATATTAACGTCAATCTGGGATCTGAAAAGTTGTTCGATTCTCGAAAACTGATCTACCAGTTTGGGGATGTCATTCAGCTACCGGCGAATTATATCATAGGGAAGTAGTTTTGATGACCCAATCGAGGACCGCCAAACCCCCCAAATGGGGCTAAGAAATCTTTAGCAAAGTAGATTTTCTCCCCCAACCGGGGGAGTGCCTGTTGGGCGAGAGGGTATTTTGGGTGTAGATCAATTGATCTTACTTCACCCTCCCCTGAAAAGTCTTCTGATAAGCTTCCCAGGTTTGTGTATCGTACGCTTTATCAGCAAAGAAGCTAAGCAAGACTTCCATATCTTTGGCTTCCCTGAATCCAGGAATAGGCTGAACTGCAGGTTTTCCGTCCTTCTGAGAAAAAAAGAATACAACTGTTGGATATGATAACTGTCCATTAAGCAGCGCAACGGCCAGCTGATGTGCTTTCCCTGATTTCCCGTCATTTATATAAGTCTGGCCATAAAAAGTGATACTTTCTTTGCCTTCTGCATTAAATTTTACCGGATAAAATTTATTATTAAGTATATCGGATATAACAGAATTGGTAAATGTTTCCCTGTCCATTTTTTTACACCATCCACACCAGTCGGTGTAAGTATCTATGAATAAAGGACGCGGTTCCTTTTTGTTGAGTTGTTCCGCCTCCTGAATAGTATACCATTTAACAGCTGATGGCTCTGATGCCTTACCAGTCTGCGGATATGCGTTAACACCGATTACCGTCAATAAAATAAATATGATGCTCTTTTTCATTTATAAAGAAATTTAGACTTGTAAAACTAATACAAAATAAGAGAAATTCTTTTTAAAACTGATATATGCAATAGCAAGATATGTGACAAGACAATAATTATATTATAAATTGGTTTTGTAATAGGTTTTTTAAATTGTTTGAGAAATATATTAATTACATTCACCCCTTCCAAATTAATTTACCTGACAATCAGATGGAAACTATAACAAATACTCTTCGTGATTCAAAAGCAGCTCGCTGGACCGCGTTGCTTATTGTAGCATTTACAATGTTTGCAGGGTACTATTTAACTGATGTTATGTCACCGCTTGGAAGGATGCTTGATAAAGAATTGCATTGGTCAGCAACTTCTTATGGCTGGTTTTCGGGTTCTTATGGTTGGTTTAATGTATTTTTCTTCTTTCTTATTTTTGGAGGGATAATCCTCGATAAAATGGGTGTCAGATTCACAGGAATAGTTTCAGGTATAGTAATGATTATCGGCGCGGGCATAAAATATTATGCAGTATCTACACATTCTTTGGACGGCCAGACATGGACAATAATCTGGACATTTCCCGCACAAGTATGGTTAGCCTCTATCGGGTTTGCAATATTTGGAGTAGGATGTGAAGTTGCAGGTGTTACGGTTTCGAAAATTATTGTTAAATGGTTTAAAGGTCATGAAATGGCTTTGGCTATGGGGTTACAGCTTGCAATAGCGAGGCTCGGAACAGCGGTTGCATTATCTTCATCTTTACCGGTAGCACTAAAATTTGGACATGTTTCTGCTCCTGTGCTTATTTGTCTTATTTTGTTGTGTATTGGGTTACTTTCGTTTTTTGTTTATTGTGTTCAGGATAAGAAACTTGATAAATCCTTGGCTTTGGAAGCAGAAGGAAACGATGAAGAACCTGAAGAAGAATTTAAAACAAAAGATCTTTGGTCAATCCTTACCAATAAAGGATGGTGGTACATTGCAATTCTCTGTGTTCTTTTCTATTCGGCGGTTTTCCCTTTTCTGAAATATGCCACAAACTTAATGATTAATAAATTTGGCGTGGATGATTATTATGCAGGTCTTATCCCTTCATTGCTGCCTTTTGGGAATATTCTCCTTACACCATTCTTTGGAAGCCTTTACGACAAAAAAGGTAAGGGGGCTACATTAATGATAATTGGTTCAATACTTATCATTCTGGTACATTTTCTTTTTGCAATCCCCCTTTTTAACAGTTATTTCTTTGCGATATTTTTAATCCTCATTTTGGGAATTGGATTTTCATTAGTACCATCTGCAATGTGGCCATCAGTGCCAAAGATTATTCCGGAAAGACAGCTTGGAACAGCATATGCTTTGATTTTCTGGGTTCAGAATATTGGACTATGGGGAGTTCCTTTCCTTATCGGTTGGGTTCTCGATAAATATTGTGTGACCGGTAAAATCGTGGTGGAAGGAAGTTCAGTAACTACTTACAATTATACATTACCAATGTTAATCTTTATGACTTTTGGTATACTTGCCCTGGTTTTTGCATTTCTGCTTAAAGCTGAAGATAAGAAGAAAGGATATGGCCTCGAATTGCCGAATATGAAGGAATAAATTGTAAACTAGGAACACTTTTTTAATAATCTATACCCCCTTTCATTTTCCCCCAAGGGGGAAAAGTTAGTTCATTCCTTCCCCCCTGGGGGAAGGTTGGGAAGGGGGTGAATGCACAACGGCTTTTGAGAAAGCTGCAACATGCTGAATTAGCTGACTGATTAATTTATTTAAAAAATATATTAATTACATTTACCTGTCAAAAACCTAAACGATAATTTATAATAATAATCATGGAACAAATACTGAATACTTTACGTGATTCAAAAAAGGCAAGATGGACTGCNNTACTTTTTTAATTATGCCCTTTCACCTGTTAAACCGATGCTTGAAAGTGTACTGGGATGGAACAGCTCAGATTTTGGTATTTATACATCTTCCTACACATGGTTTAATGTGTTTCTATTCATGTTGATTTTCAGTGGAATCATACTCGATAAAATGGGAGTACGGTTTACAGGGTTGCTTGCCACCTCCATGATGGCAATTGGAACGGGAATTAATTACTGGGCGCTGATGCATGTATTCCCCGAAGGGTCTATGATTTTTGGAATAAAAACCCAGGTAATAATATCGGCTATCGGATTCGGAATATTTGGTGTCGGAACGGAAGCTGGAGGGATCACAGTCTCTAAAGCTATAGTCAAATGGTTTAAAGGCAAAGAAATGGCTCTGGCAATGGGTATGCAGATGTCCATCGCTCGTCTTGGCACCGCTCTTGCTCTTGGCATAGCTTTACCTCTGGCAAAATCCTATTCTTACTCATCTCCTGTTTTGCTGGCGTTTGTATTCATGCTTATAGCATTATCATCTTTTGTAATTTACACATTCATGGATAAGAAGCTGGATGCTTCAATAGCCCAGAGTGCCGATGGAAAAGCCGAAGATGCTTTTGAGCTTAAGGATATTTTATTTATTATCAAAAACAAAGGATTCTGGTATATTGCTATTCTTTGCGTTTTATTTTATTCAGCTGTATTCCCGTTTTTATTTTACGCAACCGATTTAATGATTAATAAATATCATGTCAACCCAAATCTTGCGGGGTCAATTCCGGCATTGCTGCCCTTTGGAACAATCTTCCTTACACCTTTATTCGGTACGGTTTATGACAAAAAGGGAAAAGGAGCAACCATAATGATTATAGGATCAATAATTTTAATTTTTGTTCATGGTATGCTGACGATTCCGTTTTTAAATGCATGGTGGCTTGCTGCAGCCGTTGTAATTATTCTAGGGATCGGTTTTTCATTGGTTCCTGCTGCAATGTGGCCCTCAGTTCCAAAAATTATTCCTGAAAAACAGTTGGGAACAGCATATGCTGTAATCTTTTGGATTCAAAATATAGGATTGTGGATCATTCCGCTCTTGCTGGGAATAGTTCTTAATGCAACAAATCCTGATGTGACACCTAACAAAGTGGCAGTAAAAGAGGCAGTAAGCAGTGCTTATAAACAGGTACTTTCTGATAAGTCTTTTGGCCTTTCAGTTAAAGAAATTTCACAGCTCGCAGAAAAAGCAAGCAGCCGTACAATAGATTCTCTGGTACAAAATACCACATATGAAGCAACTAAAATATCGCCAGCTGACAAGGAAAATCTGAAAAGCAGTATTTCCTCAAGCACAGCTGCTGCATTAACAGGAATTAATCCTTCAGGGGAGAAAACCAAATTTTACAGGGATATTGAAATAAAAACCTCCGAAGCAATTTATCCCATTATTGAAAAGATAAAGTTGAACCTGAGATATAATTATTTCTTTGATTTAGTGATGTTCACTTCTTTAAGTATACTTTCCTTATTGTTTGCATTCCTTTTGAAGGCAGAGGATAAGAAGAAAGGATATGGATTGGAATTGCCAAATATTAAGAAATAATTTACTCTGGAAATTTGTTGTAGCTCAGGGTTTAACTTTTGTTTATCTTTGTGATAATAAGTTATAACAAGGATGTCTGAAGTATTTTAATTCGCATTACTTATTACGCCATCTTGATCATGATAGCCTTGAGGGTATCTGTAACATCCTCTTCTTCATCGACGCATCTTTCGAGAATCTCAAGGATTTTGTTATTCTTTATCAATTCCTTTGGATCTTCTTCTTCCTCAAATAGTTCCTGAACACCGGTAAAATATAATTCATCAGCCTTATGTTCAATAGCGGTAACTATTCCGCAGGCACGGGTAATTTTTTCTTTATTTGCTACAGGATCCTTCAGACAATGAATTGCGATAGCGACTTCTTTTGCGCCATCGAAGATAAGTTCCGACATCTCCTTATATATTGGCATCATCTTTTTTGGACGATACAAACAGATTCGTCGTGCAATTCCATTTATAGAATCCACTACATCATCAATATGCGCAGTCAGTTCGTGGATGTCCTCCCTGTCAAAAGGAGTTATAAAGGATTTGTTTAGCTGTTCATATGTTTTATTAGTGATCTCATCACCTATATGTTCAACATCCTTTATCTCTTTGAATATCTTTTCATGTTCTTCAATATCAGAACTGTTGAAAAGCTTTTTTAGAAGTTCAGCTGCTTTAACCAGGTTTTCTGCATCAGTTTCAAACAAAGGAAAAAACGAATGATCTTTTGGTACAAAAAACTTGAGAATTTTATCAATATTCATATTCTGTCATTATAATTTATAAACTCATTAAACTACTAATTAAAAAATCCAGTCGAAGAAATGAAACATAATACCACTGATGACAGCACTGACGGGGATCGTAAGGATCCAGGCCCAGAATATTTTCTTGGTGACACCCCATTTTACTGCAGAGGCTCCTTTTCTTGCACCGACTCCGACAATCGCCCCGGTAATTGTGTGGGTTGTACTTACCGGTATCCCAAAGTGCGTCGCTCCGAATAAAGTAAGGGCTCCTGCAGTTTCTGCACAAAATCCTTCAAAAGGTTTCACTTTAGTAATCCTTTGCCCCATTGTTTTCACAATTCTCCATCCCCCGAAAAGTGTCCCAAGGGCAATAGCTGTCTGGCATGATAAAATCACCCATAAGGGAATTGCACTTTTATTAGTAGCTAAGCCGGAAACAATCAGGGCCAGCCATATTATTCCCATAGATTTCTGTGCATCATTTCCTCCATGTCCCAGGCTAAGTGTTGAGGATGAAATTATTTGAAGTTTACGAAAGATCTTATCGACATTAGAAGGTGTGAATTTTCTGAAAATATATACAACAATAGTTGAAATTGAAAATGATAAAACCATTCCCAGAATAGGGGCAATAAAAATAAATGCTACTATTCTGAATACTATTGGAAAAATAATTGTATGTATACCTGAATGAGCTACTGCAGCTCCGATAAGTCCGCCTACAAGAGTATGAGAAGAACTTGAGGGAAGTCCTATCCACCACGTAATGAGATTCCATGTTATTGCAGCGACGAGGGCAGATGCAATAACAGTCATAGTGAGAACATCTTGCTTTACAACTCCGTTTCCGATAGTGTATGCAACTTTCAACGGGAAAACAGTAAAGGCAATAAAATTGAAAAAAGCTGCCATTATTACCGCAAATACCGGTGATAGAACTTTTGTTGAGACGACAATTGCAATGGAGTTAGCTGAATCGTGAAATCCGTTTAAAAAGTCAAAAATCAGGACTAATGCGACTACAATATACAGGAAGACCATCTTACTTTTTGCAGACTTTTTTAAAAATTATGAGGGCTATTACTGAATTGAAATGTAGAACGTATTCATTTATAGCCATTTATTTAATCTGTTTTTTTTCTAATCAGGTGTCACAAAATAAATAAATTGGAACAGAATTCAAAATGATTCTATCGTAAGTTTCAAATTAATGGTTTCTTGTTAACAGAAAAACAGGTAAAGTAGTAAGTGTAAGAGGAATGAGGAATGAGGAATGAAGTATGAGGTTAACGCAAAAGATAATAATTATAAGGCGAAATAAAGATTATGCCATCTTTATAAGAATCGTTTTCAGGGTATCTGTTACATCCTCTTCCTCATCAACGCATCTTTCGAGAAGCTCAAGTATCTTGTTGTTTTTAATAAGCTCTTTTGTATCTTCTTCTTTTTCAAATAGTTCAGAAACGCCTTTGAAATACAGTTCATCTGCAATGTGCTCAATTGCTGAAACTCTATCGCAAGCCTTTGCTATTTTTTCTTTATTAGCTATAGGATCATTCAGACAATCAATAGCAGATTCTATTTCTTTAGCAGCATTATAAATCAATTCAGCCAGCTCTTTATAAATGGGCATTAATTTTTTTGGTTTGTATTGGAATATCCTCCTGGAGATACCATTAATTGTATCGAGGACATCATCGATGTGTGCTGTAAGTTCGTGTATATCCTCTCTGTCGAAAGGAGTAATAAAGGATTTGTTAAGTTGTTCGTAAGTTTTAATTGTTATCTCATCGCCAATGTGTTCCAGATCGTTTATATTTTTGTGAAGTCTTTCATAGTCTGCCGTTTCATTGCTTCCGACAAGTTCTTTGAGCAATTCGCTGGCTTTTACCAGATTCTGCACATCGCTTTCAAAAAGCGGGAAGAAGGAATGATCTTTAGGAACGAAGATTTTTAAAATGCGATCAATATTCATAAATGTAAAAGTAGTAAATACCTGAAATCTTTAACCAATTATCGTATTTAGAAGAAGAAACATTAATGAACCTATGATCGCAGAGATCGGAATAGTCAGAATCCAGGCCCAGAAAATATTCGTGGTAACTCCCCATTTCACAGCTGAAACTCCCTTTCTTGCCCCTGCACCTATTATTGCTCCTGTTATAACGTGAGTTGTGCTGACCGGAATACCAAGGGCTGTGGCTCCGAAAAGTGTTATTGCACCCGCTGATTCAGCACAAAATCCTTCAAATGGTTTTAACTTTGTGATCTTTTGTCCCATCGTCTTTACTATTCTCCATCCTCCCAGCAATGTCCCCAGTGCAATTGCTGCCTGACACGATAATACTATCCATAAAGCGATTGGATCATTTTTAGTGGCAAGTCCGGAAACAATCAACGCAACCCAGATAATTCCCATTGACTTCTGTGCGTCATTTCCTCCATGTCCAAGACTAAATGATGCCGCAGATAATAACTGCAGTCTTCGAAAATGTTTATCGATTACAGACGGTGAATGATTCCTGGCAAAAAAGATTACTATAGCTGAAATAAAAAACGACATAATCATTCCTAGAACGGGAGCAATTACTATAAAGATTACAATTTTTATTACTCCCACGTAGACAACTGAACCCCATCCTGAGCTTGCAACTGCTGCTCCAACCAATCCTCCCACAAGCGTATGTGAAGAGCTCGACGGCAGTCCTAGCCACCATGTAAGCAGGTTCCATAATATTGCAGCAACCAGAGCTGATGCAATAACTGTCAGATTAATGATATCGGGATTAATGACTCCTTTTCCCATAGTTGTGGCAACCTTAAGCGGAAAAATCAGGAATGCCACAAAATTAAAAAATGAAGCCATACCTACTGCAGCGACAGGGGAGAGAACTTTTGTTGATACAACAGTTGCTATTGAATTTGCAGAGTCATGGAAGCCATTTATGAAATCGAATATAATAACCAGTGCAACTACAATATACAAAAAGGTCATTTTGAAGCAGTTAAAAAATGTGCTCGAAATCTCTGTTATAACATTTCAATATCAGCAATTTCAGGTTTATACAAAGTAAATACATTGATATGTAATCAATAGAACAATGTTGTTAAGTTTTTGTTACATTTTAAATTATTATTGTTCATCGTTATTTAATCATTGTTTTTATGTTGTGTTTATATTATTTTTATTAAATATTAACTGAAAATTAAAACTGATTTATATGAGCACCATCCGTGATCTTGAGCCTAAACAATTGTGGAATTATTTCCATGAGATTAACCAGATACCTCGTCCTTCCAAATATGAGCAGGGGATGATTGAATTTATGAAGTCATTCGGTAAAAAAAATAACCTTGAAACCACTGTCGATAAAGTAGGTAACGTAATTATCCGGAAACCTGCAACAAAAGGAATGGAAAACAGAAAAGGAGTAATTTTCCAGACACATCTCGATATGGTTCCTCAAAAGAATAGCGATAAAAAACATGATTTTAAAAAAGATCCGATTGAAACTATTGTTGATGGTGCATGGGTAAGGGCGAACGGTACGACTCTTGGAGCTGATAATGGTATCGGAGTGGCATCAACTATGGCTGTTCTTGCTTCAAAAGAAATTAAGCATGGACCTATAGAAGCACTCTTTACCATAGATGAAGAGACAGGCATGACCGGAGTATTCGGACTTGAAAAGGGACTTCTTAAAGGTGATATCCTCATGAACCTCGATTCAGAAGATGAAGGTGAGCTATATATGGGTTGTGCAGGTGGCATTGATGTCTCAGCAATTAAAACCTATGCAGAAGAAAAATCTCCTGATGGGATGGTGGCATACAAGGTAGTAGCAAAAGGATTAAAAGGTGGTCACTCCGGAGTTGATATAGCACTGGGAAGAGCAAATTCGAACAAGATAATGTTCAGATTTTTAATGCAGGCAGAATCTGATTTTGGAATCAGACTCTCAGAAGAAGAGGGAGGAAATCTCCGTAATGCAATTCCAAGGGAGTCATATTCAATCCTTCTTGTACCGGAGATTAAAGCAAATGAATTTGAGAAGTTTGTTAAGTGTTATGAAAAAATGTACAGGGCTGAATTTGCAGAGACTGAGCCTGATATGTCATTTTCGTGTGAGAAAACTTCCATTCCTGCAAAAGTTATGAATGCTGGAGATCAGTATAGAATTATCAGAGCAGTTTTTGTTTGTCCCAACGGAGTTGTTAGAATGAGTCAGGCAATGAAAGGACTCGTGGAAACTTCAAATAATATTGCCATAGTAAAATGCATGAATGGTAAATTTGAAGCATATAGCCTTTGTAGAAGTTCCGTTGACTCCGCTAAAGAATCAACTGCCTGGAGGATAGCTGCAGCATTCCATCTCATAGATGCTGACGTTAAGCTTGAAGGGGCGTATCCTGGATGGAAACCAAATGTGAATTCACCTATTCTGAAAACAATGAGTAAAGTTTATATTGACATGTATGGCAAGATTCCCGATATTAAAGCTATACATGCAGGTCTGGAATGTGGTCTTATAGGAGGTGTATACCCTAATCTAGATATGATCTCGTTTGGTCCCACTATCCGCTATCCACACTCTCCTGATGAGAAAGTTGAAATTGCATCGGTTAAAAAATTCTGGGATTTTCTGATTGAAACTCTAAATCATATTCCGGTTAAAAGCTAGACCGCAAGACCGCAAGTTGAGGAACGAAGTGACGAACCGATCCCGCGTAGCGGGAGAGTTCGGCGAAGCCAAATCCCGAGAGCGGAGCAACTCGGGAACTGCAAGCCTATCTATAGCTTTATTTCCAGAAGGACGTCATCCTTCATTACATTGGAATTAGGTTTAGCCAATACTTTAACAATAGTACCATTTACCGGGGAGATTATTTCATTCTGCATCTTCATTGCCTCCAGAATCAGAAGAGGTTCTCCCCTTAGAACAGTAGAGCCTTCTCTTACAATCACATCAATTATTTTGCCTGGCATTGGAGCTTTAATTGTCTCTTTTTCAATTTTACCGCGGGTTGAGTCAATTACTTTCTTCCGTTTTAGTGAGAAAGGCGTCTCCACGGTAAAAGTATAACTTATATCGTTAAAAAGAATTTCATATTTATTCTGACTCGAGCGAATAATCTCAACTGGATATTTCCGGTTCTTCCACAGTATATAAGTACCGTATTTGTCATCAGATTTAAGCTTGACTTCATAATCCCTTTTACCTATTCTGATGGTGTGTTTCAAAGGAAGAGAAAAGCTGTATTTCCGGTTTTCGGAAGATAGTGCATATAATTTTTTTATGTGAAGTTTGTCGTTCACCATAACAACAGCATGGTTTAAAATTGATTTATACGTTTATTCAACAGCCATGGGCTCATTACTTTTCCATGTTCGAAATTGACATTTATACTATCATCATTAAGATTTTCTTCAATAAAAAGTTTTGTTGCCAGCCATGCTGCAAGCATCTCTTCATATTCACTGTTGAAATAGTACTTTTCAAGATCTTTTTCAATAAACGATGTTGTAAAGGTTCCATCCTGAAATTTTGGATGCCTTACCAGCATTCGAAAGAAAGGCAGTGTTGTTTTGGTTCCCTTTATCCACACTTTATCAAGAGCCATCTTGCAGTTTTTAATCGCATCCTTTCTGTCTTTGCCTTTTACAATCAGTTTAGCTATCATTGAATCATAACTGGCTACAATTGAAGATCCTGCCTGGACACCGGTATCTATCCGTATATTCTGATCGGCTGGCATATGCAGACTTTCTATTTTCCCGGGATCAGGGGCAAAACCAGCCTGCACATCTTCAGCATTTATCCTGCATTCTATTGCCCATCCCTTTAATTTAATGTCTTTTTGTTTGAATGAGAGTTCTTCACCATTGGCAATTCTGATCTGCTGTTCTATCAAATCTAACCCTGTTATAAGCTCCGTTACAGGATGTTCAACCTGTATTCTGGTGTTCATTTCCATGAAATAGAAATTCTTTTCAGAATCAAGAAGGAATTCCACTGTACCTGCTGAATGATAATTAACAGCTCTGGCAATTTCAACTGCCATATCTCCCATTTTTTTCCGAAGCTTGTCATCAAGTGCTGATGATGGCGCTTCCTCAAGAAGCTTCTGATGTTTTCGCTGAATTGAACATTCCCGTTCTCCAAGATGTACTATGTTGCCTTTGGTGTCTCCAAGTATTTGAAATTCAATATGTTTTGGATTTTCAATGTATTTTTCAACAAATACCGATGGATCGTGGAATGCTATCTCAGCTTCTTTACTGGCAATGATAAACATCTTCTCCATTTCATCAGCCTTCCGAACAATTCTCATACCTCTTCCGCCGCCACCTGAAGCCGCTTTAATGATAACCGGGTAACCAATTTTTTCAGCTATAGCTACTGCTTCTTCCTCATTCGCAATATTTCCTTCACTTCCCATTGCCATTGGAATTCCGCTTGTGAGAGCAATTTTCCTGGCAATAGTCTTATTCCCCATTTTATAAATTGCCTCTGGTGAGGGTCCTATATAAATGATCTTATTATCGAGACATTTCTGGGCGAAATAGGCATTTTCTGCAAGGAAACCGTACCCCGGGTGAATAGCATTGGCATTCATTGTAACTGCTATTTCAATCAATTTCTCAATATTTAGAAATATTGGGATTTCAGAAGTATCATCGGTATTATCAAATATTACATCTGCTGATGATAGATACATTGCATTGGGTTCGACAGCTGTTTTTATTGCCACAGTCTCTAATTTCATCAGACATGCAGTTTTCATAATTCTGACAGCAATCTCACCACGGTTAGCAATTAATATTCTTTTTATTTTCATCAGATTCATATTCTGTTTTAGAATTTCTGTCAAAGACTGCTCACGAGCAGTCTCAACATAAGTTTATTTAGCATTAAATTTACTGCGCCCTGAGCCCTTACAGCGGCATATTTCCATGCTTCCGGGCAGGCACCTTTACCCATTTATTATTAAGTGCATTTAGAGCCGATATGATTTTTTTACGGGTTACAGCAGGATCAATTACTTCATCAATGTATCCGCTTTCATCAGCAATAAATGGATTCGCTATCTTATCGCGGTATTTTTTAACAAGCTCCTTTTTTAGTTCAACGGGATTTTTAGATTCAGCAAGTTCTTTCCTGTACAGAATTGCGACTGCTCCGTCTGGTCCCATTACTGCGATTTCTGCAGAAGGCCAGGCAAAGCTGAAGTCACCGCCAAGATTTTTACTGTTCATTACGATAAATGCTCCACCGTATGCTTTACGCAGTATTATTGTAATTTTAGGTACAGTTGCTTCACTGTATGCGAAAAGTAATTTGGCACCATGCCTGATAATTCCGGCATGTTCCTGGTCCACGCCGGGAAGAAATCCGGGAACATCCTCAAAAGTCAGTATTGGTATATTAAATGCATCGCAGAACCTGATAAATCTTGCACCTTTCGTCGATGAATCAATGTCGAGAACACCTGCCAGAACTTTAGGCTGATTGGCTACAATACCGATGGTTTTACCCGTCAATCTGGCAAAACCTGTAACAAGACTTGCACCGAAGAGTTCTGAAGTTTCAAAAAAACTGTTTCTGTCGACAATCTGGGATATAATATCTTTGACATCGTAAGCTTTATTGGGATCCTCAGGAATAATGTCACGAAGTTTTTCATTTACATCGCTTATTGAGCCATCGTCACTTACAACAGGTGGGTTTTCAACATTATTTGAGGGAAGGTATGAAAGAAATTTTTTCAGGGCGAGAATGGTATTTTCTTCATCATCATAAATCATATGGGCAACACCGCTTTTGCGGGCGTGAACTTCTGCCCCTCCGAGTCCTTCAGCTGTTACCTCTTCATTAAGGACCTCTTTAACAACATTAGGTCCTGTAACAAACATATAACTCGTATGATTTACCATGAAGACAAAATCAGTGAGGGCAGGGGAGTAGACAGCGCCTCCGGCTGCCGGACCCATTATAACTGAGATCTGAGGTATTATGCCAGAGGAATGAATAATATTCTGAAAAATTGCTGCATATCCGCTCAGACTGGCAACACCCTCCTGTATTCTTGCACCGCCGGAATCTATCAGGGCTATTATCGGAGAACCCATTTTAAGAGCCATCTCCTGGATCTTGGCGATTTTTTTTGCATGAACAATTCCCAGCGATCCTCCCATTATTGTGAAATCCTGGGCATATGCGAAAATCAACCTTCCATTAACTTTTCCATGACCAACAATCACTCCGTCACCATACGCCCTGTCAACTTTCCCGAATTCAACTGGCTGATCAGCAGGTGTAACAAATTCGTCGATCTCTTCAAATGTATTTTTGTCATAAAGGAGATTGATCCGTTCATGGGCGGTAAGTTTACCTTTAGAATGTTGCTTTTCAGCTTGTTTTGGGCTATACTGTTTTTCAATTGCCGACTGACGATCAATAAAGGCTTTATAATACTTACCTGATAAATCCATTCCTTGCTTATTTTGAGGTATCAAAAATAGACAATATCACGTTAATTACAAATATCCTTCGACCGCAATGAGACTGAATATTGTAATATCTTGATAAATAATATGATAAGCAAGGAAAAATTTCGACTGTAGGTTGCATGCTCCATGCTCCATGCTCCATGCTCCATGCCCCATGTTAACCCACCCCTAAACCCTCCGGAGGAGGGGAATTGATTTCAGTAATCCCAGCTTCATGCTCTATGCCCTTTGCCCTTAGCCCCATGCTATTTTGGTTTAAACAATCCTTCAGCCTTCGATCCCATCAAGCCTGCTTTTACAACAACATCACTGGCTGTTTTCAGATTTTTGATCATATTTTCAGACAAAACCGGGTAATGACGGATTTTTTCCAGTTTATCTCCAATATACTCAAGGTCATCATCAGTAGTTGCCCAGTTAAGCTTGTTATAAACAGTTAGGTCGAGCGGAATTGAATACGATCGCAATGATTTATACCCATTCATATTAAAATAGAAATCAAAATAAGACATAATGAGTTCACGCAGGTCGCGATAAACAGGTTCCCTGTATCTTAATGTGGTAAAATTTGATTTGCCGATGGCACCCCAATAGCCATCTTTTTTAAACACAGCCAGTACATGATCATCATCGTTTTGAGATTTCATGTCAACTATGAGTGGTTTATATCCTTTAAACTGCAATGCTGCGGCAGCAAAGAGAGCGCCTTCAAAACAATGAGCTGATCTTTTCCTCATTACCCAGCGAGGAGATTTGCATTCGTATTTGGGGTTATAATCGACTGTATCGAGAAATCCCTGAATTTTATCAGGATCATTTAAAGTCTCCAGAAATTTTGCTTCTTCTTTTGTCCAATCCATAATCGTTTCTCGTTCCGCGTTTATCGTTTATATAGTCTCTAAGTCTTTAAGTCTTTAAGTCTTTAAGTCTTCACCTCACGCCTACGTAAGGTTTCTTATGATCTTCTTCATCTCTTCATATTGTTCCTCCATGCTCATTACCAGACTCAACTGGGCCCTGGTTCGTTGAAGATTATGAAATTTATGATGTATTTTGAAATAATTATCACCGTCAATAAAATCGGTCAGAAAACGTACCGCGATTGTGTAGGTAATCAGCTTTGGAGCGAATGCAAGATATTCTATTTCAATGTCATTCAGTGTTGAAATAGTTTCCGAAAGATAGCCCTCAGCATATGCTTTAAAAAGACTAATATCCATTTTAACTTTTGATAGATCATCCTCATCTTCAGAGGTTGTGTTTGCAGCTGTTCTTATTGCATCCCCAAAATCATAATGAATATATCCTGGCATGACGGTATCAAGATCAATAACACACAATGCCTTATTATTCTCATCGAGCAGTATATTATTGAACTTTGTGTCATTGTGAGTGATCCGGAGAGGTATTTTGCCTTCTTTTCCTAAACGGAGTATTATTTTCATTTCATCAGTCCTTCTGCTGATCTGATCTATTTCTTTCTTTACTGACTCAACACGGCCGACCGGATTTTCATTTACTTTTTTGAAAAATGCCTCAAGTCTTTTTTCGATATCATGGAACGATGGTATTGTTTCAAACAATTGGCCTCCCGGCATATCCGATAACATTGCCTGAAAACGACCTATTGCTTTTCCACCTTCGAAGGCTTCATCCGGACTGTCAACAACATTGAAGGAATGATGGTTGGAAATGAATATATACATCCTCCAATAGTTGCCATCATTATCAACTAACCAGGTTTTACCTTCCCCGGTAGGGATCAGCTGCAGACATTCCCTTTTAATATCTGAACCAGGAATAGAGCTTAACTTATTCCTGAGATGGACTGTAACTCTTTCAATATTATGCTGAAGTTCAGGAATATTTTTAAATATCCTATTGTTGAGCCGTTGAAGAATATAGTCATCTTTCTCTGCTTCAACGGTTTCAATCCTGAAGGTATCATGAATATGTCCGCTGCCGTATGGTTCTCCTTTTAAAAACGTACCATCAGCGTCGAAATAATCAAATATTTCCTTCAGGTTATAAACCATATTATTTCCCCGCTTTATGTCCGATAAAAGCGTAATACATTATGATAAGGTATGCAGGAACGCATATCCAGTATGCTGACTGGGTTGAAAAAATATCTGCCAGTTTCCCATATAACAATGGGAGAATAGCACCACCTGCAATTGCCATAATGATCATAGCCGAAGCAGTTTTTGTAAACCTGCCAAGGCCGTTTATTGTCATTGGCCATAGTGCCGGCCACATCAGTGAATTTGCGAGACCCATTAAAGCAACAAAAAGAACTGTTAAAGGCAAAACAAGTTTTAATGGTGAAAAAGTAACGATATCAATAAATGGAATTGTAAAAGTCAGATGGGAAGGGCTTATAATTGCTGCAAGAGCAAAGATTACACCAAGAATTGCACAGATTTTCAATGCTGTAACCTGTCTGATATATTTTGGTATAAATGTTATCCCTAAAAGATATCCCACAATCATGCTGAGCAATGTAAGAGAAGTGAAATACTTTGCTGAGCTCATAGCTACTCCAAGCGATTGACCATATCTTATGATCGTATCACCGGCAATAACTTCAACACCGACGTAAAAGAAGAATGTAATCACACCGATTATCAGGTGTGGAAATTGCCATACACTTGTTTTATTCAGATTTGATTCACTGCTTGCAGCATCTTCTGCATCGGTGTCAATTTCAGGGAGATGGGCAAAACGGAGTAACAGTCCCAGGAGGACAAGAATTACCGACATAACGATATATGGAAATATTACCCTGCTGGCCAGGTCGTTGAGTAAAACTGCCCTGGAAGCTGCGTCAGCGGCCTGTGAAAGTTTTTGTTCGAGAATATTTGCATCTTTTAATATAATGCTGGCAAGTATAATAGGGGCAAGAACTCCGGCAAATTTATTTGCGATTCCCATTATGCTGATTCTTTTCGCAGCACTTTCAGGTGGGCCAATAATTGTTATATAGGGATTAGATGCTGTCTGCAGAAGAGCCAATCCTGTGCCTTCAACAAATAAGCCCAGGAGGAAAAGGCCGAATGTTCTGGTCATTGCTGCTGGTATAAAGATCAGAGCACCTGCTGCCATAATCCATAAACCGACAGTCATTCCATTTTTAAATCCGGTTTTTTTAAGCAGTGCTGAAGAAGGCAAAGCCATTACAAGGTAGGAGATATAAAATGCAGACGTTACAAAATATGCCTGAAAATTGTTCAGTTCACATGCTGTTTTAAGAAATGGGATAAGAATTCCATTAAGCCAGGTAACAAATCCGAAAATAAAAAAGAACAGTCCGATGATTGAAACTGAAAAGATATAATCTTTTCTACTGATAGCGTTAATAGGGGTGCCGGTAGTCATAGATATGGATTTAATTTTAACATATTTTTATACTGAAGCTTTCAAAACTAATCTTTTTATCTGACGGAAGCAAGAAAAAATAAATTTGTTTTTTTAGTTCAAAAGCTATAGAACTGATTCGGATTTAAATTAAATTTGTACAATAAAAGGCCTAAAGGCTTAAGGGCAAATCAATTTAACTTTTACCATTATGCCTTTACGCCTTTATGCCTTTATAAACATTAACGATTCAGGAATTATGTTAGTTCAGGAAAAAAGGATCCGGGAGACAATAGAAGAGACCGGAAAAGTTTTTGAAAAGTTTGGTCTGACCCCGATGCAGGGCAGGATTATTTCTTATTTTACCGTCAGTGATCCCCCTGAAAAAACCTTTGAAGAGCTGGTAAAATATTTTAAAGCCAGCAAGAGTTCAGTAAGCAATTCATTGAATTTTCTTCTTCAAAATAAACTCATTGATTACAAGACCTTTCCATCTGACCGGAAAAGATATTTTTTTATTACTGACTCATTTTTCAGGGTATATTTTAAAAGAGTGCTTGAGAATGTAGCTGAATTAAAGGAATATGCCTACAGGACTGTCTCGATGCGTTCACCTGAATATCCCCTGGCGAGTGAAAAGATTCTCAACTGGATAGAGAATGCTAACAAGTTCCAGGAATCTCTCGAAAGTACAATGGAAACAATTCAGAACGAAAAATCCGGATCTGAATATTAAAAGTGGTTATTCTTACCCGAAATTTCTCTTGATTTCATCCCAAGATATCCCCCGTGATGCCTTTTGGCATAATCATCGGCGTTAAATTTGATTTTAGTCATCAGGAGCACAACAAGTGCATCGCCGATAACAGTCATCATCGTTGTTGAAGTAGTAGGAGTAAGACCGAGAATACATACCTCTTCAGGTGCACCGGTGAGAATGAAACAATCGGCTTTTTGTGCCAGAGGACTGTCGTTATTGCTGGTTATAACAATAACTGGTATCTGGGGATAAAGATTATTTTTCAGATCAATAAGTTCGATGATCTCCCTTGTTTTTCCGGAATTGGAAATTGCAAGAAGAACATCATTTTCCTGTAGAATTCCAAGATCGCCATGCTGGGCTTCACTGGGATGAAGAAAGATTGAAGGAGTTCCGGTTGAACTGAAGGTAGTAGCAATATTGTGAGCTATCTGTCCGGCTTTTCCCATTCCGCTGGTTACCAGTTTCCCGTTTTTTTCATGAACATGCCTGTAAATAATATCAACTGCAACTTCAAAACTTTCAGTTACAGGAATGTTCTCAATGGCATTTGCCTCTTTTCTAAATATTTCCCTGACTTTTTCTATCATATCATAAATATACTTGTGCCAAAGTTATTAAAAAAAATTAGTGAGAGAATGCTGCATCACTTATAATAGAGAACTATATTAATTGTTGATGGTGCAAGATGCAAGATGCACGATGCGAGTAATGCTATGCAACATAATAAATAACTAAACATTCTGCAACATGCACCCTGCAACTTGCATTATCATATTGTTATTATTCAAAATCGATGGCAGACTTTTACGATTTAAAGTTATTTTTGTATTGAATTATCAATTTTAGTAAAGGATGTTTAATCATGCAGCAGCCATAGGAATCGATATCGGGCGGAATGCAATCAGAATCGCAGTGGTAAGGATCCATGGAGAAGTTATTTCAACCAAATCGTTTCCCCTGAATCTGGTTCAGACTAAGGATTATATAATCTCAGGAATTCTTGAAGCTATCAGGGAAATAAGGCAATCAGTAGCTTCTGATGGTATTAATCCAATATGTATTGGTACAGCAGCTAAAGGATTTATTGATCATGCTTCAGGTGTGGTAATAGGTCCTGATCAGGGTATTAAAGACTGGGTTAATGTTCCACTGGCAAAGATTATTAATCAGGAGACAGGCTTGCCTGCTTATGTAGGTAATGATGCCAATATGATGACAATTGCTGAGCATAGATTCGGGGCTGCGAAAGGTTATAGCAATATAGTTTTCGTTGCCCTTCGTACAGGGATCGGAGGGGGTATAATAATAAATGGCAAGTTGTACCGGGGAATGAACAATGCAGGTGGGGAAGTTGGTCAGATGATCATAAATTTTGAGAATGAAATAAGCGATAAAGGAATCAGAGGATCATATGAACAATTTGCATCAGCCTCCGCGATCATGAGAAGATATCGGGAAGAAATCGGATCAGAAAATCATCAGGGATTAAAAGCCATAACCTGTCGTGAAATATTTGAATTAAGCTATATAAATGAACCTGTTGCTGTAAAGGTGGTAAAAGAAAATGCCGAGATGGTCGGAATAGGTCTGGCTAATCTTATTACAATTTTTGCCCCGGAAATAATTGTTCTTGGTGGTGGCATGTCTGAAGCAAACGACAGTTATTTATCAATGATAAAAGCGAGTGCTTTTGCTAATTCACTCGAAAATTGCCGTTCGGATGTGAAAATTGAAAGAGCAAATCTTGGATCGAGGGCATCTCTGCTGGGGAGTGCATATTACGGAATGACACGTTTAGCAGGTAAAAGCATTTAGATTCAGAATATCTTTGAATTTTTAAGGTTTTTTGTACAATAATGATTTTCTAAAAGTGAAACAAACATACTCATAATTAGAAATATAGAAAAGAATTCATATTTGACTTGAATTTAAATATTTAATAATTTTACTCTGGGTAATATCATTATTTCTTGCTGTATCTAATTCGTTTAAATATGAAAATCCTCGATTATTTACTTATGAAAAGCCCCGACTCAGAGATTATCAGGGAGACGGGACCGATTCCTACCCGGCGGATTGTTCTTTCTCTGGCTGGGTTAATCCTTGGCATTTTTTTTAGTTTCTTAATTACCGGCATTAATGGAATAAAGGCTTCACCTACGCAAAAGGCTGTTTCAGAAATAGGCAAAAGTCAGGAAGTGACACAGTCTGGTACAGACAAATCTGATAAGATTAAAATTTCATTTCCCGAATCAAAAGAGTTATTAAGTATTGGACTTATAACTTTTGTCATTTGTATGATTACTTATCAGGGACTCTATTCAAGTTTAAAATTGTACAACAACGAACCAACGTTTTTAGTACTGTTCGTCTCGTTCCAGTATGGATTTTTCTGGCAGTCCGTTGTTAAAGGAGGTGCTGCTCTATTAAGTTAGGTAATGTAGTGTCACACAGGACGAGGAACTGCTCCTGTAGAGGCTTCACTTGCGATAAAAACTCTATCTGAGAAGTGAAAGCGTTTATAACAAAACCGATCATGTTTTGTTTAATATAAAAATCAGGACATAAATCTTTAAATAATCTTAAACAAATTGCCAGTTCATTGGAATCCTGCTTGGTTATTATTGAACAGAAGAAGAAAGTGATCTTGTGACAATATGAAACGCGCGCGACAGGGATCTGTGATTAATCTCGGATACCCAAATATTATATAAAATTTATAACGATCATGAAAACAGAAAAGGTAAATAAAGTATTGATAGCACTTGATTATAATCCAACTGCACAAAAAGTTGCAGAGGTGGGATTTTCAATGGCAAAATCCATGAATGCAGAAGTAATACTACTTCATGTAATAACCGATCCGGTGTTTTATTCCACTTCCGGATATTCACCAATCATGGGCTTTAACGGTTATATGGATATGGGTGCCATGCAATTAGACAATGTTGATGGACTAAAAAATGCATCCCTTCAATATCTTGATAAATCAAAACAACACCTTGGTGATAAAACCATTAAGACCATTGTTAAAGAGGGTGATTTTGCTGATTCTATTTTAGAAACTGCAAAGGAGTTGCATGCAGATATCATTGTCGTTGGATCACATAGCCGGAAATGGCTGGAAAATATAGTAATGGGAAGTGTTACTGAAAAAGTTCTGCATCATACTTCAATTCCGCTATTAATTGTTCCTACTAAAAAAAACAATTAACTCAGGCTTAAATATCTTTTCTAAAGATCTTATCATTAATTCAGGCACAACGCGACTATTTTGGTGCTCTATTCCCGATGCTTATGAAACATTACTCTGGGATGCGAATTTAGTTGTGTGTGAAAATAATACCCTTGTAAAGTATTGAATTACAAGGGTATTTATTTTTATAAGAGTGAACCTGAAGGGACTCGAATCAACCCTATTTATATTAATTCAATTTAATTATAAAAAATTATCATTCTCCCATCTAGTCAATAGATGGGCTATACATGTAAGATTATTTTATTAACATGGATTAAAATAGATTTAAATTATGTTGTAGAATGGTTGTAGAAATATTATCTTTGTTTAGTTGAGTCCTGAAAGGATTCGAATTAATAAAAGTTAAGAATATGCCTACTGTTAATTATTTTGTGTCTGCAAAAAAGAGGGATCTGGCTCCCATTTATGTAAGGTTATCAGCCGGGAGAGAAGTTGATATAATTGTAAAAACGCTACTTTTAGTTGATGCTGATAGATGGAGTAATAAAACACAGACCATAAAACAAAGGATCACAACAGAAGATGATGATAAGCTAATCAAAAAACTGCATGACCTAAAAGACTATATTGAGACAGAGGTTAAGAATTTTCATGACGGTTATTCGAAAGAATGGTTGACAGATGTTATTGATAAGTTCCACAATAAAAAGAATGTTAAGGCAAAGAACCTGAATCAATACATTGATAATTTCATTAAAGAGGCAAAGGCAGGGGATAGAAAGAATAAGTCATCAATTAATCTTGCACCTGGCACCATACGCATCTTAGAGGGTTTTAAACGCATCTTTGGAGAGTATCAGGGTATTTACTCGGAAAAGCGAATTGCATGGCATAAAGACAAAGAGAAGCACGGAGGAAAAGAAAAACCATTAAGACCACTAAGGAAGTTAGATTTTGAGAATATCAATATTGATTTTTATAATTCGTTTGTTAATTTCTTGACTAATGAGGGTTATGCTTTAAACACGATAGGTAGATTTATAAAGAGTTTAAAGTTAATAATGAGAAAATCCCTGGAAGTTGACAAATTACATACAAACCAAGAATTTAAATATGAATCATTTCACGGTATTTCTGAAAAGACCCATTCAATTTACCTTACCCGGGACGAGTTAGATCAAATTTACACAAAGGATCTCTCTCTGTCTCCGAGGGAGGAATTAGCCCGTGATGCCTTTATTGTTCTTTGTGAAACATGTTTAAGAATATCCGACTACAAAAAAATAGATATTAATATTCGCAATATTGAAGGTAAGCGTTTTATTGACATAAGCCAGACTAAAACAGGTACGCCGGTAATCATTCCACTTACTCCCAGATTTGAGGAGATCTGGAAGAAATATGGAAATAAATTACCTCAGATACCAGAACAGTACGTAAACAAATACATTAAAACAGTAGCCTTTTCTTGTGGTATAACGGAGGAAATAAATTGGGAGGGGGTTAAGTTTGGAAAGAAGTATCCAAGATCCGCAAAAAAGTGGGAAATTATTACATGCCATACCGGAAGGAGAACAGCTTGTACAAATATGTATAAAGCTGGTATTTCATTAACTGACATAAGAAAAATATCAGGTCATTCGAGCGATAAACAGCTCCTCGAGTATATTAGAATTTCTTCAGAAGAGACAGCCCTAAAGTTAGCGAATCATCCTTATTATAAAGATTCAAATTTAAAAATTGTATCATAACTTTCTTCATACGTAATAATTTAAACCCCACTTAAGATGAAAAATGTAACTAACAACAACCAAGAGATCCAGAAACAAGAGGATCAATCTGAAAAAATTAAAAGACAAATTTTGTTTGGTGCTCAAGGTCCCTGGACAGACTCTTTCAAAACGCTTTTGAATATGGGTATTGATGTACAAAAACTGTTGGAAGAAAATTTAACACTTAAAGCGAACCATACAGAACAACAAAATGCTGTATTGACTTGTGAAGAACTTATTCAAGATGAACCTGGTGCCCCAATTACAAAACGGAGGCTTATTGATTATGATCTCTCTCCGCTGAAAGATATAATTGAATGTGGGGGAATAGGCGTACTCATTGAAACACTCAGAACATTACACAATGATATTGTTGAAGCTTCTCTTTCATCATTTGATAAAGGTGAACATGGAATCTTTGAAAATAATCCGGATTTAGTCGAACAGTTGTTTTATATAAAAAAGATTGCCGACACCTTTGATGATATCAGATCGGAAACTTATCAGCTTAAGAGCTATCCTGTTGAAGAACTTCAAGAAGTTGGATAAGGAATGGCAGTCCGGGAAGTACTAATGATTCAGGTTAAACATGAAAAATTTATTAACGAACATTATGACAAAATTACTAACTGAAGACCAGGTAAGGGATCTTTACCAAGAAATCGAAAAACTACCTTTGCATCTTACAGCTCTAAAATATAGTGAAGTAATATATGTTTATGATTTCTCAGATAAGCTTCTTAGGACACTAAAGGAGGAAATTGATCGATTGATAACGTCGACACCCGATTACAAAGGGTATAAAACCTTACCCTTGTCACCAGAAGAGCTTAAGAACCTGCCGTTAGAAAGAGCTGAATACAAAAAGAAATTTGATTTTTTGGCCAAAAATTATAACTCAGGTTTATATAATTATTCTGAAGTAAAGAGAATTTGTGACCTTATTACTGATCACATGCTTAAGCGGGAAAAATTTTTAAAAAGAATGGGGGTGAAGGCATATTTAAAAAACCATCGGGATGGGGTTTGGCTACAACCTGCAGAGAATTCCAAAGCGAATCAAAATACATCTTCAGAATCTTCAGAGAGTTTATTTAAAGACCAGGGCTACTCCGTTGCAAGTGTCGTTATGGCCTATATCTACTGTAAACAGAATTATTGTTATCCCTTCAAAGAATTAGAGATGGGTAGTCAAACATGCATTTATAATAAAATCGCCGAGTTTTCTGGTTACTCCTTCAACGTGATCAGGAAGAGATGGCCCGAATTAAAGAATAAGAATACTAGAAAGAGTATAAAAAATGTAAATAAAATGATAGAATCTATCGGTCTTTTAAAAACATTTACTTCTTGTGATGTCAGCAAAGCTATAAATCAGGCTACCAAAGAAATGGACGCGTCTACTGGATTGTAGACAAAGAGTTAAAAAACTGATTGTGACCGGTTACGTAACCGGTTACGTACCCCGTTACTATGTTTCGGGGTTTTTTATTGCTGTAATTTTGTTTTGAATCAATATAAACGGTAATGGATCTTTTAAATATTCTAAATGATAACCCGGAGCTAGCCAAAGGCTTAAGATTGGAAGTCTCCGGAAGTGATCTGATCGCTTTTGGTGAACATGTTGCAGAGAGAGCCATTGAAAGAATGAAGATGAACCAACAACCAGATGTCGAGGAATACATGAAACCTCAGGCTTTTGCGAAAGCCCTCGGTATTTCATTAGTCACGCTTTGGAACTATGACAAAAAGAAGCTAACAAAACCGCTACGGATCGGAGGTCAAAAGAGATACAGAAGATCTGATCTGGAAAAAATATTGGGCCAGGCATAATTAACACAGTTAATATTTTTACAATGAAAAACTCAACTGAGAACAATTTAGAATTAATGGAAATTACATTTCTCCTGAAACATCCTCAATCCGGGAAATCCCCAGGCGATTTCTGCCAGATGGAAAGAAAATACGCTTCAAAACTTATTGAATTGGGATACGCCAGCCCCACCAAGGAAGAGGACAAGGTTAAACCTATTCCCCAAAACTATACTGAAGTAATTTTTATAAAACCGCACCATCGTTATGCATATTCGGTTGGCGATATTGGTAAAATTCGCTCAGAGGACGTTGAAGATCTGGTAAACCTCTGTTATGTCGAACTGATAGAAAATGAAAATTAAAGAATTCAACTAACTGTAAAACAATCATAAATGAAAACAAGTGAAAAAAATGAGTACAAAGGAGATATTTACTTTTACTGGCTAAAAAAACATCCGGAGTTTATTTGGAATGAAGGGCATGTAGCAATGCTGAATCAACACTTCATTGATTATAATCAGCTGCTAGAACTAGGATATGGCCGGATTATCTCGAGAGGAAAGTCATATTGCAAAGTTGAATTTATGCAAAAGCATCCCAAATTAACTTATGAAAAAGGAAAAATTGTATCTCTTCAACTTGAACAGATACGAGATAATTGCTTAGTGTCACAAGGTTATGTTAAACTTATTTTCGAAGAACTGCCCCCGGTTAAGGAAGTTTTAGAGGAAGATAAGGTAAATGCGAGAATATTAAAGCCTGGGGGGAACCGTTCTGAAAAGGAAGGGTCTATAATCAGAATATCAGAAGCTGAAGCTGAGCGACTACTTGATGTTGGATTAATTGAATTAATGGCAGATGATTATGTTGAGCCCCTTGTTCCGCCTCTGGTTTATGACGAGAAGGAATGGGCTTCAGTTATCTGCAAGAACTCGCATTCTGAATATGCTTATTCTCCTGGACAAACGGGCAAGATTGTAAAAAAGCAATTAAGAAAACTTTTGGAGGGTGGATACTTTGATCTTGCACCTTCATATAGTTCAAAGGAACGATCTCAGATATTATCTGAATTAAAATTTCAAAAAGATCCTATAACTGACAAAATATTAAAACCCTGTAACCTTACTGATTAACCTAACCTGTTGATAATAAACTGATATAAAAAAATAAAAGTTTTAATATATAATTCTATGGCTTACGGTCTGAAATATGAGCTCTTGTGTAGAAGCAAAAAAGGAAATCTTTACAAAGCAAAAGTTTATTTTGATGGTTATGTCGGTAATCAAATAGATCGCAATGTTCCGATATCACCTTTTAAATTAAGAAAAGATAAAGCTGATTATATTAGAGGGACATCCTTTGAATATTCAATTATTGAGGAGGTTGATTTTGAGTTTCTCGAATTTTACACTAACAAAACTAAAGCTATAAAAGTTGAGCTTTATGGTCCTTCTGATGTCCTTATGTGGGTCGGTTATAATCTACCACAACAATATTCAACACCTTATACGCCTGTCCCAAATACTGTGACCTTTATAGCTACCGACGGATTAGGACTGCTTAAAAATGAATCCTTTCCTTTGTCCGGGTTCATGAGCTTGCTTCAGATAATAATTTATTGCATAAGTAAAACGGAGTTGGTGCTAGGATATTCTATTGCTATTAACCTATTTGCTACTTTGCACGATCATAGCCGGTCACCCCTGGAACAAACATATATTTCTGCCGAAACTTTTTCAGGACTTACTTGCTATGAAGTAATAGAAAATATTCTCAAAATATTTAATGCTGAGATTACACAACGGCTCGGTCGATGGGGAATAACACGTTCATCTGACGTTAAAAGCAGCCGTATGCTTTATTCTTCAGGCGGGGCCTATCAAGGTACCGAATCAGCTCCTGCAGTATTAAATCTGGGTTATCCTGGTCCCGGCATTGAAGTTTCTCCCGTGGGAAGCTTACAGATGTCTCTGGTGCCAGGTGGTAAGCAAGTCAAAGTTAAAAAGACTATCAAATTAAAAGACAACCTTTTTTTGAACTCTGACTTTGCTCAATTTAGTCTATTAAGTGATCAGATGATTTATGATCCGCATTTTGAAAACTGGACACAAAGCGGGAGTGGTACTGTACAACAAGCATTTGACAATTTCGGGCTCCCATACGCTTTAATTCCATTTACAGGACTTCCTATTCCTATTTCATTGAGCCAATCTCTTGAAGTTGAATCAGTAACCGGGCAGGCTTTTTCTTTTGCAATCAACGTAGGTACTATCTATAGGAATGCAGACGGTACTCCAAATGCTTATAATCTTGAATTCAAAATTACAGTGACTATTACTGTAGGATCGACCGTGTGGTATCTTACTAATGATGTTATTACTCTTTCTAATGGCAAAATCCTTAAAGGATGGCTTGCTGTTCCTGCCTATATTAAATTAAACCTACAAGCGAGCAGCTCGTATCTGCCAGAGTTTTCAAACGTTCAGATAATAACAGATCCATTACCTGGAAGTGGTCTTCTGGAAATCAAACTAGAACCTCCTTCTGAACATCATCCCTTTATCACTGGGGAATCATATTTTGTTGCTTATCAGGGCCTGAGAGTAAACCTTGCTACCCCGAATCCTTCAGAAGTTATTGCTGAGTTTATAAATAGCACTGAACCCGAAACTTTGCCCGATGTAGAACTTCTGATTACTGAAGGGACTGACTTTGGGAATGCCGCATTATTAACAACCAATTGCCTTTGTTATCAGGACGGATCACCAATTATCTGAAAACTACAATTATAAGTTTAAATCTAAAGAGATGAAGAATAAAGTTATAACATATGGACAGGTTCGAGATATTCCGACAGATGCAAAGCAATCTCGCATAATTCCATTTATAGTCAGTACTCCTGACCGGGATAGACATCATACTGTACTCAATCAGGCTAACTGGATCCTCGATAATTACCGTAAAAATCCTGTGATTGGTTATATGCATAATCTTTATGGGAACTCATTCACTTCTTCAAATCCTGATGATGTGATAGGATCGACTAAGCGGATCGGGATAGAAACAATTTCCGGACGAACAGTATTAAGTGCTGATGCTTATTTTGAGACTGCAGATATAAATCCTTTGGCAGACAAAATCTTTCGCAAATTAATGCTGGGATCTCTGAGAGCTGTATCAGTTGGCTTTCTTGAAATAGGGGCGGGCTCCTGGGGAAAAGGAGACGAAGCCCAGGGGGGGGGAAATGAGACTTATCGCTTTGCCGGTCAGGAATTACTTGAATGGTCTGTAGTTAATATCCCTTCAAATGCTTCTAGTGGTAAACGAGGGATGGGGTCAATGCGTTCTCAGGCTCAATCTGGTTTATTATATGCATTTTCTGAACTGGGAATGGATTTCAGTCTATCACAGATTGAAAATATGGAGGTTTATAACGTGTTAACGCTTTTGGACGGTAAAGATGCAGGGATAAGAGATAGAAGCCCGCAAAACATTAGAAAATAGCTTTGGGAGAAGGATGCATCAGGTAATCTAACGCCTTCAGAAATTAAAAGGATCTCAAACATGCTGGAAAGTAAGCAAAGGGAGATTGATGCATACGAAAGGACTGAAAGATTAATCGCAGCGGTTAGGATTAATGCCCGTGCCAAAGAGCGTGGAGAAAAGCCAATTATTACCAATTTTGATATTCTTTGAAGTTTGATTATTAAACGTTTGCCCAGGGACCGCTAAAGGTTTTCTGAATTTTACCGATGCGGTACCTTTTTTAAAACTGAGTTGAATTATTTTACGCATGAATACTTACAAAATGTTTAAAGGTCCTATTGTCTAAAATGCCTACTCCTGACTGTATCCCCATCTCAGTTAGGATGGCTGCCAGGGGAGAGGGGTCCCCCTGGGTAGCCTTTTTAAAAGTATAATTAATTTAAAAATAAAAAATATGAATGAATTGGTTGATACAAAATCTTTGATGAGAATCTCGAAGTTTGCTAAACTGAACAATAAAAGTGCGGCATGGGTCCGCAAACTTGGCGAAGATGATCAGGTAGACTTGGTGGAGATTGATGGATTCTTTTTTATCCGGATTAACAAAAAGTTTCATGATCTCCTAAAGAAGTAATTTTTTTTATTCAAACTGTTTTAGTTGAAAACAAAAAAAAATAACCTGATGGCTTACCGATATACTAATACTGAGAAATGGAGTGATTCCTGGTTCTCTAATTTGAAACCAAATGAAAAGTTTCTCTTTATATACCTATATGAGAATTGTGACATAGCGGGATTTATTGAATTGAACATTAAAAGATGGAGTACAGATATCGGCTTAGATAAGAAAATAATTGAAGGGGCTTTGAAGGGGCTAAGGAGGGGCTTAATCTGTTCTAATTCAAATGATTGTATTTATATTCGCACTTTTTTAAAGCATCAGAAAAACTTGCCTTTAAATCCGGAAAAAAATAATGCTCACCGGGGAATATTTAAGCGCTTTGAAGTGTATAAACATAAGTTTGAAATCAATGATATTATTGAATTTATTGAAGGGGCTAAGGAGGGGCTAAGGAGCCCCTATGGTAATGGTAATGGTAATGGTAATGGTAATGGTATAGGTAAAAAGGTTGAAAATTCCGAAAATCAAAATAAATCCCAGATAGAAGTTTTGTATAATGAAGTTGTTGCTTTTTTCGATGAAAGTTGCCGTCCAAAATCCGAAGCTCAAAAAAATGAGTGGTGCGAAACGTTGGATAAACTTAATCGGATAGATGGATTCTCCTCAGATGAAATTATCAGCGTGATTGAAAGTACAAGAAAAGACGAATTCTGGCGATCCAATTTTTTGTCAGTATTAAAGCTCAGAAGAAAAAATAAAGAAGGGCTTTTGTATTTCACAGTTTTTAAGAACAGAATCAATGGAAACCATAGAACAAACATTAATAATGACCGGGTTCCTGAACGGGTGAATAAATTATGGGACAATAAATCTTCAGATTATAAAATACCTGAAACAACTTTTTAAAAGATGACTGAAGCTGATTTCTTAAGTAGTATAAAACCGGGGGAGTATTTACTTCATACGGATTATGACTTTCAGATGCGCCTTGAAGCATTTAATAAAATTGCACTGACAATTTGCCCGGGATTTGAAATGGATGTTGACAACAGAGAGATCTACTTAAACCCAATAAAATATTTTGCCGGTGACAAAACCAGTATTTATGACCTTCGAAAAGGGTTATATGTTTATGGGAATGTTGGTGTTGGTAAAACAATCTACTTTAAGATTTTCAACATTCTTAACAGAGCTGTCAAGTCGCCAGGAGAAAACAATTTTTCAGTTATTAACGTGAATGACCTTGTTACCGGGTTTGCACAAAAAGGGTTTGAATATTTATCTAACATTGGTTTTTATATGACCTATTTTGGAGGATCTTATGGGACTGGATCTGGTTATGGTCCCGGACATTTACTTCTGGATGATCTGGGTCAGTCTGCAAGTACAATAAAACACTTTGGAAACAACACAAATATCATTGCTGAGTTCATTCAGCGAAGATATTATATTTATACTGAGGCTTTTAAATTAACTCATGTTTCAACAAATATGCTGCCTAAACAAATCAGAAAAGAATATGGAGAATTTGTTGCTTCACGTATGATGCAGATGTTTAACATAATTCTTTTCCCTGGCAATGATAAGCGGAAATGACAGTAGACTTTGAAAATATTATCATTGAATATGAAATTGAAGAATTAGAGAGATTCTTCGAAAATATAAAGTTTTCATCTGAACCAATAAAACTAGATCAATGTAGCACTATTACGGATATCCCCTTGTTCATAAAGACTCATTTGAGTATTTCAAAATTTCAAAGCAAAAATAGAAGGTACCGGCCTTATTTTCAAAGATTAATTCAATTCAGAAATATTATAAACCTTAAAAACGAGAAACAATGATTATCAATGATTTTATTTTACAGGACAAGAAGTTCTCAGCATCAATGAAGGCTTACGCCGAAGAAATTGACAGGCTCGAAAGTTTCAGAACATTAGTGTTGTCAGGCAAATTATTAGAAAGTACTAACTATGATCTGGTGTTTTGGTTAGGAAGAGTAATTAAACTTGAGCAAATATCTTTCCACAGACTTGAAACAGCATATAACCAGAAAGAACATATAGACAGAAACCAGGATAAAATTACTGAAATCATTATTCCTGAAATAACAGCCAAGTGTAAAGAACTTGAAGATATTTTTAAAAGAATCGTTATTGCTCCTCCTATGTTTAAAACAATTCCGAATTATGATTAACCTTAAATGTGAAAACAATGATTATCAATGATTTTATTCTTAAAAATGAAAAGCTTACCACTCAGATGAAAATTTTGAATGATAATCTTGCTGAGTTGGAACAGTTTTACTATTCAATTGATATGAACAAAGAGACTTCCAGAATCAGAACATCAGCAAAACATCAAATAAACAGGGCAAAAGAAGGATTCCGATCAATATCTGCAGCCTATGATGAAGAAACTCATAATAAGCTTTCAACTGAAACAACAGACGCACTTGTGTCTGAAGCCCAGCGCTATTGTGATGACATTGACGTATATCTTTTCAAAAGAAATAAGAAGTGATAGCTGGCAAACATATAAATCAACTCATTGAAGAGTTTCTGGCTGATCATCAGGGGAAGCCTGGCACTATAAAAAAGTACAGAGTTAACCTTGCAATATTTATAAAATGGCTGACAACTAATGAAATAGATCATCATTCAGTCACATTTGCAAACATAATCTGTTATATCAGCTGGCTAAAAAAGACTGGAAGATCTGAGGCAACTGTTGTCTCATATGCCGTTTGTATAAGGCAGTTTTTTTCTTACCTGGATGATGTTGGGCTTTATCCAAACGTTGCAAAAAAGCTCAAAGCTTCAGTAAAGGATCAGATATTTAAGAAAAAACCGTTAAGACCCTCCCAGGTTACTGATCTCCTATGCTCGATTAACAGAAACTCGATGATTGGGAAACGTGACTATGCAATGATTAATCTTATGGTAAGGATGGGACTCCGATGTTGTGAAGTTTGCCGGCTTGACATTGGTGACTTTGTAATCGAAGAAGATCAATGGCTGGTCCGGATCCAGAGGAAAGGAAGAGAGGGTAAAGATGATACTCAGGGTATGACATTAAAAGTGATCAATCCTATACAAGAATACTTCAGCCAAAGAGAACACCCGGATAAAGAACCTGCCTTTATTAATCATGGTTATGCAGCTGATGGAAATAGAATGGATCCTAAGACAGTGTCAAGAATAGTTAAAGAGAGACTCAGAGATATAGGGATAGATGACCCTCTGATTACTGCTCACAGTCTTAGGCATACCTGTGCTGTAACAGCAATTAATGAAGGTACTGATATCTACAATGTAAGTGCATTGATGGCTCATCGGGACATAAAAACCACTATGATCTATTTGAAGTACATTAAGGAAGAGACAAAGAAGAAAGGCATTGCAGTTCACAACATTGATAAAGCGTTCTAATTTCAAAAGAAACATACAAAATTCATTAAAATATCAGCATGGGTATAATATAGATGCGAAGAAACGTTATAATACTTCTCATCTATAAAACAGTCTTTATATATGATTGATAATCAATATTGTTCATTTATTAGTGAACTGATAATTTATACGGAATTTATTTTGGAATATATTTATTATCTGATGATTACAATAGTCTGCCGCCGGTACCCCGTAGGGGGGGGGAATTCTCTAGGGCTTTTGTCTCTGCGACCGTTAGCCTTCAGAATCGGTGCCTCTGTCAAAACTGGAGGGGGGGGGTTAGTCAGGATCCAGGGATTAAGGGTTGCTTGAATTCAAAATCGGTTTTTTTCTGGAGGGTATTTTTTGAAAGGAAGATTTCAAGGGGGGGTATTAAGGAATTACCTACTTTAAGGTAAAAGCTAAATTGAAATTGACTTTTTTCCGGGGAACAAATTTTGAAAGAGGTATATTAAACTTTAAAATAAATTCATCATGCAAAACAAAAAGTATTCTTTGACACGAAGTGTATTTAATTCAGTACAGTCTTTTACTGCTTCGTATAATGAAGTTGTAAAAGAAATTGTTCTCAATTGTATTATTTTTCCAATGGAAAGAGAGGATAAAGACGGTAAGAAAAAAATGTTAACTATAGAAACCCTGTGGGATACAGGCTGTGGTGGATGTTTAATATCAAAAGATTTAGTTAATAAAATGGGGTTGAAAAGTCACCGAACGATAAAGCATTACGATAGCGGAAAAATGTATGATAAAAATTGCTACGAGGCTTTTATTTATTTACCAAACGGTATCACTGTACCAGTTGAGCTGATGGAAAAGGAGCTCTCGGACTCTCCTGTTATAATTGGGATGGATATTATTTGCAGAGGGAATTTATTTGTTAATAACGTAAATTCTAAGACTATTGTGCGGTTTGACATGCCGGAGAAGGAACGAATTATTGATAACGAAAAGGCAGCAATGTTTAAAATAGAGGAACCAGATAAAATATACAGAGATCAGAATGAAAACTCAATCCGGTTAGAATATGGTAAAATTGTTTATAGTCTTCGTTATCAGTGCAAAGTTTCTACTCCACAACCAAACACTAAAACATTAAAGGTTCTAGCCGCTTGGGACAGCGGGGCCGGGATGAGTATGATTTCCCGATCGCTTGCATCAAAATTAAATGTTAAAATAGTAGGTTCATTATTGATGGGGAATGTGGATTCAATTCATAAAATTAATACATGTTTGATTAATATTCATCTTTGGGATGAGCGTGCAATCCCTGTCCTGGTGGGGATACAGGATAAAGATGAAAGGGCTGACCTTTTGATTGGAATGGATATTATCTCATTAGGTAATTTATTAATAGAAAGTATCGGCCTTGAAACTTCTCTTATGTTTCAATTACCGAATTAATTCCGTCAGTAGCTGTAAACCTTAAAATCACTCCGGAATTATCCCAGACGGACCATGGATCTGACTACTTCTGGCCGGTTCATCAGGGTAAAGAGGGTTGACCAGGAGCGGATCGGAGCGGATACTCCAGCTGTAAACCTTAAAATCACTCCGGAATTAACCCGTACGGACCCATGGATCTGACTACTTCTGGCCGGTTAGTCAGGGCAAAAAGGGTTGACCAGGAGCGGATCCTGCAGCTGCAGATCATAAACACCTGGTTAATATTACCTGAATTTTAATCACTACCGGTCGTGGTTCTGACTGATTCCGGACCGACCATCAGGGTAAAACAGTGTTGACCCGGAGCGGATCCTGCAGCTGACAACCAAAAAAAACCTATTTCACTTTTGCACATTCAAATTAAAAGTAAAAAATATTTGCATGAAAGTAATATATTTATTACCTTTGTGTATATGAAATATAATGACCTTTTCAAGTTGTTAAAGAAGGATGGATGGATTGAAGTCAGACAAAAAGGCAGTCATGTAATTATGCAGCATCCAACGAATCCTAAACAACTTACTGTTCCGTTCCATTCAGGGAAAGAAGTTAAAAAAGGTTTGTTAAAAGCAATATTGAAGCAAGCAGAAATTAAAACGAGTAAAAGATGAAAAAGACTAAAATCAACATAACTGTAGTTAAAGAAGATATAGGATATAGCGCAAATACAACGGTAGAAAATAATTTCATAGCAACCGATGGAAATACCTTTGATGAACTTAAATCTAACATCTTAGAAGCTGTAAACCTTGCTTTTGAGGTAAAAGGGTTTATTTATAGGATTGATGAAATAAAATTTAGTTATGATCTTGAAAGTTTCTTTGACTTTTACAAGGTTATTAATGCAAAGGCGCTTTCTGAACGAATAGGAATGAACCAAAGTTTATTAGCTCAATATATTAAAGGGAATAAAAAACCTTCAATTATTCAGACAAAACGGATATTGCAAGGTGTTCATCAAATAGGAAAGGAGCTTTCCGAAGTCAATTTTTTACTATAGAGTTTTGGAAAGTGAAGATCATCCTGAATATAATGAGTATTCACCTGGGTTGTAGAAATGTTGTTAAAATCAGGGCAATAAAAAACGTAACTCATTGATTAATAATTGAATTACGTTTTATAAAAGTGAACCTGAAGGGACTCGAACCCCCAACCTTCTGGTCCGTAGCCAGATGCTCTATCCAATTAAGCTACAGGTCCATTATGAGGACGCAAATATAGCAATATTTGGAAAAATCAAATAACTAATGTTGAGTAAAGTTTGGAGAAGTATCTTAATTTATATTCAGGATTCAATAGGAGGGTTGCTTCATCGCTTCGCTTCTCGCAATGGATCTTCGCTGCTATATTGATCAGACATGCATTATGAGATTGCTTCGCTTTGCTCGCAATGACCTTCCCTGACATTAATCTGAGAAAGGGATTGAGACGCAACTTTCTAAATATAGAGTCATTGCGAGGCGCTATGCGCCGAAGCAATCCCCTTCTTGCCAGTCCAGATTTTAATAGTAGATTTGAATTTATTTACAATTACTGTATTATGAAAAAACTATTTATTAAATTGTTAGTCTGCGCATCTATTGCGCTTATATCAGGGACAGGCAGGTTAATTGCTCAGTCCTGCAACACTATTATAGATAAGCCTTTAAACGGAACATTCAAGCTTGATCCTGCTTTACCGGCTGACGGAAAATATCCTGCAGGTACAATAGTTACAGTAACTGCTGAACCTGCACCAGGATACATGCTCGATGCTGTGTATTACTCCGACAAAGGCAGATGGGGACAAATGTATTTTGAGTCAATGTCCCCGGTTTTTCAGGTTACGATTGATCATGAAAAACATATCGGAGCTTCATTTATTGAAAAATCAGCAGTTGCCAATATAAATGTAACACAAGATATAATTTATGCCAAACCTGGAGTAAAATCATTGAAATATGACGTCTATTCCCCAAAGGGTGCTAAAAACCTTCCTTGTATCGTTATCATACATGGAGGCGGATGGACAACGAATACCGAGGATATAATGCGCGGACTTGCACGGGAATTGACTAAGGATGGAAAATTTGTGGTATTCAGTATCGATTATCGTTGGGCTGGGAAGTTAGATGGAGATGCAACTAATAATTCCATGATCGATATAGTTGATGACGTTTTTGGAGCAATAGCGCACATAATGGAGCATGCTGCAGAATATGGAGGCGATCCTTCAAGAATCGGACTTACCGGAGATAGTGCAGGCGGACATCTTTCGGCCCTCGCAGCAACAATGACAAACAAAATCGGTACAGACGGCTTTGGAAAAACGAAAGGAGTTTTTGAATTTCTGCCTTCGTATGTACCAAAAAACAAAACTGTCGTTCAGCTTAGAACCGAGATGATGGCATCAATAAAGGCTGCAGCACCAAGCTATGGTGTATTCGGGGGAAATCTTCTGAATCATTATTCTGATGATCCTTTAGCCGATGACAGCTGGAAAGATGGTATTGCACCTTTGAGCAATATTCCAGATGTGACTGAAAGAGCCGTTCCACAATATTTTTTACGTGGCACCAACGATCCTCTTATAAAGGATGATGCTGTAAAAGCTTATGTTGATGCTCTTGTGAAAGCCGGACAAAGAGTGGAGTATGTACAGGCAGGAGGTGCCAGTCATGCGTTTTTCGATTGGAAACCGGATGAAACAACTAAGGCTACTTTCTCTAAATATGGAGTTTATTATGCTGCCGAGATGAAGGCTTTCTTTAGCTCAGTTATGAATAAATAACCTTCAATCGGAACATCCTAAGTTAAGACAGATCCGGATTTCTAAATAAACAGATGCTTCTCTTTGTTTATTTGTTTTAAGGAATAATGCGTACTTTTATGCGTTTCAATCTGCATAAAATATCTTTTTACATTTTACTGATAATCAATATATAGTAGTTATGAAAAAAGCATTGGGCTTAATTGTAAGGGTTATTCTTGGAATTATTCTGGTAATTCTGATTCTACTATTTACTATCCCGATTATTTTTAAAGAGCAGATAAAAAGCAAGGTCGTTCAGGTTATCAATAAATCAGTTTATGCAACAGTGAAATTTGATGATTATAAACTTGGGTTTTTTAAAGATTTTCCCAACCTGACATTCTCGTTAAAAAATGTGTCGGTAACCGGTTTAGGAAAATTTGAAGGAGATACCCTTGCTTCTTTTAAAACCTTTGATCTTGCATTTAACCTTCTGAGCATATTATCGAAATCGGGTTATGAAGTGAAGTCAATTATAGTAGATCAAGCTAAGGTCAATGCATTAGTCCTGAAAAATGGAACGGCAAACTGGGAAACAACCAAGCCATCAGTATCTACTACTAAAACGCAGCAGGTTGCCCAGGCAGCAAATCCCGCACCTGAATCTTCTCCGGCAATCTCTTCAACATCATCTTCAGGCAGTTCCTTTAAAGTTATGCTCAGAAAGGTGGAAATAAAAAACAGTTCAATTGTATACTCCGATTCGAGCTTGTCACTTTATGCACGTCTTGAGGAACTGAATTTCAGAATTGCCGGTAGTATGACTTTTACAGAGACGCTTCTGAAAATGAATCTGAATTCAGGAACGACAACTGTAATCATGAACGGTGTAAAATTCCTTAACAAAGCAAAAATAGATTCTAAGATCAACATGCTGGCTGAACCTGACAGTATGAAATTTACTATGAGAGATAATTATTTTTCAATAAATGATCTTAAGATTTCATTATCAGGGATGGTAAAAATGCAGGGAAAAGATATTAAGACGGACTTGCATTTTGGAACAGATAAAGCATCCTTCAAGACATTTATGTCACTGATTCCTTCTGTTTATATGAAGGGTTATGAAGATCTGAAAGCTTCGGGAGATTTTTCTTTATCAGGAACAGCAAAAGGCATTTATAGGCTTGCTGACAAAACATTTCCTGATATAAGTATTGACCTCCTGGTAAATAATGGACTTATAAGTTATCCTTCATTACCAGAAAAGATCAGCAATATCAATGTTAATGCAAATGTTTTTATTGATGGAAATGTTCTTGACAGGACAACAGTCAATCTGCAAAAATTCCATTTTGAACTGGCTGGAAGTCCATTCGATATGACATTTTTTTTAAAGACTCCGATGAGTGACCCTGATTTCAAAGGTACAATGAATGGAAGGCTGAACCTGAATGCTTTATCAAAAGCTGTCCCGATGCACCGTATGTCGTTTTCGGGAGTGATTGATATGGCCCTCTCGATGTCTGGGAGATTATCAATGATTGAGAAAGAACAGTATGAAAGCTTTGATGTCAGAGGAACTCTGGGAATTAAGGACATGATTTATTCATTTACCGGTTATCCAAGGCTAGAAATAAAAGATGCAGTCTTATCCTTTTCACCAGCATTTACGAAGATAGAAAGTGCTCACATGATAGTTGCAGGAAAAAGCGATTATTCAGTGACAGGAAATCTTGAAAACTATATTCCTTATGTTTTCAGGAATAAGATATTGAACGCCAAACTGGTAATTCATTCAAACCTTACAGACGTTTCCTCTATTATGAATTCTATGTCAGATTCAACATCTGCTGTTCAGGATACAACAGGTCTGCCCATAATTCCTGTACCTAAAAACATTGATTTTGATTTTAATGCACTTATTGAGAAATTATCATATGATAATATCTCAGCAGAGAAGGTAAAGGGACATATATTTGCCAGAGACGGAATTTTATCTTTCCGCGAAACAGGAATGAATATTCTTGGAGGTACTATTTCAATGAATGCTGATTATGATACCCGCAATATTGTCAGACCGGTTATGAAGGCTGACTTTGATATAGAGAATATAGTTATAAAAGATGCTTTCAATACATTCAATACAGTTAAGAAATTTGCCCCAGCTGCAATAGGAGTTGATGGCAAGATAAGCGCAAAACTTGAATATACCAGTCTGCTGGGCAAAGACATGATGCCTATTGTAAATTCGATCAATGGGAAGGGGAATATCAAATCAAACGAAATTACTCTGGTCGACTCCAAAACTTTTGACAAGATGAAAGAGATCCTTAAGCTCAGCGATAAATATGAAAATTCTTTTAAAGATGTTAATATAAATTTCAGGATTGCAGATGGTAGGGTTTATGTGAGTCCATTTGATATAAAGACGGGTAATCTAAAAATGAATATCAGCGGCGATCAGGGTCTCGATCAGAGCATTAATTATCTGGTTAAAACCGAATTCCCCAGAGCCGATCTTGGAGGGTCCGTAAATTCATTAATAGATAATCTTTCTTCGAAGGCTTCCGCTTTAGGTATTAAGGTTAAACTGCCTGATATCATAAAGCTTAATGTTAAGGTAACCGGAACATACACTAAGCCGGTTGTTACGCCATTCCTTTGAAGTTCAACAGGTGAAAGCAAGAAAAATTGATTGTAGAAAAGGCCGCCCGATTGAGCAGCCCTTTATATTTCTATGGAGACAATTCTTAAAATTTCTTTTCGCGTATACGGGCTTTTTTGCCGGTGAGATCACGAAGGTAGAATATTCTCGCTCTGCGTACTTTACCGTGTTTGTTAACTTCTATCTTATCGATAAACGGTGATGCAATAGGAAATATTCTTTCAACGCCTATGTTCCCTGAAATTTTCCTTACTGTAAAAGTTTCGGTATGTTTTTCTCCGCTTCTCTGTATTACTACTCCCCTGAATTGCTGGATTCTCTCTTTATTACCTTCCCTGATTTTATAGTGCACGGTAACGGTATCACCAGCTACGAATTTCGGAAATTCATTCTTTACAGCAAATTCCTTCTCAATAACATTCATTAAATTCATCTCACAAAGTATTTTATACTCAATTTGGTTTCAAAAATCCGGTCGCAAACTTACGAATAAAAAATTGATAATACCAACTATGCCTGAAAATATTTAAGGCCTAGGTTAAGGCTAAGGCTAAGGTTCCATATTCTCGACCTCAACCTTAACCTAAACCTGATATTCTCTTATCCTTTCTGGTTAATGGCTGGCATTTGAAGGCTCAAATAGCTTATCACCTGTTTCCTCTACTACTGATTTCTTCCAGGCTTCAGAATAGCCTGGTTGAAGAGGCATAACCGGATTACCCCATTTATTCCTTTCAAACTTTCCGTCTTTTTCTTTTTTAATATTTCCATCTATATATTTTACAAGAAGGTATTCACTTAATGTTTTCCATTGGTTAAAGGTATTCTGCGCCATTTTATCCGAATAGTTTGTGAGATATTCTTTTGCAAGATTCATATCTTTAGACGATAATTTAAGTGCTTCAGCATCAACTGAATCTGTTTTGGCTATGAATCCTGTTTCAAGTCGTTTTTGTACCTTCTGAGCATCAGCGCTCATAAGATCATAGCGCGAATAGCACCTATTGGCAACAGTGTTAAATATCCAGAAAGCAGAAGTAGGAGAATAAGTAAGCATATCACCATTTCCAACTTTAAAACATTCAGGAACTTGAGTAATTCCACAATACATAGGTGTAAATACTGTCGTAGCTGCATCATCAACTCCAAACCAAAAGATACCTCCAACAGGGTCGGGTAACCAATTGCGGCATTCAGCAACAAACACAAATCCTGTCTGCTGGGTAGAGGTAGCTCTTTCATTGCAATATTTCGGGGCATTCTCAGCATCAGATACTTTCCAATCAAGAGGACGCCAGCGATAGGGGAGACCGAATGGACCCGCACCTATATCATTTCTCATATCAAGTGGTGTTCCTTCAAGATGATCTCTCATGAAATTCATCATATCATAATCGGAGATCTTATGATCGGGTTTAATCCACAAAGGCATACGTTTGCTCAGATCATGTCCTGAAGCATAGTTGAAATACTGATACATATCAGAATTAACTGATTTGAAGAATGACCACACGCGAACTTCACAAAAGCGCGCACCGGAAAAAGTTATTGGATTATAAGTATCAGAGAAACTGAATTCAGCATCTTTCCCCTTAAATAAATTCTTACTCCTTGCAAAATCAATAACGTCATAAGCATAAACACATTCAATATTTGGCTCTGATATTCTGTTAAGTTCTTTGGAAGTGATTGCAATACTGTTCTTTTTTCCTGTTGACAGAGGGAAAGTCTGTATCCTTGCCTGGTTGGCATGACCGGAAACATATCCATCGGGAATACGGCGTGCTACCCAAACTGCACCCCTGTTATTTACTCCTTTGCCTATTATTTCAAATATCCATGCTTCGTTTGGATCTGCTATTGAAAATGATTCACCTTCGCTTGCATAACCATATTCAGATACCAGATCAGACATGACTTTTATTGCTTCTCTGGCATTTTTAGCTCTTTGGAGGGTAAGATATATAAGGCTGCCATAATCTACAATTGCAGTAGTATCAACCATGTTTTCAATGCCTCCATATGTAGTTTCACCAATTGCAAGCTGATGCTCATTCATGTTCCCGACAACAGAATATGTATGTGCCACCTGCCTTATTTTACCCATATATTTCTGGGTGTCCCACTCAATAACATCAAGAAATGTGCCTTGTGGATAATCTTTCGCAGGCCAATAATATAACTCTCCATACAATTGATGTGAATCGGCTGCATATGTTATCATTGTTGATCCTTTTACTGAGGCACCTTTAGTGACAAGGTAATTTGTACATGCATTCGTAATCTGCACAGACATTAAAGCTGATAATAGCATTACAATTAAAAAAGAAATTATTTTTTTCATATTGAGCAAATTAAGATGAAAGTTTGATGTATCTAAAATTGGAATGATAATAAATGAGTTCCCAAAGATATCAGGTTTATGTTAAACTCCAAAATTCTTTATTTGGGACAAATTATCTGGTAATCAGCACAATCAGATATCTTCAAGAATCTTTATGATGCTTCTTATCATGTCAGGGTCAGCAACTTTCCTTGAATATTCAGACATACCGGAATATCCTCCCATTGATATGTTTGGTTTTTGAAACATCATTTCGCTTTCTAAAACATTTCTTCCTGTGAGATGAAACTCTCTGGCACCTGTTGTTCGTGCAATGAGCTCAATATTTGACAGGCTAATTCCTGATCCGGGCATAATTATAATCCTTTCGCCCCCCTTTTCTATGAGCTTACTTATCAGTTCAATACCTTCTTCTGCTCTGTTTTTCTGGCCTGAAGTTAGCAGTCTGTTTGCTCCCGATGCAATAACAGCTTCGAGACCCTTTTTGGGATCATTGCACATATCGTAAGCCCTGTGAAATGTAACCGACATCGGTCTTGCTGATTCGATAAGTTTTGCTGTCTTCTCTACATCAATATTTCCTGACTTTTCTAAAATTCCAATTACAATTCCATCGACCCCGAGTTCACCACAAAAATCGATATCCCTTCTCATGATATCATATTCAACATCAGTATAAAGAAAATCACCTCCTCTGGGTCTTATCAAAACATGTAAACCGATAGTAAGATTATTTCTTGCAGAACTGATAGTCCCCATACTGGGAGTAGTACCTCCTTCAAAAAGATTATTGCATAGCTCAACTCTGTGAGCTCCGGCAGTCTGGGCATTCAAGGCCGACTCAATACTATCGACACATATTTCGAGCTTGAAATCCATTTTTTAAATATAATAATTTTTATGTAGGGAATGGTCGCGACCATTCCTTACAAATAATAAATCCAACAATTCCATTTGAACAAATCCGATAAAATTGTATTTATAAGCCAGATGATTATCTAGAAATATTCTTTTTTTTCGTTATTATTGCAATGCAAAAAAACTCTGAAACTATGAAACCAACTCTATTAGTTCTGGCTGCAGGAATGGGAACCCGTTATGGTGGCAATAAACAACTCGATGAAGTGGGACCTTCTGGAGAAACAATAATTGACTATTCTATTTATGATGCCATACGGGCAGGATTTGGCAAGATTGTTTTTGTGATCAGACGTGATATAGAGGACCAGGTTAAAGAGCGATTTGTGAAAAGATTAAAAGGGAAAATTGAAGTTGATTATGTATTCCAGGAAATAACCAATCTCCCTGAGGGTGTTAAAGTTTCTCCCGAAAGGCAAAAACCATGGGGAACCAGTCATGCAATACTTGTCACTGAGAAGAAAATAAAGGAACCATTTGGTGTTATAAATGCCGATGATTATTATGGTGTTGAATCATTCAGGATACTTCACGACTTTCTCGTAAATGATAAAGACCCAAATTGTTATTGCATTGTCGGATATAAATTGGGGAATACATTATCTGACCATGGTCATGTTAACAGAGGTGTGTGCGGTGTGGGACCAGACGGACTTCTCAAGAATATGGTGGAGACACGTCAGATTGAGAAGACAGCTGATGGCGCAAGGGCTCCTCTTCCTGATGGTACTTATCAGAAGTTTACCGGGAATGAAGTTGTTTCGATGAACCTGTGGGGATTTAAACCATCGTGTTTTAAATTTCTGGGTGAGGAGTTCAAACTATTCCTTGAAAAAAGCGGAATGGATCCAAAGTCAGAACTTGATATACCAACCTCGGTTGATAAATTTATTAAAAACGGACAAATAACCATTAAAAATCTCATGAGCAACGAGAGATGGTTCGGTGTTACCTATAGGGAAGATAAACCATACGTTGTCGAAAGCATCAATAGTATGATAAGCCGGAAAATATATCCTGCAAAACTATACTAAGAAATTCTTTAATAAAACTGATAACAACTTAGCTTACTATGGCTTTTTTAGGCGTCAGGAGAACTTTGCCTTTGGCATCCTGGCGTGCCCAATAACGACTTCTTGCTTCTTCGGCATCTGCGCCGAGAGCTATATATATTTTTGTTCTTGCGTTTATTACTACTTCCTGCATTCTTGTTATATCCGGTGTTTTGAAAACTGTTTGTTTTTTTTCTTGCATGGTATTTATCTTATCCTGTTAATTTGTTTAATATCTAGATATTAAGTGCTTAATAATTTTACATTTTAAGAAACACTTTTAAATGATTCCGTTTATCATAATCTGTATAAAAGTATGTGAAGTTATCCCCTGTTAACATGGAATGCTCTGAGTGTTGGAGTTTCTTTGCGGCAAACCTGTATAAATATTATAAACTAAAACTTACCTATGATAACGTAATGTTTACATAACCTGGGTCAAAGATAATCATTTTTTTCGGATAAAGATCAGTTTCACCCAAAAGGTATTGTTTTGGGGATTGAAAGCCCCTCTGTCGCTTTGTTTTGCCGGGGCCCCCCAAACCCCCCTAAAGGGGGGCTAATTCTCAGTCTTTCAATAAATTCATCAAGGATACCGAATTTGTCCCCCTTTAGGGGGACAGCCGCGCAGCGGCAGGGGGCCACCTACCACGTAAAATCACATTTAAATGTACTTACATTATCCTTATTGTCAGAAACTTCCATGACAAGATTATGTTTCGAACCTTTTGTGATCCTCGTTTCATCAAATTTATATATCAACATATCATTTTTTTGATCATACTCGAACAGAGCCCATTTATCATCAATTGTTGCATTATATGATTTTATGCCAGAAAGCTCATCGGTAATTCTTATTCTTAGATCTTTCTTACCGCTTAAATTTGCACCCTTTGTCAATCCAATTGCTGATATTACCGGTTTAATTGTATCAATTCCAATAAAATATCTTCCTAGCGCCATTACATCTGCCGAGAGGTATCCATCAGACCAGAAACTGTTTGCTGCGATTTTCGTCTGGTCATCTGACAATCGTATGATTAACATTTTTGATTCCATTCCTGATAGCTTAATTGTTGGTTTAATCGATACTGTAAATGGTTTTTGAACTGGCGTGAATCTGTCAGCGACATAATGTAAATCAGATAACATCTCACTTGTCCCTTTTTCTATTTTGTATGAAAAGTGGAGAGTATCATAAAGCGCTCCTTCTGGAATATTGACTGAGATATTTTCTGCCGAAAATCTGTTTGTCTTGTTATAAGGTATTATAGTGATGCCTTTATCAGGGATCTCCATCGTTGACATTTTTAAAGCTCCGGCCTTTATATGAAATTTTAAAACGGATGTATTATTGTTTGCATCAGTTACAATAATTTCAGCCTGATGTATTTTGCTATCGCTAAAATTATATAATCCTCTGTTAATAACATCTTTGTATGTACTCAGCTTATCATTCGGAAGTACAAAAGCTCTTTCAATGTATGTATTCTCTCTCATAAAAGTTTCATAGTCAATGTGACTATTTACAAATCTCGATTCTGAAAAGGAAAATCCATCCATTATATATTTAAAAATTGAGACCGAATCAATCGATAACTCAATAGAATGTACAGCGCATTTATTGTTACTGTCATTTAGAAGATCGAACGCTTTAATTCCGAATCCGGCAAGTCCGCTGACAGTAATTTCGTTTGCAGGTGTTAAAGTATACACTCCATGATTACCTGAGACATTATATTTCTTGATTGCATGTTCATTGGCAACCAGTGTATTTCTGTTTGCAGGATATATCACCAGCTTTTCAATAACCGGCCTTATATTATCAGCTACTCCCAAATCAAATAGGAGGGGGTTTATGGGTTTCTCAGAGTCAGATTTTCTTATTTCAAAGTGGAGGTGTGGTCCGCCTGAACTACCGGAATTACCAGAATAGGCAATTAGTTCACCCTGCTTAACAGGAAAATCCTCTTTACCCGGGAATAAAGTTATCTGGAAAGTTTTTTTCTCATATTGTCTGGCCTTAACATAACCCTCAATTTTATCTGTAAACTTTTCAAGATGACCATAAACAGTTGTATAACCTGAAGGATGTGTAATATATAGTGCATTTCCGAATCCGCCAGGAGTAATACTTATCCTGGAAATATATCCATTTGCTGCGGCAACTACTTCTTTACCTGTCACACCCTGCGTTTTTATATCCAGACCGGAATGAAAGTGATCTATTCTCAATTCCCCGAAGTTCGCAGAGAGCAACAGAGGAATGTTTACAGGTGAAGAGAATAAAGTCTTATCTTTAGGTATATCATTTAAATTACTGAGGAACAATATACTAAACAGGAAAAAACGTATAATAATCATTTGTAGTAAAATTTTTAGAACTATAAACGTTCAAAGCTATACTTCTGGTGCATTAAGCCAAACTATTTCAGTCAAATTTTTGAAAATATCATTAACAATGTTAATTTTGCACTAAAGAATTTATTATGTCCGGTCAGGGTTATGAGGAATTGATTATTTTAAACAGAAAACTTGATGAATTGTTGGATCGGTATAATAATCTGAAGCGGGAAGTAGAAGATTTGAAAAACGGGAATAAAGTGTTGCGAACGGAGCTTCAGGATCGTGAAGGGAAAGTTAAAGAGTTAGAAATAAAATACGAACGGATCAAATTATCAGGAGCATTGTTGAGTGAGGGAGAGAACGGGATTGAAGCGAAGAAGAAAATAACTGAATTGGTGCGGGAAATTGACAGATGTGTTGCTCTTTTAAACAGATAAGATATATCAATGGATGACAAGCTTTCAATTAGGGTTAATGTGGCGGATCGGTATTATCCATTGAAGGTAGAACGGGAGAATGAAGAGAAGATCAGGAAGGCAGCGAGGATGATTAATGAAAAGGTGCTGCAGTACAAACAAAGGTACACTGATAAGGATGTACAGGATTTTTTGGCGATGGCTTCTCTTCAGTATGTAATTAAACTTACTGAAGAAGAAGAAAAACTTGAGAAGGATTATCTTCCCGACACTTTGAAAGAACTGATACAAAAAATTGATTCAGTTCTTGAGACAAAAGAGTAACAGCGTTCTTTAAAATATACAAAAAATTGCCCGCATTGTTTCTTCATTCATTTTTGAAACTCAACAGTTAAAACTTTGGAGCAACTCTTAGTTCAGGTAGAACAGGCCTCATTCCGATTCGTCGGGTTTCCGCCAAACGGCGGAACAGTGGAAGTTCAAACTGAATTAGTAGCTCCAGCCATTCAGACATGGGGTTTTATAAAATCTGGAGGAACTTTGCGGGTTTTTTATTAAACAAATATATAACTAATACAATTGATGATGACTTTGATTATAGGAACATTAACGAACGGGCTTTCAATTATCCTCTGTTTTTCAGCCCTTCTTATAGGTTTTGGTGCTTCATATTTCGTGTGGCAGATAGCCTTGAAAAGCAAAAGTAAGAAGATTGTAAGTGAGGCTGAAGCCGAGGCCGAAGTAATAAGAAAAGAAAAAATTCTACAGGCTAAAGAGAGGTTTCTTCAACTTAAAACAGAACATGAGAAAGTAATTAATGAGAAGAACAGCAGAATAGGTCAGGCAGAAGGAAGAATTAAACAAAAAGAACTTGCTCTTTCTCAGAAACTCGAAGAAACACAGAGAAAAAAGAATGAAGCTGACTCAATTCGCGAAAACCTTACCTCCCAGCTTGAACTAATCGACAAAAAATCAGAAGAACTGGCACGTCTTCATAAGCAACAAGTCGATCAGCTTGAATCTATTTCCGGATTTTCAGCGGAAGAAGCTAAAAACCATTTAATAGAATCACTGAAAGAGGAAGCTAAAACAGGTGCTATGTCATTTGTAAATGAAATTCTCGATGAAGCAAAAATGACTGCAAATAAAGAGGCCAAAAGAATAGTTGTTCAGACTATCCAGAGGGTTGCAGCCGAAAATGCTATCGAAAATGCAGTGACTGTATTCCATATTGAGTCTGATGAAATGAAAGGACGCATTATCGGACGTGAAGGTCGTAATATCCGTGCCCTTGAAGCAGCAACCGGCGTTGAGATTATTGTTGATGATACGCCTGAAGCAATAGTTCTTTCAGCATTTGATCCAATAAGAAGGGAGGTAGCACGGCTCGCTCTTCACCAGCTGGTTACTGACGGTAGAATACATCCTGCAAGAATTGAAGAAATGGTTGAGAAAACCAGGAAACAGGTAGAAGAAGAGATACTTGAAGTAGGTAAAAGAACAACAATTGATCTCGGTATACATGGATTACATCCTGAGCTGATAAGATTAATCGGAAAGATGAAATACAGGTCATCTTATGGACAGAATCTTCTTATGCATTCCCGCGAAGTAGCAAACCTTTGTTCAATAATGGCTGCAGAACTTGGATTGAATGCTAAACTCGCCAAAAGAGCGGGGTTGCTACATGATATTGGCAAGGTGCCTGATGATGAACCGGAATTGCCGCATGCTATCCTTGGAATGAAAATGGCGGAGAAATATAAAGAGAAACCAGAAATATGCAATGCAATCGGTTCTCATCATGATGAAACTGAAATGACAACACTTATTGCCCCGATTGTTCAGGTATGTGATGCGATTTCAGGCGCACGCCCTGGTGCTCGTCGCGAAGTAGTTGAATCATATATTAAAAGATTAAAGGAACTTGAATCACTTGCTCTCCAGTACCCGGGTGTTATGAAAACCTATGCAATACAAGCCGGTAGAGAATTGCGGGTTATTGTCGGAGCAGAAAAGGTAACTGACAAAGAGGCTGAAGGACTTTCATTTGAAATTGCCAGAAAAATTCAGAACGAAATGACTTATCCAGGTCAGATTAAAATTACTGTGATCCGCGAAACACGAGCAGTAAATTACGCAAAATAGAATATTAATCATGGCAAAAAGGCATCTTGAATAAGGTGCCTTTCTGTTTCAGGCCATTATTACCAGATAAATTGTTTAACTTTGCGGCCTGATAAAAAAGTTGTCAATTCAATGCCGAATATCAAACTCATTAATATTGTAGGTGCCCGGCCTCAAATAATAAAAGCTTCTGCCATCAGCAGGGCTATCCGTAAACATTTTTCAAATCAGATTACTGAAATAATTGTTCATACCGGCCAGCACTATGATAAAGAGATGTCTGAGGTGTTTTTTGATGAACTTGAGATTCATAAACCTCAATATAATCTGGGCGTTGGTTCTGCAGGCCATGGTCGGCAGACTTCTCTGATGATAACAGGTATTGAAGAAATACTTATAAAAGAAAAACCCGATTGTGTTTTACTTTACGGTGATACAAATTCTACTTTGGCAGGAGCGCTGGCTGCTTCAAAACTCCACTATCCCGTAATTCATATTGAAGCCGGATTGAGGTCTTTTAATAAATCAATGCCTGAGGAATTAAACAGAATAATGAGTGATCATTCTTCAACCCTTCTTTTTGCTCCTACAAATGCTGCTTTCAAGAACCTGATGAGCGAAGGCTTCAGACCAGAAAACAGTCCTCCATATACAATAAGTAACCCCAAAATTTATCTGACGGGTGATATTATGTATGATAACACTTTATTTTTCGCCGGACTCGCTGAAAAAAAGAAAGACAAGTTTCTGGAGGGACTGTCGCTGATACGAAATAATTATGTTCTGGTTACAATCCACAGGGATACTAACACTGATGATATAACAGTTCTTAATAAAATTCTTGTAACTCTTAAAACACTTGCGGAAGAAAAGGACATAATACTCGTTATGCCATTTCATCCCCGGACTATTATATCGTTAAAGACCTGGTTAGGAAAATTATATGAGGATCTTAAGAATTGTGCGCATATAAAAATAATCCCTCCTGTTTCATTTCTTGAAATGATCCTTCTCGAGAAAAACTGCAGGATGATTGTCACTGATTCAGGCGGGGTTCAGAAGGAATCTCATTTTTTCAAAAAACCTTGCTTGGTACTAAGGAAAGAAACCGAATGGATAGAGCTGGTGAATAATGGTACTGCAAAACTTGTAGGCTCTGACCCTGATCTTATCAGAAAAGAGTTTCTGAATTTTATGGATTCCGATCCCGGGTTTGAATATCCGGCTTTTTATGGTAATGGAAAAACAGCTGAATTTATATTGAATGAAATACTCCTGATGTTTGAAAAAGAGTAGTATTTATAATGTGAATTTCTTTTAAAATTACTAATATTGTTTTTTTGATTGCTGATGGAACGAATCTTAAAGGATAGGAGAGTGTTGGTTACAGGAGGAGCAGGTTTTATCGGCTCAAATCTTGTAGAATCCTTTTTGCTTTCGGGAAATACAGTTGTTTGCCTTGATAATTTTTCTACAGGGAAAAGAGAAAACCTTAAGCCCTTTGCAAACAATCCTGAATTTAAACTTATTGAAGGTGATATCCGCAATTATGATGATTGTTTAAAGGCTGTTGCGGATATTGATTTTGTATTTCATCAGGCGGCTCTGGGATCGGTACCACGGTCAATGACGGATCCGGTTACATCTACCGATGTTAATATCGGCGGTTTTGTCAAGATGCTTTTTGCAGCTAAGGAATCGGGAGTTAAAAGATTTATTTATGCAGCAAGTTCATCAACATATGGTGATAATCCTGATTTACCGAAAGTTGAAGACACGATCGGATCTCCTTTGTCACCTTACGCCATAACAAAATACGTTGATGAGCTCTTTGCTAATAATTTCACAAAAACTTATGGTATCGATGTAATAGGACTTCGGTATTTCAATGTTTTTGGGAGACGCCAGGATCCGGATGGAGCTTATGCTGCAGTTATTCCGAAATTTATGAAATCACTTATGAAGCACGAAATCCCAATGATTAATGGAGATGGATCTGTTTCCCGTGATTTTACTTATATAGATAATGTAATCCAGGCAAATCATCTTGCCTCTGTAGTTCAGGAAAAAGCCGCAATTAATCAGGTTTACAATGTTGCTCATGGCGAGCGTACAACACTTAATCAGTTATTCTTTACAATCCGGGAGCTGGCTTCCGAATTTGATAAAGAGATTTTGAAGATTGAACCTGTTTATGGACCTGCCAGGATGGGGGATATTCCTCATTCTTTAGCGTCCATTGAAAAGGCTAAGAAACTTTTACATTATTCGCCGACATTAAATGTGTCGCAGGGTTTAAAAGAGGCTGTAAAATGGTATTGGGCAAATTTGTAACATTTGTTACAAAAACTTGTCCAAAATTCATATAGTCAGACATATACAGACTTCAGTCGTGTGACTGACGATGCGATAGCTTTAGAAAACATTGAGAATTTGAATCCTTAAAATTTCTATTAATTGAATTTTTCAGTTGTTTATTAATAGTTATTTTTAGATAGCTTTTAATGCTCATTTGCATTTCGATTTTCAGTTTCAAGAAATTTTGTTTACCTTCGTGCACAACTTAAGCATATGATAAACATATTAAAAGGGAAGATTGTTGAGATTTTTAGGAATCACTCATTACCCAGGTGGTTAGTCTTTCTTATTGATTCAGGTGCTGTCTATTTTTCATTCCTAATTGCATATATTTTAAGGTATAATTTTGAAGTTAATACTTTTAATATTGCCCTGGCAGAAAGACAGGGAGTGTTTGTATTAGGGGTATATGCTATATTCATTTTAATTTTTCAGTCCTATGCAGGGATGATCAGGCATACCACTATTCGCGATACTTATAAAATTGTAATAGCTAACTCTTGTGCACTGGTTGTCTTGGCTTTTGTCACAATAATGGCCAGAAATGACGTCTGGAGCAGGTTTTTTAATATTCCAATATCGATTCTTGTAATTAATTCGGGAGCAGTTACCATATTGCTATTCTTCTTCAGGGTTTTTATAAAAATTTTCTATGAATTTGCTTCATCCTCATCCCATGAGCGTAAAAATGTCTTAATCTATGGATCTGGTGAAATGGGAATTCTGGTAAAAAGATTATTAGAAGGAGATCCAAAAAATCAATATCGATTAATCGGGTTTATTGACGATGATAGAAAACTTCAGGGGAAAAAAGTTGATGGTTACCAGGTATTTTCAAGACAAGTTTTAACAAAGGACTTTATTGAGCAAAAAGGCATAAAGGTCTTTATTATTGCTATTAGTAAAATGATTCCGGCAAGGAAGAAGGATGTGATTCAATCTATGATTGGATTTGGATGTGAAATTCTTGATACTCCATCTTTCGATACCTGGATGAACGGACAACTTGATGTAAAAAACCTTAAAAAAGTAAAGCTCGAAGATCTTCTCGGAAGAGACCCCATTAAGCTTGATCTTGAAAAGATACAAAAAGGGCTTATTGGGAAAACCATCCTGGTAACCGGTGCAGCCGGATCAATAGGCTCAGAAATAGCCAGACAGCTTACCCGCTTTCATTCAAAACAGCTCATTCTTGTTGATCAGGCTGAAACACCTTCTTTTTATCTTGAAGAGGAATTGAAGAATAAATTAGCTGAGTGCAATTTTAAAGTAATTATCGGCGATGTTACAAGGCAGGAGTATATGGAGAAAATATTCAGAAAGTATAAACCTGAAATTGTCTTTCATGCCGCTGCATATAAACATGTTCCTATGATGGAAGTCCATCCTCATGAAGCTTTCAGAGTGAATGTTGGGGGCACAAAAATCGTATCCGATCTGGCAATTAAATACAAAGCTGAAAAATTTGTAATTATTTCTTCTGACAAAGCAGTAAACCCAACAAATGTGATGGGTGCAACCAAGAAGATATGTGAGCTTCTTGTTCATGCCCAGTCCAGAAGGAGGGATAACTTTACACAGTTCATAACAACTCGATTTGGTAATGTGCTTGGATCAAATGGATCAGTTATTCCCCTTTTCAATAAACAGATTGCAGAAGGAGGACCTATAACTTTAACACATCCTGATATAACTCGTTTTTTCATGACGATCCCGGAGGCTTGTCAGTTGGTTCTTGAAGCCGGTTTTATGGGCAATGGAGGCGAGATCTATGTGTTTGATATGGGAGAACCGGTTAAAGTTCTTGATGTTGCATTAAACCTGATTCGCCTTTCCGGTCTGGTTCCGTATAAGGATATTAAAATAAAATATATCGGATTACGACCCGGAGAAAAGTTGTATGAAGAACTTTTTGCAGTCGATGAACCAATGATACCAACACATCATCCAAAGATCAGCATCGCCCAGGTGGCAGATTATGACTATAACTTACTAAGCGGAAAAATCAACAAAATTCTTGGTTCCCTCAATGACATTACAGAAACAAAGATAATTGAGGATATGCAGGAAATTGTTCCGGGCTATAAAAGCAAATTTGAAGTACTCAATAAATCAGAGTATTCTATTAAGTCAATAATATAAGCCCGTTTTTATTCATTAAAATTTTGATTAGAAGGATTAATCATACAGAACCCTGAAAAGGTTTTTGTGAGCGGATGTTTTGATCTTGGTGGTGGCGGTTATTTGATTTTAACCAGTGAACACCAAATCCCGGATGAGATTAGAATCAAGATTCCTATTAAAGATTATTGGATATAATCCTTGAACATAAGCTAACATTTGAAAAAATGAAAAAAGTTGCATTAATTTCAGGTATTACAGGGCAGGATGGCTCTTACCTTACGGAATTATTATTAGATAAAGGATATGAGGTTCATGGTATTATGAGACGATCAAGTTCGTTTAATACCTTTAGGATTGATCATATTTACAATAATCCTCTTTACATTAATAAGAGCTTTTTTCTGCATTATGGCGATTTAACCGACTCAAGTAATTTAAACAGATTAGTTGAAAAAATAAAGCCTATAGAAATCTATAATCTGGGGGCTCAATCACATGTACAGGTCTCATTCGAAGTGCCTGAATATACAGCCGAAGTTGATGGTGTCGGCACTCTTCGATTTCTTGATGCAATTAAAGAGACCGGATTAAAAACACGTTTCTATCAAGCGTCAACTTCTGAACTCTATGGCAAAGTGCAGGAGATACCTCAAACTGAAAAAACACCCTTCTATCCGAGAAGTCCATATGCCGCTGCAAAATTATATGCTTACTGGATTGTTGTTAATTACAGGGAAGCCTATAATGTTTTTGCGTGTAATGGAATTCTGTTTAATCATGAGAGCGAAAGAAGAGGAAAAACATTTGTAACCAGAAAGATAACTGTTGCAGCATCTAAAATTATCCTTGGCCAACAGGACAAATTACTTCTTGGAAATCTCGATTCGAAGAGAGACTGGGGATATGCACCTGAATATGTAGAAGGCATGTGGCGTATTCTTCAGGCCGATCAGCCTGATGATTATATTTTAGCAACTAATGAAACTCATACAATAAGGGAATTTGTTGAAGAAACCTTCAAAGTTTTTGGTGAAGAAATAATCTGGAAGGGAAAAGGCCTAAATGAGACGGGTATTTTAAAATCTTCAGGTAAGGAAGTGATAGGTATAGATCAGCGTTATTTCAGACCAACTGAAGTTGACCTCCTTCTGGGTAATCCGGCAAAAGCCTTTGAAAAACTCGGATGGAAACCCAAGACCACGTTTAAAGAATTGGTTAAACTGATGGTTAAGTCCGATTTTGAAAAAACGAAAAAACGCATAGAATAAATGCTCAGTGCTCAGAGCACAGGGCACAGGGGTTGAAGAGCAAGGTTCCCCTCCTGGGAGGAGCAAGGGGTGGGTTTTTTAAAAGCCTGATATACAACTAACAATCGATTAAATGGAAAAAACCTCGAAGATATATATATCAGGCCACAAAGGAATGGTAGGTAGCGCTATCAGCCGGAATCTGATCGAAAAAGGATATACAAATCAGGTTTATTCTCCCTATCCGCCTTTTGATCTTACTAATCAGAGTATAGTGGGAGAGTTCTTTGAAAAAGAAAAACCTGAATATGTTTTTCTTGCTGCCGCTAAGGTGGGGGGTATTTTATCAAACAATACCTACCGTGCTCAGTTTATTTATGAGAACCTGATGATTCAGAATAACATTATACATCAAAGTTATAAGCACGGAGTAAAAAAGTTGTTATTTCTTGGCAGTTCATGCATCTATCCGGGGAATTGTCCACAACCTGTAAAAGAAGAATATCTTTTAACAGGAGAATTAGAATATACAAATGAACCTTATGCAATTGCAAAAATTGCCGGCATTAAAATGTGCGAATCCTACAACATTCAATATGGAACAAATTATGTCTCTGTAATGCCGACCAATCTTTATGGCCCTAATGATAATTATAATCTTGAAACATCTCATGTTCTTCCGGCACTGATCAGAAAAATGCATCTTGGGAAATGTCTTGAGAATAATGATTGGGAATCTATCCGCCAGGATTTCAAAAAATACCCCGTTGAGGGCGTGAATGATACTTTTACAGATTCTGAAATAATGGATAAACTGCTGAAGTACGGAATTTCCACAAACCCAGCACCCAGCACCCAGCAAATAGTAACAATCAGCTTATGGGGTTCAGGCAATCCTTATCGTGAGTTTTTATACGTCGATGATCTTGCTGAAGCTTGTGTTTTTGTTATGAATGAAGTTGACTTTAATGATCTTAAGGCTCTTCGCCCTGAGCCCTGTGCCCTGAGCCCTGAGCAAACAGTCATCAGCCATAAGTCCGGTACAGATATTAAAAACACTCACATCAATATTGGGACAGGAAAAGATCTGACAATTAAGAATTTAGCTTTATTGATCAAAGACACTGTTGGTTTTAAAGGTGAGTTAAAGTGGGATAACTCAAAACCTGATGGCACTTATCGCAAATTGCTCGATGTATCAAAAATTAATAAACTGGGCTGGAAAGAAAAGATTGATTTGAATAAGGGTATTGAAATAGTTTATAGAAATTATTCGAAAGACTGAAACACCATAACGTCATAAGGTCATAACACCATAACACCATAACGGAAGAACGCTAAACCTTCTTCCACAATATCTCTAAAAAGCAATTGAATAATGATTTTTAGAAAATATATGCTGATAACGGGTAGTTATTCTACCCGATTTTTTTATATTTGTAGTAATTAATTACCAGGAATCGACTTTTAAGAATGCGAAATTGCCATTTTAAAGCATCCCAAAATGGGACTGACGGAGGCGAAGCCATAAAAAAGTGTGATATAAAAATCATCGAATATAATTGAATTTCAAATATTTAGAATTGCAATTATATATTTATTTGTTTCAGTTTTCTCCTGAATAAAAAACTTTCTTCCAAGTAGAACCTGAAACATCATAACGCCATAACGCCATAACAGCTAACCCTCATCCCACGAATGCTTGACACACTTGTGACATCAAAAACACGTCTAAAACTCATACTGAAATTCTTCCTGAATTCAACCAGTTCAGCCTATCTGAAAGAGTTGGCGAAAGAATTCGGGGAGAGCAGTAATGCAGTCAGACTTGAGTTAAACCGGTTTGAAAAAGCAGGTCTCCTTGAGTCAATTATAAGTGGCAATAAGAAATTGTATCGTGCTAATATAGTGCATCCACTTTATAAGGATATACATAGCATTATAAGCAAGACCATCGGGATCGACCAGATAATTGACGAGGTGGTTTCTAAAATAGGCGATGTGGAAGAGGCCTATATAACAGGCGATTTTGCTGTTGGAAAGAATGGGAAAACAATTGACATACTACTTATAGGTAACGCTATCAATAAGAATTTTCTGCACTTGTTAATAGATAAAACTGAATCTCTGATAAATCGTAAGATCCGCTACCTGATTCTATCTCCCTCCGAAACACAGGCTCATCTGGGTGATGGGATGGGAGCGATGTTGATATGGAAGAAGTAGCGTTGCCAAAACGTCATAACGTCATAACATTAAAACGTAATGTTGTTATTAGTTATGTCATTAGGTTGGTAAAATTTTATAACGCGTTCTGAATGACCATAAAATCTTCAATTTGATAAATTTATTTTTTGTTTTTTTGTATCTTTAAACAAAAAGGGTTATGACTAACATAGACCAAATTATTAATGGCATAACGGATACATTGAAAGAAGAAGGAGTTGAAAAAATTATTCTTTTTGGATCATACGCCTATGGTATGCCAGGAAAGGATAGCGATTTAGATATTATTGTTGTAACAAGGGATAATTTTCTGCCAAATACGAATCGTGAAAGAATGGAGCTGCACCACAAGTACAATATTCTGATTAAAAAATTCAGAAGATTTATTCCTATAGATATGCTCGTTTATACAAAGTTGATGTATCAAAAGCTATTGGAATCTGGAAGCATGTTTACTAATGAGGTAAATATTAAAGGGAAAATCTTATATGAAGCAGTTAACTAGAGATTGGCTCAATTCAGCAGTAGATGACCTTCTTACGATAGAAAATATTCTGAATAATCCGAATTTGACGAATATTGTAGCCTTTCATTCACAGCAGGTAATTGAAAAATCCATAAAGGCAATTATTGAAGAGTTTGGCATAACGCTAATCAAAACTCATAATCTTCAAACTCTGCTTATAAAAATTGAAGATGTTGTTTACTTATCTGTTAATGAGTTGATAATATCAGAATTGGATCGCTTATACATTGATTCACGATATCCCGGTGACTTAGGATTAATGCCAAATGGCAAACCAACTCTTGTTGAAGCAGAAATATATTATCAGGAAGCTTTAAAAATAAAGGAACAAGTTGAATCATTGCTGCTTAAAACGTCATAACGCCATAACATAATAACGTCATAACGTCGTAACGTTTAATCAAGTAACATTTAAATTTATGAACACACAGCAACACTATAAAACATTGCAGTCAGTTATGTGGGATTATAATATATCGGTTAGTGATATGGATAAGCTGCTTAAGGGCAAAATTAATAAAGCTGGTCATTACACCCTTGAAAAGTTGTTCGCCAAAATGCTAACTGGCTTACCTTGGTTTACAATTATCCAGTTAATGCCTGTTGAAAATATTAAAGAGTTGCTAACAGAAGAAGTAATTGGGACATTATGGCCAAAATCACTTAGGAAACATTACGGGTATGTTAGAAAAAGATTACAGGAAGCTTTACCTGACTCAAGATAGAATACTTACTGCTCTGAAACCAGTCTTATCTCCTTTTTATCTGACTGGAGGCACTGCATTAGGTAGATTTTATCTTAACCACAGGTTTAGTGAGGATTTGGATTTTTTTACTAACAATAGCGATAGTTTCCATACATCTGTAAAAAATGTTGAAAAAATACTAGTTAGCAAATTTTCGGTTTTAAAAACCCAAAGCATTGTTTATGATGATTTTGTGCGATATTATATTGAAGATGAAGAACTGGTGCTTAAGATTGAATTTGTAAATGATATTGCTTACAGATGCGGAGTTCCAAACTTATATAGGTTCGGCTTCATCGATACACCGCTCAACATACTGACTAATAAGCTGACAGCGATTGTAGGGCGTGATGAACCAAAAGATGTTTTTGATATTTATGCAATTTCTCAACACTACATGTTTAACTGGTTAAATGTGTTCAATGAAGCAAAGAATAAAGCGATAATAAACGAAATAGATGTGGAACAGCGTATTACGAGTTTCCCGATTATCCTTCTTTCGACAGTTGATTGGCATATTATGCCATTTGATATCGAAGCTGTAGGCAAGACGATAAAGATAATTGCTAATGATTTTTTTTTAGGCTCCGACAATTCGATTGGTAAAAACCGGACTCCAATTGATAATGCTATGATTTTAAACCCTAAATGAAAAATATAGATTTTATTGTCTTATAACATCATAACATCATAACACTAAAACGTTATGTTGTTAATACGTTATGTTGTTAGGTCGGAAAACGCAATAACGCCATAACGCAATAACGCAATAACGCAATAACGCCATAACACCATAACACCATAACACCATCACACCATAATATGGAAAAATCCAGTAAGATATATATAGCAGGCCACAAAGGAATGGTAGGTAGCGCTATCAGCCGGAATCTGATCGAAAAAGGATATACAAATCAGGTTTATTCTCCCTATCCGCCTTTTGATCTTACTAATCAGATTATAGTGGGAGAGTTCTTTGAAAAAGAAAAACCTGAATATGTTTTTCTTGCTGCCGCTAAGGTGGGTGGTATTTTATCAAACAATACTTACCGCGCTCAGTTTATTTATGAGAACCTGATGATTCAGAATAACATTATACATCAAAGTTATAAGCACGGAGTAAAAAAGTTGTTATTTCTTGGCAGTTCATGCATTTATCCGGGGAATTGTCCACAACCTGTAAAAGAAGAATATCTGTTAACAGGAGAATTAGAATATACAAATGAACCATATGCAGTTGCAAAAATTGCCGGCATAAAAATGTGTGAATCTTACAACATACAATATGGGACAAATTTTGTGTCTGTGATGCCGACAAATCTTTATGGCCCAAATGACAATTACAATCTCGAAACATCACATGTCATGCCAGCACTGATCAGAAAAATGCATCTTGGGAAATGTCTTGAGAATAATGATTGGAACTCTATCCGTCAGGATTTCAAAAAATATCCCGTTGAGTGCGTGAATGATACTTTTACAGATTCTGAAATAATGGATAAACTGCTGAAGTACGGAATTTCCACAAACCCATCACCCATCACCCAGCACCCAGCACCCAGCACCAAGCACCAAGTAACAATAAGTTTATGGGGTTCTGGCAATCCTTATCGTGAATTTTTATATGTCGATGATCTTGCTGAAGCTTGTGTATTTGTAATGAATGAAGTTGACTTTAATGATCTTAAGGCTCTTCGCCCTGAGCCCTGTGCCCTGAGCCCTGAGCAAACAGTCATCAGCCATAAGTCCGGTACAGATATTAAAAACACTCATATCAATATTGGTACAGGAAAAGATCTTACAATAAAGGATTTAGCTTTATTGATCAAAGAAGTTGTTGGTTTTAAAGGTCAGTTAAATTGGGACAACTCAAAACCTGACGGTACTTATCGTAAATTGCTTGATGTCTCTAAGATCAATCGACTGGGATGGAAGGAAAAAATCGGCCTTGATGACGGGATTAAAATGATATATTCAAAATATTCAGCATAAATCAGAATTAACGTCCGATCTGAAGTTTATCAAATAATAGTTTTGACAATTCTCGTGTTCTGAAAATCCCCGGATTGAGTTTTTATAACTATTTACGTGAACTTGGTTGTACTTTCGCGTCAATACAAATTCTACTATAAACTCTGCATTAATGAAAAATGAAAAAGAGTCTGGATGGGATATAATAATTGAAGGTTCGACTTCATTATTTGATCTTAAGTTCAAAGACATCTGGAGTTATCGCGATTTGTTAGTCATGTTTGTGAAGCGTGATTTTGTCAGCTTTTACAAACAAACCATCCTTGGACCGATATGGTTTTTTGTTCAGCCACTTTTTACCACAATTATTTACACTTTTGTCTTTGGTAGGCTGGCATCATTAAGTACTGACGATTTGCCGCAACCAGTTTTTTACCTCGCAGGTATCACTGCATGGAATTACTTTGCAGACTGTCTTACTAAAACAAGCACCGTATTTAAAGACAATTTGCAAATTTTTGGCAAAGTATATTTTCCAAGGATTATCTTACCTCTTAGTATCGTTGTAAGCAACCTGGTCAGGTTTATAGTTCAGATGTTACTTTTACTGGCCATGATGAGCTACTATTATTTGAACGGAACAATCTTTATAATAACTTGGTCTTTGTTGATGATTCCTGTGCTTGTATTGATGATGGCAATACTGGGTCTCGGATTAGGATTATTTATTACAGCTATGACTACTAAATACCGCGATCTTGCATTTCTTGTTACCTTCGGTGTCCCCTTACTAATGTATACCACTACTATCATTTTCCCTCTCGCATCTTTACCGGCAAAATACAAACATTTGGTTGAGCTAAATCCAATGACCGGAATAATTGAGGCGTTCCGGTATTGTCTTCTTGGAAAAGGTGAGTTTAGTGGCTGGAGTTTGGGATATTCTGCTATCGTGACTCTAGTTGTTTTTGCTATTGGCATTATTGTTTTTAACAAAACAGAGAAGAATTTTGTGGATTCTATATAATTGATTTATTTAATTCTAATGAATAGGGTAATTGAAATAAAAAATCTTTCTAAAATATATCGTCTTGGCGAAATAGGTACAGGTACTATTAGTCGTGATTTAGAACGTTGGTTTAAGATGAAGGTCAGGGGACAGGAAGATCCTTTTTTAAAAATTGGTGAAGTCAACACAAGAGATAAAAAAGGTAAAAGCGATATTGTATTTAGTTTAAGAGAAATCAACTTTGATGTTCACCAAGGTGAAGCGCTTGGAATAATTGGGAAAAATGGAGCCGGTAAGAGTACATTATTGAAAATAATATCTAGAGTGACGAGCCCGACAACTGGTAAAATCAAAATCAAGGGTAGGGTTGCAAGTTTACTGGAGGTCGGTACAGGGTTTCATCCTGAATTAACTGGACGTGAAAATATTTACCTCAATGGGGCTATCCTTGGTATGCGTAAAAAAGAAATAACACGCAAATTAGACGAAATTGTTGATTTTAGTGGGGTTGAACGTTATATTGATACCCCTGTTAAACGATATAGTAGCGGGATGTTTGTTCGACTAGCATTTGCTGTAGCTGCTCACCTTGAAAGTGAAATTCTAATTGTCGATGAAGTCTTAGCTGTTGGTGATGCTGAATTTCAGAAAAAATGTTTAGGAAAAATGGGAGAGGTTAGCAAGGGAGAAGGAAAAACGGTATTATTTGTAAGTCATAATATGGCCGCTGTGAGAAAGTTATGTGATAAAGGAGTTCTTCTGAAGGACGGTCAAATTTATTCTTTAGGGTGTATTGATGATGTCCTAAATAATTATATAGCATCCGGTGATACAACTAGGGCAATTTATGACATAAAGGCTCCTATAAATGCAGAGAATCTTGCTGGTTTTGTGCATCGGGTCCAAGTGGAGGATATAGATGGAAAACTTGTAAATGAAATCCCTGCCGGAAAACCATGGCAAATTAGAGTGCAATTTAAGCTAAATATTGATATAAAATATTTCATTATTGCTCTGGGCATCACTGATTCTTATAATGTAAATTTGAGGACAACTTGGAGCAAAGAAATTGATTTAGGTAAAGGATGGTATGAAGCTGTATTTAAGGAAGAACAATTGCTATTTGCATCTGGTACATATCATCTTACATTAGGACTGTCTTCTTTTGAGAGAACAATACAGTATCTAGAAAATGTTGCTGCAATAACAATATCTGATTTAGCAGATTCAACTTTAGATAAAAGTATTATAAGAACTTCTGGAACCGGCATGATATTAAATCCAATGAATGTAGAAATTTCAATTATTAATTATATAAAATAGACAAAATGTGCTTGAAGAAATTTGAAAAAAATGTTCAGTCCCAATTCGGCGAAGATGGTGTTATTGAAGAAATTCTCGCAAGAATTGGGACTACAAACAAAAAGTGTGTTGAATTTGGAGCATGGGATGGTATCCATTTAAGCAATTCTTGGAATCTGTGGCATAACAACGGATGGGAAGCTCTATTAATTGAAGGTGATAAAGTTAAATTTGATCTTTTAGTAAGTAATACTAAGAGTTCTATTAACGTACAACCCTTTCTTGCCTATGTATCTCCAGAAGGAGAAACATCCTTAGATTTTATTTTAAAAAAAGTAGGATTTCCTTTTGACTTGGATCTATTATCTATTGATATTGATGGGGACGATTATTATATTTTGGAGAGCTTAGTTGATTATGCCCCAAGACTAATTCTTGTAGAATATAATCCAACCATCCCTCCTGATGTTGAGATTATTCAAAAACGTGGAGAGTATTTCGGAAGTTCAGCACTGTCTTTATTAAAACTCGCACACCATAAAGGATATAAGTTAGCTCATATGACAGACACAAATTTATTTTTAGTAAAAGAAAATTTATTTGGTAAACTTGGAATTCAGGAGCCTTTATTGAACAATGCATTTGTTTATAGTCACCTTTCTTATCTTATATCTGGTTATGATGGGAAAAGTTTCTTATTAGGAAACCCACCATACGTAACTTTAGATAAAGTCCCTTCAAAATACGTTTTCCCAAAATTATTATCTGAAAACCTGAATATTAACAAAATCCTCATTAATAATCCAATAATTACGGATAAAGTTGCACTTTTAAAAAAGTTTATTAAAGATTTATTGCATTAAGAAGGATTTTATAAATTAGGTTATCAACATACAACGACTAATGAGTACAGTAATAAATAATATTCGAAAAAAAACAAGGAGACTTATTAATATTAGCTCTAAAATAATTTTTAATAAAAAAATATTTAATGAAGGCTCATCTTCTTTACAAGCACTTCGTGTGGTGCCATGGTTTAGAGATAATGGAGATAAAACACTCCGTTTAAATTACGAATTGAATGAAAAATCTGTTGTGATTGATCTTGGTGGGTATGAAGGACAATGGGCAGCCGATATCTTTTGCAAATATGTCTGTTCAATTCACGTTTTTGAACCAGTCAAAAAATTTGCAGATAATATTGAAGAACGTTTCAAAAAAAATTCAAAGGTTATGATTTATGCTTATGGTTTATCCAAAGCCAATATTAAAGAAAAACTAAGTATTTCTGCTGACTCTTCATCGACCTTTAAACCTGGTCAAGAAACAGAAGAAATACAATTGGTAAAAATTGATGATTTTTTAGTTAAAAATAATATTGAGCATGTTGACCTTATGAAAATTAATATTGAGGGAGGGGAATATGATTTACTAGAACATCTTACTCATAGTGATAGAATTTCAATTTTCGAAAATATTCAAGTTCAGTTTCATGATTTTGTTCCGATGGCAAAAGAAAGAATGTACGCTATTCAAAACAATTTAAGTAAAACTCATTACTTAACTTATCAATATGAATTCGTATGGGAAAATTGGAAACTCAAAAACACTTAATAATTTTCTTGATTTCTAATATCTCGTGTGTTTACACAGATTGGTTTAAAAAATTGCATTGAGTTTTCACCAAAATTTTATTTGAATGATTATTGTTAAATTAATAGGTGGTTTGGGGAATCAGCTATTTCAATACGCTTTGGGTAGGAATCTTGCAGAGAGAAATTCGACTTTCCTTAAATTGGATTTATCTGGTTTCGAAGAATACAAACTTCAGAGATACGGACTCCATTGTTTTGAAATATGGGAACATATTGCATCAATTGAAGAAATTGAGACTTTCAAAAGAAAAAGGAAAACACGTTTTTCGAATCTGTCATCTAAAGTCTCCAGGACATTGGGTTTTTCATCATATCCGACATCTTTTTTTTACAAACATCCAACATATATCAGAGAAAATAAGAGTGGTTTTGATCCTGCTATATTAGATAGAAAGGGAAATATTTATTTAGATGGATATTGGCAATCTGAGAGATATTTCTCTGAGATACGAGAAATATTACTAAGGGAATTTGTCATAAAATATGAACCCAATTATAAAAATAAGGAATTTATCGAACTTATATGTAAACATGAATCAGTCTCCATACATATAAGGCGAGGGGATTATGTTCATAATCCTTTAACAAACAAAATACACGGCGTTTGTTCTTATGATTATTATAATACTTCGATCCAAATGATAGCTCTGAAGGTTCCTGACTGTCATTTCTATATTTTTTCGGATGATCCCGTTTGGGTTAGAGAGAACTTTAAGATTAATTATCCTTTTACAATAATTGACCAAAATGATGCTTCTAAAAATTATGAGGATTTGAGGCTGATGAGCCTGTGTAAGCATAATATCATTGCTAATAGTTCATTTAGCTGGTGGGGAGCCTGGTTAAATAGGAATCCGGATAAGATTGTCATTGCTCCAGGAAAATGGTTTAATGATCTCAAACTAGATTCAACTGATCTGATTCCTGAATCTTGGGTAAGAGTGGATTAGTCGGAATGTCTGATGCTAATGCGCTGTTTGAATCATTGACAAAAATGTCAATTACATGATTGCAAAATCTCCACTAGTAACAGTACTATTGCCTGTCTATAATGGTGAAAAGTACTTGTCTGCATCGATTGAAAGCATACTTAGGCAGAATTACAGAGATTTTGAATTACTTATTATAAATGATGGTTCATTTGATAGTACAAGTGAAATTCTTAAGCGGTACGAGAAAAGAGATCAGCGGATTAGGGTGCATAATCAGGATAATCATGGAATTGTATTTGCACTTAATAAGGGAATTGATTTAGCAATAGGCAAATATATAGCTCGAATTGATTCAGACGATATTATGCAACAAAATCGCTTAGAGGATCAAGTAAATCTGCTTGAAAAAAAAACAAATGTGGGAGTGGTCGGGAGTTGGATGGAGATAATTAATGAACATGACATAACTTTAACATATTGGAAATTACCATATAAAAAAGAGGATTTTGATTATTGGACTTATTTGAATGGTGAAATAAGGATTGGTCATCCTTGTGTTATGTATAGGACAGATTTGATTCGTTCTTTAGGAGGTTATCGTTCGGATTACATTGATGCTGAAGATGTTGATCTATGGTTTAGAGTTGAATTGTCAGGGTTTGAACTTATTAATATTCCAAAATATTTAACTAGCTATCGCCAACACAATTTTCAGATTACAAACCAAAATAGAGATTCCTCAGTAAATTCAAGGAATAAGGCACTGGCAGATTATCTTTCACACAAACTTAATTGTGACATAAATAGCGAAACAGCTTCTCTTATTTGTCCTTCTAACTATTCGAACAAAATAATTAACAGCCAGGAAAGGTTTAAAATTTTGTTTGATCTTAAATACAAAATGTTTAATCTTTTTATTAAAAAAAATAAGTTCACAAGAATCGAAATAAATAGATATGCCTTTAAAATATGTCTATCTTTATGGCCTCTTTGTCGGATACTGTATTCTAATCCTCTTCGTGCGATTTATCAAAATACAATTCTATTTATGAGGTTTAGAAGGTTACAAATAAATAATTTAGAAAATTAATGCCAATAGTATCTATTATTATCCCAACTTTTAATAGGTCTAATTTGATAAGCCGTTCTGTAAAAAGCGTTCTCAATCAAACCATGGTTGATTTTGAATTGATCATTGTCGATGATGGTTCGAAAGACAATACAGATAAGATTATAGGCAGTTTTAAAGACGAAAGGATCAGATACTTTAAGCAAGAAATAAATAAGGGCCAAAATGCTGCTTTGAACTTTGGAGTCGTAAAGTCAAATGGCAAATATGTGGCATTTCTTGATTCTGATGATGAATGGATGCCTGAGTTCCTGGAGAAACTGATTCGGCGTTTCGATAATGATCAGAGTCTGGGTGCCGTATATTCACGAGCTTTTGGTTGTTCGAACAGTGGGAAGATAAGCGAAGGTTACCAGTTTAATTTAGAAGGAAATGTCTACAAAGAGGCGCTGACTCAGGGCTATCTTTCATATATGATAACCATCATTGTTAAGAAAGATGTTATTAATGAACTTAAACCAGATGTATTTGATCCTGAATTCGTGTACGGACAAGACGATGATTTTTGCTTACGCGTTTCCAGAATCTGCAAGATCGGTCTGGTAAAAGAACCACTTGCAATTATTCATAACGACGGTGATATTTATGGAAATGAGCCAAGTATTTGTATGAACAATGCATTAATTGCAGAAGGGAGGAAGAAACTGATTATTAAATATAAAGACCATATTCTGAAATATTGTGGTAAAACCACTCTTGCTGCAAAATATCTATCTTTGGGAATAATTTACCTTCGTACTGATAATTTCGGAATGGCAGGAGCCTCATTTTCTGACTCCTATAAACTTGAAAAGACAATTAGGTCAATACTATATTTATTATACTCCCGATCTGTAATAATTAGGAAAATTTGGAATATTTGCTTAGATTTTTACCGGTTTTTAAAAAATGGCGTTAAAAGCATTGTGCGTAAATAAACCGGTTACCAGTTTTTTAATATTTATAAACTACTGTTATGATAAGAGAAATTAAACATAATGATATTCTACTAGCAATAATAATCAGAAATCAATTTTGCGAACCTGGAATTAAATTTGTTACGCCCGATGATTTCTCTCAGCAACTTGCATTTATGAGACATCCGACAGGGAAAATCATTGAACCTCATGTGCATAACCCCGTCCCGCGTGAAGTGCATTTTACAAAAGAGGTATTATTTATCCGGAAAGGTAAATTGAGGGTTGATTTCTATACCAATGAGCAAGAATATGTTGAAAGTTATATACTTGTATCGGGAGATGTCATTTTACTTTCTGAAGGTGGTCATGGTTTTGAAGTTCTGGAAGAAATTGAAATGATAGAAGTAAAACAGGGTCCCTATGCTGGAGAACAAGATAAAACCCGTTTTAAAGGCAATGAAGGTGAAAAAATAATTATTAAATAGAGTTTATGGATTTTATACCTGTTTGCGAGCCATTACTGAATGGAAATGAGCTGGCATATGTAACAGATTGCATCAATACCGGTTGGATTTCTTCCTCTGGTAAATATGTTAAAGCTTTCGAAGAACAATTCGCAGCTTATTGTCAGGTAAAATATGGGGTTGCAGTCTGCAATGGAACAGTAGCAGTTCATTTGGCTTTAATTGCTGCAGGTATTGGGCCAGGAGATGAAGTTATTATTCCTAACTTTACTATGATTGCATCTGCATTTGCCGTCTGTTATACGGGCGCTAAACCGGTATTTGTTGATGCAGAACCGGAATCATGGAATATTGATGTAACAAAAATAGAAGAAAAGATTACAGCCAGGACGAAAGCAATAATGCCGGTTTCAATTTTCGGACACCCATGTAACATGGAGGCGATCTGGAGTTTAGCAAAAAAATATAATCTTGTTGTAGTTGAAGACGCTGCTGAATCACATGGTGCTGAATATAAAGGTCATCGTACCGGATCTTTAGCAGCTATCACTGCGTTCAGTTTCTTTGCAAATAAAAATCTGACAACAGGAGAAGGTGGTATGGTGGTAACAGCCGATGAAGAATTATATAAGAAAGCTTTATATTATAAGAACCTGTGCTTCCCTCTTGATTCACCACGTATTTACCTTCATAAGCATATTGGTTACAACTATCGGATGTCAAACATACATGCTGCAATTGGATTGGCACAGGTAGAAAAAGCAGATGAGTATAGAGAAATGAGAATCAAAAACGGAGAGTTATATCAACAGTTCTTGACCACCATCCCGGGTATTTCAGTTCAAAGAACAAATCCCGATGTGGTCAATGTGCATTGGATGAATGGACTGGTGGTCAATTCTGAAATTTATGGTCGATCACGCTCTGAATTAATTGCTTATTTGAGAGAAAATAATATCGATACCCGGCTCTTTTTTACAGGGATGAACAGGCAATTATCACTTATAAATTACGGATGTAATCCAAGTGGAAATTATTCTATTACAGATTGGCTTTCTGAAAATGGATTTTATTTGCCTTCGGGCAGTAACCTGACAAGAGATAAAATCGAGTTTATTTGTGAGTTAATTGACAATTTTAAAAGGTAATATTGGTGTAAATGAAGGTAAGAATTGTTTGTCTCAATAGTTGTTTCCAATGGATTTTTGGCAAGTTTGTCAATAAAATGTATGAAAATTTACAGAAAAATGGTATTGAAGTTGACATTGCTGAAACTCCAGATGAAAAAGCCGACATAAATCATTACATTCCTTATAATGTTTATGAGTGTCCAAATAAAGGAATAACAACACTAATGATTACTCACATTGATAATATCGATAAACTGAAATATATATCTGAACAGGCCAAAAATGCATCTGCACTTATCTGTATGTCAAAAGAAACTTCAGATAAGTTAGCAATGTTAGGAGTTGATAAAAATAAATTATGTTATGTCAATCCTGCTCATGATGGAATAATGCCTATAAGAAAAATAGTAATCGGTTGGTCATGCAGAGTACAGGAAGATGGTCGTAAACGCGAGTTTTTTATAGACAAATTGGCAAATAGACTAGATCCCCGTTATTTTCTTTTTAAAATAATGGGAGAATATTGGGAACCTCAAGTGAAAAAATTAAAGAAAAATGGATTTGAGGTGGTCTATTTTAATGCCTTTATAAAAAGCGAATACGCTAGCTTTATATCCAGTTTGGATTATTATTTATATATGGGAATGGATGAGGGTCAGATGGGTTTCGTTGATGCACTGGCTTCAGGGGTGAAAACAATCGTAACAAAACAAGGCTACCACCTTGATGCTCCTAATGGAATAACACATCCTTTTGTTTCTTATGAAGAGTTGGAATCTATTTTAGTTCAATTGCAAAAGGAGAAAGAAATCCTTCTCAATTCAGTTAAAACATGGACATGGGAGGATTATGCTAAAAAGCATATCGAAATATGGCAGTATTTATTATATAATCAACCTGTTAGTTCAAATTATACAGATGGTTTAACATCTTTAATTGAGTCAAGAAGTAATCTGTCTGAAAAAGATTCAGAATTTAAAAATAATGAACTAAAAAAACTAGAACTAGAAAAATATAAGCATCTCTATTTCTCTTCTAAACGAAGGATCAAAGTGGCCTATAAAAAATATGGATTTATTGGATTCATCAGGAATATGTTTAGAAAGCTTTTTCAATGACAACGATTATTAGAAAATTAAAAAAAATACAAAGACGGGTTAAAATACTGCTACATCCTGAGAAGATTGCTGAATTTTATAATATTGAGTATGCAAAAAGTCTGGGTGTTATTGTTGGTAAAAATTGTAGATTTTTTTCAACATCTTTTTCAACTGAACCATTTCTTATTGAAATTGGAGATCATGTTACTATAACAGATGGTGTGCAATTCATTACTCATGATGGGGGAGTTTGGGTTTTTAGAGAACAATATCCAGATATTGAGTTATTTGGAAGAATAAAGATAGGTAACAATGTATTTATAGGACTAAATTCAATAATTCTTCCAAATACTGAAATTGATAATAATTGCATAATAGCGGCTGGATCTGTAGTAAAAGGTAAATTTGAAGCTAAAAGTATTATTGCGGGAGTACCTGCAAAAAGAATTTCGAGTATAGATGAATATTTTGAAAGGAACAAAGAGAGATTCACTTATATTAGATCACATAAGAATAAATTTAATTTGATCAAAAAAAATGCAGACGGTGCTTTTATTAATAAGGGAAATATTAAATAGCTTTAGAAATAATCAGAAGAAAGTAATTATATCAATTATTAAAGATACTTGTAGAACAACGGAACAGCCAATTCGTCCAAAAAACATAATTTGCATTCATTATAATGTTTAATTTATCGATGCGCTAGTATCGAAAATGTTATCAATATCCTCTTCGATTTAGTGCCTTTACCATCAATAAGAACCAGTATTCAATTAGGACGACTATTAATTACTCTAATCCTTCATAACATTGAGAATTTTAATAATTAATAAACACTTAAAAGATTATCTTGGGGGAAGCGAAGTACAGAGTGATATTATTGCATGTAGGCTCACTGGGAGAGAACATAAAGTTATTTATCTTGCTGTTAATGGATTTCAAAAAGATTATTCAGTACCCTACAAAGTAATTGGAACCTCACTGAATTTTCTAGATTTAATAAATATCTTTAAAGTAGAGCGACCCGACATTATTTATTGGAGATATAACAGAACAAAATTATTAAAATCTGTGATAGCCGCCAAACTATGTAGGATGAAGATTGTATTTGCCATCTCCGGGCCATCTGATTTTGAAATTTGGTTCTACAGTAAAAGAAAAAATCTTAGACCTTTTGAATTAATAAAACATACAATAGGATCGGTTTTCTATGAAATAGATTATTTAATAAATTATTTGGGATTTTATTTTATCGATGGTGTGATAACACAATTAAATAATCAAACTAATAAATTGCCTGTATCAAGAGAAATAACGATCCCTAATTCAGTTAATTTGACAAATATTTCATTTACCTGGGACAGACCTTATGTTGTCTGGGTTTCGAATCTGAAATCTACAAAGAATCCTGAGATTTTCTTCAAACTTGCTAAAGAGTTCGAGTCTTCTGGAATTGACTTTATTATGGTAGGAAAAATACAGGACAAAAAGTATGAAATTGTTCTAAATGACGCTACAAAGCCATCTAATTTACGTTACTTGGGGTATAAGACATTAGAGGAAACTAATGGAATAATAGCAAGTTCTCTTTTTCTTGTTCATACATGTGATCCTGAAGGATTTCCTAATGTAATGATCCAGGCATGGGCATTCGGAAAACCTACGATAAGTCTGAATTATGACCCTGATAATTTGATAGAACAAAATCAACTTGGTTCATTTTCAAGGGATTTTGTTACTCTTGTTAAAGACACTAGAAGATTTATTGAAGATCAAACTTTAAGAACAGCTGTCGGATCAAAGGCAAAAGAGTTTTCAGCAAATCTTTTCAATCCAAAGGTAAATTCAGATAAAATTGAAAGATTCCTGTTTGAAATTTTAAACAATAAAGCTTAATAATGAATCAGGTTGTCTCTGAGAAGAGATTGAGGAAGAGAATTCTTTTCATCAATCCGGGTCCTTTTGGAAGTCTGACTGATACTTATTACTATTATATTCATTTGAAAGAGTATTACGACATCACACATGTAGGATTTGATGAAGGAAAGGAAGTAATAAACTATGATAATATCAGGTTAATTCATCTTAATGGAGGCAGTAGTGGATTATCTCAAAAAAGGCTATTTTTTAAGAAGATACGTGAATTGTTGAACTCTGAAAATTTTGATTTTATCCTGATTAATTATTTTATTGGTTGTTCTTTAATCCGGCTTTTCAGGAGAAAAAGTGTTGTTGTCGATGTTCGAAGCAGTTACATTTTTAAAAATAAATATAAAAGATTTCTGTATAATATTATTCTATTCTTTGAAGTACACTTTTTTAGAAATATAACAGTAATCTCAAAGGGTCTTTCAAATTTTTTGCACCTTCCAGGGCGGTCACATATATTGCCACTCGGTGCACCTCAATTTCCTTTGGTTAAAAAAAAATTTGATTCTCTAAAGATACTTTATGTTGGTACTTTCTGCCAAAGGAATATACCAAATACAATATTCGCATTTGCAAAGTTTTACAGAGAACATAATTCAAAAATTCCTATGTCTTATACAATCATAGGATACGGTTCTGAGGATGATGTAGCAAATATCCAAACTGCTATCATGACTCAGGAAATGAAAGATCATATTTCCTACATAGGTGTAATTCGCTACCCGAAGTTAAATAAATACTTGCATGATCATAATGTCGGAATGTCATATATCCCCATTAAAAACCATTATGAGCATCAGCCACCAACAAAAACATTTGAATATTTATTAAGTGGGATGGCTGTAATAGCAACAGGCACAAGTGAAAATAAAAAGGTTATAAGTGATTCCAATGGCGTAGTCATTAACGATTCGATTGAAGATATTTACAATGGATTAAAGGAAATCTATATTCGCCGATTGTCGTATGATACTGAAAAAATTCAAAAAAATGCAAAAAGCTATTCATGGGAGGAAATTGTAAACGGGAATCTGATTCCGTACATTGAAAGCTTTAACTAGGATAAGTCTATGAGAAGAGATATTTTTCGAGTTCGTCTAAAAGATATTTCCAAAATATCATGGATAACTTTCAGTGTAATATTTATTACAGTGTTAGTATTCCTTTCAGAATGGATTCAGAAGGTTGGCATAATTACATTCCCTCTTGGATTCAGACATGTTCTAGTTTTATTTGTATTTTTTTTGAATTGGTTAAGATTTGGCTGCTCTATCCGGCTTAATCAATACTATTTGTTTGCTATTTTTTTGATCGTTTTCTTTCTGATAGTATCGTGGATATTTGTGCGTGTGACTCCTCTTAATTACTTGCTTGGGACAGGATTTACGTTTTTATTCATGATTTTATTCGTTATCTCATCAAATACAAAATCGGATATCAGTGTTATAATCAAGATCTTAAAAAATTTGTTGGTGTTTTTTGTTATTATGTCGGTAGGTCCAATTTTTCGAGGTCTTCTTGCTGGAACTACACTTAGATTGATTCCCGGAATGTTTAGAGAGCTGGGCGCGTTTGGTTCTTCAATGAATATCGGTGTAATCATTAGTCTTTCGCTTTATATCGTAACCAAAGAAAGAAAATACATTTATTTCGCAATTTTTTTAAGTTTTGGTGTTTTTTTGACAATATTGAAAAAATCGATGTTTAGCAATATTATCATATGGATTGCATTTGCATACGTTCATTTTTCATTAAAACGCCGTTTAAAGCTGATTGTGTATGGCATATTTTTCCTTGCGATGAGTTTTTCATTAGTTGGTGATAAATTTGTAAAGGACATTAAAGTAAATCTCGATTATTATAATAGGGTTGGCCCTAAAGGTCATGTCAGAGTTGCAATGTACGTAGCTAGTTTTCAGATTGCTAAAGATTATTTTCCCTTTGGTAGCGGTATGGGTACCTTCGCGAGTCTTGCTAGTATCATAGGTGGGTACAGTAAAGTGCACATTGATTACGGCGTTTCTGAAATTGGAGGTAATTCACCTTTAGATGTCGCACGTGGCGGTCATACATTATTAGATACATACTGGCCTCATATTCTGGCAGAATTAGGATTTTTTGGTACTGCAATATTCTTATTTCTATGGTTATTCCCGGTATTATCTGCGGGACACTCTATGCATTTGTGTACAGATTCCACTATCCGGGGATTAAGCTTTTATGTAATTATGGTTGTTCTTATTATGACAAATGACGGGTTCACTTTGTATAATCCGGAGATTCCTTCATTTGTACTTCTTAATTCAGGTATTGGAGGATTATGTTATTATCATATTAGAAATTATAATAAAATAAGGATGAGGAACTCTTAACCTGAGCTCGTCCAGAATGCAATGAATATTAATTAATAGGTTATTTAGAACTATTCAGTAGTTATTTGATGAAATAAAATTGAAAATTGTATAATTCTTAATCTCAAAAATAGATTTAATGAGAAACATTCTAATAACTGGTGGTGCCGGTAATATCGGATCAAGTCTGGCTGATCGACTTTCATCAGACGAAAACAACTTTATTGTGCTTGTGGATAATCTATTATCAGGAGTTGTAAAGAAAATTCCCCTTGACAGACACAATGTAATTTTTATTAAATGCGATGTTAATAATTTCAGAGATATAAGTTCAGTCATCTTGAGCTATAAGTTCGACTATATTTTCCATTATGCCGCTGTTGTTGGTGTGAAGAGAACACTCGATAATCCTATGATGGTATTAAATGATATAGAGGGCATAAAAAATATACTGGATCTTGCAAAAAACACCTCAGTGAAAAAAGTTTTTTATTCCTCATCTTCGGAAGTTTATGGAGAACCAGTTGAAATTCCTCAGTTTGAAGATACTACACCGCTCAACTCACGTCTGCCATATGCAATTATTAAAAATGTTGGCGAATCATTTTTCAGATCTTACCATCGCGAATATGGTCTAGATTATACAATATTCCGATTTTTCAACACATATGGTCCGCGGCAGAGCACCGACTTTGTGATTTCAAAATTTATTGATTTTGCTTTAAAAAATGAAGACATTACCATATATGGCGATGGTATGCAGACCAGAACATTCTGTTATATAAATGATAATCTTGAAACTGTAGAGAGAATTCTTAATCATGGTTATTATAGTAACGAAGTAATAAACATAGGAAGCGACCAGGAAATAACTATTCTGGATTTAGCAAAAAAAATAATAAAACTTCTGAATTCAAGTTCCATTATTAAGCATGTTGATCCATTAGCAGAAGGTGATATGACCCGGAGAAAACCAGATATTTCCAAAATGAAGAGTGTTCTTAAACGTGAACTTACAAGTTTGGAGGAAGGTATTCTTCTAACTTCAAAAAGCGAACTATTCTGAGATTAATTTTAAATACAATATTTGATAAAGAAAGTTTTATAAACTTTCTTTATTATTTGAATAATATTTTATTTCAATGATAAAGACATCCTCCCGAAGACTCAAAATATTAATAACCGCGCATGAAATATCCCCTGTTGTTGGTTCAGAATGTTCATCGGGATGGAATATAATAACCCGATTAGGTAAATTTCATGATATAACAGTTTTATTCGCAGAAACAAATCAATTCGGAACAAATAACTATAGAGAACAAATTGATAGTTTTATTTCGGACAATGGAATTGTCAGTGGAGTAGAATTTATACCAATTAAACAACCTCCGGTTACAAATCTGATTGCATGGTTTAACAAGCGGTTGTCTGATAAAAAGACGAGTGTTGGATTGTCCTTGTTGTATTTTTCCGGAGTTAAGTTCTGGGAAAAGAGTTTGTATCGATTTGCTATTAAATTACTAAAGGAAAGAGATTTTGATGTCTTGCATCATTTTAATCATATTTCTTTCAGGGAACCAGGATTTTTATGGAAAATCGATAAGCCTTTTGTATGGGGACCCACAAGCGGTTTATCACGAGTGCCTGTCTCTTTTCTACATTCTATGCCTATACGGGAAGTTTTCTATAACCTTTTGCGTAATTTTCTAAACCGTTTTCAGATAATTATTAACAGAAGGATTTCAAAAGCAATTGACAATTCTGATATTATCTATTTTGTTACATCTGATGATGGGAAATTCTTTCTAAGGAAAGGTAAAAGAGTTCAGAACTTATTGGATATGGGAGCTTATGAAGTATCAATAAGAAAAAATCGATTGCCTCAAGAGATAACTATAAAAGTTCTCTGGATAGGGAGATTTAGTTTTCTAAAAGCCCTTGATATCTTACTTAAAGCTATTGAAGCGAGTGAAATATTGAAAAAGAATATTGAACTTCATATTATTGGCGATGGACCTCAAAAAGATTATTACCAAAAGATGGCTTCTGATTTAGGTCTCAATAATATTACATGGCACGGTCATATTCCGAAGAATGTTGTTTTTAAAATAATGAAGGAATCTGATATTTTAGTACATACCAGTATTAAAGAAGCGGCGTCTGCAGTAATTTTAGAATCAATATCAGCAGGATTACCAATAATCTGTCACGATTCGTTTGGGATGAGTTTTGCTATTAATGAAAGTTGTGGAATCAAAGTACCGTTTCATTCACCGAAAGAAAGTGTTGCAGGATTTAAAGATGCCCTGGAAACAATTTGTAATAATCCCGAGCTTATCAATAAGTTAAGTAATGGAGCCATAAAGAGAGCGAAAGAACTATCCTGGGATTCAGTGGCTGAAAAAATAGCTTCTGATTACGCTACAATTGTAAAACATGACACTGCTGATAGTTGATTTTCTGAATTTGCATGATACTATAAATAAGTAGATTAAGAATGAATATATTGGTAGCTAACTGGACCTGGTACCAGAGCGGAGGAGATTGGACTTACATAGATAGTATTTGCAAGTTATACGAATCAAAAGGGCATAATATCATTCCTTTCTCGGTACGGAATGAACAGAATTACAAAACTCCATATGACAAATATTTTCTGACAGGGATAGATTATAAAGTGTTCTATGACAATCTTACTTTAAAATCAGGGTTTAATCTATTGCGTAAAACAATTTATTCAACGGAAGCAAAAAACAAGCTAAAACTATTGATTTCTGAAAATAGGGTCGACATTGCTCAATTGAATAATATTAATGACTATCACACTCCGAGTATTATTCCGGTTTTAAAAAAAGCAAAAATCCCTGTGGTCTGGAGAGTCTTAGACTTCAAATTAATATGTCCGAATAATACATTCCTGTCGCATGGGAAGGTATGTGAATCGTGTTATAAGCATAAGTATTATAATTGCATGTTGAAAAAGTGTAAAAAAAACTCACTGATGGCCAGTACTTTAATGGCGATAGAAAGTTATTTTTACTATATAATGCCAAACTACAGAATGGTTGATATGTTTCTGTTCCAAAGTGAATTTACGCGAGATATGTTTGTAAAATATGGATTTGATATTAAAAAAACGTTTGTTATTGAAAATCCTTATAATTCAAATAATATTAAACCTAAATACAGAGGAGAAAAATATATTCTATACTTTGGAAGGATTTCTGCTGAAAAAGGAATACAAACTCTTTTAAAGGTCATGCAATCATTACCCGGGATCGAATTAAAAATAGTAGGTAATGGACCGGAGTATGATAGCTATCTGGAATTTATTTCACAACATTATGTGTCAAACGTAAGCTTTCTTGGTCCTAAGTGGAACAAAGATCTGGAACCCTATATTGAAAATTGTGAATTTGTAATTGTCCCATCGGAGTGGTATGAACCAAGCCCTTATGTCGTTCTTCAATCATTTTCATACGGAAAACCTGTTATTGCATCAAATATTGGAGGTTTAAAAGATCTTGTAATTGATAAAGTGACCGGTTTATTATTTAAAGTTGGTGACGAAGTTAGTCTTGCCCAATCAATTCGATATCTTTATAATGATAAAGAACTGATTCGTAAACTTGGTGAAAATTCAAGATTGCAGGTTGAAAGGAAGAATAACCCGGAGAGATACTACAGCGAAACGATGTCGATTTTTAATAATTTAATCAATTCCAACTGAAAAATGAATATTTTGGTAATTGGTGGCAATGGCTTTATCGGGTCCCATTTAGTTGATATATTATTGATTAATGGGCATGCCGTACGAGTCTTTGACAGCGTTTATGAGCGCTATAGAAAACCCCTGTCTAATGTTGATTATCGAATTTCAACATTGGAAAATATTCCTGAGTTGTATGAGGCAATGCTTGGAATTGACATAATATTCCATCTGGCAAGTACATCTGTCCCCAGTACCTCGAATATAGATACCGTTTCTGATATTAATAAGAATTTGCTACCCACCTTAAATATTCTAAATCTTTCAGTGAAGCTGGGAATAGAGAGGATCGTTTATTTTTCTTCAGGAGGTGCAGTATACGGAATTCCCGTTACAACACCCATTAATGAAAATCATCCGATTCAACCCATTTCATCTTATGGGATTATTAAGGCTACAATTGAAAATTATCTGTTTCTATATCATAGGCTGTATAACACGAAACCGCTGATAATCAGACCATCAAATCCGTTTGGCCCACGCCAGGGTCATTATATGGCCCAGGGAGTGATCTCGACCTTTCTCAGGAAAATTAAGAGTCGTGAACATATAACGGTATTTGGAGATGGCAACGCAACAAAAGATTACATTTATATAAATGATCTGATAAAGCAGTGCTATAAGTTAAGTTTCAGCGATGAAGTGGGAGTATACAATCTGGGAAGTGGTAATGGCATTTCAATAAATCAAATTATTAAGCAGATCAGCAAGACAACTGGCATCACTCCTGAAGTCATTTATTCGGATGTTAAAAACTTTGATGTAAACCATTTTGTATTGGATATTACAAAAGTATCAGGAATTCTCGGAACCTATCCTGCAACATCTCTGGAAAAGGGAATATCTGAAACATGGAATTGGATTAATTCAATTTCATAAATTGAAGAAATGATCATAATAAACAGGATCATAAGACATTTAGGTAGAGAGAACTATTCAGTTGACTCCTCTTTGTCAAAATCTGACATATCAAAAATTGCCTGGTCAAAGTTTATCTGTCTAGTAAGAGGAGTATTTCTAAAACCTTGGCTGCATAGCTCTAAAGGATTCCTTTTTGTTGGAAAGGGTTGTAAATTTAGATTCTGCAACAAAATATCGATTGGCAGAACAGTCACTTTTGGAGATTATGTTGAAATTAATGCACTTTCCCGTGAGGGTGTGTCGATCGGGAATGATGTTTCTATCCTAAAAAATACCATTATTGAATGTACCGGGGTAATCCGGAACCTTGGTGAAGGTATATTAATTGGAAATAATGTCGGTATAGCTCAGAATTGTTTTATCCAGGTCAGAGGAAAAGTCGTGATAGGCAACTATGTAATCTTTGGTCCGAATGTTTCCATTTTTTCTGAGAATCATAATTTTAACAATCCTGATATGTCTATTTCAATGCAGGGTGAATCACGGAAAGGGGTAACCATTGAGGATGGCGTTTGGATAGGAACCAGATCAGTAATACTTGATGGTGTGACAATTGGGAAAAACAGTATTGTTGCAGCTGGTAGTGTTGTGACCAAAAATGTTCCTCCAAACACAATTTATGGAGGGGTACCTGCAAAGCTTTTAAAAACACGAAATAAATCAGATTGAATGAAGAAGAAAATTTACATTGCAGGTTGCGGAGGTATGCTTGGAGAAGCTTTCTATAACCAGTTTAATAATGATTATATCTTAAAATGTACCGATAAGGATGTTAATGATATATGGCTTTCATTTCTTGATTTCAGGGATTTCGACAAGTATAAAAAGGACGTTCTTGATTTTAAACCAGATTATCTATTCCATCTGGGGGCGTACACTGATCTGGAGTTTTGTGAGTTGAATGCCGATGAAACATACATAACTAATACTCTGTCTGTAGAGAATGCTGTGTTCATTGCGAATGAACTTGATATTCCATTGTTATACATAAGCACAGCAGGTATTTTTGACGGCAAAAAGGATCTTTATGATGACTGGGATATCCCAAATCCGCTGGGAGTATATGCTCGCGCCAAGTATATGGGAGAGCGATTCGTTGTTGAAAATTCGAAGCGTTACCTGGTTTGCAGGGCTGGATGGATGATGGGGGCAGGACCAAAAAAAGATAAGAAATTTATTCAGAAATTGATGAGCCAGCTCAAGGAGAATAAAAAGGAGCTCTTTATAGTCGATGATAAAGACGGCACTCCGACCTATACACAGGATTTTGCCAAAAACGTAAAGTTACTAATTGAAAAAGAATTCTGGGGTTTGTATAACATGGTATGCGGAGGACAAACAAGCCGATTGGAGGTTGCCAGGGAACTTATGAAAATTCTTCATCTTGAAGATAAAGTTAAAATCACGACAGTGAGTTCAGATTATTTTAAGAAGACATATTTTGCTGAACGCCCCCCATGTGAAAGACTGGATAACAGGAAACTAAGGATGCGAAACCTCAACCTGATGCGTGAATGGCAGCCCGCATTAAAAGAGTATATTGAAACATATTATAAAGATTATTTGAAGTAGTAGTGAAAAAAGTTGCAATAATTGGATCACATGGACTGTATGCAAAATATGGGGGATGGGATCAGCTGGTAAATAATCTGGCTGAAAAAAAATCAAAAAATATCGAATATCTGATTTTTAATTCTGCAGAATCACAAGAAAATATAATATGCCCGCCAGGGGTAACAGTAAAGCGTTTAGGGCTTAAAGCATCAGGTTTCCAGGGATTGTTTTATGATTTCTGGTCAATCCTCATCTGTTTCCGTAAAGTGGATACTTTACTTTTGCTTGGTGTGCAGGGCATACCTTTAATTCCGGTTTTATCTCTATTCAAAAAAATTAAAATTGTCTCAAATGTTGGGGGAATTGAATGGGAGAGACCAAAATTCGGTTTCTTTTCCAAACAATATTTAAAACTTTGTTTTAATATAAGTTTCATCTGTTCGGATTATATAATTTTTGATAATCCATTTTACAACAAATTCATTCCTAAACGGACTAATGCTGAAGTCAAAATACTCCCTTATGGTGGTGAAATTGACATTAGCTTAATTATCGATACGGAAATTGAGCGCAAGTATCCTTTTATTAATGGAGAATACTTCCTCTCGATAAGCCGTTCACTTGAAGATAACCTCCTTGATGAATTATGTGAAAGCTTTTTAAACTCAAAACATACAATTGTTCTTATTTCAAATTTTTCAAATTCCGCATATGGGAACAGAGTCTTTAATAAATATAGCAAGATCTCTAATGTTATTTTAATTAATGGTTTATATATAAAGCCGGAACTTGATCTGATCAGAAGAAAATGCAAAGCTTACATACACACCCACACTCTTTGTGGAACCGCTCCTTCACTTGTTGAAATGATAATTGCACGTAGACCTATTTTCTCAATTGATATCCCACAGAATAGATTCACATTGCATGATCAGGCTTTTTTCTTTTCCTCATTTTCTGATATTCAGGTTTTGATTGAGAACAATGCCAACCTTTCAGAATATATTACTTCATCTGAAATTTGCGATTTGTATAATTGGAATAAAATTGTACAGGATTATGAATCAATTTTTTAATCCGAATCATTATTTACACTGAGAAGAAAGAAATGAATAAATTATTGAATAAGGATTCTCAGAAAGAAATGGGGAATTACGCTGTAATATTTACGCTTCTGCTATATTTTTTCAGGACTGCAATTCCATTTTTGAAATTTCCATTCCTTGTGTTATATTTTTTAACCTTGATTTACATTATTTTAATTCACCGTAAACAAATAATTCCTGCTTTATTAAGTTTTGCCCGAATTTATTATTTAATAATAATCCTTACAGGAATATTAATCGTTTCCTTCCTTTTATCAAGTAAGTTGTATTTATCCATTTTTAAGGATGTTATTAATTCAATCATATTATTATCTTTTTTCTTGGTTATGACAATTTTAGTCACTAAGAAAAGTGATCTGGACAGGTTCGTTTACAGTTTTACTAATTCAATAATACTTTTTGCTCTTGGGATTTCTATCTACAGGCTATTTGACTTATTCAATATATTCCAAAGCGATAAAATTGGCTATCTCTATCAAATTCCATATATGATAGAAGTCGGATCAATCCAGATAGATTACAATTTTGCCATACTTCCGATAATATTTGGAATGATCAGTGTCATATACTATTTGATGAGAACAGATTCTTTCCCCAGGAAATTAGGGTATAGTTTATTACTAACAATCTACTCGATAACAATTTTTTTTGCCGGTTCCAGAAGAGGAATTATTGTATTAATTGGAATAATTTTTTTGTTATTGGTAGCGCAATTTTTCACATTCAGTAAATCAAGGAATTTTTTTAAAATGGTTGGTTCTGCTTCCCGTTATTTTTTGGCTGCTTTGCTTCTTTTAGGTATATCAAGCTGGTTTATTATTTTTCATACCACGTATACATTCAAAAATAAGACTCTTGAGTTTATAGGTACTAAAAACCTCGTTAAGACAAAAGGAGAAATTGCCATGACAGTGACCAGGTATTATTTAGCAATAGATCAGTCAAAGTCTTTTTCGGAACTTTATAATATTATCTGGACCCCTGTCTTTAACCCTGATGATCCAGACAGCGGGTGGGGTTCCAGAATGCACAAAACCGTTTTCCCTTTGAGCGGTGACAATTTAAGAATTGTTCCTGGTAATGCTAAAGGGTACTTTATGGATCATAATACAAATGCAGATACATTAAATGGAAATGCATATTCGGCTACCTGGATTTCAAGCTATAATGTGGATGAAAAGAATATTCTCAATGCGTCGGTTTTTTGTTATGTATCAAATGATTGTGATCTGTCCATGGTTGAAATTTGTTCTTTGGGAGCAATGGGGAACCCGGGAGCACTTTATGATTTTCAGAAAAGGGGAACCTGGCAAAAACTCGAATTTAGCGTTAAATGCATTAAAGGGAATGCCGGAGTATTATTGTTTTTTTCAAAATCAAATGTAAAAGATTTTGCTGCTGTTAACGGTTATGTGATTTATGCATATCCGCAGGTTAATATACTTGGGGGAAGCGACAGTGCTTTATCTTACAATGGTTATATTCAAAAGTATGTTAAAATAGACAATGTGAAAAACACGGGGGAAATATTTGAAAATCATAATATATTTTTCCAACGAAACATTCCTGTTTATGAGGCTGGTTTTACTGGTTTAAATTTGACTTCATTTTTCCAATTAGCATCTCAGGAAGGTGATAGGGATCCAATAAGGAGATGGACGTCTCGTTTCATTTCAGAGGACACAACATATTATGGTTATAAGCAAAAGTTATTCGTTGATACTATTTCAAATCAATTGATAAGAGGACGGTTGGCACGATGGGAATTTGCTTTTCAGATATTTACAAAAGAATATAACTGGAAACAAAAAGTGTTTGGTGGCGGTTTTAATTATCTGAATTGGTTCGGGTATTTTTTCATGAAAGATAAAAAAGTATCTGATTATCCACATAATCCTTTCTTATCGGTTTTGTTGTATTCAGGTGTGATAGGACTCCTGATTTACTTAATTTTTATTTTCAAAGCTTTTTATTATTACATCCGGTATTTCAAAGAATATTACTTAATATCGATATTCTTTTTGATTACATTCTTCTTTTCATTTTTTAGTGCCGGGAGTCCATTCGATCCCCCAATAATGGGATTCTTTGTTATTCTTCCTTTTTTCCTGCATCAAATAATAAAAAACGAAAAGATCGTCTAAAACCCAAAGTGACTTATGACAAGAATATTGATTACCGGTGCTGATAGTTTTGTAGGTAAAAACTATATTGAAAACTCAGTTAACAAAAATGTAGAGGAAATATCATTATTCGAGAACAGACCTGAAGATATTGATTTCACCAAATATGATGTCATTATTCACTTGGTTGCTATTGTGCATCAATCAAAAACAATTCACGAAGATCAGTATTATAAGATTAACAGAGATTTGTGTATAACAGTTGCTGAACATGCTAAAAATGCAGGCGTGCAGCAATTTATCTTTTTAAGTTCAGTAAAAGTTTATGGTGCTTTTATTCCAGATTCAGGACCATGGAATGAAGATTCACATTGTGTTCCTGAAGATTCTTATGGTAAAAGCAAATATGAAGCTGAAATTGCTTTGAAGAATTTAGAGGAGAGTGGTTTTATTGTATCAATTGTTAGGACACCTCTTGTATATGGAGCAGGTGTAAAAGCAAATATGCTGAACATTCTAAGATTGCTAAACAAGTTTTCCATTTTACCTTTAGCAAAAGTAAAGAATAAGAGGAGTTTTACTTCTGCCGGAAATCTGGTTGCTTTCATTGATAGGATTATTGAAAAAAAAGCATCTGGAATTTTTATAGCCATGGATGAAAAACCACTTTCTACAACCGATCTTGTCAACTGCATTTCAAGGTATCTTAAAAAGAAAGTTTACTTATTCAGAATGCCATCTCTTTTAATAAGATTAGGGACATACCTTATTCCAAATATTTTCGATCGGCTTTATGGTTCATTTGAGCTTGATAACAAAAAAACATTAAACAAACTGGATTTCAGGCCTCCCTTCTCCACAGAAGAAGGTATCGAAAAGATGGTTTTGGCTTATAAGCAGGATAATAAGAAATAAATATTCCATGCCATTTGCTTCAAATTAATCCAAAGTTCGACTTAGTATTTCCTGAACATTTTTGATAATTTCAATTTCATTGAAAAACATTTTATTCTTATCCGGCGTATTATTCTTTATATCTCTGATTCTGACTTACTTTATTAGATGTGCAGCTCTCAATCATAAGATCCTTGACATCCCAAACGAAAGAAGCTCTCATGTCAGTCCTGTGCCAAGAGGTGGCGGTCTTGCAATTGTATTAGCGTGGTATTTTGGTATTACAGTACTATATTATTTAAAATACATCGAGAGCAGTCTTTATTTTGCAATGTTAAGCGGAATATTGCTGGCAATTATAAGTCTTATTGATGATCTGATAAGTCTGAAGCCGGTTATCCGGCTTTCGGCTCAGATAATAACGGCCTTAGCTGCGTTTGTTCTTATTAAAGAGATTAATCCTGTCATAATTTTAGGAGTTGAGATAAACTCATTGGTTATCCTTTATCCGTTAGTAATTATTGGCATTGTTTGGTTCATAAACCTGTATAATTTCCTGGACGGGATTGATGGATATGCATCACTTGAAGCAATTACCATAGCAGCTTCAATGTTTATTTTTACAGGGAGTTTAATAAACTTTATGCTTATTGCCTGCATTTTAGGTTTCCTATTCTGGAACTGGCCAAAAGCAAAAATATTTATGGGTGATATCGGCAGCACACAGCTTGGTTTCATTCTAATTGTTCTTGGAATCTATTTTCATAATAAATCGGAATTATCAATTGTTAACTGGATAATGTTATCCTCACTGTTTTGGTTTGATGCAACACTAACATTATTCCGCAGATGGAGAAACAAGGAGAAGCTTAGTGTTGCGCACAGAAAACATGCTTATCAAAGAGCAGTTCAGTCGGGAATGACTCATCAGAAAACCGTACTTCTTTCAATTGTGATAAATGTAATAATTGCATCATTGGTGTTCATTTCAAGAAAATATGAGTTTCTGTTAATTCCTTCTTTCATCTTCAACCTGCTTTTCCTTTATGGAATTACTTTATTGATTGATAGGAAAGTTCCGTTCGGAAAAATCAGAAGTAACAATCAAACTCCATTGATGGAGTAGATTTGTATGCTAAAGGAATCTAAATTTCAGGCTTTAAGAAAGTCAGAATTACTTAAAAACACTTCGATCCTTATTTCTGGTACTGCGTTAGCTCAGGTTATTCCAATGCTTCTTCAACCAGTGCTGAGACGATCCTTTGCTCCTGAGGTATTTGGTTCATATTCAGTATATCGCAGCCTTATAGGAATACTCATTATAATATCTTCATTTAAATATGAACTCGCAATAATATTGCCAAGAAAAGACAATGAAGCTACCAATGTATTCTTCTTAGCTATACTATTAAACGTGTTCTTTAATTTGATTTTACTCTTTGTTATAATAGTCTGGAAGTCAAGCCTAATTGGATTTTTGAATCTTTCAGATAAATTTGGAGATTACCTTTATTTTGTGCCGTTAGGCACATTTTTTTTTAGTGCTTATCAGAGTCTAAATTTTTGGCTGATCAGGAAGAAGAGGTTTTTTCCTATTTCAATTAATAAATTTGTACAGAGGGCCGTTGAAGGAATATCTCAGTTGGGTTTTATGGTCGCAAAAATTTCACATGGACTTATCTTCGGAGACCTTATAGGTAATTTTGCAAATGTGGTTTCAGGGATTTATCAGGGAATAAAATCAGGTCTTAGTTTAAGATTATTCAGCCCTGAGATGATAAAAAAGGTATTAATCAAGTACTCTGAATATCCGAAATTCAATGTTATTCCAAGTTTCATGAGCGCCTGCAGTTTTCTTTTGCCTGCTATTTTAATAAATAAATTCTTCTCATCGGAAAATGCAGGTTTTTTTGATTTATCAAAGCTATTGCTTTCTATTCCTTTAGCATTAGTCGCTACGTCCATTTCAAACGTAATGCTGCAGCGTGTCTCAGAAAAATACAGAAATAATGAAAGTTTCGTAAAGGAATTGTTTCCCATCTTTGCATTAGTTATTTTGATTAGTGTTGCGGAAATACTCGTGATTGAATTTTTTGGTATTAGTTTATTCAGCTTAATATTTGGTGAGAGATGCGGGTTTTCAGGGAGTATTTCAAGGATATTGGTATGGTCGTACGCTTTGAATTTCATTGTTGCTTCTTTTAGTAGCATTTTTATTTCTATGAACAAAATTAAGTTACTTAGTATCTGGCAATTGTTCTATTTTGTTTCAATTCTTTCCCTTGTTTTATTCAAGAACCTGTCATTCATGGGGTTTATAAAAGTTTATGTTCTTGTTGAGTTACTTTGCTACTCGGTAATTACAGTTTTCATGGTACTGATTCTCACTAAATATGAAGCTCAAATCAAGACTATGTCTTGGAGTAAAGATCAGGTTTAGAGTTTTCATTTTATATTTTGAAACCACTGGAATTTTACAATTAAGTATTATATGAGTTTTAGATTATTGACAATTGGCTCAATGTATTCAGGATTTTTGAAATCATTTTATCGAAAATATCCTGAATATAGAAATTTGAACTATAAAGAGCAACGTGAAAATATATTGAATGAAACTTCTGAACCCATTGGTTCATATACTCGAATGTATAACAAACTAGGTATTGACGCCGCATGTATTATTACAAACGCAGATTTTCTTCAGAAAAAATGGCGTCAAGAATCTGGGATGCATTCAATCAGTAATCAACAATTGGTATTTGAACAGGTGAATGAATTTAAGCCTGATGTTTTATGGATAGACAGTATCGACTATATCGAAAAAAGCTGGGTTGATCACGTAAGGCAATCTTATCCATGGATCAAACTAATAATAGGAGGTCATTGTGCACCATTTAATTCAAAAATGATTAAAAACTTCAGGAATCTCAATTTTATTTTTACATGCACCCCTGGACTGAAAAATGAACTGGAGAAAAATAACATAAATGTATATCTTGTGTATCATGCATTTGATCCTGATGTCTTAAATAAAATTATGAATGATAATTTCCAACATGAAAATGATTTTATTTTTTCAGGCTCACTCTATAAAGGCGGTGGTTTTCATGATAGAAGAATCAACTTATTAGAATATATTTTAAATAGAAATCTCGATCTCAAAATTTTTGGAAATCTGGAAAAAAAATGCAAAACAAGGGCTAAACAATTGATCTATCATGTTGTCAGATTTTTGAATTTTTTGCATTTAGGTAACCTTGTCTTAAAAATTCCAATTTTTAGAAACCAAAAAGTATACGCAGAAAATCTCGTCACTACAAACTCAAGAATCTTGAAAAAAGCTGTACTTCCTCCTGTCTTTGGAATTGACATGTTCAGGCTTCTCAAAAAGTCAAAAATAGTACTGAACATTCATGGTGATATAGCCGGCGATTATGCGGGAAATGTTAGATTGTTTGAAGCAACGGGAGTCGGAAGTTGTTTATTGACCGATGATAAGAAGAATCTTAATGAACTATTTGATGTTAATAAAGAAATAGTTGTTTATAATGGAAATGATGATTGTATTGAAAAAATAAAATGGCTGTTAGAAAATGAAGATGAAAGAAGCAGAATTGCCAAATCAGGTCAGCAAAGGACACTTTCGTCTCATACTGTTGAAGAACGGTGCAAAATGATTATTAATATCATTAATAAAGAATTGAGTAAGATGTCATTAGTTTCAGAAGTTAAATTCTAGATTATGCTAACTTATAACTTAATAGATGATTTATTTTAGCTTTTCCTGGGATGATGGGGCCGTCGAGGATTTGAAACTTATGGATTTATCATTAAAATACTCTATTCCGGGTATTTTTTTTATCCCGGCAACTAATCCTGAGCGCGGTGTTATGATAAATGAAGATATCAAAAGGATATCTGTCAATAATTTTGAAATTGGGGCACATACATATTCTCATTCTTATCTGACCAACGTACCATTACAAAAAGCAAACGAAGAACTATTTGCCGGTAAAATGTATATTGAACAATTACTCGGGAAAGAGGTACCCCATTTCTGCTTCCCGGGTGGAAAATTCAATTCCGATCTGGTTAATATTTCAAAACAATATTTTAAGTCTGCCAGAACTGCTGATACGTGCTCCATCGGTCATAAAAATTCATATTTAATTAAGCCGACTTTCCATTTCTATAATAGAGGAAAGAAATCATTGATTTTTAATGGTCTGAAAAATAGTTTTCGGATTTTTCATTTGTCGTTAAAGAATATATCCTGTTCAGACTATTTTGAGTTGATTAGAAAAATAATTGCTGATCTTTCAAGTTCATCCTGTACAAGCTATATAATGATATGGGGACACAGTTGGGAAATTGAGAAATTCATGCTATGGAATAAGCTAGACAATCTTTTTCAGGAAATAAGTGGAAAATACCCAGGAAACATTCTCAGTTATTCAGATTTCGTAAAATCTCAGACAAAACAAAATGGCAATTAGTCACAAGCCCGATTTGGAGAGGAAACAAAGGTTGTTATTCTATGGAGAGCTGCCCCCAAATTCAATTCATGGAATAGCCATTTCAAATCAAATAAACATAAAAATGCTGGAATCGTGGTTCATGGTAGACATTATCGAGGAGAAAAATAAATTATTAGAACACAATAAAATCTCAATCAATAAACTTGCTAACGTTCTGAAAAATAATCTTATAATTCAGGTAAAGTCAATTCATCACAAATATGATTATTTTTATTTGATCTATTCATTAAGTACATTCGGTAGTCTGAAGACATTAACTGCAATAATAATTTTTCGGTTCTTTAACAGGGGGAAGGTTGTTTTACATTTGCATCGTGGTGATTTTTTTTCACGTTATTACCAGAAAAAAATTAACAGGTTTTTGACAAAACTGATTTTTCGTCTCTCTCATAATATAATTGTACTTTCTGAAAATCAGAAATCAGAATTTGAGACATTCTTTAAAAGACCATTCCTCGTACTTTTTAACACTGTTGAATCTGAATATGAGACAACTGTTGCTAAAAAACAAAATAGCAGATTTATATACATTTCAAATTATCTCATAGACAAAGGCATTATCGATCTGCTTGAGGTTTTTAGGAAACTTACAAATAAATATCCCAAAATTGCTTTGAGAACTTATGGGGCATTTTCTGATAAGGATCTAAAAGACACAATATTAAAATATGAATCAGCAAATATCAACATAAACGGACCTATTACCGGTATTGATAAATTCAAAGAACTGGCCAACTCTGATTGTCTGATACTACCATCCTGGAATGAAGGTCAGCCAATGATTCTCCTGGAAGCTATGTCTGTTGGTACCCCGATTATCTCAACAAGGGTAGGAATAATTCCGGAACTTTTGGGTGTTGATTATCCATACCTCTCAATAGCCCGCGATCGGAATACATTAGAAAATAGTATTGTAAATTATATAAATGAGGCAAACCCTGAACGAATATCTGAAAGTTTGAAAAGCCGTTTTACGTTGTTTTATTCTCATAAAATGCATGCGAGGAATTTGCAAAATATATTCAGGTAAAAATTAGTAGAGATAATTAATCGTGTCTGATAAAATTCTTTTCATAAGTCAGGTTTTTTACCCTGACGAAGTATCTACCGCAAATCTTTTTACCAATTTGTGTTCCGTCCTTGTTGAAGACCACATAGATGTAGAAGTATGGTGTAGTCAGCCAAGCTATACAGCCCTGGAGAAACAGCCAAAAAGCATTATTCTGCATGGTATTAAAATTTTTTTTCTTGCATCGACAAATTTTGCAAAAACCAATTTGTTAGGACGACTTACTAATTATTTCACTTTTACAGTAAGTGTAGTCCTTAAACTGATTTTTTCAAGGCAAAAAACCCTAGTATTAACTCATACTACTCCTCCATCATTAGGAATTGTAATTTCATTTATATGTTCGTTTAAAAGAAGAAAATTCGTTTATATTCTTCTTGATATTTTCCCGGAAGGGCTGGTACGCCTGGGTAAAGTATCAAAATACAATATCTTAATTATATTCTGGCAGTATTTATTCATTCTGTCCTTAAAAAAGAGTGTGAAAATTGTAGTCATCGGAAGAGATATGAAAGAATGGCTCAGGGATGTCTGTCAGTACGCGCTGACTAAAACAGAATATATTCCTCTCTGGCAGGATGAAAAGTTGATTTCACCATCAGAGTATCTTCAGAATGCATTCGTTATTGAAAATAACCTGATAGGAAAGTTTGTTATTCAATATTCGGGGAATATGGGATTATGGAATGAAATGGACACTTTGGGAAAAGCTGTCAGGGAAAATTTGAAGGACATAGTCTTTATGTTTGTGGGAGGAGGGATGCGAAAAAAAGAATTAATGGATGTTATCTCATCTAATGATTTGGAAAATGTAATAATAATGCCATTTCAGCCAAACGAAAAATTCAATACTATATTAACTGCCTGTCATGTTGGATTGGTAACTATGCGTGATAAATTAGAAGGTATGGCTGTACCAAGTAAAATATATGGCATAATGGCTGCAGGAATACCTGTTATTGCTATTGTACCTCTGAATTCAGAGATTGCATTTATTATAAAAGAAGAAAACTGCGGATTCGTATTAAAACCTGGTGATCTTTCCGGATTCATTAATGCGATTGGTTTGTTAAAATCTGACGAAAATCTCAGGAAACAAATGGGACAAAACAGCCGATTGGCATTTGAAAAAAAATACTCAACAAGGGAAATTGCACACCTATATAAGTTAATGATTGAGGAACTGTGAGGAGAGGTATTCTATGTTCTATAGGAAGTTATTTATAATACTATTTGTTTTTTTAGGATTTTTGAGCTGCAAAAAACAGGATCCTATAATTTATCCTGAAATAGACAGGTCAATAAACATTACGGACAGTATTAAAATTGATAATGGGGTTGACATGAAGAACCCGATTTTTAATTATGTGGACTTAGAAAATTTCTTAAGCCATATATCTTCGTCTGATCATTTTCTTATCGTTCCATTAAAGGATTTCAAAAACACTGCCTCCAAAGATAAAGTGGTCATTTCTCTGCGTCATGATGTTGATGATAATATTAAGGCAGCTGTAAAATTTGCATATCGGGAACACAAATATGGAATTACAGCAAGTTATTATGTTTTACATACGGCAAAATATTACGGTCAGAAAGTTGGGGCTGTTTTTGTGAGGAATGACAAAATTATTTATTATCTGAAAACAATTCAGGATGTTTTTGGTCATGAAATCGGCATTCACAACGACCTGGTCACACTTCAATTAATGTATGAAATCCCATCAAGAGAGTATCTTAAAGAGGAGCTGGCCTATCTAAGGGGAAATGATATTAACATTGTCGGAACAACATATCATGGGTCGCCTTATTGTAGTATATATCATTACTCCAATTCTTATTTTTGGAAGGAATTTGGTGATACTACACAATACATTAAAAAGGGATTTAAGACCATAAAAATTGAAAAGGATAGTCTTACTTCATATAATTTTCTTTATGAAGGAGCCATGTTAAATCAAGACTATTTTTTCTCAGACAGTTATTTTGTTAACGGTAAGCGCTGGAATATGAATATGGTTAATTTTGATACGATAAAACCTGGTAAAAAAGTTATAATATTACTACATCCTCAACACTGGAATGGCGACTATTGATTTAATTGATACAAGTTATGGTAAAGTACTTTACTAAGGTACTCGACACTTTGAAAATCTCAAACGGGGCAGGCACATACATTTTGGCTGTTCTGACAATGATAATAATTCCTGTTTACCACTGGTTTCTTCCCCCGTGCTTAATCTTGTGGTTCATCTTTTATTTAATTGAATTAAGGAAAAGAAAATTGGAAGTATTAAATATCAATCCCCGATATAAAATTCTTTTCACATTATTCTTACTGTTTCTAACCTGGCAGGTAATTGGTATTCTTTATTCATACAACACAAGGGGAGGATGGAGGAATATTGAGTTGCATATATCTTTATTGATTTTCCCTTTATTATTAGTATCACCATGGGAAATGATTCGACAAAGAAGTACTTCTTTATTAAGATTATTCGCTTTAAGTACATTTATGTATTTGTTAATCTGTTATGGATATGCATTTTACAGATCTCTTGATTTTCAAAATGGAATACTGACTTTTCATCCGACTCTTCCATTGTATACATGGTTAAACTATTTTTATGGACTGGAATTTGCGATTTTTCAGCATACTTCCTACCTCTCAATGTTTGCTCTTTTTTCAGTTTTCATTGCGCTTGAAGCGTTTTTTGATGCTTCTGTTGCAAGAAGAAATCGATATTTCTGGATAATAGTTAGCATCATATTATTGGGTTCCATATATTTTCTTTCATCAAGAGCATTAATGCTGGCTTCAATAATTATGGTTCCGTTCTACCTTTTCCGGAAATTTAAAAAGATTGGTAAAAACAAATATCTTGGATCAGGAGTAGTTGCTGTGATATTCGTCTTTTTGATAATTTCCCTTACTAATCCTCGTGTGAATAACTATTTCAAATGGAGGTCAGGGAAAACCCTGGGGGATATAGGTTTAAAAGATGACAGGTTTGTTATCTGGAACTCAGCCAATAAGATATTAAAGCAAAATTTAGTTTTTGGTGTGGGAACGGGTGATATACAGGATGAACTGAACAAAGAATATTTAAGAACTGGTAACATTAAGCTGGCCCAGGCAAATACTAACGCCCATAATCAGTATATGGAAATTATTCTTGAAAATGGATTAATCGGGCTTATCCTGTTTTTGTCACTTTTTGCTATGATGTTTTATATTTCTATTACAGAAAAGAACATTTTGTACATGATGTTTCTGCTCATAGTGTTTTTTTCATTCATATTCGAAACTATGCTAAACAGACTCGCCGGAGTCTCGTTTTTTGCCCTTTTCTCCTTCCTTCTTATACATAACAAGAGTAACAGCGTACCAGAGAAAATGATAATTCATTAAATACAAGACTGAAAATAAAAAAGGGAGCCGCAAGCTCCTTTTTTATTTTAATACTTTTTGTATACCTCGATAAGCTTTTTCCTGTTTGCCAGAAAAATTAATACAATTAACATTACTAAAAAGAATATTGGAATTACCTGTTTGCCATAATACCTGGTTCCATTATTTTGTAAAGTTGGTGCAGAGAAATCTCTTAAAACAGTAACTATGCCCGGATAAAGGACTCTTTCCGTTTCGAGAAGCTGTTTCTTTACAAACAATAATTGAATATCAGTATAAAACAATTGTGTTTTCTGTTCCTGCATAAAAACTATCTGGCCGTCTTTACCTGGTTTTAAATTGCGGTTTTCTTCAAAATATTTCACTTTCTGCAAACTGTCTAGCTCCTTAATGTCAATGTTCAATCTTGTGAGCAAATCCTTGTTTTGTGCAATCCGTAAACGGTTTCGTTGTTGATTAAGAGAATCACTTTCAATAAATTTAATTATGCCATCACGAACTCTGACTAAATCCAGATTTGAATTAAAACTAACTCGTACATCAAAAGTCCCTGGCATTCTGATATTTATTGTGTCATAAATATTATGGCTTCCATCATAGTCAACATTATCAGGAATTCCATCTTTATTACGGTCGATTATCCAGAATGCACCAATGTCAGAAATATTTTTTACTAATGCTGGATTTAATGAAAGAGCTTCAGATAAGGTTTTAGGATCCGAACAAAATGTTCGAAGCTTGTTTATCTTAGAAATTATTTCTGATGTAGTACCTGAAATGTCCTTTATTTTTTTCTTATCCATTTGTGCAAGGTTATTCCTGAAAACAACATCTGTTGTAAATGAAGCAGTAGAAGTAGTTTTCAAAAAATAAGAGACCCCTATTCCTGCTGCAATACTCAGTAATAGAGGCAGCCAATGTTTTATAATAAATACAACTGAAATCAGAAACGCTTTTCCTAAAGCATTGAACATTCTGTTTAATGCTCTGCCCATTCTTCTGAAAAGGTCTAACAGATCTATTTCGTCATCCCTGACGTTTTTATTACTATTTGTGTTGTCAGACATATTTTTATTATTGAACAGTTATGTGATACAAATATATTCAAATTAAATTGAAACAAAAACCATCCTGTGGATTTACAGAATCTGGAATACTTTCAGCGCCAGATCTCTCATCAGCGGTTTATAATCCTGAACGAATTCACCGGTCACTCGATTACCAATAACCAGACAAATAGTCAAAGCTTTATGGCCGAGCAAAGCCGATAACCCATATATAGCCGAACTTTCCATTTCATAATTGCTAATCGTTCGGCCTCTGTAAGAAAACTCAGCTAACTTATTGTTTATTTCATTATCAAACGTTTCAAGCCGCAATCGTCTGCCCTGCGGGGCATAGAAGCCAGGGGCCGAGATTGTAATTCCTTTTTTAAAATTTTCACCTTGAAATAATTCCATCAGCTCTATATCTGCATTTACAGCGTAAGGATAGGAAAGGGTGTCAGGCCACTCAAGGTATTCCACAAGATAATCGGCTAATCCTGTATCGAGTATCCAGTCATACCCTTCATAAAAGTGTAAAAGCCCATCAAATCCAATTGCAGTCTCAGTAAGCACACATGATCCTGCAGGGACATCCCCCCTTAATCCTCCCGATGTACCCAAACGTACAAATGTCAGGGATACTGGTTCCTCATTACAAATACCGGTAATTAAATCAATATTAACAAGCGCATCAAGCTCGTTTATAACAATATCAATATTGTCGGGACCAATTCCTGATGATATAACAGTTATTTCACTGTTCTCAAAAGAACCGGTTACGGTATGAAACTCCCGGTTTTCTTTTCTAACTCTTATATCGGTCATTAAGGAGGCGAGCATATCAACCCTGCCGGGGTCACCAACAATTATTATCTTATTTGATATGTCACCGGGAAGAAGATTAAGGTGAAATATGCTTCCATCTTTATTAGTGATGAGTTCAGTCTTCTTTTGCATTGGAAAAATTTAGGCTCAAATTTAATATAATCTGAATTAACAGCAAAGGCATAAGGGCTTCAACAATATAATTCCCCTCCACTACACTCTATACACTTCTATTTTTTGTTGTATCCAATTCAATCCCCGCTCATTTGTCAGAACAATGAAATGGCTAACCGATTTAATGAGAAGGGGATCCCTCACTAAATTACTAATGACAACTTATTAGAAAATGCATACTATCAATTAGATGACCATTTTTCTATAAGTCTATCACCCCCTTCCCTCCCGATAGCCATCGGGACTTCCCCCAAGGGGGAAGGAGCAGAACCACCATTTCCCCCGTGGGGGAAATAAGAAAGGGGGTAAAAAGCCATAGTATTATTGTCATCATACCGGATGTGCAAAAAAAATGTATAAAAACTCGGGATGACACGTCATTTCTTTGTTAGATGGAGGAAGGAAGGAGCATTGAATCNNATTCAATGCTCCTTCCTTCCTATAACTACGCTAAACCACACTAAATGTCATTCCGAGCGGAGCGAGGAATCTCCATGGTTTAAAACAAGGCCACTTGTGTGATATTACTTTCTATAGATGTGTATAAAGGGTAGTGCCCCTCCCAGGAGGGGAATAAAAAAGCCGCCAGCTTCGTCTGGTAGTGTGCTGTTATAATCTTGACAATAGTTGTTTCAGCTTTGTTTCTGCAACTTTCAGATTATACTCAAAATTTATAAGACGTGTCAGTGAGTCTACAAAACTTCCTTCAGCCAGACTGACTTCAAGAGAAGTTGTTTGTCCATATCTCAAGCGCTGAATGGATATTTCCAGGTTTTCTTTAGCCAATAAGGCGTTATCCTTTTCGATCCTCAGAAGGTTCAATTGATTTTCAAATTGGGTAAGAGCATTTTGTAATTGCTGATTCATTTGCAATCTCATGTTTTCAAGATTATACTGTTCAGACTGAACCTGAATTTTAGCCAGTTTTATCTGTCTTACTGCATTCCCAGCCTGGTAAATAGGTATTGAAACAGTGCCTTCAATTGTCGGACCGATAGTACGGTTTCTTACCGGATCTCCACTGGGACTATTACTCTGGAACAAATTATATCCGGCATTAAAATTAACTTTTGGTAATAACAGACTATTCGTTTCCTTCAGGCCAAGCCTGGCTATGTCGACTTGTTTTTGAAAAGCTAAGATGCTTGTGTTTACGGAGTCGAGACTCTGAGATAACTGTTTATTGTCGAGCAGCTCACCAATAGGAATGGAATCAAGCACCTCAAATGACACTTCAGGGTTTCTTCCTAATAATTGATTCAGGGTTCTTTTTGCAGCAATTATTATTGATTGCTGATTTATAGCATTTTCCTGATAAACATTCAGGTCAATCTTGGCCTGCAGGAAGTTTGTTTTTGGTACAAGTCCTGCATCATAACCAGTCTGCGAGATTTTAACACGGTCCAGATTGTAGGTAATTACCTCGTTTATAGAAGCCAGTTCCTGTTTTTGTCTGACCACATCGAAATATGCCAGAATAACATTATAGATTGTTTGAAGCACTCTGTCCCTGTACTGAATTTCACCCAATGCCTGGATTTCATTTAGCTTTCTTTTAGTAACAAACATCTTACCACCATCAAATAAGGTCCAGTTAAGCCCGATACCTGCATTAATGGAATTTGACCTGGTATTGGATAATGAGACCAGGGTTCCATCGGAAAACTTCTGATTGACCTTAGTTGAAGGCGAATAACTTTCGGTGCCGTTAATGGTTAGGTTTGGCAACATTCCTGCATTGCCAGGAGTATTGTTAACACTGTCAGAGCTTGCATTATTACGGGCCAGCAGAATGTCGTAATTATACTTCAATGCTATTCCTACTGCTTCTTCCGAGGTAAGTAGTTTCTGAGAATAAGTCAGAGGGATAATAAAAATAATTAAGCTTAAATTCAGAATAATTTTCTTCATTGAAATATAGTTTTTTACTCAATCTTATTATCTACTGTGTCTGAAATTATGTGCTGTAACTTCTTGTCAGCCATTAATATATACATAACAGGGATAACAAACAAAGTAAGTATCAGGGCAAATAGTAATCCACCTACAACAACTATGCCTAACGGAACACGACTTGAAGCTCCTGCACCTAAAGCCAAGGCTATAGGAAGAGCGCCGAATATAGTAGCAAGAGAGGTCATTAGTATAGGTCGCAGCCGGGAAGCAGCAGCCTCATAAGCTGCTTCTGGGATCTTAAGTCCGGCTTTGCGTTTTTGATTGGCAAATTCCACTATTAGAATTCCATTCTTTGTAACAATACCAATAAGCATTATCATTCCTATCTCAGAAAAGATGTTTAAGGTTTGTTTAAATACCCACAGGGAAAGTAATGCGCCGGCAAGAGCCATAGGTACCGTAATTATGATAATAAAGGGGTCGCGGAAACTCTCAAACTGGGCAGCCAGGATAAGATAGATAAGCACTATTGCAAGTACCAGTGCGAATAAGATATTAGAACTGCTTTCTACAAAGTCGCGTGATGCTCCAAAGAGATCAGTATGAAATGAAGTATCCAATAGTTTTGCAGAGATCTTACGCATCTCAGCAATTCCTTCTCCGAGAGTCCTGCCTGGCGCAAGAGTCGCTGAAATAGTAGCAGACTTATATCGGTTAAAATGATATAAAGTAGGAGGACTGCTGCTTTCTTCAGTTTTTACCAGGTTATCGAGCTGTATCAATTTGCCTGTTCTGCTTCTTACATACAATGAAGTGATATCCTTGGGCTGACTACGCTCAGAACGTTCAACCTGACCAATTACCTGGTATTGTTTTCCATTCCGGAGAAAATAGTCATACCTGCCGCCACTTAAAGCTAATTGTAAAGTAGAAGATATGTCGGATTCGTTTACGCCGAGATTTGTTGCTTTAAGCCGGTCAACAGTAAGGTTGAGTTCCGGTTTGTTGAATTTTAAGTTCACGTCTACGTTGCTGAATATAGAATCTTTCCGCGCTGCATCAAGAAATTTTGGCAGTACATCCTGAAGCTTATTAAATTCCAGGTTTTGTATTACAAACTGAACCGGCAATTGCGATCCTCCCGACATAGAAGTGGTAATAGTCTGTTCCTGGGTTGGTATAATTCTCGCTTCCGAATGACGCCGGAATATCCTTATCAGTTTGTCATATACCTGTTGTTGGGTGCTTTTCCTCTGATTAGGCTCCGTAAGAAATAAATTAATTCCTCCGACATTTGTGCTGGATGGGCCACCTCCACCACCTGTCCTTGCAAATGATAACCTCGACTCAGGAATACTGTCAATCATTTGCTGCGAAATTCTGTCTACTAATACATTTGTATAGTCAAAATCTGCTCCCTCAGGCGCTGTAATTGTAGCCCGGATAATACTGTGGTCTTCCAGAGGCGCCAATTCTGACTTTAAGAATTTTAAAATGGTAAAAATCATTATTATGCATACAAAAGGTATGGTAATTGAGATCCATTTATGTTTGATAACATAGCTAAGTAAAGATCTGTAACCTTTATCAAGACCGGCAAAAAATGGTTCGGTAGTAATATAAAAGCGCGAGTGTCCGATTCTTGATCCGCCAAGTCTTATATTAAGTACTGGTGTCAGAGTTAGTGATACAAAAGCTGAGATTAAAACTGCACCGGCCAAAACTATACCGAATTCACGAAATAATCGTCCGGTAAATCCCTGTAAGAATATTACCGGGATAAAAACAACTGCCAGAGTAAGTGAGGTGGAGATGACAGCAAAAAAGATTTCACGGGTACCGTGTAATGCTGCTGTCCATTTATCCATTCCGAGTTCTCTTTTTTTGAAAATATTCTCTGTCACAACAATACCATCGTCGACTACTAATCCTGTTGCCAGAACAATTGCAAGCAAGGTGAGTACATTTATGGAAAATCCGAAAATATACATTATAAAGAATGAACCAATGAGCGAAACCGGGATATCAATAAGCGGGCGTAAGGCGATTACCCAATCCCGGAAAAACAGAAAAATGATAATTACTACCAGGATAATAGCTATAATCAATGTTTCTGTTACATCTTTCACCGACTGGCGCACAAACTTAGATTTGTCATAGCCAACATATAATGTCAAACCAGCGGGAAGATTCTTTTGAATATCATCAAATCTTTTATAAAATTCATTCGCTATGTCGATAGTGTTGGCACCAGGCAGCGGGACCAGAGCAAGCATTATACCTTCGGCACCATTCAGTTTAACTTCCGTTTCTTCATTTTCGGGACCAAGAATTGCTTCTCCGATATCGCTCAGCTTAATCATCTGATCATTAGTCTGCCTGATGATCAGGTTATTAAAATCTTCTTCAGTAACAAGTAACCCGTGAGTTTTCACTAAAAGTTCTGTACCAGTGCCTCTTATTTTTCCGCCGGGAAGGTCTATATTTTCTTTAACTAAAGCTGAAAAGATATCCTGAGCTGTTATGTTGAATGCAGCCATTTTATCAGGATTCAGCCAGAGTCGCATTGCAGGACGTTTTTGTCCAAATAGTCCGACCGCACTTACTCCAGGGATTGTCTGCAGTTTTTCCTGTAAAACATTCTCTGCATAATCACTCAGAGCGGTAGCTGTAAGAGTGGTGCTTTGAACAGCCAGCGTTATAATAGGATCGCTATTAGCATCTGCTTTAGTGACAATGGGGGGAGCATCAATATCCTGTGGAAGACTACGGGCAGCCTGAGAAGTTTTATCGCGCACATCATTGGCAGCTTTTTCAAGATCAGCACCTACATTAAACTCAACAGTAATGTTACTGCTACCTACAGTTGATGACGAAGAAATAGTTTTTACGCCTTCTATTCCATTGATTGCCTTCTCTAATGGCTCGGTTATCTGCGATTCCATAATTTCAGAATTTGCGCCAGCATACGAGGTTTGAACATTTATAGTTGGCGGGTCAATTGCAGGATATAAACGAACTCCAAGAAAATTGAATCCAACAACACCAAAAAGAACAATTATCAGGCTCATTACAATTGATGCGACTGGTCGTTTTACTGCAAAATCGGATAATGTCATAACGGATTGCTTTTAACTTTAGAAAATTTCAGAGCAGCATTCGGTTTAAGAAAGAGTATTCCGGTTGTGACAACAGTATCGCCGGGATTGATCCCACTTATTACCTGTACAGATGAAGAATTCCGAATACCTGTCACAATTGTTACAAAGCTGGCTTTCCCGTTTTTAGCAACAATAAGCTGTTTTGTTCTTGCCTGTGGAATGACTGCCTCAGTAGGCACCATAAGTGCATCTTTATTTTCATTCAATCGAAGTTCAACATTTGCAAATTCACCCGGTATAAGCGATGTTGTATTACTTTCAACTATTGCTCGTCCGTTTAGATTGCGGGTATCGGATTCGATTCCCTGTTCTGTCGCCATAACTGTAGCAATATATTTTATTTCATCACCCTGAACGGTGAATGTTACTTTATAACCAGGCTTTATAATGCTACTGTATTTTTCAGGTACGCTGAAATCCAGTTTAAGATGTTTAACATCACGTATCGTTGCCAATGCAGTCGAAGGTGTAACCTGTGCTCCGATACTAACATTCCGAAGGCCAATAGTTCCATCAAATGGAGCATGTACCTCTGTTTTATGAATTTGTACATTCAGTACTTCAATATCAGCTTTAATAGAGTTTATTTGTAATATTGTCTGGTCTAAGTCCAGTTGACTGATTCCGTTCACTTTCATTAATTCACTTTGTCTTTTTTCTGTTTGCTCTTCCAATTCGAGCTGCGACTGTGATTTTTTCAGCTGCGCCTGCAAATCGCCATCAAAAAGTTTTATGAGTATGGTCCCTTTTTTTGCAAACCCGCCTTCTGCCAAATTGATATCAACTATTCGACCGGCTACTTCTGGCATTAATACTGTTTCTTCAAAAGGTTTGAGTGTTCCGGAGATAGCAATCGTCTGGTCTAAAACAGATGGATTTACAATTATTCCTTCAACTCTGAGATTAACAGCTTGTCTGGCACCGGATTTTTGATCGGTCGCTCCGGAATGACATGAGTACAAAATGCCTGAAACTACAGTTATTATAAACAGGTTAACCAGTTTTTTCTCGAACATAATTTGTTGGATTGATTAAGTTTGAACATTTAACAGGATGAATGATTCACAAAAGATCTATAAAATACTAGTATTTAGAAAATTATTAATTAAAGTGTTAATTAGCTGACAAATGTATAGCTTTTATTAGTATCCTTAATAGTCGGAAACATGAATATTATGTTAAATTTTCATAAAAATCAAGTATTATATCTCAGAAGCTGAATACAACTACTATCTGATATTAACAAAATAAAATTACTTTTGGTAAAGTCAAAAATCACTTACTATGATCCAGCGTATTCAGTCTATATATCTTTCATTGATAGTTCTGTTATCCATACTTTTTCTTTCTGGAAACTTTTTATCTTTTGCTGAAAATACAGGAACCGTGATAAAAATTACGTTTATTGGTATGTTCAGAATAACAGGAGCTAATCAGGGTTTGATCGAAAAACTTTTGCCACTTTCTATTTTAATAATAATAATACCAGTAATCTCTATTGTTACAATATTTTTGTTTAAGAACAGAAAGATTCAAATGAAACTTACTATTATATTGATTATACTCGTTTCAGTATTTGTTGTTGCCTTAATATATGTTTCAACAAGCGTTATCTTAAAATTTGATGCAACAATCATTCCGGGAGTTAAGATGTTTTTACCAATACTGATTCTACTTTTTTCAATCTTCGCCTATCGTGGCATAAGGAAAGATTATCTGTTGGTAAAATCTTATGACAGATTGAGATGACGCCCTGCCGCTTCGCGGCAATTTCCCTAAAGGGGAAAATTCGGACAATTAATAAATGTAAATAAATAGCTCAGGATTGGCCCTTTAGTGGGCGCTAACTTTGTACACATCTATTATTAATTATAACTCTGGCGATCAATAACTCGTGCTAAGATGTATCTGTACTTTAATAATCAGGTTAAAAAGATAAAGAGATCCCTCGCTAACGCTACTACTACTAATGACAACTTATTAGAAAATGCATACTATCAATTAGATGACCATTTTTCTATAAGTCTATCACCCCCTTCCCTCCCGATAGCCATCGGGACTTCCCCCACGGGGGAAGGAGCAGAACCACCATTTCCCCCGTGGGGGAAATAAGAAAGGGGGTAAAAGCCATAGTATTATTGTCATAATACCGGATGTGCAAAAAAAAATGAATAAAAACTCGGGATGACAGTCATTTATCATGCCGAGCGCCAGCGAGGCATCTCCACGGTTGATACTGAATCTAATGAAGTCTATTCTTAATAAAGGTGTACAAAGAGTAGTAGTGAGGGGTGGAGTGGTAAATTCTAAATGATCTCCAAATTCTCCTGATCGGTGATTTTTTCGCAATAATGACATTTCAGCGAAACATTCTTTTTTGACACCACTTTGAATCTGGTGGTTACCGGTTCGAAATTTGTTATGCATTTTGGATTCATGCACTTAGCAATTCCAACTATAATGTCAGGTACCTCTACAACTTTTTTCTCAACAACCTCATAGTCCTTAATAATATTCAATTTGGCATCGGGGGCTACAAGAGCAATCCTGTTAATATCTTCATCTTCGAAAAACACACCTGAGATTTTAATGATAGCTTTTCTTCCAAGTTTTTTACTCTCCAGGTTAGTCCCAAAAGTTATCTGGTTTTCAATCTTGTCGAGACCAAGAATTTGTATTACTTTAAAAAGATTCTTAGCCGGAACATGATCAATAACAGTTCCATTCTGAATGGCACTTACGCTCAATTGTTTTGGTTCCTTCATCGCAGTTTCCTTTCTTATTTAATTCCTAAAAGAGAACAAACTATTGCCTGGCGGGTATAAACCCCATTTAAAGCCTGTTCAAAATAGTAGGCCTTTGGATTACTATCGACATCCTGGTGTATTTCATTTACCCTTGGAAGAGGATGTAATATTTTCATATTTGGTTTTGTATTTTTCAACATCGAATTTCTAAGAACATAAACATTTTTAACCTTCTCATATTCGATCGGATCAGAGAATCTCTCTTTTTGCACCCTTGTCATATATATAATGTCAGCCCTGGATATTATATCGGTAAAATCATTATGCTCATAATATTTAAGGCCAAGATTGTCAAGATATAGTTTAAACTCATCCGGCATCCGGAGCTCCTCCGGTGAAATGAAATTGAATGTAGTATTCCATCTCGACATTGCCATCATCAGCGAATGTACAGTCCTTCCATATTTAAGATCACCAACCATAAATATATTCAAATTATCAAGTGTTCCCTGAGTTTTCCGGATTGAATACAGATCAAGCAATGTTTGAGTTGGATGCTGATTAGCGCCGTCACCGGCATTAATAACCGGGACCGAAGCAATTTCGCTGGCATACCTGGCGCTTCCTTCAATAGGATGCCTCATTACAATAAGATCACAGTAATTGTTGACGGTCAGTATAGTATCATTTAATGTTTCTCCTTTTGAAACACTGGAATTTAACGCATCGGAAAATCCGACTATTTTCCCGCCTAACCTGCTTATCGCACTCTCAAAACTAAGTCTTGTCCGGGTAGAAGGTTCAAAAAATAATGTTGCAATTACCTTTCCTTCAAGTAATTTTTGCGTGGGTTGTTTTTCGAATTCTTCAGTCAGATCAAGTATCCTCAGGATCTCTTCTGTTGAAAAATCATCAATTGATACTAAACTTCTGTTTTTCATGTAGATGGCATATTAAATGCACATAGTTTATTATATATCAAATTTAGGCAAGAATTATCTCAACATCGATTAATGTTAATAATTTATTTAAAACTTGTTCGACAAAACGTATGAGATTCTTCGCTTCGCTCAGAATGACAATAATATAGATGGTTTTGGGGGAGGAGGAGATGGTTGGCGGCTGAGCCGCCAACCATCTCCTCCTCAAAAACATAAATGCCTGTCATTCTGAGCGTAACGAAGTGAATCGAAGAATCTCCTGCAAATTTCACATTTTATTCGATTACCTGTGAATTTATTTAAAACTTTTAATCAGAGATCGTTAATAAGTATCAATGTATCTGTAATTCACACCTTCAATTCTTGATAACCGATTAAATACTTTTTCTTTAATTGAAACCCTGAAATTCAACTTAAGCCGGCATTCAAGATCAAACATCTGCTCAGATTGCCCCAGGTTTTCTTCCTTAAGTACTTTCATGACGTCTTTTAAAGAAGAAAATGGGAAAGTTATTTCATAATATTCATTTACTGTTTTCTCAGTCATCTTTGCATTTGCAAGCGAGGAAGCTGCGGCAGACCTGTATGCATTAATTAATCCGCTCACACCGAGTAATGTGCCTCCGAAATATCGGCTAACAACAATAATTATATTTGTCAGACCAAGTGAATTAATCTGACCAAGAATCGGTTTTCCGCCAGTTCCGGATGGTTCTCCGTCATCATTAACTCTCCAGATCAGTCTTTCATGACCAAGCATATAAGCATAACAATGGTGCTTCGCATCATGATGTTCTTTTCTGATTTTATCAATAATGGGTTTGATTTGCTCCTGATCGGAGACAGGTATTGCAACAGAAACAAATCTGCTTCCTTTCTCCTTATAAATTCCTGAAGAGTCTCCGATTATTGTTTTATATGTATCAGAATCCATTTCCGAAAATTAATACTTTTATTCTATCCATCCTTAATTACCTTTCAGATATGTATGTAATGTAGTCACTTCATGATGTCATAAGAAAATATGACTTCAGAATTTTGGTAACAAAATCAGTCTTTCATTTTTTACGGTTACCCCCTTTCATTTTCCCCCAAGGGGGAAAGGTTTTGTTACCCCTTCCCCCGTGGGGGAAGGCCCGATGGCTATCGGGAGGGAAGGGGGTAAATAATCAAAATTATAGATCAATATCACAAAAAATATTGTAACTGTTATTTTGAAGATTTACACGATGAACATATCCTGCTGATCAGGCTGATTAAGCGTCAATCTCTGCGAAAATCAGCGAAATCAGCGGGAAAAAGTACAAAAAAAACAATACATTTGTGATAATTGAAGTTAAGCATGAGTGTATTATTAGATGAGAAAGATCTTCGTAAACTGATTGTAATCGGTGACAGGATTCTTATTAAACCAAAAGTACCTCAGGCGAAAACAAAAAGCGGGTTGCTGCTTCCTCCTGGCGTTAATGAAAATGAGAAAGTTCAGATAGGATATGTAGTTAAGGTTGGTCCGGGTTATCCAATTCCTTCTGTTAATGATAATGATGAACCGTGGAAGAACAGGTCTGATGAACCAAAATATGTTCCTCTTCAGCCAAAAGAGGGAGATCAGGCTGTATATCTTCAGAACAGCGCTATTGAAATCGAATTCTATAAAGAAAAATATGTAATTGTTCCTCATTCTGCGATTTTATTACTGCTAAGGGATGATGGACTTTTTGAATAATACTGCTACTCATGGAAAATGATCTGCTGACAGGCAAGAAGATATTAATTGTCGAGGACGACTTTTCAAGTAAACTTTATCTGAATAAGATACTCGAAAAGGCAAACGTTATCATCCTTAATGCCGGTGATGGTCAGGAAGCTGTTGATGTCGCATTTAACAATCCTGATATTGATGTTATCCTGATGGATATTCAGCTTCCAATAATGGACGGTTATGCAGCGACGAAAAATATAAGAGAGTTCAGGAAAAACATCATTATTATTGCTCAGACTGCTTATGGATTTTTGGCGGATAAAGAGAAAATTCTTAATTCAGGATTTAATGATTATATTATTAAACCTATTCTTACACAAAATCTTATTGAAAAGCTGAATACGAATCTGAGACGTGCTAAACAACCAAAGTGATCTGAATAAACCCTAGATAAATCTCCGTGATTGCACAGATTTAGTCCCCCTTGCTTACCAGTAGTGTAATTCTTCAAAATAAAAGTAACATATTAATTCTTGCTTCGTTAACCTTTAATTTGCATTTGTGTTTCATCAACCTACCCCCTTCCCTCCCGATAGCCATCGGGACTTCCCCCACGGGGGAAGGAGCAAAATCATCCTTTCCCCCGTGGGGGAAATAAGAAAGGGGGTTATTTAAGTAGAAAACCACTGGTTTCTGTTACCAAAATTCTGAAGTATTACACAGCAGACAGGCTTTAGGGAGACACTGCGAAGCGGAGGGGGTGAGCCTTCTCATTCGGCATAGTAAGCAATTTTTTTAAATTCTCTACTGAAATCTGCAATTTCAGATTCCCATCTTTCTTTTTCAGTTTTGATATTCTTTCTAGAAATTAAAGTATCCCTCATACCGGAATCTCCTGATAATATATCAAATGGCATCAGTTTATATTCATATTCATAGGGTGGCATTTTAAATTTCAGAGCATCATTCGTGCTGGTTTCAATAATCGCATCAAAGATCTCAAGGGCTGTCCCAACCGGTTTGAAAATATTAATATCTGTAATATGTATTTGCATACCAAAGCAGAGTTCTCCTGCGAATTTATGAAATGTTGGAATAAAATCATGAGGCCTGAATACACAACCCTTAATATGCCTGTCATCGAGATTCTTCTTAAGTTTTTCAGAATTAATAAAGGGAGCTCCGAAAAGTTCAAAAGGAATAGTTGTGCCTCTTCCTTCTGATAAATTTAGTGCTTCAACAAGTACTGTGCCCGGGTATACAACTGCTGTCTGCAGCGTCGGAATATTTGGCGAGGGAAGGACCCATGGAAGTCCAGAATCAGAAAACATTGAATGCCTTCTCCAGTTTTTCATCCATTCAACTTTCAGGTTACAATGCTTGTAATAATTTTCCTTTATCCACATTGCCATTTCACCAATTGTCATCCTGTGACACAATGGAATGGACGCTCCTCCAACAAAAGTGAAAAATTCTTTCTTCAGCACCGGCCCATCGAAAGGAAGCAGCGCGACAGGATTTGGCCTGTCGAGCACCAAGACCGGAACACCGGCTTCGGTGCATGCTTCCATACATAATTTGACTGTCCAGATATAAGTATATAGCCTGGCTCCGACATCCTGAAGATCAATTAAAAGAATATCAATTCCTTTCAGCATTTCAAGGGTCGGTTTACGCTGACTTCCGTAAAGGCTGTAAAGAGGGATATCAAAAACAGGATGTTCCTGGCTTTGCCATTCTATCATGTTATCCTGAGTCTGTCCATGAATACCGTGTTGTGGACCAAACAGGGCAACTAATTTGCAGTCATTCCGCTTATAAAAAATCTCTGAAACATGTTGATAGCTGCTCGAAATGCTTGAGGCATGACACAAAATTCCGATGTTTTTCCCTTTTAGCTCAGCAGGGAATTTATTTAATAACGATTCCAGACCAGTAATTACCATGAGTTGATTTTTAATGGCAAATATATGCTTAAGCGAATTAAATGATCAATAACATTGAGGAGAATAATTAAAAATGATTATTCTTTTATAAGTTTGAACCATAAAAATTCAGCCAGATCGTGTACAAATACGGTGTTTGGTTTTTTTATGGATGAATTGCAATAATTTAAGAGGAACAAATAAATAATATGAAAATAAAATCATTAACTCATAATCTTTTTAAATATATTTTGGTTCTCACACTCGCGTCGTGCACGGTAACCAACAAAAAGAATATTACAATAGTTGAGACCACAGATATACATGGAGTCATTCTTCCTTATGATTTTGTAGAAAAAGAAAAGTTAAACGCATCAATGGCATCTTCTTTCAATTATATAAAACAGTTGCGAAAGGGAAAAGATGCTTTGATTTTGCTCGATAATGGAGATAATCTGCAGGGACAACCTGAAGTTTACTATTATAATTTTATAGATACTGTGCCTCCTCATTTTTTATCTGAAGTAATGAATTATATGGATTATGACGCATGCACTGCCGGTAATCATGATGTAGAGACGGGTCATTCTGTTTATGACAGATTAGTTAAAGAATATCATTTTCCATTACTTGCTGCAAATGCGATTGATGTAAAAACCGGAAAACCATATTTCAAGTCATATACAATTTTTAAGAAGAAGGGCATAAAGATAGCTGTTCTCGGAATGGTTACGCCAGCAATTCCGAATTGGCTTCCTGAGGAACTTTATTCCGGTATCGAATTCCGCGATATGGTTGAAACAGCAAAGAAGTGGATGCCTGTAATGTTGAAAGAAAAACCTGATCTGGTTATTGGATTATTTCATTCAGGTTGGGATAAAACAGAAGCCAATATACAACATACTTCAAATCTGAATGAAAACGGATCTGCTGCTGTTGCTTACAATGTTCCGGGGTTTGATATTATTTTCAATGGACATGATCACAAAGTAGCAAATGAAAAGTTTGTTAATTCAGCTGGAGACACCGTCCTAATACTCAATGGCGGAAGCAGATCAGAAAAATTAGCTGAAGCAGATGTCAAATTTTCAAGAAAATTTAAGGGGAAAGGTCATATGAGAATATCTGGAAAGATCGTTAATGTGGCAGATTTTAAACCCGATTCAGATTTTATTTCCAGATTTACACCTCAATCTAAAATAATTGAGGAGTATGTAAACAGGGTAATTGGTACTTCTTCGGCTGCGATCACCTCAAGAGATGCGTATTTTGGCTCATCGGCGTTTATAGATATGATACATGAAATCCAGCTCGAAATAACAGGTGCCGATATTTCTTTTGTTGCACCGCTCTCATTCGATGTTAAGATTGACAAAGGACCGATAACTGTTGGAGATATGTTTAAACTTTACAGATTCGAAAATATGCTTTATACAATGTCTCTCTCCGGTGAAGAGATTACGAAATATCTTGAATATTCTTATGATGGATGGCTAAACACAATGAAAGGTCCCGATGATTTGTTACTTAAATTGAGAACTTGGAAAGACGGGAAACCTATACTGACAAATGATAGAGCATGGTTTAAAAATCAATCCTATAATTTTGATTCTGCGGCAGGAATTAATTATACAGTTGACGTGAGCAAACCAGCAGGATCGCGCATAGATATTAAAGGTTTTACGAATGGAAAGCCTTTTGATAAGAACAAAATGTATAAGGTAGCTGTTAATTCATATCGTGGAAACGGAGGTGGTGGCCATTTTACTGAAGGTGCCGGAATAGCAAAGGATGAACTCAGAAAAAGACTTATTACCTCCACTGATCGTGACTTAAGATATTATATTCTGAAATCTATAGAAGCAAAAAAGACAATTAATCCGGTTCCAATGAATAATTGGAAAATAATTCCTGAGAATTGGGTAAAGGCAGCTATTGCCCCTGAATACATCTTATTGTTTGGAACCAAATAATAAAATTGCAATATCATTGAAGTGGGGAATAAACCAGTGTTAACAGATATAGATCAGCTCCCTGTTGTTGAAGAGTTTTTTTCTTTACAGGGAGAAGGATTTCATACAGGTAAGGCAGCTTACTTTATCAGATTGGGTGGTTGTGATATCGGGTGTAACTGGTGTGATTCACGTTTTTCATGGAATCCTGATATACATCCTGTTATTGAAACAAAAACAATTGTAGATCGTGTTATTGATTCAGGTGCTGATTCTGTAGTTATTACAGGGGGTGAACCATTAATGTGGAACCTCGATTTTCTTTGCAATGGGCTAAAAAATAATAATATCAGTACATTTATGGAGACTTCCGGTGCTTATCCATTAAGTGGTAAATGGGATTGGATATGCCTTTCGCCAAAAAAGAACATGCCTCCGCTTATTGAAATGTGCAAAATTGCTGATGAACTCAAGGTAATCATCCAGGATAAGTATGATTTTGCATGGGCTGAAAAATATTATGGTATGGTTAATAATACCTGCAAATTGTTTCTGCAGCCTGAGTGGAGCAGATTTGATGCTATTATTCCCGACATAGTAGAATATATTAAAAAAAATCCGAACTGGAGGATTTCCCTTCAGGTTCATAAGTATATGCATATACCCTGATTATTATATGAGGAGCAGCATTATCATATTCATTTTAATAATCTTCAGTTTCGTTAGCGAACCCGTATTTTCTCAGGGTTTACATACCTCGTCAGAAAAGGCTCTTAAAAGTTATAAAGATGGAATTTCTGCATATGATTATCTAAATCTGGTTGAAGCTGAAAGTTGTTTTAAGAAAGCGATTTCAATCGATAAAAAGTTTTATGAAGCTTACATAATGCTTGGTGAGCTTATGGAGAAACAGAGCAGGTTTAGTGAAGCTTCATCTAACTATGAGTCTGCAGTAAAGATTGATTCTTTGTTTTTCAGACCTGTTTTTTTTAACCTGGCAAATGCTGAAATGATGTCGGGAGATTATTTCCATGCACTTGTTCATTTTAATGTCTACCAGGTACAGGAAGGGATGTCACCAAAAAATAAAGTTGCTGCCGGAAAGAGCATTAAAAACTGTGAATTTGCCCTGGTTGCAATGAAAAAACCAGTTCAATTCAATCCTGTAAGTGTGGGACCAGGAATAAATACAAATGATGATGAATACTGGCCTTCGATAACTGCAGATGGACAGACTCTTATGTTTACCAGACAGGTTAATGTAATAAACGACCCCGGTTTTCGTGGCGTTGTCCAGGAGGATTTTTATATAAGCCATCTGGTTAACAAAGTCTGGCAACTGGCTTTTGATGCCGGAGCACCCTTGAATTCAATGGACAATGAGGGAGCCCAAACGCTTTCCTCAGACGGAAGCTATATGTTCTTTACAGGGTGTAACCGGGCCAGTGGACTTGGATCATGCGATATTTACTTTTCAGCCTTTAGATATGGGAAATGGACACAACCCTCAAATGTCGGCCCACCTGTTAACACGAACCATTGGGAATCTCAACCATCAATAAGTGCTGATGGTAAAACTCTGTTTTTTTCAAGTAACAGACCCGGCGGTTTTGGCGGAAAAGATCTATGGGTAAGCAGATTGAATGAAAATAACCATTGGGAAGAACCAAAAAATCTGGGGAGTAATATTAATACGGCAGGAGATGAAATGTCGCCATTTATACATTTCGACGGGAAGACTCTTTATTTTGCCTCAAACGGCAGGGTAGGGATGGGAGGATTTGATCTTTATATGACCCGGTTGAATGATGATAGTACATGGACTGAACCTCAAAATCTTGGTTATCCGATAAATACCTATAATGATGAAACGGGGCTGGTCATAGAATCAGGAGGACAAAAAGCTTACTATTCTTCAATAAGAGATAAATCGCAAGGCAAAGATATTTTCTCGTTCGATCTTTATGAAGCCATCCGGCCTGATCCTGTTTCTTATATGAAGGGTAAAGTATATGATAAAGAAACAGGTAAACTATTGCAAGCAGATTATGAGTTGGTTAATCTCTCAACCAGCAAAATCATTATGAAGAGTGCAACTGATGAAATGGGAAATTTTCTGGTTTGTCTCCCTTCAGGATTTAATTATGGCATTAATGTGAGCAAGCCCGGCTATCTTTTTTATTCGGAGAATTTTACATTGGAAGGAATACATACAGCATCAGAACCATTTATTAAGAGAATAGTCCTGAATCCAACTAAAGTAGGAGAGAAGATGCTCCTTTCAAATGTTTTTTACGAGATAGATTCATGGCAATTAAAAAAAGAATCCGTAATTGAATTAAACAATCTGGTTACTCTTCTCTCTGATAATAAGAATCTTGTCATGGAAATCGGAGGTTATACTGATTCAACAGGCTCAGAAAAATACAATATTGTTTTATCAGAAAAAAGGGCGTTATCGGTAGTTAATTACCTCATAAAAATGGGAATATCTGCAGACAGGCTGAGGTATAAAGGATACGGGAATGCATCGAGTCTGGGAAACAATATTACTATTGAGGGCAGAAAATTAAACCGGCGAACTGAAGCGAAGATCATAGAACTTAAAAAATAAAAAAATGGCTGTTTATTGGTGAAACAGCCATCATTTTGCTCTCATACTAATTGAATTGAGACATTGAAAAATAACACTTGCTTTATCAGATTGCGATCATAGTATTTAAATATTTATTGATGTTAATGTCTGAATGTTTTGGTTAGTGATTTTAAGTAAATTATTTCAGTCCCCTGATTATTTTTCTTGCATTATCCTTATAGATACTGCCTTCCTTTACAATTACTTTGAAAAGCTGCTTTGCTTTGTCAGTTTCATTTGTGTTTATATAGCATAAAGCCAGATACCACTGAGCCTGGTCAATATAAAGGTTGTTCTTGTCATCAATAACTTTCCCGAAGGATTGTTTTGCTTCCGGGTATTTCTTTTCTTCAAAATTTGAAACGCCGTTTAATAAAACAACCTCCATATCATTTGGCTTGTTTCCAAGAACTTTATTAAACAATGCTGCTGCTCTTTCATAATCCCGCTTATTGTAAAATTCAAGCGCCAGGGTGAAATCAGTATCAGTTCCGGTGGTTGCTGACCTTTGACTTGCCGGAGGTTCATAAACTTTATAGTACTTTTTCATAATAGTCTCATTATTGAGACTTTTGCCAGTAAAAAGTGCTATACTTCCAATAAGTATTAGCCCTGCAATTACAGCAGCAGATCTTATGTAGCGTATTTTTTTCGGGTTTTTTGCCAGCGTACTCGACTCTTTTCTCTGATTTTCAATTGAAGAGAGTTTATTTCGCAAGGATATCACATTCTGGTTTTTAAGTATTTCATCCGTGCGTTTTCTGAGAATGACTTCATTTCTAAGCTTATCGTTACAATCGAGCTCCTTTTCAAACCACTTCCTTCCGGAATCACTCATCTCACCGGCATTATACCTTTCGATGAAATATGAAAAATCAATTGTTTTCATATATGTATTTTTTGTATACTAAATAAATCTCACAAAATTCTTCCTGATTCCCAGTATGTTTGCACAACTAAACAAAATACGTAATTTCATTCTACATTACTACATGTCGACGTATACCGTTTTGTGACACGGGGAAAGTGTTTTTTTTTAAGTAATTTTTTAAACACACATAATCAGATGATTACAGGGCAAAAAGAATCCCTTTAATGTTGAAGTTGATTAGCTTTCATTATCTTTGAGCAAATGTTGGGGTGATTTTGATCCATTAAATTGATTCATGAAGTTTAAAAAGCAAATTATCAGATTTGTTATTATCTGTGTATTCATTTATGCAGCATTCTGTAATCATTCCATCTTACAAGCCAATACAACCTCGGCTCTATCCTGTGTTATCAGTTCTGAGACATCATCCCCTGATTACATTTTAGTAGATAAGATAACCAGCGAAATTGAGAAACTAAACCAAACGCTTCTGAATTTATTGACAATTAGCGATCTGCAAAACAGTAAGTTAATTGTTGAAAAACTAATCCAAAAAACTGGTGACGGGAATGTTGATGAAAAAGTATTGTCTGATTCATACTATTATATTGGGATTTATTTTCTCAAATCCAATTATATCGATGAAGCAATACGCTATTTAAATTTATGCAAATCAATAAAGGAGAAAAACAGGGAAGTTGATCGGAGATATGCCAAAGTACTTTATAATATTAGTGTAGGGTATGCTATGCTAGGTTATTTGAATAAGTTTGAAAGGTATGCCCTGAAATCTCTTGAAGTCGGGAAAAAAATTTTTGATGAAAAGAATCCGGATCTTCTCTTTTCATATTTATCTTTGATTAGTGCCTACATAGATCAGAAAGAGTACGAAAAAGCAATAAGTAATTCCAATATTGCTTTAGCTATAGCAAATAAACATTTTAAAACCACCAGCCTTTCGATAATCGCTTCATTTTATTATGATTTGGGTGTTTGTTATGACAGACTTGCTGATTTCTCAAAAGCAAAAATGTATTTTGACAGAACAGAATCAATATTCAGAAATTCTAAGTTAGCTCAAAACGACGACTATATTAACCTGATGAACAGTTTAGCTATCACTTGCAGTGAGCTTGGACTGACTGAAGAATCGGGAAACTATTATGAAAAAGGCGTTAAACTTGCTTTATCAATGAATTCTCTGCCTGCATATAACATAATAAACAGTTATTGCAATTTTCTGGCAGACCATGGCAAAATAAAAGAAGGAGAAATATTGCTCAGAAATTTACTTGAGCGTTCAAAGGTTAATTATAAATCTGTTCCGGATGTTTATTATGAGGTTTTATTGGACTATGCAAATTTCTTGATGGAGTTCAAAATTGATATTAACAAATCCATTTCTTGTTTTGAAGACTGTACCATCTATCTTGAAAAAAATGATCAGAATAGTTCCCTGAAAAGCGCCGTTTATATTGGTTACGCGAAGGCTTTGGGAAATTCGGGTGAATCAGAAAAGGCACTTGGAGTTATCCAGACATTACTTTCCCCACGCAAAATGAGTAATTTGTATATTAACCCTGCTCCTGAAGAATTAAAACCGGATATAACTTCTCTGAAGATTCTAAAGGTAAAATATGATCTGTTATTAGATATATATAAAAAATCAAATGAACAGAAACCCCTGGAAGCAACTGCTCAAACTTCAGAATTAATAATTTCGATGCTCGACAAAGTAAGAATTAATATCAGTGAAGAAGAGAGCAGACTAATATTGGGTGATAAATACAGGGATTCATATCTTAATGCTATTCATGATTTTAATCTTCTTTATAATAAAACCTCTGATTATCATTTTCTTGAAAAAGCATTTGAATATTCCGAGCGATGCAAAGTTGCAGGATTGCTGACCTCTACCCGCGAATTAAAAGCCTCGCAGTTCCATATTCCTTCCGACATAGGGAATTTTGAAAGGGATCTTCAGCGCGAAATCGGCCTTATAAATGCTCACATATCTGAGGAATCCTCCTCCTCAAAACCAAATATCTATCTAATTGCCCAATGGAAGGAAAACCTTCTTAATTATACAAGGAAAAGGGATTCTCTTGTTATCCTTTTTGAGAAACAATATCCCGACTATTATGCTATTAAATATAATACCCACATCCTTGGTCTTAAGGATATCCCCTCAATTATTGGAAGAGATGGAAATTACATTAATTATATTGTATCGGGGAATACACTTTATACTTTTGTAGTTAACAGGAAACATCAACAAGTGCTGTCAGTTGCAATCGATTCTTCTTTTTTTAATGATGTACGCCGTTTCAGAAAATTGCTGTCAGTGCCTTCCTCCGATAATGAGTCGAGGAATTTCAATGATTTTCAATCAGCAGGTCTCAGGTTATATAAAATGCTAGTTGAACCAGTTAGAAAGTACCTTATATCGGATAAAGTAATAATCTCACCTGATAATTATCTTTTATACCTTCCCTTCGAAACAATTCCTACTACTACATTGCCTGAAGGAGAAATTAAATACAAAAATCTCCATTACCTGATGAATGATTTTGATATTTCATACACCTACTCAGTAACATTTCTGGCTGAATCAGATAGGAAAGAATCATGGACAAAAAACAAACTGATTGCTTTTGCACCTGACTACCCTGAACCTATTGATATACAATCAGCTTTAATGTCGCGGCAAGCTGGAATGGGGAAGCTGAATGATCTTCCATTTGCACGTCAGGAAGCGGCCTATGTTACAGATATCACAGGTGGAAAGCTCTATGAAAACAGTGCAGCCACAGAATCTGCTTTTAAAAGTGAATCGGGTAAATTTGACATAATCCATCTGGCTATGCATACGATTCTGAATGATAAAAATCCAATGCGTTCAACATTGATATTCAGTCATGTGAAAGACTCCATCGATGATGGCTATCTTAAAACCTATGAAATTTACGGAGTTTCTCTTAAAGCCAAGATGGTTGTTCTAAGTTCATGTAATACAGGTTCCGGACAGTTAAACTCAGGAGAAGGTATTCTAAGTCTTGCCAGGGGGTTCATTTATTCAGGCAGCCAATCATTGATAATGTCGATGTGGGAGATAGAAGACAGATCAGGGACGGATATTGTTAAAATGTTTTATAATAATCTTAAAAAAGGGTATACAAAAAGTATTGCTTTAAAAAGAGCCCGGATTTCCTTTTTAAAAAATTCTGATAATTTAAGATCTCATCCTTATTTCTGGTCTGCACTCGTGGTATATGGTGACAATTCACCATTATATCACAATAACAGATTGATAATATCAATTATAGTAATTATAATAATTTTCGCTTTTTCTGTCGGATTTTATTTCCGGAAACGAAAAAAATCCTGATATTCCGGATCTTCTTTCATTAATTCAATGAGAGACTCTTTACTCAAATATTTCTTCCTTCGGGCATAGACTCCGTTTTTTAAATTCATTTTAATAGCAATCTCATCGTAAGATAATCCATCGGAAAACATTTTTAGAATCATTTGTTGATCGGGTTTCAATTTAATAAATACCCTGGAAATTATTCTTTCCAATACGCGGTCGGGTTGTTCTTCAGTTTCATCTTCATCCGGAAGATCAATTTCAAGTTTAACTGTTCTTTGTTTTATTCTTAACTGTGCGCTCCAGACGTTTCGTGCAATTCCAAAAAAATAACCCTTAAGGTCAGTTGTAAGATTGAGCGTATCTGATACGATCTGATTGTATAGAACTATTATTGTATCCTGAAAAACATCCGAAACATCATCATCAGAGCCATTATTATTTAATACATGTTTTTTTACTGTTTGTAAGTAGTTATCATATAAGCAATTCAGGATATAATCATCCTGATTTAGTATGCCATTTATAATGCTGATATCAGATAATTTTTTAAACAACCCAGTGTGGTTAGAAGAATCAAATGGCAAATATAATATTTCCAAACCCCAAAACTCAGTTTAATGCGATCCACTGCGTCTGATTTTATTTACGACATGGGTTATCTAATCAAAATATAAATATCTTTACTTTAGTTAAAAATCACTTTCCCTGATATCTCAAATGTCTTTCCCTTTTGTAAAACAGCCTGATGCAATGGATTGCGGACCTGCCTGTCTTAAAATGATAGCAGGATTTTACAAAATGAATTTTTCGTTGGAATCCCTTAGAAAAAAATGCTATATAACACGGGAAGGTGTCTCATTTCTCGGACTTTCGGAGGCAGCTGATTCTTTAGGGTTCAGAACCCTGGGCGTAAAAATCCCTTTTGAAGTATTGAATGAAAATGTCCCATTGCCTTGTATTGTACACTGGAGGCAGAAACATTTTATTGTTGTTTACAAAATAAAGAATGAAAAGATATGGGCTGCTGACCCGGGGGTGGGTCTTATTAAATTCAGCCGTGAAGAATTTGTAAGAAACTGGGCATCAACTAATATTGATAATAAGCCCGCTGGGCTGATTTTAATAATTGAACCAACACCTTCGCTCTTTAAGAATGAAAATGAGCGCGAAAAAACGAATGGGTTTAAGTTTCTTTTTAAATATTTTCGATTTTACAAAAAATATCTTTATCAGCTCATTCTGGGGTTACTCCTGGGAAGCTGTATACAACTGGTAATACCATTCCTTACCCAGTCTATTATAGATATAGGGCTGAATAACAACGATATAGGATTCATTTACCTAATTCTTTTTGCGCAGCTTGCATTAGTTTTTGGAAGAATGTCAGTAGAGTTTATCAGGGGCTGGCTTCTTCTTCATATTGGTTCAAGGGTGAATGTGGCTGTTATTTCAGGATTCCTCCAGAAGCTTATGTCATTGCCTGTAGCCTTTTTTGATACAAAACTGACCGGTGATATTCTGCAACGGATAGAAGATAATAACCGGATTGAAGAATTTCTTACATCTGCAAGTCTAAACATTTTGTTCTCATTCTTCAACCTGGTTGTATTTGGCATCGTCCTGGCAGTTTTTAGCATAAAAATCCTTCTGTTGTTTCTTACAGGGTCAGTATTATATATTGTATGGGTTTCTCTATTCATGAAATCAAGAGCAAGACTCGATCATCAGCGTTTTATGCAGATGTCAGTGTCGGGGAACAAGCTTATTAATATAGTGAACGGAATGCAGGAGATCAAGCTTACTCAAAGTGAGCTAAGCATGCGTTGGGACTGGGAAAAACTGCAGGCATCATTGTTCGGACTAAAGGTAAAGGCTTTAAGTATAATTCAATATCAGTCAGCCGGGGCCACACTTATAAATGAAATTACAAACGTCCTTATCACTATCGTTGCTGCAACATCAGTCTTAAAAGGAGAAATGACTCTCGGTGCGATGCTGGCAGTCCAGTTTATTATTGGACAGCTTAATGTACCTGTTAGCCAGATAATTAGTTTTTTCAGGATATCGCAGGATGCAAAAATGAGTCTCGACCGTTTGTCTGAAGTCCATAACCTTGAAGAGGAAGAACCTAATCCCGAAGTAAAAATCCATAAGCTTCCCGAAAAAAAAGACATATATTTTAATAATCTTTCCTATCAGTATGAAGGACCACGTTCACCATACGCTCTGAAGGATATTGACCTGTTTATTGAAGAAAATAAGATAACCGCAATTGTTGGGACGAGCGGAAGCGGAAAGACTACTTTGCTGAAAATGCTACTTGGCTTCTATCATCCGGTTGAAGGTGAAATTCTTATCGGCGACCTTCGATTATCCAATCTCAGCCTTAAAGTATGGCGCGAAAAAGTCGGTGCAGTTATGCAGGACGGATTCCTGTTCCCTGATACTATAGCTTCTAATATCGCGCCCGGTGCTGAAGAAATAGACGTAGAACGACTGGTCAGAGCTGCAGAAATAGCCAATATTAAAGGATTTATAGAGTCTCTTCCTTTAGGATATAATACCAAAATAGGAGCGAATGGGCATGGTTTGAGCGAAGGTCAGAAACAGAGGTTACTTATATCAAGAGTGATTTATAAAAATCCCGAAATTATTATTTTTGATGAAGCGACAAATTCTCTCGATGCCAACAATGAGAAGGTAATTGTTGAAAATCTCTCCGAATTCTTTGAGGGTAAAACGGTGATCGTTGTAGCACACCGGCTAAGTACAGTAAGAAATGCCGACAAGATCGTGGTTCTTGACAATGGAAGAATAATTGAAACAGGTACTCACGAATCGCTTATCGGGAAGAAAGGTGCATATTTTAACCTTGTAAAGAATCAGCTTGAGTTGGGCGGCTAGTTAAAAGATGAAAAATCAGAAACCAGAAATATTGTATTCCGAACCTGTCAGAGAAATCATGGGAAAGCCCCCACTCAGGATTCTCAGATGGGGTACTACAATAATGTTTCTGGTATTTGTTCTGTTTATTCTCTTTGCCTGGATAATAAAATATCCTGATACGATTCCGGCTCCGGTTGAGATCACTACTACAAATCCACCTGTAACACTTGTAACTAAAATAACAGGACATATAAATTCATTTTTTGTAAAAGAGAGAGAACAGGTAAAAGCTGGTCAGTTAGTTGCAGTAATGGAAACTACGGCATCAATGAATGAGATTGAATTATTGCGGCAAATTGTTGATACGATAAGGAAACCTGAAATGATACTCTACAAATCGTTGCCCTTATTCTCTGAACTGGGAGAGCTTCAGGTGTACTATGGGACTTTTTTGAAAAACCTTTCAGACTTTAATAATTATGTAGCTAACGATTTCTATGGGAGCAAAATAACTTCACTAAACGATGAAATTATTGGAATTCAGGAATATATCAGCCGTTTAAAGGTAAAGGAAAAGCTATACTACGAAAATCAGAAGATTGAAGTAAAAAAATATAAAAGGGATTCATCTCTATATGTTGGTAAAGTGATTCCGGAAAGTGATCTCGAAAGATCTCATCAGGCTCTTTTAAAAGAAAATATCGATCTTCAGCAGGTAAGGCTTGACCACTCTGCAAAAACTATTGAGCTTGCAGAGAAGCATCAACTGCTTCAGGATTACCACATAACAAAAATCGATGAGAATGAAAAGCTTGTTTCAGTTTTGCGTGAGTCTTTCTTAAACCTGCGGGCGCAGATCCATTTGTGGGAAAATACTTATCTGCTTATTTCTCCTGTAGAAGGAGTTGTCTCATTTACTAAATTCTGGAGTGCCAATCAGTCGGTTGTTAAAGATGAACCGGTTGTAAGTATTGTACCTCTGAACACCGGAAGCTTTCTTGGGAGAATTGATCTTAAAATGCAGAGATCCGGTAAAGTTAAAGCAGGACAGTTGGTTAATATAAAATTAAGTGGTTATCCTTATTTGGAATATGGAATGGTCAGAGGAGTAGTAAAATCCAAATCATTGGTCCCATCCGGAGATGCATATATAATTGAAATTGAGTTACCAAACGGTTTAACAACATTATACGGGACCAAACTGGAATTTAATCAGAATATGCAGGGTACTGCTGAAATAATTACCAAAGACATAAGGCTTTTACAAAAAATTGTAAATCCATTCCGTTATATGGTAACTAAAAACAGGAAATGAGATGTCCTCATTTCTTTGAATATGGCTCATAATCTTCATCTTTTGATGATGAAAGGAAAGAAGTTCCGGATTGTTTTGTCTCATTTCCCAAATTCCCTTTGTCTTTTTTTTATTTCAAGTATAGCCTGATACCTATGACAAGCAATACTGCCGCTAAAATAAATATTTGATTTTTGTCCATAAATATCTTTTTTAAGACCGGGTTTAAATGATTAACATGTCAAGTCTATAATTCAAATATATAATTTATCTGGCTATTTACTTCTGTTGGTTAAGTCCTGACGGCTAATACTTATAAGATACTTTATTAGCTATTTTGTTTTTTCCTACGCTCATTGAGTTTCTCTTATTATCTGATTCTCACATTTATTTATGTTAAAACTTTGAGTATTATTAAATATTTCAATATTTTCGTACTCTGAAATTCCCATGGATTGCCATGGTGTAAATTTCTGATAAAGAGCTGAACTATAAAAGGATTGATTATGACCAAGAAAAATCCGGATGACTCTGTTCATGAAGAACAATCCGTGGTGAACGAAAACACCAGCGGAACTGAGGATGCCAAAAAAGCGGAAGACGCGCAAAACATTGATTATCTGGTAGATACTGAATTGATCAGTATAAATGCAGAGAAAGTTACTGAAAATGAGGAGAATAAGAAAAATGAGGAAGAGCCTGCTGAAGAGAAGGAGCATGATGTTACTGATCTCTTAGAAGATATCGAACTTCCCCAGGTTGACTATTCTGGATACTCCAAACACGAACTTTCCGAGACATTGGGACTATTAATAGAAAATCGTCCCACAATTGAAATAAGGGATGATGTTGAACGTATTAAAATTCTCTTCTACAAGAAATTAAAAAGTGAAGCGGAAGAGAGAAAGAATAAGTTTCTTGAAGGTGGTGGTAAAATCGAAGATTACAGGCAGTGGGTCGATCCTGATGATGCCAGGGTAAAGCATCTCCTTGAAAAATACAAAGAGAAAAAAACTGATTATAATAAGATACAGGAAGCTGAAAAATATGAGAATTTAAAGAAGAAATACGATATAATCGACAAAATAAAGGAACTTGTAAACAGGGAAGAATCAATAAATAAGACTTTTCATGAGTTCAGATCACTCCAGAATGAATGGCATTCCATTGGTATTGTTCCTCAGACTTCTCTGAAGGATCTTTGGGAGAATTACCATCATTATGTCGAGATATTCTATGATTATATTAAAATCAATAAAGAGTTAAGAGATCTTGATCTTAAAAAGAATCTTGAATCAAAAATTTCATTATGTGAAAAAGCGGAGGAGCTCCTGCTTGAGCCTAATCCGGTTAATGCATTCAGGTTTTTACAGGACTTTCATAATCAGTGGCGTGAAGTAGGGCCTGTTCCCCAGGAATCAAAAAATGAAATCTGGGAAAGGTTTAAAGAAGCCACATCACAGATCAACAAAAGGCATCACGAGTACTTCGAAAAACAAAAAGACGAGCAAAAGAAAAATTTAGAGGCAAAAATAGCTCTTTGTGAAGAAGTACATGCAATCAACTTGCAGGAAATCAAAAACTTCAAGGAATTTGATGAAAGAGCCGATAAGGTTGTTGAGTTGCAGAAAATGTGGCGTACAATAGGATTTGCACCTAAAAAGCAGAACAATAAGGTTTACCAGAGGTTCAGAGATGCATGTGATGCCTTCTTTGAAAAGAAAAGAGGGTTTTATGCAGATAATAAAGAAACTCAACTAAATAATCTTCAGTTAAAAACCGAGTTATGTGTACAGGCTGAAGCTCTCCAGGAAAGTACTGACTGGAAAGCAACCTCGGATGCTCTGATTAAGCTTCAGAAAGAGTGGAAGGAAATTGGTCCTGTGCCCCGGAAACAATCTGAAAGATGCTGGAAGAGGTTCCGCAAGGCATGTGATCATTTTTTCAATCGGAAGACTGAATTCTTTGCTGCTCTTGATACTTCGTATGAAGACAACCTGAAGGCAAAACTTGCTATAATTGACGAGCTTGAAAAATTCGAATCAGGGTCTGATGTTCAGGCTGCATTTGAAAGACTTAAAGAGTTACAGAGGAAATGGACTGACATAGGTTTCGTTCCCTTTAATCTTAAAGATGAAGTAACCAACAAATACAGACTTGCCATCAACAAGGAATTTGACAAGCTTAAAATTGGTGATGAAGATAAGAGTATTCTTAAATATAAGACAAAACTCGATAATCTTAAAGCGAATCCGAAAGCTTCAAGAAAAGTTCGGAATGAAAGAGATAAGTTTTTTACAAAAATAAAGCAACTCGAAAGCGACATTGTCTTATGGGAGAATAATATCGGTTTTTTTGCAAAATCAACTAACGCTGATACCATGATAAGAGAGGTGGAAGATAAAATAGAGAGCGCCAAGAAGCTTATTAAAACACTTGAAGAAAAGGTTAAAATGATTGACCAGTCAGGTCTTGATGACTAATGAAATTATAATATAAACCCGATCACCTTGGCAGACGTTAAATATGTATTTGTAACAGGTGGAGTTACCTCTTCTCTGGGGAAAGGCATTATTTCAGCTTCTCTTGCAAAATTATTACAGGCAAGAGGTTATTCTGTTACTATTCAGAAGCTCGATCCGTATATAAATGTTGATCCCGGGACATTGAATCCTTACGAACATGGTGAATGTTATGTGACTCTCGACGGTGCTGAAACCGATCTTGATCTTGGACACTATGAAAGATTTTTAAATGTGCCAACAAGTCAGGCTAATAATGTCACAACCGGAAGAATTTATCAGTCAGTCATTAATAAGGAACGGAAAGGTGATTACCTTGGAAAAACAGTTCAGGTCATTCCGCATATCACCGATGAAATAAAAAGAAGGATCAAACTTGTTGGTTCCTGTGATAAGTATGATATTGTTATAACTGAAATAGGAGGGACAGTTGGCGATATTGAATCTCTTCCATATATTGAATCTGTCCGTCAGCTTAAATGGGAACTGGGACCGCAGAATTGCATTGTCATTCACCTTACTCTTGTACCTTATTTGTCATCAACTGGGGAGTCAAAAACAAAACCTACACAGCATTCTGTTAAAGAGCTTCTTGAAACAGGAATTCAGCCTGATGTTTTGGTGCTAAGGACTGAAAGACACCTGAACGAGGATATTAAAAGGAAAGTAGCTTTGTTTTGTAACGTCGAAGAGAATGCTGTCATTGAATCGGTAGATGTTTCAACTATTTATGAAGTGCCGATTAAAATGCTTGAGCAAGGACTCGACCGCATAATTATAAAGAAAATGGCTCTTCCCGTTAACGCTGAGCCACCGCTTGTTGAATGGAGGGAGTTCCTTACCAAACTAAAAAATCCTAAACACTCAATTTCTGTCGGAATAGTCGGAAAATATGTAGAACTGCCTGATGCATATAAATCCATTGCTGAATCATTTATTCATAGTGGTGCAATGAATGAGTGCGAAATCAATATTGAATATATTCATTCAGAAGAGATTACCGAGAAAAATGTAAAAGATAAATTAAATGGTTTGAATGGAATTCTGGTTGCCCCGGGATTTGGATCAAGAGGTATTGACGGAAAAATATTTACAGCAAGGTATGCTCGTGAAAACAATATTCCTTTTTTTGGAATCTGTCTCGGCATGCAGTGTGCCGTAATAGAGTTTGCCAGGAACGTACTTAAACTGGAAGGAGCACACTCAACAGAAATAAATCATAAAACAAAATATCCGGTAATTGATCTGATGGAGGAACAAAAAAGCATAATAGATAAGGGAGGTACAATGAGACTTGGAGGATACAGGTGCATTATCGATAGAAATTCAAAAACTTATAGCGCATATCAGAAAGATGAAATTGTTGAAAGACACAGGCATCGGTATGAATTCAATAATAAATTCTACGATGAAATTAAAAACCATGGGATGTCTCCTGTCGGAATCAACCCTGAATCAGGGCTGGTTGAGATCATTGAAATACCAGATCATAAGTGGTATATTGGGGTCCAGTTTCATCCTGAATATAGCAGTACTGTAATAAATCCTCATCCGTTATTCGTAAGTTTTGTTAAAGCCTGTATCGGATAATTTGTATGAAGAGACATGATACACCAGGTCTCTTCATATATCATAATCAATATTAAAACAATATTTTTCAGTTTTTTAAGCCAATAATTTTAATTAACAATAAATAATGGATAGAAATACTATAACGGGCATTATTCTGATTTTCATAATCTTTATAGGCTTCGGCATATATAACAGTAACCGGACGAATAAGGTATTTGAGCAAGCTGTTGAAGTTGCAGCTGCTGATTATGCCAAAGGAGATCTTGAAAATGCAAGAGCAGAATATATAAATGCCCTTAGATTAAAACCCAGTCAACCTGATGTTCTTTCAAAAATAAGTGAAATCAATCTGAAACTTGGAAATACCGGAAATGAGAAACCGGATACATCTGGTATACCTCAGACTAATGCAGTGGTTCCAGGTCCTATTAGCACACCAGTGAAGAACGATATTAGTCAATATGGTGTTTTTGCTCAAGCTGTTACGGGTGAGAACGATTTTATTACACTTGAAAACACTCTTCTGGAATTAAAGATTTCTCTTAAAGGCGGAAGAGTGTATTCTGCCCGATTAAAGAATTACAAAACTTTTGATGCGAAACCCCTTATCTTATTTTCCGGGGACTCAACAGTTTTTGGTTTTAATTTTTTCACTTCTGACAATAAAGCTGTCCAGACTAATAACCTGTATTTCAAGCCGGTAACTGATCAAAAGGTTTATAGCGTCACTTCAAAACCTGAAAGTGTTGTACTACGATTACCGGCCGGAGAGGATAAATATATTGAATATACATATACACTGGCTCCTGATAAATACATGGTTGATTTCAATGTCACCTTCAAATCAATGGAGGGAATCATAGCTTCGAACCAGAACAGTCTGACCCTGGATTGGAAGATGCTAATACCTCAGCATGAAAAAGGAAGGCAGAATGAAGAAACTTATTGTACAATAAATTATAAGTATTTTCAGGATGATGTTGTCGGACTAGGAACACGTCAGTCAAAAGAGGTTGTGAAGACTGACGTCACAACAAAACTCAGCTGGATTTCCTTTCAGGACCAGTTTTTCTCTTCCATTATTCTAACCAATGACTTTTTCCTGAATGCCTCCCTGAGTTCTACAAAGACATTAACATCTCAAAAATATCTCAGATATTATACTTCAGAAGTTGGGGTACCATATGGAACTGGATCCTCCAATTCCATGAAAATGAAATTATTTTATGGACCGAATTCAATCCCGATTCTTAAAAAGGAAGGGATGCAGCTTGAAAGAGTAGTTTTCCTGGGGAAGAATATTATTGGCTGGATCAACAGGTTTGTTATCATTCCGATCTTCAACTGGCTTAATAACTTTATAGGGAATTATGGGATAATCATTCTTATTCTTACTATTATTATTAAGGTTGTCCTTTTCCCGCTGACATTTAAATCATATCAATCGCAGGCCAAGATGCAGGTGCTTAAACCAATGGTCGAAGATCTTGGGAAGAAATTTCCGAAGAAAGAAGACGCAATGAAAAAGCAGCAGGCTACTATGGATCTGTATAAGAGAGCAGGAGTTAACCCTATGGGAGGATGTCTTCCTATGCTTCTTCAAATGCCAATTCTGTTTGCTATGTTCAGGTTTTTCCCTGTTTCAATTGAACTGCGTCAGGAGCATTTCCTTTGGGCCACTGACCTGTCAACTTATGATTCGATACTTCATCTTCCATTCTCAATTCCTATGTATGGAAACCATGTTAGTCTTTTTACGCTTCTTATGACTGCGTCAACTTTGCTGACAATGAAGATGACAGGGTCTTCACCAGGTTCCGATCAGCCTGGCATGAAGATGATGATGTATATGATGCCGATCATGTTTATGCTTATTCTAAATAATTTCTCAGCTGGTCTTACTTATTATTATTTTCTGGCTAATATGCTGACCTATGCTCAGAACATGATCTCAAAAAGATTTATTGATTCAAATGCGGTACTTGCGACTCTGGAACAAAACAAGAAGAAGCCACTTCAAAAATCGAAGTGGCAGCAACGCCTTGAAGCCGCTGCTAAGCAGAGAGGCATCAAACCTCCTAAAAAATAATTATTGGTTTTTTTCATAAAGGCTGCATTAGTGATGCAGCCTTTTTTTGAGGTCGCACTCACCAACCCCCCCAAGGAGTGGGCCATATGTTTTGTAATTTGATGAAGTTCTTTTAAAGAACAGTTTTAGGGGTGTATTTATGTAAGAAAGTCAATAGGGTAAACACATTCGATAAAGGTCTAATAAACGGAACCGAATGAAGACATGGATTGCTGATAGTTAATAACTATTAAAAGTTAAAATTCATTAAAATATATATCGAGATTCAAAAAAAGTACTAAATTTATTTCTTCCAATCAAAGGGGAAATGGGAAAAAAATTCAAGAACAAAGATTTAGCCAATAGACTTGGCGTTTCCGGTACATTGGTATCACTCGTACTGAATAATAAAGCTGATCAGCAGGGAATCCGGAAGGATACCCAGGAAAAAGTCCTTATGCTGGCCAGGCAAATGGGCTACTATGAAACTTTTCAGGAAAAGAATGAAACTTCACCAACTGAAAAGAAACCCGGAGTACTGGCAATGATAGTCCCATCAATAAATGACCCGTTTGTAATTCAGATAACACCTTATCTTCAGAAAGCTTTTTCAAGTATTGGGGTTGGATTCTCAATTGTAACGCGGGACCCTGATGACCAACGGTATGACAGGCTTATCGGAGCATTTAAAAAGTTCTATAGCGGGTTTATTCTTCTGGGAGATGCCGCAGATGAAGGCACAATACGATCATTGAGAACAGCCGATTATCCATTTGTCCTGTTGGAAAAACCTTCAAAAACATTGAGACTCAATACTGTCAACACAGATACTGTTGCAGGAGCCCAGCTTATAGTAAATCACCTGAATAAGCTTGGATATAAGAATGTAATTATTGTTTCCGATCATAAGTATTCACAATCAGACACAACTGCAATTGCTGATGTTATGAAGGCAATAGATCAAAAGCCCGAAATAAACAAGCCAGTTATTGTTGAATTGGATAAAGTAAATGGGGGCAATGACATAGATTCGGAACAATTTGAAAAATATCTCAGACCTCCATACAGGGCTGATATTATGATCATAATGAATGCCAGCCTTGTTTATCCGATAATGACCTTATGCAGAAAAATGAAGCTGCGTGTTCCACAGGATATAGCAGTTGTTTCGATGGAAGAAGGTACCGGTTTTGACCTTATGTTTTCCCCTGTAACTTGCCTGCGTAAACCTCTTTCCGGTATTTCTACCAAGGTGGCAAACATGATATGGTCAGAAGTAAAAAATTCAGGAAAAGGGAAATTTAAACGTCAGGTAAACATGTCTCCTGAACTAATTGTTAGAAATTCCTGCGGCACTATTTAGATATTGATGACATCAAATGTCTGTGAATATTGTTGATAAAAACACTGAAAGTTTAGATGCTTATCGTGTAAACACATATCGTGTAGAGACAGGTCTGATACCTGTCTCTGCTGTAATGGCATTAATGATTTTGTTGACTTTATCATGTTCATCAGACCACCTGATTAAAAACAGTGATTACCTGGTGATAACTGAAAATGCATTCAATCAACGAAAACATACAGCTGAAGGAAGAGATTCAGCACTCTTTACGGTATTCAGACAGAACCTCTCAATAACACAATCTGAGTCTCTTAAGTTCCTTTATGCCTTTATGCCTTTGAGCGATCTGGCAGATTATAATGGTGATTTTTTTCTTGCCAATGTTAATATATCCCTGAAAACCCGTTCTCAGGCGAAATGGGGAACGGATATCCCTGAAGAAATTTTCCTTCATTATGTTTTACCTCCAAGAATTAACAATGAAAATCTTGATTCATTCAGGATTAAGTATTATACGGAACTCACAGAAAGAATAAAAGGGAAGGATCTCAGGCAAGCGGCACTTGAGATCAATCACTGGTGTCATGAAAAAGTAAGTTACCAACCATCTGATGACAGGACTTCCGCTCCCATAAGTACAATACTCTCTGCACGCGGCAGGTGCGGCGAGGAATCAACTTTTACAGTTTCAGCACTAAGAACGGTTGGGATACCTGCACGACAAGTTTACACTCCACGATGGGCTCATAGTGATGATAACCATGCCTGGGTCGAAATTTGGTTTAACGGAGATTGGTACTATATGGGTGCATGTGAACCTGAGCCTGTACTTGATCGTGGGTGGTTTACTGAACCGGCAAGAAGAGCAATGCTTGTACATACAAAATCTTTTGGAGCATCCAGCGGAAATGAAAACGTTATAAAACATAATATTTTTTACTCTGATGTAAACAACCTTAAAAAATATGCAGTAACAAAGAAAATCATTGTCAAGGTGCTTGACGGATCAGATAAGCCCGTAAATAATGCAGAAGTGGAGTACCAGCTTTATAATTATGCTGAATATTATCCTCTTGCGGTAGTTCCCACCAATGAATCGGGTATAAGTCAGCTTGAGACAGGATTAGGTGATTTATTAATTTGGGCTCATAAAGATTACAATTTTGGCTTTAAGAAAATATCAATCGGTGAAACGGATACTCTAATATTAAAACTGAACAGGAAACTGACTGCAAATGATAGTTTTGATATGGATCTTGAAGTACCTATAGTAAGATCACCACTTCCTGGTCCATCTCCTGAGATTATTGACCAGAATTCAGAAAGAATAAAAAAAGAGAATTTAATCCGTCAGGAATATATAGATTCCTGGATTAAACCTTCTGAAGCAAGAAAACTGGCCAAATCTCTTAAGACCGATACCACCAGAGTAATGAATGCAATTACCCGAAGCATGGGCAATTATAAAGAAATAAGGGAGTTTTTGACTGAAACACCTGATTCATTACTTCCGCTTTCAATGTCTTTGCTCCAAATTCTGCCTGATAAGGATATGAGGGATATTAAAAGAAACATCCTCAGAGATCATCTTTATAATTGCAGTCTTACTCATAAGAATGTACCCGACAATTTATTTTCGGAAAATATCCTCAATCCCAGGGTAGCAAATGAAATGTTGGTTCCATGGAGACATTATTTTTTAACAAAGCTGCCTTCTTATCTGCTGCAAAACGGAAACAATAATCCGGCATTAATAGTGAAGTATGTAGATGAAAGAATCAGGATTGACAAAGACGAAAATTATTATGGAACACCTTTGAGCCCTATAGGAGTAAATGAACTCAAAATATCCGATAACGCTTCACGTGCAATTTATTTCGTAACGATTTGCCGGAGTCTTGGTGTTGCCTCCCGGCTTGAACCAGGAAGGAAAATTCCGCAATATTATTTCAATAATGTGTGGAATGATGTTTATTTCTCCGATCAGAAACAACCCGATCAGAATAAAGGTTTTATTAAACTTCATTCATCTGACACAAACCCGGTTCCTGAATATTATATACATTTTACACTTGCACATTTTGAAGGTGGACGTTATAACACCCTTGAATATGACTTCAATAGAAAGATTACTGATTTTAAGGACGAACTTGCGCTTCCGCCGGGACACTATATGCTCGTTACTGGTAACAGGTTAAGCGACAGCAGGATATTATCGAATATTACCTTTTTTGATCTTTCGGAAAATGAACATAAAACTATTGACGTAAAAATCAGGAAGTATAAAACTGAGAAAAGAACAATTGGGAAAATTGATCTGGACAAGATTTATAAAATAGCTGGTAACCCGGATATTTCTCAATCGTGTACAAAGCATAATGGGTTGGTTGTCATATGGATTGATCCTGAAAAAGAGCCGACAAAACATATTTTTAATGATCTCCCGAACCTTAAAGAAGAATTAGATGCCTGGGGTGGAAATTTCATATTTCTTCAGCAATCAGAATCATTTGATATGAAAAATATTAAAGGACTCCCTGAAAATTCAACATTTGGTGTTGATAATCAGATGACTGTTTTAAAGAATAATCTCAAATTCAATCAAGCAACAGATATTAATTTGCCATTTGTTGTTGTATCAGATAAGGATGAAAATATATTTTTTGTTTCATCGGGATATAGGATTGGTATTGGAGAACAGATATTAAAATATATCAGATAATCTACAAAACCCCTCTGTCGGCTTCGCCGACATCTCCCCTAAAGGGGCGATAACACATTATTATTTAGCGAAATTCACTTACGTAACACTGAATTTACCCCCCTTTCTGGGTGCAGGGGGGCGAATTGTTAACAAATGTTGATATCTGCCAAAAATCAATTCGTGTCAGGAAAAAAAAATCTCTTATATTTGTTCTGTTTTGGTGTTGCAGTGAAATTTTTATCATTGCAATGAAAAGGGAATGCGGTTTGAATCCGCAACAGTACCCGCTGCTGTGAAGCCCGATCGTTCTAACGATGATGGTTTTCTGAAATACCTGCCACTGTTCCGATGAATCGGGATGGGAAGGCTTCAGAAGACCGGGATAAGTCAGAAGACCTGCCAGATAAAACTAATATTCAATGCTTTCGGGAAAAAAAGCGCCGGATCACAACAGATTCCCACTTAATTTCCCTTGTCAGCGCTGGATGTTGAACATACGGGCTATATATGTAATAGGTAAAACCCTTTATAAAGTGACCTGCCGGAAAAAAAAAGTACATAGTCTGAGAAATATAGTAATATGTTTTATCGTATTACTTATTTCGCTGCCTGTGAACGGACAGCCCACTATCGGCGATGATACGATTAAGATCAAAGAGGTGGTTATCAGCAGAAATATGCCTGCTCCGAATGTTGCAGGATTTAAAAATACTATTATAGATACAGCTGTTTTGACACGATTTAGCAATAGTAACCTTTCTGAGATGCTTTCCGGAACGTCGCTGATCCTTATGAAAAACTATGGAATGAGTGGAACTGCTACACCATCATTCAGAGGGACAGGAGCTAGTCAGACACTGATCAACTGGAATGGATTAAATATTAATAGTCCGATGCTGGGTCAATCAGATCTCTCGATTATACCGGCATGGCTGATTGATGACGTACAAATCTATTATGGTGGAGCTTCAATGATATTAAATAATGGAGGAATCGGAGGCGCTATTAATCTTGAAAACAAACCTGATTGGAAAAAAGGAATCAAGGCATCTGTCAGCACAGGTATGGGAAGCTTTGGAGAATATTCAGGTTTTGCTAAGGTTAAGACAGGGAACGAACACTTTCTAACTGTTACGAAAGCTTTTTTCCTGACTTCAGAAAATAATTTTAAATTTGAAAGTACTCCGAATTCCTGGTTGAGGATGACAAATAGCCAGATAAATGAACGGGGATTAACTCAAGAGTTATATTTTAAGAATACGATTAATACTGTTTCTGCAAGATTATGGTACCAGGATGCAGGCAGGCATCTTCCAGCAATTGGTACAGATTTGCATGAAAGGCAATCAGACGAATCAATCAGACTAATGATAACTGATGATTTATCGTTAGGAAAAACCAGCTACTTTTTGACCAGTGCATGGTTAGAGGATAGAATGCACTATACAAATCACATTGGAGAGTCATATGTCGATTCGAGGAATAGATCTGATATGTTGATCTTGAAGATGGGGAGTGAAACACTTTTTAGCGAGTTTACAAAGTTGAAATTTAGCCTGAATAATGAATTCAGTATTGTCAATACAAATAACTATGATCAGAGAAAAATGCGTAATACCGTTTCGCTTACTACAACTTTAGAAAGAGAATGTATTGACAAATTTGGGCTGACATTACTGTTGCGTGAAATATTGACTAAGAAGAATCTGCTTATTCCTGATTTTTCAGCAGGAGTTCAATTCAGCGTTACTGATAATAAGAAATCATTTTTAAAAGCGAATATTTCGAGAAATTCCAGGGTGCCGACAATGAATGATCTTTATTATAATCCTTATGGTAATCAGGATTTAAAAAATGAGTATGCTTATATATATGAATTATCTTATCTGATGACTCACAATATTTCAAATACTTTAAAAATTAATTCCGAATTTTCAGTTTTTAGAAATTATATTAATGATATGATACTCTGGCATATTCAAGGAAATAGTTTATCAGTAGATAATATTAACAAAGTTAAGACAACAGGTCTGGAAGCTACCGTTAATATTAAATATTCTGTTAACAAATTCTCTGCATTGTTTAATGCAGGATATTCATATACCAAGGCCACCACAGTTGTATCGTATCTTAATAATGATGCTGCTGTTGGCAAACAACTACTCTATGTTCCAGAGAATCAGGCTAATGGATCAGTGCAGTTTTCATATGGCCATTTGTACTCCTCCTGGTCTCTAAATCTGACAGGAGACAGGTATATAGCGACTGATAATTCAAGTTTTCTCCCTGGCTATATGCTTAATAATATTCTCATGGGTATTAAAATTCCATTTAATGATACATCATTTGATCTGAATTTTAATATTAATAACTTGTTTGCTGCCTATTATCAATCTGTTTCAGGATATCCTATGCCCGGGAGATCTTATCTTATTAGAATTTTGTTTCAGCTTATAAAATAATCTTAATATGAAAAATGGTATAAAAATTATCCTACTCTTTTTAGTAGTACTGGTCGCCTGTAAAAAGGCAAAAGATTTTGCACCACCGAAATATACACTAAGTGGAGGAGTCTTCATTCTCAACGAGGGCAATTTCAGAGGAGGAAATGGGTCTCTATCTTTCTATTCATATGATTCATCGAAAATATCAAACGATCTTTTCTCTTCAGTGAACGGAAGACCCCTTGGAGATGTTCCATATTCAATGACTATCAATGAGGACATAGGATATATTGTAGTGAATAATTCAGGAAAGATAGAGATGATCGATCCAAACACGCTTGTATCGAGAAGTACAATCAAAGGTCTCGTTTCTCCACGTAATATTGCAATTATTAATAGTAGTAAAGCTTATGTTTCCAGTCTCTATTCGGATTCTATCACGATAATTAATCTTGCTAACAGTTCAATTTCAGGCTATATTAATTTAAGGAGAACATCCGAAGCAATAGTAGTTCTGGATAATAAGGTCTATGTATCAAACTGGACTGGAGGGAAAGAGGTTATAGTTATTAATTCACTTATTGATAAGGTAGTTGATTCAATTGAAGTTGGAAATGAACCTGAAAGCATGGTGCTCGATAAAAACAGAACCCTTTGGGTTCTTTGTAATGGAGGCTGGACAAGGGAAAACTTTGCAAAACTAGTTCAGGTAAACACTTCAACTGACAAAGTTCAGACGGAATATACATTTCCTACTAAACTGGCTTCGCCAACATGCCTCAAAATAGATGCGTTTGGACAAACACTATATTATCTCGAAAATGGAGTGAAAGTTATGGATATTAATCTTGGCAGGCTACCTCCGACTGCTCTCATAGCTGACCCCGGTGCATCATTTTATAAAATGGCGATAAATCCTGCAAATGGTGATATTATTGTAACTGACGCGGTAGATTACTCGCAGAGGGGATATGTGATACTTTATAAATCCGATGGAACATTAATTTCAAAGGAACAAGCCGGTATTATTCCGGGTAACATGTGTTTTAAACTGAGAATAAATTGAATAGGTGTCAGTTTATGTTCTGCCGGCATAGAATACCTTTCCTTTTTTTGATGGTCCTTTCAATACTGGTAGGGTCTGGCTGCAGGCAAAAGACTATAAACCGCGAACCCGGCACTAAGGACATTAAAGATGAAATTGTCAATGCCAGACGATTCAGAATTGAGCAAAAAGATGGTTGGAGCGAAGTTAAAATAATCAATCCGTGGCAGGGGGCAACAAATGTCAGTCAGACCTATAATCTGGTGAAAAGAGGATCAAAATTGCCTCCGGGACTGGATTCGGCAGAAATAATTTTTGTCCCACTGAAAAAGATAATCTGCATGTCAACCACATATGTCGCAATGATTTCAGAGCTGGGTGAAGAAAAGTCTATTGTAGGAGTTTCGGGCACCGATTTTGTTTATTCACCCGGACTGGCAAAAAATGTTGCCAACGGATCAGTCGCAGATGTAGGCTATGAAGCAAACCTTAATAAGGAATTAATTCTCAAGCTGTCACCGGATTTGATAATGATTTACGGAATTGGAAGTGAATCATCGGGTTATGTTGGGAAAATAAAAGAACTTGGAATAAAAATTATTATAAATGCAGATTACCTGGAAACAGATCCCTTAGGCAGGGCTGAATGGCTGAAACTGTTTGGAGCTTTATATTGCAAAGAGAATTTGGCTGACAGCATATATGAATCTGAAGTTGATAAGTACAATAAGCTGAAGTCAAATATTCATGAAAGAGTTAAGTATGAACCAAAGGTATTACTCGGACTTCCTTTTAAGGATACATGGTATGTTTCACCGGGCAATTCATATATAAGTCGGTTAATCACTGATGCAGGTGGATCTTATTTATGGAGTGACGTAAACTCTGAGATATCAATGCCCTATGGAATAGAAAATGTTTTTTTAAGGGGTCTTAAGGCTGATTTCTGGCTGAATATTGGTACTGTAGGTTCCCGAAAGGAAATCTCTGCAATCGATCAACGTTTGGAAAACCTTCCTTGTTATAAAAATGATAGTCTTTACAATAATAACAATCGCGTAACAATAAAAGGAGGAAATGATTTTTGGGAAAGTGGAATTCTTTATCCTCATCTTCTTTTAAAGGATATAGCTACAATATTGCATCCGGAATTATTCACCGATCATGAGTTAGTCTATTACAGGAAAATTTATTAAAACCGGTCATTTGAAAACTGAAAGTAAAAGGTCGTTATCAGCTGATATCAAATCAGGAAGAAAAGTAAAATTACTGTTTTTGATACTTTTCCTGCTGCTGATCATCTTTCTGGTTCTGGATGTATTTTTAGGTTCAGTGAGTATAAGAGCCTCAGACGTTATCGATGCACTCTTCAGGCATACAGGAAGCAATTTTGAAACTATCATACTGAAATTCAGATTACCTAAAGCTTTCACCGCTTTAATTGTAGGTGTGGCATTGTCATTAAGCGGTCTTCAGATGCAGACAGTTTTCAGGAATCCTATGGCAGGTCCTTACGTTCTGGGTATTAGTTCAGGTGCAAGTCTTGGTGTAGCCTTTGTCATTCTGGGTTTTTCCTCCGGCATGACACTTGATAGTCTTCACGGTCTTGGGAACTGGATTCTCGTTGCGGCATCATGGGTGGGCGCAGGTGCAGTGATGCTATTAATAATGATCATCTCATCGAAGGTGAAGGATATAATGACCGTCCTCATTCTTGGCATTATGCTTTCAAGCGGAATATCTGCAGTCGTGACAATTATGCAGTATTTCAGCAATGAGACAATGCTTAAGGCCTATGTTATATGGACAATGGGAAGTTTAGGAAATCTTACCTCGAATCAGTTGAACGTTCTGTTAATTTCAGTTTCTGCAGGTGTAATCCTCAGTCTATTCTCGTCCAAGTGGTTAAATGCATTGCTTCTTGGAGAAAATTATGCAACCAGTATCGGACTGAATGTAAAATTTGCACGTACAATAATTTTTGTGTGTACAAGTATTCTGGCAGGTAGTGTTACTGCATTTTGCGGACCTATTGGATTCATAGGTATTGCAGTGCCTCATATTGTTAGAATCCTTTTCAGAACATCCGATCACAGGGTATTAATACCAGGTACAATTCTGGCAGGCGGAGTTATAATGCTGATCAGTGATATTATTTCACAATTGCCCGGCTCGGAGAATATTCTACCAGTAAATGCTGTTACCTCATTAATTGGGATCCCGGTAGTTATCTGGGTGATCTTTCGCAATAGAAAATATTCCGGTTCATTCTGATGAAAAAAAAATCACAAAAAATATTATCTGTCAGCTCACTGAAAATTGGTTATGGTTCAGGGAAAAATGAACATGTACTTCTTCCGCCTCTTAATGCCCATGCAGACAAAGGTGAGCTAATAGCCGTAATTGGAAGGAACGGAATCGGGAAAAGCACTCTTCTGAGAACAGTTACTGGTTTGCAGAAACCTCTCGGCGGCGAGATTCTATATGACGGGAAGAATATCACAGATTACTCACTTATGGAACTGGCACAGAAAGTGGGTTACATTTCAACCGAGACAGTTAAGGTAAGCAATATGAGAGTTTATGATCTGGTTGCACTTGGAAGATTTCCTCATACGAACTGGATCGGGAAAATAGAGCCAAAAGATCATGAAGCAATTGTTGATGCTCTTAAAAAGACATCGATGTTCTCATTCAGCGACAGATATGTTTCTGAGCTTTCCGATGGCGAGAGACAAAAAGCAATGATTGCACGGATACTGGCGCAGGATACAGGAGTAATGATAATGGATGAACCAACGGCATTTCTGGATGTTGGGAGCAAATATGAGATTTTTCATCTTCTTAATATTTTATCAAATAGCAACAATAAAACAATTATTTTTTCCACACACGACCTTCAGATGGCTATCAGTCAGTCAGACAAAATCTGGTTGATACTCGATGACGAACTCGTTACAGGATCACCTGAGGACCTTATGCTTGCCGGTTCATTTGAGCATCTGTTTGATCCATCTGTCGTTCTGTTTAATTCTTATGATGGTACTTTTTCATTCCGGAATGAAAAAAAAGGGAATATCTATATTGAAGGAACCGGGAATAAGAGGCATTGGACAGAAAAAGCGGTACAAAGGGCAGGCTTCACTGTTTCAAGAGAGATGACATCACTTTACATAATAACTCCCGGTGAGAATAATGCTAAGTGGCGACTCATGTCAAAAACAGACAGCGAGGAATTCAGTTCGGTGTATGAACTTATTACCAGCCTTAAAAAAGAGAAAATTAACCCTTTTTGAAATACTTCCTGTAGTTCTCAATAAACGGACCTATTTCCTCTACACCTAGTTTCTTTGCAATAATTTTTTTGTCTTTATCAAGAATATAGATTGTCGGTGTTGATTGGACATTATAGTAATAATCAAAATGTGAGCTTCGCGTCGGATCCCATCCGTTTATCCAGGTAATCTTGTTATCTTCTATATACTTGGTCCATTTCGCCCTGTCAGAGGTGGTACAAACCGCGAAGACTTCAACTCCATAATCTTTAGGTTTATCATAATATGCTTTGAGTTTTGGCGTTGCTTCCTTGCAATGTCCGCAGTCGGGTTCCCAAAAATATAGAATTGTAAATTCTTTATCTACATCGTATAACGAAACAAATACTTCTTTGTAGGAATCCATAACTAAATTTTCAGCCTTTTTTCCTATAATATTAGGCCTTATCAGGTCAATTTGCTTTTTCAGATCACTTTTAAACTCTTTTGTGACCCAGTCAGCTTTCCCTGAAAGGTAAATATCATCGGCCACTTTTACCATTACTGCATCCTGACCCATTATTTCACTTTCCCTGAAATGATTAAATAGATACACTGCAACGAACTGAAATATTTTATAATTACCGCTGCATTTGGCAATTAATTTATCAATTTCCTTATTTATGGAATCAGGAGCCTGAATAAGGACATTAGTAAAAAATGCATCAAGCCTGGCATATAATATTGGTGTACGCAGTAATCTTTCATCGTTGAAGTCGATATTATCGAAAAAATGATTCTTATTATAGAGATAAGTTCTTATCCATCTCACCGAATCAGGGTTAGCGAATCCTATAGTTGAAATTTCAGGAACTTCAACAGGAAGTAATGCTTTAACAAGTATTGCAAGTAGATTGCCATTATTGGCTTTAATAACACTTTTAAGGTATATTTTCATGTTTTCTTCCTGATTCTTCTGAATTGGTTCAAGAATCTTCAGTGAATCACGGTTTTGCCTGTTATTCTGTATTCTTTTTGAGATTGAAGAAGCGCGTTGCTGCATTTTCACCCAGCTTTTCTGGTATTCAAGGAATGCAGAATTCTCCTCCGATCCTGTAAATTTTAAAGTATTGAAATAATCTTTATAAGAACAGCTTACAGAGAAGCGTTGACCGGTTGACATCAGGATTTCGAAATATTTTCTTCCCGGCAAAACAATCATATATATTCCCTGTGGCAGAGCTTCCCGGCCCTGTACAAAAGCATGACCGGCTTCATTGAGTTGAATTGTGTCTTTAATATATTGTTTATCACCCAGATGATAAGCGAGAAAAACTGTTGAATCCGGAAGATCATTGATTGTAAGATCAATTTCATAGCCATTTTTTAATTGCCCGAATGTTAATCCGGCATGAAATAGCAAATAAAGAAGGAAAAAATATTTTCTCATTATAAATACAATTACATAAGAGTTCTGCAAAATTAGTATATGCAATTTCTTTGCCAAAGATTGCAGGACAAATATTAAGAAAATATATTGTACATTTGATACAATAAGCGTCTATTAAAATGAAGATTTCATTGCTGATACCCGTACTTGATTATGATATTATTGCACTTGTTCACATCATGAAAGATGCGATGAACAAAGTTCCTGAATTCTATGAAATACTGATTGGGGATGATGGTTCTACCCCGGAGTACGCCGAGAAATATCATTCTCTTGAAACTACAAATGTCAGGGTGATCTCATCAGAAAAGAATATAGGAAGAGCTGCTATCAGAAATAAACTGGCTCTTGAAGCACAGGGTGACTTTCTGCTCTTCATTGATGCTGATGTAATGATGCCTGGCACAGCTGAAGCGTATATTTTAAACTGGCTTCCATATCTGAATAAATCGCGGGTAATATGTGGTGGAATTCTTTACCACGACAGTCCTCCGGGTGATCCGGATAAAATGCTGAGATGGAAATATGGTAAATGGCGCGAACAGAAAACCGCTGCTGAAAGAAATAAGCATCCTCATGCCGGATTTTCAACATTTAATGTGATGATTGAAAGATCAGTTTTCTCAAAAATACGCTTTAATGAAGAGTTGAAGCAATATGGACACGAAGATACTTTACTTGGATATCAGCTGAAAAAGGCGGGGATAGGTATTCTGCATATCGATAATGGACTTATGCATGAGGGACTCGAATCAAACAGGGATTATCTTAACAAGACCAAACTCGGTATTGAAAATCTGAGCAAACTTTATGATAAGGTAACTGATAAGAGCGCATTTTCCGAGACAGTTCTATTGTTGAAAATTTATAATAAACTAAAGTATTTGGGAGTTACACGGATACTTGCAGCAATATTTATAAAGTACAGGGAGAGGATGGAAATCAGACTGGACGCAAGCAAAATTTCACTTTTGTTATTCAGCGTATACAAGATGAGTATGTTCAGTACGTATCGAGAAATTCACAGGAGAAGAAACATCCTTCCCATATTTTTTTCGTAGAAACTATAGGCGAAGGCCTTCTCCAAGGATTTTGTCTGTTCCTATTCGCAAAACAATCTTTAATGTAATACACATAATATTAAATTGATTATAAATCAATTCTCATAAGGTCTATATTACCATCTAATCTTTTTGTTGCTTTTAAAACAAAATCGAACCTGCTTACCATAGTACAGAGAAAAAAATCAGTAGGAGGAGAGAAATCAATATTAATCGGATTAAAAAAACGTTGTCCGGATGTATTCTGAAGATCAGCAATTCTCCCTTCAAAAACACTTGATTCATTTTTTAGTTTAGCATCGATCATCTCAGCACACAAGAGATCTTCTTCCGCTGAAACAGTTGCGCGGTATCCCATCGCAACCAATGATACAACATCAGGATTAACAGATTTTGCATAGTTCACGATTGCGTCTGCATTTACAAAACTGCCTGTCAAAACAATTTCTGCATTTATAGCATTGATAAGTCCTTGTGTCCCTGCTGTAGTAGTGTGAATAATAGTTTTCCCTGAAAGATCGGCTTTTATAATTTCAGTCGGACTATTTCCAAAATCGAATCCTTCAATTTTTTTCTCATCTCTTTCCCCCACCAAAACTGAATTTTTGTATTTCTTCTTTAATAAAAATGCTTCTGAAACGTCTGACGTTGCAATTATTCTTGAAGCACCAGCATCGATGGCGTAACAAGCAACTGAAAATGCTCTGAATACATCTATGATCACAGCTAATCCGGTCGCTTTACGGGCTCCTTCAACAAATTCAAGGATATTAATTTTCATTTTGTAATAATTTTTGAGTGAAAATAACATTTTTTTTTACTTTGCTTCATTCCATAGCATCAGGTATTTTGTATATTTGATCTCGTTACATAAAATAACTTATTGATATTAATGCAAATATAACGGTATGGTAAATCCTGTTACATGGACACTTGACCAATTAAAAAAGCTGAATGATACAATATGGAATACTCCTCTCTCTGAGATTTCAAAGGGAAGGACTTTCGTATTAAAGCAATTGAGGATATTTATCCTGGCTGTACGGGGTTTTTCCAATGATAAAGCCCAGCTTCGGGCTTCAGCGTTGACATTTTATTCACTTTTATCGGTTATTCCTGTTGCTGCGATAGCATTTGCAATCGCGAAAGGTTTCGGTCTTGATCAGAAGCTTCAACAACTTTTAATAGATAAATTCCAGTCAGAGCAGGAGGTGTTGAAATGGCTGTTGCAGAATGCCTCAAATGCAATTGAGAAAACAAAGGGAGGCTACATTGCCGGGATAGGCGTTATAATACTTTTCTGGTCGGTTATGTCGTTGCTCAATCATATAGAAAGCTCTTTTAATCATATATGGCAGATCAGATCTGCGAGGCCATGGTACAGAAAATTTACTGATTATCTGACGATTATGCTTATCGCTCCGGTATTTATTATTCTCTCAAGCAGTCTCACAGTTTTTATATCCAATGGGCTTAATGACTTTATGGTCAAAGCGCCAATTCTTGACTTTTTTAAACCCGTGATAAGCTTTTTGTTCCAGTTGGCCCCATACTTTCTGAACTGGATAACATTGACTATACTTTTTATAATAATGCCTAATGCTAAAGTAAAGTTTCTTCCTGCTCTGATTTCCGGTATAATTTCAGGTACAATTCTTCAGGGGATACAGTGGTTATATATTGATCTTCAGTTCGGTATAACAAAGCTGAGTTATATATACGGCAGTTTTGCGGCTGTGCCGTTATTTATTGTCTGGTTACAGACCAGTTGGAGTGTGGTACTTCTGGGGGCGGAAATTTCTTTTGCAAATCAGAATATATCACGATATGAGATGGAATCAGAGGCTCTTAATATTAGCAATTATCAAAAGAGAGCCCTGATATTGATGATAATGCATATGATAATCAGGAATTTCTCACTCGGTGAAAAACCAATCAGTGCGGAATATATTGGAGCAAATCTTAAAATTCCGGTACGCCTGGCCCGCGATATACTTCAGGATCTGAGCAGTGCCAACCTGGTGTCTGTTATTCATGAAAACGGTGCTATAGAGAGGCTTTATCAACCAGCACTGGACATAAACAGGCTGACTGTGAGTTTTGTTTTTTCACGTCTTGATAAGCATGGAATCGAACAAATAATGGTAATAAGGAATAAAGATTACGAGAAAGTCATTTCAATGCTCGAAAAATTTGACAAACTTGTTGCTAAATCAGATGCTAATATCTTAATCAAAGATCTTTAAAAACTAATTGCTTCAATAGGTTTCAACAAAATGAATAAAATCGGCAAATGATTTCCACTCGTTGAACAAATAATGCGGAAGCTGCAGGACTATGTTCTTTGTATTCTTTTCTTTTTCCCAGTAACCTTCCAGGTTTTTTGAAGGGAAGACACGATCTTTTTCGCTTGTTATGGCATAATCCCATTTAAATCCAGGTTCTCTTTGTTCCATTATTCTGTTATATAGCCAGCGCAGTTCATCATGCAATGACTTAAGCGATCTGTGAGGAATTCTGTCAATGTTTGTCTGGTATGATTTCTTATCACCAAACATCCTGAAATAAAATTTCTCGATATTTTCTTCAGTAATATTGTTCAATGTTCCTTCAAAAACATTGAGCGGTATCCCGTACAAATCATCAGCTGGTACAGGGGTTCCATTTACGGCTATGGTTACATCAGGTTTAATGCCGGTTTTTGGCGAAAGGTATTCTGCCGCCCATACACCTAAAGACCATCCTATGAGCGTAATTTTTTCATATGTTTTGATTTCCGGAAGGACAAGGGCTTCATCCGCAGAATAATTATAGAAGAGAATAAAATCAAACTCATCATTGCACAGAGGAGTGAACACGTTTTCATCGGTCCCCCAGCCACCATATAAAACAACGAGATGAGTGTTTCTATCCCTTCTTCTGATATAGGTTTTCATTAATCTATTCAGCTATTGATAAAAATATTCTGTTTTCCCCATTTATTCAATTGGATACAAATATAGTCTATTAATTTATGAGTCCGATAATTTTATTAACACTTAGTCAGATAAGTGCGTGATCAGGCGAGTCATAAGAATACTTTCGTTTTAGACAAAAAAAATAAGAGGAGAAGGGTGGTTGTGTGAATCAGGAGCGGGCTTTATTAATGAGATAATTCCCGTGTCTACTGTCTGATAAAAGGATGGAACCATGGTTAGCTGGCGCTATNNTCACCCCCAACCCTTGCTCATCTCCTCTTAATACCAATAGCATGAGCTTGAAACAAATTTAGATAAAAAAAATGATTAATTCACAATAAACTAAAAAAAAATATGTAATTAAGTATTAATTATTGTTAAAATATTTCCTAAATTTATAGTATACCACAATATTGTGTAAGAGCCCATGGTTGCTGAACTTGAGAAAATATTATATGATGACGGCGGAGGCTTTCGGGCTGCTTACATAAATGATACAGGTGGGTTATGGCACTTTCATCCTGAGTATGAACTTGTTTTGAATATTAAAAGTAACGGGACAAGAATTGTTGGTGATAGTGTAGAGCTGTTTGATCAGTACGATATGGTCCTCATTGCAGGTAATATTCCCCACTGCTGGAACTACTACAAACAAAATAATAGTCTTCCTGAATATCATGGTATAGTAGTTAATTTTAAACTTGAATCTATCGGAGAAGCATTATTGTCGCAGCATGAACTTAGCTGCCTAAAGAAATTACTTCTTGATGCTGACAGAGGAGTAGTTTTTTCAGAAGAAGATTCCAAACAGGCAGAAAAATATCTAAAACAGATGGTTGAAAATAAAGGCATCGATAAGATGATCGATCTTTTCAACGTTATAAAAATCTTATGTTCCTCTGAGAAACGAGCTTTACTGTGTTCAGAAAATTATAAACTTGCTTTTGATGAGAGGGGAAATAAGAGAATGTCCGATGTCTATACTTATATAAGAGAAAATTACTTCAAAGCAATCCCCCTCGAAAAGATCGCAAAAATCGCAAAGATGAGTCCTTTTGCTTTCAGCAGATATTTCAAGAAAAATTGCGGGGCCGGATTTATTGAATATTTAACCCGCGTAAGAACCAATAAGGCTTGCTACCTGCTTAGAGAAACAGAATATCCCGTACACGATATTGCAATGGAATGCGGGTTTGCCAGCATTTCCAACTTCAATAAACAATTCCGTAAAACTGAAGGAAAATCTCCAAGAGATTTCAGGGCACAATTCAGATAGTGTCCATTTCTTATATTAATTTTATAACCCTAAATTTTATTCAAATATGGCAATGACATTGCTTGAGAAAATACTAGCTGCTCATTCAAAATTCCAGGTAGTTCATCCGGGAGAAATAATAGATATAGAAATAGATACCAGAGTTGCACGCGACTTTGGTGGTGCCAATGTTGTAAGGAATCTGAATAATTTCGGATTAACAATAAAAGATCCTGATAAAACTTTTTTTACGTTTGATTGCAATCCGACAGGTTCTGATCAGAAATATGCAATTAATCAGCATATTTGCCGTCTCTTCGCCCGTGATCAGGGAATTAAGGTATATGATATTGATGCGGGGATCGGTACGCATATTTTAATAGAAGAAGGGTACGTTACTCCGGGGTCAACAACTGTATCAACAGATTCTCACGCAAATATTCTTGGTGCGATTGGGGCATTCGGACAGGGAATGGGTGATATGGATATTGCTGCTGCCTGGCATGATGGGAAAGTATGGTTTAAGATCCCTCCATCTGTAAGAATTAATCTGGAAGGAGAAACTCCTGATAATGTGAGTTCAAAAGACATAATTCTTAATCTTCTAGAAAAATTTGGCGCGAATTCACTGCTTGGTTATTCTATTGAGATGTACGGTTCCTGCGTCGATAATCTGGATGTCGATGACAGGATAACGATTTCTTCCATGGCAACAGAAATGGGAGCAATAATTATTCTTTTTCCACCCTCAAATGAAGTAATAGAATATTGTTCTAAAAAGTCAAGAAGCAAGTTTGAACCATTATTTGCTGACCCTGATGCTCATTATGATAAAGTATTTACATTTGATGCCTCAGTTTTTAAACCAATGGTCTCCCGTCCCGGAGAACCACACGACACAATAAATGTTTCAGAAGTGTTGGGAACAAAAATCGATTCGGCATTTATCGGGAGTTGCACAAACGGAAGAATGAAGGATATGCATATGGTTGCCATGATCCTCAAAAACCGGAAAGTTGCACCTGGTGTCGTACTTAAAATTGTCCCGGCAACTGATGAAATATGGAAGCATTGTCTTGACGAAGGGCTGATAAAAATTTTTAAAGATGCAGGCGCACTGGTCTCTAATCCGGGATGCGCTGGTTGTGCTGCCGGTCAGGTTGGACAAAATGGTACAGGTGAGGTAACAGTAAGTACCGGGAACAGAAATTTCCCGGGTAAGCAGGGAAAAGGAAGCGTATATCTCTCATCTCCTGAAGTTGCCGCAGCATCTGCCGTTGCGGGATACATCACTACGCCCGATAAAATCCCTGATGAACCTGCAATATTCAACAGACCTGATATTCCAAAAACTTCGGTCAAAAAAGTTAAATCGGAATCTGTATTTGCAAAAGATTCTATACTTGAAGGGAAAGTCTGGCTTATTATGAAAGACAATATCGATACTGATATGATATTTCATAACAGGTATCTGGCTATAACTGATATAAAGGAGATGGGTCAGTATACATTTGATAATCTCAAAGGATTTGAAGATTTTTCAAAAAGGGCAAAGCCAGGGGATATTGTTGTCACAGGAAAAAATTTTGGATGCGGAAGTTCCCGGCAACAAGCTGTTGAATGTTTTGCCTCGCTGGGTATACAACTTATTATGGCAGAATCATTTGGGGCCATTTACGAAAGGAATGCAATAAATGCAGCTTTTCCTATAATTACATGTAAGGATCTTGCTGAATACGATATTAAAAACGGAGACTTTATTAAGGTCAATTTATTAACCGGGCAAATTGAAAACCTCAGGAATAAATTAATATTCAAGGCCAACCAATTTTCAGATGTTCAGTATGAAGTTTACCGGAGAGGTGGACTGCTTGGAAATGAGATGGAGATCCCTCGCTAACGCTCGGGATGACAGCGTGTTGTAGGTCTGTTTCTACAACATTAATAGTTTAACCAAGTAGTCATGAATGAAATTTCTATAACTTTGATATTATAGAATTATAAATTAAATGAATAAAAATTTATTAACATAGACATGATTCCTCAGACATTTGCAGAGAAAATATTTAAGGCCACCGCCGGATCGATTATATTTGCCAGGCCTGATATTATTCTGACGCATGATAATACATCAAGTATATTTAAGACATTTCAGAAAATGGGAGGGGAGAATGTATCAGATCCCGATCAGATGCTGGTTGTTCTCGATCATAATGCTCCTCCTGCTGATTCTAAACTTGCGACTCAGTATCAGGATATCCGGGATATAGTAAAAAAGCAGGGAATTAAAAATTTCTATGATTCTGGAAAAGGCATATGTCATCAGATAATGTCGTATCATGCCAGACCCGGAATGTTGATTGTAGGCAGCGACAGCCATACATCAACTGCCGGGGCATTTAATTCCTTCGCTGCAGGAATAGATCGCACAGAATCAGCCGGGATCTGGAAAAGAGGGGAGACCTGGTTCAGGGTTCCTGAGTCAATTAAAATTACATTATCAGGCAGATTGAAGGAAAATGTTTTCGCAAAGGATCTGGCATTATGGATTATCGGTATGAGAGGGTCTGACGGAGCAAACTATATGTCGATTGAATACCATGGGAATGGTGTTCAAACTCTCGGAATTGGCGACCGTATGACAATTGCTAATCTGGCCTCAGAGATGGGAGCTAAAAATGCCGTATTTCCTGCTGATGAAGTGCTCAGTAATTTCTATGGGGCAAAAACTGAAGGGGTTTGGGCTGATGATAATGCAAAATATTTAAGTGAAATTGACATTGATCTGGGGGAAGTGTTTCCGGTAGTGGCAGCACCTCACAATGTTGATAATATCAAATCAGTATCTGACGTTAACGAGACTGTGGTTCATGAAGGTCTTATCGGGACATGCACAAATGGAAGGATAGAAGATTTGAGAATTGCAGCGAATATTTTGAAAGGAAAAACTATTAAAGAAGGATTTCAGCTCAATGTCATTCCTGCTTCAAGGAAAATATTCATGCAGGCTATTGAAGAAGGACTGATTTCAATATTCCTTGAGTCGGGAGCAAATGTTTTAACTCCATCATGCGGAGCATGCCTGGGGACAGGACAGGGGATTCCGGCAAACGGACATACTGTCATTTCTACCGCAAACCGTAATTTTTCAGGAAGGATGGGGAATAAAGAGGCTCAGATTTACCTGGCGTCTCCGGCGACAGTGGCACATTCTTCTATAAAAGGAATTATAACAGATCCAAGAACAAAACCGGGTAAAGATAAATTTCCGTATAAAATTTCGCAAAGCAAAACATTTGAGATAAAACCGGGAGAGAACAGAAAAATTAATTCTATATGGGATTATTCAGACGTTGATAATCTGAATACCGACCAGATGTTTGCCGGGAAACACACCTATAATATATTAAGTTCCGATCCTGCGTCGATTATTCCTTTGCTCTTTGAGGATTTTGATAAGGCATTTACCAAAAATGCAAAAGAAGGGGATATAATCATAGCTGGTGATAATTTTGGATGCGGAAGTTCACGCGAGCATCCTTCAGTCGGACTTTCTTACCTGGGAATAAAGGCCATAATTGTCAAATCTGTTAACAGGATATTTTATCGGTCATCAATTAATCAGGGCTTATTGCTTATTGTTAATAAAGAAGCAGTTGAAGCTTATAAGTCAGGAGACGAGGTGAGTATTAGCTTCAGCAAGGGTGAAATATTAGTTGGATCAAAAACTTTTTCATTCGAACCTCTGCCTGATAAGCTGAAACAGATAATTGATAAAAAGGGATTAGTAAATTACATGAAAGGCTTAAAGGCATAACGGTATAAAGGCAGACATAACTTACTGGTTTCTGCGACTTTTCATGAAAAAGGACGATCAGCAGGAAATAGAGTTGCAAAAACTGAAAAAAAATGTATTTTTGTGGCCTGAAATTGGTTCCGTAGCTCAGTTGGATAGAGCAACAGCCTTCTAAGCTGTGGGTCGCGCGTTCGAGCCGCGCCGGAATCACAAACCTGGATTAAACAGTCCAGGTTTTTTTATGCTACAGATTGTAATGTTTCATCTTATTAAACAACGTTTTCCTGCTTATTTTTAAAAGGTTGGCAGTTTCAGTACGGTTATAATTGCATTTGCTTAGTGCTTCATTGATCATTTCTTTTTCAAGTTTCGAATTAAGGGATTTCAGGTTTTCATCCAGACCGGAATCAAATTCAAGCTTGGTTCCATCTATCATGGGATAACCTTTAATTCTCATCGGCAGGAACTCACTTGTTATTGTTCCTTCCCTGCATAGAATCATGGCGCTTTGAATGGCATTCTGCAAGTCCCTGATATTACCGGGCCAGCTATAATTCATTAACTGATCAACAGCATGTTCAGACATGTTTTTTACATGAAGACTCAACTCTGAATTATACTTGTTTATGAAATGCTCAATAAATAGAGGTATATCTTCCTTCCTTTCACGTAAAGGTGGAATTTGTATCGGGAAGATATTCAGACGGTAATAAAGATCGAGACGGAAACTTCCTTTCTGAACCCTTTCTTCAAGGTTTTTGTTTGTTGCCGAGAGAATCCTTACATCTACCTGGATAGGTTTAATGCCTCCGATCCTGGTTATTTTTTTATCTTCCAGGACACGTAATAATTTTACCTGTGCATCGAGGGGCAATTCTCCGAGTTCATCGAGAAACAATGTGCCTCCTTTTGCCTGTTCAAATTTTCCTGTCTTTGTTTCTTTAGCATCTGTAAATGATCCTTTTTCATGGCCAAATAATTCACTTTCAATAAGACCTTGCGGAATAGCGCCGCAGTTAACTGCTATAAAAGGTCCCTTATTTCGCTGGCTTGATTGATGTATGGCATTGGCAATTACTTCTTTTCCCACTCCGCTTTCACCCTGAATGAGCACAGTTGTATCCGTATCGGCTACACATCTGGCCTGCGCAATCACCTTTTTCATTTTATCATTCGAGCTAATAATAGATTCAAATGATTTATGTTCTGTAAGCTTACGTTTCAGATCTGATATTTCAATTGTAAGCCTTTGATGATCTGTAGCACGTTTTATTAATAGGAGGAGTTTATCATTATCAAAAGGTTTTTCAAGATAATCATAAGCGCCTTTCTTTATGGCATCAACGGCAAGTGAGACTTCTCCATGAGCTGTAATGATAATTATGGTTATGGAAGGATATTTTTCTTTGATGGTTACCAGAGCATCAATACCATTGAGTCCCGGCATATTTTGATCCATTAAAATTATGTCGGGCTTATACGATACTAAGATTGAAATGGCTTTTTGCCCGTTTTCAACAGATTTTACATTATAATCTTCGTCCTCGAGCAACCGGGTAAGAACTTTTCTTATTTTTTCCTCGTCATCAACAATTAATACCCGTGGATTCTTCATGGGATTTCAACCTAATTTATTATTTCAATGGAATTCTGATTTTCACTTTTGTTCCCGAACCAGGTTTACTGGAAAACTCAATGTCTCCGCCATGCTGACTGATTATACCATATGAGATAGAGAGACCAAGACCGGTTCCTTCGTTTTTAGTAGTATAAAAAGGATCGAAAATCTTATCTATGTTCTCATTTGATATGCCTTTCCCGTTATCAATAAACTCTATCAAATAAGTCGGCCCATTTTTATTTTTCAACGGAGAAAAATTAACATTAATTTCAATTTTGCCAGGTACTGTCTCAATGGCTTGAATCGAATTCATAATAATATTCAGAAATAATTGTTTCAGTTGGCCTGGGTCTCCAAAAATATCTTCACGTTCAGCCTGATAATTAAGTGATATTTCAATTTCCTTTTTGCGTGTAGTGTTTGAGACTAATTGAATCGTTTGTAACAGAATAGTTTTTAAGAGGGTGTCTTCCTTCTTCAAAGGTTGTGGCTTTGCAAAGGACAACATTCCTTCGATAATTTCATTGATACGGTCGACCTCGGAGATCAGATCATTCGCCATCTCGATATCAGTCGAATCGTTCAGCTTCCTTTTCAGAAACTGAATAGAACTGCGGATAGAAGTCAGCGGATTACGTATTTCATGCGCAGCACCTGCTGATAGTTCTCCCAGTGTAGCTAAACGGTCAGCCCGGTACATTTTTTTCGTTCTCTCTTTCTGTTCCTGGTAAAGCAGTGCATTCTCAAAAGCAAAACCCGCCTGATCGAGAAATATTTTTAAATACTTAAGTTCATTATTGTCAAAAGGAACATTGTTTTCTTTTCCTCCAATACAAACTATTCCGCGAACCTGATTCATAACAATTAGCGGATAGATTAACGAAATACTCTTATGTGTAAGCAGTTCCTGTTCTCTTCTTGTAAAAAACGATACCACCTGTGGATTTTGGCTTATATTAAGGAAAGTTTTATTTACTGAGAGCCAAAAAATCAGTTTATCTGAAGTATAAAAATAAAAAAGTTCGTCACGATTAGAATGTGTGGTAATGTTTTCTACAGTTATATACCTGCTTAAATCAGGATTCAGCATCAATATATAGATATGAGTTGTTTTAAGCAAATCCTTCAATCTGGATGAAAAATTATCTTTAAGCTGTTCCAGATCAGTAATAATAGAAAACGACTCATTCATTTCAGACAGGAACTTGTTAAAATCCAGGGTTAAGTTATTTCTATTATGTCTGAAATTCATATCAGGTTTATCTATGATAATCAAATGTAACCAATTAATATTTCTTTCCCAAAATAAATAAATTGCGATGGGTAATAGTTTACACATATTCAATACATATTACCCATTAATGAAGCATATAAATGCAATAATCGATATCGTAATATTCATAATATAAATAGATTAACTCCTTTGGCATAGGTATTGTATAATTATTTCAAACCTGGTTATATGCCATTTAGGAATTTGCTACGTAATAGTTCTCTGCTGCTGACCCTTGGACTAGTCTTTATATCCGGGAAAATGTCAGCGCAGGACACACTCTATCTGACCTGCTCCGATGCAATTGAGATTGCGCTGGGTAAAAGTTATTCGGCACTCTCATTTGAGACAGATAAGCAAGCTATGCAATATTATTTTAGTTATTATAAAGCAATGTTTAAACCGAGGCTCGATCTTAACTTAAATACCCCGATCTGGGCTGAATCGGTGACAGAGATAGAACAGGCTAACGGATTACCGGTTTATAATTCTAATGGGTCTCTCCAGGTAGGGGGAAACTTAAATTTTACATATGTTTTACCAACAGGCGGAAATCTGTCGCTAGCCGCAAATCCATTTCGTCGGAACTTTAGTACACTAATCGCAAGTGATAACAGTACCTTAAAAACTGATATATTTAATAGCGAGTTCTCTCTATATTTTACCCAGCCGATATTTACTAAAAATAAATTGCGCGAAAATTTGCGCGAGGCGGAGTATAACTATCAGAAGTCTGAACATTTCTATACTCGTGCTCAAATGGACATAGTATATGACGTTACCCAGGAGTTTTATGCTTTGTACCGGAGTAAAAAACAAGTTGAGATTGCTCTGGAAAAACTCAGAAACTCAGAAGAATCTTTCCGTATAGCCAAGTTAAAATCAGAGGGTGGACGTATGGCACAGGGAGATGTGATGAGTGCGGAGGTTTCGGTCGCGCAGAATAGAGCTGCATATCTTAAAGCAATTAACCAGATGCAAAACGATGAGGACCAGTTTAAGCAACTGATTGGTCTTGACCTGGATCATAAAGTAGGCATTGTAACGAATCTGGAATATAAACCTATTCTCATTGATGAACAAAAAGCTACTTCCGAAGCATTGGAGAACAGGCTTGAAATAAAGGAAACAGAGATGGATATAAACCTTTTGAAAATTGAGGTCGACAGAGCTAAACGTGTACGTGAATTCCAGGGGAATATCTCTGCATATTACGATTTAACAGGTATCAGTACACTTGGAGCGGGAACAACAGCACAGTTATTCCGATCGTCTTTCGACAATATCAGAAACCGTCCGCCTAACCGGGGTGTAGCACTCACATTATCGGTGCCTATTTACGATTGGGGAAGGGGTTCGTCGAAAGTGAAACAGGCAAAGTTTAACCTCCAGTCGAAAGAACTTGCGAAGGAAAACCTGGGGGTGACAATACGAAGAGAGGTTCGTGAAATTATTCGGTCAGTAAACGAATCATCACAACAGCTGATAATTCATCAGAAAAATCTAGATCTGGCCCGGCAAACATACAAAATAAGCCAGATGCGTTTTGAAAATGGTGATATTTCAAACCAGGATCTTACGATCGAACAGGAAAGACTCGCAACTATTCAACTGGATTATCTTGACGCTTTTATAGGTTACCAGCTTTCAGTAAACAACTTAAAACGGAAGACTATGTGGGATTTTGAGAATAATGTGAGTTATGTGGTAAAGAGCGATTTGAAAAGTTTAAAATGAATATTCTGAATACCGATTACAGAATGCCTCTCGTTTAAAAACTATATTATGAAAAAAATACTCCTGATCACATTGCTAATTTTTCTATTTGTTTCTGCACGCTCTCAGGAAGACCAGGCGGGAATTGCGCTAGACCTGAAAAAGGCTCGCGCAGCATACGAAATTGCCAAACAGAAATATGATAACGATAAGGAACTATATGATCAGAAAGCCATATCCCTGGCTGAGTTCAATAATTCTAAAAATGAATCATTATCGAAAGAGGTCGATTACCAGAAGCTCATTCTGAAACTTATCTCACAACAATCGTACATTATCATCGAAAAAGCTGTGAAATACCAGAATAGTAAAACTGAAAAAAGGGTACGGCTGACCTTGCGCAGTTCCACGGAAGGTAACCAGGATTACCTGAAACAATTCGAACAGCATTTTGATGTATTTACGCCGGAAATGAGGACAGCCAAGGTATATAATGTCTTTGTATCGATTAACAATATTGCGGATAATACAATTATTGGATCTCCATACGAAATCCGGATTCCCTATATCGATAATGGAGCCACAGCCGTAACTGATTTTAACCTGTTGCGCGACGCTGAAAGTGTGCAGGTTGTCTTAAACTATAATGGCAAGAAGGATATAAAGAATATTTATCTAGAAAAAGATGCGTCAGCCAATATGGTAGCCATCAATTCATCCCAGTTTGCACAGGAGACAGATCTTGGTACCTCAGCAGCTTATGATCTTAGCCTGGAGCGATTTTCCTCTTCTGACGATGTTTACAGGTTTATGGTAGTCAACCTGCCACGACAGGTATCGTACGATTTCTATGATGCAGATAATAATGCACGTCTGTCACAACTTAAATTTAATCAGGGGGTGAATATACGTAAGCTTTCATTAAAAGCTTACATGCCCGACCGTGAAGACAATGAAATTAAAATTGATAACCCTCTCGACTTCTATGTGCTTATCCTGAACAACTCAGAATTCGAAAAATTAGGTGAAAAACGCATTATGTCACAGAAAGAAATTGATCAGATTCAGGCCGGGAAAATCAAACTTGAACTTATTCCTAAGGGAGTTGGCCGTATTACTGTAAAAGCTCCATCGCTTTATCATGAAATTAAAACCGGCGACAGTCTTTCCATGAAAATTACTGTGATGAATGACGGAACGAGGGTGCTGGATAATATTAAGATCACAACTGAAAATCCGCTTAACTGGAAGACAGTTATAGTACCTGATGTCATTGCTACCCTGGCTCCCGGCAAAGAACATGAAGTAATTCTTAGCATTCTTCCTCCCGATGATGTGAATGTGGGTGCACAGGAGGTCAAAATCAAAACACAAGCCACAGCTAATAACCGGACTGTTGAAACAGAAGATAAGACAGTCCGTATCCAGGTGGAAGCACGGACTCCGATATTTGGCACCATTTTGCTGATACTGCTTCTGGTCGGCGTACTAATGGGGATTGTAGTGTTTGGTATAAGGCTGAGTAAGAGGTAGATATAGAACTGTGAATATGAATAATGAATATCAAATAATATATATATGCTTAGGCACTTAATAATTAAAGAGATACAGGAAATTGTCACAAATGCCCGTTCGCTATTTGTGATGTTAATTTGCGTAGTACTCATTCCTCTTGGATTATATGTATCGACGAAGGAGTACGAACAGGCCAAAACAGCCTATATAGATGCAGAAAGAATGTATATAGAAGGAAATAAGGATAATAGAGGTATGCAATTCATAGCAGAAGGATATATCCCTCCTTCTCCACTAAGTATTTTTTCTAGTGGTCTTTCAGGCTATCTTCCGAATAAAATCAGCACCAATTCCCAGGGAGTTTGGCAAGCCATAAATGATCATGGAATTAATAACCCAATAGCTTTACTTTTTGGTAAAATAGATTTTTATTTTATTGTCACCTTTATTCTTTCATTATTGGCTTTTATTTTCACTTTTAACAGTATTACCGGGGAAAAAGAGAGTGGAACATTGAGACTTATAGCTGCTAATCCGGTTCATAGATGGAAGATCATTTTTGCTAAAATTGTTGGCAACTATACCGTTTTTTTGGTTTCTTTTTTTGCCGGGATAATTTCAGGACTGGTATTACTAACACTAACAACCAATGTACCTATACTTTCGACAAGTTACTTGTTACCTTTTGTGATGATCTTGATTATAAGCCTTATGTTCTTGTTTATTCTTTTCAACCTTGGGATTCTCTTGTCAATTAAGACAAAAAACTCAGGAGCATCAATAACTGCTTCATTGCTGTTGTGGGTTTTAATTGCCGTAATTATCCCAAAAATTAGTCCAATGATTGCACAGATTGTCTACCCAATAGAAACAGAGGAAGTTGTAAATAAAAAGAAGACGATGAAACGGGAAGAAATTCAAGAAGAATATGATAAGGAAAGAGGAGCCCTATTGTCAGCAATAATGAAGGAGAACGGACTGAATGCAGAAACATTCAATATATTCTCAAGCTGGGATGATCCTGCTTTTACGACTTCAAGAAACAAATATGATAAGAAGATCAGTGATATAAAGAATAAATATGAGATTAGAAAAGTTGAAGAAATAGAAAAAATAGAAAGGAATTATAACAGTAAGAAACATGTACAACAGAATATTGCGAAAAATATTTCAAGGATAAGTCCTGTCAGTTCATTTACTTTCCTGATCAATGATATTACACATACAGGATTGGGTGAATTGAAAAACATTGAAACAAATGGCAATCAATTCAGACAATATACTGAATCGGAGTATTATAGTCGTATACGAACAGATTATAAAGAGTATAGAGTGGGCGGCATGATTTCAAATGGCTATTTTGGAGATATATCAAAACTAGGCCTTGAGGTACCAAGATTGCAAAACTACATTTATCCTTCTCTTGTCGATTCATTGGTGAATAACTGGACTGATATTTTGCTTCTATGTTTTTATTCACTGTTATTTTTTATTGTTAGTGTTTTTCAGTTTATTAAATATGATGTAAGATAAGTAACCATTCGACTTTTGACTTTAAACTATCGACTTTAAACTTTAAACTAATAATTATGCTACAGGCAATCGATTTAACAAAGCGTTACGAGGATCAGGAATTAGCGCTTGATGCACTGAACCTGGAAATCAAGGAAGGTGAGATTTTCTTCCTGCTGGGGGCTAACGGAGCCGGGAAAACAACCACAATTAACCTCTTCCTGAACTTTATTGAGCCAACAGGGGGAAAGGCACTGATAAATGGCATCGATGTCACAAAAGAGCCATTGGAATCGAAGAAATATGTTTCATACGTAAGTGAGAATGTAATGCTCTATGGGAACTTTACAGCCCGGCAGAATCTCGATTTTTTTGCCAAGCTGGGAGGAAAGCCAAATCTCTCAAAAGAAGACTATTACATGCAAATGCGGGAAGTCGGACTGCAGGAAGAAGCATTCGAGAAAAAGATCAAAACCTTCTCAAAAGGAATGCGTCAAAAAGTTGGGTTAACAATTGCAATTATCAAGGATGCGCCCAACATCCTTCTGGATGAACCTACAGCCGGACTCGATCCTAAAGCGGCAGCTGAGCTTATGCAAATACTTGTGAACCTGAAAAGGCAGGGCAAATCTATTTTTATGTGCACACACGATATTTTCCGTGCCAAAAACATTGCTGATCGTGTAGGGATTATGAAAGAGGGCCGCCTTGTAATGGTACGCACCCGGGAAGAATTTCTCGAAGATGATCTGGAAAAGATTTACATGAACTATATGCAGGAAATGGTAATTGAGAAATAATAAAATACGAGATGAAAAAGGTTACCGGTAATAAGTAACACAAAACAAATATTAAATACAGAATACCAACATAGGTAATTAATAAAAACTAAAAACATGATCTGGCACATTGTAAAAAAAGATTTTCTGCTGAATATCTTTTCAGCAAGGTTCATTATTGGTGTATTACTATGTATTATCCTCATTCCATTTACCATAAGTGTAAGCATTGATGAATATAAAAACCAACTTCGTATTTATGCAGTTGATAAAGAAAATTCAGAAAAAGAACTCAAGCAAATTAAGGTGTATTCAGGCCTAAAACCGGAGCTTATAAAGTATCCTGAACCACTTGGTATACTTTACAAAGGGATTAACCAAAATGTTGGAAATAAAGTTAAGATCTATCTTCAGGAATATCCTCTTTTCCCGACGGGTCATGCATCTACGCGTGATAATCCTTTATTGAATGCTTTCTTCTCTCTTGATTTTATAACAGTTTTATCCCTGGTCTTATCGTTATTGGCCCTGGTATTTTCGTACGATCTTATTACACGTGAACATGAAGAGGGTACTTTAAGGCTGATATTTTCAAACTATACTGGCAGAATTCCATTTTTGATAGGGAAAATAACAGGTGTATTATTAAGTCTGCTGCCTATATTGTTTTTTTGTTTTTTGCTCTCAACCTTGTTTATTGTCCTGTCGCCTGATATTAAATTGCAGATTTCCGATTGGATACGGGTAGCTATCCTGTTTATCTTTTCCATCCTTTATATACTTGTCTTCATTTTAATGGGAACAATTATTTCAGCATTTGTAAAAAGTTCATCCACAGCTATTGTACTGAGCATGCTATGTTGGATTTGGTTTGTCTTCCTCTGGCCAGTTTCAGGTTCTTATTTATCCAAAAGCATTGTTAAAACCGATCTTTACGATAATGTAAGGAATTCACTTGATGATCTGGATAAAGAATATGGCAAATTGGAAGGTGAACAATGGGGTGCAATCCAGAAGAGACTAAATATGAGAGGTACAAACTGGTGGAATGCATCAGGAGGGGAAGATGGTTATTTCGAAACATACGGAAGCCCGTCTGAAACAATGGAATTTCACAGGCAGCTTAATACATGGAAGGAACCTATAAGGCTTTCTTATGCCGATCGCAAATGGCCTGTTCAAAAAGCATATCTCGACGGACTCATCAGGCAGCAAAAAATGGAGAAAAACCTTTCCTGGTTTTCTCCTTCCGAAATATTAGTACAAGCTGTATCCTGTCTATGCAGAAGCAGCGAAAAAGACTTTCTCCGGTATATGGATGAAACTCGTCAATATCGGGAAACATTAGTTACATACCTTAAGGACAGAAATCTGTTCGAAAAATATATCTATTTTACACCTCAGGATCCTGCAACATTTGTAAGTACAGCTGATTTCATAAAGGGAAACAATAATGTTCCTGATCATTTCAATACTCTCGACTTAAAAGAAGTACCTACATTTATAGATATTCCTGCCGCGATTGATACTTCATTAAAAGATTCATTCACCGGAATTGCTGCTCTTATTTTAATCTCAATTATTTTGTTTTCAGGGAGTATTATAGTCTTTAATCGTTACCAATTGCGCTAACCTTTAATTTATTAAGCTATGTTTAGTACCCTATTCATCAAAGAAATACAACAATTACTTTACAGTTTCAGATTCCAGTTATCACTGATAATAGTATTGCTGGTCTTTACTATTGGGACAATTGCATTTATCCGGTTGTATTCCGAAGAAAAAGCCAACTATTTTGTATATCATAAAGAACAATTGAAAAATCTCGAGGAACAGGCAAAAAATGCATCTCATCTTGCCACGCTACGTAAAAACTATGTTCTGGAGCCACGGTCCAATTCCATTATTTCAGATTGCAAGGAAAAGATGTTTCCGAACCAGTTTATCTACAGTGCATATAATGTATTCAATCTGGAAGTAAGGCATGATAATGTAAATCCTTTACTTAAGCCGGTTCAAAACCTCAGCTGGTCATTTATTGTATCAGTATGTATGAGTTTTCTGGCCCTGTTATTTGCTTTCGATACTATTTCTGGTGAAAAAGAAGACCACACTCTGGCGCTTACTCTTTCAAATCAGATTTCGCGCGGAAAGATTTTATGGGCAAAGTATGCTTCCATTTTATCCGTGATAACAGCAACCACTGTTCTTGGTATACTCATTAGCATTCTGATAATGAGTATATCAGGAAAGATCCTGATAAACACAGATTTTCTAATTGAGACCGGAGGTTTCATTACCATAACGTTTTTGCTCATCGCGCTGGTTACGGTTTTCGGTTTACTATCGTCTGTTTTTTCACGCAACTCAAGTGTAAGCCTGCTGATTTCATTATGTTTCTGGTTGTTCTTTGCTATTATCATTCCAAATACTTCTGTATACTGGGCGAATAAGTTATTCCCAATTGAACATCGGAATGAGGTGGAAGCAAAAATAGCCCAGGGATATGAGGACCTGTGCAATAATGCTCCTCCCGGGAGCTGGTCATCAAGCGGAGATCCCTTTTACGACAGACATAAACTACGTGCCGATTTGCAAATGAAACTTATGGATAATGAAAAAAAGTTTAACCTGAGTTACATAAACGATATGTTTCATCAATTCGAGGAAACCAGAAGCATTACACTTCTTTCACCCATTGCTCAGTTCGATAACCTGAATGAAGTAAATCTTGGAGGCGGATATCGAAGGTTAAAGGAGAACTGGAACGATCTTCAAAATTATCAGATTCAGTTTCTGGAATGGTTTAAAGCCTTTGATGCTAAAGACCCTAAAAGTCCCCACTGGTACAATCCGAATGAAAGTTATTCTACTTCATGGAAGTCAGTATCTATTTCTGAAGTGCCGGTTTATACTGAGAAAATTATTCCCTTTTCTTCAAGAATATTGCAGAGTGGAAAATACATAGCACTTTTACTCGCCTATACTGCAATACTGTTTTTTATTTCGTTTGTATTGTTTGTGAAGTATGATGTTAGGTAGATATTGATACTTTAGATGTAGGTTACAATCTTTTTATTATTGCTATAATATCTTCCTCTCCCAATTCAGATTCAACTTCTTTAAATGTTTTATAAGCAGTTTCACCCAAAGGAGTTTTTAATCCGCTCTCACGTGCAAGGCGCAGATCTTTGACTATATGTTTTAATGCAAAAGCCGCCTGGAAACGATTCTGTAATATAGCGTCTCCCTTTATTTTTAAATAGGCACTGCTCATTGCACCATTATTAATTATATTCAGAAAATCCTGTGTTTCAATACCATTATTTCTCGCGAAGATTACACTTTCAGCAAGACCCTGACTAATGATGCCAAGGAGCGTATTCACTGCAAGTTTGGCAACATTACCTGCCCCGGTGTCTCCAACCCTTATCGTAAGTTTTCCCAAATGATCAAGTATTGGTTTTACTTTAATAAAGATGGTTCCTTCACCGCCAACCATAATAACCAATTCACCGCTTTCAGCTTGTTTAACACTCCCTGAAACAGGGGCATCTAAATAATAAATCGACTGTTTCAGACATAAACCTGACATCTCTTTGCTTATTCCAGGTGACACAGTGCTCATATTTATTATAATCTTATCACTTTCTACAGCACTTAAGAGGCCATCCGTACCTGTGAATATTTCTCTTATCGCCTTATCATCTGACACCATTATTACAATGATATTAGTCTGTTGTATTATTTGGGCGGGTGATAATGCGACTTTTGCCCCCTGTGAGGCAAGAATCTCGTCTTTTCCATTTGTCCGGTTGTAAATAGTTAGTGGATATCCTTCTTTTAAAAGTCTCATAGACATTGGAATTCCCATTCTTCCAAGACCTATCCAGCCAATCTCTTGTTTCATGTCATTCATATTTTAAAGTTCTTTGCTCAAAATGCATTTACTAACCAGACAGTTCAGTTATAGTTTAAGAAGCAAGGTTAACGTGTGCGAAGGTTAGTATCCGATTAACGACAAAAATCCGTTGCCGAAAAATTGTATTACAGGTAATATAGGGAAAACATTAATTTTCGTAACAAAGCTAATTATGATTAGACCGAATAACAGAAAAGACCCATATTTATATAATCCATTATAAAGAGCCGGATACTTTTTAAACTGAGACAGAAGAAGATGGGATCCGTCAAGAGGAGGCAGGGGGATAAGGTTAAAAACAAAAAGAGCCCAGTTAATAAATATCGCAGATCGAAAAACTTCAGATATTATCTGACCCGACAGTGCTTTTGAAAACAGAACAAATATAACCGACAGAACCATTGCAATTACAGCATTTGACAATGGTCCGGCCAAAGCTATTTTTATAACATCTGTTTTAGGATTTTTGAGGTTCTGTTCATTAAACTGTACAGGTTTAGCCCAACCGAATCCGGCAAATATCAGCATGATAAAACCAAGAGGATCAATGTGTTTTAATGGATTAAGTGAAATCCTTCCCTGCTCTTTTGCAGTAGAGTCTCCGCACATAAAAGCAACCAGTGCATGACAATATTCATGCACTGTCAGTCCAAGAATTATTCCAGGCAGAAAAATTAATATCTGCGAGAGGTTAAAGTTTCCCATTCTGTCTTTTATTGACAGGCTGGTAAAAATCATCAGGAGTCAGATGGCATTTATTTATCATCTCAATTGCATATTCTGCTCCACCAAAATTCGCATCCATATTATTTGTTCCTACAGTGAACTTAACTCCGGCTTTTTTCGCCCTGGTAATAAATTTTTCAGAAGGAATTTTGAACCTGTTATTTATTTCTACGGCAATATTATGATCTTTTGCTGCTTTTATGACCCGGTCCATTCTTTCATCAGTCCAGAATGAATCATACCTGTCGGCCATCTGAGCAGGCAGATATGTCGGATTCACATACATATTTATTGGCTCAGTACTAAGTATTTTGACAATAGTGTTTACAAGGTAGTTCATAAAATCCTGTTCATTATCGATCCATGTTTCGGTCGGTATCCAGATTCTGTTCCTTCTGCCTTTTGCATCTGTAAATGTCATGGCATCAGTGAATACATAATCGAACTTGGTGATGGATTCTTTTGAAAAGTTATTAAGCCATTCTCTTCCTTCAGCCTGCATTCCAATAAGAAACTGAGGATAATTCTTCAGAGAATTTATTACCGAATCAATCTGGATGTCACTGTGGACAGGAAAGCCAATTCCTACATTAGTTACAAGACCGTATTTGATGTTTTCAGCTTTGGATTTTTTAACTGCATCTTCAATAGTAAAGCCTCCCTTGCAGTGAACATGAAGGTCCGTAAGAGGGAAAGGGCTCTTTGTCTGACAATTGCAATAAACAAATGACAGCAAACTCATGAATAAAACCACGATTCTTTTCATACTGATAAAAAATTAAATAGCTTGATTATATTCTTAAAAACGTCTGTAAAGCTAACAAAAAAGCCATTCCAGAGCAAACTGTAAATTCTTTTTGGAAAGCACCTGATTAATAAATGCACTTTTATTTCTGGTAAAAATCGATTACGTTTACAATCCAGAGTTAATGCTATTTGATCAAACACCCCCTTTCATTTTCCCCCAAAGGGGAAAGGTTTAGTTTATTCCTTCCCCCGTGGGGGGAAGGTTAGAAAGGGGGTAATAGATCCAATAAAAAATTAATGCTGAAGCAAATACTCACAGTTTACCATTGTTAAGATGAAAAGGATCTTTCTTATATGTCTTATAGTCTCAATAGTGTCTTTCAACCAGGTTCTGTCTCAGCCGTCGAATGACACTATCGCTTATTTAATTACATGTGGTCAGGGGACAGAAACATATTCAATTTATGGACATAGTGCCTTACGAATTGCTATTGCTGCAAAGCATTCCGATATTGTTTATAATTGGGGAGTTTTTGATTACAATACAAAGAACTTCGTATGGAAATTTGCAAAGGGCAGATTAGACTATATGCTCGATACAGAGATTACTAAAGGTTTTCTTCAGAGTTATTTTTTTGAACAGAGATATGTTTATTCTCAAAGAATTAATATTGATTCAAAAGAATTGCGAAAACTAACAGAGCTTATAAATGAAAATCTCAGACCTGAAAACATTAAATACAGGTATGATTTTTTTTATGATGACTGTTCAACAAGAATCAGGGACCTTCTTGAAAAATCAATTGGGGAGAAACTAAAATATCCTCCACAGGAAATCAGCAAAGTGCCTACTTTCAGGGAAATGGTCGCCAAATATCAGAATCCATACCCGTGGTTAAAATTCGGTGTGGATCTTATTATGGGTTCAACAAGTGATAAAAAAGCCCATTTAAGGGATCAGATGTTTCTTCCTATTGATATGAGGAATGGATTATCAAAGTCGCTTGTACTACGCTCAGACAAAATGATTCCGCTTCTTCAGAATCCCGAAATATTACTTGATTTCAACACTCCTCGCGTAAAACAAAAATTTCTCATTTCTCCGCCTTTTGTGTTCACTCTTTTAATAATAGTAATTCTGATCCTTGCGGCTCTAACAAAAAGCAGGAAGATTATCAGAATAATAGACATTATCATATATTCTGTTTTTTCAATCCTTTCAATTCTGATGATTTTCTTTAATTTTTTCACCGATCACCAGCAAATGAAATGGAATCTGAATATAATATGGCTGAATCCGTTTATTCTGGTTTGTTTATTAATGCTGATATTAAATAAAACAGCTGAAATATGGTTTAGGATAGTGTTTTATATCTCAGCAGCATTTCTGGCTATTCACTTTGTTCTTCCACAGGAATTCAATATTGGATTCTTACTTCTGGATATTGTTATACTAATCAGGAGTTCAGTCAGATCAGAATTTGACTGGAATCCGCTTTCGATAAAAGAGTAAGTCGGTAAACCCCCTCTCGCTTCTCGTGGTACCCCTGAAGCCTGCCTGCCGGTAGTAACTTTTGGCTTGCCTGGCCGTAGTCAGGGTAATGGATTTTTTTGATAAATTGCAATGAGGTCAAATGTTAAGACTTTAACTAATTTTTAACAGTCGTTAACAAGAAGTTTACAATTCTTGGCTTTCTTTTGTAAACCAAAATTTCAGGCAGAAATCAGGCTTGGTGAAATGGTACTCAATTTATTATATTTGCTACTTAAATTTTTTACACTATGGAGCAGACAGCTGATATCAGGATTTTAAACGAAAAAATTGAAAAGGAGAGTTCATTTGTTGACATTATCCGGATGGAGATGAACAAAATTATTATCGGGCAAAAGCATCTTACAGACAGCCTAATGATAGGACTTCTCGCTAATGGACATATCCTTCTTGAAGGTGTGCCTGGTCTGGCTAAAACTCTCGCAATTAAATCACTGGCTTCAATTATCGATGCAAAATTCAGCAGGATTCAGTTTACACCTGACTTACTACCAGCTGACCTTATTGGTACAATGATTTATAGTCAGAAAAAAGAAGAGTTTATTGTAAAAAAAGGCCCTGTATTTGCTAATTTTATTCTTGCTGATGAAATTAACAGATCGCCAGCTAAAGTACAGAGCGCGTTGCTGGAAGCTATGCAGGAGAGGCAGATTACAATCGGTGAGAACACCTTTAAGCTTGATGAACCCTTCCTGGTACTGGCAACACAAAATCCAATTGAACAGGAAGGAACATATCCCTTACCTGAAGCCCAGATAGACCGGTTCATGATGAAGGTTCTTATAGATTATCCTTCAATTGAAGAAGAAAAAATGATAATCAGGGAGAATCTTGCAAAGGAATTTCCGAAAGCTAATACTGTTTTGAGAACTGAAGATATTATCCGTGCCCGTAATGTAGTCAGGGAAGTATATATGGATGAGAAAATTGAAAATTATATCCTGAACATAGTTTTTGCGAGTCGCAATCCGGAAAGGTATGGACTCCCGGCATTTAAAAACATGATTTCGTACGGTGCATCTCCAAGGGCTTCAATAAATCTGTCGCTTGCAGCAAAAGCATTTGCATTCATTAAAAGAAGGGGCTATGTTATTCCTGAAGATATCAGAGTTATATGTCATGATGTGATGCGCCACAGGATTGGGCTTACGTATGAAGCTGAAGCCGAGAATATTAATCAGGATCATATCATATCCGAAATCCTTAACGTTGTTGAAGTCCCATAGCACCTCATGAAAATTATCAAATTATCTGCTTTACTGCTGTTTATATGCATTCCCGTTCAAAGTCAGAATCTTATTGGCCTAAGTCACAAAGAAATTCGGGAATATATGAAGGAGAATTGCAGCGCGATGAATTATAATGATGTTGTGAATAACAAGTTTAACTATCTGAAATACTCTGATAATGATGAGAATCAAACATTCCTGTTTTTTCTTGATTCGGATTCTATTTGCAGGAATATAAAAATAATTTGCGACAGAGGTTTGAAAGATCAAAAGACCAGGGAATTCAATACCATGTATGTAAAGAGTGGTGAAAATGAATGGACACAGAAAAAAGGTGGGGAAGAATATATAATACAGGTTTTGGACGAGGAATGGTCCTTTGTTGTATCTATTGAACAAAAAAAATAATTTGTAAAAAAGTGGAAGCAACCGAATTGCTAAAAAAGGTCCGGCGAATTGAAATAAAGACAAGGGGATTAAGCCGGCATATTTTTGCAGGCGAATATCACAGTGCATTTAAGGGACGTGGTATTGCATTCAGCGAAGTACGGGAATACCAGTATGGAGATGATATCAGAAGTATTGACTGGAATGTTACTGCCCGTTTCAATCATCCATATGTCAAAATATTTGAAGAGGAAAGGGAACTTACTGTAATGTTACTTATTGACGTCAGCGGATCAGGCGACTTTGGGACTAAGGTTACTTATAAAAGAGATATAATGACAGAAGTAGCAGCAGTTCTTTCTTTTTCTGCTATCTATAATAATGACAAGATTGGTGTTATCTTTTTTTCGGATAAGGTTGAAAAATTCATACCTCCTCTTAAGGGAAGAAAGCATATTCTTAGAATAATAAGAGAATTACTTGATTTTACTCCAAAAAGTAAGAAAACAAATCTCGATGAGCCTTTGAGGTTTCTAACGAATGCAATAAAGAAAAGGTGTACTGCTTTTATTATCTCTGATTTCATTGTTCCGGGATTTGAGGAGGCTCTTAAAATTGCTTCAAACAAGCACGATATAGTTGCACTTAAGGTATATGATCCTCTTGAACAAATGATACCTGATATTGGGCTGGTAAAAGTATCTGATGCAGAAACAGGAGAGGATAAATGGATTGATACATCTTCGTTGGCAACCAGGCGGGCTTATGAAAAATGGTGGATAAATCATATTGAAATTATCAAAAATACTTTCAAAAGATGTGGAGTTGATTCAGCGGAATTAAGAACAGATATTGATTATGTTAACCCGCTGATTATGTTATTTGAGAAAAGGTGAGTGCTATGAAGAAATTTTTATTTTCAATATTTCTTTTTATTACAATTATAACTGCTTTCGGTCAGAATGTAAATATTACTTCTTCTTTTGATTCCTCAAGAATTTATATTGGTGATCAGATAAAATTTACTGTCACTTACGATAAACCTGATAACCTTAAACTTACTCTTCCCGTTTTTAAAGATACTCTCTGCAAAAATATTGAGATACTTTCTGGTCCGCGCACAGATAGTTCATCAAGGCAAAATGGCAGAATAAAGATCGTTCAAAAATATCTAATAACTTCATTTGATTCAGGTCATTATAAGGTAAAACCCATTTTCGCTGAGTCAAAGAACGCTGAAGGACTTAAGAGATTCTATTCTGATTACTCATCGCTTCAGGTAATGAGAGTTAAGATTGCTCCGCCTGATACTGCTGCAAAAATATTTGACATCGTAAAGCCTTATAAAGCTCCGGTAACTATGGGGGAAGTATTACCCTGGTTGCTTATTATAATTATTCTGGGGATAATCACATGGGTAGCTATAAAATTTTTCAGGAAACTGAAAAAAGCTGTTTCCGGTTCTGAACCTTATATACCTCCTGACCCAGCTCATGTTATCGCTTTCAGAGAATTGGAAATACTTAAAAATGAAGAACTCTGGCAGAAAGGTGAAATTAAAAAATATTATACCAGGCTAACTGAAATACTACGTCAGTACCTTGAAAACAGGTTCAGGGTATTTTCACTTGAATTAACTACCAGCGAGACTCTTGAAGCGCTTCTGAAAACAGGGTTTAAGAAAAACGGATCATATAATGAACTAAAGTCCGTTCTGGCAGGTGCTGATCTGGTAAAATTTGCAAAATACAAACCAGAATCATCTGAAAATGAAGCTCATTTTCAGAGTTCGTGGAATTTTGTACTTCTGACCAGAGAAGCTGAATTCTTCCCTGAATCAATTGAAGGACCCGAAAGGGAGGAGGGAAGCGTATGATTGGAATAACATTTGCCGAGCCTCTGTTTCTTTATCTGCTGGTTATAATACCAGCAATGGTCGCGTTTTATATTCTTAAGCAACAAAAGGTCACTGCTTCTATGAGAATGCCAGGACTACAATCCTTTAGCCAGTCAGGTACTACATTCAGACATTATCTAAGGCACATCCTTTTCGCTTTAAGGACCATCGCAATAGGGCTTCTGATAATAGCTCTGGCTCGTCCGCAGAAGACAGATAAATTTCAAAATGTTTCAACCGAAGGAATTGATATTGTTTTAACGCAAGATATTTCGGGGAGTATGCTTGCCCGTGATTTTAAGCCCGACAGACTTGAAGCTGCAAAAAATATTGCGACTGAGTTCATCTCCGGCAGACCTTATGACAGGATAGGTCTGGTCGTTTTTAGTGGTGAATCATTTACACAGTGTCCGCTCACAACTGATCATGCCGTTTTGATCAATCTTCTAAGGGAAATTCAAAGTGGCATGATCGAAGACGGAACAGCAATTGGAATGGGTCTGGCAACTGCTGTCAACAGGATAAAAGATTCACAGGCTAAAAGCAAAGTTATTATTCTCCTGACAGATGGTGTAAATAACAAGGGTGAGATTGCCCCTGCTACTGCTGCCGGTATTGCTAAAACCTTTGGGATAAGAGTTTACACTATTGGCGTTGGCACCCAGGGTGTAGCACCGTATCCTGTTCAGACACCATATGGGCTGCAATATCAGGATATGGCTGTGGAAATTGATGAAGGAATTCTTCAGGAAATTGCTCAAACTACAGGAGGAAAATATTTCAGGGCAACTGATAATAATAGCCTTATCCAGATTTACAAGGAAATTGACAAGCTTGAAAAATCAAAAATTGATGTAAAGCAGTTTACGAAAAAGGAAGAAAAATATCTTTTGCCTGCACTGGTAGCTTTCTGCATGTTGATATTTGAGATTATAGCCAGGAATACTGTATTTAAGAACCTTATATAAAGAATAAAAAAGAAAATGCAATTGTTCAGATTTGCAAATCCTGATTTTTTATACCTGCTGCTTTTGCTCCCGGTTTTGATTCTATTATATATATTGAATATTATCCGGAAGAGGAAAGCATTAAAACGTGTGGGAGAAGCCAGCCTCGTTAACAGGCTTATTCCCGAAATGTCAAAAATCCGTCCTGCATTTAAATTTGTACTTCAATTGATTGCGGTTGCTACCGGAATAATATTGCTTGCAAGACCACAATTTGGTTCGAAGATTGAAGATGTCAAAAAACAAGGTGTCGAAGTAATTATTGCCCTTGATGTCAGCAACTCTATGCTGGCAGAAGATATTCAACCCGACAGACTTACCCGTGCCAAACAGGCAATATCACGTCTGGTTGATAATCTGGATAATGATAAAATCGGGTTAATAGTTTTTGCCGGTGACGCATATATTCAAATTCCTTTAACAACTGATTATATTTCGGCAAAAATGTTTCTATCGGCGATTACCCCTGATATAGTTCCAAAACAAGGAACCGCAATTGGTTCTGCGATCAGTCTGGGGATGAGATCATTCTCACCTGGTGAAGGGAAAAGCAAAGCTATTATTATTATTACCGATGGAGAAAACCATGAAGATGATCCGGTTAAAGAAGCAGGGGAAGCTGCAAAGGCAGGGATTATAATACATACATTAGGTATCGGGTCAACTGAAGGTGTGCCAATACCTATAATGCGTAACGGTAAAAAAGATTTTCTTAAAGATGAAAAAGGCAATACGGTTATATCCAGGCTGGATGAAGATATCTTAAAAAAAATTGCATTAGCTACAAACGGAAATTATGTAAGAGCAAGCAATTCAAATATAGGGTTGGATGAAATATTTTCTGACATAAAAAAAATGAAAAAGCAGGATCTTCAAAGCACCCAATATACTGAGTACAACGATCAGTTCCAGATATTTGCAGCTCTTACACTTTTTATTTTGCTAGTTGATTTCATTATTATGGATAGAAAAAACAGACGTTTGGCTAACATAAGGTTATTTAAATTTAAAATTTAGTCTTTTGTTTTATAAGTTATGTACGTTACAGAACATATAAGAAAGAAAAGTACAATACTCAAAAGTGCGCTGTTTATCGTATTTTTGATAGCATCTGTATCTTTGTATGCGCAGACTGACAAGAAATTTATCAGGAAAGGCAACAGGGAGTACGAGAAGAATAAGTATCCTGAATCAGAGATCTCTTACAGGAAAGCCATTGATAAAAATAAACAATCTCCCGACGCAGTTTTTAATACAGGAGATGCCCTTTATAAACAAAATAAGTTTGAAGATGCCGGAAAACAATTCATTGAGAGTACGGGTCAGACTGATAATAAGTTAAAGAAATCTGACGGATTATACAATCTTGGGAATTCATTGCTTAAGGCAAATAAGTTTCCGGAAAGTATTGATGCCTACAAAAACTCTCTCAAACTTAATCCCCGGAACGCGGAAGCAAAATATAATCTCGCATATGCAGCTGATCAATTGAAAAAGCAGCAGGAACAACAGAAAAATAAGCAAGGAAAGGATAAGCAGGATAATAAGGATAACGAAAAGAATAAAAACAAGGACCAGAATAAGGATCAGAAAGATCAGAATGACAAAAACAAGGATCAGCAGAATAAAAAAAATGATCAGAACAAAAATCAGGATCAGCAGCAACAACAGCAGGGTCAGCAAATCTCTAAGGAAGATGCACAAAGACTTTTGAATTCACTTGCTAACGATGAAAAAAATGTGCAGGAAAGAGTTAAACTTGCAAAAGCAGTAAAAGCAAAAGTAAGGGCAGAGAAGAACTGGTAAGCTGAATTTTAAAAAAATGAAAAAGTCATTAATATATTATTTACTTCTTTTAATATCATTAACTGCAAAGGGTCAGGATGTATTCGTTAAGGCTGAATACCCTTCTGTTGTAAATGCCGGAGAGCAATTTACTGTTATGTGGACAGTAAATTCAGGAGGTGGTGAATTCTCTGCTCCAGCCTTCAAAGGTTTCTACAAACTGATGGGGCCTGAGACATCTTACAGTTCAAGTACTCAGATTATTAACGGTAAAATGTCAAATGAGACTTCGTATTCCTATGTTTATTATTTGCAGGCTGTAAAAGAAGGGAAGTATGTTCTTTCACCTGCAACATTTACATTGAAAGGCAAAACTTTCTCTTCAGATTCAATTCACATTGAGGTAGTTGGCAATACATCTCCAAAACAAAGCACAGCATCCAGCCAAGGGCAAAATGCCGAGTCAGAGAATGCGGATGTGGAATCTTCAGGAAGAGACCTTTTTATTAACCTTACAGTTAACCGGAAAGAGATTTATATTGGCGAACCTATAGTTGCAATTGTTAAACTTTATTCCCGCGTTAATATATCGGGTATAAATGAAATAAAATATCCGTCTTTCAATAATTTTCTTAGGTCGGATATTGAAACACCTCCGTTGACATCACTCCATCAGGAAAACATTAATGGTACAATTTACGGAACAGGCGTTGTTCAGCAATTCCTTCTATATCCCCAGATTACCGGAGCAATAACAATTGATCCGGTTCAGCTATCTGTTCTCATACAAAAAAAAGTCAGGGGTCAGTCCGATCCTTTTTTTGGCGATTTTTTCTCGTCTTACCAAACATTACCTAAAGAAGTAGCCAGCAAGCCGGTTACAATAACTATTAAGCCTCTGCCCGGAGTTAAACCTTCTGATTTTTCAGGTGTCGTCGGAAAACTTGATCTTAAAGCAACTTTGAATAAGGAATCTGTAAATGTAAATGATGCTGTAAATTTTAAGATCGTTCTCTCAGGAAACGGGAACCTGAAAATTGCATCCGCCCCTGTTCTTAAATTATCTCCTGATATTGAAGTTTATGACCCCAAAGTAACGGATGAACTCAAAAATGGTATAAACGGGACAACCGGGCAAAAAACTTTTGAATATTTAATGATACCCCGACATTACGGTGATTTTACGATCCCGCCAATTACTTATTCATACTTTAATATTTCTACAGGTAAGTATGAAAAATTGACAACAAATGAATTTCATATTAGCGCTAATAAGGTAAATGGTCAGAATGCAGGAGCTACAGTTTACGGAGGCGTATCGAAAGAAGATGTTAAATACCTTGGGAAAGATATAAGGTTTATTAAGTCTGATCCGGGAAACATGGAAAGGACGGGCGATATTCTTTTTTCAAAACAAGCTTTTTACAGTGCCTATGCATTTTCTTTTCTGGCTTTCATATTGATATTGTTTTTGCGCAGGGAACACATAAAGCGTAATTCTGATATCTCGCTCGTCAAAAACAGGAAAGCAGGTAAAATTGCAATTAAAAGGCTGCAGAGTGCATCTGCCTGTCTGAAAAATGAAGAAATTGATCAGTTTTATGACGAGATCCTCAAAGCAATCTGGGGTTATCTGAGTGACAAGTTAAGTATCCCGGTCTCTGAACTTACACGAAATAATGCCATTGATGCACTTCACATATTTGGTATTGAAGAAGATGACATTAAGAATCTTTCCCAAATACTTGATACTTGTGAATTTGCACGATTTGCGCCATCCTCATCAAATGCGGAGGCTGCTTCCGTGTATGAAGATGCATCCGTATTTATTAAGTCAGTGGAAAACTTAATAGGCTAAAAAATGAANNGATACAAATAAGGACAAGTTCTATCAGGGAGTTACATATTTTACAGCAGGCAGTTATAATGAGGCGTTGCAGGTATGGAATGATATTTATAGAACAGGATATCGTTCTGCGAATCTCGATTATAATATAGGAAATGCTTATTTTAAAATTAACAATATTCCTTCAGCAATCCTTTTTTACGAGCGTGCATATCTTTTAAATCCTGCGGATGAAAATATAAATTATAATCTGCAGGTAGCCAGAACTCTGATTGTTGACCGTTTCCAGGAAATCCCGCAGCTTTTTTTTGTAAGATGGTGTAACTTCATTTCACTTATCCTGTCAACAAATACCTGGGGTATAATCAGTATTACAACTTTCATATTATTTCTTGTATTTCTGTCATTATATATTTATTCACGAGGACATCGGAATAAAGTATTTGGATTCTGGTTGGCCGTGTTATTCATTTTTATTTCACTGAGCTCGTTAGCTTTTACCATTAGAAATAAATCGCTGGTTTACAACAGCCATAAAGCTATCATAACAAGCCCTCTGGCTAATGGAAAAAGTTCTCCTGATAAAAGCGGTAATGACCTGTTTTTACTCCATGAAGGTACAAAAGTTACAATTGAAGATGAAGTAGGAGAGTGGCTGGAGATTAGGCTTTCCGATGGTAACAAAGGCTGGGTTCCGGCAAATAGTCTCATCAAAATTTAAATACATTGCAACTATTTTAGTATATTTCAGGTCAGATTAATTAATGGTTATCATTCCTGATCATGAAAAAGCTAATTGTTATTTCATTTATTTTGCTGGCAGTGCTGGCATGTAAAAAGAAACCATTCTCACCCGAGGGACCTACTGACGTTCGAATCAGAAACTTATCAGATCAGACTTTCCAGGAGGTAATTGTGACATCTTCAGAAAAAACTGAAGATGTAGATACTCTGGGAAATATATCAAGCGGTTCTGTTTCCGATTATTTTCGCTTCACAAAAGCCTATCCCAAAGTAGAAATCAGTGCAAAAATTAATGTTGGAGGTTCCCTGTTAACCTTTACTACCGGTAAAGTTGATTACACCTACCAGCAATATATCGGGCAGGACAGAATTACTTATGAAGTATATATTTCCAGCATGCCCGACAAGACGCTTTCAATAAGTAACGTCATTCCCGAAGAACCTCTTGTCATAAAATAGACCCCCTGCTTTTATCTTTTTACTTTTATCTTTTGTCTTTTCATTCCTTATATTTATACATTTGCCATTATCATAATGATTAATGGAGGAATTTCTTACTGCTTGTCCCAGAAATTGCTATAGCACCTGCTCATTCAGAGTCCAGGTTGAAAATAACCGTATCAGAAAAATACTTCCATATACAGGCAATAAAGCAACTCCGGAAGGTCCGTGTATTAAGGGTTTATCATATATCGAAAGGGCACACTCAAAGGAAAGAATTGTGCATCCTCTGATCAGGAACTCATCAGGAAAATTCAGCCTAATAACTACAAAGGAGGCTTACGATATAATTGCAGATAAGCTTGCAGTTATTAAAGAGAAATGGGGATCACAAAGCATTTTATGGTACAGAGGCAGCGGAATGTCGGGACTTACAAATGAGATTGGGTCTGCATTCTGGAAAGCATTTGGTGGTACCACCCTGACCTATGGAAATATGTGCTGGCCAGCAGGGCTTGAAGCAGTGAGATTAACTTTAGGGACAGTGAAACATAATGTTCCGTGGGATCTGGAAAATTCCAGAACTATAATCATCTGGGGCAAAAATCCGGCAGAAACCAACATTCAGGAAATTGCTTTTATTGCAAAAGCAAAAGATAATGGAGCAACAATAATTGTAATTGACCCTATACGTACCCTTACCGCCGACAAAGCTGACATTCTTTTTAGTCCAAAACCTGGTACTGATAGTGTTCTGGCACTTGCTATCGCAAGGATACTGATTGATAGCGATCATATCGATAATGAATTCATTTACAAGTATGTAAAAGGCTTCAGTGAATTAGAAAGATCATTACATATTTCTCCGGCTGAAGCCGAATTAATTACAGGAATACCTGCCGAAAATATCATCGGACTGGCAATGATAATCGGTAAGAACGGACCTCTCACAATTTTGCCAGGTTATGGATTACAACGCCATCAAAATGGTGGCCAGACAATACGATCAATTCTTTTACTTTCAATATTGACAGGGAATATTGGTAAACCGGGAACAGGATTTAATTATGCAAACCTTCAAAGTTATGTCTTTGAAGATCTGAAAGAGCCTCTGTCGTATTACCCTGATATGGAAAAAGATCTGCCCTTCCGGCGAACAATTTCAATGACAAGGCTTGGAACAGATATGCTGAGCACCAGGAATCCTGAACTTAAGGGAATATGGATTGAAAGGGGCAATCCTGTTTTACAATCACCTGATACCAATAATGTAAAAAAAGCCTTTTCCTCACTGTCATTAAAGATCGTCATTGAACAATTTATGACCGATACTGCTTCGATGGCGGATATAATTCTCCCTGCAAAAGATATGTTTGAGCAGTCTGACATAATTGGTTCTTACTGGTCGCCTTATATACAGTTTAAACCACGAGTAATAGAATCATCAGGGGAAGTATCGCCTGAGAGCGAGATATATTATCATCTGGCAAAAAGACTGAATCTTAATGTGAGCAATGCACTTATACCTGAACCAGGAAACGAAAATATAGAACGCTGGCTGGAAAAGAGGATAAGTGGAATTCCGGAGGTTACTCTGGCTCAGCTCAAGCTCGCACCGGTTCTGGCTCCCGGACTTCAGCAAATAGCTTATGAAGACATGAAATTCGAAACACCGTCAGGTAAAATTGAAGTTTATTCTGAGGATGCCAAGTCAAAATGGAATATTTCTCCTTTACCGGATTATGCAGAAATTTTCCATTCTCATGACATTAAGAATTTTCCCTTATTATTATTAACTCCCAACACAGGAAGTCGCATACATTCACAATTTGGCAATCTAAAAATAATTAAAGAGACGGTTCCTGATACTGTTATCCACATATCACCTTCTGATGCAGAAAGCAGAAATATATTGTCAGGTCAGAAAATAAGAGTCTATAATAATATCGGAGAGCTGATAAGCCGGGCTGAAATTTCAAACAGAGTTCCATCAGGGATCGTGGTATTTCCAAATGGAATCTGGTTTCATGAAGGAGGAGGCGTAAACCAACTTATTGATGGACATGAAACTGATATAGGATTTGGTTCAGCATTTCATGACAATAAAGTCGAAATTGAAAAAGCCGATTAAACATGCGCAAGGGTTTCATCTTTAACCATAATAAATGTGTTAATTGCAATGCCTGCAACGCGGCATGCACACTTGAAAACGGTTGGAAAGTTCATCCAAGGAACATCTTTACTTATAATTCAGATGCAGAGATTATATTGCCAGTTATTAATCTGTCGTTAGCCTGTAATCATTGTGAATCAGCAATTTGCATGCAAGGTTGCCCGACATCAGCTCTTAGCCGCAATGCGGTCACAGGTGCAATTATTATAGACGAATTTAAATGTATCGGATGCAAATATTGCCAATGGAATTGCCCTTATGACGCTCCAAAGTTCGACTCAGAAAGTAAAACTGTTGTCAAGTGTAATCTTTGTTATTCGGAATTAATAGCCGGCGGTCAGCCGGCATGTTCATCTTCATGTCCCACAGGTGCTTTAAGTTTCGGACAACTTTCTGAATCCAGTTCATCAACTTCATTTAATTGGTTCCCCGATAAAAAACTTAATCCTGCAATCGAATTTACACACGGATTGAATAAAAGTCCTTTAAAAATTATTCCCGAAAATACTTTTGCTCAAATAGAATCGAAATCGGAAAATACGAAGAAGTCAATAAATTCTGAAATAAGTTTGCTTTTGTTCAGTTATCTATCGACTTTTTCGGTTGCTACTCTGATTTCTTCATTCCTAAAAGGAAAATTTACTGATAAAATGATATTTATCCCTGTTCTTATACTTGCAGGATTAATCTCATTATTTCATCTTGGCAGAAAAGCAAGATCATGGAGGTCTGTATCAAACTTCAGAACCTCGCCACTGAGCCGCGAGATTATTTTTTTCATTGCTTACGCCGTTTTTTCAACAATCACAACCTTCCAGCACATTCCTGTTCTTATTATTGTTTCTTCTTTTACCGGACTCATTTTTCTTGCAATGATAGATAGTGTTTATCTATTTTCAGATAGAAGAAAATCTATCATGTTTCACAGTGGACAGACTTTCGTAAGCGCTCTCCTCATGGTTTCCTTTTTTTCAGGAATCATTCTTCCCTTTATATTTATCGCTTTAATTAAGTTAATTTCTTCAACATACAGTTTGTTAAGTAAGCCGGGTGGTAATGTTTTTAATTTAAGATTCATCAGAATTGCCTTTTTGTTCATACCAGCTATGAGCTTGATCTCAAGTAATTTCCACAATGATATTTTTATTATTGTAATTTTTATGGTTGGTGAATTTTTTGACCGGATTTTGTTTTACATTGATTATAATCCTCTGAATATAAATATATTGATTCGCGAACAAATTAATTACGACAGAGATGAAAAGAAAAGAAGTAAATAGTGCCAGAATACCAATTTACAGGGATGCCGGCTTCGAATTATATGATGCCGAAACAACCGCGGAAGCTTTCAGAAAAGAGACAGAGCATCATAGGGAGTCTGAGAACTATATTTATTCACGCTATCGTAATCCAACTGTTGTATCAGCAGAAGAGGAAATAATGAAACTTGAAGGGTGCAACTGGGCTCTTTTGACACAATCGGGTATGTCGGCCATTGACACAGCACTTTCAATTTTTCAAATAGGGAAAAATATCAGACCATGGCTATTCTTTACTGAAATTTATGGAGGAACAATTTCATTCATAGAGTCTGTCCTGAAGAACCGCAGAGGCCTTGATATACAATATTTTACACCCGATAATAGTAATTATGACCTTGCTAAACTAGAACATGTATTGGCCGATTTGAAACCTGAACTACTCTATATTGAGACGATTTCTAATCCTATGCTAATTGTTGCTGATGTCGAAAACATAATGAGAATAGCCAGAAAGTATGGCGCAAAAGTTATAATCGACAATACATTCGCGACTCCTTATCTTTATAAACCATTGAGTACAGGAGTGGATCTTGCTATTCATAGCGCAACAAAATACTTTTCAGGTCATGGAAATCTATCGGCTGGTGTTGTTTGCGGAAATGATGTTAAAATGATGCAATCTGCAATAGAGTACAGGAAATTTATCGGACACATGATATCTCCTGATGATGCCTACAGATTACAGACTCAGATACTTACGTTTGAACTCAGGTTCTCCAGACAATGCGATAATGCATCGAAGCTTGCGGTTTACCTTAAGAATATTCCTTTTATTAAAGAAGTTTGGTTTCCTGGAAATAAAAATCATCCGACACACCATATTGCTGAGAAGTTGTTTGGTGGCAAAGGGTATGGCGGCATGATAACCTTCAATTTTGACGGTAAGGATAAAGATCAGAAAAGAAGCAGAAGAGATAAATTTATTAAGCTGGTTTCCGAAAAGATAAAGCTGATACCCACTCTTGGAGATGCACATACGATTCTTATGCCTGTTGAAGCGGTATGGGGAACTAAATATCCTGAGCCGGGTATGATAAGATTGTCTGTCGGATTCGAAGAATATAGAGAACTTGAAGGAATAGTTTCAAAAGCATTAGCGAAGGTCTAAAAATTCATTCTAGAGAGTGGGAGATTCCTCATTTCTCCGCCTTCGGCGGATCCATTCGGAATGACAGCACTGAGGGTGGCATTAGGGGGAAGCAATTGGCGATTTTCCAAATCGCCAATTGCTTTCCCCTATAACCTCAATAATTTTGACTTGTCATCCCGAAGCGATAGCGAGGGATCTCCAAATGCTCAGTCTGTACTTTTGCAATTGTCCTTTTGATCCGAATTAAGGATTTAAGAAATTTCATTTTATTCCCAATTTATCGGTTCTATTCCATGCTCTTTCAGATAGGCATTACATTTACTGAAATGATTGTTCCCGAAAAACCCCCTTGAAGCTGAAAGAGGAGAGGGGTGAACAGATTCTAACACCAGATGTTTTGACCTGTCGATTGTTTCACCTTTTTTCTGTGCATAGGCACCCCAAAGGAAAAAGACTATATTTCGTTTTCCTTCATTTAAAATATTTATCGCATTGTCCGTAAATTGTTCCCATCCTTTTTTCTGATGAGAACCAGCCTGATGTGCGCGTACTGTAAGCGTTGCATTAAGGAGCAATACACCCTGGTCTGCCCATCTTTCAAGGTTACCGCTTATTGGTCTTTGAATACCCGTATCTGATCCTATTTCTTTAAAAATGTTAATCAGGCTTGGGGGAAAATCAACACCTTCTCTTACAGAAAAGCATAATCCATGTGCCTGCCCCGGACCATGGTATGGATCCTGACCAATAATGACGGCTTTAACTCTATCGAACGGACAAAGATTGAATGCATTGAAAATCAGGCTGCCGGGAGGATAAATTGTATTTTTCCTGTACTCTTCTTTTACAAATTCAGCAAGTTTAAGAAAGTATTCTTTTTCAAATTCTCCCTGAAGTTTAGATTTCCAGGTCGGTTCAATTTTGACTTCCATGATTTTAAAAGATATAAGTTAAAGGCAAAAAGATAAAAGTAAGGAATTTATTGAAATTCATTAACCGAAAAGGTTGCACCCCCCAACTCCCATAAAGGGGGGCTTTGAACTACTGCTACTTATATGAATTTTCAAAAAGGAACAGTATTAGTCCCCTTTTAGGGGGACAGCCACGAAGCGGCAGGGGGTCGCCTTCTTTGCGTACTTTGCTTTAAAAAAAAGAAAAAACTTTAACTTTACAGCAAAAATGGCAACAGAAACAGAACGTAAATTTATTGTGAAAGGCGAATTCAGACATCTGGCAGTCAGAGAGATAAAAATAATCCAGGCTTATCTTTTGCTTGACCGAGAGAAAACTATGAGGATACGGATTGCTGATGACAAAGCATTCCTTACGATAAAAACCAGGGCCAGGGCAAATACCATATCCAGAAATGAATGGGAGTTTCAGATACCGTTAAAAGATGCAGAAGAAATGATGAAGATTTGCATTCCCGGGAGAATTTTTAAAACACGATACATTATACCATCAGGCAAACATAAAATTGAGGTAGATGTTTTCCATGAGAAGAATGAAGGTCTGGTAATTGCGGAAATAGAACTCGCTTCAGATGACGAAGAATATTTTAAGCCAGACTGGTTGGGAGAGGAAGTAACCGGACAGCCTCAGTATTATAATGCGAACCTTATAAAATAAGCTACTTTTTGAAAACAAAATAAACTGCAAGAATTAAAAACGCGAATCCAATCAGATGATTAAGGCGGAAATGTTCATTTTTAAAAACAAGTAGTGTAAATCCGGTAAAAACCATTATTGATATAACCTCCTGAATTACCTTTAATTCTATAAGGGAAAATGGACCTCCGTTTGCCTTGAATCCAATTCTGTTGGCTGGTACCTGTAAAGAGTACTCAAAAAAGGCGATCCCCCAGCTCAATAATATTACGGCAAACAGGCTTAGACTTTCAAACCTGCTCATCGTCCTTAATTTAAGATGACCATACCAGGCAATCGTCATGAATGTATTAGACATTACCAGCAATAAAACTGTATATAATCCTTTCATTTAGTTTAGGATTTACTAAGGCAAATGAAAAAGATATTTCTAATTTAAATCATCAATAATGTGCTGCAAGACCTCAGTAAAATGATAACCAGCTTCTTTTGTGGCAGCAACAAAACCTCCATCGGGTGAAATACATGGATTGCCATTTATTTCAATCACGAATACATTGTCAGAGCTGTCGGTTCTTACATCTACTCTTGCATAACCTCTCAAACCAAGTAGATGCCAGCATGAAAGTGCTGCTTTTTTCAGGTTTGCTAAAAGAATAGGATTGAGATTATTTCCGGGAAATTGACGGACAGTATTGATATATTCAAAACTGTCCATTTCCCATTTGGCTTTGAAATCGATAATTTTTGGTTTATCATCGGCGTAGTTTACAAATACTATTTCTGCCGGTGGCAACACCTGCGGGCCATCCTTGCCTGCTAAAACGCTGATATTAAATTCTCTTCCGTCAATAAAATCTTCAATGAACCAGTGTGAATCATCAAGTCCTTTGATTTTTACTTCTGAAGCAGGGTTCCATTCAAAAACCGATTCACTGGTAATCCCGAGGGATCCGTCCTCCCATATAGGCTTAACAATATATTTTCTGCCAGGAATCAGCCGGTCACATTGTGAAGGGAGATAGGATGAAGGATTATTAATCCCTGCATTCTTCATCATTTTGCTGCAGATCGTCTTATTGCTTGTCAGAAAAATTGCTTCCAGCGGATTACCTGAATAAGGAATTGAATGTAAATTCAAAAGGGCCGGAACAAAATAGTTAAGCTCACCTTTATTATTAATTGATTCAACCAGGTTAAAAACAAAATCAGGTTTTTCGGCGGACAGTGATGCAATCTCCGACATAAACTTCTCGGTTATGCCTTTTCTATAGACCGATATACCAAGATCTTTCAGATATTTTTCAATATGAGCTACCTGATCGAGAACATCCAGCTCATCAGCCAACGCATCTTTCCCAGGTTCATTATAAATAATACAACACCTCCTCATTATTCCCTCCACTCTTTTCTTAATATGATTTAAGGATTATTAAAGTCCGTTCCGTTTTCTCGCTGCTTTCATTATCATCTCCATAAGGGTCTGGTATTCAATACCGGACATTCTGGATAGAATTGGAAGATCTGAATGTATAGGATTTAACCCTGCAAGGGGATTTGCTTCAATAAAACATATTTTGCCATTACGGTTGGCTTTCAGATCAACTCTTCCGGCATCCACCGCATCCAATGCTGTCCACGCTCCCAGGGCTACTGACCTACATTCGTCAACTATATCATCACCAAGGGGTTTGTAGGTACAGTAATTCTGATAATTTTCCTTTACTTCTACTGAATAAGGCAGATTATTAGCACAAATTACTTCCATACCACCAATAGCAACAGCATCCTGTCCATAGCCAACTATACCGACGGTAAACTCCCTACCGGGAAGATATTCTTCAACCAGTGCAGGCTGATGGAATTCAGAAAGAATCCATTCAACCATTTTCCTCAGGTCGGCGACGGAATTAACTAAACTTTTTTCGGTGATTCCTTTGCCCGTTCCCTCCGAAACTGGCTTTACGAACAACGGATAATTTAGATTGCAATCATTCAGGTCCTGAAGTTTAGTTATAAGTTTACCCGGACTGACCGGAACTCCGGAGGCTGCAACTACAAGTTTAGCCAGATGTTTATTAAGTGACAATCCCATTATTACAGGACCACTGAATACGTATGGTATCTTATACTGGTCGAGAATGGCGGGTACAACTGATTCCCTTCCGTCACCATATAAACCTTCCGCAATATTAAAGATGAGATCCCATCTTTTCCCTGAAGCAAGGGCTTCGATCAGTTGAAAGGTATTTCCAACAGGTTCAGTTTCATAACCCATCAGATTCAGTGATTTCTCCAGAGCATCTATGGTTTCCTGCTTATCAAATTCGGCAGTTTCATCCATAGAATATCCGCGGTCAGTATACCATGACCGAAGATCATAAGTCAAACCAACTTTCATTTTAATCCTATTTTTCCGGGTATTCGCACAATACCCCTTTGTAATTACGCAATACTATATGTTCGTCAGTATGTTCCACTACATAATCAGGGAGCAAAGGGATTTTTCCGCCGCCGCCTGGAGCGTCAACTACAAATGTTGGTACAGCATAACCACTGGTAAAGCCTCTTAATCCTTTTATTATTTCAAGACCTTTTTTGACAGTTGTTCTGAAATGACCTGATCCGGGGATCAGATCACACTGATATAGATAATATGGTCTTACTCTGATCTTTAGCAATTTATGCATAAGTAGCTTCATTGTAGGTACATTATCATTGATACCTTTCAGAAGAACTGTCTGACTTCCGAGAGGAAATCCTCCGTCGGCTAGTTTGTTGCATGCTTTTGCACATTCATCCGTTATCTCATCAGGATGCGAAAAATGCAGACTTATAAAAAGCGGATGATATTTCCTCAGAATATTTATCAGATTGTCTGTTATTCTCTGAGGAAGAACTACAGGAACCCTTGTTCCTATTCTTATTATCTCAACATGCTCAATTCTTCTGATATTAGAAAGAATATAATCGAGTGTCTCATCATTTAATGTGAGAGGATCACCACCGCTTATAAGTACATCACGTACTTCCGTATGAGTTGCAATATAATTAAATGCTTTTTCAAAATCCTGTCTTCCAAGCTTATCGAGTCTTCCTACAGAATGTGAACGCGTGCAATATCTGCAATAATTTGAGCATACCTGTGTAACTGTAAACAGAACCCTGTCAGGGTATCTATGTACAATTCCTTTTACTGGTGAGAAAGATTTTTCATGCAGTGGGTCAGATTGCTCGCTACTTGTTTCAAGTAATTCTTCAACAACAGGCACTACGTTTCGACGCAAAGGATTCGACGGTTTGCTGTTGTAAATCAAAGAAGCAAAATAGGGAGTGATCCTGAGAGGTAAGCGACCTTTTAGATTATTAATAGCCAGAATCTCCTTTTCGGATAATTTCATGATTTTCTTTAGATCTTCGATGCTGGTGAGAGCATTGCGAAGCTGCCATTTCCAATCATTCCAGGAATCGATAGTCGTTAGGGGGAAGAAGCGGCACATAAAGTCCGAACTTCTATTGCTAACTAACGGAATTGGGATTTCGTTTTGCGAAAAAATTATGGTTTTCGCGCCAGGCTCTTCATCAGAAGAGCAACCCACGAGGCGACTCTCTCCGTGGAGTGTCGTAGCCTCATTATTGTTAGCGTTCATAACGGATGATGAAGATTTTTCACCTTTTCTTTTTAAGTTTGTTTGTTTTAAATTAATACTATTTAGTAAAAATATTAGTCACGAAAATATATAATCTATAAATACATTGTATCACTCAGCAATCAGAAATATTAACACTATTGGCATTTTATTAACAATCGATTTTTTTAGATTTATTATTTACTGTCATATATTGGTGATTAACAATATATTACATAAATTGAACCACAAAAATAATACGAAAATAAATTTGGTAATTTTTTGTGTTTATTTTTACAATTCATGTTAAATATCATCAACGGGTTTAGTATAGAAAGTCTTTTTCGGAATAATGAAATCCAAACTGCTAAAATTTCTAAGCAAACATGTAATAAATAAATTTCTGAAATGACTTTCATTTGTATGTCACAACACTATTTCTTTGATATTGTTCATTTTCCTAATGAAAATTTATAAGAAACATTTAATAACGCCTGAAGTTATACTTTATTATTAATGTCATATTCAGAAGTGCAGGTAATGCTGCAGTAGCAATGAAGGTGCTCTGGATTGGTAATATTATTAACATTATTGTCGATCCCTGACTGTCAGACCATTTCTACATCTGGGTGTAATGGGAGCTGAAAGAGATGTAGCAGGAAGGCTATAGATGCTGTAAATACCTTAATAGCTAACCTTATAGCCTGTAAAGCTTTACAGGCCAGTATCCCGTCTGAGTTTTTTGATGTTACCTCTGTTTCGTTTTCCTTCAAGCCTTTTGATCTTAGATGATAGAGTCGGCCTGGTAGATCGTCGTTTTTTTTGTACCGTAAGCGCCCCTGACATAAGATCATAAAATTTTTCGGTCACAACGATCTTATTCATCAGCTGTGTCCTTTCGGATTGGGAGACAAGAACTAATTCACCTTCCTTGGTGATCTTGTTCTTTAACTTTCTGAATATAGTTTCCTTTTCGTCATCCGTAAAAACTGAAGTTAAATGAAGATTGAATCTCAATTCAACTTTGGTACTGACCTTATTCACATTCTGACCACCTGGACCACTGCTTCTGGAAGTCGAAAAAACAAATTCCTTTTCAAAATTTCGGTTTTTCAGTTCTTCAGCGTTCATTATAACAGGTTTTATTACACGAAGAAAAGAGCTACACCTGCAACACTGACAATCGCTCCTAATACTTCAGGAAGCGTAACCTTCTCCTTAAATAACAATACGGCAGGAATTAATATAAATACCGGAACCAGAGCCATTATGGTTGATGCTATTCCTGCTTCCGTGTATTTAATAGCTATAAGAGAAAAGGATACACCTAGAAATGGGCCGAAAAAAGCGCCCAAACTAGTCAGCAACATTCCGGATCTATTATGAGTAGCTTTCTTTACGCTTACCCAGCGGGCTAAGAATGTTACCAGAATTGTGTATCCGAATATTCCTGCGATTATTCTTATTTGTGTTGCTGCAAACGGATCGTAATTCTTCATCCCGAATTTACTTAGAACAAGTCCCAGTGCCTGCCCAACGGCTCCTCCGAATGCGTAAAGTATACCTCTGGGCGCAAGTTTTAATGAAAATTTCTCTCCTTTTCCAGGACGACTGAATATTGCCATTGCGATACCGGTGAAAGTAAGTGTCATGCCGAGGTAATGAAACAAAGTAAGCTTTTCACCAAGAATTAAAAAACTAAAAAATGCAGTTACAGGAGGAACAAGTGTCATTATTAGCATTGAAAACCTCGAACCTATCATTGTATAGGATTTGAACAGAAACAGATCGCCAAATACAAATCCAACCAGCCCCGATAGTGATAACCATATCCAATTCTCTGCACTTGCGTCAACAGGCAAGACGAAGCCCCTTCGTATAAGAGTGAATACACTAAGGAACACAAACCCAAAAATGAGTCTGAGAATATTTACTGCTACAGATCCTATTTTATTGCTGGCTGATTCAAATGCGAGTGAAGTGATTGTCCAGAATAAAGCTGTAAGCAGGGCAGCAAATTCGCCAAGATGATGATTGAAAAAATCCATAGTAATTTCAAGAAGTAGTAAGTATCTTTAAAGGGCGTAAAATTAGAATTATTTGTGGTAAACACTTAAAAAAATCAAATTGTTAGTTACATAATATTAATTGAATAACTGAATTACGACCATATGCAGCGTGAGGGGGTTCACCACATACTTTGCTTTGTAGTTAAAATTAGGCATTAATAATAAGGTTATGAATAACGAACTTAGGAATCACTTTATCAGTCAATGGAAGAAGTACTTTAACAATGCCGATCTTCCTATTACATTCTTTTATACAGACGACCCAGTGGATACTAAGGTCTTTATACCTTCTGATAATCGCAGTTGCATAATTTGTGAGCTGCAAAAAGTAAGATCCGGACAATCGCTGGCTTTTAATAACGATTCTGTAAAATGCGGTGGAGCAAAACGTTACATGGGATTTGCCGAGAATATTCGTCCGAATTTTGAGTATTTCCTTTCATGCGGGATTGAAAACAAGATGGAAGGAGAGAGGTATATACAAACTCCACAGTTAGTCCTGGATCTGCTGAAGAAGCAAAAGAAAATGAACATTCCCGGAAAATATATAGTGTTTAAGCGTTGGGATAAACTGAATGAAAATGATGCACCTGATGTTGCAATTTTCTTTGCACCTCCTGATATTCTTTCCGGACTCTTTACTCTTGCAAACTATGATCAGTCTGAGCCGGATAGTACTATTGCACCATTTGCAGCAGGTTGCGGATCAATAGTCTATTTCCCTTTTAATGAAAAAGATAACGAACGGCCGAGAGCTGTACTTGGATTGTTCGATGTTTCAGCACGACCATGTGTTCAGGAAGGAGTACTTACCTTTTCGGTTCCGATGATCAAGTTTGAAAAAATGATCAGTTATATGGATGAGAGTTTCCTTATAACTGGTTCCTGGAAGAAGGTTAAGAAGAGAATAAAATAAGATTCATTAACCACAAAGAACACAAAGGAATTACTGGAATATTCGATATCTCTTGATGTATTTACCCCCTTCCCTCCCGATAGCTATCGGGACTTCTCCCAAGGGAGGGACCAGCATGAAAGGTGGCTAACGCGGCAGTCTGGCGCCTTCGCTAAAATTGCCTGCAAGGCAATTTTAGCGAAGCCCTCCCTTGGGGGAAATAAGAAAGGGGGTTAATATTTAAGATAAGATGTTCTAATTCAGTCTGCTATCTCAAAACTATAGTCACCTGAACCAGCCTGCATCGTTAACTGATTATCTGAAAACTTAATATCTCTTAAGTAAGTATTCTGGTTTAATGCTTTTCCGGTTTCTGTTACTTTATCTTGACCAGAAGCAGATAAAATAATTGTAGCAGTAGTATTAGATGGTATTTTTACTTTCACAATGACTTTTCCGTCTTTTCTTTCCCAACCTGATGCAATTGTTCCATATGAACTTTCAAAAGTGGCTTTTGAATATGTAAGTCTACTCGTGGGATGCGGTTGAATGATTATATGTTTATAACCGGCTCCCATAGTTTCAATTCCTGCAGACACCCTGTACATCCAATCGCCGATAGCTCCATAAGCATAATGGTTGAACGAGTTCATGCCGGCATCCTCGAAAGTGCTGTCGGTTTTTTCTCCATCCCAGCGTTCCCATATTGTTGTGGCACCCATTTTAACAGGGTATATCCATGAAGGATAAGATTCCTGAAGAAGAAGATCGTAGGCCGTTTCAGTATATCCGTTTGAAGATAATACATGACATAAATATGGTGTTCCAAGGAACCCGGTAGAGAGATGATTGTCCCTGTTCTTAATATCATTATTTAGAAACTTAGCTGCTTTACTCCGGAGATTATCAGGTAACAAATTGAACTTAAGAGCGAGAACATAAGATGTTTGTGAATTAGTTCCCACTCTTCCTACATTTGTAACATATTCATTGATAAAAACAGTTTTAATTTTATTGAACAGGTCTGAATAGTTTTTTTCATCATCAGTTTTTCCTAGTGCCTTTGCTGCTTCAGCCAGTAAACTTGATGAATAAGCAAAAAATGCTGTCGCAATAAAATCATGTTCGGTATATCCGTCTGGTTCTGTATGATTGTTTACTGGAGGGTGATAAAACAACCAGTCGCCATATTTGCTTCCGTCTTTCCATATATAACTATCTCCTGCTTTCTTGCGTATATATTCAACCCACGCTTTCATGCTCTGATATTGATTTTCCAAAATTTTTTTATCGCCATATACAAGATACATAGTCCATGGAGCAATTACTGAAACATCGCCCCAGCCGGCTGAAGGCTGGGCTGTCAGTGAGCCTTGTTTATTAAGTATATCAGGAATGACATCCGGCACTTCTCCTCCTTGCTTTTGATCAGCGGCTACATCTTTTAACCATTTCGTGAAAAAGGATGAAACATCCATATTATATGCAGCTGTCCGGCAGAAAGCCTGTGCATCTCCGGTCCAGCCAAGACGTTCATCTCTTTGGGGACAATCAGTAGGAACATCCACGAAATTTCCCTTCTGACCCCATTGAATATTATGTTGCAGCTGGTTGATAAGTGGATTCGAACATTCATATGTTCCGGTTACAGGCATATCTGAATGAACAACCACTCCAGTCAGATTATCGGTAGTAAGGTCGCCGGGAAAACCTTCAACTTCAACAAATCTGAATCCCATAAAAGTAAACCTTGGCTCGTAAGTTTCCTGACCTTCACCTGATAGTGTGTATGTTAACTGGCATTTTGCAGCGCGAAGGTTCTCAGTATAAAACTCTCCCTTTTTATCAAGCACCTCTGCATGTCTTAATGTTACAACGGTTCCTTTTTTACCTGAGACTTTCACTCTTAACCATCCGACCATATTCTGTCCCATATCTACGATCAGTTTACCTTTAGGTGACCTGAATATCTTTACAGGTTTTATCTCCTGCATTTTTCTGACAAATGATCCCTCTGATGCTATAAGATTATTAAGATTGTAATTGCCAATGCTTACATTCTGCCACTTTGCGTCATTGAATCCGGGATTACTCCATCCTGCGATGTTGATCGTTGCATCGTAGGTTTCACCATTGTAAATGTCATCCATCCTTATTGGTCCGTCCTTTGAAGCTTTCCAGGTTTCGTCGCTGACTACAGTTGACACCGAACCATCAGTGTATGTAATTTTCAACTGAAGAAGGATACCAAGTCTTTTTCCATAAACCGCCCAGTTGTTACCCCAGGCAAGGGTACCCCTGTACCACCCGTCACCAAGCATAGCTCCTATTGCATTATTCCCTTTTGACAACATTTTTGTAACATCATATACCTGATACTGAAGCCTTTTCCCGTAAGACGTCCATCCCGGAGTAAGTACCTGGTCACCAACCTTTTTTCCGTTAATCTCAATCTCATAAAAACCATGAGAGGTAACATATATCCTTGCAGATGAAATTGATCGTGTCAGTTGGAACTCTTTTCTGACCAGGGTAGAAGGTGAATATCTTAACGTATCAGTTCCCATTTCAATCCATTTAGCTTTCCACTCTGAAGGGGAAAGCAGACCCATTTCCCAATATGATGGCTGGCTCCATTTCGATTCATTGCCCTTGTTATCCCAAATTTTCACCTGCCAGAAATATCTCTGGCCCGACTTAAGCTCCGGTCCTTTATATGTTTGAAGAATTGATTCATTGGTTTCAATTTTCGACGATTGCCAGACAATGGAAGAAAATTTCTCATCAGAAGCCACCTTCAATAGATAAGCAGTTTGCATCAAATTATTGCCAGTGTCCTTTATTTTCCATGAAAATCTCGGTTGTTTATCGTCAATACCGATGGGATTTGTTTTATGATCTACGGTCAGGTCTTTTAACGAAAGATCCTGGGCAAACGAAACGCAGAAAAACGACAGAAAAATGAGTGTAAGTTTAAGTGATTTCATTTTTTAGAATTATTTGATATTTAGTATCAAGGATATAAAAAAATGTCTGAATAAAAAAATATCTCAAAAGGCTTTTTCATGAGGTTAAAGTTTATAAATTGCAGCTCACTCTTATTAATGAATATTAAATGAATCCATTATCAGGTATCTTACTGATCGCGCTGGGTAGTATTGGGGCCGCAAGCTTCTATGTGCCATTTAAAAAGGTGAAATTGTGGGCATGGGAATCATACTGGATTAGCCAGGGTGTCGCAGCGTGGCTGATTGCACCGGTTTTATTTGCATTTATTTTTGTCCCAAAAGGGCAACTTCTTCCGATAATTCATGAGGCACCTTTATCTGCCAAACTTTGGGCAATGTTTTTTGGCGCTTTATGGGGATTTGGCGGACTAACATTTGGATTGAGCATCAGATATCTGGGTGTTGCACTCGGACAAAGTATTGCACTGGGACTATGCGCAGCTTTTGGCACTCTGATACCGCCGGTAATCGCAGGGGATAATCTATTCTCATCAACGGGAGGAGTACTAACAATAGCTGGAGTCTCAATTACATTGGTCGGAATAGCGGTAATCGGCTATGCAGGGTCACTCAAGAGTAAGGAAATGACTGAGGAGGAAAAAAGAGCTGCTGTTAAAGAATTTGCACTTAAAAAGGGGATACTCATTGCCATTTTCGCCGGAATAATGAGTGCATGTTTTAATTTCGGATTCGAATCAGGCAAGCCAATTGAAGCAGTGGCCCTTTCTCATGGAACAAATCCTCTTTTTCAGAAAAACCCATCACTTATATTCATTCTCCTTGGAGGATTTTTTACCAACCTTATTTATTGCGGATACCTGAATATTAAAAATAAAACGTATAAAGATTATTTTTCTGTATCGGGAAGCATTTTGCTTAATAACCTGTTCTTTACTTTTCTGGCTGGGGTTCTATGGTTTCTTCAGTTCCATTTTTTCGGAATGGGATCAAGCAGACTTCCACAGGGAATGGCTGTTTTCGGGTGGAGTATACTTATGGCACTGAATATAGCTATAAGTAATATCTGGGGTATATTCCTTAACGAATGGAAAGGCGCTAAAAAGAAAACCATCATCGTATTATCCATTGGAATTATTATTCTTATACTATCAACGTTTGTTGTTAAATTAGGTTAGATATATGGAGACAAAAAGATTTGGTTTTAAAATGAAAATGCTTCCCGGATTCAGGGAAGAGTATAAAAAAAGGCACAGCGAAATATGGCCGGAACTTGTACAATTGTTAAAGAATGAGGGTATCGGAAATTATTCAATATTCCTTGATGAAGAAACCAATACTCTATTTGCATATCAGGAACAATCGGATGAAAACTCTTCTCAGGATCTTGGGAATACTGAAACTGTGAAGAAATGGTGGAAACATATGGCTGATATCATGGAGACTAATGAAGATAGTTCACCGGTAACAATTCCTTTGGAGCAGTTATTCTATATGGAGTAACCCCCAGCCGCTACGCGGCCGTCCCCCTAAAAGGGGGACAAATTCGGAGTTCTCATTGAATCTTTTGAAAACCAGAGATTTTACCCCCCCTTTAGGGGGACAGGGGGGCAAAAAACGAAGGTAAAAAGTTCTTAACTGAATATAAAGAATAAGTTGTTTTAATAACCTCGAAAATGAAAAAGGAAATTATTGAAAAATCTTATAAGATTGCCAAGGAACAATATGCTGAATTAGGTATTGACACAGACAAAGTTCTCTCCGAACTTGACAATATTAGTATCAGCCTTCATTGCTGGCAGACAGATGATGTTGGTGGTTTTGAAAAACCCGGGTCAGTATTAGGTGGAGGTGGAATCCAGGCTACCGGTAATTTTCCGGGTAAAGCAAAAACAATTGAACAGATGCGGGCCGATCTTGATAAGGTAATGTCACTTCTACCGGGGAAACAAAGATTAAACCTGCATGCTATTTATGGGGAGTTCGGTGGAAAGCTTGTGGATCGCGATCAGATAGAACCTAAACATTTCCAGGGCTGGATTGATTGGGCAAAGCAACGAGGTATTGGTCTTGATTTCAATTGTACATGTTTCTCGCACCCTCTGGCGGATGAAGGATTTACTCTTTCAAGCAAGGATGAGAAAATCAGAAAATTCTGGGTGGAACATACAAAACGATGCCGGGCAATTGCAGCAGAAATGGGAAAACAACTTGGTACAGCGTCAGTTCATAACATTTGGATACCCGATGGAATGAAGGATATACCTGTCGATAGAAATACCTTGCGAAAGCAGCTGAAGAAATCTTTAGACGAGATCTTCGCAGTCAAATATCCAAAGGAAAATCTGAAGGATTCAGTTGAAAGTAAGCTGTTTGGCATAGGTTCAGAAGCGATGGTTGTTGGGTCACATGATTTCTATCTTGGATATGCCATAAAAAACAATATAATGATTACTCTTGATAATGGTCATTTCCATCCAACTGAACAAGTGGGAGATAAAATTTCTTCAATTCTTCATTTTGTTGATGAAATCCTTTTACACTTAACAAGAGGTGTCAGATGGGATAGTGACCATGTTCTGACATACAATGATGAACTCCTTCTTATATCCCAGGAAATTGTCCGTACAAAAGCTTTGAAGAGGGTTAATATTGGTCTTGATTTTTTTGATGCCAGTCTTAACCGTTTAGGTGCTTACGTCATTGGAGTGCGATCAGCTCAGATGGCATTTATGTATGCTCTTCTCGAACCATTCAAAAAACTGGTTGAATATGAAGAAAAAGGGAAGAACTTTGAAAGACTTGCATTGCTGGAGTTATTAAAAACCATGCCATTCGGAGCCATTTACGATTATTATTGTATGAAAAGCAAGGTTCCTGCTGGTCAGGATTATATAAAGGAGATATTAAAATACGAAACAGACGTGTTATTAAAGAGATAATATCCTTAGTGAAACTTCGTGATACCTTAGTGTACCTTTGTGGTTAAATGTTATTTTAAATCTAAGGTCACAAAGGGAATCACAAAGTAGAACAAAGGAAAACATTAAAGATAATATATAAGTCTGTATTTGAGGACTTGAGGAGTAAAAATGAAAGAGACTGTAATTGCAATTTATGACATTGGCAAAACCAATAAAAAGATAATTCTTTTCAATGATGAATTTAAAATAGTATCTGAGATTGAGGAGAAATTTGCTGAAACGATTGATGATGATGGTTTTGGATGTGATGATATTGAGCATATCGAACGCTGGATCAGAGAATCTCTTGTAGGATTAATACATTCGGAAAAATATGACCTAAAAGCTGTAAATTTCACAACTTATGGAGCAACATTAGTATATCTTGATGAGAAGGGAGAAAGACTTACACCTGTTTACAATTATCTTAAGCCCGTTGATGAAAAAATTCCTGAAAGCCTTTATAAACGTCATGGAGGCAGGGATGAGTTTTGCCGGAGGACCGCATCACCGGCCCTTGGTATGCTGAATTCCGGAATGCAGCCACTTTGGCTTAAAGCAGTAAAGCCCGATGTATTCTCGAAAATTGAACATATTCTTCATTTTCCCCAGTACATATCCTACATAATCACGCGGAAAATTTACTCGGAACATACATCAATCGGTTGTCATACTGCATTATGGGATTTTGATAATATGAATTACCATCCCTGGGTTAAGATTCACGGATTGAATCTTCCTGATCCGGTTCCGGTTGAAACTGTTAATGAAATCATTGTTGAAGGGAAAAAACTCAAAGTAGGTATTGGAATACATGATAGCTCATCGTCTCTTGCACCTTATTTTAAAGGTAGTAACGGGAAATTTCTTCTCATATCTACAGGAACCTGGTGTATTAATATGAATCCCTTTAACACTGAAAAACTGACTGCAGAGCAGCTGGATAAAGATTGTCTTTGTTACATGAGTATAACCAGGCAGCCGGTAAAATCTTCAAGGTTATTTCTGGGTTATTTACATGAAACAGCTTTAAAGTTTATTAATGAGCATTTCAGAAAGCCTGAGGATTACTATAAAAAAATCAAAGCTGATGAACAGTTGTCATCTTTTCTCAAAACAAAATTTGAGGGCAAAAAGGTTTTCTTCCAAACCGGTCCATACGCCCGTGATCTGAAGGAATACATAGATATGTATGAATTTAATACATATGAAGAAGCCTATCATCAGTTAATGAATGAATTAGGTGACCTGATTATTGAATCCATTAATCTTGTTATTCCTGTAAACGACGACATTGAAAACATTTATATCACGGGAGGATTTTCCAAAAATGATCTATTCCTGAATTTGATTTCCAGAGCTTACCCTTCAAAATTCGTGTACACATCAGAAATTGCTAACGGATCTGCACTTGGTGCTGCATTGGTTGTCTCCGGTTCGAAATCATCTTTGAATCTTGGACTCACCAGATGCGGTCTGTGATATTTAAAAAAACTAATCATGATTAATAAAATATTCCCCATACTGTTACTGGTTTTCATCGTTTCAATCTCATGTAAAAAAACATATGAAACGCCCGATCCAACTGTGGTTATTAATGAGGTGATGCCTAAAAACACATCTACAGCTGCAGATCAGAATGGTGAATATGACGACTGGATAGAATTGTTCAATCTTACATCTGCTACAATTGATCTCTCAGGGTATTATCTGAGTGATACTAAAAAAGATATAACAAAATGGAAGTTCCCTGAAAAAACAAGTATTGCGTCAAATGGCTACCTTATAATTTGGGCCGATAACGATACCCTGGAAACCGGATTGCATGCAACCTTTAAATTATCAGCATCCGGAGAAGAAGCGATACTTTCAAACCCTCAGAAAACTATAATTGATAAAGTGTCATTTCCGGCACAAACACTCGAATTAACTTATTCAAGGGTTCCAAATGGAACAGGTGATTTTAAGTGGGCAAGTCCGACTTTTAACAGATCAAACGGCAATTAAATAGTTCAGTTGTAAAATCAAATGATTTACGCAAAAAATACCTGCAATTCCACTCTTTTTCGGCATTTTAACCCCCTTTCTTATTTCCCCCAAGGGGGAAATTATAGTTTAGCTCCTTCCCCCTTGGGGGAAGGTTGGGAAGGGGGTAAAAAACTAATAGACCAATAGTCATCCTCAGAGCACCTCTTGGGCATTCTGTATTAGTTCTTAAAATACTTTGGGATGATCTATTAATAGATTCTCTGTCCTAAAGCTGCTTTCAGTTTATAAACACTTGATGCATAATCAATTTTAGCCTTAAGCAACATTAAACTGCTTTCTGAAACAGAAGTATTGGCATCAAGCAAGTCGAGATTGGTAATAATCCCCGATTTGTAACTGGTCTCAGCCAGTGAATAGGCCTTTCTTGCCTCCTGAAGCTGAAGTTCTGACTGGCTAACTTTTTTACTGGCTGCAAGTATCATAGCTTCCGATTCATAAACCTCGTTTGAGATATTTCGTTTTGTAAAATCAGATTCATAGTTAATTGATGATATTGCCGATTGTGCCTGGGAAAGAACATATTTATTTTTCATTCCATCAAAAAGGGGAACTTTGAGTCCGACCCCGACAACGTAATTTGGTGTAAGCCTGTCAAGATAGGGGATATATCCATTTTTTGCGCCTCCCGATGCCTGAAGACTCAGAAATGGTTTGTTTTGTAACTTTGCCATTCCGAATTTCAGCTCGGCAAGCGATGTTCTCTTTTCATTTATCAGAATTTCATCCCTATTGTGAAATGCATATGACAACACAGAATCAGAAGGAATTACAGGAGGTTCAACTATAACTTCGTTACGTACAACTGGTGTATTGTTCTGACCATTTCCGAGTAATGAATTCAAAACAGCCTGCTGCGCAGTTAAAGCTGCAACAAGATCAACTTTCTGACTTTCCACTGTCGAAATCTTTACTTTGGTTGTAAGAATCTGGTATTCAGTTGCAGAACCTGTAGCCTTTTGTTTTTCAACATATTCAAGATGTTCGTTTAAGGTAGTTAATTGTTCATCTTTTATTTTTATTGCAGCCTGCAGATACAGAAGGGAATAAAAATTACCGACTGTTAAAAGAGACAGTTTTTGCTTTACCTGTTCAAGTGTCTGTTCCCCAATAATTTTATTTTCGTTTTCAAGTTCAATGTTCTGATGTGTTCTGCCAAAATCATAAAGGAGCTGTTCATAGTTAAGTGAAGCTGCATAATTGTTTGCGGGATAAAGCTGAAAAGTCCCAAGACCCGGGAAACTAAGCTTGGTCACAGGAGCGAGGTTGGCAAAACTGGCTGTAATATCAAAAACAGGGTTATATGCGGTTTTTGCCAACTCTATTCTCGCATCTGCGTTTTTTAATGCCTCTTCAGCAACCTTAACCGAAGGATATGTAGAAATAACTTGTTGAATGACGTTTTTGAGTGACAGTGAATCATTCGTGGTTAATATGTCGGAAGTTTTCTGACAGTATGAAGAGCTACCAGAAAATAGTATCATTATTAAGACAGAAAAAAATGATTTCTTTTTTATTTGATTATTCATGTGAAGGAAGATTTTTATTTTTTTGTTTTTTTGAATGCAGAAAAATTATTGGAATGCCGCCTAAAAGAGTCACAAAACCAGCCAGGAGGAAATCGTCATCGATGCCTTGTATATAAGCCTGTTTGCTTATATTTGAAAGTATAATACCCTGTCCTTGCCTCGTGGCGATTGAGGGTGAACTACCGGCCTCATATTGAAGATGATTTTTCATATTAGCTACAGTCTGTTGATAAACCTCTGAATTGGGTTTAACCGAAGCAGCAAACACTTGTGAATGGAAATTGACTCTTGTAGTCAGGAATGTGGCAAGAAAAGCAACCCCCAGGCTTCCTCCAAGCTGCCGGATAGAATTTGTAATCGCCGATGCCTGTGCCATTTTATCCCTGGGTATCTCTGAAAGCGACACTGTGGTTAAAGCTGTAAACATCAGACCCATGGCAAATCCTCTGAGATATAATGATATCATAATGAAATTCAATTCGGTTAGCCATGATAGTTTTGAATTAAGGTAAAAGCTGAAAGCAAATATTACAACACCTATAAGAAGAGGAATCTTTGGATTAAACTTATCTGAGATCCTTCCGGAAATAGGGGCAATAAAACCTTGAATTATTCCAACTGGTAAAAAAACTGAACCTGCCTGAAGAGCAGTATATCCGAGGGAATTCTGTAAATAAATTGGAAGTAAAAAAGTGCTTCCGAACATTCCAAGACTAAAAATCAGCAAAATAATATTAGCAATGCCAAAATTATGGTTCAGAAGCAGCCTGAGATCTAAAAGCGGCTCTTTCACTGTCAGTTCTGCGGTTATAAAAACCGCCAGCGCAATTAAAGCAATAGCTCCATAACCCAGTATGAATGGTGCATGCCATCCGGCTGAATTGGTGGCAGCGTTGCCCTGAGACAGGATATAAAGTGTCACTGGAAGAAAAATCGTAACTGATATAAAACCTACAAGATCAAAGCTTCTTGCTTGTTTATTCTTATACTCACTCTGGATAATTATTGTAAATATCATGGCCAGAATACCAATCGGAATATTGACATCAAAAATCAACGGCCAACTAAAACGGTCGATCAGGAACCCGCCGATAAGAGGTCCGAAGGAGACTGAAGCTGCTGCAGAAATACCCCAGAATCCGAGTGCAATACCACGTTGGTGAGGTGGAAATTCCCGGCTAATGATTGCCATTCCAAGCGGTTGAATTGTACCTGCTCCTAACCCCTGAATTACTCTTGCTGCTATCAGCATGTTTTCATCTGATGCCCTGCCGCAAAGCATTGATCCTAATGTAAAAAGGAATAATCCTATGAAATATAGTCTCTTAAACCCGAACTTGTCTGCAAGCCATCCTGAAGTAGGGAGAGCGACAGCCATTGCAAGCATGTAGGCTGTAACAACCCATTCAATTTTATCGAGTCCAACTCCAAAGGATGCCATTATTTTAGGTAATCCGACATTTACGATAGTTGCGTCCAAAACGGCCATAAAGGTTCCAAGCATGACATTTGCGAGAAGGAACCACTTGTATGACAAATGCTTTGGATGAAAAGCCGAATTGCTGTTTCTGACAAAGTACCTGATGCGGTGAGATGGTGTTCTTCTGTTTTCCATCCTATTTTTTGATAATCTTTACTACACTAGACATACCGGATAAAATATTGAAAGAAGTAAGATCTTTATTATTATCGGCTTTGTCTATTGATATTCTTACAGGTATTCGTTGAGTAACTTTTGTAAAATTGCCGGCTGCATTATTTGCAGGAATCAAAGAAAACACCGATGCGGTGTTTGAACCAACCAGAAATACTTTTCCGGTGAATTTTACATTGGGAAATGCATCAATGGTAAATCTTACACTCTGTCCTGAGTGAATTTCTCCGATCTTTGTCTCCTCCAGATAAGCAACTATCCAAAGATTTTTGCTTATGGTAACAGTAAATACTGACTGGCTTGGCTGAACCACATCTCCTGGCATAAGCCATCTTCTTGCAATGACTCCGTCAGTTGGCGCATAAAGTCTTGTATTTTTTAATTGTGCATCAAGTACTTTTATCTGAGCACCAGCAGTTTCAACTGAAGCTGAAGCGCTTCCGATCATCGATTTTGAAACTAATAGTTGCGCTTTTGACACATCAAGCTGAGCTGAAGCCGCTTCAAATGTTTTCTTAATATGGTCGAACTGTTCCTGAGTAATAACACCACCTTCAGACTGATTTTTTGCCCTGACCAAATCTTCATTTGCCCGATCGAGATTTATTTCAAGAACTTTAATACCCTTTTGATCGGAACTGAATTTAGCTTCTGATTGGTATAAATTAGCCTGCGACTGAGCCTTCATAGCTAGTGATTGGTTTCTTTGCGCAAGAAGGTCCGTACTATCGAGGTCAGCAAGCAACATACCCTTCTTTACAACATCTCCTTCATTCGCATAAAGATTTGATATTCGCCCGATTATCTTTGATCCTACGCTGACATTATCTGCATCAACGTGAGCATCATCAGTAGTTATATACATGGAATAATCTTTGTACCAGTAAAATGCGCCAGCCAGAATCATTAACACAACAATTGCAAGCGGGATGTAGACCTTTAGTCGCTTTTTGTTCGGTTCTTCTTTCATAAAAATGTTCTGAGTTTAATTATTTTGTTAATTATCAATGTTTTAAATTATTTATATTTCAGTGCTTTAATAAAAATATTAGTAAAGGAAATTGTTTTTTCGTGCAGAAGTTCATATTCTTCCTCCTCAAGAAAGAGGGTCTTCTTTTCATTTATTAACGTTATTCTTAATCCTTTCAGCAAATCAAGAAACAGGGAAGCCATCTGGTCTGTGTCATCTATATAAAAGATGCTGCTTCTGATACCCTTGTCAAAAATCTTTTTTATAATATCTTTCTCTTTCTCCCTGAATGTATTAATTGCTTCAATGAATCCTGGTTTCAGACCTGAATTAGTTTCTAATCGTAATCTACTAAGATTCAATAGTGTACGAAAGTAAGAAACTCGGGCATTTACATATTCCAAAAGCAATTGTTCAGGTTCATGAAAATTGAATATCCTTTCAGAAATCTTAGCAATAAATTCATTTTGTTCCTTTTCAACTACCGCCTTGTAAAGAGATTCTTTGTCCGGGAAATAGTAGTAAAGTGATGCTTTTGATAATTTAAGATCATCAGCAATTTCGCGCATAGAAGTCTTCTCAATACCAAATAATCCGAAGCGCTTTTGCGATGCTTCAATAATCAATTGCAGCTTTTTGCTTTTATCAATACCGGTTTTTGCGAGATTCATTTGCATAAAAAAAGATGCAAATATAACAATCTCTCTGACTAATATGTTCAAAAAGTCAGATTTAATTTTAATGCATTTGCGAAGATTTACACCTCATATGGTGATACCTTAATAGAAAGGTCTTTTAAGTGGATAGTTTAAATTATTAATCTGAAATATTTCATACTAAGTTTAAGTAAATGTATTTTTGAAAACCGCTAACCATCAGAAATTAATCAAAGGTAACCTTCCAAATATGAACCAGATGAAAACAATAAAACCAATTATTCTCATTATCATGTTTTTAGCTTGTGCTTTATCAGCAGTATGTCAGAAATCAGAAACTACGAATAAAATTAAAAGCATCGTGGTTTCTGATGAAAAATATGACATGATAGTAAAAAAACAGTATAAGGAATCTGAAACCTATTACGATTCCCGTGGAAATGTGGTGGAATCAATTTCTTATAAGCAAGGTAAAATAGATAAACACTTTAAGTATGAGTATGATGTTGATAATAATAAAATTAAGGAAGAAGAATTTGATGCATCAGGCAAAATAAAAGAATCATCAGACTATAAATTCGTGAATGGTCTTCGCACTGAAAAAAATGTTTATGATTCAAACAAAAAGCTGAAGTCAAGAAAGACTTATACATATACAACTTATTAAGGCATGTACAGATTGGAGATAAATAATATACTGGGTTCATTCAACCCGATTGCATTACATGAGATGGATGAAGTAATGTTGATGAACAGGGTTGAAACAAAGTATATTTTTTCTTCAAAGAGATTACCGGCGCTACTTGATCTTCTGTCACTCAGGTATAAAATACTGGATATAAACGCAGTCAGAAGCTTTCCCTATCAAACTACCTATCTTGATACTTCAGATCTCCTGTTTTACATGCAACAGGTAAGGGGAAAACTTAACAGACACAAAATCAGGTATAGACGCTATGAGTCAACAGGTGTATCTTTTCTTGAAATCAAAAAGAAAACAAACAAAAACAGAACAATTAAATGGCGGATTGAAAACAGGTTGACTGATGATTCTCCAGATGCCATTGCTTCAGTTTTCATTAAAGAATATTTGCCTGATCTATGCGTTGACCTGAAACCAGTACTTATTAACGGATTTACAAGAATAACACTTGTTGGAATAGAATGCAGAGAAAGGATTACCCTCGATTATAATCTGACTTTTGCAACTCCGGACGGAAAAAATTCTAACCTGCCATTTTTAGCTATTGCCGAGATAAAAAGAAATCGTCATTATGGATCCTCGCCATTTGGAATTATTATGAAAGACTTTGGCATACGACCGAACAGTTTCAGCAAGTACTGTATCGGGAGCGCAATTACCTCTGAAATGCCAAGAAAAAACATCCTGAAACAAAATTTACTCTTAATAAATAAAATTGAAAATGAATACCTTAAATCTTCTTGAACCGGACAAAATAGACATTGGAGGTATAGAACTCATTGATTTTCCAAGCTTTCTGGAGCTATTGTTAAGGTTTACCCTGAATATGACTGTAATATTAATTCTTGTGAGATGGCTATATTATTCAACTACCAGGCGGAAAGACTATCTGTTTACATATATTCTTATATCCACACTGATATTCCTTCTATGCTATCTTCTGGCCAGTGTAAAACTACAAATAGGATTTGCCCTGGGGCTATTTGCTATTTTTGGTATAATCAGATACAGAACAAGTTCCATCCCAATAAAAGAGATGACCTATCTCTTTCTGATAATAGGTGTATCGATCATCAACTCTCTTGCTGATACAAAGACCAGTGTTGCAGAAGTTCTTTTTACCAATTTTATTATTATACTAATAACATTTGGTCTTGAAAAAATCTGGCTTCTGAAAAATGAATTATCAAAAACTATTATTTATGAAAAGATCGATCTCATCAAACCGGAAGATCATCAGCAGCTTATTGCTGATCTGGAAAAGCGGACTGGAATAAAAAAAATAAACAGGGTAGAGGTCGGTAAAATTGATTTTCTCAAAGATACCTGCACACTTAAAATATTTTATTATGTTAGCGGAGCCCTGCTTGATACAATTTCCCAGGTAGAGCCTGACAAAGTAAATGATGACGATGACGATGATTAGAATACTCCGTTATTCTTTATTTATACTCATATTATTTCTGCCCCTGACTGCATTCACACAGGAAAAAGACTTTGGAATCTGGTATGGAATTTCAGCCGAACATAAACTATCCAAGAAATTTGAGATCGACCTGTCAACAAATATCAGGACATTCGAAAATGCTTCTAAAATCGAAGAGGCTTTTATTGAAGGCGGAGCAACCTATAATTTGAATAAAAATTTATCTGTTGCAGGATCATACAGGCTAACTAAAGCTGTGGAAAACAATAATTCCTATTATCTGCGTCATAAGTATTTTGTTGATCTGAAAGGTACGCTTCCTGTCGGTGATTTTACATTATCCTGTCGTTTAAGGTACCAGATATTAATTAAGAACTACATTCAGCACGAAGTGGATAAATATCCTTCATATACGGGTAGGATAAAGGTAAAATTAGTATATCACACAAAAACTTTCCCGGTTAATCCATACATTTATATTGAATCATTCTGTCCAATGTTTTCAAAATATTCTGGGACAATAGGAAAAAACAGGTATTCAGCCGGACTCGATTTCAAGATTACAAAGCGACAATCGGTAGAAACTGAATATATATTTCAACGTGATTATCAGCCCCATCTTTCAGACATAAATATAGCGTCAATAAACTATAATATTAAATTCTAATTCTACACCTGATGAGATTCAAGTTATTTATTTTAACAGTATTTGCTTTATATTCAGCTCTTCTGCCCGGACAAATTAAACCTGAGCGTCAATGGCCGGGTTACAGAGGTTATTTGTCGTCAGGTGTGCTCGACAATGCAGACCTCCCGGTATCATTTGACATTCAAAAAATGATAAATGTGAAATGGAAAACCGAAATACCCGGACTGGGACTGTCAAGCCCTGTGATATGGGGTGATAAGTTATTCATTACCACTGCCGTAAGCAAATCGGACAATCAAGGTATCAAAACAGGTATTTATGGTGATGGAATGCCAGTGCCAGATAGTTCAATTCATGACTGGAAAATTCTTTGTATCAATAAGAACTCGGGCAAAACATTATGGGAAAGAACTGCCTTTACAGGGATTCCGAAGATCAGGCGTCATCCTAAATCAACGCATGCGAATGCCTCCATGGCAACAGACGGGAAGTATGCGGTAGCTTTTTTTGGATCTGAAGGATTATATTGTTATGACTTTGACGGTAATCTTATATGGAAAAAGAACCTGGGCTTACTGAAGTCAGTTGCGTTTGATTACCCGGCAGCTGAATGGGAATTCGCAAGTTCACCTATAATATATAATGGTGTGCTTATAATTCAATGCGACGTTCTTGAAAATTCTTTTCTGGCTGCATATGACCTTAAATCGGGAAAGGAATTATGGAAAACTAAAAGGGATGAATACCCCGGATGGTGTACACCAAACATATATAATAATGGAACAAAAACCATTATTGCAGTGAACGGTTTTAAACACAGGGGGGGATATGATATTGAAACAGGGAAAGAGGTATGGAGAATGTCGGGCGGAGGTGATGTTCCTATTCCGACACCTGTGATCGGTAAAGATCTTATTTATTTTAATAGTGCCCACGGCTCTTCTTCACCAATTTATGCAATAAAAACAAATGCCTCCGGTGATATTACACCTAAAGCTCCCGGTGAATTGAATGAGTTTATTAAATGGAGTATTCCGAGAGGTGGTTCATATATACATACATTGCTCCTGTATAAGGATCATCTTTATAATGTTAACTGGAATGGCTCAGTGGTCTGCTATGATGCGACTAACGGGAAAGTATTATATAATGCAAAACTTGGGAATACTCAAAGTTTTATCGCTTCTCCTGTAGCGTCAGATGGTAAAATTTATATAGTTGATGAACATGGAATGGTATATATTATAGGTGATGGCAATACATTCAATAAAATAGCGGAAATACCTTTGAATGATATATGTTTAACAGCTCCTTCAATTACTGATGGAATGATATTCTTCAGAACTCAGAAATATCTCATTGGGGTTGGTAAGAAATAACCTCAGAATTTTTAATTCCCACTAAACCCATCCCCAGATGATTTGAGGGAATGGTCGCGACCATTCCCTACAAGGGGATTGGGTAATTATTCTTTTTTCAGACTTCCTATCAATGATTTTCTGGTGACTGATCTCACTGAAATAGATAATACTAAAGATCCTGTAATCATTAATGCCAGGACCATAAATAACATAAACATCCATGGTATTTTTGCATGATTCATTATCGAATCTGAGGTAGCGACGACCGCCGGAAGAATTCCGGATAAAACCCCGGCAAATAGTATCAGAAGTTGTTCCGAGAGTATCATTCGTCTGATTTTAGCAGCCTTAAATCCTACTGCAAGCATTAGTGCGAATTCCTTTTTCCTCTCATTAAAGTTTCTTAAAAGGACAAATCCGAGCCCTATAATGCCGATGATCATACCAAGAACTCCGAATACCGCAAAAATAGAGAGGTAAGTGTTCGAAACAGTGTAGAATGAAGCAAGCCGATTGTTAGTTTTTTCAATACTCAAACCGTAATTTTCAAGCCTGTCGTTCAAAGTGTTTCTTATAAGTTCAGCCGACTCTGGCTTACCTTCTGCCAGCATAACGGTACTGCCTGATACAGATGGAAAGTATTTGGAGAAATATTCCATTCCAATCAAAACATTGCCCTGGAATACCGAAGATTGTAATCCTGCAGCGATAATTATCTTGAGCGGCATTCCATTTTCTGCCCGCAACATTAAAGTATCACCGATCTTTATTTTCAGTCCCCAATCAAGAACAGTCTGATCGGCTATACCATATATGACATTTGAGCTGGGGGATATTTTCAGATATTGCCACGGATTTCTCAGATGTTCTGTTTTGAGAGCTTTTGAGAAAGTAAAAGATTTATTATTAATGAAGTCAGTTGGATCTGTTCCTAAAAGGGGAGGTGTAGTAATATGATTCAGATTCAGACAACTGGCATCATTTCCCGATGATCTTTTCATCTGAACAAATCTTAAACCAGGAAGCTTTGTATCGTCCAATCCAAATGATTTTCTGGCAAAATCAGTATTCAGGTCCTCCTTTAAAGGAATAGTATTTTCACACCAAAGAAGATAACCCCCTGTACCTCCTGAACGATTACCAGCTTTCTCATTGAAATTCATCCTGTTCATCTCGGTGATAAAAACTGTAAATATTCCTGCTGCAATAAATAAAATTGATGTTACAGCCCCGGAAGAGTTGAATGAATAGTATAAACGGGAAAACTGTCTTCTTGTTTCTGTTTTTCTCTGGACTCTCTTACTGACACCCAGATAATATTGTCTCCATAATAAAACACACGTCAGTAAGAGTGATATTCCTGATGCTAATGAAAAAAACATTCTCTGTTCATTTAACAAGACCGATAGTATTAATAACGAAATTGTTATATATGATGAAATAAATAGAATTATTAGATTTTTTTTACCACTGTGATTATTATAAATTTCTATTCCTTTTCTGTGTAGAACCTTCAGGTAACGTTTTATTTTTATCAGCATCAGCACCATTATGGTTAGGAATGTTAAAACAAATCCTGTCAGAACCGGAATAATATTGAAATATGGGTGAAGTGTATTTGTTTGCACAGCACCATTCCAAACTGTATTCAGGGCCCCTGTAATTAAAAGATTGGCCAGAAAGCCACCAAAAGCCCCTATTATACAACCTGCAAAATTTATGAGCGCTGATTCAAAAAACAATAGCATGAATATCCGGTTATTTTTAAATCCAAGAGCATATAAGGTATTAATGTGCCTTTTCTTAGAATCAAAATATAAGGAAGCTGCAAATGACAACAGGATAAGTGACGCCAGAATGAGGAAAAATCCAAGACTTAGAAATAAGCTGCCAAAATCGACGCTGCTTTCTGATGCTTTTAAAGATTGAGCCCGTATGTCCGTAATGGTAAACCCAACCTTATATGGATCGAGTGATCCGTTAATTTTGTTTTCAATATCTTTTACCGTTACTGCAATTGGAAAACGGAATGATGTAGCCGGACCGAAATTATTTCCCCATAATTCTCTCGCTTTCTCATAACTTATAAATGCTTTAGGCGTTCCTCTGTATCTGTTCCAGTAATCTTCATCCTTTTTCCGGATTTCGTGAATTTTTATGGGAACTCCGGCATCCCAGTCTGAGCAGGATTCTTTACCTGAAATACCAGGAAAATCAGGCATAAGAAGTGAGTCTGCCCATATACCTTTTATATCGACAATACTTTTAATTATAAAATGGCTGTTTTTTTCAATCAATTTGTTCAAAGAATCTGGTGAATACCAGTACAACTGAATAGCATCACCTTCTTTTACTCCTAGATCATTTGCCATCCATCTGTTTATTATCATCCCGTTACCGGAAGCAATCTCAGGATAAAGAGCTGATGGCAATCCTGATATAAATGAATAAGGTGTTGATCGTCCGCCAGATTTAAAATGGTTCCCCATATACGTTATAACACGAGCTGAGGACGGAAGAACTTTTGATATCTCATCAGCGATTGTACCATCGATGAATACTCTGTCAGATACAAGTTCATTCTTACCCGTTTTCTTCACAGTGCGGATTTTAAAACCAATATCTTTCAGCGTAAGATTGTTTTTGAAGGTATCGTATAACGCAATTAATGAATTCTTATAATCTTTTTTAAACAGAATTCTGTTTATCTTATGACCATCATTTTCAAGATCATTCATATCCATGAATATGTTCAATGGAGTAATCTGGCTTATAAGAAGTGAGAAATTTCCGACCTTTTCAGGTTCGAGAATAGCACCTATTTTCATTACTACCGACTTTACCTTCCTGTCAGGGGCAAAAGGAGCATCTGCGGGTATGTCATTTATTTCCGAATAACGGATGATCAGCTCATCACCTTTTTTCAAGTCGAGATATTGGGCAAGCTTAATGTTTACCGCCACTTCTCCGGGTTTTATACTTAGAGAATCACTTCCCTGAAATGCAAAAAAGTCTTTGTTTGCAGCAAAAATATGAGCATTAACAACTCCCTTCTGTGAGTTCATATTCTGGCAAAATCCTGTTAATTCGACTAAACCTGTACACGATATATTGGACCCGTTTCTCATTTTCTGAATAAGATCCGGGGAAAAGAACCTGTTTCCTGAACTAATCAGAATACCAGTATTTCCAAGACTCTCCGAAGATGTTTTTTTAAGACTTTGCCTTACTGATTCACCGGTCAGCAATGACCCGGTGATTACAGCTGACAGCAATACGATAATTAAGATCTGATATAGAACCGGTATCTTATAAAACTTTATCGACTTGAATATAATTCTGATTATGCCCTGCATTGACTAATTCTTTTACAATACTAATTTCCCATCAACCAGATGCAATTTCTTCGACATTTTATTCGCGATGTCATTTGAGTGAGTCGCCAGAATTAAGGTTATACTGTATTCTCTGTTCATTTCCAGAAGAAGTTCACCCATAGATTCTGCATTTTTTGCATCCAATGATCCTGTCGGTTCATCAGCAAGAAGTACAGAGGGTTTATTAACAAGGGCCCGGACAAGTGCAACTCTTTGAGCCTCTCCGCCAGAAATCTGCGACGGAAATTTGTTTTTAAGATCATAAATACCCGATTGTATCATTAACTCATTAATATATAGCCTCTTATCTGAATACTGTATATTTGAATGTTTCGCTGCAAGCAGAGGTAGAAATATGTTCTGATAGATGTTCATATAAGGTAAGAGCAGATGATCCTGGAATACAAATCCAATATTCATGTTTCGGTATGCTGCCGATTCAGATTCAGAGAAATTTGAAATAGATCCACCTTTAAATAGTATATCACCCGTGTCAGGTTTGTCGAGTAACCCAATAATATTCATGAGGGTCGTTTTCCCCGAACCGGAGGGCCCCATTATGGCAATAGTATCACCCATTTCCACTTCAAGACAGAGGTTATCAAGAACAGTACCTCTCTGAGTGAATGACTTTGATATGTTTTTTATCGACAGCATATACCAATTATAATATATTAATAGGACTAAATTGTTCAGTACACTGGCACAAAGCGGCAGAGGGTCAACCCATTAATGAATTATAAACTTTTGACAACCCTTCTGACATTTTTATAAGTGAGAGTTCCTTTAAAACATTTTCCTTACCCTTCTTTCCAAGTCCTACACACAATTCACGATCAGATAATATCTTTAGCAGATTGGCTGATAACGCTCCAACTGTATCAGGAGTATATGTTATCCCGCCTCCTGTTCTTTCTACTATTTCAGGAAATGCACCTGTTGCAGGCTGAACAACAGGAACACCAGCTGCATTGGCTTCGAGTATGTACAAACCATAGCCGTCATGTTTTCTGACGGGGACACACATTACATCGATATTATTGAAAAACTCTTGTTTGCTGTTTCCGTGGAACTCAGGATATATCCTTACAAAGCTTTTCAATCCGTTGTCCTTAATTTTCTTTATCTGATCTGCGATAAATGGCTTGTCATCACCTGTATAACCTCCTGAAATATGAAGCGTAAGTCCTGGCAATTTGTTTACAGATTTCAGTTCAATAAAAGCGTCAACAAGTTTGTCGATTCCATTCTGGGAGCTTATCCTGCAGAAATATCCTATTGCAGGGTAGTTGTCTTTCTTTTCAATTTTCTTTAAGTCAGGATCAAATCCCAGAGGGATAACATGAAAATTTTCATCTGAAATTCCTGTTTTACAGATAAACAATTCTTTATAATAGTTGCTGGGAGTGAGAAAGATATCCACGTTATTTGCTTCTCTGGCTATAAGTTTCCATGCACCTGATTGATACGGTTCCATCATCTCATCTATCCAGTCATCTTCATTAAGAAGAGAACATACAATTTTTACATTTAGTTTTTTCTTAATCTGGCGTGCAAGTCCTATTACAAGGGCATTTGAAAGATGAATAATATCTGGTTTCCCATCTTTACAGAGATAGTCAATCAGGCGCTGGAGCTCTTTCTCAGGAAAAGCATTTTCTCCCTTTATCATATTCAGCGTCATCTCTTCAAGTCCTGTAGTGCGTGTTGTCCCTGCCCGTCGCGCAGCCATTTTGAGCATAGGGCCTGAATCAACTATTTTATCAAAGAAAACAGGCATGTTTTTAAGGAAAGGGACTTTTTCTCTAAGGTACATTGAAATAGCTCCAAAGAAGACATTCTTATCCATTCCGGTTTCAGTATTTGTATCATCGGGAGGAAGATACAATGGTACTGCAGAAGCATTTATACCCGGAACTTTTCGAATAGCTCTCAGATAGATCATATCGCGGTAACAATTCCCGCAATAGAATGAACCACCTGAACCTGTAATTAGATAAACTATTTTCATATTATGTAATATTCTCTCTCTGTGTTACTTCTCCCTAAATCCCTCCCCCAAGGGGGAGGGACTTAAACTTATCCACGGATTTCTTACCCCCTTCTCACTTGGGAGAAGGGGGCAGGGGGATGAGGTAGATAAAATTACTTTTCTCCAAATGCCATTAATCTTCCATCCTCAGTCAGAATATAAAATTTTCCATCAACCACTGCCGGAGAGCTGCTGACAGGCGTACCTGCATTAAAACTCCAAAGTTTTTTTCCGTCAGATAATCCAAGAATATAAATATATCCATCCATTCCTGTGAAAAGAACCTTTGATGATGTTAATACTGCTGAACCGTCAATCTTACCGTTTGTTCGGAATTTCCATTCAAGTTTACCATCAGAGGTATTGTAACAGTAAAGAAATTTATCTTCGCTTCCAATTATAATTGAATTATTGCCGATAGCAGGAATTGCCAATATTGAGCCCGATTCTTCATTTCCCGGAATCTTCCACACTATTTTTTTTGTGACAATATTCACACAGTATTTGGTGCCATCATAATCTCCAAAAAATGCCAGATCATGTGAAAGGGCAGGCGAAGATGCAATATAAACACCAATGTCGACGGTATCATTTTGCTTTCCGGTAAGCGGATCTACAATTCTTAGCATACCATCACATCCGCCAAATATTATCTTACCATTCAGTATAGCTGGTGTGCCATTAATATAGTTCTCGGTCTCAACTTTCCATAATGGTTTTCCCGTTTCCGGGTCAACACAGTGCAGGTAATAATCATAACTACCAATAACAATTCCGGCTTTATTCCCTGATATCCAAACATTAGCAGAACCTGCTATCTGATTTTCAGTAGTGTACTTCCAGATTAATTTGCCTGATAATTTGTCAACAGCTGTAAGAATTCCATCACTTGTTCCAAATATTATCTTATCATGAAAAATCATTGGGGCCGCATCAATTGAGCTTTCTGATTTGTATTCCCATTTGAGATTTCCGGTGCTGCTGACTGCAACCAGGTAACCTTTGTCATTTCCAAAGTAAATCGTTCCATTACTTATTACAGGAGAGGATTTTGTAGTGGTATGTGTTGCAAGGCTCCATAAAAGTTTGGGTGAAGCCGGAAGTTCTGATTCGATCTTCCCCGACAGATCTGATTTGCCTCTGAATAATGGCCAATCTGTTGATTGACCTGAAACAGATATGAATAAAAAGAAATACAATATGCCTGCAAGAATGAATCTCATGAAAAAAAGTTGCTCGTTTTTTATTAGTTACCCCCTTTCTTATTTCCCCCAAGGGGGAAATGATGTTTTTACCCCTTCCCCCTTGGGGGAAGGTTGGGAAGGGGGTCTAAAATTAGTAGAATCTGTTCTTATATCTTTGTGTCTTTGTATCGTTGCATTCTGTCGCGGATTAAAAATCCGAGCTAGGTGTTCGCAAACTTAATGCCCCGGTTGGGCAAATATCAACAACCTCTTTGCTTCTGTTCTTTAGTACATTATCAAATTCTTCAGTAAGAGGTTCTGAGATAATACTCACAAATCCCCTGTTTATAAAACATAATGCAGGCTCTTCCTTTAATTCCTCACATAGTCTGACACAGAGACCGCACTTAATACATTTAGCATTCTCAAATATGAGACCGGTATTAATATTTATCTTCTTTTGAATAGGAGAATTAACAAGTTTCCCTTTGGGATCCTTAACTTCTAATTCATCAGCAATGAGTCTCAGTTTGCACTCATCTGCAGACCGGCAATCACAATGCATACAACTTTCAGACTCCAGAGCTGCAGATTCCATGTTTAAAATCTCTCTGAAACGGATAGAGTCATTTTTGCTTTCTTTTAACCATTCTTTCAACTCGCCAGGCTCAACAGGGCCAATTCGTGACGAAAAACGTTTTGAAGGTTTCTCGTATGGGAGATCGGAATCAACCGCTGCAAAATCCTGATTGATTTGGCCGTAAATAAATATTTGCATATTGCGAATTGATATAGGGAGGTCAATTTTTTTTCTCCGGCAGGCATTCTCACAATATCCCTTACAATCAAAGCATTTTAATCCTGAAGATCTGGTCTGGCTGAGCGAAAGTTTAATCGCACCGTCCAAATCATTTGCACTGAGAAGTCTGTTCATAAGAGGAATGTTGTATCCTTGAGGACAAACTACTTTGCATTGTGCCTCACATTCAGCCCTGTGCTCAGATAAAAGAAGCTCTATTGACTTCTTTCTTATTGCTAGAACATCCTCCGAGGAAGAATCAATGTCCATTCCATCGAGTACCAGTGCAGAGCATGAAGGAATAAAGTTTCCGCTTCTTTTATCCTTCACCATACAAACCATGCATGAAGAATAATGTGGTAATCCATCAGAATAGCAAAGAGAAGGGATATGGATTCCTGCACCCTTTGCAACATCCATGATGGTTTGTCCATCACCGGCTTTATAACTTATATTGTCTATTTTAATTTTAAGCATTGATATTTATTATTTCAATTGCTTTTTCAGGACAAACAATTCTGCAGTTATCACATTTAGTGCAAAGTGTCTGGTCTATCTCATGTTTTTCATAAGGTCTGAATGGTATTGCCTTGACCGGGCACTCCTGCGAACATTTTGTGCAACCGGTACAATCATCATTTATATTATATTTTATGAGACTCTGGCATTTGTTTGCCCTGCAAAATCCTCTTGTATGTTCTTCATATTCCTCCCTGAAATATTTCAGGCCTGTAAGAACCGGATTCGGAGCAGTCTTCCCGAGTCCGCATAAACTGCCATCTTTAACAAATTTACACAGTCGTTCTAGCTCTGAAATATCCTCTAAAGTTGCCCTCCCTTCCGACAAAGCCGTAATAATATTGAGCATTTGTTTAGTTCCTATCCGACAAAATGTACATTTACCGCAAGACTGTTTATGTGTAAAAGTCAGGAAATATTTAGCCATGTCAACCATGCAGTCGGTGTTATCCAACACTACCATTCCACCGGAGCCCATCATTGCACCCATCCTGGTCAGTTCTTCGTAATCGATTGCTATATCTGCCTGGCTTTCAGGGATACATCCTCCCGAAGGTCCTCCTATCTGAACAGCTTTGAATGTATTGCCATCTGCGACTCCGTCACCGATATTTTCAACTATCTGCCGGATCGTCGTACCCATTGGAACCTCTATCAAGCCTCCTTTTGAAATCTTTCCGGCAAGCGCAAATACTTTGGTCCCTTTGCTTTTATCTGTACCGATTGAACTGAATGGATCAGCACCATTTGTAATTATCCAAGGGACAAGTGTAAGTGTCTCAACATTATTAACCAGTGTAGGCTTCCCTTTATATCCTTTAACAGCAGGGTAGGGAGGCCTCAGATGAGGAGTTCCTCTTTTCCCTTCAAGTGAAGAAATCAAAGCTGTTTCCTCTCCGCAAACAAAAGCTCCGGCACCTTCAAAAATATTGATGTCAAATGAAAAGGTACTTCCAAAAATATTCTTGCCCAGGATACCATTTACACGGCAGGCTTTCAATGCAATCCTGACCCTGGTTACAGCCAAAGGATATTCAGCCCTTATGTAAAATATTCCTTCACTTGCGCCTGTTGCATAACCTGCAATAAGCATTCCTTCTATTACGCGATAAGGAAATGTTTCAAGAAGCATCCTGTCCATAAAAGCACCCGGATCGCCTTCATCACCGTTACACACCACATATTTTGTTTCACCTTTCGAATTTGAGAAAATATCCCATTTTTTACCGGTGGGAAAACCTGCACCCCCGCGGCCCCGGAGACCGCTTTCCAATATTATTTTAATAATTGAATCATGATCAGGTTCCTTAAGACATTTATTTAAAGCTTCAAACCCACCTGACAAACAATATTCATCGTAAGATTCCGGAGAAAGTTCTCCATTGTTTTTTGTGGCAATATGAACCTGATGATTTAGGAAGTTATTTAGATATTTTTCCCTTAATTCCACTGGCAAATTTGCCTGTCCGGTGAGTTTATCTTCAGATAGAAAAGTGTCAACAAGATCGTTTATTTTATACCTGATTTTTTTGTTTAGTTTTCTGGGTTTTACGTGTTTAAGAAGTATTTCTTCAACCTGCGGTTTAGAAACCTTGGTATACCTTGAATGAATGCCATCTTTTGTGACTATTTCCATCAGGGGTGTCTGATTACATACTCCGACACAGCCGACTTGTTTTAATCTTATATTGAGATTGTATCTTTCTTTAACTTCAAATATTTCAGAAAGTATTTCTTTGCTTCCTCCTGCAACACAGCATGAACCAATTCCAACCCTAATCTCAGCATCTACCTCTTTGTTGCCGTCTTGTTCCTGAATCATTGTACTCATTTTACCCTGATGCAGAAAATCATAAATTATTTCGTCAACCTGCGTTGTTTTGACATGACCGTATGTCTTTCCGTCAATCTGAACAACCGGAGCAAGTGTGCAGCAGCCAAGGCAGGCTACTTCTTCAATTGAAAACAGATTATCAGCTGATGCATTTTTTGTGTCATCAATTTTGAGAACTCTTTTAAATGCATCCGATATCAAAGGGCTACCCTTTACATGACATGCTGTTCCTGCACATATTTTTATTGTATGCTCACCGACCGGTAGATGTCTGAATTGTGAATAGAATGTAGAAACTCCGGAGATTTGTCCCGGAGTTATATCAGTTACTTTGCAAATGTATTTAAGTGCATCGGAAGGCAGCCAGTTAAGCCTTTTCTGAACTTCCTGGAGTATCAGGATGACTTTTTCAGGTTCACGCCCGGTATTCGCCAGAACTTCATCAATTACCTTCGTAAAATCAACCTGCGAAGTCTTTTCGCAATCGCAGTTAGTGGTCAATATATCTGATCTATTAATTTTCAATTCTTCGAAATGCAAAAGAGATTTTTCTTTCCACGTATATAAATTTTCTTATCAGAAAAAGCCGGAGAACAATCGGCGCCTTCACCAAGCGGAGAATTTGAAACCAGGCTGAAAGGGATTCCTGCTTTTACAACGTGCATTTTACCGGTTCTGTCTAGCAGATAAACCATATCATCTGCTATAACAGGTGATGCATAAAAAGGATCCTGGAAATAATGCGTCCATAGAGTGTCTCCTTTTAACGCATTGTAACAGGCAACGTCCCCATTGCCGGTAGATACAAATAAGAACTGATCTGTAGCAACAGGACTTGAGACATCGGGTGTATAGGTATTATCCTCCCACTGGATAGAAGCTACGGTTCCAGGTTTAATTGCAGCAAGTTTTGCATAATCTGTCACAGCATACGCCAGAGTACTGTTAACAGCAACTGATGGCGCAACATCACCGCTCATACATTCCATCTCCCAGAGTTCGCTTCCAGTCAGAGCATCATAACCACTTACATAAGGATTACCATTTATTATTATTTCAGATTTTCCGTTAAAGTATCCAATTACTGGAGAAGACCATACCGCCCGACCTTTACGTAAGGTTTCCCATGCCTGATTACCTGTTTCCAGATCAAAACCTCTGAGGGATATTTTAGCGTTGCTATCGAATTGAAGAATCAGCTTATCCTTAAAAATCAAAAGGGAAGATGAATATCCATATGTATTCTCGGGGACACCAATATTTTCAGACCACTTCAGTTTTCCATCCATATCGAAACAAACGAGATTTCCATTAGAAAACACTGCGCAGACGACTTTCCCGTTTGTAGCAGCTGTAGAAACAGCAAGACCAGCCTCGGCATCCGTTTTTGGTAACACGGCCGGTTCTCCGGGAATATCGGATGCAGAACCGCTCCATAGGAATTTTCCTGTATTTTTATCGATGCAATATATCTCACAAATCTTATCCTTCGCACCCGTAATAAATATTTTATCACCCCAAATGACAGGAGAGCTTTTCCCTTTGCCCGGTAGTTCTATTTTCCAGCCTATATTTTTCCCCGATGTGGCATCCCATTCTGTTGGATATCCTGATCCTCCGGCAATTCCCCTGCTGTCCTGACCCCGGAAGAAGGGCCAGTTCGTTTTATCCGGTTTAATAGCTCTATCATCTCCAGCTCCGGCATTCTTTGCTGATCCGTTAGCATTTTTTGATATATCAGGAAGATAAGCACGCAGAAGTATTGATGAAGCAATCGCTAAAACTATAATTGTAAGGACTGCTGTAACCAGGTACTTTCTGTTTTTTGCGCTGGTGAAAGTTGAGTTTTGTTTTGAATCTGAGACAACAGGAAAGAGTTTTTCATTTTCGGATATAAGCCGCTGACTTAAGATAAATATTATAACCCCTGCTATAAGAAGATATGATCCTGTTTCCACCTGCCATCTTGAACTGAAGTAGGCTTTCCGTGCCATCAGATCCATGGCCCTTATCTGCTCAGCTTTTGATCCATTTGAAGGATCCTTGTCGTATTGTTCCTTAATTGACAGCAGAATCGGACTGTCAAGAGGTTTCATTATTTTTAACTGTACAAAACTGAAGATCATCGTCAGTGCAACAATAAGTGTAAATCCTCCTGATATCTGGCTGACAACCTTAAGAATACTGATATCCTTTTCAGTAAATTTAATCTTCATCTTAAATCTTTACTTTAATTGGACAATATTTAAAACACCTGCCGCAACTGTAACATTTACCCTGATGCGGTTTATATTCTGTTCGTTTACTTCTGATAGTAAGAGATATCAATCCTATTGAGAAGGATATTCCAAGAAATGCCCCAACCCATGGAGAACCTTTTCTAAAACGTTCAATAATTGATTCCTCTTCTGTATATAATTGTTCCTCAGTTTTTCCTGATTCCTTAAATGCAATAACATTCTTTAATTCACTTTCAATTCCTGTTTTCTTTTCTGCCCTTATTTCTCTTGCCAGCCTCACAGTACTATTTGCACCCGATACAGCAGGGGCGAGGTTATAAATTAAAATAGCACCTGTAATTGCAAATACCGGCACCATAAGAAAATAGATTATAAATCGTTTCCTTGATTTTTGAGGATCCTCAGACTTTTGTTCTGTATTTGAAGGAATTATAGCATTATAAGGACAAGCTTCTTCACAGAGTCTGCAATTGGTGCATTCCGCAGGGGTAATTGTAAGATGCTTCCCTGCAAATCTTGAAAAAAGATTAAGCAGTACACCATAAGGGCACAGGAATCTGCAATACGGCCTGTTTACAAAAATACCGGACAAAAGCAGCAATGCACCAAAAATTATCATAGTATATGGAGCATCCAGTCTAAAAATGCCAACAAAAGGATCATATCTGCAAATAATAAACTGACTGTTTGTAGCTGCAAAAAGGATGGCAATTCCAAGATAGATAAATGGAACAAATGCAAGTATTACTTCAACTGCTTTGGGTAATTTAACAGGCTTTAAACCTGTAAGTTCCTGTATTGCTCCAAGAGGACAAACTCCGGCGCAAAACACCCGTCCGTATGCCAGAGCAAAGAGGAGCGGGATAATGAAAAAAAGAAGAGCAGTAAGAGGAATCGAATATCCGGTATTGAATAAGGAAAGAGATACATTTTGAACCGATCCTACAGAACATATACAACCTTCCCTGTAAAATCCAAAATAGGCGAGAGAGAACACCGACATCCATATCAATCCCCTTCGTGAACGTTTTTTCAGAGCCAGCCATGTTGTAACGGCTAATGCTGCAATCAGAACCAAAACATCGATATATTCCCATACCTGTGCTCTGGGTGCTGTCATCTGATTTGTAGGGTAAACATGTCCCGACTCAAATTCAGGTCTCGGAAATCTGTCCTGTGCAAACAGAACCATATGCCAGCAAAGAAGCAGAAGTAATAATATATATGGAAGGGCTTTCTTCATCTTTTGTCTTTAGGAATGTACGCAATGCTTGCAGGAATGCGAGATATTGCATTTGACGGGCATGTACGTGCAATAGAGCAGTCATTACAGTTCACACAGATGTCATGTCTGATCTGCATATACAAAGAACCGTTACCAAAATCACCGCATCCTTTAACACATTTTGCACAGCCATCACATAGCTTTTCGTCGATTGTATATTCAAAATAAGGTTCTTCGACAAATTTTCTTTTTATCGCACCGGTCGGGCACATCTGGTTTTCTGCTCCTGTGCTTATTGTTTTTACACCCTGGCGAAGATACCCGCCGCACAGATCACAATAACCGCACATCCGATAAGCATGAACGCACTTAGATGCGGAAGGAGTGAGGACACAATTCGTTTTGCATTGGCCACACTGAGTGCATTTAAGAGGATCAATCTGCCAGACATATCCTTTTACTGAAGTTTTTTTTGCAAGAAAAACAGGAATGATAACCAAAGGTGCAACTATGATCAGCTTTCCAGCAGTTTTGACAAAGTCCCTCCGGGATTGATATTTGTTCTTATCCGCCTTCACTTGTTCTTCTATTTATACTTATTACAGTCAGTCTTTCCGCTACAAATCCCTTTTCCGGCACAGGTTGTGCAATCATTCGCACCCGTAACTTTCTTCCCGAGTGAAATGACAATCAATGCAATCAGCATGAGCAGAATGTATCTGCCAAGTCTTTTTATTAATTCACTTCTGGTCATTTTGGGTTTCTCGTTTAACTATTATCAATATTTGTTGCCTAAATAAAATTGCGGTCATTGCGAGCGGAGCGAAGCAATCTTCATTCATTTTCTTTTGAATACATACAATTTAGAATCCGCAGGGTTTGCCGCATAAATTGTAATTCCATCAGCTGAAGCCACATCCAATGGAATTGATTTCACAAAGCTATTCTTTGAATTTACAAACTCTACAAATTCGCCCTTTTTGTTGAGAATCTTAATCCTGTTAATTCCTTTTTCAGCTGTCACAAAACCCTGCGGAATAAGTGCAAAATGAGGAGGAGCACAGCAACCTGCAAACCTTTCCGGAGCAGTCCCCGGTTCCCCAAACCAGGATTTTACAGCACCATCAATCGTCCTGGTTTCAATCCGATGGTGACCGGTATTCGCCGTAAAAAGATTATTTTCTTTATCCAGTGCCAGATCAAAATATGGACTTGGAATGATAAATTGTTTGTCATTCTGCCCAATCATTTTCTTTACTTCACCTCCTTTATCAAGAATGAAAACCATTTTATTTCCCGCGTCTGCAAATGCAACAAATTTCTTATTGGAGCTTACCGAGGTTATAAAACTGCTATCTTCAAAAGGCCCCCATTCATTTAATATTTTGCCATCTCTGTTCATTACAAGTATCTGTTGGAGAGTTGTTGCATAAACAGTATCACCGTAATTTGAAAGTGAGGTAACAGAAGCTGGAGTTTTTACATTCCATTTAAGTTTCAGTTCTTTATCATAGCACGATAAAAAAGAATCTCCTCCGACATATATTAACCCGAAAGGTGATACTGTTACTGCTTTGAGTGTTCCTTCATTTACTTTCAATTCATTTGAAATCTTCCAGGCGTCAGCTATTTCCGGAATAACATTCGCTTTAGGGTCATTAATTGTTCCTGATGGTTTAAATACATCATATACAATATATGCGATAAAAACCACAATGACCAAAACTGATAAAACCGTTACTGTTTTCTTATTCATTCTCAGATCATTTACCAATGTTTAGACAAAGCAAATTTCGTGCATCCCTCATAATGAGATATTTACCGGCGATGGCCATAGGACCCCAAGCCTCAATTCCTTTCAATATTTTATGGCTCGATATCAATGTCGCTTTATTATCCTGAATCTTATAAAAGTAAAGATTTCCATCATCATCCAGAAGATATAATTTATCACCACTCACAATATAAGGTCCAAGTCCGCGACCAAATCTGTTTTCCTTGCCACTTGACCAGACTTCAGTTAAAAGGTCCGATTTTTTATAGCAAACCAGCTGCTTTTTAAGAGCGCCGGCATTTTCGGGCATGACTGCCCATATGCAGTCCTTAATTATCACGGGAGTTTGCTGATCGCTGGCGAGACCGTTTGTTGCTTTATGCTGTTCCTTGACAGTAGCTTTAAACCCGGACACGTCTTCACTAATAATTATCCTTGCTCCCCCGGCACCATAGCTTCCAAAAACTGCAATTTCGTTATTTCCAAGAAAAACCGGCGAAGCGGCAGTTGTTGCGGGACTCCAGTCAGTAGTCAGCCATAATAATTTACCTAAATCGGATTTTTCAGCTGATACACCACTTACTCCGCCAACTGCATTATAAACATACATTCTTTTCCCTTGAATTGTCATAGGCATTATAGAATTGTGTGACATCCTCAAGGAATCAGTATTTGGAGTCTGCCATATTATTTTACCCGACGCGCAATCGACACCTATCATCAATGCTTTTCCTCCGGGTGCTAAAACAGCCACATCATTATCGATCAGTGGGCATTGTCCTGTATAAAAATCGGGTGTGATTCTTCCTTTTTCTGTCCCCGGGATACCAAATTCTTTCTCAAGATCTAAAGACCACAACAATTTGCCGCTGACAGGGTCGACACACATTACGTGAGATCGTGGTCCCATTGTAACAACGTATTTATCTGTTACAGCCGGAATTGTTCTTGAATAACCATGATTTCTTTTTAGATCGACATAATACCAGCGTCGCCATAGCTCTTTTCCTGAAGAAAGGGAAAAACACCTTAGAGCATCGGCTTTCTTCCTTTCATTATAATCAAGAAGATATACTCTTCCGTTATGTACTGCCGGTCCGGCGTATCCTTCGCCAAGGGTTGCCTGCCAGATTATAGCTGGTCCTGCTGTATCCCATTTTTCTGATAAGGGTGTAGTGTCTTTATTAATATTATCAAAATCAACACCTCTGAAACGTGGCCAGTCACCTGGTAGTAATGCATCCATCGCTGAAAGTGTATCAAAGAATTCTCCTATATTCACAGTATCAGATCGGGCTTTCATAGCGGGGCGTCCATCCATGCCAGGGATCCTTTCGGTTAACGGAAGTGGCTGATTCTTAAATATCCACCATAGGAAAACTGTTCCAAAAACTGTAATAATCAGAAATATGAAGATTATATTTTTCTTATCAGGCAACATGAGCACCTACGTTATTAAAAGACAAATTCATTTTGCCGGTCGATCTTTTCAATATTATCGCAGACATTTCTATAAAACGGAGAATTACATAATTATGACAAAGAAATACATTTTTTAATATTGTTGTGTCATACACTTATTTTTGTTCACTAATTGTAACCAACATAATATTAAGGAGATAGATGTTTAAATATATTTCATTCTATTAATGTTTTAAATTCTTGCGCAAAATTATCATGAATTTGCGGACTTCAATTGTATAATGCTGCTCATTAGTATTAATAATTGTTAAAAAGGCATTTATAATATGATTTTTGTCATGTTAATAATATTTATTAAATATAGCTATTAGATATATAATATTTACCTATTCTATATATTTACTTAATTAATATCTGTATTTTACCAAATTAAATATCAATATGATTTGTAGTATTAAAAATAGTACTAGCTTTGTAATCCTGGTTTTAGAAAATATTAAACTGATATACTGATTTATATGTGTGGAATTATTGGGGTTTTTGATTTGAAAGTCAATCACATGGAATTGAGATCCACTGTTCTGAAAATGTCTAAGAAGGTAAGGCATCGTGGACCGGACTGGTCAGGAATATTTTATTGTGAGAAAGCAATTCTTGCTCATGAACGTCTGTCGATTGTTGATCCTCAGTCGGGTAAACAGCCATTATACAGTAAGGACTGCAACCTTATCCTCACTGTGAACGGGGAGATATATAATCACCAGGAAATAAGAAAGCGGTACGAAAAAACTTATGAGTTTCAGACACACTCTGATTGTGAGGTGATACTTCCTCTTTACCGGGATAAAGGTCCGGCTTTTATTGAAGAATTAAATGGAATTTTTGCTTTCGCTTTATATGACAGAGTGAAAGATTGTTATTTCATTGCGCGTGATCATATTGGAATAATACCTCTTTACATTGGATGGGATTCATTTGGAAATTTCTATGTAGCTTCCGAGTTGAAGGCGCTTGAAGGAATCTGCAATAAGATTCAGGAGTTTTTACCTGGTCATTATCTCTATAGCAAAGAGGGGGTTATGACAAAATGGTATAAACGCGATTGGATGGACTATTCAGCGGTTAAAAATAATGAGACCAGCATTGAAGATCTCAGGGAAGCTCTTGAAGCGTCTGTACACCGTCAGCTTATGTCGGATGTTCCCTACGGTGTTCTTCTCTCAGGGGGACTTGATTCATCAGTTGTATCAGCAATAGCAAAGAAATTTGCACCAAAGAGAATTGAGTCTCAGGACAAAAGTGAGGCATGGTGGCCGCAATTGCACTCATTTGCTGTAGGACTGGAAGGCTCTCCTGATCTTGCTGCAGCACGAAAAGTAGCTCAGCATATTGGTACCATTCATCATGAAATTAACTTTACGGTACAGGAAGGTCTGGATGCATTAAGAGATGTTATTTACCACATTGAAACATATGATGTCACAACTATCAGAGCTTCAACACCGATGTATCTCCTCGCAAGAGTGATCAAATCGATGGGAGTAAAGATGGTTCTCTCCGGGGAAGGTGCTGATGAAATTTTTGGAGGATATCTATATTTCCACAAAGCCCCATCTCCTGAAGCTTTACATGAAGAAACTGTAAGGAAAATCAGCAAACTCCATTTATATGATTGTCTGCGTGCAAACAAATCTCTGGCTGCATGGGGTGTTGAAGGTCGTGTTCCTTTTCTCGATAAGGAATTTATGGATGTAGCGATGCGTCTGAATCCAAAGGATAAGATGATTAATAAGGATCGTATTGAAAAATGGGTACTTAGAAAAGCTTTCGAAGATTACCTTCCTGCAAGTGTCGCATGGAGACAAAAAGAGCAGTTCTCAGATGGAGTCGGCTACAACTGGATCGATTCGCTGAAGGAACTTACCTCACATGAAGTGACTGATGATCAGCTTGCAAATGCAAAGTATCGCTTCCCGATAAATCCTCCGATGTCGAAGGAAGAATATTTCTACAGGTGTATTTTTACGGAGCATTTCCCTTCCGATTCTGCAGCATTATGTGTACCATCAGTACCGTCAGTGGCATGCAGCACTCCTGAAGCAATTGCCTGGGATGCATCTTTTAAAAACCTGAATGATCCCTCAGGCAGGTCTGTAAAGAATGTGCATATTGATTCGTATAAGTAAAAGTGTAAAGGTATAAAGGTGTAAGGTATAAAGGCGTAAAGGAAGACTTAGAGCCGAAGGTACTCAGGGATGATTTATTTGAATTTCAGAGTGTATGTTATTGAAGGAATAATAGGCAATAAATAATTGTACTTGAAAGAATAATCATCCCAATAATAAACACTCACTGCATTTTTACGATCGTAAGCATTAAAAATATCGAAGCTTAGGGCCTGTTCCCCCAAACGAATCTTCTTTTTATAATGAACTCCCAGATCAAGACGGTGGTAGGAAGGTAACCTGCAATTATTAATGGACGGGTAATAATAGATCAGCCAGGGATTTTCTGCCTGAGTGTACATCCACAAAGAAGGGGCATACTTTTCAACCGGAACTGTAACAGAGTAGCCTGTTCCATATATCCATATTGCTGAGATATCCCATTTATCGGAAATCTTAAAATTAACCGAAATATTCAAATCATGAAGCCGGTCATATTTAAAGAGAAATTCTTTTCCAAAATTAAGATCATTGTATTTTCTGGTTGCCCTCGACAGCGTGTAATTGATACTTCCCGTTAACCGGCCTTCCTGTTTTTCGACAGATATTTCCAATCCTTTTGAATCACCACGGCCCTGAGTTGTTTTTTCATACCAGGGAGAGAGGTCAAGAAATAATGATGAACCATTTAGATAATCTGTTGTATTTCTAAGCCATTTTTTGTAAACTTCTAGTGATATCAAAAACTTTTTATTCAACTCATATGCTAATCCCGCATTTATTTGATCTGACTTTAATGGCTGTAACCCCTTCAAAGCCGGTACCCATATATCTGTAGGTAAACTTAGCCCGGAACTGTTTAACAAGTGCATATACTGGACCATTCTTGAATAACCTGTTTTAATGACAAGATCCGGAGATATCGAATAATTAGCAGTCAGACGTGGTTCAGGATTAGCATGTATTCTGTTTTCGGAGATTAGTCCGCTAACTCTTAATCCTGCGTCGATATTTAGTTTTTCACCTATGGTAAATTCCTCTTCAATATAAAAAAATGGTTCACCTGCACGGATTAAAATATTAGAAAATGAAGTATCCGTTTTTACATTCAATTCATTATCCATCATATTATAGTGGTTTTCCCCGGGATGGAATGAATGGAAAGTAACCCCTGTTCCAAACAGTAGTTTGTTAGTGTTAGAAACGGAGTAATCAAAATCAGTTTTCACTATAAAATCCACAATTTCAGATTTGTAATCTGCAGAGTACATTTTTATTACAGAATCAGGAAGGTTGCTTTTGTACTGATCAGATGTGAAAAAATCATATTTGCTGAATGCAATTGTAGTATTTGCAAATAAACTATTCCCAAAAGTGTGATTCCACCGAATTGATGCTATGAGATTACCCCATCCGGAGGTCTCATTTCTGTTCTCAGAAAACTCTTCAGATTCTTCATTTGAAGTATTTTCATCTTTCGACTTTATCTTATCCTTGCCTTTATAAAAACTCAGAAATATCTTATCTTTCTGTGAGAATGTATGCGAAATCCTGGCATTCAGATCATAAAAATAATAGTCAGGAAAGTTCTTGTCCAGTATTCCTGTGTTTCTCAGCGCCCCGGAATACAAATCAAAATAGGAGCGCCGTCCTGAAATAATGAAAGTCGTATTTGCATTAATCAACGGACCTTCCAGCGTGAGTTTTGATGAGATTACTCCAAGTGAGATTTCACCTTTTAATGATTTGTTGTTGCCATCAAGGCTCCTTACATCTATAACAGATGATACTCGTCCTCCATATCGCGCCGGAAAACAGCCTTTCAATAATTTAATGTCTTTAATTGCACTACTGTTAAACGCAGAAAAGAATCCATAAAGATGACTGACATTATACATTGGTACATCATCAAGCATAAACAGGTTTTCCCCAGCCCCACCTCCACGAACAAAGATTCCTGCCGAACCTTCAACGCCTCCTTTTATACCAGGCTGGCTCTGAATGGATTTAAGCAGGTCTGATTCACCTAAAGCCGGTATTGATGTCAGCAGTTTTACCGGTATCGTGATTAATCCCAACGGAGTATTTACATTATGTTTATATTGTGAAGAGGAGACAACCACTTCACTTAATTCCAAAACGGGTTGCATCTGTATAACAATCGATGTATCGAGAACTAGTGACAAATGAATTATTTTAGACCTCAATCCGATATATCTTGCCTGAATATATGAATTGACACTGATCTTCCGCAGAATAAAAAAACCGAAATTATTGGTCTGGGTTACACTATTACTTATACTGTCAATTACATAAGCTCCGATTATGCGTTCACCGGTATTAATATCTTCAACATATCCTGAAATAGTATGACTTTGAGAATGTGCAGCCTGAAAAATTAAAAGAAACAATATTAAAACTCTAAATCTTAGCATCCTTTTCAATTCTTAATATTAAAAAACGATAGAATCGGTTGATACCGCAGCACCTGAAAACATACCATAACCCCCTATAACATTCGAATTAACTAATATGGGGTCAGCCAATGGATTTCCATAATTTTTACTGTATTGTTTCAGGGTTTGCAGATATTGGAAATATTCTTTTGTTATCGAATAAAGTTTAAAATAAATTGCTTTTCTGTGTACCGTATATGAACTATAATTACCTGGTACAAATGGATTTCCTATAAACTCACCTTTAATAACGACATCAAGACTATACGATTTGCCATTGATCAATTTATCACTGAACAGAAGAGCTTCAGTACCATTGACATGATCGATTTTTTCTTCAATAATCGGATCATCCGAGGTAAACCATACATCTTCAGATTGGTACGGAACATAATCTCCAGAATAAGGGTCGTAATAAGTATACATGTGCATCCTGAACAGGTAAAAATTGCTTTCATTTCCAGGATCTGAAAACTTAATTTTACACTTAAATCCAATATTGTTATCATAGTATGACCCGGGAGCAAGAGTAATACGAGATGAATCGATGTTTTCAATTTTAACCAGATCAGGAATTGCAGTGATTGAGCTAGCCTCTGGTAGCCGCGGATAATTAACGATAATTCTATATTCTTTCCCGGGTGTAGGTTTTAGTTTATGTGAAGTATAATTTGATTTTGGAAATACATCCCACCAATCCATAAAATCTGGTTCAGCATGATCATAATGATACAATGTATCAATACAGCTCTCATTGTTATATACTAAAACCTCTGCGCTATCCAGATCATAAGTTGAGTAATCATCTCCGGTTCCGATAGGTAGATCTGTTATATAAGCGCTTTTAGTTATTCTAAGACTAAGGAAATCATCTGAGGATATCATTCCATTAATTGCCAGTTTACTGCCAATGTCGGGAATGTTCATCTTTAACTTCTGACAGCCAATAAGAATATAGGTAATAGAAAAGATCAGGATTAATAATAAGTATCTCATTTCAGTGTTTGACTAACATCACCTAAAATTAATCAGAAATTTAAATTATCCATTCTTTACTTTTGTCTTTTTCACTCTCATCTTTAATTTAATGCAATATTCATATTAATAGCACTGCCTCACCCTGAGCTTTCCGAAGGGTGTGGTTAATGGATTTTTTTTTCTAATTTAGGCAATTCAGATTTGTAAATGAATGGTACCTGAAATTCTATATCTTAAACCCACTGCAAGAATACTTTCCCTCAGAAATAAGACTCTGACTTCCCAAAGATATCTATCAATTGACCAGGCTAAAATAATAACCCGTATATATCAGGAAAATGAAAATCTCCCTGTAATTTTAATACGTGCAAAAGCATTAGCTGCATCTCTTTCTGAAATGCCAATTGCTATTGATCCTGAAGAACTTATTGTTGGTAACCGGACTCCTGACATCAGGGCAGGTGTAGTGTTCCCTGAAGCTGGCATTAAATGGCTGGTAAAAGAAATTGGTACATTGCCAAAAAGACCTCAGGACCCATTTCAGGTAAGAAAAGAAGATGCATTTTGTTTCAGAGAGAAGATTGAACCTTTCTGGCGTGGGAAAACACTTGAAGATGATATTTACAAACAATACGGAGAGGAAATTTCAGCTATTGAAAAGGTTGTAAAAATTAATCAGAAAGATCATGCCCAGGGTCATATCTGTCCAAAAGTTGAAGACTGGCTCAGATTTGGTCCATCAGGGTTACTTGAAACAGTTAATAATCACCTTACAGACGCTTCTGCTGATTTAAAAATATTTTATAAAGGTGTTGGTACGACACTTGAAGCTGCATCCAGGTTTATCCGTAGGTATAGTATATTAGCCTATGATATGGCTAAGGACCAGGAGGATGATTTGATTAAATCAAATCTTGAAGACATCGGGTATACATGCAATAAACTTTCTGACAACCCTCCGGAAACCTTCAGGGAAGCTCTCCAGTCTATCTGGTTTTTGTTTGTAATCCTTCAAATGGAATCAAATGCTTCATCATTCTCTCCCGGAAGGTTGGATCAATATCTTTATCCATTTTATAAAAAAGATATTAAATCCGGCAGACTTGATAATGAAAAAGCAATTGAATTGCTTGATGCATTATTTATTAAATTCAATCAGGTTGTTTATATGCGCAATACCCACAGCGCGAAATATTTTGCTGGTTTTCCCACAGGGTTTAATGTGACAATTGGCGGACAAACACAAAGTGAAAACGATGCCACAAATGAACTTTCATATCTTATTCTTAAAACAGAGGATCATTTAAGGCTGCCCCAACCGAATCTGACTGCCCGTCTTCACAAAAATTCACCCGGCGAATTTATCGGGGAATGCAGCCGGGTAATAGGTTTGGGAAATGGAATGCCCCAGATTGTAAATGATGAGAGTATTATTCCGGCATTAAAAACTATTGGTATCGACTATACCGATTGCATTGATTATGCATTGGTTGGTTGTGTTGAACTCAGTACCCAGGGAAATTATCTTGGCTGGAGCGACGCTGCAATGTTTAACCTCGTGAAAGTCCTGGAACTTACACTTAACGATGGGAAATGCATGATTTCAGGTAAACAGATTGGCCTGAAAACAGGTTCCCTTGAAAATTATATCGATTATCCAGCATTCGAAAAAGCATACCGGAAACAGATTGACTTTTTCATTGACAAAATGATCCTGGCTTGTGATGTCGTTGAAAAATGCCATCAGATGCATCTGCCATCAGCATTTCTTTCGAGCGTTGTTGATGACTGTCTGGGAAATGGCAGAGACGTTACAACAGGTGGTGCTAAATATAATCTCTCAGGGATCCAGGCTATTCAGGCCGCAAATATTGCAGACAGTTTGGCCGTGATTAAGAAAATGGTTTTTGAAGATAAAACTGTGAAGAAGGAAGTTTTTCTTGATGCCTTGCGCACAAACTTTGAAGGCAATGAACAACTAAGGCAATATTGCATTAACAGAATTCCAAAATTTGGTAATGACATTTCCTGGGTAGATGAGCTTGGAGCAGAATGGGTAGCCTATTTTGCAGGAAAACTGAGACATTACTGGAACTTCCGCGGTGGAGGATTTCATATGGGACTTTATACCGTTTCCGCACATGTCCCGATGGGACAGAATGTAGGGGCAACCCCTGATGGAAGATTCGCCTGTACCCCCCTGGCAGATGGAGGAATGTCGCCGATGTACGGTCGTGATAAGCTGGGGCCGACGGCTGTTCTAAATTCCGTAAGCAGGCTTCATTCTGACCTGGCAACAAACGGTTCGCTTCTTAATATGAAATTCCTTCCTTCTCTATTTAATGTTCCTGCTGACAGGGAGATATTTACATCACTTTTAAAATCATTCGTTGCCTTGCCTGTTAACCATGTTCAGTTCAATGTTGTTACTGCCAATGAATTGATAAAGGCAAAGGCTGATCCTGAATCATACAGAGGTCTGACAATAAGAGTAGCCGGTTATACAGCGTATTTTACTGAACTTGCTGAAGATTTGCAGGATGAGATAATCAAGAGGACCACACATGGAGAAAACTGATACCGCCGGAACCATTTTTAAAATAAAACGGTTTTCAGTCCATGACGGACCGGGAATACGTACCTCTGTATTTCTGAAAGGCTGTCCTCTTAACTGTATCTGGTGTCATAGTCCCGAAGGAATAAATTCAGCTATTTCAATCTGGCATGACAAAAGTCTTTGTATAGCATGTGGCAAATGTGTCCAGAGCTGTCCGAATTCAGCATTAAAGCTTGAGCAAAATGCTGAGACATATATAAATATTGAACGGACGCTTTGCACTATATCAGGAGATTGTGTTAATATATGCCCGACGGGGGCTATCCAATTTACAGGGTCAACAATAAATGTAACCGATATTATATCTGAGATTGAAAAAGATATATTGTATTACAAACAATCGAGGGGTGGTGTTACCTTAACCGGAGGCGAACCCCTTTATCAGCCTGGTTTTGCAACAGAGATTCTTAAAGCCTGTAAAAGGAAAAATATTCATACTGCAATTGAAACAAGCCTGTTTTGTGAAAGAGAAACTATCGATCGTATATCAGATAATGTGGATCTTTTCATTATCGACATGAAGATTTTTGAAAAGTCTAAACATATCCATTATACAGGTAAATCCAACGATATCATCAAAGATAACTTTGAATATATAGCTAAATCAGGTAAGAATATTCTGGTCAGAATCCCAATGATTCCTGGGATAACTGATACGGAGGACAATCTAAATACATGTGAAAAGTTTGTTCATGGAATCGATGCCCGGATACTCATTGAGCACATAAGTTATAATCCTCTTGCTGAAAATAATTATAAAAGATTAGGTATCCCATTCATACTCAAATAAGAAAGGATAAAAATCAACATCTTTGTGCCTTTGAGCCTTTTATAATGCAAACCAATATGACAGTTTTATAAGGAATACATTATGTCCTGTTATCTTAAACAGATCTTTCATATCGTTTCCGTAAGAAAACATGCCATTTGAATCAGTACTTGTCCTGCCTTGTGACCAAACCAGGTATAAAGTTGATCCGGGCAAATATTCCCATCTTACGACAAGATTTGAACGAAACTGTCTGAAATTAAAATCGGGATTCCCAAAGGAATAAGCTTCTCCGTCATTAACATTATATGTACTGCTTGATGGATCGTAAGTGAGTTCGCCAGGAGTAAATTCATAAAACCTTTGTTTGAATTTATCAGCATCCGGCACAGTTATTTTCTTAAATGCAGAATACTTTCCTGCCGAAATAAAAGGTTGACCATAATACTCAACACTTAACTCGGGATTAATCGTATAGTTTACTCTGAAGGTAAAATACAAAGTGCTCTGATTTAATTTACCAAACAGGTAGATAGGATTCGTGCCGGAGCCAGTTGTACTGACATATTGCAGTTCAGTGTTCTGTATGCTGTAATCAGGTTCAAAAGAAATTGAAACAGAGTTCAATGGTCTGTAATAAATTCCGGCCCAGTATTCATGCGCTCTGTAGCTCAATGCATTGCCGAAACCATGATAGTTGCCCAAATTGAAGGAGAGTTTTTTGGAGTGGTCAGTATTGAGGTTCAAATTAAAACTCTGGTTTCCGGGGATAATAATTGAAGGGCCGCCACGTAATAATGTTGTAGAAATATTTTCACTTTGTCTGTTGAACTGTCCATTGATCTGCCATTTATTTTTGAACTGGGCACTAAAATTAGTATTGTAGTTTCTTGACAATAGTTGGCCTCCAAAGTTAAAGTACATCCAGTAATTTGTATTAAGATACAAATTATTGAATATCCAGAATGGATTTCGCAGATAATAACCCATCCAGTTGCCCTGGTAAATTACATCTGAGTATCTCATATATCCAATATCGTTGAATTCAAGTCCGGGTGATCGCACGATTACACATGTTTCAAACTGTAATCTTTTTTTGCTTGTTTTTCCGAATTTCACCGTACCTCCATAACCAGGGAGTGAAGTGAGGGTTGAATCAACTGAAAGATATTTGGCGTCTGGCCTCTGAAAATACCTGGCAGACGATGTTTGAGTTTCAATTATTGATTGAGTGGACCCTTTGACATCACTGAATTCCGCATTTCCTGATAAATACCAGGTTCTATCTTTCCAGTTATGCTGAAAGTCAATTCCGGCAGTATATGCTGCAGAGTGAAGAAAATCGAGATTTGTTGATTTTATATCTCTGTTTACCGAAGTAAAAATGGCACCCAGAATAGTCTGCCCTTTGTTGAAGTCCTGCTGAACTCTCCCCACAAAATAATTTGTGAGAGGTTCAACAGTCTCTTTTCTTCTTATTCCCGCACTGTCAATCAAAGCGGATTCACTCGATGTCAGGCTTTCGAGAATACCAACAGAAAGTCCTTTCTTCGTTTTTCCCGATAACTTCATAGCACCAAGAATTGTTGTGGATTCCGGCATTTTAACATGTACGCCGTCTCCAACTGAGGGATAATACTGAGGATATCTTCCAATTCTGCGGGAATAAAACAGATTATCGGCATACATATTATGAATTACTATTGTCTGATCAGGCATAAACTGGTAAATGTTCTGGCCTTCAATAAAAAAAGGACGTTTTTCAGAAAAGTATGACTCAAACGCTGTAAGATTAACCTCAGAGGGATCGGCTTCTACCTGTCCAAAATCAGGATTAATGGTAAAGTCAAGCGTAAAGTTATTGGAAAGTCCAATTTTCCCATCAAGTCCGGCAGATATCTTCGATAATTTGCCAGTATTAAAAGGATCTCCTTCAATTTTTTGAAATCTTTCAGTACGGGCTACTGTATAAGGCATTAATTCGATCTGATGTTTTGGTTTTATGTTATTTATTCCGTGTAATTCACCGAATAAATGAATTACACCCGGAGATCCCTTTGGAACGTATTGCCATTGAGAGCGTTCCTGCAAACGGTAAATAGCACGCGTTAACTGAATTCCCCATGTCTGTGTACTGTTCTTATCAAAACGAAGCTGACTTAAGGGGATCTTCATTTCAGCACACCAGCCTTTATCATCAATCGAAGTTTTCATATACCAGATCGGATTCCAGTTGTCATCCTCGTTATTACCATCATCTGACATGGCTGCATCACTTTTTGCTCCCGAAGCAGAAGCTGAGAACAGGTAATCTGTCCGCTTGTCGAAGTGGCTGTCGAACTCCACAAAGATCATATCTCCGCTGAAATTATCTCTACGCGACATGATTTTACTTATCTTATCAGGTTCAGTATCATAACAACGAACAAACATATAAATGTTATCATTATCATAAAGTATCTTAAAGGCTGTCTGCTGGGAGGGAGGTTTATTCTCAACGGGCTGAGACTGAATAAAATCGCTTGTCCAGTCAACAAGATTCCAGCACTCATCATTCCCCAGACCGTCAATTACCGGTTCTGTCTTTGTAAAGGCGGTTTGATAGGTCCTTTTTACAATTGTGGAATCAGCTTTCTGTGAATAACTGCTTGTTATAAGTAAAATCAATATCAGGAAGAGTATGCTTCTTTTTAGGATAGTAAATTTCATGTTAGAATGATTTTAAAAAGTTTTTATCAATTGGTTTCAGTTATGATAACGCTACAATTGAACAAGGGTTACAGATTATCTTTCAAAGACGTTGCTTTTTGTATTTAGTTGCATTCCTTTCAATGAAATCGAAATATTTAGATTTCTAAGCAATCTTAGGTTACTTCTTCCCTCACACCTTATACCTCTTATTCATACTTAAGACTTTTAGCTGGATTATTTCTGACAGCGCCTATCAGCTGATAACTTATTGCCAACCCGGCAACGATTGTTGCGAGCAATAGAGCTAGAATAAAAGTCCACACCGTCAAGTGAATATGATAGGCAAAATTTGCCAGGTATTTATGTAACATGAATATCGATAGAGGAATTGAAATAACAGAGGCGATCAGGAGAAGCTGCATGAATTCACCGGAGATAAGCCCGAATATCGAACTTCCAGATGCTCCCAGAACTTTTCGCAGACCTAGTTCACGGGTTCTTTGTTCAACGGTATAAGTCGCCAGACCGAAAAGTCCTATACATGCGATTAAAATAGCGAGTATTGAAAAATACTTCAAAAGCGCTCCTGTTCGTTCTTCCACCCTGTACATCTTATCTATCTCCTGATCAAGAAATTGATAGTCAAATGGATATTGTGGCATGATCTTTTGCCATGTCTTCTCCAACCCGGCAATTGTTTCGTGCACATTCCCCGGTTTAATCCTGAAATAAATAAAACTCAGGTATTTATCAGGCCAGATCCATACTGCCAGTGGTTCAATTTTCTCCTGTAGTGATGCATAATTGAAATCCTTCATCACACCTACGATAATACCACGGGTTGTACCGAATTTTAGCTGTTTTCCAACAGCATCATCAGTTCCCATCAATTTTTCGAGCTGTTCATTAATCATGAATGTTCCGGCTGTATCATGCGGAATATCCATTGAATAAGCCTTTGAAAATGCTCTGCCTGCCTTCAGTTTTATACCCATTGCCTCCGCGTAGTCAAAATCTACTCCGGCCATACTGACGAGTGAATGCTCATCAGGAGATTTCCCTTCCCACCAGATATTATCTGCATTGCTTCCAATACTCTGTGGAGGATTTGTACATGCTGATACTGAAATGATTGACGGGTTTTCTGAAAACTCTTGTTTTATGACCGGATAATTATCTCTCATGTTTCCTTTCATCTGAACATATATAAGGTTCTCTTTGTCATAACCCAACGATTTGTTCTGCATGAATTTCAGCTGTCGGTAAGTAATTATTGTAAACAGAATAAGAATTAAGCTGATAATGAATTGTGCCACCACCGTTATTCTCCTGAAATAGACTCCTCTTGTTCCACCTGTCATTCCTGAACGTAAAACATTTATAGGTTTAAAAGACGATAAAACGAATGCAGGATAGCTGCCGGCAAGAATAGAGGTAAGAATTGTTATCAGTAAGGCACTCACGACAAATGCCGGAGTAATCAGTTCAGTTTCTCTGAATGTTTTACCTGTAAGTAAATTGAATGGTCCCAGCAAAGCCGCTACTATTGCAGTAGCAAGTAGTATAGAGGTAAGAGCATAGAGAAAACTTTCTCCGAAATACTGAAATATCAGGTCTCTTTTATATGCCCCGTTTAATTTACGTAAACCTGTCTCTTTTGCCCTTGCAGCAGAACGTGCAGTGCTGAGGTTCATGAAGTTGATACAAGCAATAATCAGTACCAACAAAGCAATTGATGAAAATATCCAGATATTTACGATTGCACCGGGAGGATGTCCAAAACCCCAATAACTATGTAAATGGATTTTCAGAAATGGGAAGAGCATGAATTTCGTATTGGTTTCAGGATTATGATCCTTTACAACCTTATTAATTTTATTAATAGTCTGATCGATATCTGCTCCTTTATTTAACAGAACATAAGTAACAATTGAGTTATTTGACCAATTATCGGAATACCAGCTTGATTTCTTCATATAGCTGAATGGAATGAGGAAGTCAGCTACAACTGAGCTGTTTGTAGGAATTTTCTTCATTATTCCGGCCACCTGGAAGACCTCATTATTATTTAATTCAATGCTTTTCCCAAGAGGATCCTCGCTTCCGAAATATTTCCGGGCCATTTCATCGCTCAATACAATTGATTGAGGGTCCTTGAGTGCATTCATTGGATCTCCTGCTAGTAAAGGAAATGTAAACATCCTGAAAAAGGATGAGTCTGCTGCAACAACTTTATCTTCATAAAATACTTTATCGTTATGCCGGAAGAGTATACTCCCTGCATTTGTCATTCTGCAGATGTTTTCAATCTCAGGGATATTCTCTTTCCAGACAGGTCCAGATGGCCAGGGTGTAACATTTACATGAAAAAGTCCTTTGGAATAAAGCTGATCTTCTTCAACACGGTACAGCCGATCACCCATTTTATTGAAATGATCAAAATTAAGCTCATCAGAAACCCATAAAAAGATGAACATGCTGCCTGCCAGACCGATTGACAATCCGAAAATTGTTATGAAGGAGATCAGCCTGTGACGTAAAATATTGCGCAAACCAATTTGAATATTGAACTTTTTCATTATTTATTTTTAACGTAACCTTAATTTGCACCTGCTTTTCTGAAGAAGATATCGCCACTGATTGTCTCGAGTTTAATCGGATCGCCTCCGCTGTTTAGCTTTTCAGATATTTTTAGAGGAATTCCGTTGTGCATTTTGCTCAGAGCAAGTTCATGATTTGAATACATTCTCCCTGAAATTGTTGAGAAATCCAGATCTGCCTGTTTATTTGCAGGCACTGCCAGATCAATATAGCCGCTTATGGATTTCACTTTCATCTCCCTTGTTTGGCCGGTAATAGTTACATCTGCGTTTATAGTCTCGACTGAGAATCTTGTCTTTTCGGGAATAAAAACCTGCCAATATATATCAGTTTCGTTACAGCAGTTTTTTCTTCCCTTGAAATAGTCATCCTTGAATTTTGCGTCTACAATTACTGTATTACCTGAATCATCGAAAGACGTTATATATGCCTCATTATCCTTATTGTCATTAATATTTACTGAGGCTTTTACGTAGACTTCATTCTTATTCCATGTCTGGATTTTAATCGAATCAGCGATCTGAATTTTAAGAGTGAGGGCATCTTTTCCGGAAAAACCTATATGTTTTTCAATTATCTGCTGGGCCTGTATTGGGCAAATGCATAGCCACAATACAACTAAAATCGTACTTGTCTTCATTTAATTAGATTTTAAAAGTTGGAGTATTTTATAGAGGATATTTCGGATTGGTGATTTCGGATTTGTTTAATTTTTGTTTTCTAAATCCGAAACCAAAAATCTCCATTCCGAAATTCTTACTGTCCTTTCCGCAGATAAATATTTCCACTTACGCTTCCGACTGAGAACTTGAATCCGCCTCCGTTTAGTGAAAAATTTGTTTCATTTCCACCAATTTTTTTAAGATTCTTTTGAGAATCTGAAAAGTCAAAATCAGAATATATAGCACCTGAAATAACACTTAGGTCGAGGTTTGTAGCAGTTTTGACGGGAAGTGTTATATCAACATCACCACTTATCGAGTTAACAGATGATGACTTGGTTGTATTTATTGTACTATAGGTTACATCGATATTACCACTGATTGTCGAAAGTACAAGAGGACCCGTAACATTGGTCAGCTTTATATCATGACAGGTTTCAATTTCAATCTCATTCTTCATGTTTGTAACTTCAACATCATTATTTCTTTCGCATCCGCTTGATAATGCAATAGACATGTTTTCTGGTACCTTTAATTTATATTCACTGTGACGGGTAAAAGGAACAATGCATGTTATAGTAATCTTATTATCAGTTTTCTGTACATCAAGGCCAATTCCGGTATTGTCTGATCCAGCAGGATAAATCGGTTTCAGTCCTTTCGCTTTATCGGGAGGTGTAAATTCTCCATCAACAGACGTGATTACAATATCCGTTCCTGCGTAACCTTCAATTGGTAAAGAGCCACTGAAATCTTTTAGAATGAGTTTTCCATCCTTGGGATCAGCAACCGTAATTTTATATTCCTGTGCAGACAAGTTGCCTGCAGCAAAGAGAATAAATAGTGCTATAATACTTGTTTTCATCGTTTTCATAGTTTTTTTATTAAGAAATTAACTTTTTAATCAGGCAAACCCGGAATCTGCCAGGATTTATTTTAACTGAATTCAATCTTTTCTTTTCTATCAGATAAGAACACGCAGGCTATTTTCAGCCACGGCTCGTACCTCTTTTAGTGTACTTTTATTTGCTATTATTTTCTGGATAGGCCTAAGTGCACTTTTTTCCTTTCTCTCAGCAAGTATATTAATAAGTGTAACCTGCAGGATCGGATCGCTCTGCTGTGAAAGTGATTTGACCAGGGAATCAACCACTGTACGCTGGTATGCAAACTTTGAAAGAGCGTATGCAGCAGCCATCCGGACATTTATATTCTTATCATTATTAAGCGTTTTGACCAGAACTTCAACTACATTCTCATCAGCATTCCCAAGATCAGTAGCATATCCCACTGCCTGTATCCGATCACTTGAAGATTCCTGATTAAGCATTGTAAACATTGCTGCTTTTTTAAGATCAGTAACTTCAGAATGTAATTGCTTCAGCTCATTCGATGCAGAAGAATTATTAAACCACGGATGGATAAACAGACCAATGAATGTTCCGCAAATCAGAAGTGCAATTGCGGCAGCAATCCTGTATGTACCGATATTATACCAGTTAGTAACAGGTAAATTTTTCATAGTGAATTTTACTTCATTCTTCTTAATCTCGCTGTGAAGCATATGATAAAAGTTGATCCGTAATGAATCATCGGGTTTCTCCATTTCATCATTTAAAATCAGCTTCATAACCTCCTGGGTATCCTTCAGTTCATCAAGACACCTTTCACAAGTCTCAATATGTTTTTCAATTTCGAAACGTTTATCATCTTTGAGGTTTGAATCAAGATAATCGATCATCAATTTTTTAACTTCTTCACAGTTCATAATTCTTGTTTTAAATCTGTTTAAAATAGATCCCTCTTAGTTGCCTTATAGCTCTGTGAACGGCAACCTTAATTGCAGGTACTGATTGATTTACAATAGGAGAAATCTCCTCATATTTTAATCCCTGGTACCTGCTTAGAATTAAAAGCTCACGTTGTTCATTACTAAGTGCTGCAAGTGATCGCTCCAGTCTCTCATAATCATCTTCAGGAAATCCTTCATTTTCATCACTGACATCGACAGGATAAGCATCGGTATTCATAAAGAGTTCTCCCGATCTTTTTTCCTCTTTACAATAATCAATATGAAGATTCCTTGCCATCTGATACATCCATGATTTAACACTGTATTCGTTCTTATATGAACTTTTATATCTGATCATTCTGTAAAATAAATTTTGAGTCAAATCCTGGCTGATGAGCTTGTTTCGTGTCAGCTTAAGAAAGTAATTATAAAGCCTGACATTGTATCGTTCAAACAACACTGACATTTCTGACAGATTTCCATCCTTCACGTGCTGCATTAATATTTCATCCTCTATTTCTGCCACTGTATGTTTTTTGTCTCTGTTATGATTACTTGTAAAGTTACAAATGGTTACACCCAAAATCTAAATATTTTTTCAATGAATGCCCCCCTGCCCCCCTAAAGGGGGGTTAATGCTCAGTATATTAGCGTGTTTAACTAAAATCAAAAGAAAATTCTAAAATTATGGTTATTCCATAATTAAAAAAGGAGAAATAGTTAATCACTACGTCTCCTTAAATGTACTTGTATGGGTAAAAGATGAATTTGCCCCCCTTTAGGGGGGTTGGGGGGCCTAATGGCAGGAACTATTTGCTAAAGATTTTCGCGAAAAACATTTTCATATCATCCCATGAATTTTTGTCAGCTTCAGGATTATACTCAATCGGCATATTAAATTTCTTCCCTGTTGCTGTAGCATCAGAATTTGTAAATGCATGAGTTGCATTGGGATAGACTTTTAAAGTATTATCAACACCAATTGAATCTAACTTATGCTTAAAAGTTTCAGCATCTTTTTGAGGCACAAATTTATCACTGGCTCCCTGGCACACGAGAACTTTTGCTTTAAGAAGATTTTTGTCTACAGGTGCTCCGCCGCTTACTCCGCCATGAAAACTGACGACTCCCTTAAGATCAGCTCCAAGTTTTGCATAATTCAAAACAAGACTACCACCGAAACAATACCCAATTGCTGCAACATTTACAGGATCGGTTTGCGGCAACGCTTTTAATACCTTAAGTGCCTGATCTAATCTTGCCTTTGCGAGATTCGGATCTTTATAGAAAGGAGCAGTCAATTGTTGAGCTTCTGTTGGATTGGCAGCAATTTTGCCATCTCCGAATACGTCCAGAGCCATAGCAACATAACCTAATTCTGCAAGTTTTCTTGCTCTCATTTTCGGATAATCATTCAATCCCCACCATTCTGGAACAACCAGGACACCAGGACGTTTCCCCTTTAGGTTGTCATCATAAGCAATATATGCTTTATAACTGACGCCACCTATAGTATAAGAAACGTTTTCTTCTTTGATATTTGGTGGCATACTTGCAGACCTGGCAATTGAAGAATATCCCATCATAATCAGACAGATCAGGATGGTTTTAGCAAACAATTTATTTTTCATATTATATAAGTATTTAATTTATTAACTGAACTATTAAACAAAACTTTATATAAAAAGTTTAGGCACACCCACTCACGATTCGCGCGATCCTACTGAAGGGGTGACTAGGGGGCGCTTAATGTCGTTTTGTTTCAGATTTATTGAACTTTGCGTCTAATGAAATTGTTTTAGCTGTACACAATTATTATAAATCAAATGGAAACAGCTCAATTTGTCTTAGCCTCGAGACCTTATGGCATGCCTTCCCCTTCCAATTTCAGAGTTGAGAAAATCATTCTTGAGGAACTTAAGGATAATGAGGTCCTACTGAAATCCTGGTATATTTCTGTTGATCCATATCTGCGGGGACGAATGAATGATACGAAATCTTATGTTGAAGCTTTTCAGGTTAATCAGCCAATTAAAAGCGGTGTTGTTGCTAAAGTCATTGAGAGTAAAAGCAATAAAATAAAAACCGGTGACATCGTTGTTGGTACATTGCCATGGTCAGTATTTTCTGTTGAAAATGCAGATAAGCTCCGGAAAATTGATAACAGTAAAATTCCACCATATTTTTATCTGGGCTTACTGGGTATGCCAGGATTAACTGCATATATAGGAATGACAGATATATGCAAACCTGCGAAAGGAGAGACCGTAGTAGTTTCAGGTGCTGCAGGTGCAGTGGGCCTTGTAGCAGGGCAAATTGCAAAGATAAAGGGTGCGAGAGTTATTGGAATAGCAGGGAGCGAAGAAAAATGTAATTTATTAAAAGAGAAATTCGGATTCGATGAGGCCATTAACTATAAAACAACAAAATCAATAAGGAAAGATTTAGGAAAAATATGCCCGGAAGGTGTTGATGCCTATTTCGATAATGTGGGAGGTGAAATTACCGAAGGAGTTGTAGCCAATCTTAATTTTCGTGCAAGGATTGCTTTATGTGGCCAGATATCTCAATATAACAGTACAAAGCTGCCTGCAGGCAATTTAGTTATGGCCTGGATATTAACAAAGAGTGTCACTCTTCAGGGATTTATCGTAAGGAGTTTCTCAGATCGTTTTGATGAAGTCCTCACATATCTGACTCAGTGGTTAAACGAAGACAAGCTTAAATACACTGAAACAATAATTCATGGATTCGATAAGCTACCAGATGCTTTTCTGGGACTTTTTAGTGGTAAAAATCAGGGAAAAATGCTTGTAGAAATTGAATAATGTCTTACGAATGCTATCACCGAAGTAGGCCTTCAGGAAGTTATTGTAAAGACCCTTCGTATGCCCTTGAAATTAATTTTGAATCCAGATCAGATAACAAAACGAATAACAAATTTTAAATTAAGTAATGCATATAGGTGTAGCAGCGGATCATGGCGGATTTGAGTTAAAACTAAAGCTAATTGATGCACTCAAAGCCGCAGGTCATGAGGTAGTCGATTTTGGGGCTAAAGAGTTGGTTCCGGGAGATGATTACCCTGATGTTGTGATTCCATTGGCACGGGCTGTTGCAAATATGGAGGTTTTCCGGGGATTGGCCATTTGCGGCAGTGGAGTAGGAGCATGTGTTGCAGCTAACAAGATTCCCGGAGTAAGGGCAGCCTTAATAACCGATGCTTTTTCTGCTCATCAGGGAGTGGAGGATGATGACATGAATATACTGTGTCTAGGAGGCAGGGTCACAGGATTTTCATTATCCTGGGAATTGGTACAGACTTTTCTTAATGCACAATTTAAAGGTAACGAACGATTCGTCCGTCGCCTTGCAAAAATATCCGATCTGGAAAATAAATTGAAAAAGAATAAATAGTAATGTATAAAGACAATTCCGTTGCAGATTAGAAATTGTCTACTCCACCAATCTTATCATTTCAGAGGGAGTGTTCCGGTTCAGAATTGAAATGCGCTGTTGACCATTTAAGTTTATCCCCTTTTCAGATAAAGTCCGCTTCAGAGTTTCAAGTGCTTTTTCAGGAGTATTATTATTCTTACTCAGATGAGCCAGACAAATATAACTGAGATTTTCATGATCGATATCAGCCAGAAATGTTGAGGTTTGAAGATTACCGAGATGCCCGTTGTCTGATTGTATCCTTTTCTTTAAATAATATGGATATCTTCCGTTCAAGAGCATTTGCTCATCATAATTTGACTCTATAACAAGCAGATTAGCCTCCTTTATATATGGAGCTGATGTCTGACAAATATGTCCCAGGTCGGTTACAATAGTTATTTTTTTATTCCCGGAACAAATATGATATCCAATGGTTTCAGGAGCATCATGAAACACGGGAAATGCCTCTATGTCAAATCCTGCCAGATGAAATTTCTGTTGCAAAGGAATTTCACGAATACAGTCTCTGGATATTTTCATCCCGGGAGATACTATGCTTTCCCATACTTTTTGGGTAGTAAATGCCGGAAGTCTGTTTTTTCTTGTCAGAACTTCTAATCCTTTGATATGATCTGAATGATTGTGTGTTATCATGACACCCATAATTGTCTGCATGGAAATATTCATGTCCCTCAGAAACTTACGTATAGAAGTAGCTGAAATACCTGCATCTATTAATATGCCATAGAACTCATTTCCAATGTAATAACAGTTTCCACTACTTCCACTGCTAAGACTGCAAAAATTCAGTTTCATCAATTATTAGTTTTCTGAATCAAAGGTAATGTTTTGATGACATTCCTTTCTCTAAATATACCTTCTCTATTTAATTTTATGATTTCTCGGGAAATTCGCAAATACAGCAACTATAATCAGGGCCATGACACCCTGGCAGAGAAGAGTATCAGGTGCGCCAATTTTATGGGATATTGCACCGGTAAGAAGGCTTCCCAGTGGTAACATTCCTGTCATTGCCATTATCAAAAAGCTCATGACCCTGCCTCTCATTTTGGCATCAGTATGAACCTGAATTATAGTCAGGCAAACTGTGGTCTGCGACATTGCGCCGAATCCTAAAATAGCAGCAAACACCATTGCTAAAGGAAAGAAGCCAATATGTGAAAATATTATCAACCCGATTCCAAATATTGCTGTGCTAGCCATTAATACTTTTTTAAGGTCAGCTCCAGGCTTTAATGTTGCCAGAAAGAAAGTACCACCTAGTGCGCCTAAACCTGTAAAACTTCGGATATAACCGAATGTCGAAGAATCTCCGTTGAAAATCACTTTGGCAAATACCGGAAGCAGAGTATCATATGGTATAACCAGCAGGCTGACAAGGCTTACTATGAGCAGAACCATGCTTATCTGGGGTGCATGCTTCAGATATTCGAAACCTTCAGACAGCTCGGACAAAATTTTCTTTTTTATTGGAAAAGGACTTTTCTGTGCCGGCAACTTCATTAATAAAAGTGAAATGATCACAGCAATAAAACTCAGGGCATTTAAAAGAAAGCATATTCCTGCCCCAAACTTTTGGAGTACAATACCTGCCAGTGCAGGACCAACTATTCTGGCAAAATTCACAAGTGAAGAATTAAGAGCGAGAGCATTAGGAAGATCTTCGGGATCATTGACCATTTCATGCACCATCGGTTGCCGGGCAGGAGAATCAAAAGCATTGATTATCCCAAGAACTGCACTCAGGGCAAGTAATTCAGATACTGTATAGTGATTAGTTAGTGTAATAATTGCCAGCAATACAGCTTGTACCATCGAGGCAATTTGAGTAAAAAGTAAAATTTTGTACCGGCTGTACCGGTCTGCAACAATACCACCCGGCAATGAAAACAGAAACCTTGGGAAAAGGGTTGCAAATACGGTAAAACCTAGCATGAATTCTGAATGGGTCATGGTATAAACAACCCAGCTAACCCCAGTGCCTTGCATCCAGGTTCCGATTTGAGAAATCGATTGTCCCGTAAAAAACAACCTGTAATTACGGTTTCTGAATGCCCTGAATATCCTTGTTTTTTCCTTTTCTGTCACAAAATTGATAGGTTATCCCTTACATTTTGTCTTTTTTTGAAAACTGCTTACTCGAAAAGATGCTAAGAGTGGCAATTCCTGAAAAAAATATGACTAAGGAAAGATGCTTCTCCATTGAAATCCCTGCCAGCTTATAAAATAAAAAGCTTAACAGTAAATTGATTAATGCCCATATGACATTTAAGGTAGGAGAGGACAATCCGATCCCGTGAGGCTTGGAAAATGGTGTCGGGAACCTGTTGCCTGAAATGCCATTTACAAAATGAGGGACAAAGTTTGCCAGGAATCCACCTGACAAAAATCCAGCTAAATAATTATACCATTCCATATCTATAGTTATTTATATTCTGCAAGTTTTTTCAATGCCGGTATTGCAGATGCAATCAATTTTTTTTCATCCTTTGTGAGAGAGTTATCTATCGAATCTTTCAGCCATTCATCACGTTCATACCTGGTTTTCTCAACCATTTTCTTTCCAAAGGGAGTAATCGAAATAAATGCTTTGCGCTTGTCGTCTGAAGAAGGCGTTCTGGCAATTATATTCTGCTCTTCCATTTTCTTTAAAATCTGAGACATGGATTGTGTTTTAATTCTTGTCAATGACGCGAGTTCAGAAGGAAGTAAAGAATCATTCCGATTCAAATGCCCAACAGTCTCCAGTTCAGTCATGGAGTATTGAGTTGCGGACCCCATTTGCCTTCGCAATCCTTTATAGAGGGCTGAAATTACGGATCTTAATGATGTAGATAATTCTGTTGAATCCATATTTTAGTAGTTTAACTTGTAAGTTTGCCTTACAAAGATAAATCAATATATTTTATAAAAACAATAAAAGGATGTATCGATTTTTGTGGTTGGATAAGAAAACTTAAAACCAACTGGGATAATGGTTCACTTGCCGATACAGAAGTTCTTAAAAATATTTCCCAATATTTCATCTGTTGTGATTTCACCCGTTATCTGTCCCAGATAATGGATACTTTGCCGGATATCAATTGCTATCAGATCTTCTGGGATTTTATTTTCAAGTCCGGACAAAACTCTTGCGAGACTCTCTGAAACATGCAGAAGGGCCTCGTAATGTCTCATATTTGTTATAATTATATCGTTTGAATCAATTTTGTCCTTAACGATAATTTCATCAAGCAATACCCGGAGTTCATCCAGACCTGTTTTCTCTTTTGCGGAGATGAACAACAATTTATCCATTTTATTGAGAACAATGTTCTTTTTAAGGTTTTTAAGGGAATTCCCAGAAGCAGTGTCAGTTTTGTTAATCAGGATTATCAAATGCTTTTCAGTATTCTTGATTTTTTCTCTGATTGATTGTGCTCGCCTATTAATTGATTCTGCGGAATCTGATATTTCATCTATCAGCAGTATAACAGAAGCCTGCATTATCTTTTCATAAGTCTTCTTTATGCCCATTAATTCAATCGGATCAATTGTTTCTCTTAACCCAGCAGTATCGATGAACCGGTATTCCACGCCATTAATAACCAGAGTGTCTTCAATTGTATCGCGTGTAGTACCCGGAATCTCCGATACAATGGCTTTTTCCTCCATAAGAAGGGCATTTAATAAGGTAGATTTGCCCGAGTTTGGCTTCCCTATAATTGCAACTGGTACGCCGTTTTTAAGTGCATTCCCAAGTAAAAATGTATTTGCCAGCTTATCTGCAAGATCTTTAACCCTTGTAATAATTTCTTTAAGCTTATTCCTGTCAGCAAATTCGACATCTTCTTCTCCAAAATCCAGTTCAAGTTCAATAAGAGACGCAAAATTCAGCAAGTCATTTCTTAATATACTGATCTCAGAGGAGAATCCTCCACGCATTTGATTCAAAGCAATTTTATGTGTAGTACTGGTCTTCGATGCTATTATGTCAGCAACAGCTTCTGCCTGAGACAGATCCATCTTGCCATTAAAGAATGCCCTCTGAGTAAATTCCCCCGGATTTGCTGAAATTGCTCCTGCATTGATCAGCAATTCCAGGATTTTCCTGACAATATAGGGTGAAGCATGACAGGAAATTTCAATTGAATCTTCACCGGTGTAGGAGTGAGGAGATCTGAAAATAGTCAATAGTACCTCATCAATAACACTTTCCCTGGAATGAATTTCTCCAAAAATAACCGTAAATCCCTTTTGATCGGATAACTTAACAGTTTTATCTGAAGGGAAGAAAATCCTTTCACAGAGATTTATGCTATCCTTGCCACTTACTCTGATTACAGCAATAGCGCCTCCAAGGGCTGTTGCTGGAGCACAAATAGTTTCTTCAGATCTTGGTATCATTAAATGAATTTGATGCGTGCAAAGGTATAAAAAAAAGGCGTAAGGCGTAAGGTGTAAGGCTTGAGGGAAAAGCTTGCTGGCGCGGATTTGCAATCCGTGCTCTTGCACAAGGGTTCTTAGCTCCGGGGCACCGATTTCAAATCGGCGCCATCTGCTATCTGCAAGAAAATCGGATTGAGGATTTAGGCATATAAACTGAACTATATCACAAAATATACTTAAAGCACATAATAAATTAATATTTTTGAGGCTATCATTCAGGCTAATTAAATACCAGCTGATTATGAGTATTCTTTTAGATAAAAATTCAAAAGTAATAGTGCAGGGATTCACTGGGAGTGAGGGGACTTTCCATGCAGCCCAGATGATTGAATATGGCACCAAAGTGGTAGGAGGGGTCACACCCGGGAAAGGTGGTCAGATGCACCTCAATCTTCCTGTCTTTAATACAGTAAAAGATGCTGTGGCTGAAACAGGTGCTGATGTTTCAATAATTTTTGTTCCGCCTGCAGTTGGTGCTGACGCAATTATGGAAGCAGCCAATGCCGGAATTAAGCTTATTGTAACAATAACGGAAGGAATTCCGGTATCTGACATGGTGATGGTAAAGGAATACCTAAAATCGTTTCCCTGCAGGCTTATAGGACCCAATTGTCCGGGGATTATAACACCTGGTGAGTCAAAAGTCGGAATAATGCCCGGATTTATTCACCGGAAAGGCACTATAGGGATTATTTCACGCTCCGGCACTCTTGCCTATGAAGCTGTAGACCAGGTTACAAAACAGGGATTTGGACAATCGACAGGTATTGGTATTGGAGGAGATCCAATAATCGGAACTACCACTCTTGATGCTGTCAAACTGATGATGGAGGATCCTCAGACTGAAGCAATTGTCATAATAGGTGAGATAGGTGGCAATATGGAAAATGAGGCAGCTGAATGGATAAGAGATAATGGAACTAAGCCGGTTATCGGATTTATTGCCGGACAAACAGCTCCAAAAGGGAGAAGGATGGGTCATGCCGGAGCTATTATCGGCGGGAGGAACGATACAGCAGCCGTCAAGATGGAAATAATGAGGAAGTGTGGAATACATGTTGTTCAATCGCCAGCCGATATCGGTATTACAGTATCAAAGGCACTGAAAGGCAGTACCACTTCTAATTAATGGGGGTAATTTTAGTCAATTTCGAACTTGGATAATGATACATCTGATGGTAAATAATTTCATCTATATTTGCATCAAATTTTAACTCTAGTGAAATGAAATTACTTGAAGGAAAAACATCTCTTATAACTGGCGCATCCAGAGGAATCGGCAAAGCAATAGCATTAAGGTTTGCTAGTGAAGGTTCTGATATCGCAATTACTAATATCGTTGATGATGACGAGTTTAAAAATGCGATAAAAGAAATTGAAGCCCTGGGGGTAAAAGCAAAAGGTTATGTGTCTAATGCAGCTAAGTACGAGGATTCGCAAAATGTTATAAACGAAGTTGTTAAAGACTTTAAAAGAATAGACATACTCATTAACAATGCAGGAATTACGCGAGATACATTGCTGATGAGGATGACCGAGGACCAGTGGGATTCTGTTATTGCCGTTAACCTTAAGTCGGTCTTCAATCTCACAAAGGCTGTATTAATGACTATGATTAAGCAGAAAGGCGGTTCAATTGTTAATATGAGTTCGGTTGTAGGAGTTTCCGGTAATGCAGGGCAGAGCAATTATTCAGCTTCAAAGGCCGGCATCATCGGTTTTACAAAAAGTATTGCAAAAGAGGTGGGATCAAGAAACATCAGATGCAACGCAATTGCCCCTGGTTTTATTCTGACCGAAATGACAGAAAAATTACCTGAAGATGTAAAAAAAGAATGGGCTGAAAAGATACCTCTGAAACGTGGAGGAACTCCTGAGGATGTGGCAAATACAGCCTTATTTCTGGCTTCTGATATGTCTTCATATGTGACCGGACAAACAATTCATGTATGTGGAGGTATGTTAACTTAAAAATATTTATTATCTTTACGAAACCGCAGGGTGCCTATCCTTTCTAGCACGAGGAAATGCAGCGAGACATATTTATTCCACACTTATTTTAAAAGGGCGCCCTGCTTCTTTTTTTAGACTATTGGTCAAATGCATAACTTTATCTTTTTCATCATTCTGATAATTCCGGTAACGGGATTTTTTGTTGAACGATATCTTGATCATCTTAATTCTTTAATGTGGTCGGACACGCTTCCTGAAAAATTACAGGGCATATGCGATGCGGAAGAATACAAAAAAACTCAACTTTATCATAAAGACAATAACCGATTGTCATTCTGGTCATCTTCATTTAACCTCTTAATAATCCTTGTTATGATTATTGCCGGAGGGTTTGCATTTGTAGATAATATTGCCAGAGCTATCACTATCCATCCGGTTCTTATTTCCCTTGTCTTTTTTGGAATTATTGGCTTTGCTTCTGATATAATTAATATCCCATTCAGCATTTATGATACGTTTACTATAGAGAAAAAATACGGATTTAATACAATGACTGTCAGAACCTTCATCACTGACCATATAAAATCATGGCTCATAGCTCTTCTTATTGGTGTTCCGGTGCTTGGACTTATTACCTGGTTTTATTATAAGACGGGTAATAATTTCTGGTGGTATGCATGGGGATTGATAACAGTTTTTTCCGTTTTTATAAATCTTTTCTATTCTGAGCTTATTGTCCCGCTGTTTAACAAACAAATGCCTTTACCAGAAGGCTCGTTAAGAACAATGATCGAATCTTTTTCTGAAAAAACCGGGTTCAAACTAAGAAATATATACATAATTGACGGTTCAAAAAGAAGCACAAAAGCAAATGCATATTTTTCCGGATTTGGTCCTAAGAAAAGAATAGTCTTGTATGATACTTTACAGAAGCAACTTTCAGAAGAAGAGATTGTTGCCGTATTAGCTCATGAAATCGGCCATTATAAGAAGAAACATGTGTTGCTGAATCTCCTCTTTTCTGTTCTTACTACAGGTGTGATGCTTTTTCTTCTCTCACTGGTGGTAAACAACCCTTCATTTTCTATGGCTTTGGGATCGCAAACTGCAAGTTTCCATCTTGGATTGATTGTATTCGGGATCCTTTACAGCCCTTTATCTCTGGTAATCGGTCTGTTGACAAACTATATTTCAAGGAAAAATGAATTTGCAGCAGACAAATTTGTGGTAGATAACTTCAAACCGGAATTGCTTGCAGAGGGGCTTAAAAAGTTATCTGTAAAAAACCTTTCAAATATGATGCCCCATCCTGCATATGTGTTTTTTCATTATTCACACCCTCCCTTACTGCAAAGACTTGAAAAATTGGAACGACACTGAATGCTTTAAAGGCAGTAAAAGCATTAATGGCTATAGAGGCATTAAAATAGTAAGATCTATTTATAAATAGCGTGAAGCATTTAAAGCTTCTAACGCATTTATAGCATTTAAAGCCTTTTTAATTATATTTGCCAAAATTTTTGCCTCCTTAGCTCAGTTGGTAGAGCAGCTCATTCGTAATGAGCAGGTCGTGGGTTCGAGTCCCATTGGAGGCTCGAAATCGCTTATTAAATAGTACTTAGATCAGGATCTTAATATAATTCGTATACATACCAGCAATTTGTCCTTGAAATCCAATTATTAAAATTTATTGTTTTTATCCACTTTGGGTATGTTGAGTAAATTAATTCCTTTCGAGTTAATATTTCATTTGCCACATTTTTATCTTTTGTAACAAATAGTGTTTTTCTGTCAACACTTAGTTCAATGTTTTTGACCGAACTTAGTTTTACAACATCAAGATTTGGTCGCTTATAAAAGTTAATATCCAATACACGATGGTAAGGGTTATTTTCTATATAATATAATGTAGACGGGTTCTTATAATCAGTGTAAAGCTTCTTATAAAGTGAAATCTGACCATCGGCAGGAGAAAAGGCAACGATGCCCAGAAATATGAGATTGACTACCCAGAACCATTTCGCAAATATCCTTACAAATCTGTTTTCTAAGAACGACCCGTTCCATTTTGTTTGAACTATTTCAAGCGATCTGATAATCAAGATTGGCAGGAAACCGATGACAGGAAACATAAATCGAATTTCCTTGTGACCTATAATGAAATGAATAAGCAGAAACGGGAGCAGGGTCCAGGTCAACAGATCTTTTCTCCTGTAAATAAAAACCAGGATAATACTTAAAATATAAACAATACTGAATGGCGGAATTCCCTGTACAAATGTTTGCCCGATGTAATACCACCAGGGATGAATTCCAAAATCGGAAACCCGGTTTTGTAAAATATTCATGTTGAAGTAATTCCACGTCGTTAGAGTCCAACTCCCGTAGAACCACCTGTCGATTATAATTCCTAATCCAATCAGAAATATGACTCCCAAAGTTAGAAATGCAGTTTTGACAATACTCTTTTTGATGAACAGATTCCACAAAATTAATCCTGCAATAAGAAACCCCGTCTGGTACCTGAACAGAAATGAAAGACCTAAAAGCATCCCAATGAGCAGATAGTATTTGTTTTGAAATTGCCTGATATTTAGCAGTGCAAATGAAATCATGAAAATACTGCCTGACCAATTTTCCGACGAAAACCTTACACTGTTATAAATCATAAACCATAAGAAAAATGAAAGCATCGAGAACCATATCTTCAGGGTGTCATTGTTCAGTGTTTTATAATAGGCTTTATAAATCAGATACATGGCAGTAAACGCAACAGAAGCAGATAGTAATCTCAGTAACAATGCGATTGTAAATGGATTATTCACCCCGGCAAGATGGAAAAGCTTAAAAACCAGCACCACAATTGCAGGTTGGATCGCTGGTCTCATTTTGTAAACATACTCCCAGGGCAAATTTCCAGCGACAGTCATATTCAGTTTTAACCCCGCAAATTCAAGTATCTGGAAATGTTCATCAAAATGGTAATATCCGACCGAGAAAAATGCAGTAATTAGAAGAGTAACAATACTCAGTACGTAGATATACTTTATTTTCAAAAAGTTATTGATTTCCGCAAAGAAAGGTTGCGATAATTTAAACATTGAAAAAATTGTTTAAAATTGATCTATTTCAACCAGGGTAGTTTATGTCACTTTTCAGTTATCCTTCAAACAGCGTATAGAAAAACCAGCCCGTTTAATATCGGACCCATTATAGATTTTGCTGCTGGTATAGAATAATCCCCAGTTCCATGCCTGACTGTCATCGATGCCGGTAGCGGACCACCAGACTGCGAAGTTATCAGCATTGGGGAATGCGCCTGTATAGAATCTGAATCCGGCCGGAAGTGCAGTAAAATTAAACTCATCCGTTACTATACTTATAGAATTCTGCCAGTGATCGCTTCCTTTTTCCTTAAGTTTGTCTCCTGCTGTATTAACGTCACCCAGTAAGGCAGTCAATATTTTCCAATCTGAAACTGTAGGAACGTGCCAGCCTGTCGGACATAATTTTTTAGTATCAACTGCATACCAATTATATAATGCACCGTAGACTTCTTTGTTTTCGCTATTATTCTCAAACCAGCAATAACCAGGTTTTCTGAGCGCTGTCCAGTCTGAATTTTTGGTAACTAACGGAATAGGAGTACCATCATTTAATTTTGTTGTTTTAAGGTTCTCGGCCATCCAGATCTGTTTTCCTATAGTCGTGGCTGCATAAACATTACCTTCAGCATCTCTCAGGCTCTGAGCATATAACCCTGAAAATTCAAAATAAATCAAAGCTAGAGTAAAGAATACTATTTTTTTCATAGACATAATCCCGTTTTAATTACTTCAGTATTGAATTGTGTGTTACTGGCCAAAATTAACAATAAAAATAAAGTGAAGACAATAGATATCATTAAACTTTTAGAGTAAAATTGATACCATTATTCAGCATTTAACCTCCACCGGTGTTGACTCATTAACGGGTACTGAAAGGAAAAAGCAATCTTTCATTTATTATTCATCTGTAAAAATGCAGATGTATGGAAAATTTGAATCCCCGAATATCTTCGTAATAACTGTTAAATATTCTTAAATATGCTGACTGAATGTTAAAAAACATCCGTTGACAGTCCAATATATTCTAACTTGGTCCAGTTTTACAAAAAAATCATGTCCCAGATAAATAAAAATCACCTTTCCATTATCATAATAATAGTTATATCTGTTTTTATTAGATGCAGGAAGAAAGATGAGGTGCCATTAGTTACAACAAACGCAATTTCAGATATTACTGCGACTTCAGCAACAAGTGGCGGTGACATAACCAGTGACGGCAGTTCAAACGTAATAAGTCGCGGGGTATGTTGGAGTACAGAAACGTCCCCGACAATAGCCAATAATAAAACTATTGATGGTTTTGGTGAAGGTGGTTTTTCAAGTAGCCTGACACCTTTAAGGGGAGCAACAAATTATTATGTGCGCTCTTATGCCTCAAATAGAGCCGGAACCGGCTATGGACCGGAAATATCATTCACCACAATAGGACAACCACCCTCCCCAGGCGCCATGCCGGCAACAAATATCAGTGCAACCTCTGCAACACTTAATGCCACTGTAAATGCTAATTTTTTGTCCACAGCTGTTACTTTTGAATATGGGTCATCGACAAATTATGGGGACACTATAAATGCAAATCAAAGTCCGATAACAGGAGGAATTGCTACAAATGTAAATGTGGATATCAAAGGATTAACACCTGCGACTTTTTACCATTTCAGAGTAAAAACAGTTAATCAGCTTGGCACTACATTTGGAGATGATTTGACTTTTAACACTAAGTTGACGGATGTTGATGGTAATAATTACAATACGGTAACTATCGGATCCCAGGTGTGGATGAAAGAAAACCTTAAAACCACAAAGTATCGTAATGGTGATTTAATAGGAACCACAGCTCAGGCAACATTGGACATAACGAGTGAAACCTCTCCAAAATACCAATGGGCTCACACAATAATCGATTATGGCAGATTATATACTTATTATGCAATAACTGATAGTCGGAATGTTTGCCCTGCAGGATGGCATATCCCAACTGAAAGTGAGTGGACAACGTTAACTGATTATCTTTCAAATAATGGTTATGGGTTCGGAGGTAACATGAACTATATTGCCAAATCTCTTGCAGCTACATCGGGTTGGAATCCAGACCCGGTGGCAGGTAATGTCGGCAATGACCAGGGAAGTAACAATAGCAGCGGTTTTACAGGTCTTCCGGGCGGCGGCCGATATAGTACCGGTGTAATGAACTTCGTTACATATCATGGCATCTGGTGGAGTTCCACAGAATCCTCAGCTAAATTTGCATACTTTCGATGCATCGGGTACATCCCGGCAGCTGTATTCAGGGGCGAATTCAGTGAATCGTATGGATTGACTGTCAGGTGTTTAAAAGATAACTGATAGGGAAATTCTATCAGATAAAAAGACACTGAAATGGCATTTTTTGTTTGAGCGGGAAAAGGGATTCGAACCCTCGACCCTCAGCTTGGGAAGCTGATGCTCTACCCCTGAGCTACTCCCGCAGATTTTAAAAACCTGACAAAAATAATGAATAGATTCATTTCAGCAAATTAAATAATTACCAGGAAGATTATTTAATCTTAACACTAAAATCCCATTCTTTATAAAACTGTTTCAGAAATAATTCCAGAAATTCATGACGTTCATCTGCCATCTTTTTTCCTGTTAACGTATTCATCCGGTATTTTAAAAGAAGAAGTTTTTCGTAGAAATGACTTATTGTCGAGGATGTTCCATGCACAGATCCACTCGGACTGATTACTTCAGGATCATATATTTTATTATTTCTGAATCCGCCATAATTAAATGCCCGTGCCACCCCAATAGCTCCGATAGCATCAAGTCTGTCAGCATCCTGAACGACAAAAAGCAAAGGATCATCCAACTCTTTTGTGCTTTTACTACTGAATGAAATGTTTTTTACAACATTAATAACCTGTTCTCTGATCGAAGATAAGCCATTCTTGTCCATGAAATCGCTGATCAACAAATATCCCTTTGCACTATCGCCGGCAAATTTTGAATCAGCTATATCATGTAGCAATGCTGTAATCTCGACCGTTAAGGGATCTGCCAGAAGCTCCATTTCATTGATGAACATGGCTAAATTTCTCACTCTGACAATATGCCACCAGTCATGACCGCTGTCATAACCTTTCATATTAGCTTTTACAAATTCTTCTGTATTTATTATTTGTTCCTCTTTATCCATTTCTGTAATTATTATTGCACTATGAACTTACTAAAAAAAATTATTGCGAGATTTGATTACCTGAAAGTATTTCTCCCCCGTTTTGGAGGAGTGCCCGAAAAGCCTGCCCCGTAAAGCGGGAACGAGAGGGTCTGAAAAAAATAATAAAACCCCTCTGTCATTTTTCGACATCTCCCCTAAATGGGCGACAATTCTCGTCCATCTGACAGAATTTAATAGCTTTGTATTTTTAAAATTATGAAAGCGTCAATAATAACAATAGGTGATGAACTTCTGATCGGACAGACAATTGATACGAACTCCGCCTGGATGGGTGCAGAACTTAGCAAATATGGGTTTGATGTATACCGGATAACGTCAGTGCATGACAGGAGGGAAGATATACTATACTCATTAAAAGAGGCAACAGGCAAAAGTGATGTAGTTTTAATTACAGGTGGTTTGGGACCCACAAGTGATGATATTACCAAACAGACACTCTGTGAATTTTTCGATACTCATCTTATTATAAATGAGGACGTTCTCTTTATGATAGAAAAGATGATGCATCATCGCAATTTCCCTATGAACGACAAAAACCATCGTCAGGCGGAAGTCCCTGAATCATGCAGAGTCTTAAAAAACGCTGAAGGAACAGCACCGGGGATGTGGTTCGAGAGAGATAACACAATATTTATTTCTATGCCCGGGGTACCCCATGAAATGAAGCATTTGATGGAAAAAATGGTACTTCCTGAACTGAAGAAACGCTTCACATCTCAAACTATAATTCATAGGAATATAATGACTTATGGTACGTTTGAATCTAAGCTTGCTGACATCCTGACTGATTTTGAGTCAGGCCTTCCATCAAATATAAAACTTGCTTATCTTCCTGCCTCAGGAATAATCAAGCTTAGACTTACGGGAACAGGGTCAGACAAAGAATCTTTATCAAAAAAATTAAATGACCAGGTAGATATACTTTATAAGACTATTCCTGAATATATATATGCTGAAGACGAAGAATCACTGGAAATGGTCATTGGAAAACTATTAAAGTCGAAACAGAAAACACTTTCAGCAGCTGAGAGTTGTACCGGAGGTGAAATTGCTCATTTAATAACGAGTGTTTCAGGAAGCTCTGCATATTATAAAGGATCGGTGATCGCTTATGCAAATTCAGTAAAAATGCAATTGCTGGGAGTTAAGGCGTCAACAATCGAAAAATACGGAGCTGTGAGCCAACAGACTGTAAAAGAGATGGCTGAAGGATCAAGAAAGTTATTTGCTACTGATTATTCTGTTGCTACTTCGGGTATAGCAGGACCTGATGGAGGATCAGATGAGAAACCAGTAGGCATTCTATGGATAGCTGTCGCGTCGGAAAAGGAGGTGGTATGTGAAAAACGAGTTTTTGGAGATAACAGAACGATTAATATTAAAAGATTTTCCCTTGCTTCCCTAAACCTGCTTAGAAAGCAGATAATCAAACAGTAATCCTCGTTTCAAATGCCTCCGAGAAAAAAGTAGATCAAATATTTGTTTAATAAGATAAAAATCACGTATTTTGCGCTTCGTTTTAAAAGTACAAACGTTAGTTAAGAAGTAAAACAAACATCAATGTCAAGAATTTGTCAGGTTACAGGGAAAAAAGCGATGGTCGGAAACAACGTTTCGCACTCAAAGAGAAGGACCAANNAAAGAAAAAGGTTACATTTTGAATTATTAATACTGGATAGAAAATGGCAAAGAAGGCTAAAGGTAACAGACAGCAGGTAATCCTGGAATGTACTGAGCACAAAGAAAGTGGACAACCGGGTACATCAAGATACATTACAACAAAAAACAGGAAAAACACTCCTGATCGTCTTGAAAGGATGAAATATAATCCTGTTCTTAAAAAACATACACTTCACAGAGAAATTAAGTAAATTATTTAAATCATGGCAAAGAAAGTTGTTGCATCACTTAAGACGGGAGCCGGCAAAGCATTTACAAAATGCATAAAAATGACCAGATCAGATAAATCCGGTGCTTATCTGTTTAAAGAAGAGATCATTCACAATGATCACATAAAAGATTTCTTTACAAAGAAGTAACCGCATTTATTTTTAAAGATATTCATGGCTTTCTTCTTAGCGGAAGGAAGCTTTTTTTATAATTATTGCTCAATTAAATTTTAAATCTATGGCCTTTCTGGGATTTCTGGGAAAAGAGAAAAAGGAGAGCCTCGATAAGGGACTTGAGAAAACAAAGGAGAGTGTTTTCCATAAACTTTCAAGGGCTGTAGCAGGAAAATCGAAAGTAGATGAAGAGGTGCTCGATAATCTCGAGGAAGTTCTGGTCTCTTCTGATGTCGGTGTTGATACTACTCTTAATATTATAAAGAGAATTGAAGCCAGAGTAGCCCGGGATAAATATTTAAATACAAGCGAACTCAATATAATCCTGAAAGAAGAGATTGTGGCTCTTCTTGGGAAAAATCAGATCGAAACTGAATCTGACTTCTCGGGTAAATTAAATTACAATCCTTATGTTATAATGGTTATAGGAGTTAATGGTGCAGGAAAAACAACAACGATAGCCAAGCTCGCTCATCAGTTTAAATCTGCCGGCAAATCAGTTCTTATTGGGGCAGCAGACACATTCAGGGCTGCTGCTATAGATCAGCTTCAGATATGGGCCGACAGGGCAGGAGTACCTCTTATTAAGCAGCAAATGGGATCTGATCCGGCTTCAGTAGCATATGATACTCTCAGGTCAGCAATATCATCTAATTCGGAGGTAGTGATAATTGATACAGCCGGCAGGCTTCATAATAAAATTAATCTTATGACTGAATTGTCAAAGATTAAGAGAGTGATGGAAAAAGTCATCCCTGATGCTCCTCATGAAGTCCTCCTGGTGCTCGATGGCTCTACCGGACAGAATGCATTCGAACAGGCCAAACAGTTCACTGCCGCTACAAATGTAACTGCAATGGCTATCACTAAACTTGATGGTACAGCAAAGGGAGGCGTCGTGATAGGCATAAGCGATCAGTTTAAAATTCCTGTAAAATATATAGGTATCGGTGAAAAGCTTGAAGATCTGCTTGTATTCAACAGGTTTGATTTTGTTGATTCGTTGTTCAGCGACAAATAGCCCCCTGGCCGCTGCGCTCCCGATAGCTATCGGGACATCCCCCTAAAGGGGGAATAATTCAGTAACATAATGAAATTTTTCTAAAATATACAAATTTTTCCCCCCTTTAGGGGGGCAGGGGGGCCAAATAAAAGAGTAAAAATGCTTCCAATGAAATCCAAAAAAATAAATATCGTCACATTGGGTTGTTCCAAGAATGTTGTTGACTCTGAAAAGCTTCTCAAACAACTTAATGCCGGAGGCTATGAGGTGTTTTACAATTCGGAAAACTCAAAGGCTGAAACAGTCATTATCAATACCTGTGGATTCATAAATGACGCGAAGGAAGAGAGTATTGATACCATTCTAAGATACGTTAAAGCTAAGAAATCTGGACAAATTGACAATTTATATGTGATGGGCTGTCTTTCTGAACGGTACGCTGAAGCTCTCAGACATGAAATTCCTGAAGTAAAAAAATATTTTGGTGTAAATAACATGCAGGATGTTCTTGATGAACTTGGTATAAAATTCAGAAAGGATCTCCTGATGGAGAGGACAATTACAGGACCGGGTCATTACGCATACCTGAAAATTGCGGAAGGATGCGATCGCGCGTGTGCTTTCTGTGCAATACCAGCAATCAGGGGAAAGTATATCTCCCGCTCAATTGATGATTTGTTTAAAGAAGCATTACTCCTGGCTCAGAAAGGTGTAAAAGAAATTATACTGATTGCCCAGGATCTCAGCTATTACGGACTTGATCTTTATAAAAAACAAGCGTTGCCGGAGCTTGTTTCTGAATTATTGAAAATTAACTCCCTTGAATGGATTCGATTGCATTATCTGTATCCGGCAAATTTTCCAATGGAATTAATTCCTCTTATCAGGAATAACCCAAAGATTTGCCGTTATATCGATATTCCAATCCAGCATATCACGGATAACATGTTGGAAAAGATGAGAAGGTCACATAACAGGACGGAAACAGAAACAATCCTCAGTACTTTACGAAGAGAAATACCTGATGCTGTTATCAGAACTACACTCATTGCCGGTTATCCGGGTGAAACTGATCAGGACTTTCTCGAATTGAGAAATTTTGTATCCGATTTTAGATTTGACAGGCTGGGAGTCTTTGCTTATTCCCATGAAGAAGATACATATTCATTTCAGGAGTATGAAGATGACATCCCCGAAGACATTAAAGAAGAGAGGGTATCTGAGTTAATGCAATTACAGCAGAATATTTCTGCAGAATTGAATGAAAAATATTCAGGAAAGGTACTAAAGGTGATAATTGACAGGGTTGAGAGTGATTTTTTTGTCGGGCGGACTGAATTTGATAGTCCTGAGGTCGATCAGGAAGTGCTTGTTGCCGCTGAATACAATCTTATAGTGGGCAATTTCTATAATATACTGATTAACAAGGCGACTGAGTTTGATCTTTACGGGGTCCCGGTTTAAGGTTTAATTACATAAACCCCTCTGTCGATTCACGACATCTCCCCTGAAGCCTGCCTGCCGGTAGGCAGGGGGCGAAAATACTCGTCTGTTTAGTAAGATTTCACTTACATGCAGAATTTTCTCCCCCTGCAAGGGGGAGTGCCCGAAGGGCGAAGGGGTATTAAGAACTTACACAGAGTTAAAAAGAAAAGGCTGTCAGAAATGACAGCCTTTTCTTTTTCTAATTTTGAGAATCCGTAATCTCCGGAAGCTCTATTTTTTTCTTCTGAATTTTTATTTTGATCTCAGATTTTGCGCTGTTGAATCCAACGCTAATAGTATCACCTTCCTTGAGATTTGCTTTTATCAGAACCTCTGCCATCGGATCTTCAAGGTATTTCTGAATTGCACGCTTTAAAGGTCTTGCTCCATAATTGGCATCAAACCCTCTTTCGGCAATAAAGTCGCGGGCCGCAGTTGCTATTTTGAGCTGGTAGCCAAGTGATTTTACCCTCTCGTACAAGCCTCTGAGCTCAAGGTCAATGATCTTATTAATTTGCTCTTTTCCAAGGGAATTGAACATTATGACGTCATCAATTCTGTTCAGAAATTCAGGAGCAAACGTTTTCTGTAGTGCTTTCTGAAGGATACTTTTTGTCTGTTCATCCCTTGAAGCCTGCTTGGCAGATGTATCGAAACCCATACCATGTCCGAATTCGTTAATTTGCCGTGTTCCGATATTTGAGGTCAGAATTACAATAGTATTCCTGAAATCAACCCGTCTTCCCAGACTGTCAGTTAATTGTCCTTCATCGAGAACCTGAAGCATTATATGAAATACATCGGGATGAGCTTTTTCTATTTCATCGAGAAGAACAACCGAATAAGGCTTTCTTCGTACTTTCTCCGTGAGCTGCCCGCCTTCTTCGTATCCTACATACCCCGGAGGTGCTCCAACCAGACGTGAAACTGAGAATTTTTCCATGTATTCACTCATATCGATCCTGACAAGATTATCGGTTGTATCGAAAAGGAACTTTGCTAAAACTTTTGCCAGTTGTGTTTTTCCAACTCCTGTCGGTCCAAGAAATATAAATGTTCCGATAGGTTTGTTTGGATCTTTAAGACCAGCCCTGTTACGCTGTATTGATTTCACTACTTTTGATATAGCTTCATCCTGACCAATAATACTTCCTCTAAGCTCGTCAGCCATGCTCAACAGCCTTGTTCCTTCAGTCTGCGCTATTCTCTGAACAGGAACTCCTGTCATCATAGCAACAACTTCTGCAACTTTTTCAGCATCAACTGTTTCACGGTTTACTGAAAGCTCTTTTTCCCATTTCTTCTTCTCCTGATCGATCATATCGAGCAAATCCTTTTCACGATCCCTGAAACTTGCGGCTTTTTCGAAATTTTGATTTTTCACAGCCAGCATTTTTTCTTTCTTCGTGTCTTCTAGCTGTTTTTCGAGAAGCAGAATCTTTTCAGGAACAACAATATTTGAAATGTGAACTCTTGAACCAGACTCATCCAGTGCATCAATTGCTTTATCAGGAAGATGACGGTCAGAAATATAACGGTTTGTGAGCTTCACGCAGGCATCAATCGCATCATCAGTATACATGACATTATGATGTTCTTCATATCTTTCTTTAATATTATGAAGAATATGAATCGTTTCCTCAATTGATGTCGGTTCAACAATTACTTTCTGGAACCTTCTTTCGAGTGCGCCATCCTTTTCAATATGCTGACGGTATTCATCGAGCGTGGTTGCACCAATACATTGAATTTCCCCACGGGCAAGTGCGGGTTTCAGCATATTGGCAGCGTCGAGAGAACCTGTAGCACCACCTGCACCTACAATTGTATGAATCTCATCGATAAAAAGAATTATGTTGTCATTTTTCGATAGCTCATTAAGAATGGCTTTCATTCTTTCTTCAAACTGTCCCCGATATTTAGTACCGGCAACAATTGAAGCAAGGTCAAGGGCAACAACTCTCTTATTGAAGAGAACCCTTGATACATTCTTTTTAATTATTCTTAGAGCAAGGCCTTCTGCAATAGCAGATTTTCCAACTCCGGGTTCTCCGATAAGGACGGGATTATTTTTTTTCCTCCTTGACAAAATCTGCGCAAGCCTTTCAATTTCCCTTTCCCTGCCAACAACCGGGTCAAGACGACCTTCTTCAGCAGCTTTGGTAAGATCAATCCCGAAATTATCTAAAACAGGAGTATCTGAGGAGGATTTTGAAGAAGAGGGTGAGGACGGCTGTCCTTTACCTGGAACTCCAAAACTCTGACCTTCATCATCTTCATCCCTCGGATAATCGGCTTTTGCAGTTGGCGATTCAGTCTCTACCATTTTCCTGACAGACTGGTAATCAACATCAAGTTCTGAGAGAAATCTTGTTACTAAGGCATTTTCATCTTTAAGTATGGCAAGAAGTAAATGTTCAGTATCGATAGTACTGCTTTTAAGAGCTTTCGCTTCGAGATAAACAAGTTTAAGTATTCTTTCAGTACTCCTCAAAAGAGGAATAACTTCATGATCAGCTACCGGAACAGGACTTTCAACCTTTATACTTTTTTCGAGAGATCCTTTCAGAACCTTAAGGTCAATGCCTTGATTCATCAGGATTTCTACTGCCACACTTTCTCCATCTCTGAGGATTCCCAGGAAAAGATGTTCGGGGCTTATATGACTGTTACCCAATCTTATAGCCTCTTCCTTGGAATAACCCAGAATATCTTTAACCCTCTGTGAAAATTGTGAATCCATATTTTATATTTATCTAATTACAAAATTATTAAATCTATTCAGACATTCTGTCATATCAGATTGACAAAAGTACTAATAACTAATATTTCAAAGTTAAATTATGCATAATATCTGTATGGCAATTTTCATGCCCATTTATGAACAACGATTGTTAAAAATTCAACGTTACAGAAGCTCTAAAGTAGCCAAATTTTAATTACTTTCGTAAAACTTAAACCTGTCTTAAAGGTTTATTTGTAAATACTTAATTAATAATCTGTTATGTCAGATAGAGAGAGGATCGTAAAAGTCAATATTGAGGAAGAGATGAAGTCTGCATATATTGACTATTCAATGTCAGTTATTGTTTCAAGGGCTTTACCAGATGTGCGGGACGGGCTTAAACCAGTGCATCGTAGGGTTTTATTCGGAATGTCCGAGTTAGGTGTCCTTTCAAACAAACCATACAAGAAGTCGGCCAGAATAGTGGGAGAGGTGCTTGGGAAATTCCATCCACATGGCGATTCTTCAGTATATGAAGCAATGGTAAGAATGGCCCAGGAATGGTCATTAAGATATCCACTGGTGGACGGGCAGGGCAACTTTGGATCGGTCGATGGCGATAGTCCCGCAGCAATGCGATATACAGAGGCACGGCTCAAGAAAATAGCTGAAGAGACCCTTTCTGATATTGACAAGGACACTGTTGATTTTCAGCCGAATTTTGATGACTCCCTGACAGAACCTTCGGTATTGCCGACGAGGATACCTAACCTTTTAGTTAATGGAGCATCGGGTATTGCTGTCGGAATGGCTACAAACATGCCTCCTCACAACCTTTCAGAAATTATAGATGCAACAATAGCCTATATTGATAATAAGGACATTACCTCGGAAGAAATAATGCACTTTGTAAAAGGACCTGATTTCCCCACGGGTGGAATTATTTACGGAGAACAGGGGATAAAAGACGCACTGGAGACCGGTAGAGGCAGGATTGTTGTAAGAGGAAAGACTGAAATTGAGATAACTCATTCGGGAAGGGAATCCATTATCGTCAGTGAAATTCCTTATATGGTTAATAAAGCCGAGATGATCAGGAAAATTGCTGATCTCATAAATGAGAAAAAACTTGATGGGATCTCATATATCAATGATGAGTCAGACAGAACAGGAATGAGGATCGTGATAATTCTCAAAAAAGATGCGACTGCTAATGTTGTCCTGAATAATTTATATAAGTTTTCCGGTCTGCAAACTTCTTTTAGTGTAAATAATATCGCCCTTGTTAAAGGTCGTCCTAAAACACTTAATACCAAGGATCTGATACATTATTTCGTAGACCATCGTCACGAAGTGGTTATCAGAAGAACCAAATTTGATCTCGATCAGGCTGAAAAACGCGCACACATTCTTGAGGGATTAATTATAGCCAGTGATCATATCGATGAGGTAATAGCAATAATAAGAGGATCCCAGACTCCCGATATGGCAAGGGAAAGACTTATGGAACGATTCAGCCTGTCTGAAATCCAGTCCAGGGCAATAGTGGAAATGCGTCTGCGTCAGCTTACCGGTCTTGAACAGGAGAAATTAAGAACTGAATATAAGGAAGTGATGGAACTCATTAATTATCTGAAGAGCGTTCTTGCAGACATCAATCTTCAGATGACAATAATAAAGGATGAGCTTCTTGAAATAAAGCAAAAATATGGTGATAAGAGACGTACTCTGATAATTCCAAATGCTGAAGAATTTAATCCTGAAGACTTCTATTCAGACGATGAAATGGTAATTACTATTTCACATATGGGTTACATCAAAAGAACACCTCTCACTGAATTCAGAAGACAAAACAGAGGTGGAACCGGCGCAAAAGGAGGTGCAACCAGGGATGAAGATTTTATCGAACATCTGTACATTGCAACAATGCATAATACTATGCTTTTCTTTACCAGAAAAGGGAAATGCTACTGGTTAAAGGTCTATGCTATACCGGAAGGTTCAAGGACATCCAAAGGAAGAGCTATGCAGAATCTTATAAACATTGAACCTGATGACAATGTAAGGGCCTTTATCAATGTGAAGAATCTGAACGATGAGGATTACATTAACAATAATTTTATAGTTCTCTGCACCACAAAAGGTATAATAAAGAAAACTTCTCTTGAAGCATATTCACGACCCAGGGCTAATGGAGTAAATGCAATTACAGTGAGAGAAGGCGATGAACTGCTTGAAGCAAGAATGACCAACGGACAACATCATATCATGCTGGCTGTTAAATCAGGAAGAGCAATTCGCTTTCCCGAAGCATCAGTAAGACCTATGGGCCGGACCGCTTCCGGAGTCAGGGGAATAAGACTGGCGAGTGAAAAGAACGATTTTGTAATAGGAATGATAACTGTTGAGAACAAAGAAAAGGACATTCTTGTTGTATCTGAAAAGGGATACGGAAAAAGATCAGATATTGATGGCTACAGAATAACTAACAGGGGAGGAAAGGGTGTAAAAACCATCAATGTTACTGAGAAAACGGGAACGTTGATTGCACTTAAGGATGTAACTGATAATCATGATCTTATGATTATTACCCAGTTTGGAAATATTCTCAGAAGTCCCGTTAAAGCATTAAGAGTGATGGGAAGAGCAACCCAGGGTGTCAGATTAATCAATTTACGCGAAAATGATATTATTGCTTCTGTAGCTTGTGTTCTGGTTAATGAGGAAGAAGAACAGTCTGGAGAAAGCGGCGAGATTAACGGCTCTGAAAATAATATTATTAATGAGGAAAATGGCAAAGAATTTGATGTTTAATAAGAAAGTTATAAATTTGGGAAATTTTTAAAAAATTTAAATTAAAATTATAAACATGAAAAAAATTTTATTGCTGATAGCAGCTGTAAGTATCTCATTTGGAGCTATAGCCCAGAAGGGCAAGGTTACCAGTGCTCTTAGTTACATTGATCAGGGTATTCTGGATAAAGCAAAGGAAGCTATTGATCAGGCTTTGGCTAATGAGAGTACAGCAAACTGGTTTAACACTTATTTTGCAAAGGGCAGACTGGCCCAGGCAAGCTTTGACTCAAAAGACCCCAAGGTGAATGCGTTTTATAACGACCCGTTGGCTGAAGCATACACTGATTATCAGAAGGCATTGGAACTTGACCCAAAAGGAACCATTAAAAAGAAAATGCTGACAGGTTCAATATTTAACACTTTGGCTATCAGTCTATATAATCAGGGGAGTACCAGATTCCAGGCAAAAGACTATGCAGGAGCCCTTGAATCATTCAAAACTCAGATTAAAATCACGGAAAGTGATATGTATGCAGGTGCCGTTGATACCGGAATGTATTATAATGCCGGCCTGGCTGCTGTAAACTGCGCAAAATATACTGAAGCAATTACATATTTTCAGAAATGCGTCGACATGAAATATATGGGCGTCTCACCATATTTTCAGATGTCAGAAGCTTATGTAAGTGCCGGTGATACAGCAAAAGCTGAAGCTATGCTTACCGGTTTGGGTGAAAAGTTTCCAAATGATAAAAATGTTACACTTCAACTTATTGATCTTTATATTAAGAGCAATAAAAATGCAGAGGCTCAGAAATATATAAAAGTTGCGAAAGAAGCTGATCCTAATAATTACAGTTTATATTTTGCAGCAGGTATCATATTTTTGAATGAAAATAAATATGATGAAGCTATACCTGAACTCACCAAATCAATTGAACTAAAAGGAGATTTATTCGATACACAATACGGACTTGGAGCTGCATATTATAATAAAGCAGCTGACATGTTCAAGAAGGCTAATGAGATAATGGATGTGAAGAAATATGGTGATGCTATTGATGAAGCAAATGCTGTTTTTGCAAAAGCAGTTCCATATATGGAAAAAGCACATGAACTCAAACCTGACGATCAATATGCTTTGCAAAACCTGATGGAGTTGTACTACAGATTGAAAGCAAAAGATCCTTCATACGGACCGAAATATGACGATATCAAAGCAAAACTTGACGCTGTTAAGAATAAATAACAAGAAGCTGATAATGCAATAAAATAGGGGGATGCAATTCGAGGGCACTGAAAAAGTCCCTCGGACAAGATTCTTAAACATAAAGCAGTAAAATACAGTTAAAAAACTTTGTATTTTACTGCTTTTTTCGTATCTTAAAGCCTGAATTAAAGGCACTTAAATGTTAGTACAACAACAAAAGATTCAACTGAGTACCTACTCCGATTTATATGATCTGATCGTACCCAAGGATAATCTTCTTCGAAAAATTAACGAGCTAATCGATTTTTCGTTCATACATGATGAGTTGGTAAATAAATACTGCTTAAACAATGGGCGCAACGCTGAAAGCCCCATCCGCATGTTCAAATACCTGTTACTCAAAACGATATATGATGTTTCAGATGTGGATATAGTAGAGCGTTCCCTTTGTGACATGTCTTTCAAGTACTTTTTGGAAATGACACCTGAAGAAGGTGTGATAAATCCTAGTTCGCTTACCAAATTCAGAAAACTGCGATTGAAGGATACAGATTTGTTGAACCTTCTGATAGGCAAGACCGTTGCCATTGCCATAGAAAAGGGCATCATCAGATCGAAGTCCATTATTGTTGACGCCACACATTCATTATCCAGGTCGAATCCATTGTCACCCATCGAAGTGTTGAAGGAACGAGCCCGGCAACTTCGCAAGGTGGTTTATTCCACAGACGAGAACTGGAAAGAGCGAATGCCCCAAAAGAACGAAGATAATGATCTGGAACATGAGTTATCATATTGTGGCAAACTTGAAAAGGAGATAGAATCGGATGAAGTTCTGCGGTCAATGCCCAAGGTAAAAGAAAAGCTAAACATGTTGAAGGAAACCATTGAAGATACCCGGGATCATTATACACTCTCAAAGGATCCTGATGCCAGGACAGGCCATAAAACAGCGGATACCTCATTCTTTGGGTTCAAAACCCATATCGCCATGACAGAGGAGCGTATTATTACGGCTGCTGTAGTGACATCCGGAGAAAAGGGTGACGGTTCTGAGCTGCCTGCATTGCTTGAAGCCAGTCAAGAGAATGGGATTGAAGTAAATACAATCATTGGCGACGCAGCCTACTCGGGAAAGGAAAACCTTGAGTTGGCCAGTGGGCAGGATATAAAAATCGTTGCAAAGTTGAACCCCTCGATTACGCAAGGCTTCCGGAAACAAGAAAATACCTTTGATTACAACAAAGATGCAGGAATGTTTGTCTGCCCGGGCGGACACATGGCTATCAGAAAAGCCCGTCAGGGAAAGAAAGATGAAGGCACCAACCAAACAGATACCTATTACTTCGATGTCGAAAAATGTAAAACATGTGCATTAAAAAACGGATGTTATAAACCTGCCTCAAAAACCAAAAGCTATTCTGTTTCTCTTAAATCTAATGAACACCAGGAACAAATGAAGTTTCAACAGACTGATTACTTCAAAGAAAAAGCAAAACACAGGTATAAGATTGAAGCAAAAAATAGTGAATTAAAAAATATACATGGATACGGAAGGGCCAGGTCGTATGGAATTGACAGCATGCAAATGCAGGGTGCAATGGCTATTTTTACTGTAAACCTGAAAAGAATCTTCAAATTATTGAACTAAAATGGGTTCCGATTCAGTGCCCTCTGCAATTCGCATCCCTTTTTTTTGACTCAAATATTAAAGCCAGACAAATCAATATCAATACTTTAATACTAAAATACTCTATTTTACATAATATTAATTATAGGCTTTTAAGAGTTTTTCCGATCAGCTTTGCTTATTGACTTAAAATCAGATACTAAATGACATCTGCCTTCGCTGTTCTCTAAACCAGACGAAGTAAAATCAAATTTCTACGTTCTACTTTCTACAGTGTTCCCAAAATATCTTTCAACAACCTGTCAGTATCCATTCCTCCTTTTGACCTTGGTGAGAATCCAAGAACAACTACAACCAGTTCCTGGCTCGGCAGAATATAAATATGCTGACCATCATGACCGTCGCACGCAAACATATCCTGAGGTGCTGATGGCAGCGCCTTGCTACGGTTAAGCCAGAAAAACGCTCCGTACAGTCCTTTACTTGCAGATGCTTCAGAAGTACTGTATTTCACCCAGCCTTCAGGTAAAATGCGTTCTCCATTAAAAACTCCATCATTTTCGAATAGTAAACCGAATCGTGCATAATCGCGGGCTGTGGCATATAAATATGAAGAACCAACCCTGGTACCCGAAGGATCAACCTCAAACACCGCATCCGGACTACCAATCTTGTTAAAAAGCTGATCACTGGCAAAAACATAATAAGCTGAATCGCTATTGAACTGTTTGCGGATCAGATAGCTAACTATATTTGTAGTTCCCGACGAATAATACCATTTAGTCCCCGGAGGAACAGCTTTTGGTTTCTCATAAGCAAAATGGCCCATATCGCTTTCAAAATGAAGCATAAGAGTAACATCTGACCTGTTGCCATAGTCTTCATTCCATTTCAGCCCGCTTTGCATCTGCATCAGGTTATTCAGAGTGATCTTACTTCTTTCATCCTTATTCCATTCATCAACAGCTGCAGGTTTTTGAATGTCCATCTTCCCCTGCTTTACCAAAATTCCGACCATTGCATTTATGAAACTCTTGGCCATCGACCAGCTCAGAAACCTGGTTTTCCTGTTAAATTGAGGTTTATATGCTTCCGAAACAGGAACACCTTTATGAAGTACCATAAATGCAAAAGCATCTCCATTATATGCGTTGTCCAAAATCAGCTTTTTTGAAATTTCATTGAGTTTAATAGTATCAATACCAGTGTTTTTGACAGGCAATATATCTCCAAGCGGCCATTTTATGGTATCTTGAGAATATCCAGGATCTCCACCCGAAGGATATTTGATTTTCCGGAGTTTGTCTTCTGAAACATCTCTGAGTAATGTTACTCCAAATCCTGTTCTGTAAATTGCCTTTGATTTGCCCCACAGAAAATGACTGGTTACACTCTTCTCATCATAGTTCACACTATTTTTAGTAAACTTTATAAATGAAAAATTCAGATCAACAGCTTCCACATCCTTCGGATCCCTGTAAGCAACAAAAACGGCCGAACAAAGATTTTTCGCAGCATATCCAGTTATTATCGGCAACAAGCTGTTTAAATAAATAGCAAAACCGATAATTATTATTCCAATGAATATCAAAACTCCTTTGAATATTCTTTTTCCAATGGTTGACCTATTCATATAATATTATATTACAAATAATTAAGAAGCGTTATTTCAATCTCCCATTCTCCCTTTTCTTGTGTCTAATTTCCTCAAAAAACCCACCCCTAACCCCTCCGAGGAGGGGAATAGGTATTTATTTATCCCTTAGTCTTATTCCTATTCCCGGACTATCTGGCAAGGTAATTTTCCCGTCAATAATCGTCAATCCTTCATATACATCATTATCAATAAGGAGATTACCATCCAGATCAGCCCAATCTACCAGAGGTGATAACTGAGCAGCCGCAGTAACTGCACAAGAGGTTTCAGTCATACATCCTATCATCACTTTCATATCGAGCGCCCTGGCCATTTTTATCATTGCATAAGCGGCATGTAATCCCCCGCACTTCATTAGTTTGATGTTTACTCCGCTGTATGCGCCATGAACTTTTGTGAAATCCTTGATTGTCTGAAAAGCTTCATCGGCCATAATTGGCAAAGGACTATTTTGAGTAAGCCATGCAGTGTCATCAAAAGAAGTTTTGGACATAGGCTGTTCAACAAATACAACGCCTTTTTCTTTTAGCCAATGCACCATGTCAAGCGCCATCGCCTTATCCGTCCAGCCCTGGTTTACGTCAACACAAAGCGGTTTATCAGTTTCGCTCCTTACAGTTTCAATCGTCTCTTTATCATTTCCTTTACCAAGCTTTACCTTTAGTATTTTGTAAGGCATTGCTTCTCTGACTTTTACCCTTACAACATCAGGTTTATCTATACCAATAGTAAAGGATGTATTTGGTGTTTTTGAAGGATCGAGACCCCATATTCTGTACCATGGTTGTTTCATTATCTTTCCCGTCAGGTCATGCAGAGCGATGTCAATTGAAGCTTTTGCTGCAAAGTTTCCCGGAGCTATACTGTCAATGTAAATTAGTATATCCTCCATGAGAAAAGGACTTTCAAACCTTGTCAGATCAACCTTACTCAAAAAGGCCGTTGCAGTTTCATAATTCTCTCCCAGATATGGGGGCATGGATGCCTCACCATAACCAATGATATTGTCGTATTCAATCTCTGTAAGCATTACAGGGGTTGCGCTTCTGGATCCTTCTGCCACCGTAAAGACATGCTTCATATGAAGTTCGTATGGTTTATACCGTAATGTTAACCCCGAACTCTTACCTGATTTTTTGTTTTTGTCTGCCAGTGAGTAATGACTCAATCCAAAGTATGAAAATCCTGCACCTCCGGCAATTATTCCGCAATCTGACAAAAATTTTCTTCGTGAACTCATAATTCAAAAGTTGTTATTTCAATACCATGGATGTTTACTGACCTTCACAATTCCCGGATCACCTTCTGTTCCAATTATTCGTTTTGCTGACAAAAAAGAGCTCATCCTGTAACTGACATAATTCTCTTTTGTCGAATCGAGACTGTTTATCATTACTCTTCCTGATGAGTTAATGTAATCATTATTGCCCAGATATATAGCAACATGCGTCACATGATTTTTCCCGTTCTCTTTAGAACCGAAGAAAAGCAAATCGCCACTTTTTAAATTACTGTATCCCGCAGAAATATCGACCACAGAACCATGAAGAGCCTGTAACGAAGCATCCCTTTGCAAAATAAGTCCGTTCATAAAATAGACAGACTGAACAAAACCGCTGCAATCCACACCTTTTGTTGAAGAACCACCCCATAAATATGGCAGACCGAGGAATGACCTTGCAACACTGCAAACGTTTTCTTCAGTACATTGTATGGTATTCTTCCATTCACTAAAATCCATTACTTTCTGTTTCAGGATAAATCCTTTACGGCCGTCAGGGAGTGCTACATTAACATATCCCTCAGACTCCCGTGTTTTTTCCATCACGCTACCTGCCACGAGATCGCCTGTGACACCTAAGCTTACATTGGTTGTGTCATATAACCAACCTGTATTTTCAAGATAAATTACCTTCCGGGCATTTTTCCATAAAGTCATTTCATGCCTGTTCATTAATACAATTGATGATTTCTCAGTCCACGAAATATAGTTGTCAGGTGTTTGTATTAGAAGCCAGGAATTATGCTCTTTTAAAATAATGACTGGTGTCCCAAGCCGTGACTGGGAAACCAATTCTGACGCATGGTCAGGCTCTTTTCTGAGGTTAATAACACTTAAAGTAACCAGACCAAGATATCTTTTGTTAATAGTCGTATCAGGAAGTACTATAATACTGTCAATTAATATTTTACTTTGATTATCTAAAGCTTTTAATATCGATTTTTTTGCTGCATCATTAGTCGTTTCGCCTTTCAGAATTATTGTTTTTCCTGATGATTTTAATCTGATGTCACAAATCCCAATTCTCTGATCAGGGATGAACTTTGATGCAATAAGATTAATTTCAGATTGCAGTTTTGATTCATTTGAGTTTTGACAACTCAATACGAGAAGAATTCCGGACAGGAACCCCAAGCCTTTTAAAAACCATTTGTATTCCGATTTATCCATATTTCAGGTTTATTTATATCCTAAAGCTGCATATCCGACCCAATGACACGCTGTTGCTATTGCGGTCCTGCCCATTCCGATATCATCAACTGGAATATGTGCAGAAGTAATACTTGTTGAATATCCGACTAACGTACCTGACAATGGCTTGTCATTATTTAGATAGTATGCAGTATATAATGCAACAGGAACACTATATCTTCCGCACCAGGTCCATTTGTATTCCCTGAAATTATCAGAATTCAGGGTGAATTTGCTAAAGAGCCTTATCTTTTCCGGTTTAATTTCGTCTTTCAGGCAGCTATCAATTATTCCTGCTTCATGTTCCCTCGCTTTTATATTTCCTTTTTCATCACATCCAAAAAAAGCCATGTTGACGCCACCCCAATCTTCAGTACCATAATGCACTGCATCCGTTGTGGAAACAATTGCATAATCGATTCCCCACTCCCACTGGTGATTCTTTGCAACCTTTCTGATGGCATCAGCAAGAGCTTTGCCGCATTCCTGCATTCTGTCGGGGCTCATTGATGGAACAAGGATTGGGATAATTGTAATGTTCCTGTTAAAATACTGCAGGTATGGAATCATAGCTTCCAAAGAATGCTCAACCCTTTGGAGCGTATCGCTTTTTATTGCATATTTTTTTGCAAGTAAGTTAAAGAGCTCCTCACGGACCGGTGAAACCTGAACTTTCTTCCATGGACCCTTCCATGAGGTATACCTATCAAAAACCAGGGAATCCTCAATATGAAGTTTTGCAGCTTTATGTGCTACACCGATCAGAAACAGATTTGGTGCCTTAACATTTTGAAGAAGTTCAGGGTACAGTGTCCCGACATAAGTATAGTCATCATGAGGGCAAATAACAAGTTTCCATGGCTGGCCTGCATGTTCCTTCCATCCACCCGGGTACATGCGTGCCATCAGACTGTCAATCTGCCATGAATACCGGGCAAATCCAATTGTGTCTTTCAATGGTCTTATCCGCTCTGCCTTATCGTCTGACATGACTCGATTCATACATGAAAATAAACTTATTAACAAGATAAAAACTATGCAGTATCCAAATAAACATTTCTTCATAACTTCAAGAGCTTGTATAAGAACAACAAGAAGGCCATAATTATCATATAAATATAAAGTTTTTTTTAACCAAAAAAGGTCGGAATACATAACTATAAATAAAACCAGAATAATATGAAGATCAGGAAACCGGTGCAATTCTTATCAGCAGTATTTTGTTTCTTAGTTTTGCTCAGCAGCTGTAAACAAAAAACTGATTACTATTCCCGTGGTGTTGGAATTTACCCCGGAAATCCAAAAGAAGATTATTCACCGCGTCTTGTAACTGACAATAAGGATTACCGTAATATTGCCAGGCTCCGGCCTGCTTATCATTCATCAAGTTATGATTATAACCTGACTGCGCAGCTTGTTACTGATGGTATTATAATTAACGAAATGCCAGACTATATTTCAGTATCAACGAACAAGGGCGTTATATCCAAAAATGAACGGGAATGGCTACTCGATCATAATAGTGTAACTGAAGTAAATCTTTCTGGAAAAGACATATGGATTCAGCTGGATTTGAATTCTGGTAAAGTACCTGAAATTTCAAAAATTATAATTAACGGAAGTCTTGAATTTTCTGGCAAGCCAACGGGCGGATGGGCATTTGTTTGCTCCGGTTCCAAAGATGGTATTACCTGGAATAAACTCGGAGAAGTAAAAGGAAACGGTCTTCCTGGTGAAGAGCGGATTAATCCATTTGCAGCCTTGTTAGCAAAATCATCCAAAGGCAAACGTCCTGCAAGTCCTTTTGCCAATTTCTTTGCTGGTCCTTATGGTTCTGACTCAACAGCTCCAAAACCGTCATTCAGTTTTAGATTTGGAATACCTAAAACCCAAAGATTTATAAATCAATCATTTGAATTTAAGGAACCTGTAACCTATCATTTTTATCGTGTCGCTATGTCAGCAAAATGTGCAGAGGACTGGAGATTAGGTGACTTCGATTTTTATAATAAGGATACAAAATTAAATCTGGCCCCGTCTGGCAATTTTAAAAGCGCATGGATGAGTGCCGGTATTGGCGAAGAATGGATATATGTCGACCTCGGAGCATCAAGTTCCTTCGACAAAATTAAATTATTCTGGATTAATAAAGCTGAAAAAGGATCAATTCAGGTTTCTCCGGATGCTAAAACATGGTCAGATATTGCTTCTCTACCAGGAAATGAGGGTTTAGTTGATACCATTTCGCTTCAGAAAGCCGCAGAAGGTCGCTTTGTAAGGATATTAATGACCAAACCATTAAAAAATGAAAAATATGTTTTAAGCGAGCTTGAAATATACGGAAAAGGAGGGTTACTCCCACTGCCAAAACAAAATCCTCCTGTTACAGGTAACCGGATGAATCTCGCCGGTGGAAACTGGATGATCCAGAGGGCCTCTGAAGTTAATGGTACAGGTGAACAACTATCTCAAACAGATTTTGCAGTCAGGAATTGGATCACTGCAACTGTGCCGGGAACAGTGCTTGTAAGTTATTGGAATGCTGGTGCATTACCAAATCCTAATTTTGGAGATAACCAATTAATGATCTCAGAATCATTTTTTAATTCTGATTTCTGGTATCGTGATGAATTTGAGGTTCCGTCAAATTTTAAGGGTGAAAAGATGTTTCTGAATTTCGACGGAATCAACTGGAAAGCTGAAGTATTTGTGAATGGAAAGAAAACAGGAGGAATTAACGGAGCATTTATTAGAGGGATTTTCGATGTGTCAGATCTAATTAAACCAGGACAGAAAAATGCTATAGCAGTCCTCATAAAGAAGAATGATAATATCGGAGTAATAAAAGAGGCAACTGCTACATATCATGATAAGAACGGCGGAATTCTCGGCGCCGATAATCCTACTTACCATGCTTCAATTGGTTGGGACTGGATTCCAACAATCAGAGGAAGGAACATTGGGATATGGAACGATGTGTTCTTAAATGTTACAGGTCCTGTGACAATTGAACAGCCCTTTATTACAACTGACCTGCTGCTACCTGATACAACTGCAGCAGATATCAATTTTGAGGTAACACTTCAGAATCATAAGGCAGAAAAGATATCTGGTACGCTTACCGGAAAATACGGAGACATATCATTTAAACAGGAGGTTTCTCTCGATCCGTCATCCTCAAAAACACTGAAACTGAATCCGTCGAACACACCTGCTTTACATCTGACGAATCCAAAGCTCTGGTGGCCAAAAGGTTACGGATCGCCTTACCTCTATGACGTTGAGCTTGTTTTCAATACTTCTGATGGAGTTTCCGATAAAAAAGAATTCAAATCTGGAATCCGTGAAATGGCATTTAACGAAACGAATCAGATCCTTAATATTTATATCAATGGCAGACGATTCATAGGTCGTGGCGGAAACTGGGGCTTTCCAGAATCTAATCTTGAATATCGAGGACGTGAATATGATATTGCAGTGGCGTATCATGCCGATATGAATTTTACAATGATAAGGAACTGGGTTGGACAAACAGGTGATGATGAATTCTTCGAGGCCTGCGATCGTCATGGAATAATGATCTGGCAGGATTTCTGGCTAGCAAATCCGGCTGATGGTCCTGATCCTTCCGACCCGAGAATGTTCATTGATAATGCGAGAGATCTTATTAAAAGAATAAGGAATCATCCATCAATAGCTCTATATGTTGGAAGGAATGAAGGCAATCCACCTGCGGTACTCGACACTGCATTACGTTCAATGATACACCAATTGCACCCGGACCTTCATTATATATCAAATTCAGCTTTCGGAGTTGTAAGCGGTGGTGGTCCGTACCGGGCACTTCCTGTCAGGGATTATTTCCTCTTATATGGCTATAACAGGTTGCACAGTGAAAGAGGTATGCCGAATGTTATGACATATGAAAGTCTTAAACAAACTTTACCGGAAAATGCTCTCTGGCCTCAAAACAGTCAGTGGGGAATGCATGATTATTGTCTTGAAAGCGCTCAGGCAGCGGCTTCCTTTAATCAGATGATTGAGACAGGTTTAGGCAAGTCAGATAATGCCAAACAATTTACAGAATTTGCACAATGGGTAAATTATAATGGCTACCGGGGTATGTTTGAAGGCAGAAGTTTATACCGTCAGGGTCTGCTTCTTTGGATGAGTCATCCTGCCTGGCCGTCGATGGTATGGCAGACATATGATTATTATCTCGAGCCAACAGCGGCCTATTTCGGATGCAAAAAAGCATCAGAACCTATTCATATCCAGTGGAATCCTGTTTTTGATAATATTGAAGTTGTCAATTACAATGCGAGAAACAGAACCGGGTTAACGGCAAAAGCTCAATTAATAAACATGGATGGTTCAGTGCAATGGGAAAAAGAGATGAAACTCCGCTGCAAGGAGGATTCAACAGCAATTTGTTTCAAGCTTGAATTTCCAAAGAACTTATCAGCAGTGCATTTCATTAAGCTTACGCTAAAAGAAGGAGATAAAATAATTTCGGATAACTTCTACTGGCGGGGACTTGTTGATGGCAATTATCAGGCACTTCGCGATTTACCTGTAATTAAACTACAGAATAGCACAAAAGTTGAAAAATCGGGTGATGAGTGGATACTCACAATGACCATTACCAATAACACAAAAACACCCGCATTAATGATCAGGTTAATGGTTGCCGGCAAACAAAATAATCAGAGAATACTCCCTGTATTTTACAGTGACAATTATGTTTCACTGATGCCGGGAGAAGTAAAAGTTATAACAATGCGATTAAAAGATGAAGATACCGGAGGAGAAGAACCAAAAGCAGACATTTCAGGATTCAACCTGTACTGATCCGCCTGTCAGCTTTTCCATCTTTCAAGCTTGTGATTTTGAACTTAATGAAACGTCTATGAGAAATATTTTAATACTTTCTGCACTGATTATTTTATTGACATCTTCTTCAGGAACTACAAGAATTTATGAATGGCGTGGAGTTGACCGTACGGGTATTTACAAAGAATCTAATCTCCTTAAATCATGGCCTGCTGAAGGACCAAAAGAACTCTGGTCTGTAGGAAACATCGGTAATGGGTTTGTTTCTCCGGTATTTGCTGAGGAAAATTTCTACATAACCGGTGAAATTGATTCGCTGGAAATACTTTTCAACTTTAGTCTGAAGGGTGAGAAGCAATGGCAGACAACTTTAGGAAAAGAATGGATGAAAACATTTCCGGGTTCCAGGTCGGCACCTACTGTTGTTGACGATTTGATTTATGTGGGTACCGGATTAGGTAATCTATTTTGCGTTAACAGGGCAGACGGAAAAATCATCTGGTCAAAAGATCTGGTAATTGATTTTAACGGGGCTCTCCCACTCCATGGGCATTCAGAGTCTCCCGTGGTAGATGGCGAGAAGATATTCTGGACAACCGGAGGTAAGGATTATAATGTTGTGGCCTTAAATCGCTTCACCGGAAGATTGATATGGTCAAATAAAGGATTTGGTGAACGCTCAGCATATAACTCACCCAAATTGATTGAATTACCTTCCAGAAAAATACTTGTTACTTTTTCAGCATATCATTTAATGGGATTTGATACTAAGACAGGCGTTTTATTGTGGTCACATGAACAGGACAATTATCCTGTTGATAAAAGAATACCAGGAAACGGGGACACTCACAGTAATACAATATTATACGAAAAAGGCTCAATTTATTATACTGCCGGAGACGGGAATTGCAGCGTAAAACTAAAACTTTCTGATGATGGGTCGAAGATTACCCAGGTCTGGCGTAACAAAGGTTTTGACAGTTTTATGGGTGGAGTTGTAAAAATCGGCGATTTTATATATGGATGCGGAACCGCCAAGCCTGATTTACGAGCTATTAACGCAACGTCAGGACTTCTGACTGATTCGTTAAAAATAGGTAGCGGTGCAATAATCAGCGCTGATAATATGCTATATTACTACACACAGAAAGGCGATATAATGCTATTAAGCTTTAACCAGGGTAAAATCCAGAAGGTTAGTTCCTTCAGAATTAAAGAGGGCACACTACAGCATTTTTCACATCCTGTAATCAATAAAGGAGTTTTGTATCAGCGTCACGGAAACACTCTGATAGCTTTTGATATTCACAAGAAATAAGCGTAATCTTCTTTTTAGTCACTCCAACCATAAAACTATCTTTAGTATATTTGAATAATTATGACACAAACAACTATACCAGCCAGTTGTTGTAAATACGATCCATCTGTAAAATAAAACACCAGAATATGGAACCAATAAAAAAATCAACACTTGATTTTCTAACTGCCATAAAACGCAATAATAACCGGGATTGGTATATCGGGAACCGTTCATTTTATCTGAGCGCCAAAGATAACTTCGATTCTTTTGTCCAGGAGGTCATAAATGAAATAATAAAATTTGATCCTATACTGATAGGACTGGAAGTTAAAAGCTGCGTTTACAGATTTAACCGGGATATCCGTTTTTCGAGTGACAAATCTCCATACAAATCACATTTCGGAGCATTTATCGTCCGCGGCGGAAAAAAGAACGGAGATAAGTTTGCCGGTTATTATTTTCACATTGAACCCGGAAAAAGCATTATGGCAGGTGGAGCATACATGCCTCCTGCCCCATGGTTATCTGCAATCAGGGAAAAGATAGACGAAAGTCCTGATGAGCTTATTAAAATCATTAAAGCAAAGAACTTCATTAAATATTTTGGTGAATTATCGGGTGAAAAACTAAAATCCGCGCCAAAAGGATACCCGAAGGACCACCCACAAATAGAACTCCTCAAACTTAAGAGCTACCTGGTTGTGAATGAAATGACTGACAAAATGGTTCTCAGCAATGACCTTTTTGATCATGTGATAAACGTGTTCCGCGCTATGAAACCGTTAAATGATTATCTGAATGAATATTAACAGAAATCTGTAAAACTCTCGCCTATAATATATAATACATTATCATAACAGAGTCTTATTGAAGTGCCAGTCCAAGATTTTTCAGCATCCATTTTACTGATGCTCTGTTCTTATAATCAGGATCAAACTGAACGGCAACGATAAACCCATCCTTATTAATTATATAAGTTGCAGGAACCGGAAGGTGGGCAACATCCCTCCCATTATATTTTGCGATATCTACTGAATGACCTGACTGAACTTTATCCTGATATGTCTTAGTCACGTTGAACATGAGATCATAGTCTTTCATTATTTTTTCCTGACAATCGTAGATTACCGTAAAAGACAGGTTATGCAATTTAACAGTGTTCTCAACATTTTCGATTGACTCCGGAGTAATTGCCACGACGTTAAAACCCTGATCAGTAAGAACTTTAAGTGAATCCTGATAATTACTTAAATATCTGTTACATATAGGACACCAATTGCCTCTGTAAAAGAAAAGGATCATTGGTCCCTTTTCAAGGAGCTTTTTCAATTCAACCTGTTTTCCTGTTTGATCATACCCTGTAAAATCAGGTGCCTTGTCGCCAATTAGTAATCCCCTGGGAATATGGCTGTCTTTAGTTTCAATTCCAAAAGCAGAATAGTTAATCTCCTGACCATAAGAAATGTTTCTTGCAGAAACAGCAATTACTAGTGTAATTAAGAAATAACTATTTAATTTTCTAAACAAATTATACATAACTCAGGCAAATTTATATCCGGGTATCTTTCTCATTCTCAAATTTAAAGGAGTAACTTCGAGGTATTCATCATCTTTGATTTGTTCCATCGCTTCCTCCAGAGAGAACTTCAGTTTCGGAGCTATCTTCAGGCTGTCGTCAGACCCTGATGCGCGCATATTTGTAAGTTTCTTTCCTTTGACAATATTGACTTCGATATCACCAAGGCGGGTGCTCTCCCCGATAACCTGGCCCCTGTAGACCTGTTCTCCAGGATCAATATAGAATCTGCCCCTGTCCTGTAAACGATCTATAGCATGACCGGTAGCCATTCCCATATCGAGTGAAATCAGTGAGCCGTTTGGTTTTGGTATGAGCTCATCTCCTTTATATTTATCATAAGCCCTGAAACGGTGATGCATCACGGCTTCACCCGCTGTGGCTGTAAGCATATTGTTTCTTAATCCTATAAGGCCTCTCGAAGGTATGTCAAATTCCAGGTGTGTCAGGTCGCCTTTAGGTTCAATGATTATCATTTCACCTTTTCTTTGTGTGACTAGTTCAATTGCTTTTCCTGAATATTCGGGTGGAACATCAATTGTAAGAGTTTCGTAAGGTTCTGATTTAATGCCATTTATATCTTTCATTATAACCTTTGGCTTTCCAACCTGGAATTCATAGCCTTCCCGACGCATAGTCTCGATCAATATTGAAAGATGAAGTATTCCCCTGCCAAAGACATTGAAAGTATCTTCCGATTTAGTGTCTTCAACCTTGAGAGCAAGATTTTTCTCCGTCTCTCTCATTAGCCTTGTCCTCAGATGCCTTGAAGTAACGAACTTGCCTTCTTTTCCATACAAAGGAGAATTATTTATTGTAAAAACCATGCTCATTGTTGGCTCATCCACTTCAATTCTTTTTAATGCTTCAGGTGCAAGCAGATCGGCAAGAGTATCACCGATTTCAAAGTCCTCAAGTCCGATAACCGCACAAAGATCGCCGCATCTTACGCTGTCGGTTTTAATTCTTCCCAAACCTTCGAAAACGTATAGTTCCTTGACTCTTACTTTCTTCACTTTACCATCCCTCTTGCACAAAGTGTAATCTAATCCGGTGGTAATATCTCCCCTGAATACACGGCCAATGGCAATTCTGCCGACATAGCTTGAAAAATCAAGTGAAGCAACCTGCATCTGAGCAGTACCTTCCACATAAGGAGGCTCAGGAATCTCTTTAAGTATAGTGTCAAGAAGGAATTTTATATCATTTGTCGGTTTTTTCCAGTCACCGCTCATCCATCCGTACTTTGACGAACCAAAGACTGTAGCAAATTCAAGCTGATCATCAGTAGCGTCAAGGTTAAACATCAGCTCATAAACATCCTGCTGAACTTCATCTGGTCTGCAGTTTTCTTTATCAACCTTGTTAACGACCACAATCGGCTTAAGTCCGAGAGCTATTGCTTTTCCGAGTACAAATCTAGTCTGAGGCATAGGACCTTCCAGAGCATCAACAAGCAACAAAACTCCATCAGCCATTTTCAGGACCCTTTCAACTTCACCACCAAAATCAGCGTGACCGGGTGTATCAATAATGTTAATTTTAACCCCTTTATAATTTGCAGAAACGTTTTTTGAGAGGATAGTGATTCCTCTTTCCCGCTCAAGATCATTACTGTCAAGAATAAGATCTCCAGCCACCTTCCTTTCATCCAGCACCTTGCATTCCTGTATAATACGGTCAACCAGAGTCGTTTTACCATGATCCACATGCGCAATGATCGCTATATTTCTTATAGATTGCATACAAATTATTTAGACCGCAAAAGTAATATTACTATGCGGATAAATGATAAAAACTACTGAAATTAATTAATGATAAAAAATTCATATATTGGGCTTTAAATTTAAAAGTTAATTTATGAAAAAGACGATCATTACCCTTGTTCTAAGTTTATTTGCTTTAACAGGAATATTCGGACAGCAGAATGTAAAGCTGGCTGTAGGAATGAAAGCACCGGACTGGACGTTTACTGATGCTGACAAAAAAGAATTTACAATGAATTCATGGCCGGGAAAAGTACTCCAGTTGAACTATGTCGATCCTGATGAATCGGACCTTAACGACTCATTCAATGATGCTGTAAAGAAAGCAACTGACGTGGATAAGACCCTCAGCAAAGATCTTTTCAAGGGATTTGGTATTGTTGATTGCAAATCCACATGGAAACCAAATGGTCTGATAAGAATGATTGCCGGTAACAAGGCTAAAAAATATGATACTACCATCCTTTTTGATTATAAGGCTACCCTTCAGCAATCATGGGGTTTGCCAAAAGATAATTACACAGTTGTGATTCTGGATAAAAACAGAATATGCAGGGCAATCTTTGAAGGACATATTCCTGAAACAGACAACAAGAAGATCGTTGATATGATAATTGGACTTACAAAAGAATAGCCCCCCTGCCCCCTAAAGGGGACTCACGCGAAGCGTGATGGGGTGTGTTTATTTTTTTATTTAATTATGTTTATTCCAAATCTATTATTAATAGCAGGAACTGGTAGCAAGTCAGGGAAAACAATGATGGCTTGCAGAATAATTGAACAGTATAAACACCTGAACATCACTACAATCAAGATAAGTCCCCATTTTCATGAGACCACAGAAGGATTGAAATGTATAGAGGAAGAAGCCGGTAGCTATGCTATATATGAGGAAACAAACAGCGATTTAACCAAAGATACTTCCCGAATGCTGAGGGCTGGTGCTGCACATGTTTATTTTGCCAAAGTTCTTGATGACCGTCTCTTGTATGTCTTTAATAAAATAAAGGATCTCATTCCTGAAGGAGCTCCAATAATCTGCGAGTCACCTGCACTGAGGAACTTTGTGGAGCCGGGAGCGTTTATAATAATGAGTTCAGCAACTTCAAATAAACTCAAGAATATAAATCACTTACTAGAATTACCTCATGTAAAGTTTAAGATTGAGGAGATGGAAGGAATCAGTTCTGTTCCGATAGAGTTTGAAGATGGGAAGTGGAGGGTATTATGACCCCCTCGGCCTTCGGGCACTCCCCCTTGCAGGGGGAGAAAATTCTGGATCTAATAACAATCTCATAAAAGAGTGAGAATTTTCGCCCCTTTCAGGGGAGATGTCGCTAAGCGACAGAGGGGTCTTTAAGTCTGTTGAAATCCCTATTTTTCTTCACCTATATCCGAAATATCTTTCCCTAATTTGGCTTTTATCCTTTCAAGATCGTGTTTCATGCCGGCAACTGCCTGGATCAGTTGTTTTTCGGGGAGCACCGGATCGGGTAATTCGCTGCTGATATAATTAACGAACTTCCATATTTCTTTTACCTCATTCACGTGCACTTCATAAGGTTCGTAAACCGGATTAAGTGAATAAAGTACAAGTTTTCCATCTTTTGTCAGATTGTTTTCAACTACCTTAAAAACTATCCCCTCGTCAAGAGTGAATACAATATAAGCCTTCCCGCTTATGATCTGCATCCAGTCCTGGAGATATTCCCCTGTAACCCATGACCCATCAGGTATGGGAAGCATCGAATCGCCTTTCAGCTGAAAAGTTCTGTATTTCTTTTTATCGGAAAGAAACGGCAAGGTGAATACAGGCAGTTCCCCGATATATTCCGGATCAGCGTAGCCTGTCGCATAACCTGCTTTTGCTTTCTCATGGACAAGTTCGATGTTTTCCCTGTTGGCGGAATTGACGGTAGTGGTCAGTACCCGGAGATTGCTGCCTTTTATGTAAGCATCGTATCCTCTCTCGAGTTCACCGAGCTGGCTTTCAGATAATTTTGAAATATCCAGCTTCAGGATTGTATCAATAGCAATGTTAAAATAGCCGGAAAATGATATCAGTATTTCTATTCCGGGTTGGGCCACACCGTTCTCATAACCGCTCAGCGTTGAACGTTTAAGGTTAAGAGCGAAGGCGACATCACCCTGTGTCCTGCCTCTCCTTTTTCTTAAAAATTTTATGTTCGATGCAAAATACATAATGAAATTGATTATATTGTAACCATTAAATTGATTAATTTCTAATCAAAAATAAAACTAATTTGTTATATAAGCAAGAAATGTGAAATATTTTTTTAGAAAAATTAAGACTTGGGAGTTGGAGATTGCTTCGCTTCGCTCGCAATGACGGTGCAGCTAAGGATAGTTCAGGTTGGGAGCTGAACCGAAGCTAGTAAAAGTCACGGTCATTGCGAGAAGCGAAGCGACGAAGCAATCTCAAACTCCCAGTTGCAACTATTAAAATTTATAACTATGATCCTCACCGGCAATATAGACCGATCTGTTCTGCATCTTGACCTTGATACATTTTTTGTATCGGTTGAGAGGCTTAAGAACAGCCGCCTGAACGGAAAGCCGGTTATAATAGGCGGTATGTCGGACCGTGGAGTTGTATCGAGCTGCAGCTACGAGGCACGTAAGTATGGTGTGAGTTCAGCCATGACTATGAAGATGGCAAGGAATATGTGTCCCGATGCCATTGTAATCAGAGGCGATATGGAGCTTTACAGCAACTATTCAAATATAGTGACAGGCATAATTGCCGAAAGAGCACCGCTTTATGAGAAATCATCGGTGGATGAGCACTATATCGATCTCACAGGGATGGACAGGTTCTATGGATGCTATAAATGGTCCCATGAATTGCGTCAGTACATAATGAAAGAGACCGGGCTGCCAATATCAATAGGACTTTCAATCAACAAGACAGTATCAAAAATAGCAACCGGAGAAGCAAAGCCGAACGGGGAAATTGAGGTACAGAAAGAGATTGTGCATCCATTCCTCGATCCGCTTTCGATAAGAAAAATACCAATGATAGGTCAGAAGACTTACCAGGTGCTCCGTTCAATGGGCATTGCTACAATCTATACCCTACGGAATATCCCGATTGAAATGCTTGAAAAGCTGATGGGGAAAAGCGGTATTGAAATGTGGAAAAAAGCTAATGGGATCGACTCTGCTCCTGTCATAAGCTATTCGGAACAGAAATCGATAAGCACTGAACATACTTTCGAAAAAGACACAACGGACCTTGTCAGGCTGAATCAGCTGCTTGTAAGTATGGTGGAGAAGATTGCATTTGAACTTAGAAAGCAGGAAAAGCTCACTTCGTGTGTTACTGTTAAAATAAGGTATTCAAATTTCGATACCCACACATTGCAGAAACGGATACCGTATACATCATTTGACCATGTTCTGGCCGATATCACCAAAGAACTCTTTGCAAGGCTCTATCAGCGGCGTATGCTTATCAGGCTCATCGGCGTAAGGTTCAGCCACATGGTAAGAGGAGTTCAGCAGCTTGACATGTTTGACGATACTCCTGAAAAGGTCAGCCTCTATATGGCAATGGACAAGATAAGAAAGCGTTTCGGGCGAAATGCGGTCAGGAGAGCCGCTGGAGTGATGACGGTAACCGAAAGAGAGGAAAAGGCCCTGAAACAGCTCGAAAACGCCCTTAAAGAGCAAAATTTGATGGAGGAGAGACTCCGGGGAGGGTATTGGCATTAGGAAGTTTGGAGTGGCTAGAGTGAACTAGAGTGACTAGAGTTTTTTTAAATTAAAAAATATGGAAAATAAAGAATTCAGCAAAAAGCTTCAGGCAAGAACTAAAGCATTTGCAATAAGGATCATCAAACTATCAGCTAGTCTGCCTGAAACTATTGAAGGCAAAACAGTTAGAAATCAACTGACTAAGTCAGGAACCAGTATCGGTGCAAATTACCGTGAGGCAAACAGAGCAAGAAGCAGAGCAGATTTTAAGAGTAGAATTAAGATCTGTGAAAGTGAAGCCAGTGAAACAAGTTATTGGCTGGAAATAATCTCAGGAATGGAATGGAATGAACCAAATGAACTGGAACCCATTATCATTGAGGCAAATGAACTTCTTTCCATCTTTTCTTCAATCGGTAAAACTTTAAACTTAGCAATCCCAATAACTCTAGTCACTCTAGTCACTTTAGTCACTTTAGTCACTTTAGTCACTCTAGTTACTTTAGTCACTTTAAATTGTATTTAAACTGTCACTCATATTACAGTCTGCGTTACGGAATCATGTCCGTAGAACTGCTTGTGCAGAAAGCATTGGATGCAGGGGCGGATACTATTGTTCTTACCGATATAAATAACTCAACGGGAATTCCGGAATTTGCAGGAGAATGTATTAAAAAGAATGTCAGGCCTGTTGCCGGTATCGAATTCTGGAATGGAAATGATTTTCAATATATCGGGATTGCCCGTAATAACAAAGGGCTGCAGGAGTTAAATCAATTTCTCTCTGACCTGAATTTCAATAAGTTATCACTCCCCTTCCCTGCACCTCAATTCTCCGAGTCGTACATAATATATTCACTTAAAAAAAGTCCTGCCCGTAAACTATTTGATAATGAACGCATAGGTATAAAACCACACGAGCTGAACAGCTTGCTGACAATGTCTTCATCAGTAAACAGAGGTTCAATGGTTTTACTTCAGCCGGTTACCTTTGCGGAGAGGGATGATATTTTCATTCACAGGAGTCTCAGGGCAGTGGATAATAATATCCTGCTTAGCCACCTGACGCAAGCGCAGTGTGCAAGAGAAGATGAATTCTTTAAAACTTCTGCTGAAACCGAAAGTATCTTAAAAGAATATCCATGGCTGATAAACAATACAAAAAAACTCCTGGATTACTGTACTCTGGAGTTCGACCGTGATAATCTTAAAAATAAAAAGATCTACTCAGCCAGCAGATATGATGACAAGCTGCTTCTTGAAAAACTGGCCTGGGATGGACTGATTTACAGGTATGGCAACAAGAACAGCGAAGCAAAAAAAAGAGTAAAGCATGAACTTGAAATAATCGACAAACTTGGTTTCTCAGCATATTTTCTTATAACATGGGATATCGTAAGCTATTCAATGGCACGCGGGTTTTATCATGTCGGACGTGGAAGCGGCGCAAATTCGGTAGTTGCTTATTGCCTGAAAATCACTAATGTTGACCCCATCGATCTAAACCTTTACTTCGAGAGGTTCATAAACCCAAAACGGAGCAGTCCGCCCGATTTCGATATTGATTACTCATGGAAGGAGCGCGATGAAGTCATTGATTATATTTTCAAGAGATATGGGTACGGGCATACTGCCCTGCTTGGGACTATGAGCACGTTCAGAGGCAAGTCGATCGTACGTGAACTGGGAAAGGTGCATGGCCTGCCCAAAGAAGAGATCGATTCGCTCATCGATAACCCTTCTGCAGAAACCAGCCGGAATGAAATAACAAATCTTATTTTTTCTACCGGGCTGAAAATCGCTGACTTTCCCAATATGAGAAGTATTCATGCCGGCGGGATTCTTATTTCAGAAGAACCTATCACATGTTATACGGCGCTGGATATGCCACCGAAAGGCTTTCCAACCACCCAGTGGGACATGTATACCGCTGAAGATATTGGCTTTGAAAAACTCGACATTCTGAGTCAGAGAGGGATAGGCCATATCAAAGAAAGTGCTGAAATAGTATTGCGGAACCAACACATTGATGTGGATATCCATACAATACAGAAATTTAAAACCGATCAAAAAGTAAAAGAGTATCTGAGGATAGGTGAAACCAAGGGATGCTTCTATATTGAAAGTCCGGCAATGAGAGGTCTTCTGAAAAAACTGAAATGCGATAACTACACTACACTTGTGGCAGCCAGTTCTGTGATACGACCCGGAGTTGCACGATCAGGAATGATGAAAGAATACATTTACAGATTCCATAATCCCGATAAATTCGAATATATACATCCAGTAATGAAGGAACAGCTTGCTGAGACATTCGGTGTTATGGTTTACCAGGAAGATGTCCTGAAAGTCTGTCATCACTTTGCAGGACTCGATCTTTCCGATGCTGACACACTTCGTCGTGCCATGAGCGGCAAATACAGATCTAAACAGGAGATGCAGCGCATTATTGAAAGGTTCTTCTCCAACTGCCACGAGAGAGGGTACAGCGATGAGGTAACTAAAGAAGTATGGAGACAGATTGAGTCATTTGCAGGGTATTCCTTCTCAAAGGCCCATTCTGCGTCGTATGCTGTCGAAAGTTTTCAGAGCCTTTATCTTAAAGCGCATTATCCGCTTGAATTCATGGTGGCTGTAATTAATAATTTCGGAGGGTTCTACAGGACATGGGTATATGTTCATGAAGCTCGAAGATGCGGAGCAACGATCCAGCTGCCGTGTGTGAATAAAAGCACATATAAAACCACAATCTACGGAACTGACATATACATTGGTTTTATTCATATTATGAGTCTTGAATATAAACTTGCCCAATCAATAGAAGAGATCCGAAATGCCGAAGGACAGTTCTCAGACCTGAATGATTTTGTTATACGAGTAAATCCGGGATTAGAATCGTTAATTCTTCTTATTAAAGCGGGTGCATTAAGATTTACAGGAAAGAGCAAAGCTGTACTTTTGTGGGAAGCTCATATGATGATAAATAAGACTAAGCAGGACAATATACGTCCGCTCTTCTCTCCTCCTGTAAGAAATTTCACGCTTCCCGATCTTGCCCAGGGAAAGATTGAAGATGTATATGATGAAATCGAGCTCTTTGGTTTTCCGGTTACGATGAGCTGGTTCGACATGCTTGAGACTTCTTTCCGGGGTGAAGTCTCAGCCCGTCAGATGGGTGAGTACACCGGTAAAAAGATCAGGATGGTCGGACATCTTGTAACGATAAAATATATAAAAACAATAAAAAATGACTGGATGAATTTCGGATGCTTTGTTGATGCCGAAGGTAATTTTTTTGATACGACTCACTTTTCACAGTCGCTGAATAAATGGCCATTTAAAGGTAGCGGTACATATCTGATCCTTGGAAAGGTTGTTGAGGAATTCGGATTTCCGTCATTGGAGGTGGAAAAAATGGCGAAACTGCCAATAAAGCCTGACCAGAGATACTGAAAATCGAAATACCCCCTTGCCCTTCGGGCACTCTCCCTGAAGGGTATTGGTTGTAATTTAAAGAACCCCCTTGCCCTTCGGGCACTCTCCCTTGCAGGGGGAGAAAATTCTGCATGTAAGTGAAATCTTACTAAACAGACGAGTATTTTCGCCCCCTGCCTACCGGCAGGCAGGCTTCAGGGGAGATGTCGCGAAGCGACAGAGGGGTTTTCAATCCCTAAACAGACCCCTATGGCGTAGATGTCGCACAGCGACAGGGGGGTTTGCTAGTTACCGACACTATCATATCTCGATACTTTCAATATACCTTTGATTGCCTGTATCTTTCTCATAATTTGATGAAGGATATCACTATTAGGAACCATTATATTAAGTATTCCTTCAAATATTCCGTCAGTCATATTATAATTGAAACTCCGGATAACGGCACTGTTGCCAGCAATAACATCAGCTATCTTATTTACCATACCAATGTCTTCAATTCCTGTAATTTTTATTGCTGCGATAAAAGAAGGAACATTCCGCGATTTTGACCAACGGGCAGCTATTACCCTGTAAGGATACCTGGACATCATATTATGTGCATTGGGACAACTTGTCCGGTGAATTTTTATTCCTTCAAAAATAGTAACAAACCCGAAGACACTATCGCCGAATACCGGATTGCAGCATTTGGAGAGCTTGTAGTCAAGCCCCTCCACCCTGTCTTCAATTATAAGGTAGTCAGATATCGTCGAATCAAACTGTTCCCTTGTCTCTTTCTCAGGCTGAACAGGTACAGAAGTGCTTTCTTCTGTTGTAACTTCTTTCAATATAACTTCCTTGATCTGAAGAAGCTCCAGTTTCTCGATAGCAATAAGATAATACAGATCCTGTGCACTTTTAAGATTGTAGTTCGTCAGTAGTTTTTGAATAAGAGTATCTCCATAAACCATCTTCCAGTTCTTTAAACGTCTCATCAGGATTTCTTTTCCTTCTGCGGCAGCTTTGGTCTTTTCTTCATTCAACACCAGTTTGATCTTTGTCTTTGCCTTATTTGTTACGACAAATGATAGCCAATCCTGCTTTGGTTTCTGATTTTTTGATCTTAAAATTGAAACATGATCACCATTTTGCAAGACATATTTTATAGTTACATTTTTCCCATTCACTTTTCCGCCGACGCATGAAGATCCTACTTCTGTATGTATATCGAAAGCAAAATCGAGAACTGTGGCACCTGCGGGCAATTGACGCAAATCGCCTTTTGGGGTAAACACAAATACTTCATCAGTATACAGACCTGAACGTACCTGATCGAGAAATGCATTATCTTCTTTCTCAGATGATTCCAATATCTCGCGCATTTTCGACAACCAGGAGTCAAGTCCTCCTTCACCTTTAATTCCTTTATATTTGAAGTGAGCCGCCAGACCTTTCTCAGCAATTTCATCCATCCTGTTGGAGCGGATCTGTACTTCAACCCACTTCCCTCTTGGTCCGACTACCGTGGTGTGAAGCGATTCATACCCGTTTGATTTTGGCACCGAGATCCAATCACGCAATCTGCTTGGATTCGGCTGATATAAATCCGTAACAACAGAGTAAGCTCTCCAGCAATCTGATTTTTCATTCTCATCTTTACTGTCAATAATTATCCTGACAGCAAAAAGATCATAAACCTCGTCAAAATCCACTCCCTGTTTTTTCATTTTCAGCATAATGGAATGAATTGATTTTGTACGGCTTTTTATCGTGAACTTAAATCCCTGCTTTTCAAGTTTTTCCTTAAGTGGTCCTGAAAAGTCACGGATAAGCTTATTCCTGGAAGCTGTTGTCTGTTTCAGGCGGCAGTCGACATAAATATATTGGTCAGGATCAAGATATTTGACCGAGAGATCCTCCAATTCCGATTTGATATTATAGAATCCTAATCTGTGAGCCAGAGGTGCATAAAGAAAATATGTTTCCGAAGCAAGTGGTATCCTGTCTTTTTCCGGAGCGTTATCGAGGTTTCGCATATATTCAAGCCGTTCTATCAGCTTGATCAGAATAACTCTCACGTCATCAGCCAGGCTTAACAATAATTTACGGAAATTCTCTGCCTGGTAAGACGCCTGCATTGAATCAATACTTGTTATACGCGAAAAACCATTCAGAATCTCCACAACTTTTTTCCCAAACTCTTTTTCCAGTTCTTTCGGAGTCAGATTGAGATTATTGAAGGAATCATGCAATAATGCAGTAATTATTGAAGTCAATCCAAGTCCCATCTCTCCGGCGATGATTCGTGCAACTGAAAGGGCATGCAATATCTCCGGCTCTCCTGTCAGGATTATTTTATCTCCGCAAGCTTCTATGGCAATATCAAGAGCCCTCCTGATAACAGGATAATCATCGTTTGCCACGTTGTTTTTCGATGCAAGGAGCAACGCCTTGTAACCACTGTTTATTTTTTGAGTGTCAACATTCATCAGATATTTCCTGTATTAATAACCATGATAACTGCTAAAAGCAAAAATAGTTCTTTATATTAAAAAAAAATCCCCGGAACTTTCTGGTGGTCCGGGGATTTCATTATAAAAAAATCTTTATCTGAATGAAATTCCTAAACCAGCCGAATAGACGTCATATAGTGCTTTTGTATAATCGGCATGAATCGTAATCACAGCAAGTTTTATCCTGAGGCCGATATTTGCTCTCAATCCAGAGTAATCTTTCATATCCAGGGTTCCGAATTTTGTACCAGATACTACACCGCTATCATTATATTCTACATGCACTGTAGGCGATGTCGCCAATACTGGTGTTGGGAAATTTCCCTGGACTTTGATTTCAGCCTGAGTTTTGCAGTATCCAATTCCACCATATAGGGTTACGACGGGCAGATTAAGAGAAGCTATAAGACTTACATTAAAAGCTGACACATTAAAACTTAGATTCTGTTTCGGAAATACAGAACTATAAGTTGAATAATTTTGAGCTACTGCTGGATCTGGTTGTAAACTCAATGGTATATTTCCCTGAAGTTTTGTATACCCTCCAAAAAGGGAAACATCAAACGGAAGTAATTTACTTCCGGGGAGATATTGAACAAGACTATGAACAAGACCAAAACCCAACAAAGAGACATTGCCATCTCCAACAGAAACTTTAGGAATGAATCTCAACTTCACTTCAGTACCCAGGGGCAACCCTAAACCGACTTGAGCCATTGGTACCGGAATAAAATTAAGACCAGTTCCTTTAGGAGAATTGAATGATGCGATTGGGGTTCCGGCGTGATTGAAAGTCATAAGAGGACCAGTGGTTTTTGGTCCTGCTATAGTTGAAGCAATGCCTGTTCCGGTCAACGAAGAGGAAAGGCCGATCTTTGATACATCGAAAGTTTGATCCGATGTAGGAACCATAGCTACACTGAAGTTGGTTGTAATGTCAAATCCTCCAAATTTATGAGGTTTTGCAGTATTATACCAACCTCCGTTAAGACCTGATCCAACGGAATTTGCCCATGGAGAAAAATACGCCTGAAGGTATTTTGCACCGTCAGTTGGTGTACTTCTCAGGAAATCGACATCCTTAAATTGAGAAAAGGATACCAGTGAAATGCAAAATAAACTGATCATCAGTAGTCCTGACCGTTTCATAGATTTATTGCTCATAGGATTTAGATTAATTCATGATTCGAATTTATGCAAATATAAAAAAAAATGCAAAATAAAAACTGGATTATTATCTTCAACTCCTGAAATGACCATAAAAAATGATGCAAGGTTGCTTCTGATACTCAAATTATTCCCAATTTATTCCTCATGATTTTTCTTTTCTATCTTATCGAGACTTTTAAGTTCCTGCATATCAAGACTTTTTGATAAATCATTAATGTTTTTAAGATTGAGATTCCCCTTTATTGAAATCAATGAATTTCCCCCGGGACCACCCGTTATTACAAGTAATTCCGAGATTGTATTTCCAGATTGTTTTATCAAAAATTTTGTAACATCAGGACCTGCTCTGACCACCATAAGCTCTTCATAAACTGATAAGTCTATTTTTTTACTTAGTTCAGTATAGAAATTCAGATCCTTATTCAGGAGAGAATCTTCAACAGAAAGTATCTTTATTGATTTCAGCTTACTGATAATATCATCAGCATCTTTCTTATCTGCTTCATTATTAGCAAACAAACCCAGCATTTTACTGGAGATGGATACAACCGTGAAACCAGGCTTTTCGGCATATTTATTAAACATATCATCCACCGCATTACTCTGTGCTTTCAGAAATACGGTCAGGCAGATTAATGTTATGGAAAGAATGATCTTTTTCATATCGTCTGTTTTATTTAATTATTTTCGGAACTCTTGTTTTTTTCTATTGCTTTTTGAATTAAATCCAGATTCTTCAGGTTTTTCTCAACATATTTTGTGGATTTATTAATCGTTTCGAAGCTTTTTTTTGTCATTTCGTTTATCTTACCCACAGGCTCCAGTGCCTGACTTCCACGATTCAACTTTACAGAGACATCCCGGAGGATTTTTATTGTCTCAGCATAAGCAATTTTGGGGTCCTTAAAGGTATCATGTGATTCGGTCTTACTCACAAAGAAAAAATAAGATCCGACAAGTATAAGTATTCCGGCGGCAGCACTTATCAAAGGAAGATGCCTCGTAATGCTCTGCAATCCGTTTTGTCTTTCCGAAGCATCAATTCCGGCTAAAATCCTTGCTTCAAAATTAACAGATGGTTCAATAAAATCAGCTGATTCGGTATAGAAACTGAAAATGGCTTTTTCAGCCTCATAGCCTTCAGGAATATCAGATCGCATGAAATAATCTCTCAGCGCATCCTCCTCTTCTACAGTACTTCCTCCTTTATAGTACTTTTCTATCAGTCTGTTTAATTCCTCTTCGTTCATACTGGTATTTATTAAATTCATCTCTTATTAACTTTCGGGCCCTTGAGATAATTACACGCAATGTATTGATATTCTGTTTGGTTTTTTCAGCAATCTCTTCATATGACAAACCATCCAGTTCTCTTAGTCTTATTGCGTCTTTATATAAATCGGGTAACTGATTAATAATGTGATATAATATGTTTTCAGATTCCCTTTTTTCCATGAGTTCGTATGGCGATGAATTGTCTATGTTCTGAAGATACTGTTTCTCCTGATCCTCCCTGATGAAATGCTTTTTCTTCCGGATCTGGTCAATACAGAAATTTTTAAGCATTGTAACTGCCACGGCGTCGATGTTATTATATTCATCAATTTTACTTCCCTGTTTCCAGAGTTTGATGAACACCTCCTGAACGGCATCTTCCGCCTCCTCCTGATTCCGGAGGATGCGGAAGGCAATTCCATAAAGGTTACGGCTCTGTTGCCGGATAAGATCATCAAAATCCGTCCTTATCATTCCAGTTTCAGGTAGATGAAGCTTATAAAGATAGAGACAATATCAATTACTTATATATTTCAACCCCTTTCGTTCCATGGTCTTTTTTTGCATCATCAGAAAACTTTTTTGCCTCTTCAAAAGTCATATTTCCTTTTATCTGAATAAGTGCATTGTCCTCACCACCGGCAATAAGAAGAAATTCTTTGAATTTATCACCTTCTGCACGGACAAGCATCCTGAGATCCTGATCAGATTTCTTTATTCTCATAAACTCATCATACTTTTTCAGATCAAGATCATTAATTACCAGATTATAGAAGTTATCTACTTTCATTCCTTTATCCTCCTGGGCGAGAATACGGATTTCTGTTACATGTGCAGGTATTGAGGCCTCGTCATCATTGTCACCGAAGATATGTGCCAGTTTAAGAAGACCTCCATTGAATGTTACTGTGGTAAAACCATCTTTCCCGGCATATTTGTCAAACAAATCATCGATAGATTTCTGTCCGTAAATAAATGTTCCTGTGATGGTTAAAGCGAAAATTACAAATAGTTTTTTCATAGCGTGAATATTTAAATTGTTAATGCTTTTAAATACACGACGCTGAAGGAAGAGATTCATTACAAAAGAACCTGCAAAAAATTATTGGACTGTTCAGTTTCCAAGGGAAGGTTGAGGTAGCTATAGAAGTATTTTTATAATAATATCAGGCACCTGTGGGATTTTTTATTTATTTTAGCTTATAGTCGTACGGAAGCAAATCGCCAATTCGTTGTTTTGCCATCTGACCTATCACTCTTACATTTGATCCATCGAAATAACCAGAACTGTCAGACTTGACGTGAACGGTTCCGTGAACCAACTGGGCATGCCCTCCCTGAAAAAGATAGATTAAAAGAAGCAGCAGAATTATTCTTTTCATGGTATCAAATTAGCGTTTCCCAATTTATCTTATTTCATATTTTGTAGTTCCGGTGATCGGAATTCCGTCTTTTGTAATGCCTTCTGCAATAATCCTTATTATTGATGCATTATCCCCATTATAGTAATTCAGAGTTACTTCTTTATAACTTTCCAGATTTATATCAGGGTTCCAGTAAAGTGTTGACCTCAGGTCAGGATTATAGTCTGAATTTGAATCTTTTAAATGTGTAGGTGAATAGAAAATCCGTGCAGCATTATAACCAGAAATCTTTAGTTTGGCTGAATAATCCGGCAGTCTATATTTGCCTGTTTCACCTCCGGCTTTTGTAATCAGGTTGATAACTCCACAACCACCTCGAAGCCCATAAATAGTTGTCGAAGCAACAAGTTTCAGTATATCTATTCTTTCGATTAGTGATATTGGTATCGATGGCAATTCATCAAAGGAGGCTGGATTGCCATCAATCAGTAGAAGAGGATTCGGATCGCCGTTTATGGTTGTTAATCCGCGAAAAGCTATATAATAATTCCCTTTCCTAGGTCCAACTACCTCGACTCCCGCAAATTTACCTTTCATGAGCTCAGGCAGATTTGTATAGCCTTCCATTGGCTCTGTAACTATCAGTTCAGCGTCAGGCGTACCGTATTTTAATCTGCTACTCTCAATTTTAATCGTTTGAGGATCTTTATGCCTTTCAGATACTATATGTACCTCTCCAATACTGATGGTATCAGAGAGTTTGTATTTTTTTCTTATCGCCTCATTAATTATATAATAGGATCTTAGCTTACTCTGATTGAAATTAACCAAAGTTGAGACCACTGATAGACTATCACGTACTTTTGCCGGATTGTAAGCTACAGAATCTATAAACAGAGTGCCCTTCATGCGATCTTTTTGATCAATTCCGCTTGCAATTATTCTAGCCTCTCCAATCAGGTCAACGCCAGTTAACTTAAATCTCCCAATTGAGTCTACGGGTATTGTTGTCAAAATATTTTTGTTTGTTCCGAATATTCCAATACTGACCCTTGAACCATCGATCGGTTTGTTTTTATACAAGTTTGTCAATCTCCCTGATATGGTAAATCCATTCTCAGGGGGGAAGTAAGTCGTATCGTATTTCCATGTGAAGTCTCGCCACCCTTGTGTCCGTAACAGAAGATCCAGATCTCTTAATCTGTCAGGATTTGATGGATCAAAATAATATGATGGATCTTCAACAAATCCCCGAACATCCGATTCGAGAAGAAACCAGGAGGAAATAGTCCTGGAGAATTTAGATGGATTATTAGTGAAGGTTTCATTAACAACAGACAAAGATACATTGCTCGTTCTTTCAATAATTGAATCTTCTGCCAATGATATTTTAAGCGTTACAGGTTCTCTCTTATTGTATAAACGTTTATCAGTTCCAATTTGAATGTTTAATGGAGCTTCTCGTTCAATATAAATAAGTCTTTCAGAAAGAGGAATATCTTTCACGGTAGATAGTGTCAACATTATAATACCATCCGGAAGATCATCCGTAGGAATGACAAAACTGGTAACCGGAGATTTAATCTTTAAGGGTATTGTCTTAATACCTTCCTTTCGTACTGAGAAATTAAGTAATAAGTCCCGGTCCGAAAGGAGTGCCAGTGTTTCAGGATTTGTCTTTGTGATAATTAATAACTCATTATCCTGATTTATTGAAGCGCTGAAGATCACGCCCGTTGAAAAACTCTTTGGTAATTCAGTCCTGATATCAATACTATCAGCCCCTCTTACAATAGAATAGTAACTTAAACCAGGTAATGGTCGCAGGAAGAACGTGCCCATCCCGAGATGCGTGGATTTGAATGTAGTAATCAACTCACCGCCTGACGAAAAGATCTTTCCGGATACATCACAACCTTTTTCGAGATAATTTACAGCCTTAAATGCAACAATTGAAGAGACGTTATCAATCAGAGAACCACCTTCCGGAAAGAAGCTCACCTGAATTCTATTTTCAACATATTTAACTCTTTCTGAGATTTTGCTCGAATCAGCGGAATTAATAACAGCAATTTCTTTATTGAAAAATAACTGATCGCCGTAATTCCTCATATAGTTTGTATATGCCCGTATTGTATATCTCCCAGACTTTATATCCCCGGACAGCTTGAAATCACCATTACCTAAGCCACCATCAAGACGAATTATTCTATTGGAGATGATTTTTAAAGAAGGAGAAATCAATTCGACATGCAGGCTGTTACTATGATCTGTAAGTAAGCGATCAAGGGCATCAATCAGGTACGCTTTGAACCATATATCCTCACCTGCAAAGTAACTGTCACGATCCACATGAAGATAAACCTTCTCCATGACCTTAAGAGAGTCATTGACATAAGGAATTTGAGACTGTACTCTACTAACGAGCGAAAACTGAGTGAGCAATAAACTCAACATTACAACAAAGAGTTTGATTTTATTCATGTCAGGAGTAGGTTGATAGTTCGTGTTAATCTTTCAATAAACAATTTCTGTGCCAGAATCAAATGTATTTTCATAGTTTATAGAGACGAAAATACGGGTTTGCAGTACCTATATCAAAGTTACGAAATTGCAGTAATGTAAATCAAATTTCAAACATTTTATCGATTTTTACCATATCCATTCATATTTCCTTTAAATTTGTAACCAATAAATACATATTGTTTCATTCCATTAATTAATTACACTTAAAAATGTCAGAAAACTTACAAATTGATAATCTTGATAAGAAAATCCTCGATATTATCACAAAGAATGCCAGGATTCCTTACCTTGAAGTAGCCAGGGAATGCGGTGTCTCTGGTGCTGCAATACACCAGCGTGTACAGCGTCTGATACGCATCGGAGTAATAAGAGGGTCGGAATTCAAGGTTGATCCGGTTATGGTTGGGTTCAAAACCTGTGCTTACATTGGGATATTTCTTGATCATCCGGGTCATTTCAGGGAAGTGATTGAAAAATTCAGAGACATTCCTGAAATTATAGAATGCCATTATACAACCGGAAACTATTCGTTGTTCATAAAAGTATATACACGTGATAATGAACACCTGAGGATGATTCTTACTGATACAATTCAAAACATCGAAGGCATTGTCAGGACAGAAACATTAATATCGCTTGAGGAATCAATTAACAGGCAGATTCCGGTTCTGTCGCGATAAATTTTGTTAAATTTTATCTGATAGTTTGGTTAACAAAAAATTGTTCTGAAAAAATAGGACAATAACTTGGAAAAATTGTTATATTCTTTTGGTTTAAATTAATTTTATCATACATTTGCACTCGCAAAAAAGTGGATTCAGTAGCTCAGCTGGTAGAGCACATCCCTTTTAAGGATGGGGTCCTGGGTTCGAGCCCCAGCTGGATCACAAAAAACTAACCAAAAGGAATTATTTCTAATTCCTTTTTTTTATGGCTCGGATCGAAAAAATTTGTTTTGTATATACGTTACAGCAAGCGACTTGACCTATTTCGGTGATAGATTTGGAACGTCCTCAGAAATTTTTTGATTTATTTAAATAGCCGACAATTTCTTTAATATCCGAAAATCCCTTATTAATGAGATATTTTTCGATCCCCTCGAGTATTTTTATTGAAGCCTGCGGATCTATAAATGAAGCAGTTCCGACCTGGATTGCCGAAGCTCCTGCAAGAATAAATTCTACCGCATCTGAGGAAGACATTATTCCACCTATACCAATAACCGGTATTTTCACCGCATTAGCGACCTGCCAAACCATCCTTAAGGCTATAGGCTTAATCGCAGGTCCTGACAGGCCGCCTGTTATTGTGGATAAAGACGGGCTCATTTTTTCAACGTCAACAGCCATTCCGAGGAGAGTATTAATTAATGAAACAGCGTCAGCTCCTTCTTTTTCAACAGCCCTGGCGAAATCGCAAATGTTTGTGACATTCGGAGATAACTTTACGATTAGCTTTTTTGAATAAACCGACCTTACCTCTCTCGTTACTTCGCGCGCTGAATTCAGATTGGTTCCAAAAGCCATTCCTCCCCTCTTTACATTCGGACATGAAATGTTCAACTCGATAGCCTTTATCTTCTTCAGCTTATTAACTCTCTCAGCAAGAGCTATATAATCTTCAATATAACTACCGTTAACATTGACAATTACATTTGTGTTATAGTTCAGGATACGCGGATAGATGAATTCTTCAAAATAATCGATTCCTTTATTCTGCAAACCAACTGTATTCAGCATTCCGGAAGGGGTTTCAGCCATCCTCGGATATAAATTACCTTCCCTTGGTTCAAGTGTTGTTCCTTTAAGCACAATCCCTCCCAGCCTTGATACATCGAGAAAGTCATCAAGCTCTGATCCATTTCCGAATGTGCCTGACGCTGTCAGCACAGGATTTTTGAAATGCAAATCACCAATATTGAAGCCAAGATTCACCATTTTAAATCATTTACATTGAAAACGGGTCCTTCCGTGCATGTACAAAGATTGCCTTTAACAGTATCTACAATACAGCATAGACAAACCCCTATGCCGCACGCCATAAGGTTTTCGAGTGATACTTCACATAAGATGTTCCTGCTCTTGCAGTAACCGGCCATTGCTTTCATCATCCTGTCGGGACCGCAGCAGTAGATCCTGTTATAAGTTTGCGTCGAAAAGATTGAATGTGTGCTTATGTAACCCGTTTCTCCCATTGATCCGTCTTCTGTTGTAACGAATACCTTTCCGATTTTTAAATATTCTTCGAATTCAATGATCCTGGCACTGTTTCTGAATCCCAGCAGTACATCAGGTGTACATCCATTGGCTACTAAATATTTACCTAGGAATAATAATGGGGCTATACCACAACCACCACCCACCAGAAGAACCTTTTCATTTGTTTCAGGCATTGAAAAAGAGTTGCCAAGCGGATAAATAAGATTTAAGGTATCTCCCTTATCAAGTTTTGAAAGCTTTTCAGTGCCTTTTCCGGCAATCTGTATCAGAAGCTTAAAAGTATTCGTCCCATAATCAACATCATGAATTGAAATAGGTCTCCGTAGAAAGGTTTCACGACTATCATCAACCCTTACCTGAACGAACTGACCGGGTTTGAAATCCGGAATTTTATTATCCCCTGACAATCTGAGAACAAAAAAATCATTCTTAAGACGCTTATTTTCAATTACTTTCAGATCTTCAATACGCTTTGTCATCTAATATGCGTTTATGACAAAGATAATTTTAATGACTGAGTTCAGAAAATTTAAATTGAGGATATTTAATAATACTTAAAGATACGCACTATCGTCGCGGATAATACTCATCAAAGGAATTATCATCGAAAAACCAGACAATTTTTACAACCTGTTCATTTTGCTTTTTTGAGGAAGTCTGGGTATCATTAGTTACGCTTTTTCGCATAACATCCTGGAATTCAATTTCATTTCGAACAGGTTCATCTTTAACATGACCTCTTTCACCCTGATCATTATTAGTTTCAGGAATATCATCAAACAAACTTTGCATTCTTGGCTCTTTATACATAGATCCTTTTCCAAACAGAAGCCAATCTGTGGAAAGAAACTTATACTTCTCCAGCATTTTCAATACAAAATCAAGACTTGGATTGTTTCTTCCTGATAATATATGGGAGATACCCGAAGCCTGAACGCCAATTTCCTCAGCAAATTGAGCTGAGGATTTATTCTCTTGTTTAAGGAATTCAAGTAAACGCTCTTTCATAATAGAAATATTACATATTACAAATGTAAATATAAATTAATTGTCAATTGTAACTTAATTTGATTACAATTGTAATGCAGAAGAAGCAGATCAATTATCATATTGTTTGATATAATTATATCTCATTGTAATACAATTGGTTAAATATGTATCTTATTTGAAGATATACTTAAGTTTAGATATACAATGTTATGGTATACAGTTATTTATATGATATTTTTAAACATTTTAAGGTTCTATTTCATATAAAAGTATGTAAATGACTAATATTTACTCTATATAATAGATATTAATAAGCTGATTTATAGTATTATATAATTCAAACAAGAAATGTATTTGAATTAATTAGGATTGTAATCTCAAGCAAGTCAAAATATAATTACATTTGTGAATATATGATACATGTTAGCACCTTTACATTTGTAATGTCAATATTGTCTGATTCGGTTTTAACGGGAATGATGAAAAAATTGAATATTTAAGTCTACTCTATTACTTCAAAACAAATATTCAATTGTAGAGAGGTTAATTTTTGAACTAACGTAAGCGGTGCTTTAATTAATCAAACGTAACCTTTTGGATTTATACAATTTTGAAAAGCGAATATTTTAGCCTACCCTGCTGGTTGAGGTCAAATATTCAATTGTAGAGATGTTAAACAATTAATTATCTATTCAGGCTTAAAATTCCTTGCCGCTATCTCATCAAATTCATTCTCAGAGCGGGCAATTACTGCCGTGGCCAGGCAATTACCAATGACATTCACACTGGTACGTGCCATATCCATCAGTACATCAATGCCAAGAATTATGAATACCGGTTCAACAGGCAGACCGAAACTAACAACTGTACCCAGCAAAATCACCAGTGCTGCTCTGGAGACACCTGCAACCCCTTTACTGGTAAGCATCAGTGTGAAGCAGATTACAAATTGTTTTCCGATTGGAAGGTCGATACCAGCAGCCTGTGCAACAAAAACAGATGCCAGCGACAGGTATAATGTAGTGCCATCGAGATTAAAACTATAGCCTGTTGGAATAACAAATGCAACGATTTTCCTTGGGATACCAAATTTCTCCATTGATTCCATGGCAGATGGTAATGCAGATTCTGAGTTTGAAGTTGCAAAAGCAATTGTGGCAGGTTCGGAGACAGCTTTAATAAATGGCCTGATGGGTATTTTGAAAATCAGTGCCACAGGAAGAAGAACAAAAGTCAAAAATGCGAACAAAGCCACATAGAGTGTTGCCAGTAACTTAAAAAGATTATATAGGATATCAAGTCCCATATGTCCTACTGTGTAAGCAATAGCAGCAAATACAGCAACAGGAGCATAATACATTACAATATTTGTGAATTTAAACATTACTTCAGAAAGACTTTCACTAAACCTGATCATAGGTATCCGATACTTTTCTTTCACCAATGCCACGGCAATTCCAAAAATAATGCTGAAGATGACAATTTGAAGGATTTGACCCTCAAATATTGCTTTTGCTATATTCTCCGGAAAGATATGGAGCATAAAGTCACTGAAAGATTGTGCTTTTATTGCTGATATTGGAGGTACTTCCGGATTAGGTGGTAATACAACACCCACACCAGCTTTACCAATGTTTATTGCAAGTAATCCGATAAACAAGGCGAGAGTAGAAACTATCTCAAAATAAAGAAGCGATTTCCATCCCATCCTTCCTACCTGCTTTATATTTGCATGTCCGGCAATACCAACTACCAGTGTAGAAAAAAGTAACGGTGCAATGATTGTTTTGATCATCCTGAGGAAAATATCGCTGAACACCTGTAGTTTTTTTGCCAACCCGGGAAGATCATAACCAAATTCAGCACCTGCAACCATAGAGACCAGAATCCATGTTGTCAGAGATCTCTTCTGAAAAGCATAGACAAATAGAAGTACTACAGTTATTATTCTGAAGATTAGTAAAATAGCTGAAGGAATCTCAAATATATTATTGGCTTTTACAACTAACAGAAAAAGTGTAATGCTTATGACACCAAATAGCAGATAAGGGAAAAATTTCCATACTTTTTGCATTACGGGAATCAGTTATAAATTATGCAGAGTATTTAAAACCTGGTCAACAGCAACTGCCGGAACAATCAGAATGCGCATCAGTACCGCAACCTGAACAATCTGACTGTGCATTATCGCCGCATCCTGAACAGGAGTGTGTTGTTCCTGTAAGCTCCTGTCCTGTAGGTTCACGTACCTCAATTATTTTACCTGAAAAAAACAGATCGAAGCCGGCCATAGGGTGATTGAAATCCATTCTTACGTACGTATCTGTAATTTCATTTATTATTCCTGTCAATGGATTGCCCTCTGAATCGGACATTGGTACCTCATTTCCTACTTTGCAGATATCTTCATTTATTTTTCCGTCAGTCTTAAATACTTCAACAGGGACATTTATAATCATATCTTCCCTTCTATCGCCATAGGCTACATCAGAAGCGAGTTTGAAACTGAATGGATCTCCTGCTTTCAACAGGTTAATATTCGTTTCAAACACAGGAAGTAACATACCTTTTCCATAAATAAATTTTAATGGCCGGGTGACATCCAGCTTTTCTATAACTCGTCCTTCCCGGTTGTCTTCCCTCAATTCATAAATTAAAGAGACCAATTTATTATTTTCGATTTTCATAAATGATTCAATTTTAAGGGTTCAAAGATAGCTTATTTTGCCACTCCTCAAATCACTGGGCAAAATTTTTACGAACGATTTAAGAATCATCAGATCAGGTAGGCTTGCCGGAATAGTTAGAAGATAAAACTTACCCTTATTTCCGGTTTACTGTAAATATTATAATCTGATTCATTTAAGGGCCATAGAACCATAAAATCCATTGAAGATCTCCTCCCTATTTGCTGACTGATGCCACCACCGAAAAGCACTGTATTTACATAAAACCGCCCCCGAGGATTTAATGGGGCTTTCCAGAAATTTGCCTTGAGGCTGAGCAATTCATCCTCAATATGCAGAAAGATACCAGTATGGGACCCCATAGGTATAAATGAACTTATATCATGAACAACAACTAACTGAGCATAAGCTTTGGCTCCATATATTGAGGTTTTATCAACCTGGTTATAATAGTCTGTTGATTTATAGTATCTGTATGTTGGTCCGGCGGCAATTGCAAGACGAGGCAAAAGCCAATATCCGACAACCGGTGAAATCTGAATATCAGTTATTGTTCCTAACATAAGCCCCAGATTTCCGCCAAAAAATAATCTTTCTTTAAAAGCCGGAGTTCCTTCTTCGGTTTTCTGATCATAAGGAAACTGGTCCTCTTTATTACTTTGCGCCTTCAATGAGTGATATGAAATGGATAAAAATAGTATTGTCAGAATAGTAATCCGTGAATATACGTTTATGGGAATTTTATTTTTCAGAGCCATTTTTGATTATAATATTAATTATGAAGGATACAAATAAACGTAAAAATTGTATCTATAATATATTTTGCATTCAATCTTTTTCAGGAAAAAAAACAAGGAATGCAGAAAATCAAAAAAAACAAAGAAGTCAACAAAAAGCTGATAATATTATTTGCCAATCTTGTCATATGAAGCTACCAATCCTTTTATTAATGATGAGCTGAAGCCATTATGCTCCATTTCATTCAACCCGACAATAGTACATCCTTTAGGTGTTGTTACTTTATCTATTTCGAACTCAGGATGCTGATGACCTTCAATCAAAAGCTCGGCTGCACCTTTTACTGTTTGATTTACAATTGCGCTCGCAGTGGAGGCGTCGAATCCGATCTGGATACCTCCCTGTATCATTGCCCTGATAAACCTGAGAACATAAGCAATTCCACAGGCACCTAATATTGTTGCAGATTCCATCAGATCCTCATCAATTACCATTGTTGTTCCCATCAGATCAAAAAGATATTTTACCGATTTCAGATGTTCGTTTGTCGCTCCGCTATCACATATGCATGTAACTGATTTGCCAACTTTTGCGGAGATATTTGGCATCGCTCTGAAAACAGGAATTTTCGTTCCTATGACCTCCTGTATTTTACTGATTGTTATCCCGGTAGTTACCGATACAAGCAAATGACGATCAGGTTTGAGATGATCTTTCAATTCTTCAAGTACATTAACAAGGTTATAAGGTTTCACTGCAATTATTATGATTTCGGACTTACTGATAGCTTCAACGTTATCTGAAGTCAGTATTACTCCTTCTTCCCTGAGATATTCCAGTTCCACAATATTTCTACGCGTGGCGACAATGTTCTTTGCACAAACTGATTCCTGCTTCAATAATCCCTGTAGCATGGAAACCCCGATATTTCCACAGCCGAGAATTGCTATTTTTTTATTTATCATCTTAATTTTTTTAATCTGTTTGGAGGAAGAAACGCTTTCAGATCGACACTAAATACACTGATTTAAATCTGAATTATCGCAAATATAAGATTATTAGTTATTAACACGACACAAAACCTCTTGTTCAATTGATATTTCGTATTTTATAATCACCTTCAACTAAATCAACAATTCTATGTGTGTCCTGTGGCTTCACGATAGCTATGTATTTCTTCACAATTAGTGTAACAAATTAATAATAGTCTAGTTAACCTTTAATTTGCATATGTGTTTTATCTGTTCTACCCCCTTCCCTCCCGATAGCTATCGGGACTTCCCCCACGGGGGAAGGAGCAAAATCATCCTTTCCCCCGTGGGGGAAATAAGAAAGGGGGTTTATTAAGTAGAAAAACATGTTTTGTGTTACCGTAATTCTGAAGTGTTATATAGCTATCGGGACTTTGTGTACCTTTGTGCCTGACTGCCGTGTAGGCAGGGTAAAAAAAATAACTATATCATCATGAACATAATTGTAAATGGCGGTACCAGGGGTATTGGAAAAGAGGTTGTAATTTTTCTTGCCAAGGATATTCATAATCAAATTCTTGTAACCGGAAGGAGTGAAAAATCACTGACTGGTCTTTCTGAAAGTTTTAAAAATGTCAGAACATATACACTTGATATGGCAGCGGTTGAAAGTCAGAGCAAAAAGTTCATTGATTTTGTTTCCTCTGGTTTTATTAAAATTGATATACTGATAAATATTGCCGGGGCTCTGATTAACAAAGATTTTCTTGAGACTTCTCTTGCTGAGGGGAAACTTATGATGGAGACAAATTTTTTTGGGCCTGCGGCATTAATCAAAGCATTGAAACCTCTTATGGCAGTTAATTCTCACATTTTAAATGTATCAAGCATGGGGGGTGTCCAGGGCAGTGTAAAGTACAGGGGATTATCCTATTATAGTGCATCCAAAGCCGCACTGGCTTGTCTGACTGAATGCCTTGCTAATGAGTTCTCAGAGCATAGGATCAGTGTGAATTGTCTGGCTTTAGGAGCTGTTCAGACTGAAATGCTAAACGAGGCATTTCCAGGTTATAAAGCTCCAGTAGACGCAAAAGATATGGCTGAATTTATATCAGGATTCGCACTAAAAGGTCATAAGTTTTTTAATGGTAAGATTTTGCCGGTAGCGATGGGGAATCCGTAGAGTTGGGGAATTTATTCGTACGTTTTTATCTCAATCTTCCCATCTAATGCCAGCAAGCCATTATAAGCCAGTGCCTTCAGTTCATCCTCCCCGGGATAAACAATAACATCAGCAATGAAACTGACCATTGATTTGATACTTTCGATATTCGCATCCTCAAAAGCCATTCCGCCCGTAAGGATTATTGCATCAACTTCTCCGTTTAAAACAGCCGCCATTGCCCCTATTTCTTTTCCTATCTGGTATGAGGCTGCTTCTCTGATAAGAAGTGCTTTCTCATCTGCATTTTCAGCAAGTCGGCAAACATCAATAAAGCTATTGGTACCAAGATAAGCCACCATGCCTCCTTTACCTGTAATCATCAATTTAAGCTGATCGTGAGTAAACCTTCCACTGAAGCAAAGATCTGCTAATTGTCCCGAAGGTAATCCCCCCGATCGTTCAGGAGAAAAAGGGCCATCTCCATTCAGTGCATTATTAACATCTATAACTTTCCCCTTCAAATGTGCTCCAACGCTTATTCCACCACCCATATGAGCTACGATAAGATTCAAATCTTCATATTTCCTGTTTATGGAGGCTGCATAAAGACGTGAGACAGCTTTCTGGTTCAAAGCATGAAATATCGATTTCCTTTCAATTTCAGGATTTCCCGATATCCTGGCAATTGGCTGAAGTTCATCCACTACCACAGGATCAACAATAAATGCTGTTGCGTAGCACAGTGAAGAGGCAATATCAGCTGCTATCAGACCACCTAAATTGCTTGCATGCTGACCAGAAAAACCGGCTGTCAGATCTACCTTCATCTTATTGTTGACTCTGTATATACCTGATACAATTGGTTTTACAAGGCCACCACGACCAACAACTGCAGCAATTTTTTCCAGATCTATCTTCCTTTCTGATAGTTCATTCATTATCAGATCTTTTCTGAAATGAAACTGATCAGCAATCCTTTCAAATCTCTTTAATTCTTCAGAAGAATGCCTGAGAGTTTTTTCAAAAACTAATTTATCTTCTTCAAAAAGGGAAAATTTTGTTGAAGTTGATCCGGGGTTTATTGCCAGGATTAATCGTTTTATCATAACTCAGATTGTTTTCTTTCTGCTCAATTATTTCAGTTTACCATTAGACATGACAACACGATACAGAAATATTTTGATATCTCACTCTCACTTCTTGACATCACAACTACAGGTTTCTCTGTTCCCATGATCAATCCGGCAATTTCTCCTTTTGCGAATAGCATCAGCCCTTTATAAAATGGATTACTCGACTCAAGAGATGGAAAGAGCAAAATATCTGCTTCCCCATTTACCGGAGTATTGATCCCCTTGATTGCTACACTTTTTTTATCACAGGCAAGAAATATGTCAAGCGGCCCATCCATGATACAATTTTCTATTTCGCCGCGTTCAGCCATTTTACACATTTCCGTATAGTCAGCAGAATACCGAAAATGGTGGCTTGGCTTTTCAGAGGCACCAATCAAACCAATTTTTGGCTTTTCAATGCCAAATTTACGCGCAATCTCAATAGCATAACGCGCCATTGCTACCTTCTGACCAAGATCAGGGAAAGGGATTACAGCAGGATCCGTGATAAATAAAAGCTTGTCATATTCAGGCAATTCCATAGCACAAACATAACTCAAAACTGCACCAGGTATCATCAGACCATTCTCTTTATCCATTACAGCTTTCAGAAATTTATCGGTTCCGACGAGACCTTTCATGACTATATCTGCTTCTCCGTATTTTACCAGCCTTATGGCTTCTGAAGACGCAAGTATCTCATTTTTCGATTCAACCAGGGTGAAATTGTTTTCATCTACTGAAAGAATCTTGCAGGTTCTTCTTATTTCTGATGTGTTTCCTATTAAAACTGCGTTAATAACACCTTTTTTAACAGCTTTATCGAGGGCTCCTATACTATTTGTATCCTGAGCCCAGGCTACAGCTACACGATACTTCTTTCTTAGTGCAAGCACCATTCCCTCCATCTGTTCCAGAGTCCGGATCATAACTAAACTATCGGCTTGCTGCTGCAGCTAAAAGAATACTATCGAATTTTGCCTGTTCACTATCTGATCTTGAAGTTAGAACAATAGGAACCATTGCGCCAAGAATTATAGAAGCAACTTTTGCTTTAGCAAAGAAGACCAGAGACTTATACAGAACGTTACCTACCTCAATATCAGGCATAAGCAAAAGGTCGGTATCACCGGCCACTTCGCTTTTAATTCCTTTAAGCTGGGCACTTTCAAGACTGACAGCATTATCAAATGCCAGCGGTCCGTCTATTACACAATTCTTAATCTGGTCGCGCTGATTCATTTTTGACAGGAGTGCTGCATCGAGTGTAGCCTGCATATTCTCATTTACCATCTCAACGGCTCCCAGAACTGCAACCTTTGGCATTTTATATCCAAGTTTGTTAAGACAGGCAACTGAATTATTAACAATTGCTATCTTATCCTGAAGTGTCGGTGCAATGTTCATTGCCACATCAGTAACTGCTATAACTTTCGGATAAGTATCTACTTCAAAAAGTGCAAAATGCGACAAAAGGTTTCCGGTTCTCAAACCCCATTCTTTATTAAGAACACATCTGAGCAGGGTGGCCGATCCTATCTTTCCTTTCATGAGCACATTCGCTTCCTTGTTATGAACCATCTTTACCGCAGTTTCAACTGACTTTTGGATGTCGGGTTCATTTATTATTTTGATCCCGGTAATATCATAATTATTGGATGCGCAAATGTTCTTTATTCCGGCTTCATCCCCTACAAGTACCGGATCAATAATATTTTCTTTCCAGGCTCTGATTACCGCACCCAGAGAATGATGATCGTCAGCAGCAGCAAGGATAAGCTTCTTCGTAGCAACTCCTTCAAGGAGCCGCCTAAGGTCATTCATGTTTTTTAGCACCATTGCTTCAGGGTTTAACAATATTTAGACAATGCGATGATCTACAATTTCCTGTGTCTCGGAGGCAATAACAAATTCCTCATTTGTAGGAATGACCATTACTATCACCTTCGACTCTTTCTTGCTTATTACCAATTCTTTACTATGAACACCGCTGTTAATATTCTTATCAAATTCAAGACCTATAAATTCGAGATCACAGCAGATGTTTTCCCTTGTTTCTGACGCATTCTCTCCTATTCCACCGGTAAAAACCAGCAGATCCACACCGCCCATCGCTGCAGCATACGCACCTATGTATTTTTTTACACGATATTCATACATTTTGAGCGCCAGAACCGCTCTTTCATCTCCCTCTTCAGCTGCTGATTCCACTTCTCTCATGTCCGACGATATACCTGAAATGCCTAACACACCGCTATGTTTATTAAGAAGGGTATTCAGAGAAGCATAATCAATCTCTTCCTTTTCCATAATAAGTGTTAGGGCTCCTGCATCTACATCACCCGACCTGGTTCCCATTATAAGCCCCTCCACGGGAGTTAATCCCATTGACGTGTCAAGTGACTTGCCATCTTTAATAGCAGTTATTGAAGCACCGTTCCCCAGATGACATGTTATGATCTTCAGGGAGCTATAATCTTTTTTAAGTATTTCGCATGCTCTTTTGGAAACATAGCTGTGACTTGTACCATGGAATCCATAACGTCTTATACCATATTTTTTATAAAGCGAATATGGAAGAGCATACATAAATGAATAATCAGGCATTGTCTGATGAAATGACGTGTCAAATACCCCAACCTGCGGGACATTCGGCAGCACAGTTTGCATTGCATAAATTCCTTTTAAATTAGCGGGATTATGGAGAGGAGCAAGATCGGAGCAATCTTCGACACCCTTTATTGTTTCATCATCAAGAAAACAACTTCCCTGAAATCTTTCACCTCCATGAACAAGACGATGACCGACGGCATCGATTTCATTCAGGTTTTTAATGACACCTCTTTTTTTGCTAACCATTAAACCAAGAAGATACTCAATACCTGTCTGATGATCAAGAATCTCTCCCTCAAGTTTAACCTTATCACCATCAAATCTCTCATTTTTTAAAAATGAACCTTTCAAACCAATTTTTTCAACAATCCCTTTTGCCATAACAGCACCCGAAACCATATCGAAAAGTTGATATTTAATAGATGAACTACCGCAATTAAGAACTAATATTTTCATTATAGAAAAAGTTTATTTTTTAAAGTAATCATAAAAAAATGGTCTAGTACTCTTCAACAGATATGTTTTTATCAATTTTCATTCCATCCTTATTATATTCGTAAAAGCCCCTGCCTGTGCGTCTTCCCCATTGGTTAGCTCTGACGAGCTTCTTCAGCAGTGGCGAAGATTTATATTTCAGATCACCGAATTCATCATAAAGATTTTCACACCATCTGAGTATTTTGTCGAGACCAATCTTATCTGCCATTTCAAAAGGGCCAAGAGGAAGTCCGAAACCTGCTTTCATTGTAAGATCTATATCCTCCATCGATCCGACTCCTTCCATAAGGATTTCACAGGCTTCATTTATAAATGGGACTATCAGTCTTGTACTGATAATACCAGGCGATTCTTTAGCAGGAACCACCTTTTTCCCGATTAAATTGGCAAACTTCATCGAGTTCACATATGCTTCCTGTGAAGTATATAAACCTTTTACAATCTCCACAACCCTGGCATCTGCCTCTGGCGTAAGAAAATGAAAACTCAGACACCGGTCTTTATATGTCAGATCAGTAGTAAGTTCAGTGATTACATGGGTAGATGAATTTGTGGCTATGATCGTGTTTCTGTCAACATTCAATTCAATTTTTTTCAGAATTTCAGACCGTTCATCATGAGTTCTGTCCCTGCTTGATGATTTTATAGCTTCAATTACTATATCGCATCCTTTAAAACTTGAATAATCTACAGTGCCTTTTATGTGAGATAAGATTCCGAGTTTTTCAGAATTTGTCATACCCCATCTTTCGATCATACGATCAAGGTCTTTAGCCATATCAGTAAATGCCTGATCTATCTTTTCCTGAGTCAGATCAAGCAGTACCACATCCAGACCTTTGGAACTTACCATCCTGGCAATGTTCTGTCCAACAGAACCTGCACCGATGATCCCAACCCTCGAGAACAAGGTTTTTGGTTTATTATCTTTTGATAATCCATAATCCTCCAACCGTTCAATATTTTCTGCCATTTTGCCCATTTATATTAGGTGAATTTAATATCTTATTTTTTTAAGCCTGCAGCCTGATTTGATGCAATTGCAATCATACTAACGATATCGCTGACAGAACAACCGCGAGACAAATCATTTATTGGTGCGGCCATACCCTGAAGGATCGGTCCTATAGCCTCAGCATGTGCGAGTCTTTGAACAAGTTTGTACGCAATATTCCCGGAGTTAAGATCAGGAAATATCAGAACATTTGCTTTGCCGGCAATCTGACTGCCAGGAGCCTTACTCCTGCCAATTGCCTCTATAAGAGCAGCATCTGCCTGTAATTCTCCGTCAATCTTAAGATCGGGGGCCATCTCTTTTGCTATCCTTGTAGCATTAACTACCTTATCAACCATTTCATTTTTTGCACTTCCTTTAGTGGAGAAGCTAAGCATTGCAATTCTTGGTTCAAATCCTGCTATAGCTCTTGCTGTGTGTGCAGATGCAACTGCAATTTCAGCAAGCTCCTTTTCATTTGGATTTGGATGAACAGCGCCATCAGCAAATATTATTACACCATTTTCACCAAAGTTCTTTTCGGGAAGTATCATAATAAACGCTCCGGAAACTACTGAAATACCCGGAGCCGTTTTAACATAGTGAAAAGCAGGACGCAGCACGTCACCTGTTGCGTGATCTGCTCCTGAAACTTCGCCATCTGCATCTCCGTTCTTAATCATCAGCACACCCAGATAAAGAGGATCTTCGATAAGTTTAGAAGCTTCGTCCCTTGTCATTCCTTTGCTTTTTCTGATCTCAACCATCATATCTATATAATGGTCCTTCTTTTCATGCGATTTCGGATTGATTATTGTTGCTTTGGAAATGTTCTTTAATCCAAGTTTTGCAGCATGTGAGTTTATTTCAGACGGATCCCCTATTAGTATTATCCGTGCCAATTCTTCCTGAATAGCAATATCAGCTGCTTTAATTGTTCGTTCTTCATACCCTTCAGGAAGCACAATCCGCATATTGTATTTCCTGGCATTTTGCTTGATGCGATCTAATAATTCCATTGTGTATCAGTATATTAAAAAGTTCGAAATTTTTTTATAAATGTACGAAAAAAAAGTTCTATTAACCAATTTTGATTTGCATGATTAAAATCATTAAAATAGTCTATCTAAAAAAAATGAGAAAATGTTGTGATGGAAATTATGATTCAATCATTTTCCTAATTTAGCAGGTTAATAACAGACTAATCCGGATGAGTACATTTTATTCTAAACTTGATGAGCTTAGTCGCGATCTGGAAGGTGATCTCAGATACGACAAAGTCACTAACACTATTTATTCAACCGATGCTTCAGTGTACAAAGAGGAACCTTCTGCTGTTGCCTGGCCGAAAACGTCATCTGATATCAAAAAAATTCTGCATTTTGCATCTCAAGAGAAATCACATGTAACCCTCAGAGCAGGAGGCACATCACTGGCAGGACAAGTAGTCAGTTCAGGAATTATTGTGGATATCTCAAAGTACATGAACAAAATTCTTGAGATTAATAAAGAAGAGATGTGGGTAAGGGTAGAACCCGGAGTCGTCCTCGATGAACTCAACATTGAGCTCAGGAAATCCGGTCTGTTTTTCGGTCCTGAAACCTCTACATCAAATCGCTGTAATATTGGCGGTATGGTTGGAAACAATGCTTGTGGTTCACATTCTATTGTTTATGGATCAACCCGAGATCACACAATAGAGATCAGGGCACTTCTTAGTGATGGTAGCGAAGCGATTTTTGGAGCAATCAGTAAGGATGGGTTCCTCGCGAAATGCAAATTGGATAATCTTGAAGGAGCTATATACCGCAATGTTAAAAACATCCTTGATGATAAGAATAATCGGGAGAAAATCAGGGAAGGATTTCCCGATCCGAATGTTCACAGAAGAAATACAGGGTATGCTATAGATCTTCTACTCGATTCTGAGATATTTGATGAAAAATCCGACAGGAAATTTAACTTTTGTAAATTACTGACGGGATCGGAAGGTACTCTGGCTGTTACTACTGAAATCAAATTAAATCTTGTTCTATTACCTCCTGCAAATAAGGCTCTTGTATGCGTTCACCTGAACAAAAGGAATGATGCCTACAAAGCTAACCTTATTGCACTAAAATTCAGGCCATCAGCTGTTGAAATGATGGATTACCGTATTCTCGAACTCACAGAAGATAATGCCAGCCAGAGGAACAACAGGTTTTTTCTTGAAGGAAAACCCGGGGCTATTCTGATTGTAGAATTTGTTCGGGAAAAGCCGGAAGAAATCGATTCGGCTGCGTCAAGTATGATAGAGGCATTAAAGACGGCCGGGTATGGTTATTCCTATCCCATCATCAAAGGAAAAGATATTTCGAAGGTCTGGGAGCTAAGAAAGGCCGGTCTGGGAGTACTTGCAAACATGAAAGGTGACCCTAAACCAGTGACACTGATCGAGGACACAGCAATAAGCGTTGATCGTTTGCCCGAATACATGGATGAAATAGAATTAATCCTGGCAAAATACGGTAAAAGCTCTGTATATCACGCTCATATAGGATCAGGGGAACTTCATATCAGACCAATTCTTAATCTTAAAGATACTGGAGATGTAAAGCTTTTCAGATCAATTGGTTTAGACATAGCGAATCTGGTCAAGAAATTCAGAGGCTCACTTAGCGGTGAACATGGTGACGGTAGACTAAGAGGCGAATTTATCCCTCTGATCATCGGGGAACACAATTATAACCTTCTCAAACAGGTAAAGGCATGCTGGGATCCTGATGGTATTTTAAATCCGGGTAAAATTACAGACACTCCGCCAATGGATACCAGTCTGAGATATATACCCGGAGCCCCTACACGTGAAATAAAGACTATCTATGATTTTTCATCAAGCGATGGTATAGTAAGGGCTGCCGAAAGATGCAATGGTACAGCAGATTGTCGTAAATCAGCAATTATTGGTGGAACCATGTGTCCCAGTTTTATGGTTACAATGGATGAATATAAGAACACCCGTGCAAGAGCCAACGTTATCCGTGAATACCTCAATAAGGATGATCCATGGAATCATAAAGAGATTTACGACATACTTGACCTGTGTCTTGGCTGCAAAGGCTGCAAGGCGGAATGCCCGTCAAGTGTTGATATAGCCAAGATTAAATCGGAATATCTGCAACACTGGTATGACAAGCACGGGATTCCATTAAGAACAAGGCTGATCGCGTATATCTCAGTTATCAATAAAATAGGCTCCTTCGCTCCTGCCGTTTTTAACTTTTTTGTTAAAAATAAATTTTCTTCCGGAGTTGTAAAAAGGATAACTGGCTTTGCTTCAGAACGTTCCATCCCTTCACTTTACAAAATGACTCTCAGGAAATGGACAAAGAAAAACCTGGAAAAACTCAATCCGCCTGATCCAATTTCATCGATATGTCTTTTCATAGACGAATTCAGCGATTTTAACGACACTGAGACAGGTATTGATACCATAAGACTACTTACATCGCTAAATTACAAAGTGGTCACAAAAAGGCACAAAGTAAGCGCCAGGACGTTTCTTTCAAAGGGCCTTATCAGGACAGCGCAGAAAATTATCAGAAGAAACGTTGAACTCTTATCAGGAATCATAAGCGCCGACCTCCCCCTGCTCGGAATTGAACCATCTGCAATTCTTGGGTTCAGAGATGAATATCCAGAGTTAGCAGGTGATGATCTTAGGGAAGCTGCGAATAAGATAGCAGCTAATAGCTTTATGATAGATGAATTCATAGTAAGAGAGTTCAGGGCCGGAAGAATTAGCAGTAGTTCATTTGTTGATGATAAAATCAATATCCTTTTGCACGGGCATTGTCAGCAGAAGGCTGTTGCTTCTTCTGCGAGCACGCTTGAAATGCTTTCTATTCCTGAAAATTATTCCGTTAAGGAAATCCCATCGGGTTGTTGTGGAATGGCCGGATCATTCGGTTACGAGAAAGAGCATTTTGAATTATCCAACCAGGTAGGTGAACTGGTACTGTTTCCCGAGGTGAGGAAATCTGATACTGCAACAATTATCTCTGCCCCGGGAACGAGCTGCCGGCATCATATTAAGGACGGTACAGGGAGAATTGCATTACATCCGGCTGTGGTTATGTATAGGGCACTCAGGAAGTAAATCCGTTTATCGATTCCCTTAGTCCCTTACTCTTACAGATATTTTTCAAGTAATGCTTTAGTCTTTCTGATTCCCACATCTTCAGGCTGCATGTTTCATGATGTCAGGGATCTGGTCAATTCCAGGTCAGATAATTCCAATTTTAAGGACTTTGATTAGTGTCTCGTATCAGGAATATTAAAACAGAATAATGATCCCTTGCCTGGTTCTGAAGAAAACCAAATTTTACCACCGAGTAATTCCACATAAGCCCTGGCAATTGTAAGACCCAGACCGGTACCATCATAACGCTGCGTGCAGCTGCTTTCAGCCTGATAAAAGGAACTAAAGATATTCTGATGATGTTCTTTCTCTATGCCTATCCCTGTATCAGAAACATAAAACTGGATTTTATCGAGTACGCTAAAACCGAATTCAACCTGACCTTCCTGTGTGAACTTAATCGCATTACTTATCAGATTTTTCAACGACTGGAAAAGCTTATATCCATCAGTAAAAATTATGGTCTCTTTGTCATATATTTTTTTGTTGTAATTCAGAATAATATTTTTTTCATCAGCTGAAGGTTTGAATCTGACATACAAACGCTGAAGCATTTCGTTTATATTTATTTCTTTATATGTCAGCTTTACGAGTTTAGCTTCTATCTTTGAAATCTCTACTATATCATCAACTATTTCAAGTAAATGGTCGGAGCTGTGGGTAATAATTTCCATAAATTCCATCCGGTCCTCGTTGAGATTCCCGGTTTCTCCCAGAAGAGTAGTAAATCCGACAATAGCATTCAGAGGTGTTCTTATCTCATGAGATAAATTATTCAGAAATGCAGTTTTTAAACGGTCGCTTTCCGTCGCCTTGTCCATGGCCTTTTCAAGGTCGAGATACATTTGCTTCTGTTCACTGATGTATCTTTAATCCATTTCTTCTCGCCATTTGAGAATTGCAACAAGATTTCTGCATTGTAATTTTGAATCTGCCTGTTTATAATTCGTCTGCGTGTTTCCGATGGATCTGGCGGGATGTCCTCATTGAGAGGAATTATCTTTTCAATCATTCGCTGATAAAGCGTCTCTGTAAATTCAAAAGGATTGACATCAAAAAGGTTTTTTATCCCGTAGCCTATATTCCGGTACCATCCTTCACCAAGTTCAGGGCCAAAAATGAGCTGATAAGGTACGCCACCTGCATTTTCAATAGTCTGACAATAAATTTGTTCAGGAGTAATGCATTGTTCTTCCACTTCCTTACCAAATTGGTAATGCAATAAACCGGGAGAAGTCTCAGTTCCCATAATTATTTTATTTTTAATTGACTTTCTAATTTTCACTGTGCCCATAAATAAATTACAACTCTGTCAATCCCATTTTTATGAAATCAGCAAAGCATACATTTTCAATCCTTTACAGAAATAAATCTGTTTTACTCGGATTAAATCATTGGTTTAATCGGAATAGGTATGAAATTGTTACCTACGTGAGGCGTTTAATAATTAGTTTTTAATCGAAAAAAGTAGTATATTTGAATTATTAATAAATTGCTAGAAAATTTTTCATTTGCTGTGAAAGAATATAGTGATAATGAAATCATCGAATGTCTGAGAAACCGTCAGAGTTATGTTGTTCATTATCTCTCCGACAGGTATATGCCAATGATCAGGATGATGGTTTATCAGAAAGGGGGAACATCTGAGGATGCAAGCGATATTTTTCAGGATGGTCTGATAATAATGCTTGAAAAACTTGATGATAAAAAATTTGTCATGACCTGTAAGTTCAAAACATTTTTGTATTGCGTATGCGAGCACCTGTGGAAAACCCTTCTTGAAAAAAGATATGCCGCAAATAAATATTTTACACGAAGACCGGAACCCGAGTCGGAAAAAGATTTTACAGAGTTTATGGATCACCAGATGTATGAAGAAATTTTCCAGAAGGTTTTTAATACTCTTGATCCTGTCAGTAAAAAGATACTTAAACTATACTGGCAGGAGAAGTCGCCTCAGGAAATTGCAGATAAGCTCGGCTATACATATGGTTACGTAAGAAAGAAAAAATCTGAGGCACAAAGCGAACTTATTGAAAAAGTTAAAACACATCCTGCTTACATGCGGATAAAAAATAGTGAGATTGCTTCAAGGGAAGTTGTGCAATAAGCTAAGGCTAAGGCTGAGGTTGAGGCGTGAGGAAAAAGATAAAAGATAAAAGACAAAAGGAAAAAGATAAAAGAAAAACTTAAAGGAACAATAAACGAGAAACGATAAAGTGGATAAGAGAATCAGATATATCAATAACATACCAGAGGAAGTTTTCAGTACCAGAGATGGTTTTGAGGATGAACTGATATCTGATAAAGAAGACAGTGCTCTTTGTGAAACAATTGGTGATTATATGAAAGGACAATCCGACCTTGAGGATGTTCATAACGACACGGCATTTCAAAGCACCCGGGAAACTGTTAAGGTGATGATTTCTGACTATAATAAGAACAAATCGGGAAACAGGGAAAACGAAAAATTCATCAGGGAAATTTTCTCAGACAGATTTTCGGAAGATATGCTGTCAGATGAAATAGAATCTATAAAACAGGAGATTAATAACAATAAACTGAATGAAATAACCGCAGACTGGGTAAGTGAATGGCATGAGAAAAAACAGAAGAGCGGAATTTCTGATCCGAAATCTGAAGAGATCAGAAATTTTATTACTGACGCCATCAGCTCGCCCAGGAAGGAACCTGTGAAAACCAGGAATCTTTTCATACGCTATGCTTCCCTCACAGCTGCAGCAATGCTTGGTGCGTTTATTCTTCTAAGGACGCTACTGCCCTCTTCAAATCCGGATAAACTTTTTAGTACTTATTATAAACCATTTGAGGCGTTATCATCTGTAACCAGAACCATAAATAATACTGAAACTGATAAGTATTCTGCAGCAGAAGAAAGTTATAAATCGGGTGATTACCAGAAATCAGCAGCGGAATTTGCAGGTATTCTGGAGAAATATCCATCATCTGTCTCTGCCCGTTTCTTTCTGGGTCTATCACAGCTATCGCTTGAGAATTACGGCCAGGCCGAAAATATCTTTTCCGGAGTGTTAAATGAACAGGGCGAATACGCAAAAGAAGCCAGGTGGTATTTAGGACTCACATACCTTAAAACAAACAATAAACAAAAAGCTGAAGAATGTTTCGGAATTCTTGCAAGGTCTGATGGATATTACCGCGAACGTTCAGAAAAGATTTTACGGCGTTTAAAGTAGAAAAACAAAATCAAGGCTGTAAAGAACACCGCCAGACTTATCACAATAACATGTTTGCGTGAATCGTACACAACCGGTGAATTGTCACCCAGGACTTCGTATGCCGCCCAGAAATATGGATGAGTAAATTCGGGAGCAGCGTTTTTGAGATACTCAAGTTTTGCCAGCCTCATTGCTTCATTTTTTTCCTTCCCTTTCGACAAATAATGATAATAATTTGTCATCACAGACGCACTTGCTTCATCATTAATGTCCCAGGCTGTTTTGATCACAGATGATGCACCTGCAAGCGTAAAGCTCCTGGCCAGGCTCATTAATCCCTCACCGAAATATAAGGTGCCTGTCCCTGAATTACATGCACTCAATACAACCATCGGTGATATAATCCTTGTAAGGCTGATCTCATAATTATATAACTTTCCTTCCTTCTCAGGATTATTATGAGTGTCGAACAGAAGATAAGAATACTTTGAATTAATGCTGTCGGACATTGAATGCATAGCCAGATGAAGGATTACCGGTTTCTTTAATGAGGTCATAAAATTTGCTTTTGTGGCATCCTTCCCGGTGAATTTTTCACCGCTGAATCCATTATAAATAGATCCTATCTCAACACCCGTCCCGTGAAGAGAAGCACCACCACCCGCCTTTGAATTATCGTAATCGGGAGAGAATGCAAAAACTTTTGCTCCTGCAGTTAAGTTCCGGCTTTTATTAAATATCAGAGAGGAAGAATAGCCATATGAAAATGTGTAATCATTAATCAGATATTGAAGTCCTTCATAATCTGTTTGTTCCCCGGAAGGTTTGTTTTTTATAAATGCATCAAAAGGAAGCCAGCCAATCTCTTCATCAGGTATAATAATAAGCCTTTTCCCTGTAAATTGTTCATCAACTGGTTTTATCAGATTCAGATACATGTAGTGAAGTGCGTCAGTATAAGCAATGTAACTTGCTTTTGATCCACCGAGAGTCGGGTTGGAAGTTTTCCTGAGAATATCGGCATTTTTGACAAAAAGAGAATCAAGCCATAATTCATTGAATTTAAGGCTTTTGTCTGAGATTAAAAACACATATAGTTTTCTTTTGCCTTCAGTATATTGATTCGAGAGGAGATAATCCACTATTGTTTCATCCTTTTTCAGCTGATCCTGAATTTCTTTCAACGAATCAGGTTCTGTTTTCCTGATCAGATCGTGGAACTTTGGAAATACAGTTTCAATTTTCGCAGTAACTTTCTCTTTTTCACGGTTCATGTCAAAAAGAGCATCTTTCCAGAGGGTGATTTTATTACTGTCGGGAAGGATTTTAAGGCTTTCTTCAAGAATAAGATTGTTGTAGGCTGCAATTTCCGAAGAAAGAGTATTCTGCTTCTCTCGAAGAGAATCAGGAACACCTGATGAATAAAGCAATTCATTCCCGGTTATCTCATTTCGGAGAATTGCTGCTTTTGCCTTCTGGGCTATTGAATACATTTTTTCTCCCATCCCTGGATCATGTGTCAGCAAATACAGACTATAAGCAATATGGGTTGCAAAGAGATAAGTTTCCTTTTCATTCTCAGCCAGGTAAATACGGCTTTCCTCCGACATATAATTATTTCTTATCCTGTCAATAAGCTGAAGGACAAGGTCAATTGTGGCAAGACTGCTGTTCAGGCATTTGAGTTTTACAGCCGGATCTTTTTGTTCACCTCCAAAGAGTTCAAGAGCCTGGGATTTGCTTTTTAAATTATCGAGCAGACGGATATCAAATAATGAGGAGTCAACTGAAGGGTTGGAATAAATATCAGGATTATTAAAGTCCCTCACAACAGCAATGAGCGATTTCTGATAATAGTACAAAGAAGAATCGTATTTTTTCTGAATGAAATAGTCATCACCAATATGTTTATAAGATAAAGAAACAAGGGTGTGTTTTTCTCCATAGTTTTTTAGACAAATAGTCAGGGCTATTTTATGAGCATTTAGAGCTTCATCGATTTTATTTTCTGATCTGAGGAAAAGTCCATAGCCAAAATACACTTCAGCCATTCTGTAATACCCATCACCATATTTTTTTTTAAAACTTGCAGTACATTTCAGATAATATTCCTCAGTTTTAATGGAATTTCCAATTTTCGTATACGTTTTTGCAAGATTAAGATAAGTTAACGGCAACCCGGTAAGACTGTTTTTAACATTGAGATCAACATTTTTTTTGAGGTAATGAAGTGCTAATAAATATTTTTTTGTTTCTATATAAGCAATACTTATATTGATATAAGCTGATGATAAATTACCTAATACATTTTGATTCTGGTTATCAAGATTCTGATATATCCTTATACTTTTTTCAAGATAATCAATGGCTACATCAAATGATTTTTTATTATAAAAAATATATCCCCGGTTATTAAAAATATCAGCTATATTCTGACCATTCTGATCTTCCTTCCTGGTGAAAGATTCTGCTTTATAATTATATTCAAGGGCTTTGTCAAACTTGCCCAAAGCTATACAAACCACTCCCAGATTATTATATAATACAATTAGGTGATTTGCCGTTAAAGAATCACTAGATTCCAGAGTGTAAACAAGGGATTTTTCAGCCTTTAAAAAATCTCCACCATTATAATACTTCAGAAACTTTTGAAAGCCTGTACTAAAATTTTCTTTTTGGGCATTTGAATGATTCAAAAATGTCAGCAAAAATGAAAACAATACAAGTAGAAAAAGCTTTTTCAAGATCCAGGAATATATACCTCAAAGTAAAAAAATGTATTGTCAGCAAATTAATAAAATTTAAATTATACAAAAAAAATAAAAGAGCATTACAATTTACAGTAATGCTCTTCATTCAAATTATAAAGTTATCTGGCCTGACTTACTATTTTGGGTAAATAATTACTGGGGAACCTCCTCCTTCGTCTACATTTCCACCTCTTACATAGCTCATTGCCTGAATATTTAAAATTTCGTTTTCTGATAATTTCGAAATTAACTGATCAAATGTTTTGTTTGTTACGGCTGATTTGTCTTCCTTTTTCATGATTTTATGATTTAGTTTTAAGTTAAATTCCGGGGTTTTATCGGAATATGCATCAAAATGTTACCTGAATATTTCGAAATATTACTCAAAACTTTATTTCTTAAACTTCATAAATTACTATACCATAAACACTTATGAAATAATATTTTTTTTGAGTTTTTTTTATGATATACCCCGCATGAATTAGAATAATATCCTGGATTAATGACAATTTCGTTTAACATTATTTGATAATATGTTTGTAGCCTTCGATCCTGTTTTTTTTTACAACTTAATCCTTTAAAAATTCAATGTTTCAGGTAACAATTTACGAAGAATCCCGATAAAACTCCAAAATTTGACAAAAGGATAGAGCGTTTTCTTTGTACTAGTTTAAATAATTTAAAATTCTAAACCTTATGGATTCAAAATATTTTGTCGCTGTTCGCCCACGCACAAACGATTTCCACTCCGTTCATAAAGAAGGTTGTCCTTTTTTAACAGAAGGTGATAAAAATAATTTCCTGGGATCATTCAATTCAGATTGTGATGCCGAAGAAGAGGGGAAAAAACATTTCGCAAAATCGAAAAGCTGTCCTTACTGCTCAGAGAAGAAAGAAACAATGATACAGGCTCTGGCACCGGAAAAAGTATTGTACAGTATTCTGCATTATCAGGAGACTGAGGAACTATCTCATTATCAGAGTATGATTTGCTGTGTGAATTAAGTCCATAAAGTCTGTAAAGTCTATTCTGTCAGTGATATTATTTCGACTTTCGACTTTCGACTTAAAGGTTTATTGTGAAGTCGTCAGCATCGTCAAGAACAGAAAATTTCTTTCTGAAATCATTTAATTCTTTCAGAGATATTTCAGAGGTAACAGAAGTGTTATGATTATTTCCGGCTGAAGCAAGGATTTCTCCGCGGGGATTTATGATAATTGATTCACCGCTGTAACTGATTCCCATACCGTCTGTTCCTGTTGGATTTGATCCTGCCACATAGCATTGATTTTCAATAGCTCTTGCCTTCAGAAGAGTATTCCAGACATTCTGCCGTGCATCGGGCCAGTTTGACGCATAAATGATCAGATCGGATTTTTCAGTGTTCCTGCTCCATACCGGGAAACGCAGATCGTAACATATATAAGGACTGATTTTCGTTCCACGGAAACTGAAAATTAATCTCGATTTTCCTGGAGTAAAATGTTCCTTCTCCCCTCCCATACTAAACAGGTGCCGTTTATCGTAGTACATAATCTCTTTCTCATTTGAAACAAACACCCACCTGTTATAGAAATTACCACTTTCCTTAACCATATAGCTCCCGCAAATCCCGAAACTTCCCTTTTCAGACATGCTTTTCATCCAACTGCAGGTTTCTCCGTACATAGGTTCACTAAGCCTGGCAGGATTCATTGAAAAGCCCGTATTAAACATTTCAGGAAGTATGACAATGTCGGTTTTATTATACAAAGGCTTTAAAAGTTCAGAAAGATTCTGAAAATTACGGGACTTGTCTTCCCAATAAATAACCGGTTGAATTACTGATATTATCATGGAACAAAGGTATGTGATTTATATTATGTTCCGGTTATCCATAAGATTGCCACGCCCTTCTTCGTCGGGCTCGCAATGACAGTGCGACTTATATAACCTCATGTTGGAAGCAGAACCGAAGTAAGTAAAATAGCGGTCATTGCGAGCGAAGCGTGGCAATCCTAAGATCCATTCATGAATCAAAGTTAAACAAATGCTTCGAATCTCACGGATTAGGGCCATTCCAAATAAGTTTGGATTGCAAAAAAAAGTACAGACCATTACAGCCTGTACTTTTCAATATACGTTTGAAGTATCTTATTTTTTATTCACCGAAGCATAGTAATCACTGAAGATTCCATTTATGAGAGGTTTGTAATAGAGCCAGAAGAATCTTCTTGTATCATCGGGCTTATCGGAAAAGAAAATTCCTTTAAGTTTATCGACTCCTTTGAACCTGGCAGTCCAGAACGGAACATCATAGGTTGCGAAATCACCGGAAAAATAATAAATTCTCTGGGCGACAGGCTCCTGAACCACAGCAGGGAACTCGTTTAATAATGAATTGTTTGTAAGCAGGGAATCGCCGTCAGGAGTAGTATCGAGTTTGAATTTTGAAAGAACCTTATTCTGAAGCGGATCAATAATGTCAAACCACTGATCAAATGCAACAGTTGGTACAACACCATACTTCCTGACTGAAGCATCTTCAGTGATTATTTGCGGCATTGCATTTTTAAGCTGCTGTCCGGCTTCCAGAATCACAATATCCTTTTCTTTCAAAATAACAACTCCGGCTTTTGTGAATTTCCAGGGCTTTCTGTATTCTTTGCGGTACATAGCGGTCATCCAGATCGGAAAATCTTTCGATGTTGTATCCAGAGAGCTGAAATATTTACCGGTCCAACCTGAGAAGTTGATTCCGAGTTTTTCCTGAGTTCTGACGGATTCAAATTGAGCTGTCGGGTAATCAAAGGAATTATACTCCATAATAATGAGCTTATTCCTGTCTTTCATCTCTTTAATGAGCAGAAAGTCATTATTATTAAGTCCACCATAAATTTTTCGTGATTTACGGCTCTTGTTTATACCTCTGAACCAGTCATTAAAAAACACACCGTAAGTATCAGTGAAATAGATCGCATCATTTTTATTAGCGAGGTTAATAACATCAGTTAGCCGGTAATCATTCCTGTCCCATTTTTTTTCTCTCAGGGGACGCTGGGGATAGAAACCGTAGTAATCTTTTGTGTAAGAGTAACTGTGGTTGGTTTCTTTTTTAACAAATCTCTCATTCGTCAGTATCCAGCTAAATGACTTGTGATGTTCACGTTCCAGAGTTGGAACTGTTTTATCGACTATAATAATATCAAGCGGTTTTTTAGACTGAACGCTCCATCGGATCAGATTAATTACAGGCAGAGCAATAATTACTGCCAGGATGATAACTACAATAAGCAGAGTTTTTTTCATAACTGAATATATCTGAATGTATTCAAATACAATAACTACAACCCGATTTACTCTAAAAAGACAATTTCAATTGTTAAAAGTATTAATTTATTTTTTTTAATGAAAATAAATCTGAGGCAATTTAGTAAAAATTATTGAACCGCAAAACAGTTAATACCCATAGGATGAATTATTACCTCTTTTATCAGCAGCCGCGGCTTTTTTTCCGTCGGGAAAAATCATTATTGCATTGACGCTGCCCAGGGCTGCACGTTCCTTTAAGGAATGTCCCATTTTCTGTAGCTTATCAGAAGCAAGGCTGTCAATTGCATTTTTCTCAAAGCTGATCCAATCGGGATACCACTGATGATGGAAACGTCCTGCATCGACAGCCTTTCCTATACTCAAGCCATAATCCAGTACATTAATTACAACCTGAAAGACTGTTGTGGGGATTGTTGAGCCACCAGGTGAACCGAGAACGAGAAGAAGTTTTCCATTTTTTTCAACAATTGTGGGCGTCATTGAACTCAGCATTCTTTTTCCCGGTTTTATCGAGTTAGCTTCACCACCAACAAGACCGTACATATTCGGAAAACCTGGTTTTACTGAGAAATCATCCATCTCGTTATTCAGCAAAAATCCTGCACTATCTGCAACAATGCTGTTTCCGAATCCGTTATTTAAAGTCGTTGTTGCCGCAACAGCATTTCCCATTGCATCAACAACAGAATAATGAGTTGTTTCTTCACTAATATACTTTTCAGGCGAGCCCGGCCCAAGATCTAATGAAGATGTGGCATGATTTTCATTAAAGGATTTCATTCTTTCATTGAGATATTTCTGACTCACCAGCTGTTTTTCAGGTACTTCAACAAAATCCGGATCACCCGCATATTCAGATCGGTCAGCGAATGCCCGCCGTTCAGCTTCAGTTATAAGGTGGATGGAGCGTGCGGAATGAAATCTCCATTCCTTCAATGGATATGGTTCAGTCATCTTTAAAAGCTGGATCAGGATAATGCCCCCGCCTGATGGCGGAGGGACTGTAATAATTTTAAAACCTTTATATAAAGTGGAAATAGACTGTCGTGAAACCGATTTGTAATCCATCAGGTCCTGTTCTGATATTATACCATTACCTCTTTTCATTTCCTTTATAAGGTAACGTGCAGTCTTACCTGCATAAAATCCATCGCGTCCATAATCCCTTATTCTCTTAAGAGTTTCAGCCAAAGCGGGTTGAATAAGGGTGTCTCCCTCTCTCCATAATGAATCCTTCACGAAAGCCGTCTTAAATGAATTTCTTTCAACAAATGTTTTTCTGTTCGAATTCAAGTCTTGAGCCTGCCGTAATGTAACCGGAAATCCATGTTCAGCAAGATCGATGGCAGGTTGAATCAGCTCTTTAAACGGCAGCTTTCCATATTTTGAATGCGCTTTAATCATACCATCTACGGTACCGGGAACACCACTGGACAAATGTGTATCTGTACTGAATCCAGGTATAACGTTCCCTGATTTGTCAAGATACATGTCGCGGGAGGAGCCCGAAGGAGCCTTTTCGCGGTAATCAATCACATCTGTTTTACCATCACTTGTCCTGATCAGCATAAAACCGCCCCCTCCAATGTTGCCAGCTTCCGGGTAACAAACTGCCAGAGCAAATTCGGTTGCGATGGCGGCATCGATAGCATTTCCGCCTTTCTTCAATATGCTTACTCCTATTCGTGAGCTCTGAGGATGCGCAGACACAACTGCTCCGCTATCGACAACAATATCCTGATCTTCAATAAAACCCACATATTTTTTTTCGGATTTTGGGGAACAAGCAGTAAGAATAAAAAAAACCAGCAGACTGTTAATAATCTTGTACATTATAAACTTACTTTAGAGATTAATTTTGTAATGAATGGTAGGGACTGGTCGCGACCAGTCCCTGCAAATCATTTAATGTTGTCACAATATTAACGATAAAGTCAATATTAATAAGGTATCAGTCACAAAATCCAAGAGAACAAAATTGTTTTAGTATTTTTGCAGAAATATTTTGATGATGCTGGCAAATCAACCGCTTGCCGAAAGGTTAAGACCAAAGGAACTCAGTGAATTCTCAGGTCAGGAACACCTGGTTGGCAAAAATGCAGTTCTGAGAAAAGTAATTGAATCGGGAAATATCCCTTCATTTATTTTATGGGGTCCTCCCGGTGTAGGAAAAACAACCCTGGCAGGAATTATCGCCAACACACTGAAGAGACCTTTTTTCCATCTCAGTGCAGTTCATTCCGGAGTGAAGGATGTCAGAGAAACCATTGAAAAGGCCAAAAGCCAGCAGTTTTTTAATCAGCCCAATCCTATTCTGTTTATAGATGAAATTCACAGGTTTAATAAATCACAACAGGATTCACTTCTCAGCGCCGTCGAACAGGGAACTATAACTCTTATCGGAGCAACCACAGAAAATCCTTCTTTCGAAGTTATATCTCCCCTCCTTTCACGTTGCCAGGTTTACGTAATGAAACCATTGACCGAAGATGAACTTCTGCAGTTGATGAACAAAGCCCTGAAAAAAGATACTTACCTGGCGGCTTATGATATAGACATTACAGAACATGAGGCACTTATCCGGATTTCAGGAGGAGATGCACGAAAACTTTACAATGCACTTGAGCTTGTTGTAAGTTCCGAAGCAGATGAATCATCTGATAAAAAGATTGTCATCACTAACGAAATGGTTCTGAAACATGTCCAGAAAAATCTTGCATTGTACGATAAAAATGGGGAACAGCATTACGATATAATTTCTGCTTTCATCAAATCGCTGAGAGGAAGCGATCCGAATGCCGCAGTTTACTGGCTTGCACGAATGGTTGAAGGAGGTGAAGATCCGAAGTTCATTGCGAGAAGGATGTTGATTCTCGCTGCTGAGGATATTGGAATCGCCAATCCTAACGCCTTGCTTCTTGCTCAGGCTTGTTTTGAAGCAATAAATGTCATCGGATGGCCTGAATCGCGTATTATTTTATCTGAAGCAGCCATATACCTCGCAACTTCTCCGAAAAGCAATTCATCCATTATGGCAATTGACAATGCTATAGGCCTGGTTAAATCTGGTGGCGATCTGCCTGTCCCATTACATATAAGGAATGCTCCCACCAGTCTGATGAAGAATCTGGGATATGGAAAGGACTACAAATATGCACATAACTTTGAGGGAAATTTCATCAGGGATAATTTTCTTCCTGAAGAAATCAAGGGAACGGTCTTCTATGAACCTGGCATAAATCCGAAGGAAGAAGAGGTACGGAAGAGACTCGCTGCCATGTGGAAAGATTTTTACGATTACGATAAAAAATGAGTGAGCTGGGTACTGGGTACCAGGTATTGGATGCTGGGTACTGGACTAGCCATTAGCAACTAGTAATCAAACAAGAAACCAGAAACACTTTACTAATTATAATAATTTTTTTTAACTTTGTTATTATATGTCACAGGCTGCAATAAATATACCCGGTATAAAATTTAGTGAATCAGGCAATTTTCTATTAATTGCGGGACCGTGTGTTGTTGAAAATGAGAAGATAGTATTTGAAACTGCCAGTCATCTGAAAGTACTATCTGAAAAATATCATATCCCATTTGTATTTAAATCATCATACCGTAAAGCAAACAGGTCAAGGGGTGATTCCTTTTCAGGGATCGGGGATGAAAAAGCACTTAAAATTCTGGCAGAAGTTCGAAAAAAATATTCTGTCCCTGTAATAACCGATATTCACAATCCAAACGAAGCTGAAATAGCTGCTGAATATGTAGATATCCTGCAGATACCTGCTTTTTTGTGCAGACAAACAGATCTTCTTACTGCTGCTGCTCTTACCGGTAAATGGATTAATATAAAAAAGGGGCAGTTCCTGTCAGGAGCATCGATGAAATTTGCTGTTGAGAAAGTGAGAGAATCAGGTAATAGTAATATTTTGCTTACTGACCGTGGTAACATGTATGGTTACCAGGATATTGTTGTTGATTTCAGAAATATCCCTGTTATGAAACAGATCGGTGTTCCTGTAATTATGGATATCACTCATTCTCTGCAACAACCAAACCAGGAACAGGGAGTATCAGGAGGCCGGCCTGAGATGATAGAGACTTTAGGAAAAGCAGCAATAAGCGTGGGAGCTGACGGAATATTTATAGAAACCCATCCTGATCCTTCCGTTGCAAAGTCTGATGGAGCTAACATGCTTAAACTTTCAGGGATGGACGACCTTCTTTTTAAACTCACAGCATTAAGAAAAACAATAAATTCATTTTAATTATTAATTTTTAATACCAGTTGTATGAAGAAACTCATTTTTATTATGGCAGGACTTATAATAATGTCTTGCATAAGTGCTCAATCACTTGATGAAATCGTAAAAAAGTACACTGCAGCGTCCAAACTTGATAATGTTGCCAATGTTAAAACAATTAAAATTACTGCAACCATGTCGGTAATGGGCATGGATTTGCCGATGACATTATGGATGAAAAATCCTAACAAAATGAAGTCAGTAACCTCAGTCAATGGACAGGATATGATCCAGGTATTTGACGGCACAAAAGGATATAGTGTCAATCCAATGACAGGGTCTACTGACCCAGTGGAAATGACACCTGATCAGGTAAAACAAACATTAAGGACAAACATGTTCCAGAATTATCTGGCTGAGGCTCTGAAAAAAGGCCAGCTATCTCTGGAAGGAGAAGAAAATGTTAATGATAAACCGGCTTTTAAGCTTAAATATGACGCTGATGGGATTGTAAACTATATTGATATTGACAAGAGTTCATATTACGTTGTCAAAACTTCCACGACAAATGCCGGTGTAGCTATTGATTCATATCCAACTGACTATACTGAAACCAATGGAGTAGTTATTCCGATGAAAACTTCTACATCGGCTCAGGGTATGGATATGGTTATGACTTTTACCAAGGTTGAGATCGATACACCCATAGAAGACAGCATCTTTACTGTAAAATAATTCTGCCCCCTTCTCCTGTAATCGGGAATTGGGTACCAATAAAAAGAGGCCGTCTCATAACATAAATGAGGCGGTTTTTTTATTTAAGTTTTATTATGATTTTTAATACTGTATGTTTTTGGGGGAGATTTCTATCGGATTCCTACCGAAAACAAGGATTTTTTCC
>PLNT01000043.1 GCA_003141895.1 Bacteroidales bacterium | reverse complement strand
ACGGCCATGCCCTTTAGGGGGGTTAATCCTCAGTCTATCAAAAATTTCATCAACATCACCGAAATAGTCTCCCTTTAGGGGGACACCGCGAAGCGGAGGGGGTCAATCCAGTTTCAATACAGCCAGGAATGCCTGTTGAGGAACTTCTACATTTCCGACCTGCCTCATCCGTTTCTTGCCCTTTTTCTGTTTTTCGAGGAGTTTTCTCTTTCGTGTAATATCACCACCATAGCATTTTGCAGTCACGTCTTTTCTGACTGCTTTCACAGTTTCGCGCGATATAATTTTAGCCCCGATAGCGGCCTGTATTGCAATATCAAATTGTTGACGCGGGATCAGTTCTTTAAGCTTTACGCACATCTTGCGTCCGAATTCGTATGCATGCCCCCGATATATAAGCGTTGAAAGGGCATCTACCATCTCCCCGTTTAAAAGAATATCCAGCCTTACGAGATCAGCTTTCTGGTAGTTTGTATAGTAATAATCGAAAGATGCATAGCCTTTGGAAATACTCTTCAGTTTATCGTAAAAATCGAAAACGATTTCTGCCAGAGGCATCTCAAAAGTCAGTTCAACCCTGTCGCGGGTAAGATAAACCTGATTCTTCAGGACTCCCCTTTTATCAATACACAGCTTCATGATTGAACCTACATATTCTGACAATGTTATAACCTGGGCAATTATATAGGGTTCTTCTATGCGTTCAAGATGATTTACCGGGGGCAAACCCGAAGGGTTATGTACATCTATTTCTTCTCCTTTTGTGGTATAAGCTTTAAAAGAAACGTTAGGAACGGTTGTTATGACATCCATATCAAACTCCCTGTCGAGACGCTCCTGTACTATTTCCATATGAAGCAAACCCAAGAATCCGCATCTGAAGCCAAATCCAAGGGCAGCTGATGATTCCGGAATAAATGAAAGGGATGCATCGTTGAGCTGTAATTTTTCGATAGATACTCTGAGATCCTCATAATCATCGGCGTCAACCGGATAAATTCCTGCAAAAACCATAGGTTTTACATCCTCAAATCCTGCAATTGCATGTTCACAAGGATTCTTTACATGGGTTATTGTATCGCCCACTTTTACTTCAGATGAAATCTTAACTCCGGTTATAATGTATCCGACATCGCCTACTCCCATTACATCACGTGGGTCTTGCTTAAGTTTCAGAACACCAATTTCTTCCGCATTATATTCATGATCGGTATTAATAAACTTCACTTTTTCTCCTTTTCTGATGGTCCCGTTCACAATTTTAATGTAAGCAATGATCCCCCGGAAAGAGTTAAAGATTGAATCAAATATAAGAGCCTGCAGCGGTGCTTCAGGACTCCCCTCCGGAGGGGGAATGCGGGTTACGATTTCACGTAGAATTTCTTCAACCCCCATTCCGGTTTTAGCACTCGCTTCTATTATATCTTCGCGTCTGCATCCTACCAGGTCTACTATCTGATCTTTAACTTCCTCAGGCATGGCTGCAGCCATGTCCATTTTGTTAAGAACCGGGATTATTTCGAGATTATGATCAATAGCCATATAAAGGTTCGAAATTGTCTGAGCCTGTATACCCTGAGTGGCATCAATTACAAGTAAAGCTCCCTCACATGCAGCAATTGATCGTGAAACTTCATATGAGAAATCAACATGTCCGGGAGTATCAATCAGATTAAGTATGAATTTTTTACCGTCATGAAAATATTCCATCTGAATTGCATGGCTCTTTATGGTAATACCCCTTTCCCTTTCAAGATCCATGTCATCGAGTATCTGTGCCTGATAATCTCTTTCTGTTATAGTGTTGGTTTTCTCGAGTAACCTGTCAGCCAGAGTACTTTTGCCATGATCAATATGAGCGATAATACAGAAATTCCGGATATTATTCATTGAATAACAAGGTTGCTTTTATTAAGGTGCAAATATATAAAAAATCTGCCCATGGATTCTTTTTCTGGAGACAGGTTATAAAACAATAGAGACAGGTCTGGGACCTGTCTCTACAAAATATATTATGATATAGAATCTTACATCATTCCGGGCATTCCGCCACCCATTCCCTGTGGAGGACCTGCAGGAGCGTCTTCTTTTACGTCTACAATTACGGCTTCAGTGGTAAGGAACATACCTGCAACTGAGGCGGCATTTTCAAGAGCCACGCGGACAACTTTAACAGGGTCAATTACACCTGATGCATAAAGTTTTTCATATTTGTCAGTCTGGGCATTGTAACCATAGTCACCTTTACCTGTTTTAACGTTCTGAGCAACAACAGCTCCTTCTTTCCCGGCGTTAACTGCGATCTGACGCAAAGGTTCTTCAATTGCACGTTTGACAATCTCGATTCCAGTTGTCTGATCTTCATTTTCACCTTTCAGTCCTTCCAGGACACTAATAGCGCGCAAATATGCAACACCACCACCAGGAACGATACCTTCTTCAATTGCAGCACGGGTAGCGTGCAGTGAATCATCAACACGGTCTTTCTTCTCCTTCATTTCAACCTCTGAAGAGGCCCCAATGTAAAGAACAGCAACTCCACCGGCAAGTTTAGCCAGACGTTCCTGTAATTTTTCTTTATCATAATCTGAAGTAGTGGTTGTCATCTGTTGTCTGATCTGGGCAACGCGTGCTTTGATCATATCTTTATCACCAGCTCCGTTTACAATAGTTGTGTTTTCTTTATTCACGGTAACTTTTTCTGCTGTTCCGAGCATTTCAAGTGTTGTATGTTCAAGTTTCAGACCTTTTTCTTCTGAAATAACTGTTCCACCTGTAAGAATTGCAATGTCTTCAAGCATTTCTTTTCTTCTGTCACCAAATCCGGGAGCTTTAACTGCACAAACCCTCAGAGAACCGCGTAAACGATTTACAACAAGTGTTGCAAGAGCTTCACCTTCTACATCTTCAGAAATAATTAACAAAGGACGTCCGGTTTGAGCTGTTGCTTCAAGAACAGGAAGCATATCCTTCATTGTTGATACTTTTTTATCGTAGATCAGAATATATGGATTTTCAAGATCAGCTTCCATCTTCTCTGCGTTTGTGACAAAATAAGCTGAGATGTATCCACGGTCAAACTGCATACCTTCCACAACTTCTACAGATGTGGTGGTACCTTTTGATTCTTCAACCGTAATTACACCTTCTTTGTGAACCTTACTCATTGCTTCAGCGATGAGTTTGCCTATTTCCTCATCATCATTGGCAGCAACTCTTGCTACCTGTTCAATTTTACTAAGGTCGTCACCAATTACTTTCGCCTGTGATTTAAGATGTGTTATAACTTTTTCAACTGCTTTATCGATACCTCTTTTAATATCCATAGGATTCGCACCTGCTGTAATATTTTTAAGGCCGACATTAATAATTGACTGTGCAAGTACTGTGGCTGTGGTAGTTCCGTCACCGGCTATATCACCTGTTTTTGATGCTACCTCTTTAACCATCTGGGCACCCATGTTTTTATAGGGGTCAGCAAGTTCAATATCCTTAGCAACGGTTACTCCGTCCTTAGTGATCTGGGGAGCACCATATTTTTTTTCGAGAACCACGTGACGACCTTTTGGTCCCAGGGTTACTTTAACTGCATCAGCCAGCTGATCAACGCCTTCTTTAAGAAGTGCACGTGCATCAATATTAAATTTAATCTCTTTTGCCATATCATTATGATTTTTAAAAGTTTTTTAAATTACGCTATAAAAAGGATATCTGTCTGTGAAACAAGAAGATAATCTTCACCGTCAATAGTCAATTCCTGCCCAGCATATTTCCCATAAAGAACAGTATCACCCTTCTTTACTTCCATTTCTTCATCTTTTTTTGCTGAGCCAACAAGAATCACTTTGCCCTGACGTGGTTTTTCTTTAGCGGAATCAGGTATAATTATACCGCTTGCAGTTTTTTCTTCAGCTTCATTAGGTTTCACAAGAACCTTGCCTGCTAAAATTTTTCCTTTTAATTGTGCCATTTCTATTTAGTTTTAAAGTTAAACATCATTTTCCGACTTGCTTTTTGAAGCATATTCCATGCCAGATCGAAAAAAATGCCATTTTGATGTTTTCAGGCATCCTTCTGCTCCTTCAGACTGACATAATCTTTTTCAAAATAATTACAAATATATGTATAATTCAATAGTACAGATAGTTGAGATATAAAAAAAAAGTGTCAGTATGTGACAAACTGACACTCATATATTTTAAACCCTGAGACTGCCGTTACTTCCCGGAACGATCTTTACTACTTTGCGGAGTAGCAGTAGGCAGGGTTGGAATAGCATTCGGATCAACAGTATTTTTTATCTGTTCTTCAATTCTGGAACGGCCTGAAACGGTACCACGTGGTATTGAAGCTGTTGCAACAACACAAAGAATCAAAATAGCTGCAGCCAGTGTCCAGGTTGATTTTTCCAGGAAATCTGCGGTTTTACGGATTCCCATCGATTGTCCTGCTGACGTAAAATTTGCAGCAAGCCCTCCCCCTTTGGAGTTCTGTACAAGTACAATCAAAATCTGCAGAATGCAAGCTATAATTATCAGTACTGAAACAAAAATATAAATTCCCATCTGGTTATTTTTTTATATATTCCTTAACTTTTTCAATTTGAGTCGCAAAGTAACTGCTTTTTTCCGGAAATTTCAAACTTAATTTTTCATAAATTTCAATTGCCTTCGAGTAGTAACCCTGGCAAACATATATTTTGGCAAGAGTTTCGGTAACCAAACCATCAGTCTGTTCAACAAAAGGCCGTGAGATATCTTCATTGGGATTATCTGTTTTGTCCCTATGGGGTTCAATCCGCGGATTTGAAATAATGAATTTATCTATCAGTTCAGATTGCAGTTGTTTTTTTGAATCTTTGTTCCCATTTTCACCTGACAGCTCTTCTTCAATATTTAATGTTTCTTCTTCAAGATCAAGTTCCAGCAACTCAGAATTGTCAGGAACTGAAAAACCCGGATCCATAAAGAATACTTTATCGTCCAAAGAAGTGTTTTCTTCATCGGGAAGAAAAATAACTCCGGATGGCTCATTACTTTGAGGTTCCGCAGCAATTAATATACCATGTCCGGAAACCTTCTCTGGGGACCCGGACTTTTCATTTAACTTTATTTTATCCGAGTCTTTCTCAATATCATTTATTAAATATTGGCTATTCGCTGCTTCTATAACTGTTTGCTGAGTATCAGTAACTTTTTCAGGCTCATGAAGGGTATTTTCAGATTCTGAACCATCAGATAATGGTTTCCCGGCCAGATTTTCTACCTCTGGGAAGCCGGATTCTTTGGTCGCAATTGCCGACAAAGAAGTATCCTCCTTTAGAAGCCAGTATAACACATCCCTGTCGTTAATATGAATAGCGGAATTCCTGAGCTGATTTTCGAATTTTACGTCGGAATTCTTATACAGACCTTTCAAAAGAAGCATATGCGCACTTTGAAAATATGGGAAAATATTTATCAGCTCGTATATCTCTCCGATCATCTGGCGATTAACAGAGGAAGAATTCTCTATCATATTTATAAAGTCATTCCTGTTCATGTATTACCAGTTAACAAACGCCTGGTTAAAAATATCCTCAATCAGCATGTCTACTATTTGATTTGAAAGATCTTGTTCAACCGCGCTTAGATCGAGGTTGCTGCTATAATCTTCATATCTCGAAAATGTTTGTTCGAAACTCAGAGTCGGATCAATAGCATTTGTGAATTTCATTCTTACCGAAATGGTGAAACGGTTGGTAGCAGCCTGGGCATCAGCGGCAACACTTAAAGGCCGGGTATTATAGTCAGTAATTTCTCCTTCAAAATTGGCATCAGCCGTAGAGGTCGTGTATTTAAGACTTGTCTGTGCCTTGCATTTATCTATAAGTCCATCAGTTAATGCCTGGCTTAGTCCGGGTTGAACAATTGGGGCACGGTTTTGAAAAAATGGGACACTAAAAGTGCTTAACCCCTTAGTGCTGGCACCTGTAAATGAATATTTAACGGTAACACCACACCCATAAAAGAGTGTCATAATTGCAATCAAAATAAAAATTGATGGTCTGTGCTTATGTAGTATGCCTTTATGATTCGATTCCATATTCTTTAATCTTTCTGTAAAGGGTCCGTTCCGATATCCCAAGTTCCCCGGCCGCCATTTTCCTTTTTCCATTATATTTTCCCAGAGCCTTCTTTATCATTTCCACTTCTTTATCGGCAAGTGAGAGTGATTCTTCAATAATTTCCTCTGTATCCTGAATATTATTTATTGTCTTGTGCGTTTGGAAATCATCTGATTGTGATTCAGTTGATTCATGATTATCCGATTGTTCCCTTACCTCCCTGAACAGATTTTTAATTGTCCTGGAATTTGACTCATGAAACGGAACGTCAATTTCTTCATGCTGTATGAGATCAAACACGAGTTTTTTAAGATCATTCATATCACTTTTCATCTCGAAAAGTATTTTATACAAAATTTCCCTTTCAGAAGAAAATGATTTGTCCTCATCTTTCCTGATAACAGCAGGCAGCTTTACTCCCCCATAGTCGGGAAGATAATTACGAAGAATAACTGCACTGATTTCTCTTTCGCTTTCAATAATTGAAATCTGCTCGGTAATGTTCTTAAGCTGCCTTACATTACCTGGCCATGAATAATTAAGCAATAGATTTTTTGCATCAGAATCGAGTCTTATTGCCGGCATCCTGTACTTTTCAGCAAAATCCACTGCAAATTTCCTGAACAGAAGCGAAATGTCTTCTCCTCTATCTCTCAATGCCGGAACTTTTATAGGAACAGTGTTGAGCCTGTAAAAAAGATCCTCCCTGAATTTACCTGTATCAATTGCCCTTGGTACCTCAACGTTACTTGCAGCAATGACCCTGACGTTTGTCTTCTGAACCTTTGATGATCCTACTCTGATAAACTCACCTGTTTCGAGCACCCTGAGCAGTCTGACCTGGGTTGATAAAGGCAATTCTGCCACTTCATCCAGGAATATTGTCCCTCCATCTGCAACTTCAAAATAACCTTTCCTGCTATCGGATGCTCCTGTAAAAGAGCCTTTTTCGTGACCGAAAAGTTCAGAATCAATGGTTCCTTCAGGAATGGCCCCGCAGTTGACAGCAATATATTGTCCGTGTTTCCTGGTACTGTAACTGTGAATAACCTGAGGAAAAATTTCTTTTCCGGTACCGCTCTCGCCAGTTATGAGAACAGAAAGGTCTGTAGGCGCAACCTGAACAGCTATATCAATAGCCCGGTTAAGAACCTCGTTGTTACCTATTATTCCAAATCTTTGTTTAATATTTTGCAAATCTTTCATTTCCTTTTAACAATCCTGCGAATTTAAGGTTTTTTTAAAACATTGGGAAATCCATTTTTCGTAAATTCGCGATATGAAAGAAACACCCCCATATCAATTTGCCGGAATTATACCTGCACGTTTCGGATCATCACGCTTTCCGGGAAAACCATTGGTAATGATCGGTAACAAAACAATGATACAACGGGTATATGATCAGGCCAGTAAAATACTCGACATGGTTTTTGTAGCCACAGATGATAAGCGGATTTTTGAAGCTGTTCAGAATTTTGGAGGGAAAGCAATATTGACTTCTCCCAATCACCTGAGCGGTACAGACAGATGTGCAGAAGCTGTACTGAAAATCAATGAAGAGACCGGACGAAAAATTGATATTGTTATCAATATCCAGGGAGATGAACCTTTCATCAAACCTGAGCAGATTGCCCTTCTGATGAATTGTTTCAAGGATGATAGTGTGGAGTTGGCAACTTTGATAAGAAAGGTTGAACCGGGCGAAGACATATTCAATCCAAATCAACCAAAGGTTATAATAGATCTGAAAGGCGATGCCATCTATTTCAGCAGAGCTGCAATACCATATGTAAGAGATTCGGAAAAAGAAGGATGGACAAAGAAACAGGTATTTTATAAACACGTCGGACTTTATGCATACAGGACTAAAACGCTTGCGAAAATAACATTACTTCCATGCAGTTCGCTTGAAATATCGGAGTCTCTTGAACAAAACCGGTGGCTTGAAAATGGCTATAAAATCAGAACAGCAGTGACGAACTGGCAAAGCATAGGAATTGATACACCTGAAGATCTGGAGAAAGCAAATATGCTTTTAGAACACTTTTTTTAAAAAAACAGTATCTTTAGCACAATATTTGTTAAGAATTAACAAACAGTAATCTATGAAGAAAAGTCTACCAATTATTTTCTTCTTATTAATTTCCACATTAATCCTTCATGGTCAGAAGGATACAACTAATATTACCGCCGTACTCAATCAAATAAATTACTCTAAAGAGACCCTTAACGCTAATATAAGTATATATCCTGTTCCTGTGAGGGACAATAGTTTTACCATAAAAAGTGAAAAGTATATCTCATATGTAAAAATCACTAATATTATTGGTCAGGATATCTTCAGATTCCAGTATAATGATCCAACCCAATTAATAAAGATCTCCCTCGAAAATCCCAAAAGAGGAATGTATCTCGTTACTATTATATTCAGTGACGGTATGAGGATCGTGAAAAAAATAATGGTGGAACAATCTGAATAAACAAAAATTAACTATTTTCGTCTTTTGTTGGGAATTTTAGGGAAATAGTTCAGCAAAATAAAAAAATCTTTCGGTTAATTCTTGTCGGATCTGATTAAACAATCTATTCAAATGATTGTTTAAATCATTGGATTATTGATCAATTGTTAAAATTATTATCTTATTCATATATGGAAGACGGGGTAAATGTATTTTCAATAAAAGATCTTGAAAATTTCTCGGGTATTAAAGCTCACACCATCAGGATATGGGAGAAGAGGTATAAGATACTCGAACCTGACAGAACCGATTCAAACATCAGAACTTACAGTGAATCAGAGCTGAAGAAAATCCTTAACGTTGCATATCTCAACCGGAATGGTTTGAAAATATCGAAAATTGCCAGGCTTGACGAAGATGAATTGACTCAGCAGGTAATGACGGTGAGCAGCAAACATGATGATCTTGATCAGAATTTTCAACCCGGTAAGATCCTCATGTCTGCCATACGATTTAATGAAGCATTATTTAAAGACGCTTTATCTCCATTCATTAAACACCAGGGCATAGAAGATGCTTATTCCAGGTATCTCTATCCTCTTCTTGAAAAAGCCAGGATCCTTTGGCAAACCGGCAGTCTCTCAAGAGCCCAGGAACAATTTGTCCGTAACACAATCAAACAGATCATTATTATTGAAGATAACCTGCTCAAACCTGTTACAGGTAAGTCAAAACCTGCTGTTGCGATGATAAATACATCAGATAATCTCACCGATAACAACTTCCTGTTCTATAAGTATGCACTTAAAAAAAGAGGATTTGATGTGATTTTTACAGGTGGAATACTTCCGGCATCAGAAGTAATCGAAATGCACAAAATCAAACCATTTGATTATCTTGTTGTTAACTCAAGTGCATTTGATTTCGCTGAAAAGAAAATCGGATATTTCAGCAGCATAGGGAAGTCGCTGATGATCAAGAAGATTATTCTGACTGACTTTCCTGAAGAATTCGCCACCAAAAAATCTTATGACAAACTAGTAATGGTAAAAGACCCGGCTAACTTTATCAAAACTATCGAATCGCTGCTTTAATCTTTTCCATTTCGGGAAATAATTCAGACTGATTTTAATAATATACTTATAAACAGCTTATTACACGTTTCTCATTTTGAGAAAATGATCTTCCTCGCGGGAAAAATCAATTAAAGGAAATTTTAACTTCAGTTCAGATATCTGTTTAAGTGTACGTTCAGCAAAAAATTTTGCTTTTGTCGGTGAATCAGTGTTGAGCCGGTGATTATATGCCTTTGTTATCTTTACGATTTCTCTCCAGGTATTCAGAACACTATCATCAAGATAACTTTTGGCAAATGCTTCCCAGATATAGTTTACAGCCTGGACTGAAGGATGGAGCATATCTTCAGCGTAAAACCTGTAATCCCGTAAATCATCGGTGAGCAATTCATAAGCAGGGAAATATTTTGGAGCTGTTTTGTGCTTCTGAAGTTCATCTAATGCAACAAAGAGAATTGATTTACTTACCTGATTGCCATGAGGTCCGTCCTTCCAGTGTCTCACCGGACTAATAGTAAAAATTACCTGCATATCAGGGAAAAGAAGCTTCAATTTATCTAGTTGAGCGCTCCATACTGAAATTATTTCATCCACCGTCAATAACTTTGATTCAAACTGTTCAGCGGGAATTTTATGGCAATTTGATACTATCAGATCTGATTTCTTCAACTTATAAACCCTTGCTGTTCCAAATGTTACGAACAGAAAATGGGTATATTTCAAATGTCCATAAGCGTCATCAAGTCTCCGGTTTATCTTTTCAAGAACTTTGAGAGGATCATCTGATGAAAAATCAGTATAGTGATAGAAACTAAGCCATATGCCGTCATAAAAATGAAGATCATCAATGATAAACTGTTTCCTGTTTGTAATAGAATCCAGCGTATTACAAACTGATATCGGATTAAAAACTGCTCCTGCAGGGTTGATCATAACCGGCATATGTCCCATGTTCATTTGAGAACCGATAGCAGAGGCGAAACATGAACCAATGAACATCACCCGATCATCATATGAGATCTTGCTTGCTGATGGCTCAACAGGGAAAGTGGTTCTGAGTTCCATTATTATAAATTGTTTCTTTTAATTTTTTTTCATCCAATTCATTATATACTTAAATACATCCTCCCTGAAAAGATCATTATGTAATTCATGATAACCACCTTCCCAAATCTTCAGCTCGACCATGTTCGTTTTCCCGGCAAATTCCATGCTCGCTTGCGGTGATGTAAGCTGATCATCACTACCATGTATTAGTAGCGTTGGAATTTTCAGTTCCGAGGCATGATTAAGTGAATATTTTCCGGCATTCATGGCAGCGGCGAAAAGACCGACTGAGATTTTTCCATGAACCAGAGGATCTTTAATGTACTTCTCAACCTCAGCTCCATCGTGAGATATATGATTTACGTTAAGACCGGATGTCTGAACCAGTCCCGGCATAAGATTCTTCATTATAGAAGCAAGTATCAATTTGCTTTTGGGAGGCTGGGAGGTAAGCCGGAGCCAGGGTGAAGTTACAATTGCTCCCTTTATCTTCGGGTTTTTCTTTAAAAGATATTCAAGAACAATCCCTCCGCCCAGGCTATGTCCGTAAATATATATAGGACACCCCGGAAAAGTTTTTCTGCAGCTTTCCAAAAGGATATCTAACATTTCTTCAGTTAATGAATAACTCCGGATATTGCCTCTTCTTCCCTGCGAACGGCCATGACCAGGAAGATCAACACCTATAAATCCGATTCCTTCGTTTTTAAATAATCCGGCCCAGGTAAGATAACGCTGAATATGCTCTCCAAGACCATGAACCATGATTATGACAGCCTTTGTATGCTCACCAGGACTTATGATCACTCCATTCAGGATCTGTCTGTTACTCAATTTAATGTTAAACTCCATCTTTAATTTTTTTTAAAAGTACAAAAGATGTTCAAATAATCCATAATCAACTAATTAAGAATCTTAATTTATCCTTAATCTAAGCTTAACCAATTATTAATCCAGCCTCTGAAAGTATAGCATAAATTTGTCCCAGATCAGCAAGAGAAGATTCAATAGCAGATATATTATTCGTTTTTTTGATTTAATTGATATTTAGAATTCTTTGAAATTTTTGAGAGCATTAAGCTGAATATCAAGTTTGAAAAATGTTATTTGATTAAAATATGTTAAAAATATAAAGATTTAAATATATTAAGATTTGTTTATCTTTATTTATTATCTAGATTTGTACAGATTTGTTTCAGCAATAAAACCAAGAACTATGACACAGTATGATTTTAATAATAGCCTGATAGAAATGAAGACCAATCTTCAGAGATTTGCAATGAGCCTGACTTCGGATCGCGACAGTGCTCTTGATCTAGTCCAGGATACTTACCTGAAAGCTATTACTTATAAAGATAAATTCGTTGATTATACTAATCTTAAGGCATGGGTATTTACAATAATGAAAAATACCTTCATCAATAATTACAGACGGAATGTAAAAGAGAATACCATTATTGACGTGACACAGGATCTGTTCTATATAAACCAGCCTCACGACAAAGGATTCATTTCACCCGAATCGAAATATGCTGAAGGAGAGATCGGACTTGCAATCAATTCTTTGAGCGATGAATTCAGAATACCATTTATGATGCACATTGAGGGTTATAAATATAAAGAGATTGCTGATGAACTGGGTTTAAAAATAGGAACAGTCAAGAGCAGGATATTCTTCACACGTCAGAAATTAATGCTAATGCTAAAAGACTATTCAAGATAAGTTTTTAGTTAATCTATAAAAAAGGGCTGGATTTTTCAGTTTTTTTTTATTACCCTTATAACAACTCCTGACAGAACAAATAACAGGAAAATGCCCGACACAAACCATGCCCACGAGTTTGGTGTTTTAGATTCGGCCCACATCTCGTAGGGTTCCGAAATAAAATAATCTGAAGTTACAGGCCAAATCATCTTTTTAGTGCTGTCTATAAATCCATTGGCGCCAATCAGCTTCCCTGGCATTACTATTCTCACTGAATAATTTTCGAAGTTTGTAAAAATCTTATTTGTTACTATCGAAAGTGCTGAATCTGCCTCAGTTTTATATTTCAGGGCATTCTGTTCACCAATAAATTCCCTCAGGATAATGCCGTTTTTCCACAAACTGTCTAGTCCCTTATCTTCCTTCAAAATAAGTCTTGCGAACTCGTCTTCGCGTAATTTCAGATTTTTCAGGCTCATTCCGGAATCTGCTTTTGCTGTTGAGGTGAGGTTAGAAAATTGACCAATCCACTCTGAAACCATGTTTTTTGCGGTCCATCTATCGGTCTTGTATTTTACAGAGTCCCTCAGGACCCTGTATTTGAGACTATCAGGACCTTCAGTATTATTGTTTTGCAGAACCTCAGGAGAATAAAAATACCGGAGCTCTTCAGTATTCAGATAATTTTTAACCGGATACCCAAATGATAACCTCTTATCAATTCTCTCAGAAAACCGAAACTCAGTATTGAACCACTTGAAACTTTTTTTGAATTCTGCTTTCCTTGCTATATTCTTATTTGAACCCGAATCTGCTGAATAGGCCTGATTAATCTCTGCTATGTTCTTAAAAAGCTTTTCAGCTCTTCTTACATAGATAGTATCACCCTTCTCGTCCACCTCGCATGAATCTTTAATTTTCCAACTACTGTCAAGCGGTACCTGTATATCTGATTTATTAAATCTTTTTTGTGTGTCTCCTTCGATACTTCTCATTTCGATTTTCCTGGTTATTGATCCATCGGGATGAACAAAGTTTGTAACAATCGTTTCAGGATCGTTACACGATATAGTGCATAACAATATCAAAAATACAACCAACATTATCGATTTCATATTCATAGCTTCAGAGATTAAATTTTTGTTCGGTTATTTTCATTAAGCTTTTTTTCCATAAGTTTTTTTATTTCAGGATCATCTTCAATCAGTTTTTCAAGATCCTTATATTTAAGCTGAAGCTCGTTCACGGATTCAATGAGCTCGTTCATCTGTTTCTCAGAAATTGTTATTGTTCGTAAAGGCAGTTTTCTCACTCCATTTTTGTAATTCATCAGAATTTTTTCAACCTGATCAGTCTGTTCTGAAATATTTTCTTTCCCGATGACAATAGTATGCCTGCTCAGAAAGTCTATCCGATTCAGAATGACTCCCTGTTGATATACAAAAATCACAACCAGTGCTATCGAAGAGGTGATAAGGCTTCTTCTTACCCATCCAATATATACCCAGGAGAACAGAAAATCAAGGATTCCTGTTAATGCTGATACAACCGGATGAACACCGGCTATCCTTTTAATCACCTCATTTTCTATTTCTTCTGTGGATTCTAACCTGGGTTTTGAATTCTTCAGAAGATTTATGACTTTATTATATTTTTCACTTTCCTGATTCATACCTATAAATATTTCTCTACTTTTTCAGAAATGCTTTTTCGGGCATGATAAAGATTTGCTTTAACAGATGATTTACTTAAACCCATAATTTCTGAAATTTCGTCATTTGTCATTCCCTCCAGATCGGATAAAACAAAAACTGCCTTCTGCTTGGAACTAAGTTTTTGTGTAAGAACAGTAATTATCTTTGATATCTCTCTGTTCTCGAGTTCTGCACTTGGTGCCTGTGAAACTGTATTTGAGATCATTGTCCAGGTAGTCTCATTTACATTGAATTCCGGGTTTCTTTTCACTCTCCGCATGTGATCATAACATTTGTTTACAACAATCCTGTAAATCCAGGTTTTATAAACTTCCGCCGATTTGATCTTTTCCAGTTTCTGCCAGATTGTTACCAATGTTTCCTGGACAACATCCCTGGCCTGAGCTTCATTTCCAAGCATTCTTAATGCCACCGAGAAAGCATACGGAGAAGTCAGTTCAACAAGTTTTCTGAAATTTGTAAAATTTCCTCCCCTGCATTGCTCTATAAGTTCCAGATCTATCAAAATAAGGCGTTGAATTGTTATTATAAAGACGTTAATTTATAAGCAAGGTAAAAAACATAATGTAATTTTATTAGATTATATAGAATTTACCCTTTATGTTAACCCCCTTTCCTGTTTCCCCCAAGGGGGAAAAGTTTGATTACTCCTTCCCCTTTGGGGGAAGGTTGGGAAGGGGGTAAAAGAATAATAGAAACTATCAACATATGCAAAAAATTATCACACTCCGTACCGACAAACAGAATGGTTTGTACGACATCACCTCAGACGTAGTAACATTAATAAAGCTGAGCAGGGTGAAAACCGGTATTGCATCAGTTTATGCAAGGGGATCCACAGGGGCAATAATGATTCAGGAAAACTGGGATCAGTCAGTCCAGAATGATGTGATTACTCTCCTGAAAAGACTTATTCCGTCAGGAATATGGGAGCATGATCATCAGGATAATAATGGGGATGCGCATTTAAAGGCAGGTATGGTAGGTGCGTCCCAGACTATTCCGATTATTGATTATAATGCCGGTTTATCCACCTGGCAGAATATATTTTTTTGTGAATTTGATGGTCCGAGGGATAAGCGAGAGGTGGTGGTCACAATTATCGAGGATCACTAAAGGGCGTCCCCCTAAAAGCCCTGAAGTGACTTAATATATGATAAATTTTGGTAAAACTCCTTGGAGATCCCTCACTTCGTTCGGGATTGACATGCGGTTTTAGGGTGTAGGTGGGTGGAGAAGGCGATTTGCCGAGCAAATCGCCTTCTCCACCCTGTTCCCCCCAACAAAAATAACCAGTCATCCCGAACGAAGTGAGGGATCTCCCGTCTTTTCTGAAATTACTCAATGATCTGCAATGCAGCTTCAATATTATCCATAAAACGACAATAAGATCTTCTTCCTATTGCTGAATCTTTAAAAAGTCTTTTATAGTCTTTCCTTGTGAGATTTTTCCAATCCCCGGCAGTCATATGTTCTACTTCAACAGGTAATTCAAATTCAGGTGTTTCATTAGGTTTTGAATTGTTATTCCAGGGACAAGCTTCCTGGCATCTATCACATCCAAATGCTCTTCCTTCCAGCTTCACTACAACTTCATCAGGAATCTGGGTTTTTGCTTCAAGAGTTTGATAAGCAATACATTTTGTACAATTTATTGTTCTGTCATCATTAATTGCACCGGTCGGACATGCGTCAATACACAACCTGCATGAACCACAATTGTCCTTTTCAGCTGGCTTATCATAATCAAGGTCAATATTCACAATTAATATTCCAAGGAAAAAAAATGAGCCTATTTCCTTGTTTATTAATACAGAATGTTTCCCCGGCCATCCTAACCCTGCCTCCTTACCCCATGCCTTCTCAAGAATTGGAGCACTATCTACAAATGCCTTTCCGATAACATCGGAATTAATGGTCCTGATATAGGCAAGAATTTTATTAAGTCTTGCTTTTAAAACGGAATGATAATTAATACCATAGGCGTACCTGGAGATAACAGGGACACCATTTCCTCCCTGTTTTTTTTCTGTATAATAACTCAATCCGGTTACAATAATAGATTTTGCCCCTGGTATAAGTATACGGGGATCAATTCTTTTAGTGATATTCTGACCGAGGTACGCCATATCTGCATTCATTCCTGAAATGGCCCATTTTTTTAAGATCTCCCTGTGCTCGTCGAGCGATCTTGCAGGAGCAATACCACAGAGATCAAATCCAACTTCTGCAGCATACTTTTTAATAAGTCGGGAAATGTTTGTTTCAGCTGAAGTCTCCATATCAGGAAAATTTAGAGAAATCCGAGTTCGAGTTTTGCCTCATCACTAAGCATGCTCTTGTCCCATGGCGGATTGAAAGTTAGTTTAAGATCACAATCTTTTACGCCTTTGGTACCAGCAACCTTATATTTTATCTCCTCAAGAAGTTCCTCAGCCATCGGGCAATTGGGTGCCGTCAATGTCATAGTAATATGTGCTACATGTTCTTCATCAATATTTATCTCATATATTAATCCCAGGTCGTAAATATTCACCGGAATTTCCGGATCATAAATACTCCTGAGTACTTCGCCTATTCTGGTTTCAATCTCCAATTGTTCAGACGGATCCATATTATAAATTTAACTAAATTCTTTTGGGCGTTTCCTTTTATTTTATGAATTTACTTTTACCCCCTTTCCTGTTTCCCCCAAGGGGGAAATGATTTTTTCTTCACCTTCCCCCTTGGGGGAAGGCAGGATGGGGGTCAAAAATTCAGATCGAGTGCAGAAATAAATTCATGTAAATTATATCTGTTATTTAATTTTTGCATTGAATGCCATCGCGTACAGCTTCATCTGGCGTACCATAGAAAGTAATCCATTGGAACGCGTAGGAGAGAGATTTTGCCTCAGTCCTATTTTGTCAATAAAGTAAAGATCGGAAGTAATTATTTCATCCGGCGATCTTTTTGACAAAACTTTTATCAGAAGAGCTACTATTCCTCTTGTTATTATTGCATCACTATCGGCAGTGAAAGTAATCAAGTTGCCATCAAATTCGGGATGGAGCCAGACTTTTGACTGGCAACCCTCTATAAGAAAATCCTTTACTTTATACCTGGGATCAATAACAGGTAATTCTTTCCCCAGGTCAATGAGAAGGTTATATTTGTCCATCCAGTCATCGAACAGAGAAAACTCATCAACGATACTATCCTGTACTTCTTTAATTGTCATATTAATATTTTAGGCAAACATCGATTTCACTTTTTCAATTCCTTTAACGAGAAAATCAATCTCTTCTTTTGTATTATAGAAACAAAGTGAAGCTCTTACTGTTCCATCTATCCCATAACGATCCATCACAGGTTGGGCGCAATGAGTACCTGTTCTGACAGCAATACCCATTTTATCAAGAATCATACCTGTATCATACTGGTGAATATTTTTTAAATGAAAAGAAATCGTCGAAATTTTATGGTCCGATGTCCCGAATATTCTCAAGTCTTTTATATCTGCCAGTCTGTCTGTTGCATAAGAAAGAAGCTCTTTTTCCCTCGAAGCAATATCCTCCCGGCCAATGTCTGAAACATAATCCAGAGCTTTTGCCAGACCAATTGCGGCAGGATAGTTCATTGTCCCTGCTTCAAATTTAAAAGGGAGCTCATTATATGTTGTTTTTTCAAAAGTTACTTTATCTACCATATCCCCTCCTCCCTGAAAAGGTCCGAGTTCGGCAAGCCATTTCTCCTTGCCGTATAAAACCCCTATCCCATTAGGACCATAAATTTTATGTCCTGAAAAAACATAAAAATCAACATCCATCGCATTAACATCCACAATCCCATGCTGGATCCCCTGTGCACCGTCGACCAGAACAGGAACGTTCGCAGAATGTGCTGCAGCGATAATCTCCCTTAATGGAAGAATAGTCCCTAACGCGTTTGAGGCCTGGGTTACAGATACGAGTTTTGTTTTGGACGAGAGTAATTTATAATATTCTTCCAGTATTATTTCGCCTTTATCATTTATAGGAATTACCCTTAATACGGCTCCCTTTCTTTCACACATCATCTGCCAGGGAACAATATTAGCATGATGTTCAAGGCGGCTGAGAATTATCTCATCTCCTTTATTAATATAACTTTCTCCAAATGAAAAAGCAATACCATTTATTGAACCTGTAGTACCGGAAGTGAATACAATTTCCTGACTTTTTGATGCATTTATGAATGACCTGACTTTTTCCCTCGATTGTTCGTAGGCTTCAGATGACATATCACTAAGAAAGTGTACTCCCCTGTGTATATTGCCATTGTAAGATTTATATACCTCGTCTACTGCATCAAGTACACATTGAGGTTTCTGAGTGGTGGCACCATTATCGAAATATACAAGTGGCTTATTATAAACTTCCCTTTTGAGAATCGGGAAATCTGCTCTTATGTCTGCAATATCTTTCATAAAGTAGTAAAGTTACCCGCACTTAACCATACAACTGGCGCATCGTGAAAGTTCCCCTTTCAGCCGTTGCATGACAAGATTATCCATCCTATCACGGAGAGGTTCAATTTTAATATTCTGGATTACTTCATGGGCAAATCCGAACATAAGCATAAGACGGGCTTCACGTTTATTAATTCCCCGACTCTGAATATAAAAGAGTGCATCCTCATCAATTTGTCCGATTGTTGCACCATGGCTGCATTTAACATCATCGGCAAAAATTTCGAGCTGAGGTTTGGTATCCATTTTTGCATCATCTGTCAGAATGATATTATTATTTTTCTGGTATGCAAGGGTACCCTGAGCACCCGGACGAACAAGAATCCGTCCGTTAAATGCACCGGTTGACATATCATCAAGAACACCTTTAAACAACTGATTGCTTGTACAGTTAGGGACAACATGGTCAACGTTTACAAAATTATCAACATGCTGCCATTTATCCGCAAGAAATAATCCGTAAGAATAACTTTCGGCTCCTTCACCTGCCAGAATATGATATGTACTGTTCCGGATAAGGCCACCATGAAGCGTTATATTATTTGATGATGTTACGCTATTTCTTTCCTGGTGAATAAATGTATTTGTTATTTTACAGGCATTATTATGTTCATTCTGTACCCTGATGATATCGAAATGGGCATTCTCACCGACAAATACTTCGGTAACGGCATTTGTCAGAAATTTCTGAGGAGACAGAGTATGATCGCAGATTATGATCGAGAAATTTGAATTTTTCTCAGCAATTATAAGATTCCTGTGCTGATTGAACATATCGTAATCCGATTGCACCAGATTTACTACCTGAACTGGTCTTGTAAGAGTGACACCTTCAGGTACATAAACGAAGACGCCATCGGAGGCCATTGCGGTATTAAGATGTATCAGACCGTCAGTTTCGCTTTTTGCATATTTGCCGAAATGTTTTTCGAAAATTTCAGGAAAACGAATAGCTGCCTCGTTCAGACTACCAATCCAGATACCACTGGGAAGCTGAACGAGCTTCTCTTTCAGGGTTGGGTAAAAACCGTTTAATAAGACAATTCCATGAGCATCGAGATCAGTTACTTCGCACCTGAACTTTTCGGCTTTCAAAAAATCGGCTTGAACGGGCATAAAGTAACTTTCGTAATCATGATCAAAGAATGTACTGAGATTCGTATACTTATACCCCTCATTCTTCTTTGACGGGATTCCCAGCTTACTGAATTTATCAAAGGCGTCGGCTCTGAAAGTATTTATAAAAGGGGAAGACCTGCCGGAAATCTTATCTATATTATCTTTATAGAGTCCGAGATATTTTTCGGTCATAACAGGTTTTTCATTCATGATACAGTATTTTCAATCTCTTTTTTAATCCAGTCGTACCCTTTTTCTTCGAGCTCAAATGCAAGCTCTTTCCCGGCAGTTTTTACGATCCTGCCATCATATAGGACATGAACAATATCAGGAACAATATAATCCAGAAGTCTCTGATAATGAGTAATTACGATAAATGAATTATCAGGACGTTTGAGTTTGTTCACGCCATTTGCAACAATACGTAACGCATCTATATCTAGGCCAGAATCAGTCTCGTCCAGAATAGCAAGTTTTGGCTCAAGCATAGCCATCTGAAAGATTTCATTTTTCTTCTTTTCACCACCTGAAAATCCTTCATTAACTGATCTGTTTGCCAGTTTTGAATCGATTTCCACAAGCTCTTTTTTATCGCGCATCATCTTAAGAAAATCAGAAGCTGTGAGTGGCTCAAGACCTTTAAATTTCCTGTGTTCGTTGACTGCGGTTTTCATAAAATTAACCATACTTACTCCCGGAATTTCAATGGGATACTGGAACCCGAGGAAAATGCCCTCTTTAGCCCTGTCCTCAGGTGCCATTTCGAGAAGGTTTTTTCCAAAGTATGTAACAGTACCTTCGGTCACCTTAACAAACTCCCTGCCAGCCAAAACTGCAGCAAGTGTGCTTTTCCCGGAACCATTCGGACCCATTATTGCATGAATCTCACCTGGTTTAATTTCGAGACTGATTCCTTTCAGAATATTCTTACCGTCAATAGATGCTTTTAAATTATTAATAACCAACATGATATAAATATTTGAAAAAATTGATACTCTAACCTACACTGCCTTCGAGGCTTATCTGGAGCAACTTCTGTGCTTCAACAGCAAATTCCATAGGCAGCTTATTAATTACTTCCCGTGCATAACCATTAACGATAAGACCTATCGCATCTTCGGTTGATATACCTCTCTGGTTGCAGTAAAAAATCTGATCCTCCCCTATTTTTGAAGTAGTTGCCTCGTGTTCAACAATGGCAGTCGAGTTGTCAACCTCGAGATATGGAAAAGTATGCGCTCCGCATTTGTCACCAAGCAGTAATGAATCACATTGTGAATAATTCCTGGCGTTCGTCGCATTTTTCAGAACCTTAACAAGACCACGATAGCTGTTTTGTCCTCTTCCGGCAGAAATTCCTTTTGAAACTATAGTACTTTTTGTGTTTTTTCCGATATGTATCATTTTTGTTCCGGTGTCGGCCTGCTGATGGTTGTTTGTGACAGCTACCGAATAAAATTCACCTGTGGAATTATCACCCCGGAGAATACAGGAAGGATACTTCCATGTTATAGCGGATCCGGTTTCAATCTGCGTCCAGGATATCTTTGAGTTTTCACCTTTGCACATTCCTCTTTTGGTCACGAAATTATAGACTCCACCTTTGCCATCTTTGTCACCGGGATACCAGTTCTGAACAGTTGAATATTTAACCTCGGCATTTTTTTCTGCCACTATTTCCACGATAGCAGCATGAAGCTGGTTCTCATCTCTTGAAGGTGCGGTACAGCCTTCAAGATAACTGACGTAAGCTTCCTCATCAGCTATCAGCAGTGTCCGTTCAAATTGTCCGGTATTTGCAGAATTTATTCTGAAATATGTTGAGAGTTCCATCGGACACCTGACCCCTTTTGGAATATAACAGAATGAACCGTCGCTAAAAACGGCAGAATTCAGAGTGGCAAAAAAATTATCTGTGTAGGGAACCACCGAACCCATATATCTTTTAACCAGATCGGGATATTCTTTAACAGCGTCGCTGAAAGAACAAAAGATTATGCCCATTTCAGCGAGGGTTTCTTTGAATGTTGTTTTTATTGAAACACTGTCAATCACAGCATCGACTGCCACCCCTGCAAGATGTTTCTGTTCCTGCAATGGAATACCCAGTTTATCGAATGTTTTTTTAAGCTCAGGATCTATGTCATCAATGTTGCCAGTATTTTTTCTCTCTTTAGGAGCAGCATAAAAAATAATGTCCTGATAATTTATCGGGGCTATTTTCAGATTCGGCCATGTTGGCATCTTCATTGTCAGCCAGTGATGATACGATTTTAACCTGAATTCCAGAAGCCATTCAGGTTCATTTTTCTTGGCAGAAATCAGTCGTACTACTTCCTCACTAAGACCTTTGGGAATTCTATCCATCTCAATATCAGAATAGAAACCATATTTGTACTCTGTCGTTGTTACATCACTAATTATTTTATCCTGATCTTTTTCCATTTTTTTTATTAATAATCATTTCTTAGTTCCTCAGACCCCCTTCCCAGCCTTCCCCCACAGGGGAAGGAGTGGTTTTCCCTTTCCCCCTTGGGGGAAAATGAAAGGGGGTTCTATTCTAAACAGATAATCAAGTGCAATAATCATTCCGTTAATTATATTTAATCTAAATAAGCACACAAAAATAAATAAAAAAAGGGAAAGAGAACAGAAATGTACTATGTATTACTGACGATTGAAGTGAAGCGAAGAACGGAATTCCTGATTTAATGTGATTTTGGAGGGTCAATTCTTATGCTAGCCCGGATTTGTAATCCGGGCTTAGAAAATAAAATATTAACGATTTAATGGAATCGAATTGAATCAGACAATGGCACGGATTACAAATGCGCGCCAGCTAAGACAATCGGTAAACGACAAACGATAAACGATAAAGTGATTTTTCTATTTGCTCTCTTTATATTCCTTTATTAAGGATTGAAATATCTCTTTAACCGAAGATATCTTTGTTGCCCTGAAAGCATTGGCACCTGCGAAAGCGTAACCGTTTTCAAAATTCCCTTTAAGCGCGTTGATAAGCGCAATTATAATACAATAAGGGCTTTTTGATATGTCACAGGTTTTAATGCACTTAAAAGGGCATTTTTTTGGTTGCTTTTTGCCTTCTCTTACTTTGGTAATGAAGTTACTCAGGATTGCCCTTCCCGGCATCCCGACCGGACTTTTAATAATCTCAATATCGGTGCTCAGAGCATCAATATATGTTTGTTTAAAGGCAGCAGAGGCATCACATTCATCAGTCGTTACAAACCGGGTACCCATCTGAACTCCTGAAGCCCCAAGAGCCAGTATATTGTGAATATCTTCTCCTGTGTAAATTCCGCCTGCTGCAATAAGAGGAATCTTTTTATTGTACTTTTCTTCAAATATTTTCAGTTCAGCCACGATTTCGGGAACCAGTTTTTCGAGACAATAATTATTGTCAAAAATCTGTTCCTCCTTAAATCCAAGATGGCCTCCTGCTTTAGGTCCTTCAACTATGACTGCATCAGGAAGATAATCATAATTAGCTTTCCACTTCTCACATATGATTCTGGTTGCTCTTGCTGATGAAACAATAGGAATCAGTTTTGTATTACTATCCTTAATTAAAAATGACGGGAGATCAAGTGGCAAACCAGCGCCGGCTGTTATCAGATCCACCTTTTCGGAGATCGCCGTTTTAATCATATCTCTGAAATTGGTCATCGCGACCATCACATTTACACCAATCACCCCTAAAGTCTTTTCGCGTGCCTTGCGTATCTCTTCCTTTAGCCCGTAAATACTGGCTTCAAGAAAGTCAGATGAAAAATCTTTGTACAAAAGTCCGAGTCCGGCACTTGAGATAACCCCCGCTCCACCTTCATTTGCAACTGCAGAAGCGAGTCCTGAAAGAGAAATTCCAACACCCATACCGCCCTGTATAATTGGTACTTTTATTGCAAGATTCCCAATTTTTAATCCCTTCATTATCCTTAAAATAAAGTTCCAAAGGTAAGCTATTCTGAATACCAGAGACCGAAAATGAATTATTTAACATATTTTATTTAACGGTTTAATGGCTTAAGGGCGAGGGAATTTATTAAACATCATATTTCCCGCTGATCTCGCAGATTATCGCAGATGTAAATTAACCTTGATCTGCGCCAATCCGCTTAATCTGCGGGAATAATTAAATCAGTAAAATAAAAGTTTTACCTTTAACTGCTAATTAAAAATATCCTATGAAATAATTGCTGGTGTTATCGATAATCATTTTTTCAATTATTTTTACAATCAGTGCCCAAAAAGAAAAATCAATAAAGGGTGAAATAAAACGGGATCTTGAAATGAAGCCCCAGGAAAACAAACAGATAATATTCACATACTCTGTGAAATATCCTAAGGATAAGGTAATAATTCTTGAATAATCAATAATATGCAGACATGAATTTTTTAGGTAATCTTATCTGGTTGATTTTTGGTGGTTTAGTAATTGCCATTGAATATTTTATTGGCAGTATTATACTTATGATAACTATTGTGGGAATTCCATTTGGTCTACAGACCCTGAAAATGGCTTCGCTGTCATTGTGGCCATTTGGCCGTGATACAGTTGTCCACCCAAGGGCTTCAGGTTGTCTTCACATTCTCATGAATATTATCTGGCTGCTGTGCGGCGGTATATGGATTGCAATAACTCATGCAATTTTTGGTGTGATTTTATGTATAACTATTATTGGTATCCCCTTTGGTTTACAGCATTTTAAACTTACTGCTGTTGCATTATCACCGTTTGGAAGGGATATTGTTAGCAAATGATAGACACCCCCTGCCGCTGCGCTCCCGATAGCTATCGGGATGTCCCCCTTTCCTCTTCAAGCCCGGAAAGGGGACCAATTCAGTGACATTAATAGACTATCTTAAATACAGAGTCTTTCTGCCCCCTTGGGGGGAGTGCCCAAAGGGCGAGGGGGGTTAGGGAGTAAAAATCGGTTAAAGGAGATTAAATAAAAAGTAATGGACAATTCTGATAATAATAAGAAATCAATTAACGATTTTGGCAAATTTGGTCTGATCAACCATCTCACCAAAAATGTTAAAACCATCAATAAAACTACTATTAAGGGCATTGGAGATGATTCGGCTGTTATTGATTCCGGAAAGAATTTAACACTCGTCTCAACTGACCTTCTGTTGGAAGGGATCCATTTCAATCTGATTTATACTCCTCTGAAACATCTAGGTTACAAGGCAGTGATCAGAGCAATATCTGATATTTATGCCATGAACGGGACTCCTTCACAGGTTATGATCGCATTGGGTATAAGCTCAAAGTTCGGGCTCGATCATGTCGAAGATCTTTACGAAGGAATTGCACTCGCATGCGAAAAATACAATGTTGATCTTGCAGGTGGAGATATAACGAGTTCACTTACCGGAATGACAATCGGTGTCACTGCAATAGGTACTGTTGAGAAGAAAAATCTTGTTAAAAGAGATGGAGCAAAAGCTAATGATCTTATATGTGTAACAGGTGATTTCGGGGCAGCATTCATGGGATTGCAACTTCTTGAAAGAGAACGAAAACTATTTGTTAAAGAAAAAGTGGAACAACCTGATCTCAGTGGTTTTGAATATGTAATAGGAAGACAGCTTAAACCTGAAATTCCAGTATCCACCTTAATAGAACTCAAAAATGAATCGATCCTGCCAACATCTATGATAGATGTCACTGACGGCCTGGCTTCTGATCTTCTTCATATCTGCAGATTATCAGATACCGGATGCCGGATATTTTACAGCAAAGTACCAATAGATTACGAAACCATAAGAGTTGCAGAAGAATTCAATATCGATCAGATGATACCGGCTCTGAACGGAGGAGAGGATTATGAACTGCTTTTTACGGTACCTCTTGAGATGGTTGATAAGATCAGAACCATACAATCCATAAAAGTAATAGGACACATGACATCATCAGGGTCAGGTAATTTTATTGTAGGTGACGATGGATCTGAAGTGGAGATAACAGCACAGGGCTGGAAAGATTAAAAATATCAGGTTCTTGCCCTTATAATTCCTCTATCTGATTTTCTGATAAACTCCAGAATATAATCCCTGTCGACGGATGGTTTAAATTCCTTCTCTATATATTCCAATGCCTGGGAGATATTCATACCCTGCTGATAGATAGCCCTGTATATTTCATGAATCTCGTCAATTCTCTCCTTTTCGAATCCCCGTCTCGTAAGTCCGACCGAATTTAAACCAAGATACGACAAGGGATCACGGTCGGCTTTGATAAACGGAGGAACGTCTATACGAACCTTTCCGCCGCCACCTATCATTACGTGAGCTCCGATATGTGCAAACTGGTGGACCATTGTTCCGGCGCTGAGAATTGCGAAATCGTCGACATCCACTTCTCCTGCCAGAGCTGTGGAATTTCCTATGATTACATTATTTTTAATAAGACAATCGTGACCGATGTGGGAATAGGCCATCAAAAGACAATTGTTTCCGATAATAGTTTTTCCGACAGCAGCAGTGCCCCGGTTTACAGTTGCACATTCCCTTATTGTTGTATTGTCACCAATCTCAGCCGTTGAATCTTCCCCTCTGAACTTCAGATCCTGAGGGATTCCAGAAACCACGGCAGAAGGAAATATTCTGCATTTTTTACCAATCCTGGCTCCATCCATTATAGTTGCATTAGGTCCGATCCAGGTACCTTCACCTATAATGACATTACCGGCGATGTAGGCAAAGGGTTCAACAATAACATCTTTAGCTATTTGCGCTTCAGGATGTATAAATGCTAAATTAGAGATCATTAATATGCTATTTATTTTTTACCACTTGAGCAGTCATCTCTCCTTCCAGAACAAGCTTATTTCCTACAAATGCCTGACCAAACATTGTTGATATTCCTCTGCGTATTACATCCGCAAATTCCATTTTCAGTATCACAGTATCACCCGGCACAACTTTATGCTTAAATTTAAGCTTATCGATCTTAAGAAAATATGTTGAGTACTTTTCAGGTTCCTCGACGCCATTCAATACAAGGAGACCACCCGTCTGAGCGAGTGCCTCAACCAGAAGTACTCCCGGCATAATTGGCTCTTCAGGAAAATGACCCTGAAAAAAAAATTCATTAAACGTTACATTCTTAATTCCCACAATTGATGATTCATCAAGGGCAATAATTTTATCAACTAATAAAAATGGGTATCTGTGTGGCAGCCGTTTTTTAATATCCTCAATAGTTAAAACAGGCGGCATTGAAGCATCATAAAGTGGAATATCATGCTTTGAAATAGCTTTCTTCATCTCCTGCCGTATGATTTTTGCCAGCCGTGTATTGGCATAGTGACCAGGACGTGTAGCAACAATCTTTCCTTTAATCGGGTGACCTACAAGAGCTATGTCGCCCATAATATCCAGCAGCTTATGTCTGGCAGGTTCATTCGGGTATATTAATTCAGTGTTATTAAGAATTCCGGCAGTGTGTGTATTTATACCCGGCCTGTTAAATAGCTTTGCGATGCGATCTATTTCGACCTGTTCAACTTCTTTTTCAAGAATAACAATAGCATTATCGAGATCACCTCCTTTTATAAGTCCTGAATTAAACAGGGGTTCCAGTTCATGAAAAAACACAAAGGTCCGGCTTTTGCTTATCTTTTCTTCAAAGTCATCAATTGAATCGAGTATTGAATATTGGTTTCCAAGGATCTTGGAGTTATAATCAATAAGTACGTTCACACTGAAATGATCATCAGGATATACTATCAGGTCAACGCCATGTTCCTCATCAGAGTAGGTTATTTTTTGTTTTACCACAAAATAATTCCTGTCATCTTTCTGCTCAATTATGCCGGCTTCTTTAATTGCTTCAACGAATCTCCATGAAGAACCTCCCATTATCGGAGCTTCGGGCCCGTCTAATTCAATAAGTGCATTATCAACTCGAAGACCACTAAAGGCGGCCATTACATGTTCTATTGTTGAGACAGAAGCATTGTTATGAACCAATGTAGTTCCGCGGGAAGTTTCTGTAACATGTTCAGCAAGAGCATCAATTAAAGGTTTCCCTGGAAGGTCGACCCTGCAAAATTTGTATCCATGATTTGCCGGAGCCGGTTTAAATGTGATAGTAACACTTTTTCCTGAATGCAATCCTTTACCGGTCAGACTTATTTCTTTTGCCAGAGTCCTCTGTTTTTCAATCATCAACTTATTATTAAATATAAAATCGGGTACAAAAAAAATAAAAATATTTCTAACAACCCAGAAAAATGTTGCTTAACTGAATTTCTTTCAACTGTTTCATTAATGAATATGCAACAAAACTACTTCTTTTTCAGAGACTCTACCTCTTTTTCAAGAGAATCTAATTTTGCCTTCATCTCAGGTAATTTTTTAAAAATTACAGAAGATTTTAGAAATTGTCTGAGCTCAATTGCCGGGGAACCTATTATCAAACTGTTTTCTACCTTCACGTCACCAAGGATTCCGGCCTGTGCACCTATTTTTGTACCATTTGCAATTTTTATGTGTCCGGCAAGCCCAACCTGTCCTCCGAACATGCAATTCTTACCTATTTTTGTCGATCCCGATATACCTGTCTGGGCAGCCATTACAGTATTCTCTCCCACTTCCACATTATGACCTATCTGTATGAGGTTATCCAGCTTGACACCTTTCCGGATAAAAGTTGAACCCATAGTTGCCCGGTCAATTGTAACATTGGCTCCTATCTCGACATGATCTTCCAGAACAACATTCCCCAACTGGGGTATCTTCATAAACTCATTTTCACTCTGGGGAGCAAATCCGAATCCATCACTTCCTATTACAGATCCGGCATGAATTATACAACCTTCTCCGATAACACAATCGTGATAAATCTTCACCCCCGGGTTGAGGGTACAATTGTTCCCGAGTCTGGTATTGTCACCGATATAAACCTGAGGATAAACAGAACATCCATCACCAATAATACAATTCTCACCTATGTAAGCATACGGTCCTATGTACACATCAGTACCCACCTTCGCTGTAGCTTCAATAATAGCAGAAGGATGAATACCTTTTTTTCTGGGCCGCGATTGATCTACGAGACGCAGAAGAGAAGCAAATGCCTCATATGCATTGTCCACTTTGATCATAGTTGCGCTGACTGGCGCAGACGGAACGAAGCTCTTATTAACAAGAACAATGGAGGATTTTGTGTCGTACAGATAATGTTCATACTTGGGATTGGCAAGAAATGACAAAGCCCCGGTCTGTCCTTCTTCAATTTTAGCAACCATATTGACTTTTGTTCCAGGATTGCCAATTATATCACCATTTAAAAAACCGGCAATAGTTGACGCAGTAAATTCCATAATATAAAATTTAAATTATCGACATTCTTTTGGGTAACACAGAAAGTATTTAGTAATTCTTTCCGAAAGGAACCTGTGATCAAACATATCTGATACAGTTGATATATCAGCAGTATTTCCGTTTTTAAGAAGGATCTTTACTACAGGCGCATCAGGAGTATACGTCAGGTTTGAAATACTATTTGTAAAAACATAATAATCTTCATGTCCGGCACTAACATTGAGAAGAGATTTAACCTTCTCCCGGAGATCGTTAACCTTTGTTTCGGGAAACGGATTATTTTGCAGTTCGATTGCGAAAAGATCCCTCTGGAGTAATCGTCGTGATAAATCAGAAAGAACCTTATCGGAATTGTCAGACCAGTAATTCGTACAAACCAGGATATCCGAATCATCAAGTCGTGTAAAAACATCTGCTATCATTCCCGGCGTGAATTTTCCTTCAGTTTTGAGGTCGGTATTACCAATATTATTATATAAAAAGAACCTGAGCGCAGGAGTAGTATACAAGTCCTCGCCCTTATTAGCAATTTCTTTGGCTCTTCTAAGAATATTTACAAGCAGACTTTCGGAAGAAAGAACTGTTTTATGCATGTACACCTGCCAGTACATCAGCCGGCGGGCAATCAGGAACTTTTCAAGTGAATAGATTCCCTTTTCATCAACAACTAGGCTATCATCCACCACATTAAGCATCCTGATAATTCTGTCAGATCCGACAGATCCTTCTATTACTCCTGTGAAAAAGCTGTCTCGACGCAGATAATCAAGCCTGTCCATATCCATCTGACCGGAAATAAGTTCATGAAAAAACTTTCTCGCATAGGTACCTGTGAAAATCTCTATTGCCAGATCGAGTTTTCCGCTGAACTTTTCGTTCAGTTTTCTCATGAGCAGAAGGGAAATATCCTCATGAGTAATTCCACTTATTATAGAATTTTCAAGGGCATGGGAAAACGGACCGTGACCGGCATCATGAAGGAGTATCGCAATCAGAGTAGCCTCTTCCTCTATGAGTGAGATGTTTACTCCCTTGCTTCTGAGAGTGGCTATTGCCATATTCATCAGATGCAACGCTCCAAGACAATGCTGAAACCTGCTGTGAGTTGCACCGGGATATACGAAACTTGTTAATCCCAGCTGCTTAATATTACGCAATCTTTGAAACCACGGATGCTCAATCAGATCAAAAACAAAATCTCCCGGGATGCTTATAAAACCATAAACTGGGTCATTAATTATTTTTCTTTTATTAGTCAGATAAACCACCTGGGAATTTTTATGTACAAAAATAGGAATTAGTTTAACAATGCAATAATGTGCTCTTTGTGGTTAATGGATTTCTTTTACTCAAACGGATTCTCCTTTCTGAAATCAGGCCTGTAATTCACATTGCTATCCATATCCTGAATCCATCCATTTCTGAAACCCAGGTTTTCCATTTCTTTTACAACATCTTCATATTCTGACTTATAAAGGGAACGACTTAAAACCGGATGATTGATAACCTGTGAGGTGGGATGGTATTGCGACATAAGAGAAAGATGAACCCCCGGCGACAATTCTTCAGCTATTGTTCTCAGAACCTTTTTACTTTCTTCAACGTGGCCCGGCAAAACAAGATGTCTTATCAGCAAACCTCTTTCTGCTCTGCCGTTTTCATCAAGTGAAAGAGTTGATCCTTTCTGATAATACATTTCTTTTATTGCTTTGAAAGCAATCTCAGGATAATCAGAAGCATCTGAATATTCTGACGCAGTTTTGCTGCTGACATATTTATAATCAGGAAGATATACATCAATCATTCCATCAAGGCTCCTGATTGTTTCAACCTTGTCATAACTGTTTGTATTATAAACAGATATCGGATTATATCCCTTCCTGTTTAATCCTTTTATAATGGCTTTTACCTGTGGAACAACATGTGAAGGAGAAACAAAGCCTATTGCAGGTATTCCTTCAGAGAGAATCATCGCTATTTTATCAAGTACATCTTCCAGATTTGAAAAATTGTTGCCTCCATGGAAATCACATTGACTGATTTCGTGATTCTGACAATATATACAATGAAGATTACACCCGGCAAAGAAGATATTACAAATGCCTTCCTTTCCGCTTATGACCGGTTCTTCACCCCTGTGAATACAAATAGTGGCAATATTCAGACCCGCATCCATTGAACAGTATCCGTTCCCTCCTTCAAACCGGTTTACCCGGCATTCTCTTGGACACAAGGTGCAACTCCCAAGTATTCTCTTGTCATTTATATCATGTATCTCTTCCATTAATCTGATGTCTCTTAAAATGAAGGTAACTGCAAAGATCGGAATGTTTCATAATTTTCAAGCTACGTATTTGAGCGACAAGCTTAATACTGCAATATTAACCGTAATTTTTTGGTGAATTAATATAAATATGTAACTTTGCAAGCGAATTGAGGAGAATTTGATCTAGGGGACCACACACAGTCCCCTATTTTGTTCCCGGTTTTTTAAAAATGATAGAGAAACAGAAAATACAGGGACTGATTGAGGAATACATCAAGGGAAAGGAGCTTTTCCTGGTGTCTGTTAAGGTAAGCAGCGCAAACCGGATAATTGTTCTGGCAGATAAAAAAGATGGCATAACAATTGATGAATGTGCGGCAATCCACAGACACATTGAAAACGGCCTTAACCGCGATGTTGAGGATTTTGAATTGCAGGTTTCATCACCAGGACTGGATTTGCCCTTCAGCGTAATTGAACAGTACTTAAAAAATGAAGGGAAGAAAGTCGAAGTGGTTGATAATGATGGGACGAAATATACCGGGAAACTTAAAAATGTTACACCCGGAGGATTTGAACTTGAAACCGAAATAAAAACGAAGGGAAAAGCACCGGAATTAAAAGATATATCTTTCAATTTCGAGCAGATAAAATCGACGAGAATTATTTTGACTATTAAATAATAAAAGAGTTTTACATCAGATGGAAAATGTTAATTTAATCGACACTTTTTCGGAATTCAAAGAGCTGAAAAACATAGACCGGCCAACAATGATGAGCGTTCTTGAAGATGTCTTCAGAAGCATGCTTACAAAAAAATACGGCTCAGCTGATAATTTCGATATTATTGTCAATATAGATAAAGGCGACTTTGAAATTTGGAGAAACAGGGTTGTTGTAGAAGATAAGGAATTAACTGATCCTGTTATACAGATACCTCTTTCAAAGGCAAAAGAGATTGATGAAGATTATGAAGTAGGTGAAGAGGTATCTGATGAAGTCAAATTTCTTGATTTTGGAAGAAGGGCGATATTGTCACTAAGACAAAATCTTACCGCCCGTATTCTCGATCTGGAAAAGAATAATATCTATATCAAGTATAAAGACAGGATTGGCGAAATTGTCACCGGTGAAGTCTACCAGGTCTGGAAAAGAGAAATTCTTGTTCTTGATGACGATGGGAATGAACTGATATTGCCAAAAAGCGAACAGATACCATCCGATCATTTCCGCAAAGGAGATTCAATAAGGGCAGTTGTCATAAAGGTCGAAATGAGAAACAATACTCCGTTTATCATACTGAGCCGTACATCACCTGTATTTCTTGAAAGGTTATTTGAACTTGAAGTTCCCGAAATATTTGATGGTTTGATCACGATTAAAAATATCGTCAGGGTACCAGGTGAACGTGCAAAAGTTGCTGTTGAATCATATGATGAAAGAATTGATCCGGTTGGTGCCTGCGTTGGAATGAAAGGTTCGAGGATCCATGGTATTGTAAGGGAATTGCGAAATGAAAATATTGACGTAATTAACTATACTTCCAACAATCAGCTATTTATACAGAGAGCATTAAGTCCAGCCAAGATTACCTCCATAAAACTTGTTGAAGAAACAAAAAGAGCAGAGATTTATCTGAAACCCAATGAAGTTTCTCTGGCAATTGGGAAGGGCGGTCTGAATATAAAGCTCGCTAGCCAGCTGACAGGTTACGAGATTGACGTCTACAGGGAACCAGGAGGAGAAGATGAGGAAGATGTAAACCTCGAAGAATTTGAAGATGAAATAGAAGACTGGATAATTGAGGAACTCAAAGCAATTGGTTGCGATACAGCAAGAAGCGTGCTGAATCTATCAATAAGCGATCTAGTTAAAAGAACTGACCTGGAAGAAGAAACAGTTAAAGAGGTTGTTAACATACTGAGAGCCGAATTTGAGTAAAAAATAATTCTAAATCATTCCCAACAAGAATATAATAAAGGCAAGGCATATTTATGACAGAGGATATAAAGGTTACAAGATTGAGTAAAGCAGCCCGCGAATTTAATGTGGGAATATCCACTATTGTGGATTTCCTGCATAAGAAAGGGTTTGATCTCGATCCCAACCCAAATACAAAACTTCCGCATGAAGCTTATATTTTGCTTGTAAAAGAGTACAGTACAGATATCAGCGTAAAAAAGGAATCTGAGAAACTTATTTTAAAAGATCTTCACAGAAAAAAAGAAACTGTTTCAATAAACGATTTTTCAGAAAAATCTGAAACTGAAGAATCTGAAAGGGATGATGATGTTCTGGTAAAAGACTCTTCCGGAATTAAGTCAACTGTTGAGATTAAAACTGAAATTAAGAAACCGGATATAAAACTTATTGGTAAGATTGATCTTGAAAAGACATTAAAACCGAAAGTTGAAAAAGCTCCTGCACCTAAAGAGGAACCCGTTCAAAAAGCCACCCCAGTTCCAGTTGAGCCTGAAAAGACTGAGAAACCTGAGAAAGTCCAGAAAGCAATTGCCAGGAAAGAGAAAAACGAACCTGAGATCCCGGTAGAAGAAAAAAATTCCAAATCAAACATTGATCTTCATATTGTAGGGAAAATTGATCTTGAGACAATTACCAAAGACAATAAACAAACAAAAAAGGAAGAACAGAAAGAAAAGGCTAAAACGCCTGCTAAAGAAAAAACAAAAGAAAAGGAGATCCGCAGGAAGCCCGAACCTATAAAGGAACCGGAAATTATTGAAGAACCGGTTGAAGAACCTGCAGCCGAGGAGGTCCAAATTGAAAATCTAATTGAGGACATTATAATTCCTGAACCGGAGGAAGACATAGTAGCACTATATAAAACTGATTTCAAAAAACTTGTTGGTCCGAGAGTAGTTGGAAGAATAGATCTTCCTGTTGAAGAGAAAAAGAAAGCAACTCCATTTCAACCTGTAAGAGTTAGTGGAGATTCAGATTTCAGGAGAAAGAAGAGGAGAAAAAGAATACTTAAGGAAAAAGAAAATGTACCTGTTGTAAAACCGGTAACGACCGATAAAAAGGAAAAACCAACTGCAAAAAAGGTCGTTAAAAAACGGCCAATAAGAGCAGAAGTTAATGAGGAAGAGGTTCAGAAGCAGATCAAAGAAACACTTGCCAGACTTACCACAAAAGGCAAATCAAAAGGTTCAAGGTACCGCAGGGAAAAAAGAGAAGCAATCAGTCAGAAACACCAGGAGGTTGTTGATCAGCAGGAACTCGATAAAAATATTTTGAAAGTCACCGAGTTTGTATCAGTTAATGAACTCGCCTCGATGATGGCTGTCCCTGTTACTGATATTATTTCCACATGCATGAATCTTGGTCTGTTCGTTTCGATTAACCAACGTCTCGACGCTGAAACGATGGCGCTTCTTGCCGATGAGTTCGGTTTCAAAGTTGAATTCGTGAGTGCAGAATTACAGGAAGCAGTTCGTGAAGAAGCAGATGAGGAAGAGGATCTTAAACCAAGACCACCGATTGTAACGGTCATGGGACATGTTGACCATGGGAAAACAAAACTACTCGACTATATCAGGAATACAAACGTTATCGCAGGTGAGGCCGGAGGTATTACCCAGCACATAGGAGCTTACGGTGTTATCCTTGAGGATGGAAGGCAGATTACTTTCCTCGATACCCCCGGTCATGAAGCATTTACCGCAATGCGTGCCCGTGGTGCACAAATAACTGACATTGCCATAATAGTTGTTGCAGCAGATGATGGCGTCATGCCTCAGACGAAAGAAGCTATTAACCATGCTTCCGCAGCCGGCGTTCCGATTATTTTCGCAATCAACAAAATTGATAAACCTACCGCAAATCCTGACAAAATAAAAGAAGCTCTGGCAGCCATGAATTATCTGGTTGAAGACTGGGGCGGAAAATACCAGTCACAGGAAATTTCTGCCAAGAGCGGTCTCAATATTGACGTTCTCCTTGATAAAATACTTCTTGAAGCCGAAATGCTTGACCTGAAAGCCAACCCTGACAAGCCGGCCATCGGAACAGTCATTGAATCTTCACTTGATAAAGGACGTGGATTTACTGCCACAGTTCTTGTAAAGGCCGGAACATTAAAAATCGGAGATGTCATGCTTGCAGGCAGTTGTTTTGGACATATAAAAGCAATGTATAACGAAAGAGGTTATAAGGTTGATGAAGTAGGTCCAGCAACCCCTACCCTGATACTGGGACTTAACGGAGCTCCACAGGCAGGTGACAAATTTAATGTGATGGATAGCGACCGCGAAGCCAAGGATATTGCAACAAAGCGAGCTCAGCTCCAGAGGGAACAAGGCCTGCGTACACAGAAACATATTACACTTGATGAAATCGGACGAAGAATTGCAATCGGTAATTTCCAGGAACTTAATATTATTGTTAAAGGTGATGTCGATGGTTCTGTTGAAGCATTAAGCGATTCGCTTATTAAACTTTCAACACCTGAGATACAGCTTAATATAATTCACAAGGCAGTAGGTCAGATCTCTGAATCAGACGTTCTCCTCGCTGCAGCTTCCAACGCCATTATTGTCGGATTCCAGGTAAGACCTTCAATGAGTGCCCGAAAACTCGCTGAAAAAGAGGAAATTGATGTTCGTCTCTATTCTATTATCTACAATGCAATTGAGGAGATTAGATCCGCAATGGAAGGTATGCTTATGCCTGAAGTAAGAGAAGAGATTGTTGCAACTCTTGAAATCCGCGAGATATTTAAGGTTACAAAAGTCGGGACAGTAGCCGGATGCTATGTTAAGGAAGGCAAAATTACAAGAAATACAAGAGTCAGAATTATCCGCGATGGTATCGTAATTTATACCGGGGAGCTTGGATCACTCAAGAGGTTTAAAGATGATGTGAAAGAGGTTGTCGGCGGATATGAATGCGGACTTAACATCCATAATTTCAACGACATTAAAGTAGGTGACGTTGTTGAGGGATATCAGGAATTTGAAGTAAAGAAAACTCTCTAAAACAATTAACCGCAAAGTACGCTAAATAGGCCAACCCCCTGCCGCTACGCTCCCGATAGCTATCGGGATGTCCCCCTTTAGGGGGACTAATTCGGTGTCCTGAATGAATTCACAAAAATACCACAGAATTGTTCCCCCTTTAGGTGGATCCCGCGTAGCGGGAGGGGCTCTAAGGTTTATAAGGAATTCTGGAAGAGTTACAAGAGAGCTTTGTATTTTTCTGCTGTAAGCAAACTACTAACCTCCGAAGGATCGGTAATCTTAATCTTCACCATCCAACCATTTCCATAAGGATCTTTATTTACAACTTCGGGTGACTGCTCAAGCATTGGATTTAATTCGAGAATTTCGCCACCTACTGGCATAAACATGTCTGAGACTGTTTTTACTGCCTCAATAGTTCCGAATACCTCTTCTTTTTTAAGAGTTTCACCAACGGTTTCGATCTCAATAAATACAACATCACCAAGTTCTCCCTGAGCAAAATCAGTAACTCCTACATAACCGAAATTTTCTTCAACCCTTAACCATTCATGGTCTTTTGTGTACAATAAATTTTCTGGAACATTCATATTTAGTTAGATTTTGATAAGTTTCTTCCTGTATTCAGCGTCAGCCAAAAATAAGTCTTTTTTTGTTTAAAAAAATTGACTTATGACATTTTCTGCCACCAAGGCACGAAGACATAAAAATTTCACCAGAATATTTCCTCACTTCTCTTTCCTCAAACCTCACTCCTTTTTTAGTATTACACCTGAAAGGGGTTTCATGATGATTTCAATTTTTTTATCAGAACTTTCAAATGAGATCTTACCGGGAGAAAGCAAATCTTCAAATTTCCCTTCCGCTTTTACCGGAACCTTTACAAGTCTTACACTATCCGACCTGTTAAAAACAACTTCGATTTCATCTTTCCCCAGGGTACGGCTATATGCCAACACCATTTTCCTGTCATCGGCAATTGAAAAATGAAGATTACCATAAACCAGAACCGGATTTTCTTTTCTTATGCTGCAAAGCTTTTTGTAAAATGATCTTAAAGCTTTATCTGGTTTCACGACATCAACAGGCCTGGTCTTTTCAGGATCATATGCGGCACGTTCATCTTCGTATGTGATATCATCCCATACAAGAGGTTTTCTGCAATCCGGATCATCTGCTCCCCATATTCCGGTCTCTTCTCCGTTCCATATCTGCGGTGCCCCGATAAATGTAAACTGATGAATAAGAAGCATAATTTGTTCCGTCCTTGTTCGCTGATCTGGCTTATTTATCTTATAATCAGCATTCTCTGATGGTTTTGCTTTGTATTTATCCATCTCCTTATTGTATAAGGAAGTTGAAAGCCTGGGTGTATCATGTGTAGAAACTACATCCATCATTGCTTCAAGATTATCAGATTTTATTCCCTTATTGATCCTGTCAATTTCACTTACAAATCCGGTTGGCGTCAATACCGGTTCAGCCTGTCCGAAGAATCCTCTTGCAACCCGGAACCACCTGTAATTCATTATTGCATCAAATTGATCTCCTTCTAGATAGACATTCGGATCAAATAATTTATCTGGCCATTCGAGCCACCATATTTCCCCGACAAGGTAAGCTTCCGGGTTAACAGAACGGACTACCTTGCGGTATTCTCGCCAGAATCCCATGGGTATTTCTCCCGCAACATCAAGCCTGAATCCATCTACGCCATCTGATGGATTGCCATCTCCGTCAGGGTCGAGCCATCGTTTGGTAACATCGAAAATATGTTTTTTTAATGATTCCGAATGAAAATTGCCTTCGAAGGGCATCGTCTTTTTATCAGGCGGAATTATATCCTTTTTAAACACTGGCATCCATGGATTATTCCCTCCCCATCCAACGTACTTTAGCTCATCTTCTTTAGTTGCCGGGTCATCAAAACGGGTAATTGTGTACCAATCTGCATACTTTGAATTTTTCCCGTTTTTTCTTATGTCGTCAAGTGCCCAGAATGCTTTCCCAGTGTGATTCCACGAATAATCCATTATCACCCTGATCCCTCTTTTATGAAACTCATTAATGACTTTCAGAAAAAGTTTGTCGGCTGACGTCCATTTCCAGGTTGAAGGATCATCATGGATTTCGGCATCCATTATGGCAACATCTCCCTTTGGATCCGGACCAAAATTTCTGTCAATATGTGCATAATTCCTTGCATCATATTTATGCAACGACGGTGAATCATTTAGAGGATTGAAATAGATCGCTGTAATTCCGAGAGCCTGAAGATAATCCATTTCATCGAGTACCCCCTGCAGATCGCCTCCATATCGTCTGGCCTGAATTTTTGAATCGAATCCATTTGCCCCGACATCATCAAGCCATGGCTCATGAGCAAACCAATCATGACCCCATGGAGTTATTTTCCAGTTAACGGGTAATTTTTCAGGATATGAACCAGACATATCTGATGGTGTCGGATCGTTTTCGGGGTCTCCATTCCGAAACCTTTCTACAAAAATCTGGTACCAGATTGCTTCTTTTGCCCATACAGGAACTGCGGAAAGCCTATTAATATCTGGTTGTTGTTTATAAGTTGACTTTGTTCCGCAACCGGAAAGAGACGATATAAATACGATCAGAAGAATGATTCCGGTTTTCATGAAATATATATGATTTAAACACCTGGGTTGAGCCCCCCTGCCCCCCTAAAGCCTGCCTGCCGGTAGGCAGGGGGGTCAATGCTCTTTTTTATAGCAAATTCGTTTAAATGTCCGAATTAGTCCCCCTAGGGGGACCCCGCGAAGCGGGAGGGGGTTGCCCATTTTGTGTAAGTTCTTATCCTTTATTTCACCAGAATCTTAAAATCCCAGGGTTCAAATCTCAATGAATCAGTTAGAGGAAGAACGATCTTCGAACCTGCAAAATAGTCTGTATACTCACCATTTATGTTTCCGGGAAGTGACTTAATTGCAATATTCTTCTTTGTCAGATTGAGAAATACAACAACCCTGTTATCATCCTTTTCACGGTAAAAAGCAAAGATACTGCTATCCTTATCTGTTGCGATTTTGATCATACGACCTCCGGCATCACCATTCCAGATAGCTTTGTTTGAATGTTTCAGCTTTACAAGATTACGATAAAACCCTGTCATACTGCAGGTATCCCATTTGATTGTATCTCTTACAAAAAACTTCAGACGTTTGTTAAGGCAGACTTCCTGCCCGCTATAAATTAATGGTACTCCCTGTGCTGTGAAAATTAAAGCAGCCAAAGGCTTTTGAGCTTTACCCATAAGTGTGTCAATTGTTCCTTCCCATGTATTCTGGTCGTGGTTAGTAAGAAACTGCAACCTGTAAACATTATTCGGATAAATCTGCCATTCTCTATTATAGTATTTTGCGAGTTTCCCAACATTATCTTTCCCCTGCGCAATATTGACTGTAAGGTGATACAACTCCCAGGCATAGTTCATGTCATATCCTTTTTCCATATAATTGGTTGGTTGTTCAATTTCTCCAATCAAAAGAACTGGTCTGATTGCAGTTAGTTCAGTTCTTGCCCTATCCCAGAATTCCTTTGGCGTATTATTCGGATGATCAATACGGAATCCATCGACGCCCATATTTACCCAGAATTTCAATGCATCTAACATATAATCCTGCAGTTCTTTCTTCGACCAGTCAAGTTGAATCACGTCAGTCCAGTCAAATCCGATTGGCGGTGTGAAATTTCCTTTAGCATCTTTGACATACCAGTCAGGGTGCTCAATTGTAAGATTATTGTCCCATGAAGTATGATTCGGTACCCAATCAATAACAACTTTCATACCCATTTCATGCGCCTTGTTCAGCATAGATTTAAAATCATCGAGAGTCCCGAAAGCAGGATTCACGTTGAGATAATCTTTTACCGAATAATAGCTCCCAAGCTCCCCTTTTTTATTTTTAATTCCGATAGGGAACGTTGGCATGAACCACAACACATCAATTCCGAGTGATTTTAGTCTGGGCAGATGTTCCGTAAAAGCATTGAGAGTACCCTGAGGTGTATACTGTCTGACATTAACTTCGTACAGTACCGAATTTTTTGACCATTCAGGGTGTACAACTTCTGAAACAAAAGGCTTAAATTCTTTCTTTTTTCCTGAAACTGTACAACCAACAATAGTTACTACCAGTGCCAGAACCAGGATCAGAATACTTAAGGGCAGTTTTTCCATTATCTTATTTTTTAGTTTAATCATATAAAAGGGGTGCTGAATTTCTTAAGAAAAAAAGTCTACTTTCAGATTAAGAACAATTTTACCTGAAGCTTCTACATGGCATTCTTTACCAGAGATGATCAGATTTAATGGTTTTTCAGATAAATTATTTACAGAGATGCAATCTTTAATTACATTGACCTTAAATAAACTACCCCGGAATCGTGCATGGAATGAATAAGATTCCCAGTTGGAGGGAATAAGTGGATTCAGCAACACTTTATCATTAAAAATTCTCATTCCGCCAAATCCTTCAACAATTGCAAGCCAGGTTCCTGCCATACTTGTTATGTGGAGTCCATCAGAAACTTCATTATTATAATCATCGAGATCGAGCCTTGCAGTATGCAGATAAAGGTCATAGGCTTTTTCGATATTACCAATTCTTGAAGCAATTATGGAATGTATACAAGCAGATAATGATGATTCATGAACTGTGAGTGGTTCATAGAAATCAAAATTCCGCTTAATCGTTTCTGTATCAAACTGATCTTCAAAAAGGTACAATCCCTGTAAAACATCAGCCTGTTTGATATAGCATGATCTGAGTATCCTGTCCCACGACCAATGCTGGTTTATTGGTTTATCACAGACAGGTAGTTTTGAAGCCGGAATTAGTTCCTTATCAAGAAAGCCATCCTGCTGCAGAAAAACATTTCTTGAGTTATCATAGGGAAAGTGCATATTGCTGATCAGGTTTTGCCACCTCGGAGTTTCTTCATCTATGTCAAATTTAATTTTTGAGAAAAGGGCAGCCAGTTTGGCGGGATTCTCTTTCTCGAGGATACTGATGTTATTCAATGTATACGATAAAGTCCAAATAGCCAGAGTATTAGTATACCAGTTATTATTGACATTATTCTCATATTCATTAGGACCCGTAACGCCTAATATTACATACTTATTAAGGTTTTCAGAATATGTCGCCCTCTGACTCCAGAATCTGGATATGCCTATAAGAACTTCCAGTCCGTAATCAGCCATATAATTGTCATCACCGGTATGCCTTATGTAATTGAAAATAGCAAACGCAATAGCCCCATTTCTGTGAATTTCTTCAAAGGTGATCTCCCATTCATTATGGCATTCTTCACCATTCATGGTAACCATAGGATATAAAGCTGCGCCATTATTAAAGCCCAGTTTCCTGGCATTCTCAATACTTTTTTCAAGGTGCTTATATCTATACATCAGGAGATTCCTCCCCACTTCCTTCTCTGCAGTTTTAAGGAAAAAAGGCAGAGCGAAAGCTTCGGTATCCCAGTATGTGCTTCCTCCATATTTTTCACCAGTAAATCCCTTTGGACCAATATTCAGACGTTCATCCTTGCCTGTATAGGTCTGGTTAAGTTGAAAAATATTAAAGCGTATAGCCTGCTGGGCTGTTACATCTCCCTCAATAACCACATCAGATGTTGCCCATATCATCTCCCAGGCCTTTACATGTTCGTTGAATAGCTTTGAAAAGCCCATTGATTTTGCTTCATTCAGTCTTGCCTTGCAATCTTCAATTAAACTTTCCTTATTATTATTTAAGGAAGATAGAACAGATACATATTTATTTATTACTACTTCTTCTCCTTCTTTAATATCCAGACCAGCGATAGCGGCAACATATTTTTTCTTTTTAACAATATCAGTTTTTACCTCAATATCCCTGCTATTCTTCATCAGTTCGAAATACATGCCGGTCGCGACATGAAAATCAGTTTTCAATGTCCTGGTGACAAGAATCCCGGTATTTCCTTTTATCTCTTTATTTACCTCTTCCCAGAATTTTTCCCCATAATTGGTATCTTCATTCTTAACGTCACCATCAATATATATTGTGAAGCTGACGGTTCCATTAAAATTCAAAAACTTAACAGAATATCTTATAAGTCCCAGGTCGGGTTCAGCCATGCTGACAAATCTACGGCTGGCTACTTCTATACTCTTATTTTCAGAGACTTCAACATTAAAGATTCTTTCAAGATAACCTTCTTTCATATTCAGGGTCCTTGTGAAAGAGATTAATTTTGATTTTGCCAGGTCAACTGGTATTCCATCTATTGAAACATCAATACCGATCCAGTTTGGGGCATTCAGAACCTTCGCAAAATATTCAGGATATCCGTTTTTCCACCAGCCAACCCTGGTTTTATCGGGATAATAGACCCCGGCTACATAACTCCCCTGCAGTTTATCTCCTGAGTACTGCTCTTCAAAATTAGCTCTCTGGCCCATATACCCGTTACCAATCGAGAATATGCTTTCCGATTCCCTGTTCATATCGGGATGAAAACCCTCTTCTATAATCTTCCAAACATCCTTTTTATAAAAACTTTTCATGACCGGATCTCATTTTCTAAAATTCTAAGTTTCATAAGATTCATCTCATTTAATCCCGATATAACGAATTGTGCTTTTTTTAAAATTCCGGGTGACCCGATTCCAATACACATCATACCAGCATTAAGTGCGGCCTGAACTCCTGCTACTGCGTCTTCAAACACAACACATCGTTGGGGTTCAATATCTAAAAGTTCAGCAGCCTTTAGGAAAACTTCCGGATCGGGTTTTGCTCTTTTTACAATGTTCCCGTCTGCAACTGCATCAAACAGCTCCGAAATACCGACTCTTTCAAGAATCATCGGTGTATTTTTACTAGCCGATCCTATTGCCACACGGATACCGGCATTTCTGAGTTCTTTAATAAAAGCAAGACTGCCGGGTAGTATTTCATCCGGGGTCATTTTGCTTATATATTCAACGTACCATTTGTTCTTCCTGGTTGCATACTCATGTTTCTGATTCTCATCAGCATTTACTTTGCCAATTTCCAGGATTATATCAAGAGATGCTATTCTGCTTACGCCTTTCAATCTTTCGTTGTCCTCTTCAGTAAAATGAATACCAAGCTGATCTGTTAATCTTTTCCATGCCAGAAAATGATATCGGGCAGTATCAACAATTACTCCGTCAAGGTCAAAAATACATGCAGAAGTTTGCATTATGATTTCACTGGCTTAGTTTCATCAACGTCGTTCACAAACAATATCAGAACAGCTGCAATGAACATCGAGATGCCGCCTGTAACCAGAGCGTAGATACTTTCACCGCCAAAAACATCGCGTACAAAAAACCCGAGGATGCTTGCTGCAAGAATCTGGGGAATAACTATGAAGAAATTAAAGATTCCCATATACGTGCCCATTTTGTTTGAAGGAAGAGAACCGGTAAGTATCGCGTATGGCATAGCAAGAATGCTTGCCCAGGCAAGTCCAATCCCGAGCATTGAAATTATTAACAGGTGTGGTGTATGGAAAATGATAATGGATATTAATCCAAGTCCTCCCGCAACAAGACTTATTGAATGGGTAACACGTCTGTTTGTCAGTTTCGCAAGGACAGGAAGTAAAAATGCAACAAGGGCCGCAAAGCCGTTATAAACAGCGAATAGAATACCCACCCAGTTTGCTCCCTGATTGTACAATTCACTTGTTGGATCTTTAGTTCCGTATATATGACTGGTTACAGCGGAAGTGGTATAAATCCACATCGAGAAAAGAGCAAACCACGAGAAGAACTGGACTATTGCCAATTGTCCCATAGTCTTTGGAATATTGTACAGATCGCTTAAAACAACCACTAACCCACTTTCTGATCTGCCTTGTGATACAAATAATCCGGAAATAATCTGTATCAAACCGAAAGCGCCTACTCCTACCGACAAGATATACAGTTGCTTTTCAAATGAATAGTAATAAATTATCAGGCTGATTATAATCCCAGCAAAAATCCAATAAAGTCCTCTTTTAAAAAATACACCGGATTCAAATAATTTTTCAGGAACCCTTTCAGAATGTTGAACAGTATTTTCCTGAGAAGAATACTCTGCCAGTTCTTCCGGAGAATATTCTTTTGTTCTGATAATTGTCCATATCACTGCTGAGATAAAAACAGCGCCACCTATATAAAACGAAAGCTTTACTGACAGAGGGATTTGTCCTGCCGGAGCCGTATTCTGAATATGAAACCAGTTTGTAAGAACATAAGGAAGCACTGAGGCGATAACCGCTCCTGTACCGATGAAGAAACTCTGAGTTGCGAAACCTGTTGTACGTTGATCGGAAGGAAGCATATCACCAACAAAAGCTCTGAACGGTTCCATTGAAACATTTATCGATGCATCCATGATCCACAGCATACCTGCTGCAATCCAGAGGGCCGGTGAATTTGGTATAATAATCAGTGCCAGGGAAGCAAGAATAGCCCCGGTAAGAAAGTACGGACGTCTCCTGCCCAACCGGTTCCAGGTGTTGTCGCTCATATGTCCGATTATAGGTTGGATAATAAGACCTGTCACCGGAGCGGCGATCCATAGGATAGGTATATTTTCTACTTTCGCACCAAGAGTTTCAAAAATCCTGCTGACATTGGCATTCTGAAGTGCAAATCCAAACTGAATTCCCAGAAATCCAAAACTCATGTTCCAGATCTGCCAGAAGGTTAAACGGGGTTTTGATTTTTTCATGGGTAGCGAATTAGTGTTGAGATTTGTATCACGTCATTGCAAGGGACCAATAGGGACACAGAGTTATTAGATCAAAAATAGAAAAATGCTTCGATAAATGTACATGTAATCCTCTTTATTTTATCACATTACGCCTGATTTTCAGGAAGGAAGAAACATCCCTATGTTTCATTCGATTTCTGAAAGTGAACCTTGATTACACTCAACAGACGGTTCACTCAGACTAGTAAATTCTTGGTTTATGATTTACCCCCTTTCATTTTCCCCCAAGGGGGAAAGGTCTGATTTTTCCTTCCCCTTTGGGGGAAGGTTAGGAAGGGGGTAAAAAAGAATAAATGTAACCTTGATATTTAATTCGCATTACTGTACCAATGTAAATTTAAGGCTGAATCCAAAATTGGTATTAGAAGTGGGAAAAGTATTTGCCACGAACGGATTATTCATAGAACGATCAGCAAAGACCTGAAGATTGAACCTGTCGCTCAGGACATAGTCTGCTGTCACTCCTATTGAAAATACTTTCTGTCCTACAACAGGCTGATCAACATCCTCAACAAGTTTTCGTGCCAGAGTTTTATTATCGCGAATAGAAAGGTCAAAACGCAAATTAAGATCGCTTTTCAAAGCCTTTTGTCCCCCTCCCATGGTCTTGAGAATTAACTGGACATCATCAAACCGGTATCCGGCACCAAATATAAGCTCATTTATCCGGGCGTCCGAAACCTGATTACTCGTCAGATTAAGAGTCACAGTACGCGACTTTCTCCATTCAAAACGTGTGGTGAGACTATTTTTCCAATTCATATCCACATTTATCAAAGGACTGAATTGTTCATTAATTGTGACGACATCAATTTGATATTGCTGAATGAAATTTTCCTGAAGATCTCTTAGTCTGATTATTCCGTCTTCATCAGGCACATAGTTCAGATTTGTGGTGTAGGATCCTATCTGATACGTACTTCTGTACTGGTGAGTAAGATTAATCGACCTGAATACTGTTTGTACAAAATCAAATTTCGACAACCCATCAAAATTTATCCTCCAGTTTGGCATCATCCGGAAAGCAGAAGGGAAAGTTTCCAGTGATATCTTATTTGGATTTGATTTTGTGTATGCCGCTATAAATGCAGGTATCAATACTTCACTCGAAGTTTCACCATATCCACTTTTATAAGGTCCAACAATTGGTTGTCCTGTTATCGGATCAATATTGGGATCATAATTTGGATCTATCTTCTGCCGGGCTGAAGCTCTCCGATCTGAAATTATTACAATATTTTTCTTAAATGCTTCAAATGCAGGTGAGACGTAGTCATTACTTTTCGATATCTTTTCGAATGACGTTCCCCACGAAATAATTGACATTGAAAAGTTCCCATTCATGATGCGGTTGCGAATGCTATCGGGAAAATTCCCATTGATATCAGCAATATAATATGAGCTTTCCGATTCGAGGAATCTTCTGTCTGCATCAATATCAATTCTTAAACCGGGGAAAGGTTCAATAAGACTCCTCAGAGAAAGTTCTCTTTTATTATCATAGATTGCAGGGGTATTAAGTATTGTATCCCTTGAAAGCCAACCTTTGGTAACAGCCCTGTCGAAGAAATTCCTGTCGCTGTATCCAAGGATGAACGGCCACCCTGGTGCAAGACTGCCATTATAGTCTGACATTCCAAGAAAGCTCGTTTCAGGAGAATAACCAGGTAAGAATTGTCCCTGCGATGTGGTATATGTCAGGCTAACTGACCTTATGCCCATTAGTGCCCTGATCACATACTCACCAGCAACAATAAATGGATCCCTGGTCTTCTTGACCTTACCTTCCACAACAACCTTGGCACCATCAACCTGCGTCGATGCAGTAAAATTAATTCTGTTCTCGCTTACAATATCTACTTTACCTTTTATCTCTTCACCGTTCTTACCAACAACCTTAACCTTAATATCTTTTGTTTTCAGATTATGGTTAACAAGTTTAGCTACGTTTGCTTTAAAGCTCACATTATCTTTGGTATAAGTAACGGTTCTTAACTCGGCCTTCATTTTTTTCGCCGCTCCGGGCATAGTATTATTTTCAATATTTTTCAGGAATTTCAATTTAGTATAGAGGGAGGAGAGAGATGCCATTGTTGTAAATGTCATCTCATTATGGTTCTTAATTGAGTTTCCCAGGTTAATATGCGTACTATCGGGGAAAAGCGGTCCTGCAAGCCATGTATAATCTGTACTATAACGGGCGTTCGCATTCACCCATGAAAGGAACGGAAGCTTATTTACAGGCAGTGTGTACGTTATATTCATAAAATGATTATAGGTTGTTGTTCTCCCTCCTCTTCTTAAATTAGTTAAGACAGAATCACGCCACATGTTGTATGAACTGCTATATCTGTTTTTATCAACTCCGCCTGGCGGCTCATCAATTCGCGATAGATTTGTTGCTGTGAAATCAAACTTCAATTGTCTTGTAACATCATATTTAAAATCATAAATACGGCTCCATTCAAAATCTTTTTTAAAAGACGGTGTAACCATTAGATACGGATTATCTATATTCCTGGTTATTAATTCATTGTAAGTTCTGCTCAGATCAGTCCTGAATGAGAGACTTTTAGGAAATGGATAAAAATTAAAGTCTTTAATAATTTTGAAAGCTGATCCATTAAGAAAACTTACATTCCTGAAGGGCATAATATTTTTTGGTTGAGCCTGAAAATCATAGTTCAGGCCCCCTTTGTAGTCTTTCTCCAGATTAATTTCAGTATTTGTATTATGGCTTAATATTTCATTGTAAGTATAATTCACACTTAAGTTAGCAGGATCCCAGGCATGAGATTTTTCACCTCGTTTTGTTATACCCGCGTTACTGACGGTTATTGTTTTTCTTCTTGAATAATCTTCTGCAATATTTAATATTGAATCTCTGACAGCCTTATTTTTTGCCGCATTTAATGCACTGCTTAAAAGTATATCAGGATCAAGGGGATTATACTGAGGTTTTATCCTGGTCTCAGAATAGCCGACATATACAGGAAGTCTGACACCAACCTTTTCGGGGAAAAATTTGCCAAGTTCGATACTTGACGAAATGTCGTATTTTAAAATATTTTCCTTGCTCCTTTCATTTATCTTTTGCTCGATACTTCCCCATCCGGGCGTACTTGCCTGACCAACCATATCAACGGTTCCAAGATCAGCCAGTCGTGCCTGTAAATGTGAATTAGCAGCCCAACCTCCGTCTTCAATAAAATCGCTTAAACGGAGTTCGTTTACCCAAACCTCGGCGTATTTTGGTTGCCCATCATCAGTAGAACTGCTCCGAGTTTTAATTGGGTTCCTTACCCCTATCATTATGACCTTAATGTTGCTCATATTTGGATTCCCTGAAACTGAAACTCTCGCTGTTCCGTTTTGATACACGAATACATCAGTGAGACTCAAAGACGATCCGGGAAGATCCATCTGCCGGTTTCGTTCCTGTTTCGCAGCCTGCAAAACTGAAAGGTCTATTATAAAACTATTTTCTGCGGGCCAGACCTTAGCCCTGTCATCTTCTGAATTATTATCATAATGGCCAGGCGCGGTGAGCTTCAGAGGAATTTCATATTCATAAAAATTTCCCTTATAATCTGATCCGATCCTGATAAATGCAGTCAGATCATCATCATGTAATGGCTGACCGATCATTGCCTCAGCATGAACCTCCATTCGTAATTTGCGGTAATCTCTGATGTCAAGATTAATATTTTTGAATGCTGCCCGTGCATCACCGTCCTGAAGATTCATAACTTTAAGAACCATTGATTGTTCGTTGAGCTGTCTCAGTTGGGGATTCTGAGGATCTGTCACTCTGTCAAACCCGGGAGGCAAAGTATAATTTACAGGTATTTTACTTGCATTCTGTTCAATACTGACCGAGCTGATTTCAAATGATCCATCAGTAGCTTCCGGTACCGTCACCCTTTCTCCCCCTTCCATGAATGAAATATTGTATTTTCTCCATTCAGCACGGACAAGGTCGAGTTTTGCAAATCGCATTATTACAGGTTCGCTGAAACCACGTAGAAACATTCTCATGAAACGGATTGACTTAAAATCCTTAATGGGTCCGACAACTTTCTGATAATCTGTGATTGGAACCTTAAACAGGTACCATTTTACACTGGATTTTTTGGTGTTTGGAAAAGTAATTACGGGTGATTCAATTTCATCAACTACGTAGTTTGAGCCGACTTTAAGGTCTCCCGGACGCATACTGACTTTGTACTGATAGTAGCTTTCTGTTTCATTTAAGGTATTATCACGGTTGATGTCTTCTTCATCCGGTAGTGTCGAGCCGGAAGTCGGATAAGATTCTTTCGACATCTGTGAAGTAGGAGAGTTTCCTTCTTCTCCGTTATACTTTTTATACCTGTCAAGGATGCCCAACTGCTGGGCGTCGTAATCTGAACCCCTGAAATAATGATAATCATCACCCGATGGATCTTTTAGAATTTCACTGTACGCATCAGGAGATGTAATCAGCAAAGCTTTCTGCAGATAATTAGCGAAAAAAGTCTGTTCGTCCTGATCCATAAGCCCGTCGAGTCCAACGTCCTGAAACAATCTTGATTCCGGGGCATTGTCAAAAGCATGAACTACTGCTTGCACTGTAGGAACCCTACCCCATGCAGTAGTGTCGACATCTTTTACAACCGGAGAATTGGGAAGTCCGTTTTCAAAGCTTTTCCGGGAATCGCGCAGGATATCTTCTGAAATATCTCCAAGATTAAAATAAAGATCTCCTCCTGCCCCATTTGGATTATCAACAAACGGATCCATAACCCAGAATTGAACATACTGCACATTTGCAGTTTCGAAATCGCTCGTCAGCACCTCTCTCATTATGCCGCCCCATCTTGTTTGTGGGTCATTTAATTTCCCGGCTGAATTCATCCCAGCCGAATAGGGGCCCGGGGAAGTATCATAATTATATGGACCTTTTTCTCCGGGATAGAAGGCAAGATTCAACACGGCTATATTTGTCGGGATTCCGCTTGGACTCTCTATGTTAGGAAAAATCTCATTTTCGTAAATTTCTCTTACAAAATGGCTCGATTGTTCATCGGGGTGCTGTTTAATATAATCTGGGGTGGATGATCCATTACGCAGAAACAGGGGGTCAATTACATACCATGCTAATTTAGCCCTGTTAAAACCACTTACCAGATTATCATTGAACTTAGCCTCAGGGAAAAATTGATCCTGTCCCTGTGGTACGCTTGAAATTGTCCAGGCATTAAATGATTTAAGATCGAGAGGAATTTCGCTGGCTTCAAAATCATCTATGTATGCATTACCGGCATTTGTTATTGCCTTCGAATGCCCTGGAATAAGATTTGCAAATTCACCAAAGAAGGATATTGAAGAAGGCGTTTTCGTATTAAGAAGCGGAATTTTATCAATGATCTTTGTAAGCAATTGTGATTCTGTCTTATATGAAGTATTTAAGCCCCATATTGTATTTGAGATTGGTTCTTCGCCATAATTCACCTTCTGGGTATAGGGTCTTTCAGTAAGATGTAGTATTGTTGCTCCAATGTCGAAGTTTTCCGAAGCACGATAGTCGAGATGGGTCCCTACGAGTGTTTTTGTCTGGAATCCGAAGAACTGATTATTTTCTAATGAAACCTGTATAGGCGTCTGTGATTCAATCAGGGCACTGTTAATAATAGTCACTGTTCCCATATTATAGTCAACAGTATAATCAGTGTTTTCAGTCAGAGGGACTCCTCCGGCAGTAACCTTAACTGAGTTCTGAGGGATGTTTGAAGCATTTAACCTTATTACAGAACCTGATTGTGATGAATATTGTCCTTTCAGAGTGAATTTATTTTTTTCAGCCATCTGTCTTGCAATGGTCTGTGTTGAATCATATAATTCCTGAAAAACATATTTGCTTGCCAGAGCAGGATTCCCAATTTTATTTTTCAGGTAACTGCCAAAGGGTTCAATCTCAGGGAAAATAATCTTACCCCTGTCAACCATAACGGTCACCCCATCGATAAAATCGAAAAACCCATCAGGCTGTTGATCAAGCTGAGAATTCAGATTATCCAGATTTAATACCTGTAAAAGAACTTTATTTGCAAGGCTACCTTCCGGAATATAGTTAATTGAATTTCCGGTTTTGTCATCCTGGTAAAGCACATTTAGTACAAAATCTTTTTTATCAAGCTTCCCCGATCCCAGAGAATAAATATTTTTCATCATGAGATTCCATGTGGGTAATTTAGGGCTCAGGGTGGTTCCTTTAATGAGTTTCAGCACCAGTGCCTGTGGTGCAGTTATACCATCGGTAGAAAACTCACCGACTTTATAAATCTTGCCTCCGTATGTGTATTCATAAGCAACTGCGAGTACTTCATCAGTATTCAAAGCAGTATTTAGTGAGATATACCCAAGCTTGGTGTTAATATCATATTCCCGTTCATCAAGTTTTCTGGCATTCTCAATCTTCTCAAAATCCCTTCCAATCTGAAATCCCGGATATAAGGGCGCAAAAGCATTTGTTACCTGATCAACATTACGGATCATTCCGTATGAAGTGGTAAGTTGATTATACATTTTATTTGCCTCATTATCGGGATATACAGCAGACCCTCCGGCCTGGAAGGCCGGCACTTTATTAAAGATATGTTTTGAGTTTTCTCCAAGGTCCATAAACGCTACAATATTCCTGTTACTGGCCTCTACAAAACTGCTCTGTTTGTTTGTAACCCAGACTTCTATCCTTTGAATGTTTACTCCTGAACTTACAACAGGCATATTCTTCAGCGACTCATCATATGTATCTCTGAAGAACTGAGATAGAAAAAAATGTCTGTTCGCTTCGTAATCATCTGCAAAAACCTCATAATCTGTGATCTGTGCCCCTCCCTTGGCCTGAATTACGGAAGACTGGCCCTTCTGTTGCGATAAAACAGTAGTGACAGTAAGCTTGCCAAATTGCATTTCAGTTTTGAGACCAAACAGACTATAACTACCAGTAATTAAAGTACCTGTCAGAGGAAGAGTTACATCTCCAGCTTCAACTTTTTTTAATATTTCATCTTCCTTTCCTGCATATTGAAGTTTTGTCCGGTTTTCAAATTCAAACATCGCATCGGTATTATAATTAATACCGAGTGTCATTTTATCACCGATGGTTCCGGTAACGTTCATCTGAATTTTTTCCTTGAAATCGAATGTTGGAATTGTCTGAAGCTTAACGGGGAGGGTGGGATTTTCCGTCTTTGAAATATTTATACCGAATATGAGTTCAGCCGATCCCTGGGGAACGATATTAATGGTATTACTTCCAAATATTTTATCGAATGCCGCCCCTCCAATTTCTATCTGCGGTATCAGATTTGACTTAAAACCGGCTTCTTTCCCTGAGATTCGCGATTGCCAGTAATCACGCATTGCTTTTGCATATGCATACTTCCTGAATTCTTCGGGATCCATATGCACAGGGGGGCGATAATCAAAAGCGCCTACTTTCTCATATAAGATGTATTCATTCTTAACGGGATCATAGATTGCAGTAGTTTTGATGTTTGACGGTTTATCAAGGAATAAGGGAGCTTTTTGTTGCGGTTCCCATGGGATTCCTTTATCATCATTTAGTTTTAGAATTGATTTTCGGGTGGTAGTATCCCTTACAACATTGGTCAACGCAGCTTGACTACTTGCTTCTGTGGGTTTTAAAAGGAAAGAAGTTAAAAGTAGAAGATACGAAAATATCAGAATATTCTTATATGATATCCCTGATCCCAATCCGGCTTATATTCAAGAATTACAAGTTTTTAAGCGCTCTCTTTATCATATCCTCGACAGTAAGGTTTTTTTCATCTCTAACTATTTTGTCAAGGACTTTGGAGACAGTGCTTTTGGCAAATCCCAGCATTACTAATGCAGATAACGCTTCATCGCGTCGTGTATTGTCTGCAAAAGCAAATATTTCACCGCTTCCGGTATGTTTGCCGAGTTTGTCTTTCAGGTCTACAATAATTCTTTGCGCGGTTTTTAATCCTATACCTTTAACACTTTTGAGGAGGTTTACATCGGATCCTAAAATTGCCTTTTCAATTTCGCCCGGGCTAAGCGAAGAAAGCATCATTCTTGCTGTATTAGCTCCCACTCCTGAAACAGATATCAGAGAGCGGAAAATATCCCTTTCCTCCTCCTCAGCAAATCCAAAAAGCTGATGACTGTCTTCCCTGATAACTTCATGAATCAGAACCTTGAATTCTTTCATGTTTTCGAGTCGGGAGAAGGTTGTGAGGGAGATATTAATCATATAACCTATTCCTCCGGTTTCCATGATCAGGTAAGTCGGAGTTACACGGGCAATTTCACCTTTAATATAATCTATCATACTTATAGCTCAGGATTAAATATATCGGGTGGTAGTTCATCGATACGATCACTATGAATTTCAATATCCTGATGTTTCAGGGGATTTTTTGATATTTCCTTGTACATCTCCCTGTTTCTGAAGATGTCGCAGGCAAGATATATAGCCTGGCGGAATGAATTTTCGGATGCTTCGCCTTTCCCTGCCAGTGAAAATGCAGTACCATGTACCGGTGAGGTACGAATAAAAGGCAATCCTGCAGTAAAGTTAACTCCGGAATCGAATGATAATGCCTTAAATGGCGTAAGTCCCTGATCATGATACATTGCAAGGATTCCGTCAAATTTCGCAAAGGAACCGGCCCCGAAAAATCCATCTGCCGGGAATGGACCAAATGCCATAATACCTTCCTTCTGGACTTGCTGAATTGCGGGATCAATTATTTCAGCTTCTTCTGTTCCGAGCAATGAGTTATCGCCAGCATGCGGATTAAGACCAAGCACAGCAATCCTCGGTTTACGTATACCAAAATCAAGGATGAGAGATTGATTCATCAGTCTTATCTTTTGCAATAAAGTTTCGATTGTAATTAATCCTGAAACCTTGTTAAGGGGCACATGATCAGTGGCTATACCTATTCTCATGCTTTCACCTATCATGAACATAAGTGCTTCATTTGATCCTGCAACAGATTTAAGATAATCGGTATGTCCATTAAAATGAAAATTCTCCGATTGTATATTCTTTTTGTCAATAGGAGCAGTGACCAGAACATCAATTTTCCCGTTTTTCAGATCATCAACAGCCTTCTCAAGAGATATTAAAGCGGCTTCACCTCCCTGTGGTGTCGATTTGCCTAATTCAACCCTTATATTATCATCGAGGCAATTTATCATATTGGCTTTCTTCGCATGTGCTTCCTCTGCTACCCTGATATTATTAAAACTGAAATTATTTACATTCAATGCTTTACGATGATAAGCTGCAACCTTAGGCGATCCATAAACGATGGGAGTGCAAATATCATTAATTGTAGGATCCGAAAGGGCCTTTATTATAACTTCATAGCCTATTCCATTTATATCTCCGTGGGATATCCCGGCAAGTATTGTTTTCTTTTCCATAAGTTCTTATTTCTTTTCAATATAATTAGATGCCATTCTCCGCAAAAACGTTGAAAGTAACCTCAGACCGGATGCGGTTCCGTTTTTCGACCTGTAAAAGTCATCTTTCTTCAACATTTCTGTCCCTGCAATATCTAAATGTATAAGTGGAAATTCTGCGAATTTTTCTAGGAATTTTCCGGCAATGATTGCACCGGCCTCACGTCCTCCGACATTTTTCATGTCGGCAATATCCGATTTCAGTAATTCACCATATTCATCCCATAAAGGCAGTTCTGCAATTCTCTCATATACATCGTTGCCGCACTCTCTGAGCAAATTGATATATTTTGCGTCGGCGTTTGTCATAACAGCAATGCCCTGGTTCGCGAAAGTCATAGCTGCAGATCCGGTAAGAGTTGCAATATCAATTATTAGATCAGGAGAATATTTTGAAGCGTAACTAATAGCATCAGCTAGAATTAATCTTCCTTCAGCGTCAGTATTTCCGATCTCTACAGTTGATTTATTGTACATGGTTATTATATCTCCCTGCGTATACGCATTTCCACCAGGGCGATTATCAGTTGAAGGGATCAATCCTATAACATAAATTGGCAGCTTGGTCTTTGCAATAGTTTGAATAACACCCGTTACGGTTGCGGCACCGGCCATGTCTCCATTCATTCCCGCCATAAAATCACCGGTTTTGATATTCAATCCACCAGTATCATAAACAATACCCTTTCCAACAAGGACAACAGGATTTTTGTTAACACTGTTTGCGGGATGCCATTCCAGGATACAGAAAACCGGAGGATCAACACTCCCTTTATTAACGGCCAGGAGTCCTCCCATTTTTAATGCTTCTATTTTGCCCTTTGTTAATACTTCAACCTTGAAACCCGACATCTCACCAGCTTTTTTAATCTCTTCGGACAAGGCGGTAGCATTAAGCTGGTTAACAGGTTCCTGAATGAGATTTCGTGAAAAATAGACAGCATCTGTCAGATCAATAAGCCAGGCGATTTCTGAGTCTGATATTTCACCCTCTAACAAGAGCTTCTCAGGATATTTCTTTTTATCATCCTTTTCTTCTTTAGTCTTGTACTTATCAAAGGAATAAAAACTTAGAATCAGTCCCTCAGCAAAATCTTCGATTGCTCCTTTATATGCATTATCAGATGTAATAACGAGCTCATTATAATTATTTCCCCTGATATGTTTTTTTATTTTATACGCAGTTCTTCTTAGTTCCTCCCTCACCTTATAATGCGGAACATCTTTTTTTAATGTTACAATATAAATAAATCTGTTATAAGAATTAATGAAAAGTTTTTCATCACCTGCTCCGATATGAGCTTCAACATAATCCCTTTCCTGTTTGCTTAGTTTTAGTTTATCAGGAATCTTATCACTTCCTAGAATACATACAACAGATTGGTCAGATGATAATTTTGTTATTTTTTGAATTTTAGATTTCATATTTTTTGTGAGTTGCTTTCGAAGTCGTAAAGTTAAATAAATTATTGAATGTTTCGTTTCCAAAGAGTTACCTTTGAGAACGTCGGAAATCGTAAAACGGAAACCGGAAATCTGATTCAAAATTAATTTCCTTCTTCCAACTTCGTAATACCGGCTTTGGACTTCAGACTTTTACTAATTTGTTAGCCAAGATGATTCTCGAACAACTATATGAGAAAGCTGTAAACCTTGTTCCGTTGAGCGTTTCCGAAGGACTCAGGCTTTATTCAACAGCTCCGGTTGAAGAACTGATGTTTGTTGCAAACAAGCTCAGGCAAATACATAATCCCGGCAAAAAAGTAGGTTGGATGATTGACAGAAATGTGAACATAACAAATATTTGTTTTTCGCAATGTTCCTTTTGTAATTTCTGCCGAAAGAAGAGCTCAGATGAGGCATATACGACATCGATACCTGAGTATATAACCAAGATTGATGAAATGATCTCTCTCGGAGGCGATCAATTACTTTTACAAGGCGGAATGAATCCGGATCTGGGTCTGGAATTTTATACGGACCTTTTCAGGAATCTTAAAAAAATGTATTCATCGCTTAAATTGCATGCTCTCGGCCCGCCGGAGATAGTTCATCTTGCCCGGAAAGAACACTTGTCTTATTCTAAGGTTCTTAGCCGGCTGATTGATGCAGGATTGAATAGTCTGCCTGGTGCTGGAGCAGAAATTCTTTCTGACAGGGTAAGGCGGATTGTTTCTCCGGCAAAAGCATCAACAAAAGAATGGCTTGAAGTAATGAAGGAAGCCCACAATCTTAACTTACCGACATCAGCAACTATGATGTTTGGACACGTTGAGACAATTGAGGAACGAGTTGAACATCTCATCCGTTTGCGCGATTTACAGGCAATGAAACCTGAGGGACATTTCGGATTCATTACATTTATTCCTTGGGCTTTCCAGGATGAGGGAACAGTTCTACTAAAAAAACATGCTATAAAGAGTGGCTATACGGGGCCTGATTATATAAGGATGATTGCCCTGAGTCGGATAATCTTAAATAACATTAAAAATATACAGGCTTCAATACTCACTGTCGGAAAGGATACCGGAATGCTGTCACTTCATTCGGGAGCAAACGACCTTGGTTCAATTATGATTGAGGAAAATGTGGTTAGTGCAGCAGGTTCGAATAACCGTTTTAATGCCGACGAAATGCAGGCAATAATAAAAGAAGCTGGATTTATTCCGGGGAGAAGGAATCAGAAATATGAATTGATCTGACTCCCAAGAACTGGTATTAACAGATTGTGTCACCATTGTAAATTCTATCTAAGTTCAGAAAACTTTTTTTATTGACGTGCATTATCCTTTTTCTTAACTTAGATCCATGAAAAGTAAGTTGTTGAGATTATTGATTCTTTTTACCTTATTTAGTTCAATCTTCAGCTGTGAGAAGGATGCTGACTATTTAAAGAAGTATACCGGATCTTTTGCCTTTACTGTTACAATACACCAGACAATTTATATAGAGAATATTGACACCACATACTCATCAACATTTAATGGTCAGATAACAATTGATGATGAGAAACTTAGACGACTTTCAATTAATTACGGAAGTGGACTTGCTATTACACCCAAGGTTTTGGAAAGCGGTCAATTTGTAGATGAGGGGGGATATTCATCTAATAGACTTTCTGGCCAATTTAGTAGTCAAGATGAGGTAATATTTGATATTTCGGGAGATTCTGCGGGTTTTTCAATCGTGACTCATGTAACAGGGAAGAGAAACTAGCAGTATTCATTTTCCCCCTTAGCTCCCTAAACTACTCTTGTATGCATCTTTTAATCTTGTAATCAATATCTTGATTTTTTTTAGAAATTATGTCGCGAAGTGGTAATATATGAATATGTTCCGGCGTCAGCCCATAGCCGTCAATTTAAGCTTTGGGGATGAATGAGATAATGCATAAAAAGGTTTCCCCCTCCTTTGAAGCTCCTCTTTGTACACAAAGGTCATATTTCATTTTTTAACAAATTTGTCGAAAAATCCATGGGATCCTTCGTTGTAGCAATCCCTCGCAAGCTCGGGATAGCTGCAACTCAGGATGACAAGGCAATGTGTGTAAAATGGGGGAGGAAGGAAGCGGCGCGTTTTGTTCTCTACAAAACGCGCCGCTTCCTTCCCCAAATCACACCCACGGAACACTGTCATCCTGAATGAGCTGGTATGGAGCTTGCGAAGTACCAGCGAAATGAAGGATCTCCTTCCTCTATTCAGAAATTCAGAGGCACAGTGAATCAATTCAAGATGTGTACAAAGAGTAGCTTTTGAAGGATGGGAAATGTATCAGGCACTTTTTCAATACTTTACATCCTGTTTTGTACAAAACTCTCTCCAAATTTTACTATATTCAACTACTTAAGTTAACGCCTATGCCCCTCGGCCCTATTTGAGGGACCTTTTAGCATTGGAAGAATACTAAAAAAGTCCTCCATTCTGAGTTTGTCGACGAAGGGGATTTAGGGGGTCAAAACATGGATACAAAAAAACCTGCATTGTCTAAAATGCAGGTTTTTTTGAATATTGTTATATCAGATTTAGTCTTTGTGTGCCAGTTCCTTGTCGTCTTCAGCAGGATCATACTTTGAAGCTTTCTTAAACTCCTTCATACCCTGACCAATGCCTTTCATAAGTTCAGGAATCTTTTTCCCACCAAAAAGCAACACTACTACTACTAATATCAGTAATATTTCTGTCATGCCTAAATTGCCCATCTCGATTAGTTTTAGATTATATACAAAGGTAAAAATACTTTCTTTATTTACAAATCGTGAAAAACTATTTCCTGAGAAGTCTCAGAACATCATTCCCATTGGCATATAAAAGGAGTGCAAGTAATAATATCATTCCTGCGATCTGGGCATATTCCAGGAATTTATCACTTGGTTTTTTCCCAGTAATTACTTCAAATAATAAAAATAGGACATGACCGCCATCGAGAGCCGGAATAGGAAGAATATTCATGATAGCCAGTATTATTGAAAGAAATGCTGTGAGATCCCAGAACGCCTGCCAGTCCCATACGCCGGGGAATATGCTCCCAATAGTAATAAATCCGCCAAGCGACTCATACCCTTTTGTGTGCCGTGAAAAGATGAGTTTAAATTGTTTCAGGTAATTCCGTACTGTTTTAACACCTTTTTGAATTCCGGCGGGGATGGATTGAAGAAAACCATATTTTACTGTTTTAAGATCAAAGATCTGGTCAGAAGAGATAGTTCTGTTTATTCCAAGTAATCCGGCTGCCGTGGGTTTTACCTCGATATTAACTGTATCTCCTTTTCGCAGGAGATTCAGAATTACAGAATGTTCCTTATTTTCAGCAATATATTTCTGAAATTCATCGAAATAATTGAATTTTTTATTATCCAGACCTACGACCTCATCGCCAAGATGAACACCGGCGATTTTCCCCGGCGATTCTTTTCCGAAGGTGGCAACAACGAATGGCCCAAAAGGAGCTCTGGGTTCAATTTGACCCTTTCCTTTAAGCATCTTGGGAACATATTCCGCGGGTATATCGATATTCAGAAGTGCTCCGTCACGTTCAACCTGGATTGTTTTACGGTTATTCAAAGCAATGTTTGAAGTGATCTCCATGAAATTCTCAATATACTGATTATCAACTGAGATGATCTTGTCTCCGTTTCTCAGGCCAATTGCATATCCAACTGAATCGGTAACAATTCCGTATTTGACATTAGCGGTGGGAAGATAGGTTTCTCCCCATGCAAATAATACAAGTATATAGATCAGCATGGCAGAAATAAAATTGAACATTACTCCTCCAGTCATTATGAGTAATCGCTGCCATGAACTCTTCGATCTGAATTCATATGGTTGAGGGGGAAGTTTCATCTGTTCCTTATCCATCGATTCATCGATCATTCCGGAAATCTTAACATAACCGCCCAGGGGAAGCCAGCCTATTCCATATTCAGTTTCACCCTTCTTGTATTTAAAAAGGGAAAACCATGGATCGAAAAAGAGATAAAATTTTTCGACTCTTGTTTTAAATAATTTAGCAAAGGTAAAATGTCCGAATTCATGTATAATCACAAGAATTGAGAGACTCATTACAAATTGCAGGATTTTGATAAGTATAGTCATTTTTCTTTTTGGAGTTTATTAACAAAGCTGAGAGCCGTATTCCGGGCCTCGGTATCTGTCAATTCAAGGAAATTCAGATCGGGCGTCGCGGAGTAAAAACTTTTTTCCATTGTATACTCAACGATATCAGGCATTTGGGTAAATTCTATCTTTGAGTCTAGAAACGCATTGACTGCTATCTCATTAGCTGCATTTAATATGCATGGCATATTTCCACCTTTTGAAAGCGCTTCATAAGCCAGTGAAAGGTTTCGGAATTTTTTTACGTCAGGATCAATGAATGTCAGTGGTTTGCAATCATTCAGCTTAAGACGCGGAAGGTCAGATTGCAGCCTGTCGGGATAAGTAAGGGAATAAAGGATCGGTACCCGCATATCCGGAACACCTAACTGAGCTTTAACAGAACCATCGGCAAAATGGACAAATGAATGAATGATCGATTGGGGATGAATAACAACTGAGATCTGTTCCGGGGTCAGATCAAAAAGCCATTTAGCCTCGATCACTTCCAGTCCTTTATTCATGAGTGACGCAGAATCTATAGTTACTTTACAGCCCATATTCCAGTTTGGATGCTTCAGAGCATCACAGGGCTTTACTTTTTTCAACATCTCTTCCGTGAAATTAAGAAAGGGACCTCCGGATGCAGTCAGTGTTATTTTTTCCACCGGATTCCCTGATTCTCCTACAAGACACTGAAATATAGCAGAATGTTCAGAATCAACAGGAATAATAAGACTTCCGGATTCTCTTACCAGTCTGCCTATTATCTCACCTGCAACAACCAGACTTTCTTTATTTGCAAGTGCAACCTTTTTCCCGGCTTTTATAGCAGAAATAGTTGGTCTTACTCCCGAATACCCAACAATAGAAGCAATCACAACATCTACTGATGCCGAAGTAACTACCTGGTCTATTGCATCATTGCCGGCATATACTTTTATATTTGTATTATGAAGATTTTCTTTTAATTCAAGGTAGTGCTCAGGATTTGCGATTACAACGGAATCGGGTTGAAATAACAAAGCTTGTTTTGTCAGAAGATCAAGATTGTTACCTGCAACAAGTACCTCTACCACAAACCTTTCAGGATATTTTGAGATGATGTCCAGAGCCTGGGTACCTATCGACCCAGTTGATCCCAGCAAAGCAATTCTTTCTCCCATACCGGGTAACGAAATTAGAATATTATATGTTTTTCAGGATCAAGCGGACTTCCTTTGTACCAAACCTCAAAATGAAGATGAGGACCTGAAGTATACATTTCGCCTGAATCACCTACAATGGAAATAGCGTCACCGGCGCGGACCAGATCGCCGGTTTCCTTCAAAAGTCCCGCATTATGTTTATAAACCGAAACGATATTATTCTGATGCTGAACCTCAATAACGAATCCGGTTTCCATTGTCCATCCCGTGAAAATGACCGTGCCATCGAGTACAGCCGATACAAGAGCTCTGGGTTTTGTGACAATATCAGTACCAAAATGTTTTGTTCTTAAATCGTATCTCCCTGAAACTATCCCTTTTACAGGAGGGAAGAAATGAAGGGTTGCCAGACCTGAAACGGTTTCAGGTGAAGATGTCCCGAGTGTAAGATTATATCTTTCTTCGTTTTCAACACGTGCCCGTAGTATTGAATCCTTCGGTGAAGTATTGAAACTTATGGCTTTATAATTTTTGGTACTGTCCTGTAGCAATTTCATTCCAACAGGCTGGCCCCCAGTAATAATTTTATTCAGATTATCGAAATATTTATCTCTCAGTTTCAGTTCCCGATCGAGAGAATCAAGACGAATTGCACTCATGAGGATATTGCGACGCATTGTTACATCGGGATATCCCGGAATAAATTCCCTCAGGTTTGTAAATGAGATAAGAGTGCTGGTGCCCCACACGAGAAACAAGAGAATAAATGTTACAAGAAGGAAGGCATTATACCTAGTGAGTATAATTTTCCAGACTTCCTCTAAAGTATGATCATTTATTATGGAGAACCTGTATTTATCGCGCCAGTTGCTTTTTTTCTTTTCGTCCTTCGGCATTGTGAATTATTTAATCGGCTTGCAAAGATAATAATCCTGTCTCATCATATGAGATAAAGGAATCAAAAATGGTAATTTAATGAGGTTATATAACTTTTACCGGTTTATCTTCACTCTGCCAGAGACCGTGTTTTGTACATACCGACATTGCAGAGAGGTTCATTGATACCTCCGGAGCAACAATATAAAACCCGACCTCAAAATGTGATGGCTTACTTCCGTAGACACCTGCCGTATAGCGAGCTTCAGCAAGAAGGGTTTCCCTGTTCCATAGCTGGAGAACGCTGATGAAATGATCATGTTCATCGGGATGCGTATATTCTTCGCCTACTATTATTTTGACTTCAAATTTTTCCCCTCTTTTTACTGTATCGGGGCAGAAAACATGTGGCATATGTCTATCCAGATAATCACGTTTTACCTCTTTATCTTCCTTCTCTATCTCTGTCGCTTTAAAAACTCTTGGCATGGCAATCTGTTTTATATTAATGAGATAACTGAACTACTTAATCTTCCTCAAAATTAATGATTTATTTTTTAATTATGATCAGGCGATGAGACTCTGGCAGATGTAAAAAAGTACTTGAACATGTATCGCACAAGGATAAACTAATTCCTGTGACCATGATAAGATCTCCTGCTTTATTACAATATCAATCTATTGACGGATTTCCATTATAAAACCTGCTCCTAACTTGACTTTGACAGATTAAAATTGTAATTTGTGGATTATGAAAAATCTTCAGCGAAAAGGCTTATTATGGATTCTTGCTTCATTCGTTTTTCTATTTAATGCTTGCGAAAAACAGAAAAATCCATATGATTTATTTCCGCTTAAAACCGGTAATGAATATTACTATAGATACGAAAAAAGAGAACTTCCTGCTGACACCAAAGGAACTGAAACATGGAAGGTAGTATCAGAATCTTCACAGGGCGGTTCTATTAAATATATGATTGAGCGGAAGTTGAATGCTATAATAACTCTAGCTAGTTATAAAATAGTAATTACAGATAGTATAACATACCTGGAAGTTACTCAAGACAAATCATCTTCAAAAATCTCATTATGGGGATTCCTTTTTAAAAGATATCAAAGTGTTTCTAAAATAGAATTAAAAAAGATTGGTGATACAGGCATGCCGAGTATGAATTGTATTTTTAAAGCAGACAGCGGAATGACAAAATATAATTATCATCAGCCTCCGAATCAGGTTGCCGACATTACACTGTCTCTGGACAGTCTGAAAACGACTCCATAAGAAGTTCATGCAAACCAGAATGAGGATTGCTCGCACCACTCGCTGTGATACTTCAGTAGTAATTTAACGATGAAAAAACAAGTGTGCTAATCAATAAGCCCGGGCATTAGCATTGCATTTTTGGCATCGATAACGGTTGCACCGGTTGGCACAACTCCACCAACACTAAGAATCCGTTCCCCTTCAATCAAGATTATTTTGTCATCAATAATGCTCTCACCGTCGAAAATCTGTGCGTTCTTTATAGCTGTAATCATTGTATTTTTTTATCAAGAATTATTTTTCACGAACAATCCAATACCAATGAGATGCGATTATTCTTCTACGGCTAACCTTGGAATTCACTAATTGAAACCCGTTTTCAAATGTCTTAGCAATAAAGTCAGGGTTTAGTTTAATATCGCTGGGAGCATTATCTAAAGCCCAAATCAAATGCGATCCGCCTGGATTTAATAGTCTGTAAACTTCTGAAACATATTTTTGCTGATCTTCTTCATTCAAACAATGAAAACATCCAATGTCAAAGGAAACATCAAACTGGTCGTTAAACATTTCCAAATTGGTTACATCACCTACCAGGAAGGTTGGTTTATGTTCAGAATTGGCTACTCTTTTTTTTGCCTCTTCAATAGCAACTGATGAAAAGTCAACACCTGTTGCTTTTATTCCTTGCTCTGCCATATAAGTAGAAAATCCTCCAATCCCACAACCAAATTCTAAAGAAGTTTTTGGATTATTTGTTTCGACAAGTTCATTAAGTTCCTTTGGGATACGAATATCTCTCCAGGCCCAAGAAGCTATTGGCGACCTATATACTTTATTGAATTGATCGCTGGTTGAAGGTGGTTTTGAATTGTTATTGTTCATCTAGTTCGCTTTTTGTTGATTTGATTTTAATTGATTACTTTTTAATTTCTTCCTTTGAAAAACTTCTTCTGATATAAAGACGAATGTAAAGGAGGAATATTTTAAAGAAAAGCTAAAAAAGCAAAATGATAATAAAAACCTTATCAAAACAGGGTTAAGCACCTCAGGTGGGTTTTAGGGCAAGAAGCTAATCCTAACCTGTCTATAATGTAACTATATTCATATATTCCTGTATTACATGCATTCTTACACTTAAGTAGTAGTCAGTACTGCTATTAGAAGAGGTCGGATAATATTTTTTCTTTTTGCCTGGCTTTTATGCTTATTTCTTGATCGACCTTTACCGGAATCATTCCAGCAAAGTCTCATAGCAGGTAGTACCGAATAAATATTTCTATCTTGGAATCTGATTTTTCATAATTTTACATAAACTATGACGGACAAATATGGATGAGTCAGTAATTTATCCTGTTTGGCCATTGTATGGTTCATACTAAACTAAGATCGGAAAAATAAATTTTTGCCTAAAAAACCGTCATAATAGGCAACGAAATGTGCACAAATAAATTATTATTAAAAAAGTAATTAATGAATTCAAACAATTTTTTGAATAAATGGAAAAAAGACAATGTAAAAATCCTGGCCTCGAATTATCTTTAATAGGAACCGGTTGCTGGGCTTTTGGTGGTGGAGAATACTGGGGAGACCAAAATCAAAACGATGTAAATAACGTGGTCCATGCATCTGTTGATCTGGGTATCAATTATTTTGATACAGCAGAAGCATATAATGAAGGAAGAAGTGAATCTTCATTGGGGAAAGCAATTATTGGAATTCCAAGGGATGGGATAATTATTGGTACAAAGATTAGTCCTTCAAATTGTTATAAAGAAACATTAATACAGCATTGTGAGGCTTCGTTAAGACGTATTCAAACTGATTATATTGATTTATATATGGTGCATTGGCCATTACACCCTCATTCAATCAGACATTTTACGAATGATATTCGAATCATTAAAAATCCTCCTGAAATCGGTGAAGCCATAGTGACTCTCCAGGAATTAAAACAACAGGGGAAAATACGAAATTTCGGAGTTAGTAATTTTAGCCGCAACAGGTTAAAAAAATTACCACTTGAAGAAATTGCTGTAAATGAACTTCCGTATAACCTTCTTTGCCGTGCAGTTGAATATGATACTTTGCCTTTTTGTGAACAAAATGGAATTGGTGTAATTGGTTATATGGCTTTGCTACAGGGTATATTGGCAGACATTTACCCTACACTGGAGGATATTCCGGTTTGGCAACGGCGTACACGCCACTTCAATTGTAAAAGCACGAAAGAATGCAGGCATGGTGAAGAAGGGGCAGAAGAAGAGACCAATGCCGCAATAAAAGGAATACGAGGGATCTGTAAAGAATCAGGTTTCTCAATGGCCGAGATTGCCATTAGATGGATTTTGGAAAACCCTGCAATCACCTGTACACTCGTAGGTTCCAGGAATGTAGGCGAATTGGAGGCAAATGTAAAAGCTGTTAATTGCCCATTAAATAAAGAAAAAAAGGCCGAACTCGACCAGATTACCCTTCCTGTCATGGAAAAACTTGGCAATCATTTCGATTATTACGAAAGCGCTGAAAATGACCGGACATTATAAATATTCGTATTAATGCAAAATATAAGACTAACCAAAAGTATCAATATATAAATTTGAAGTCAGTAAATAAATTCACAATGTCATTTTTAAAAAAGGAGGATGAGAATGAAAAATTTAAAATCAGTAAAACACCTGTTATCCGGGTTTTTATTAGTCGCTTTTTTGTTTTTAACTGTATCCAAAATGAACGCATCGGAAAAAACCGGCCGTCCGGTCAGGGTTGTAAGCATCTGTTTTCAGGGGAATGATTTTTCGGAAATCCTGAAAATAGTTGATCAGGAGGGCGCGAAAGGAACTGATATAATTGTGCTACCCGAAACCTGGAGAGGAGATAAATTAATAGAGACACTCAACGGTGAATCAATAACAGAACTGTCGATTTTAGCTAAGAAACACAATACATACATAATTTCACCTATTGAACGCAAGGATGGGGAAAGTCGTTTAAATACTGCCGTATTGATTGACAGAAACGGGAAGGTTGTTGGCAGTTATGATAAGGCCTATCCATATTGGAGCGAGTTTGATCTGAATCCTCCTGTGAAGCCGGGCATATCAGGTGCCCCTGTATTCGAAACTGATTTCGGGAAAATAGGAATGGCTATCTGTTTTGATGCAAACTTCCCTGAGGTCTGGCAGGCATTAAGAGATAATGGAGCGGAGATAATTTTTTGGTCGAGCGCCTACTCTGCAGGCACACAATTACAGGCATACGCCTTATTATACCACTATTACATTGTTACAAGCACACAAACCCGGGATTGTCAGGTTTATGATATCACCGGGGATAGGATTGTAGATGAGAACAGTGGGGACATAACAATTGCCCGGATAACACTTGATCTTGATCGTGGAATTTATCATGAAAATTTTAATATGGATAAACTGGAAAATCTGTTAAAGACCCATGGCGAAGAAGTCGAAAAAGAACAAAGTATGCCAAGGGAACAATGGTTTGTACTGAGAGCAAAAAAGTCCGGGGTGTCTGCCCGTTCTCTGGCCAAAGAATTTGGGATGGAAGAACTGACTGATTATCAGGATCGCAGCAGGAGGGAAATTGATAAAAAAAGGGGGTTCAGTTTTACAAAAAAACTGAACCTTTTAGAAAAATAGTTAATAAATTAATCATGAACTACGGCATTGATAAACCCGGGTTTAAAAGTGCCTTAATTTTTTTCAAATGAAAGCGCTGGTTTTAGAAGAATATAATAAGCTTATTTATAAAGATGTTGTTAAGCCTGCTGCAAATGACGATGAAGTTTTGGTTGAAGTTAAAGCTGTCGGAATATGTGGAAGTGATGTACATGGAATGGATGGAAGCACCGGTCGGCGTATTCCGCCAATAATCATGGGTCATGAAGCCTCCGGGATTATTGTTGAAACCGGTAAAAATGTAACTGGTTGGAATATTGGTGACAGAGTTACTTTTGATTCGACGATTTATAAACTTGATGATTGGTATACACGTAATGGCCACTACAATCTTAGTGATAACAGAATGGTATTGGGTGTTTCATGTAAAGAATTCAGACGTAATGGCGCATTTGCTCAATTTGTAACTATCCCGGGCCATATTCTTTATCGTATACCTGATAATGTCTCTTTTGAGCAGGCAGCAATGGTTGAGCCGGCAGCTGTAGCTTTACATGCAATTAATCTTTCAGGAGTAAAAATTAACAATACGGCTGTGGTATTTGGTTCAGGAATGATCGGTTTATTCATTATCCAGTTATTAAAACAGGCAGGATGCAATGTCATCGCCGTTGACGTGCTGCAGGGGAAATTGGATATGGCTAAAAATGCCGGAGCCGGTGTTATCCTTAACGCTCAAACTGACAATGTCCCTGGTGAAATCCGAAAGCTGACACAAAACCGCGGAGCGGATTTTGCCTTTGAAGCCGTGGGCATTACTCCAACTATTAAATCTGCCATCGATAGCCTACGAAAGGGAGCGACTCTGATATTGGTAGGTAACTTATCCCCTTCTGTAGAACTTCCATTGCAAAAAGTGGTAACTCAGGAGATTAATGTCAAAGGTTCCTGTGCCATCAATGGTGAATACCCGGCTGTACTTGACCTCATTTCAAAAAGAAAAATCAATGTAGACAGAATGATCAGCGCTGTGGCACCATTATCTGAAGGGGCTTTGTATTTCAGCAAATTGTATAAAAACGAACAAGGATTATTAAAAGTTATCCTTATCCCATAAAAACTATTTTGCATGAACGATAAATTAAAAACCGGAATTATAGGATGTGGAAAAGTAGCGGCTATCCATGCCGCTGCATTAAAAACAATAACAAAATCGGCATTTACTGCGGTTTGTAGCAGAGATGAAAAAAAATCTAAGGAGTATGCTGCCAGATATGGAGTAAATGCATATACTAATGTTACAGAAATGGTCACTAAGGAAGGGTTGGATATGGTAATTATTTGTACTCCACATCCTGCACATAGAGCCTCAGCAATTGAAGCGCTAAGAGCAGGCGCCAATGTACTTATTGAGAAACCATTGGCCTCTTCGCTGGCGGATTGCGATGCGATGCTTTCTACGGCCAAAGAAACAGGTAAACAAATCGCGATAATTTCGCAAAGACGTTTCTATTCTCCATGTATCCGTCTAAAAAAAGCAATTGATTCCGGTAAGATTGGAAAGCCTGCTCTTGGAACAGTTTTTATGTTTGGCTGGCGCAACGAGGCCTACTACGAAAGTGATCCATGGAGAGGAACCTGGAAAGGCGAAGGAGGCGGTGTCCTGGTCAATCAGGCTCCTCACCAGTTAGATTTACTGCAATGGTTTATGGGCAGCGAAATTGAAGAAATATATGGTATCTGGAAAAATATGAACCATCCATATATTGAAGTTGAAGACACTGCACTGGCAATACTGAAATTTAAAAATGGTGGAGTGGGGAATATTATTGTAAGTAATTCGCAAAAACCCGGCATATACGGAAAAGTTCATATACATGGAGATAACGGTGCTTCCGTAGGTGTTCAAACGGATGGAGGTGCAATGTTCATAGCTGGTATGACAAGTATTCTGGAACCGCCGGTAAATGACCTATGGACGATTCCCGGAGAAGAAAATAAACTAAAAGATTGGATAAAAGAAGATTCAGATTTTTTTAATAGTGTCAATCCCATGGAATACTTTCATATGTTGCAGATTGAAGATTTTATAAATGCATTGATTGAGGGAAGAAAACCGATGGTTAGCGGAGAGGAAGGGCGGGTGACCGTAGAGATTTTTACTGCGATATACCGCTCTCAAAGAGATGGGAAGGCTGTAAAATTTCCTTTGATGCCTGAATATGACCGTCTTGACTATGATGGGAGAATTTAAGTAAATGGGAAAGAGAGCAAGAATATACATTACAGGAAATGGTCGATTAGCGAATTCGGTACATTACCCTTGTCAAAAATAATTAATGAGAAAAAATTCAGGAAATGAAAACTTTATAGTGCAAAGCAGATCCTCCAGAATGCGCTGGGTAATGATATCTTTTGCCTTTGTTGCAACAGTATTAAATTATTTGCACAGATTATCATTTACTTACCTGACTGCTAACGGATATTTACGGGGAATTATCCCTGATGATGCATTTGGTTATATAGCATCGGCGTTTTTCATAGCTTATATGATTTCCAATGCCTTTTCAGGTTTTGCTATTGATAAACTGGGCACACGTATTGGGTATTCATTAACTATGGGATTCTGGACAACTGCAGGAATACTGCATGCCCTGGCAATGTCTCCTTTTCAATTTGGATTTTTCCGGTTTTTATTAGGAATCGGAGAAGCAGGAAACTGGCCCGCGGCAATAAAACTCACTTCAGAATGGTTCCCTCCAGATGAACGTTCAACTGCCTCAGGAATTTTTAATAGTGGCGCTTCTGTAGGGGCTGTTGTTGCTCCTCCATTAATTGCCTGGTTGGGAACGACTTATGGATGGCAGGCAACCTTCCTGGTTGTTGGAGTATTGGGGTATATATGGCTGGCCTCATTCTGGTTTATTTATTATACCCCAAAAAAGGTTGTCAAAGAGGCAAAAGCCAGAATTATTCCTCCTTTAAAGTTGTTAAAGAATAGATTTGTTTCTGGTCTAACTTTATCAAAGATTTTCATGGATCCGGTTTGGTATTTCATTACTTTTTGGATCGGCAGATATCTTGCCGATGTATATGGATGGAACCTGGCTAAGATAGGATGGTTTGCCATGTTCCCTTTTATTGTTGCTGATTTTGGAAATATTTTAGGTGGTCTGTTCACTCAATTTATAATTAAAAAAGGAATTGAAATCCCCAAAGCGCGGAAAATATCTGTTGGCATTTTTGGGTTAATTATGGCATTATCCCTGTTATTTGGACCGTTAGTTATAACCGGCCCTACAGGTGCACTAATTGTACTGGCTATTGCAGGATTTGGGTATGCGGCATATACAGCTAACACTATGGCATTTCCGGCAGATGTAGTACCAAAAAGCGCTACAGCTTCAGTATGGGGCGTTGCAAGTGTCGGAGCCGGCCTGGGAGGTGTGGTTTTCCAGTCAGTATCAGGCATAGCAATAAAAAACCTGTCAACTCATTTTAATTATGCAATAGCCTATAATGCGGTTTTTATTGGATACGGACTCATTTCCCTCGTTGGATTAGCTATTGTTCTTTTTTTAACGGGTCCACTCGTAAGTAACAAAGAATTGCAGGATTATGTTAATCAGGATGGGGGACACTTAGTTAATTTAGTCGGTTAAATAATAAAAAATCAATTTGTTAACAATTTCAAGCTTTAAAATAATGAAAACAATAGTTCTATCTATTATTTTTCTCATAACAATCAGTGCATTTACTTCTGCACAAGAGTCCGTTCCTGCATTGAACTACACGTTGCCTAAGAATGATGTTCATTACCTCCGTGTCAAAGATTGGATCGAAGATAAGCCTGACTCCGGTTATCACCATCCTTCGCCAGCCACTATTGAGGCATTCCGCGATATGAAGTTCGGGGTACGTATTCATTGGGGATTGTACTCGATCACAGGGCAAGGTAATGAATCATGGCCATTTCTTACGCTCTCAAATGAAAAGAAACAAGCCTACCAGGAACTTTATAAGACCTGGAACCCGACCGGTTTTAATGCTGAGGAATGGATGAAACTGTTCAGTGATAATGGCATTAAAATGTTCGCCATCACTACTATGCACCACGAAGGCTTCTCAATGTTTGATACCAAAGCCCGGGTTAAAAAGAGGGTCAACTGGATTGCCCCCAGAGGTCCTGTCCTGGAAGATTGCGACCTGGCTTACAGCATCATGGAAACACCATTTCACCGCGATGTAATTAAAGAACTTTGCGATGCCGCCCATAAATATGGACTTAAGATTGATCTTTATTATTCGCATCCGGATTGGTACAATGCCGATTTCAGACCTTACAACTATCATCCGTTACAGATACCTGATGTTAAGGAACATCCAAAACTTTACGGCATTGAGGTGCGAGAAAACACACCTTACATCATGGTACAAAACCCAACCCCTAATGAGGAAGATCGGATGATGGCCTATCACCGTGAACAACTTACTCAACTGCTTATTAATTATGGCAAGATTGATATGATATGCCTCGATCAGTGGTTGGGCAAGAAAGTGTGGCCACAGATGCGCCAGGAAATGAAAGATTTCCGTAAAATACAGCCCGAGGTAATGTTCCGCGCACGGGGTATTGGCAATTATGGCGACTATTATACACCTGAAGGGTTTATTCCCGGCAGTCAGGAGAACACTGATATGCCATGGTTTGTAATTTACCCCTTTGGCAAATCTTTTTCGTACGTTAAAAACGATGATTTCAAAGGCGTTGCCTGGATTATCAATAGTCTGACGGATATTGTTGCAAAAGGAGGTAACTTCATGATGGGTATCGGCCCAGATGCCACTGGTCGCTTCGACCCGAGGGTAATTCAGGCAATTAAAGAGACGGGGGCCTGGTTAAAAGTCAACGGGGAGGCCATTTACGCTACCCGTCCGCGCGTGGGCAATCTTTGGAAAGAGGGCGATACTATCCGTTATACCCGCACAAAGGACAGACAAACCATTTATGCCATCAGTCGTAGTTGGCCAGGTCAACGGCTCAAACTAAGAACAGTAGAGCCTGAACAAGGTTCCGAAATATATATGTTGGGCTGGGCAAAGCCTTTGGAATGGAAGTATAATAAGAAAACAGGTTTGGAAATTTTACTTCCTGCAGAATTACAGGATGAGTCGAAACGGCCATGTAAAATAGCGTGGAGTTTTAGGATCCCGAGCTTAAATTAATTTTCATTCTGGTTTAAAAATGAGGTGAGGGCAGGTCCAATTATCAGTACCTTCTTTATCACCAAAGACAATGTTAAACTGATTTACCAAAATATTCAAAACTGACAATATCTGACTTTTAAAGTTATAGGTCTCTTCTCCTTAAAATGTTATTTTATGATAACGTCAGAAGATATAAAAGAAAAACCCCCAATCAACAATGATTAAGGTTAAGGAGGATTAAGCCTCGTTTCACTCAGCTTTTTCCTTTTTGGATAACAGCCCGAAGAAAAAGCCCTGCATCTGCCTTTCAGCTTTAGAGATTTATTTCAAATAACAGATTCAATTGATATCTCGAATTTAAGCCCCCTTTAGGGGATTTGGGGGTAAAAAATCGGAGGATTAAGCCTCACTTTGTTCGGCTTGATCCTCTTAGGGGTGCTTAACAAAGAAAAAGCCTTTTCCGCTAAAGCGGAATACAGGCTTTATTATTTCCATCCTCTTACAAGAGCAAGCTCTTGACGAGTCTGAAAATAACAAAGCCCTGTTGCTTTCGCAACAAGGCTTTTTCTTTGTAGCGGAGGGAGGATTCGAACCTCCGACCTTTGGGTTATGAGCCCAACGAGCTACCACTGCTCCACCCCGCATTATCGAGGTGCAAATGTAGTACATATGGGATAAATACCAAAACAAATTTCATTTTTTTAAATTTAATTTTATTCATCTTCACTAATGCTATAAAATAAATTATACCATAATTAATGTATAACAAATAAACACACATGCTGGTTGTCTGGTAAGAAAACAATTGTGTAACTTTTAAAAGTATTGGAAATATAACAACTGCAACAGCGATCCAGATCCAGCACAGTATGTCAAATATCTCGTGTGATATCATATCAGTTTATAAACTTTTTCTCTTTATACCAGTCAAATGTGTCTCTGAGTGTTTGTTCAAAAGGTCGTGGTTTATACCCTAACTCCTTTACGGCTTTTGCATTTGATATATTAGTCGGGGAATTGACCAGAATGTTAAGTGACTGATATGTATACAATGGTTCCTTTTTTGAAATTAATGAGTAAATCTTAAAAAACGGACAAGCCATACGCGCAAGGGAAACCGGAACAATTACAGGAATTTTGTAGCCAGATATTTTACTTATCATTGCTGACAAATCCCGGAGGCTGCAGAATTTCCCTGAAAGGATATAATTCTCTCCATTACGTCCCGATTCAATTGCCTGTAATGAAGCAGCCACCACATCACGTACATCAACCCAGTTGTATCCGCCGGAGACCAAAAAGGGTAATTTATTCTGATAAATTTTTAGAAGTGCCTGACCCAGCAAAGAGCCTCTGTAATCAAAAGGGCCAATTACCGCCGTGAGATTTAAAATTACCGCATTTAATCCTTCCTTCACCGCTTTCATAACTTCACTTTCGCCCATAGCTTTGGTATACTCATAGATTGTTTTATTTGTTTGAACCAATGGTCTGCTTTCGTCGAACATAAGATCTGTAGGTTCAGTTTGAAAAGCATGTATGCTGCTAAAATGAATGAATTTCTTTGTCTTTCCGTGATTAGCTGCTTTTATTATGTTTTTAGTACCTGTAACGTTGGTATCATATATTTGTGCTACTGATTTGTTACCAATATCAATTTGAGCTGCAAGATGAAATACAACATCCACTCCCTCGCAAAGGGAAATCAAAGATTCAGGTTCAAGCAGATTTCCCTTGATAAGCTCAATATCCAGTTCATTTAAATCACTTCTGAAATTGTGAACCAGAACTTTTATCGTGGCCCCCTGTTTCTTCAGCTCCCGTACAAGGCAATTTCCAATATGTCCACTGGCTCCGGTAACTGCAGCTTTCATAATAAAATGTTGAAATCTAAGGATAAAGCTAAACTTTTTAGACAAATAAGCAATGAAGATCCGGATTTGAAGACTCCAATTAATTATTTGTATCATCACATTCTTAGATCTACCAATCAAGTTAAACCAAATTTATCAAAAATTTGCTAAATTTGATTTCACAACTTACTTTGCCCCAGGTAAAAAACAATAACCTAAGCATCATTCTATGAAAAGACTTTTTTTCTTCGTCGCTGTGTTTATGGTTAGTATTTCCATAAACCAGATATCATTAGCACAAATCGTTTCTGCCAGCAATCCATGTCTTAAACTGGGAAGAGGAGTTAACATCCTCGGATATGATAAAGCATTCTGGATGGACCATACAAAAGGACGCTTCAAGGAGTCGTACTTTAAAATGATCAAAGATGCCGGCTTTTCAACTGTCCGGGTAAACCTGAATCCTTTCTCACAAATGGACGGTCAGAATAAAATCAATACCAAATGGCTGGAAACACTTGATTGGGTGGTTAATAAAAGCTTTGAGGCAAATCTTATGGTTATCCTCGATCTGCACGAGTTCACAACGATGGCTGATAATCCTGAAGAAAAAAAAGAGATGTTCCTTTCATTCTGGAGACAGATTGCTCAAAGGTACAAAGACAAATCGCGCAATTTAGTTTTTGAGCTTTTGAATGAGCCAAACCAGAAGCTCACTGTGGAAATATGGAATACGTTCCTGTCTGAAGCAGTCAATATCATCAGGTCGACCAATCCCGACCGCACTCTGATCATTGGCCCTGGAAACTGGAACGGTATTGAAAGTTTAACTACATTAAAACTACCTGAAAATGACAGGAACATCATTGTAACAGTGCATTTTTACCATCGTATGCGTTTTACTCACCAGGGAGCAGCCTGGGCAGCCGAATATAAGAATCTGAGCGGCATAAAATGGAATGGCACACCTGAAGAGATAAATGAAGTAGAATCTAAACTCAAGGTTGCAGCTGACTGGTCCCTGCAAAACAACAGACCAATTTTCCTTGGTGAATTTGGTTCCTATGACAAAGGTGATATTGAATCAAGGGTCCGCTATACATCTTTTGTCGCCCGCACGGCCGAAAAACTGGGTTTCTGCTGGGCATACTGGCAATTCGACAGCGATTTTATACTCTACGACATTGACAATGAACAATGGGTAAGACCAATACTGGATGCCTTAATAAACAAGTAGTTAATTTACCAGTTCAAAATTGATAAAATCATAATTCATCTGACCAATCTCAACAGAGTGAAGGGTGATTGTCTGTAACCCCTTTTTCAGATTAATACGTGCAATCTGATCAATATAATTCCAGTGATGCCATTGCCTCCATGCGACTGTGTCTGCTGCAACAAATGTTGCCGGGATAGAAATAGGACCGGTTGCGTCTTTGTCATTAACCGAAATGGAAATCTTCCCGTTTTGATTTGACGTATACATGATTCCCAACTGGTATGTTCCTGCCCTCTTTACATTTACGGTATATTTAGTCCATTCACCAGGTTGGGTCCAACCTACATAGAGCTGATCCTTTAGCGGTTCCACCAGATTATAAGGGTTGTTATCTATAGCAGGATCACGAAACTTAGTGTAAGAGATATCCACGGCTTCATTAATTCTGAATTCATTCAGATAAGTACCTTCGGCCGGATTTAATCTTCCGCTTCCTGAGTTGATTGTATCTACATCGTGAAAAGCTACTCCTTCTCCTCCAAAATCATAATACTCACATTGAAGTTTACCAGGAATTGGTTGAGGACCAGCATTGTATATTTTATCAGTGTAGGGAGTCCCCTTATAATTGCCTGGGAAATCTGATTGGCAACTAAAAAGAATGCCTGCGCAAAACAAATAAAATACTTTAGAAAGAAACATTTTTATCATCATGGAAAATTAACAAAAAAACCCGACATAAAGCCGGGCTTCTTTTAGTTCTAACGTCTCCCTCCATGAAATCCGCTGCCATGAAAGCCTCCGCCGCTGTGAAAACCTCCATAGCTCCTTAATATAACAGTAGGTCCCCAGCCCCATCCTAAGTAGCCATAAGGCCAGCCAAATCCTAAGCCAAAAGCTCCATAATAGAAACCATCAGCAGCCATCATCCAGTAAGCTGAATCTGCATATCGCTGATTTTGCTGAATTGCACTTATCTTAGTCTCCTCCATATAATTTAATACCGAATCCTGTACTCCCTCGTCCCTGAGTTTTACAAGCTGATCTGCTTTAAGAGAATAAACAGTATGGGATTGATTTATTTCATTGATAATATCCTTTGAAGATACTCCGTCTTTACTCATCTGGATAATATCAGGTACTTTTAACAACTGTGCATTTTCAGGATAAGGACGGTACACTATGCAACTTTGTATACTCACGATTCCAGTAACAATTAATGTTAAATAAACCGCTTTTTTAAAGTTCATCAGATTTTTCATTTTAATTTCCTCCTCTAATCTCTCTTTAAATCTTTTTTGTTCTTGTCATTTATCATATTACATTACAAATTTTATGCCTGAATGAAGCCTATTTATCGAAATGTTGTTAATAGAGTGTTAATTATTGATTAAACTCAGAGGAAGCTTTTTAACATATAAGACTTCCCAATAATTAAACCTGATAACGGAGAGTTCGAACAGATTCTGATTTTACTTGTTCTAAAGAAAATATCTTAAATGAAAAAAACAGCATTAATCTTTTTTATTATAATGATATTCACTTCAGCAAAATCCCAAAAGGTACCCACAGTGGAATCGACAGTCGATCTCTACAGATATAAAGGTCTGTGGTATGAAATTGCACGCCTTCCCAACTGGTTCGAGAGAAAATTAAAATGCCCTTCGGCCACTTATATTCTGCGCGATGACGGGAAAATAACAGTGATTAACAAAGGTAATCTTTTATCCGATCCACAAAAAGTCAACAGTGCAAAAGGAGTTGCCTGGATTCCGGATAAAAACAGCCCTGCAAAGCTCAAAGTACAGTTTTTCTGGCCTTTCTCAGGAGATTACTGGATCATGGTACTCGATAAGGATTATAAGTATGTTCTTGTAGGGGAACCCTCATTTAAATATCTGTGGATCCTTTCAAGGGAAAAGAAAATGGATGAAGAAACTTATAATATGCTTCTCCGGAAAGCTGTCGATAACGGATATGATGTAAAACCAATTATCAGGGTTGAACAGGATTGTGATTAATTTACCGGAACGTAAACCAATTCAATCCCGTAATTCTTACCAAGGTTCCTGCTGTATTTCTTATCTGTTGCATTATTCCAATGTTCGAGAATACCGAGACTTTTTAATCTTGTCCCGTCCCGTTCGGGATCGTATACGGTTTTGGATGGCGGGTTATTTGCAAGAGCTGCTTCCACCAGGTATTTTTCTGTATATGCAATGTCAGCCAGATCAGGCCATTCTGCCCTTAGAAAGTCAATCCCTACGGCGTCAACGGCAACACCATCCTGTGATGCAAAAAGACTCGAGCACCACCTGTTATTAAAAGGCTCCATTCTCCATTTATCTTTTATCAGAGGAGGGCCGTCCTGTGAACGCGCGGCATAAAAACCGTCAATCATGAACAAAAGTGTTTTACCTCCGAGATCTTTATGCCCGAGAAAATCTGTAAATGTCATATATTTATCTTTCCCCTGCGGATCCTGATTAAAATTATCATGTGCATTTTTTCGCCAGCTGCGATCAATGCTTGTCGCCCCGTAAAAATTCTTTGCACACAGAGTAACTCCCTGACCAATATGTCCCTTAAGCAGAGCCATATCGATAACATAATCTGCCTCAACAACACATGAAGCCAGGCCTGTTGCCAGTTTACCGTTATCAACAGAATAAGGAATAGCATTTGCAACATAAGTTGATTTTATGCGTCCTTCTCCCCCTTCATTATCAACGAAATTAACTTCCGGAAAATCTTTATGGCATTTATTGAAAATGTTGTCGCAGATAAACCGGCTGGCATCAAATATTGTAATATCTTTTTGTGGCACTCCAGCTTCTTTTGTAAGACTTAGAATCAATGCATACACCAATTGTGGAGAAGCGTTCAGACCAGTAGTATCAGCATGACGTTTGGTATTGTTCTGGTTAATTTTTACAGCAATTTTTTGATTGGCAATATAACCAGCCTTAATATTTTTCTTCTCTTCATTGAAATTTTTAAAAAGCGCATCCCATGATTTTGCCTCTGAATTTTTGCCGCTAAGCGATTTCAATACATTTCCAAGCATTATGTTTGCTTCTGTCTGGGAGGTGCTCATTTCATCCCACCAATATTTATTTGTCCCATTCCAGGTTGCAACTTTTGGATCAAAAACCCATACAACCCTTCCCGGGAAAATTCCATGTCCCGTACCAATCGGTGCATTGGAGGTTATACTAACATCAACGCTGTTTGCGCTTACGGTTTGAGGCTTATTTGTCAAAAAGAGAAAGGCACATAATATTGCAATACAAAAAAAAGATACGGCGTAGATGAAACGCGCTTTCCTGAAATGATCTTTAGCTTTCCGGAATGCAAGGACAGAGCCGGATAATGAAATAAGGTAAATTATAAAACCTGACATAACAGGAGCAGCTGCTCTCATACATGGATAAGTTGCTCTCTGAGGCTTTGGAATTACCCTGATCAGGAACCAGATCGTTGAGGAGATGCCCAAAGCGATAAAAATCAACTTGGGAAGAGCTGACTTTGCCAGATAACTCTTCATCTTAAGAAAGAACAAACTAATCCTTGCTTTCATAACAATTTTTTCATTAAAGATAATCGAGTTTTTGGATTTCCATTATAATGAACAGAATTCAATAAAAAAAGGAATCTTTGATTTGGATTGCTTTAGCAATTTTCGGTTAATTATACTTCATTTTAAAACTTAAAAGAAACACCTAAAGTAAGGTAAGAAATTCCATAGCCAATTTCTCCCATCACAGCAAATTTGTCGGTGAAATAGTATCTTGCACCAGCGAACCATGCAAGAATAAAACCGCTGGAAGTTCCTGCAGAACCTCTATAACCGGATTCATATGTAAAGCTGTAAATATTATACCCAAGTAATAGTCCTGTATAGGTATCAAGCTTATTTACAAGAGGATAATGAAAACTCCCTCTTGCTCCAATTACGACGCTGGAAGTTTTCCAGTGGTCTGAATATGAAGCCGAAGAATAACCAAGATAACCTCCAACTCCTATCGATCCTTTGTCGAGAATTCCATCCTTTATATTTGTTTCAAATGAAACTGATAATGCAGGAGCACGGGATGTGTAGAGACTGCTATAATAAGTCGAGCCAAATCCGATACCCAGATTAACTACGTTGTCTCCCTTTTTAAAAGTAGATTCCTGAGCAATAAGTTGTGTTAGTGAAAAAACAGCAACGAGCAATACAAGTAAAAGTTTCTTCATAGCTATAATTTTTAACAGATGTTTTATTATTTAACAATATTTTTTGATTTTTGTTTATCCATGTTCTAAGCTCCTGCCACAGATATATTAAAAGGCTTTTAAAGTATTCTCTGATACCATGAATGCTCACATTCATTTCTGATATACTTAAAGTAAAGCTAAATTAAATAATATGGTTCAGTAAAAGAAATATGTTTCCCTTTTTGCAGAAAGAAGTGCATTTCCGTGAAAGAGACCAGGGATAAGTATTGACAAGATTCTATTAAATCCTACTTGATTCCATTAAAAATCAAAAACATTCCTGCAGCAAGTGCCGCTCCAAGAAACGGGCCAAGAATAGGAACCCAGCAGTACTTCCAGTCACTATCGCGTTTCCCTGGAATCGGGAGCAGAAAATGAATTATTCTTGGACCCAGATCTCGTGCAGGATTTATAGCATAGCCGGTCGGTCCGCCGATTGATAGTCCGAGTCCAAGAACAACAATCGCAACAGGAAGGGCATTCAATGCTCCTAACCCGACATCAGGTTTAGCCATATAAAGTACCGCGAGAGCCAATACATAGGTTCCAATGGCTTCAGTTATGATATTGTACCAATAGCTTCTAATATTCGGAGAAGTAACGAAAACTGCTAGTTTACTATCAGCATTTTCTGTGGCATCAAAATGCTTTTTATATGCGAGCCATACTAGCAAAGCACCAAACATTGCACCGAGTAGCTGGGCTGAAATATACATCGGCATAAGATTAACTGAAAACTTCTTAGCGAGTACCAGCGCCAGAGTTACGGCAGGATTCAAATGAGCCCCGCTGTATGGTGCGGCGATTAATACCCCGGTAAAGACACCAACGGCCCATCCGAAAGATATTACGATCCAGCCGCTGTTGTTTCCTTTGGTTTTATCAAGAAGTACGTTTGCAACAACTCCTCCTCCGAAAACAATGATAATAGCAGTTCCGAAAAATTCAGCAAAAAATGCATTCATGTCATCTAATTATTAAATTAGCTATAAAAATTATTTTCCTTTATTGTTAAGTGCCTAAAAAGCATGAATTTACGATCAAATTAGGAATCTCATTATCTTATTTTTTTTACCCCCTTTCTTATTTCCCCCAAGGGGGAAATGATAGCGCTACTCCTTCCCCCTTGGGGGAAGGCCGGGAAGAGGGTAGCCATTACTTATTTTGAATCATCTGCCCAGGCTTCCGCAGCTCTGACAGCCCTATGCCAACCTTTGATCAAGGAAAGTGTCTCATCCGCTTTCATCTGAGGCGAGAATACCTGATCGACCTGCCATTGTTTCCCTATCTCCTTTATACTTGCCCAATAATTTACAGCAAGACCTGCAAGATAGGCCGCTCCAAGAGCAGTTGTTTCAGTAATCTTTGGCCGTACCACCCTGGCCTGTAATAAATCAGACTGAAACTGCATAAGGCTGTTATTTACAGTTGCCCCTCCATCCACACGTAATTCGCGTATATTGATCCCCGAGTCTTTTTGCATTGCCAGAAGAACTTCGAGTGTCTGAAAAGCTATACTGTCGAGGGCTGAACGGGCAATATGCGCGGAGGTAGAACCCCGTGTGATGCCAACCAGAGTTCCCCGGGCATGCTGATTCCAGTATGGAGCACCAAGTCCCGCAAAAGCCGGCACAAAATAAACACCTTCGCTGTCTTTTACCCTGGAAGCAAGTTTTTCCACATCTCCCGATTTTTTGATTATTCCCAAGCCATCTCTGAGCCACTGAACAACTGCACCGGCAATAAAGATGCTGCCTTCAAGTGCATATTGTGTATCATTACCGATTCTCCAGGCCACAGTAGTCAGCAGTCTGCTTTTTGATTCTATTGGTTTGCTCCCAATATTCATCATCATAAAACATCCGGTTCCATAGGTATTTTTAACCATTCCGGGTTCAATACACATCTGTCCGAAAAGGGCAGCCTGCTGATCACCTGCTATACCCGCCACAGGTATAGATGTGGCAAATAAACCTTCTGTTTTTCCATATACCTCGCTTGAAGATCTTACATCAGGAAGCATTGAAAACGGGATATCAAATATTTTAAGTAATTCTTCATCCCATTTAAGAGTATGAATATTAAACAACATAGTCCTTGATGCATTAGACACATCAGTTATATGCAATTCCCCCTTTGTAAGATTCCATATGAGCCATGAATCAACGGTTCCAAATGCCAACTGTCCCTCGTTTGCAAGCTTTCGTGCGTCCTTAACATTATCGAGTATCCATCTTATTTTCGTTGCAGAAAAATAAGCATCGATTATCAGACCTGTTTTTTCAAGTATAGTACGACTCTGACCATTAATCTTCAGCTGATCACAAAAATCAGCAGTTCGTCTGTCCTGCCATACGATTGCATTATAAACAGGCTTGCCTGTCTTCCTGTTCCATACAATCGTTGTCTCACGCTGGTTCGTGATACCAATAGCAGCTATGTTTTTACTTTCCAGTCCGGCCCTGGTAATCGCCTCGAGCGCTACTCCGGCCTGAGTTGACCATATTTCTTCCGGGTCATGTTCAACCCAACCGGGTTTTGGGTAAAACTGTGTAAATTCCTTTTGTGAAGATGCTTCAGGGATCCCATCCCGGTTAAACACTATTGCGCGCGAACTTGTTGTTCCCTGATCGAAGGCTAAAATGAATTCTTTCATATCTATAAATAGTTTTTCACAAGTTCATTGTATGATTTTATCTCTTCCTTCTGCCACTCCTTGTCATACCCTAATTCAGTTGCCATTATTTCCGCTACTTCTGGTGCAATGGAAGCGCTAGCTTTTGCATTCAGAAACAAGGACCGGGTGCGGCGAGCAAGAACATCATCGATATGTATTGGCATTTCGTTTCTGCAGATCCAAAGAATCTCAGCTCTGGTATATGGCAAATCGGGATTAAGAGGTATTCCAAAAGCTGGATTGTCAGTTAAAATTTTTTTGATCTCAATGAAATCATCTCCATAAATGCGTAACCTCCCAGATTCAACACCATTTTTAGTTAGTTTAAGATCCGAAGTGATACATTTGGCACTGGGAAGTAAACCAGACTTAATCGCTCTGTTTAATATCTCCTCAGCCATCAGGCGGTAGGTGGTCCATTTGCCCCCGATAATTGTCAGAAGTCCTGAGGATGATAATGTGATTTTATGCCTTCGGGATACTTCTTTTGTTGAAGAAGGATTTTTACTGTTAGCAGCCAGAGGCCTTAACCCGGCAAATATGCTCAGAATATCTGTCCGGCAAAGAGGCTTGATCAGGTATCTCCCTGCCGTCTGCAAAATGAAATCGATTTCCTTCTCCAGAGCAATGGGTTCAAGACTTATATTTTCAAGCGGAGTATCTGTTGTACCAATTACAACTTCATTATACCATGGAATAGCAAATAAAACTCTCCCATCATCTGTTTTAGGTATCATAATGGCTGAATCGCTTTGAAGGAAGGACCTGTTGAGTACAATATGAACCCCCTGACTTGGTCTGAGTGTTGGTTTTGCTTCAGGGTTATCCATTCTGGCAACCGAGTCAGCAAATACGCCAGTAGCGTTAATTACCAGATTAGCTTTTAAAACATGTTCTTTCCCTGAGACATTATCTCTTGCAGTCAGGCCATTAATTTTACCCTGGTTGTCCTTGAGAAGACTTATAACCTGAAAATAATTGAGGACAATAGCGCCTTTATCAGCACTCGACTGCGCCAGGGCAAAAGCCAGGCGTGAATCGTCAAATTGTCCATCATGGTATACAACTCCTCCTTTCAGTCTATCGGACTTTAAAAGTGGTAATCGACTCATAGTCTTTTCCCTGCCGATATAATACGATTTCCCCATACTCAAGCGGCCTGACAGGAGATCATAAAATTTAAGTCCGGCAGTATATTTGCAAACATCCCACCAGGTATAAACAGGAATAACGAATTCCTGATTAAAAGTAAGATGAGGTGCATTTTTTAGCAATAATCCTCGTTCATGCAATGCTTCCATAACCAATAAAAGATCGCCCTGGGCCATATATCTAACTCCGCCATGAACCAATTTGGTACTTCTCGATGAAGTGGCTTTAGCGAAATCAGATTGTTCCAGTAATAGTGTGGTGTAGCCCCGCGACGCACTATCGTGAGCTATTCCCAGACCGGTGGCTCCTCCTCCTATTATTATAAGATCCCAGACTGAATCTGATTTTTTTACTAATTCTTCAACAAAATTATGGCGGTTCATAAAAATGGAAAGATTTTGATAATAATTATACGGAGAAATTTCCGATTTACAAATAGAATCCGAAGGACGGCTCAGAAAAACTACAGAAAGAAAAAAACAATTAACCGCAAAGGTCACGCCCCCCCTTCCCACTAAATGGGGGTAAATTATCAGTCAATCAATAATTTCATCAAGTATACCGAATTAGTCCCCCTTCCGAGCCTGATGAGGAAAGGGTACAACCGCTCAGCGGCAGGGGGTCATGCTTTGTGGTTAAAAAGAATTTACTTCAACATTCCCTTTATATGCTCAGGATCACCATCATTTTTTGCTGGAGTGATTCTGAGTATCTGGCAGATCAGGTTATAAACATCAATATTATTCAACTCTTTAAAAGAATATTTTTTTTTGAATGAAGGTCCGGTTGCATAGAAAATTGAAAACATATCAGAATTTGAATTATCATAACCATGAGCACCCCCTCTTAAAGAAGAACCATCTGGTTTTGTCCCGATACTCCATGAACTGTCAGCAACAACAACAACTTCCGGTATTCTTGGGTTTATACCGTAGTGCCATTTGAGAGGAAGTTGTGATTTACTCCATGCTTTCAATCCTTTTGACCTGTTGAGAAGTAACAAAACGCTATCCTTCTTTCCGCTTACAGGGTTAATAAGATATACAGGATTTCCTCCGGATATAGAAGCAATCATTCTGTCGGGCACAAGAGATTTTATATTTACATACCGTGAAGATGATATAGCAGACATACCGTGATCGGATAATATTATCAGGTTAATTTTTTTTGCTTCGGGTAATGCAGAAAGTTTTGTCCGAAGAACACCCATGAGACTATCCAAACGTTCTACAATTTTTCCTGTCTGGGGTGAGACCGGACCATATTTATGACTTGTAGCATCGGGTTCGTCAAAATACAGAGTAACCAGTTCAGGACGTTTTTCCTGAGGATAACCGAGCCATTTGATGACGGTATCGATCCTTGCTTCAAAGGTGACTGATTCATCATACTTTTTCCAGTACGAGGGATGCTTTGCTTCCGATCCTACCCAAAAAAATGAAGCGGCCCTGGCTCCTTGTTTTTCAGCAGTCACCCAAATTGGTTCTCCACCATAAAAATCGGGATTTTCCACTGCAGCCCGGTCACCCATTCTGTAGAAAAGACCCAGATCCGGCGCCGGGAAACTATTATTTATTAATCCATGGTGATCGGGATATAAACCAGTGGCAATTGAATAATGATTTGGAAATGTGACTGTGGGAAACGATGGATACATTCTTTCAGCTTTCACACCTTCCTTTGCAATTTTATTAAGGTTCGGTGTATTATAAATTTTACTGTAATCCCAACGGAATGCATCAAGCGAAACAAGAAGTACATAGTTTTTATAAGGTTTCCTGGTATCTTTCCTGAAGCCAGACAGCAGAATCAGGGAAACAAGAAACAGGGCAATAATTTCAAAATAATATCGGGAATGATTTTTCATAATTTTTTATTAAATCCGGGCAAATATACATTAATTGAGAAACAAGAACATTGCCACCAAGCACAAAGGCACAAAGTATCACAAAGAAATTTTTTCTTTCAAACAATTAATAAGATTAGGGGATTCCTCGCTTCGCTCGGAATGACACGTCATTTTTATTTGGACGTAGGAAGGAAGGAGCATTGAATCGCGTGCGCGACTCAATGCTCCTTCCTTCCTCTAACTACGCTAAGCCTCAGTAAATGTCATTCCGAGCGGAGCCTTGGTTTAAAACAAGTATACTAAAATTTCAGGCAAACAGGTGAATCAATTTTAAACTCTTTTGAAGTCGCAACAGGAAGGCCGCTTTTCGAATCGATTTTGTAGAGAACAATATTCCCGGATTTCTGATTTGCTGTAAGAAGATATTTTCCAGACGGATCGATAACGAAATTTCTTGGCCAGACACCTCCGCATGAAGTTCTTCCGGCAAGTTTCAATTTCCCGTCAGTTTCAATTTTGAATACAACAATTGTGTTTTCACCCCTGTTTGATCCGTAAAGATACTGCTTGTTGTTGCCCAGGTGAATGTCACCACAATTACTTTCACCTTTAAAATCTTCCGCAAGAGCTGACAGAGTCTGAATTAATTTTAACCCACCATCTTTATCAACATCCAGGGCCGATATTGTTGAATTAAGCTCACAGATAACGTACATTTTTGTTCCGCTGGAATTAAATACAAAATGTCGTGGGCCTGTTCCTTTCGGAAAGTTGATAATGCCACTTTGGCTTAGTTTCCCTGTCCCATTATCAAAATCATAGATCACAATCCTGTCAAGCCCAAGATCAGTCAGATAAACTTTCCCTGACGGACCAAAAGAAATCATATGAGGATGAGAAACCTTTCCGTCATTTTCAGGGAACGCTATTTTATCAGTAACACTGTCTGGAATTCCATCGGCGTCTAACTTTACAACAGAAATTGAACTGCTTGAATAATTGGCCAGTAATAAATAGCTTTCATCTGGTGTTATCGATATAAAACAGGGTCCGCCATCAGGCACTAATAAATCTTTGATCTTTTCAATACTTCCATTTTTCGGGTCATATTTTAATGCAGTTACACCTCCGCCGTTGACACCATTGAATTCCATAACCTCATTTGCAGCGTAAATCAACCCTTTCTTTTTTGAAAGACAGAAATATGATGGGTTTGGACCGGCTTCCGCCTCAGATAACTCTTTAAAAGTTCCGGATTCACGGTTTAAATCAAAGAGATACAGTCCCTTCCCTCCGCTGTCGGTATATCTGCCGGCAAATAATCTTATTGGCTGGCTGAAAGATGATACTGATGTCGTAATAATAAGAACAGATACAAGGACTGGGAATAAGAATTTTTTCATAAGAAGAGTATTTATTAACCATATATCATTTACCTCATCCCCCTACCCCTTCTCCCAGGGGAGAAGGGGAGTAAAAGGACAAAGCCCGTAAATAATTTTAAGCCCCTCTCCCTTGGGAGAGGGGTTGGGGTGAGGTTTAACTATATTTCAAAGCTATCGCATTCGCGGTATGCCTGAATTACCTTTTGTTCTCCCTCTTTACCTTTATCGTGGTTTCCATGTTCCATACACAGTACACCATCATATTTACGGCTGTAGATATATTTGAAAACATTTTTGAAGTTGATTTCCCCGGTTGTCGGTTCATTTCTTCCCGGGTTATCACCCAGATGGAAAGCAGCAATCTCACTCCAGGCAGCTTCAATATTTGGAATCAGGTTCCCTTCAGTAATCTGCTGATGATAAATATCGTCAACAATCTTACAAACTGGCCTGTTAACTGCTCTGCAAATTGCATAAGCCTGTGGTATTCCGTTAAGGAATAACCCTGGATGATCGTGAATAGTATTCAATGGCTCAAGTACAATTGTCAGGCCGGCAGGTTCCATAATATCACAGCAATATCTTAGGTTGTCAATCACGTTTGCTGTCTGATAATCGCGAGGGAGTCTTTCATCGTACCTGCCGGGCACAACCAGGGCCCATTTAACACCTGTCCGTTTAGCAACCTCCACCCCTTCTTTCATCTTGCTTACCAGCATTTGTCGGATATCCTCTTTGTTAAGTACAAATGAGGTCACTGAAAAATCAGCATACAAAACAAAGGGACCAAGGTCCATCCCCAGCCGATGAATCTCATTGGCTATCTTTGTCTGATCGGCAAGGGGCCGCGTCATCAAACCATTATCGAACATTGCTCTGAAGCCCATGTCGTGACAAAACCTGATATTATCGATAAGGTCATCACCAGCATGTTCGTGAAACATGCCAAATCCCGGAGCATATTTCAGTTTGAATGGTTCCGTTGCATCGGCTGCTTTCTGTCTCTTTGGCAAAGAAATATTGCCAAAAACTGCAGGAGCGGCTAAAATTGCAGCTCCTGTTGCAGTGCTTTTCTTTATGAAATTTCTCCTTGAATAATCCATTTTAATTATTTTGTTGCGTTTTCAGGTACATAAGCCAATCCTGCTATTGGTATACTTTTGTCGACATCAACCTGACCAAGAACAAATACTTTTGGCCCAAGCTTAAGGTCGGAGTTCATCATTTCCTCATAAGTTGTTTCTTTCCCAGTGTAAGCTGATATTCGACCCATAATTGCCATCATTGTTGAGATTGCTGTATTTTCAGCCTCATTAATTGGTTTGTTTGTACGAATCGCTGTAACAAGGTCGATATGTTCCTGTACATATGGATCCACCATTTTAGATTTTGAAGGTTTCCCGGTCTCATCGACAGGATAATCATATTTCCAGATAACATTTCCCTTAAGATCCTTCATATAAACATCCTGACTCTGCGATAAAAATGCAGATCCTTTTGAGCCCTGTATCCTTTCAGATACATTTTCTGCACAACCATTAATCTGGCGACACATACTGTGAAAATGTCTGCCGTCTTCAAATTCAAAGTCGACGCTGAAATTATCATACTGATTACCAGTAACACGGCGCAAACGTGAACCAAATCCAACTGCTTTTACCGGATGTGTACCTGTAAACCAGTTCATTACATCCAGATTGTGTACATGTTGTTCTACTATATGATCTCCTGAAAGCCAGGTCCAGTTAACCCAGTTACGGATCATATATTCCATTTCGCTCCATTTTGCATTTGGATCACGATGCCAGAGTTTACCGCCATTCCAGTAAACATTACCACTCATTATATCTCCAATTGTACCCTGACCCACCTGCTGCCATGTGGCAATATAGTCGCGCTGATGCCTGCGCTGAGTGCCTGTAACTATGCTTAGGTCCATCCCTTTAGCCTTTTGTGAAGAAGCCATCACCGATCTTGCCCCAACAGGGTCAACACAAACCGGTTTTTCTGCAAAAACATGTTTTTTAGCCTGTATTGCTGCTGCAAGATGATCGGGACGGAAGAAAGGCGGTGTAGCAAGAATAACAAGATCAACACCGGCATCAAGTACTTTCTGATAAGCGTCGAAACCAACAAAGCACTTGTCAAGAGGAACGTCCTGTCCTTTTTGTTTTAGAATCTCTGCCCTGCATGAATCGATCCTGTCCTGGAATGTGTCACCTAAAGCAACAATCTTAAGATTTGGTCCGGCACTTAAGAAATTGATTGCTGCTCCTGTTCCGCGACCACCACAACCTATAACTCCGGCTTTAATAACCGGGCCGTCAGGTGCCTGGTCAAGCATGGTTGGTATCTGAACTACTTTCCTGGGTTCGCGGGAACAACTTGTAATAATGGAAGGAACTATTACTCCTGCCATGCCTACTGTAGCTGCTTTGCCAAGAAAATTACGCCTCGAAATACTTGATTTTTTCATATTAGATAAGGTTTAAGCAACTGATAAATATATTATTCTTTAAGTTAGTTTTGAATGTAATCAAATGTAAACATAGACTTTCAAAAAAGCAAATTAACAATTCCATTTAAGGATTTTTAACGCTGATATCATTAGCGGGAATCAATATCCAATTTTGGAATCCAATATTAATGACACTTTTAATTTCTTTTTTTGGCTTTTACCCCCTTTCTTATTTCCCCCAAGGGGGAAAAGGTTGATCCACTCCTTCCCCCTTGGGGGAAGGTTGGGAAGGGGGTAATTAATTAAAAACAAGGAAGTCTTTGGCTGATAAACAGCTGTTTATCGGTTAAATTGTCGTTTGAAGAGTTAGCAAGGAATCCCCAAATAATAAAAACGTTTTCTAATCCTTTTTTATATTCCCGGTTTTCTCATCAAAATCACAAACAACTCTGAAACCGACATTGAAACAATCGGAATACCACCATATGCTCTTTGGCATCTGAGGGTCAGTTTTTAACCATGCCGCTGTTTTTGTATAGTCGCGTGATGCACTTCTGACATAACCTGCCGAACTCTGAAAGGAACCGCCTCTAATTACATGTTCAGTTCCTTCAGAGGGTCCCTTTGGATCATTTATGGCACCGGAAGGATATCGTGAGTAAGCATCAGGCTGATACCAATCGGCGCAAAACTCTGCCACGTTCCCGGTCATATTAATTAATCCGAATGGATTAGGTTTAACCCTTTCAGGAGGCTGTGTTTTTGCAGGACTATTACCCTTATAAACAACATAAGTATTAATGACTGTTGTATCATTTTTAGAAAGCTTTGCTCTTAATCCGGTCTTTTCAAATTTCTTCGGATTTCCCGGGAAAAAATAGGGTCCATCTGATCCTGCCCTGCAGGCATACTCCCACTCAGCTTCGGTCGGGAGTCGATAATTCTTACCGGTGACTTTACTGAGCCATTTACAATAGGTCTCAGCCGCATGGAAAGAAAATGAGATAGCAGGTCTTTTTCCCAGACCCCAGCCCTGATCAGGCTGACCGTAAGGCGGAGTTGCACCGGAAATTGCATCAGTTTCCAGTGCTTTGTTTTTTCTCAGACCTTCGGTATCAGTTGATCGGCCTTCAGCTGCTGTCTGTACATAGAATGCAAGGTATTCATCCCATGAAACTTCAATCTCAGCCATGAAAAACGGACTCAGACGAACTTCCCTGACAGGCCCTTCATCATCTTTCCTGAATGGTTCGGAAAGTGGACTGCCTAAATGGAAAGTCCCTCCCGGAATAGCTACCATGTTAAAAGAGACAGAGGATTTTGGAATGCTCTCAGTGAAGCTTTTAAATTCAGAAACTTTTGCCGGCTCGGTATATATTTCTTTTGCGGCTGAAGATGTATTTCCAAATGTTGAATTACTTCCGTGCGTATAACCTTCAATAAAATGTCCGGCATTCAGATGACAGTTGATACAATTCAGTTCGTCGGTTTTTTTTGTTTGTGTATAGTAAAGATGAGCATCTTCACCAGCTTTTGAAAGCTTTGCAGGGAAAAGATTCTCGTGACATTTTATGCAACTGCTTTCATACACATAATTTCGGGCAACTTCAAGATGACTTCTGTCGGACCAGTTAAATGAAGCTGAATCTTTTGTCCATTTACTCCATAGATCGCGCAGACCTGTTTTACCTTTTGCCCAGAGATAACCATGACCTTTGGGAGGAAGATGGCATTCGATGCAGGCAACCCTGTATCCCGACCGGGTATCATAATGTATAGATTTCTTCCATGAAAAATCTGCCATCGGATGAATATGACAGGAGACACAGTATGTATTAGTGGATGTCACCTGCAGTGCTTTTCCTGCACCAAGTATAATCAGGGCTCCAACAAGAAGACCTGGAATGAACCATAATATAAATCGTTTCATGAATCATAATTTACGGGGTTCAAGTTAAAAAAATATCTAATATTCGTAGCAGTGTTACAAAAGTGTATTTTTACAATCTAAATTTATTTGAATGAAAAGACTCCTGATATTAATTATATGTATTGCTCTGAATCTTACACTTTTTTCACATCCCTGGAAACCAACTCATTACGTAATAATAGATACCGACGGAGGTATTGAGGATATCAGGGCAATCACATTGCTTCTTGCTTCACCCGATGTCAGGGTTCTTGCAATAACAATCTCCCCGGGTGCCCTGAGTACACAAAATGTATATATAAAAGTAAAAAGCCTCCTTAACTCCTTCTGGCATGAAGGTATTCCGGTTGGAATTAATAAAAACAGCAAGTTCAAGTCTCCAGAATATACAGATCCCTTAAATACTATGTGGGGTAAAGAAGATGATTTAAGTGAGGAAAATGCTCCTGATTGCGTAAGTGTAATTAAAGAAGTACTGTCATTTGAAAAAACAAAGGTGAGCTTTATATGCCTGGGAGGAATGTCAACTGTTGCTCAGGCAATGAAAGAGGTACCCGACTTCAAACGACAGGTGAAGGAAATAATCTGGAGTTCTAACGGACCAAAAGACAAAAATCATTTTAACTATCAGGTTGATATTTCAGCTGTTGAAAAAATAATGAAAGCTGAAATCCCTGTTAAGTCTGTAATAAGCTTAAAGGAAGACTCGTTCTATAACGATTTAATGATAAAATCTATCTCTGAAATTCCCACAATATATGCAACAAGATTCTCGGAATTCTTCCGGAATGAGAAATCAAAAAACCGTAAGTTACTCTATTCTGCAATTGACGAAATGGTTCCGGTCTATTTACACTATCCTGAACTTTTCCGATACAATACAACAGCTGATTATTTTGTAAGCCCCACTGAAAATATCCCTTTACTCCGCGAAAGTGTATTGAAATTGCTGGCAGGAGAAACTGCTGAAAAAAATCAGGTTATTAAATCGTTTCCGATGGATTCATCTTTTTATTCTGCTGACGTGATACCTTTTGTCACGGAAATCATTAAGAAATATGGTACTGATGAGTGGATATCATCAGTAATTACCAATGAGTTACATCGTCAGCTAGGTGTTTTTTCCATCATTGGAGTTAAAATGGGTATCAGAGCAAGAGAATATTTTAATACCGGAGTTGACGAGTTCAATACAACTTCATTTGCTGGATCATATCCTCCGCTGAGCTGCATGAATGACGGTTTGCAGGTCAGCACAGGTTCAACTACCGGACATGGGTTATTTACGGTAGTAAATGAAATTCCTCCTAATCCATCAGCTGAATTTACATATATGAACCGGAAAATTAGATTAACTCTTAAATCGCAGATAGAAGAGAAGATTATTTCAGATCTGAAAGATATAAATTTTGTTAATGGCCTTGATAATAATATCTATTGGGAACTTGTAAGAAAAACCTCTCTTAAATACTGGCGTGATCTCGACAGGCACGATATATTTATTATTGAAAAAATCAAATAGAGTAACAGCTTGCAATGGTAAAGGTTAAGGTCAAGGTAAAGGTAAAGGTTAAGGTCTCTGCCTAAGCCTCAAACTTAACCTTTTTTCTGTGACAAAGAGGAATTTAGGGAGTTACTTATTGTATTCATCAAAAAAGTCGTTCCCCTTATCATCGGTAAGTATAAATGCAGGCATATTCTCAACCCTTATCTTGCGGATTGCCTCCATTCCCTGTTCTTCAAAATCGACAAGTTCCACCGATTTTATATTTTCAGCAGCAAGGATGGCAGCTGGTCCACCGATTGATCCCAGATAGAATCCGCCATATTTTTTGCATGCTTCGATCACCTGCCGTGTCCGGTTACCTTTTGCGAGCATAATTAATGATCCGCCATGACTCTGGAAAAGATTAACATACGGATCCATCCGGCCAGCTGTGGTCGGGCCGAAACTACCTGATGGCATTCCTTCAGGAGTCTTTGCCGGGCCTGCATAATATATCGGATGGTTTTTAAAATACTCGGGCATCGGCTTACCTTCATCCAGCATTTTTTTAATCATTGCATGAGCAATATCGCGCGCAACAATAAGCGTTCCGCTAAGATTCAATCTTGTTTTGACCGGATATTTTGTCAACTCAGCCAGTACATCTTTCATGGGCCGATCGAGATCAATTTCTACAGGTTTTTCCAGTTCCGGAGCCTTAGCCGGCATAAAACGTGATGGATTCTTTTCAAGTTCTTCGATAAAAATTCCTTCCTCTGTAATATGAGCCCTAATATTCCTGTCCGCACTGCAGCTGACACCCATTCCAACCGGACACGAAGCAGCATGACGTGGTAATCTGATAACCCTCACATCATGAACAAAATACTTCCCGCCAAATTGGGCACCGACACCGTACTCCTGACAAATTTTTTCAATTTTCTTTTCCCATTCAATATCGCGGAAAGCCCGGCCGTTTGCATTACCGGTAAAAGGAAGATGATCAAGATAGCCTGCAGAAGCCTCCTTAACTGTTTTAAGTGTTGCCTCAGCTGAAGTCCCTCCGATAACGATCGCCAGGTGATATGGAGGACATGCCGATGTACCAAGTTCCTTAATCTTATCCTTGACGAATTTTGTCAGTGACTCTTCATTCAACAATGATTTGGATTGCTGATAAAGGAAAGTCTTATTCGCAGATCCTCCTCCTTTTGTAATGAATAGAAATTCATACGATCTTCCTTCAGTTGAATATATATCAATCTGCGCCGGCAGATTAGTTCCGGTATTCTTTTCCTCAAACATGGAGAATGGAATTACCTGTGAGTATCTGAGGTTTTTCTCCTTATAAGTTTCAAATATGCCTTTGGATAAGTGCCCGGCATCCTTGCCGCCTGTGCGAACGTCCTCGCCTTTTTTTCCAATGACTATTGCAGTGCCTGTATCCTGGCACGATGGCAGATCTTCATCTGCACTCACTACGGCATTACGGAGCAACATATAGGCAACAAAACGATCATTATCGGTTGCTTCGGGATCGTCAAGAATCAATGCAAGTTTTTCAAGATGAGTGGTCCGAAAGTAAAAGGAAATTTCAGAAACTGCTTTTTTAGCAAGGATTTCCAGACCTTTTGGATCAATTGTAAGTATTTTCCTGCCTCCTTCTTCAACAACCTTTACATATTCTTTTGTCAGAAGTTTATACCTTGTGGTATCCTTCCCAAGCTGAATCGGTTTTTCGTAAATAAATTCTGCCATATATATTAATTTATTAATGAAAAAACTTGAAATCCAATAAGCACAACACTTCAGAAAATTGGTAATAAATTATGTTTTATATTTTTAATTTTACCCCCTTTCATTTTCCCCCAAGGGGGAAAGGTTTTGATACGCCTTCCCCCTTGGGGGAAGGATGGGAAGGGGGTAATGCGTTTGAAAAGTATTTTATTCTATTAAAAACTAAATTTGCCACAATTAAAAAGAGCTACTCTCGGCAGGAACAAATGTCATATTTCCGAAAAGTCGAATCTATCCCTGGCTCTTATCCCTTTAGGTGTCATCTCGAGATTACAGCATTCGATATGTTCATCATGCTGGAAAACAAATATATATCCTTTGTCGAGAGCTTCATTGAGGATTCTTTGTTTCTCACCTATTGTTTTGAGTGATTCGATATCGTAACTCATATTCCAGAGTAAAGGGATATGGGCTACAGTTGGCATCAGATCACCGGTATAAACAAGGGTTTTCCCTTTATATTTAATAATAGGTATCATTAAACCAGGGGTATGTCCGTGACAGATCATTACCCTGAAACCAGGGAATAATTCCTGTTCCTCTTTTACCAGTTTAAGATCCCCGAGTTCTCCCAATGGCAAAATATTTTCTTTCAGAAATGAATCAGCTTCGCGGAGATTATTCTTTACGGCCCAATCCCATTGTGTATCACTAATATAGCAGGTAGCTTTCGGGAAAGTGAGTTCAGATTTATTACCTCTTCTTTTTATTGATCCGCCACAATGATCAGCGTGCAAATGTGTAAGAAAAATGTCGGTAATATCCTCAGGACTATAGCCTCTCTTTTTAAGTCCTTCTATAAGGCCATCTCCTCCATTCAGATTGATATGCCTGAAAAATTTTTCATCCTGTTTGTCGCCCCAGCCGGTATCAATTAAAATTACGTGTCCTCCGGTCTCGACTATCAACGATCTGAGAGAAAGGTTTATGAGATTGTTTTCATCAGGTTTATATGCCCGTGACCATAATGCTTTTGGAATAACACCAAACATTGCTCCGCCGTCGACCTTGAAATTGGTAATATTAAAAAGTTTTAATTTCATTTTTTTTAAACATTAAACACCATCATTAGATTTTTGTTGCCTGTATTAATCTTTAAAAAGTATGCAATCTACTTTTCATTTTTGTCTATAGTTCCGGCATACATGGTAATGGAATCAGGAACTGCAATACTGAAATGAGATTTTGCCAGTTTAATCATATTTTCCCTTCGAATAAGAGTTGAATCAATGGCATCGCTATATGCATCATCATATGATTTCCCTTTTTCAAGCAAATTCCTTTCCTTTAACTCTGTCGCAATAGAATATTCTGTTTCATCGCAAGATACCTGACCATCGATCCATATCTCTTTATCCGGTATAAAATGATAGGAAAGATCATTACCGCTAAAACCAAAATCGGGGTAAATATTCTTCCTGATCATATAACCATCAACAATCCATACTGAAACACCATCACGCACTCCTACCGGAACACGATATATATTCTGAATCTTTATACTGTCAGGTATATTTTTAATCTCCTTTACGTTACTATAGTCCTTTACAGAAACTTTTTTTAATGAAGCTTCATGTGCACGGCAAAGCTCTTCATTTGAATGCCGTATAACCTGTTCAAGTGATAATGAAGAATCGTGAGCAGTAATATATTTCCATCCGAATTTTGCCATAAGATGACGTTCATTCAGTTCATGAGCCAGTGTAAGGTAATATTCCTCGCATGATATAGCATTATCAATCCATATTTCACCTTTAGGATTAAAGGGATATCTCTGTTCATTTCCTCCATAAAGAAATGAACTGAATATTTTCAATCTGACCTGATTACCATCAACAATCCAGATATCATAATTCTGTACTTTCCCCATATAGTATCTGTAAACCCCATCAACCTTTTTATGAAAACTACAACTCATAGTAAAAAATATGAGAAGAATAAATAAATATTTTTTCATCGCGTGTATCGTTTATCAGTTTACAGGAATAAAATTAAGCAAAATTCACAAACTCTTTAACATCGAATAAGAAGGAATATTGGTAATTTCCAGTAATTTATTAAATTCGCAATTAACAATTCCTTGTCAGAATCAAATGACTTTTAAAGAAGCAGCTATAAAATATAAGTATTCAATTGCTTTAGTGCTTTTGTTTGTTTTGATTGAGAATATTTCTTTCATTATTGAGCCTACTTTTTTTGGAAAATTACTTGACTCGCTCATAGATCATTTTTATGACCATGAGAAAGCCGATTACATGTTCCCTTTGATTATCTGGATAATAGTTTATTTAATAAATGTAGTTGGCGGTACCCTTCACAGACTTTTTAATGGTATTGTCTATTCCAAAATGTATTCAAATATTGCCACGGATGTAGTTCTAAAATTAAATTGCAACAAAGATCAGTTCTCTAAGATTCTCGTAAGAGGAGAACTTGTTAAAGAATATATTACATTTTTTAAAGAAAGATTGCCTGAGGTTATGTGGCAGTTATCTGCAACAGCCGGAGCAATTATAGCCTTATTCTTTTATGATTACCGGATTGCCATGATCTGTGTGGTAGTCATAGTCCCGATTGGATTTATAAATAATCTGAACCGGAAAAAAGTCACGCATCTTCAAAAGGACATTCATGATAATCAGGAAGATCTGTTTAGTCTGATAGAAACCAGAGATGTATCTAAAATCAGTAAATTTTACGGGAATACCATTTCTCCTAAAATAATGATCTCGAGATGGAATGCGTTTGGATATAGTTCAGTAAAAATATTGCTGGTTATCGTTTTTGTAGGAATATTGTTTTTGTGCGTTGACGTAGATAAATTTACAACAGGAAGGATTTATTCCATAGTTGCATATCTGTGGACATTTATTGCATCAACAGATTATCTGCCTGAACTTATGGAAAGTTTGGCTTCAGTAAAAGACCTGAATGCACGTTTCGGAACAGATGAAATCACATGACAACAAATCAGATTAACAAGTAACCTAAATAAAAACCTGACGATTATGAAAAAACTTCTATCAACCTTTTTTTTGTGGGTGTTCGCAATTTGTCTGTTCGGGCAGACCGGGAAGGTTAAAGATGATCTTACAGTTCCGAGTAAAATATTAAAAATGGATCGCAAATATGCTATCTACCTGCCTCCCGACTATGAAACTTCCCAGCGAAGTTATCCCGTGCTATATCTTCTACATGGAGCAGGCGATGATCAGACAGGCTGGGTCCAATTCGGCGAAGTTCTGAATATTACCGACGCGGCAATAAAATCCGGATCTGCCACCCCAATGATAATTGTTATGCCTGATGCTAATACAGGCAAACGTGGTTACGTAAATGATGTAAAAGGCGAATGGCGATATGAGGACTTTTTCTTTCAGGAATTCGTACCATTTATTGAAAAAGAATATCGCATTAAAGCTGAAAAAAGATACAGAGCTATAGCGGGTTTATCAATGGGTGGGGAAGGAACATTTATTTATGCTTTACATCATCCTGAAATGTTTTCTGCAGCATGTCCTTTAAGTGCAGCTACCGGTCCGAAAAATCTCGATGAATTAAAAGATTACAGATTATGGCAGGGTGTTGAAGGCATCTCAGATGCCGATAAAGCAGCTTACTTTAAACAGTATAGCGTCTTAAACCTGATTCAAAATATGCCCGATGATCAGAAGAAAGCAGTCAGATGGTATATCGATTGCGGTGATGATGATTTTCTTTACGAAGGAAACTGCCTGGTGCATATTGCTATGAGACAGAAAGAAATACCTCACGAATTCAGAATCCGTGACGGAGCTCATAACTGGACATACTGGAGAGAATCATTACCTAAAGTACTTGAATTCGTGTCGATGGGATTTCATCAATTTTAAAAGCATCAACGCCCTAACCCCCCATTTGGGGGGCTTTACAAGTACAAATAGTTTTCAACGTCATTGCGAAAAGCTTACGACGAAGCAATCTCTCGAAGCATCTGTCAGCTTAAAGTCCCCCATATGGGGGATTTAGGGGGTCGAAAGCCTGATTTAGGGGGTCGATCTTGTTGTTTTCGACTTCTTAGGAGCCTGTGCGAACATTATCCTCATCATACCCCTTATCATCTGGTATGAAAACCAGCCGGTGATCTGTAAAAACCAGGTTTTGCTCCGGGTGTAATCTTCTACAGTTACCTGACGGCAGTCATTTACCAATATTTCGTTCAGCAATTTCTCGAACCCTGAAGCAAATTCTTCATCAAGTATATCAACATTGGTTTCAATGCTGCCGTAATCACTAAGATGGTTCATGTTATAACTTCCTATGGTGCTCCACCTGCCATCAACTATGGCTACTTTAGCATGAAGATTCGATGGAAGATATTCATAAATCATAATATTATTACGAAGAATGAAATCATAAAGAAAATTGGTCGCCCTTGAAAAGACCGGTGCATCTGATTCTGCCGAAAGAACTATCTTAATATCGACACCCCGGCGGCTTGCATCGCGGAGAAGTCTGCGTTCATTACGTCCGGGCAAAAAATAACTTGCAAAAATTATCATTCTGAATTGCGCATGCTTGATAGCTGACCTGTAACTCTTGAGTATCTCTATTTTATTTCTTGACCAGTTGTTCTGAAGAACTTTAAGCCTTATATTTTCCTCATATTTAGAAAGATAATGAATTGTCTCACGCGATCGCTCTGTCTTTGATATGAATGTTTTATTCCAAAGCCTTTTAAGAATCAGAAGTACATGTGCACATTCCGGACCTTTTAACAAAATAGCAAAGTCAAGCCACGTTTTCTTTCCTGATTTGCCATGATAACGATCGGCAATATTCATTCCTCCTATAATAGCCGTATTCCCATCACTAAGAAGCACTTTATGATGAAGCCTCAGACTCAATTGGAATCCATTTGTTATCAATCCGGGAGAGAACCTCCGAAAAAGGATCCCTGCATCTTCAACTTTTTTCACCAGATCTTTAGAAAAAGAAGTGCCACCGTATGCATCGAGAAGAAAATAGATTCTTACTCCTCTCCTCGCTGCTCTTATTAATGCATTTACAATACGCCTGCCAGTTTCATCATCGTCAACAATATAAGTCTGAAAATGAATATACTGCGTCGCCTCATCAATAACTTTTTCACATGCAGCAAAAAAGGTTTCTCCGCTTTGAAGTAATTCGATGTAATGTCCGTCCCGGTAATCGTGTCTTGAAGGTATCTGCATGAATAGCCGGCTTTAGAAGATCTTACACAAATATAGAAAATATTTGCATCTGTGTATGTGCAAAAGGAGTTGAGCACATTTGAGATTAATTACTACTTTTAACCGGAATTTTTCAACAGTTATAAACCAAGAACAGGTTCTTTACGTACATTCCTCAAGATATGCGACCTTTAAAATGAGAGTACATTTTATAGCTATTGGTGGAGCAGTGATGCATAATCTGGCAATCGCTTTACAAAGTAAAGGTTATAACGTGTCGGGGTCAGATGATGAAATATTTGAACCCTCCAGATCGAGATTGGGAAAATATGGTCTTCTTCCGTTAAAGTGGGGATGGGATGCGTCCATTATTTCCAGTGATATTGACACAGTTATCCTTGGCATGCACGCAAAAGCAGATAATCCGGAACTTCTCAGGGCCCGGGATCTGGGAATTAAAATTATGTCATTCCCCGAATACCTTTATGATCAGACAAGAAATAAGAAACGCATTGTAATTGCCGGTAGTCATGGCAAGACCACCACTACTGCAATGATAATGCATGTCTTAAGATTGCTGGGAATAAAGTTCGATTATATGGTGGGATCACAGATTGACGGATTTGAGACTATGGTAGGATTATCTGACGACGCCCGGATTGCTGTTTTTGAGGGAGATGAATATCTTACTTCAGCCCTTGATAAAAGGCCAAAGTTTCATCTTTATATGCCTGACATTGCTGTTCTTAACGGTATTGCATGGGATCATATGAATGTATTTCCAACTTTCGAAAACTATATAGAACAATTCAGGATTTTCACTGAAAAAATTTCTGATAATGGTTCATTGATTTACTTTGATGGTGATCAGGAAGTTAAAAAAGTTGCTCTTTCAGCTCGTGAAAATATCCGGAAAATTCCTTATAAGGTTCATGGGTATTTCCAAAACAAAACCGGATTTTATGCAGCTACGCATAACCGGGTTATCCCGGTAAAAATTTTTGGAGAACATAATATGCAAAACCTTTCTGCTGCCAGGGAAGTTTGTCTTGCGGTCGGAGTCAAAGAAGACGATTTTTACGAAGCTATAAAAAGCTTTGAAGGCACATCACGGAGGCTTCAGAAGTTGAAAGAAAATAAGAATGGAACAGTATATCTCGATTTTGCACACTCCCCATCAAAAGTGAAAGCTACTGTTGATGCGATTGAATCAAGATTTCCAAACCGGGAAATAATTGTTTGCCTCGAATTGCACACATTCTCAAGTCTAAACAGCGATTTTCTGCCACTTTATAAAGGAACTCTTTCAAATGCTAAAAATGCTTTTGTCTGTTTTAATCCTCACGCGATCAAACTGAAAAATCTTGAGCATCTGTCGAAAGAGGCTGTATATAAAGCTTTTGGTGGAGATAATATAAAAGTATATGATAACATCGGTGAGATGTTTTCTTATATCAAATCTCAAAACTATCAATGTCCGGTTTATCTTTTAATGAGTTCAGGGGATTTTGATGGATTTGATATTAATCAGTTAATTGATTAGGGGACAATTTTAATCGTATCTTTTTTACACCGAAATATTTTGCAGATCAAAAAAAACATCGTTTATTTGCATCCGCATTTTAAAGTTCTTTGTACGGTCCATTCGTCTAGTGGCTAGGACGTCAGGTTTTCATCCTGGTAACAGGGGTTCGATTCCCCTATGGACTACAATTTATAAAGTAAGAAGATAATTCATATATAGATGGCAAATCATAAATCGTCGGAAAAAAGGATCAGGCAGATCGAAGTCAGGAAAGAGAATAACAAGTATTATGCAAAAACAACACGTAATGCTCTGAAAACTATTCGCGGAACAACCAATAAAGAGGAAGCTGCAGTTCTTCTTCCAAAATTAACTTCCATGCTCGATAAACTGGCTAAGAAGAATATTATTCACAAGAAAAAAGCTTCCAACCTGAAATCTTCAATTGTAAAGCACGTAAGCAGCTTATAATTTTATTCTGTATATAATCTGAGACTGTATTTATAAGGTACGGTCTTTTTTATTTTATAGCACAGAGCATAGGGCACAGGGCACAGAGCTCACGGCATTTCGGATTTCGGATTTTTGATTTCGGATTAAAATACACTTCTTTCTCTATGTATCTCTGTGCTTCTCAGTATGCTCTGTGTAAGTTCTTATATTTTTGTTCTGCATTTGAACTGAATTTCTTATCTTGCATATGCATTTCTTAATTACTGCTAGATGTCACTTAAAATTACTGACTGGGCTGTCGAAGACCGGCCCAGGGAAAAACTTCTTCAGAAAGGAACCTCAAGTCTGAGTGATGCAGAATTACTGGCAATCCTCATCAGTTCCGGAACAAAGGATAAATCGGCTGTAGATCTTGGCCGCGAATTACTGGGTATCGTAAATAATAATCTTAATAGTCTTGGGAAACTTACGATATCCGATCTCAAGAAAATACATGGAATAGGTACAGCGCGGGCAGTCACTATTGCAGCTGCCCTGGAACTTGGGCGAAGACGGAAGCTGGCAGAAGTCGAGTATATTCCTCAGATCAGAAGCTCAAAGGATGTTTCTGATATTTTTCAGCCATTACTTTCTGACCTTCTGCATGAAGAATTCTGGATACTGTTTCTTAACAGATCAAACAAAGTAATAAGTAAGATGAAGCTAAGTCAGGGAGGCATCAGCGGAACTGTTACCGATGTAAGGATGATAATGAAGAATGCTATTGAGTGTCTCGCTTCAGGAATCATTGTATGCCATAATCACCCTTCAGGAAACCTTAATCCAAGTGAATCCGATTCAAAAATCACCCAGAAAATAAAAGAAGCAGGTAATCTGATGGATATTCAACTTCTAGATCACCTGATAATTTCTGATAAGGATTATTATAGTTTCGCCGATAATGGGATGCTTTAATTGCCCCCCTGCCCCCCTAAAGGGGGGTTAATCCTCTGTTTTTTAGCTAGTTCTTTAAGATGACTGAATTTGTCCCCCTTCCGAGCCTGACGAGGAAAGGGGGACAGCCGCGTAGCGGCAGGGGGTGTGGATTTAGAGGAATTTTCTTACCTCACTCCTGTCCTCACATATCTGAAGTAGTTCCGCCATTGTTTTTTTCAGTATCGGATGAACCACCCCGGGTGCAATTTCACATAATGGAACCAGAACGAATCTTCTTTTATTCAGTAAAGGATGTGGTATTTTCAGATTCCGATCATTTACAATAATATCTTCGTACAGCAATATGTCAATATCGATAAGCCTCGATGAGTATTTCTCAGTACTTCTGACCCTGCCCAAAGAAGATTCTATATCCAGTATTTGTTCAAGGAGAACCGAAGGAATAAGATCAGTTTTTACCATTACGACCATGTTGAGAAACTCATCCTCTGCTTTAAATCCCCAGGGTTCAGTTTCGTAAATTGATGAATTTTTAAGAATAGGACCTATGTTTTCCTCAACTCTTTTAATGGCATCATCGAGATTGTTCTCCCGTCTTCCAAGGTTGGTTCCGATTCCAAGAAATACATTTTTCATAATCAATAATCTGATATCAAAAGTATTAAATATGTATACCTTTACAAATTCATTTTGTTTATATATATTTAAAATTCATCGCAACAAATTGTTTTAAAATGAAAAGTTTTCTGAAGTATACACTCGCGACTATAACAGGAATAATTATAGCGTCTGTTCTATTTTTCGTTGTTATACTGGCAAGTTTTAGTGCCATTATTTCAGCCGGTAATAAACCCGTTTCTATCAGTGACAATTCAATTCTTGTTATTAAAGCTGGAGTGCCGATCCCGGAAAGAGGAGATGAAAATCCTTTTAACGGCATAGACTTTGTTAATCTGACAATTACCTCTGCCCCTGGATTGAATGAAATTCTGCACAACATTGAAAAAGCAGCGTGCGATAATAAGATCAAGGGAATTCTGATTGAAAACGGACTTCAATCCAGCGGTTGGGCAACTAATGAGGAGATCAGGAATTCACTTCAGAAATTCAGGGAGAGTGGAAAATTTGTTATCTCATATTCGGATTATATACTTACCCAGGAGTGCTATTACCTAGCAACCGCGGCCGATAAGATTTATATTAACCCGGGCTCAATGGTTGAATTCAAAGGACTCAGCAGTGAGGTGATGTTTTTCAAAAAAGCCCTTGAAAAAATCGGGGTTGAAGTTCAGGTATTTCGTCATGGGAAATTTAAAGGAGCAGTTGAACCTTTTATTCTCGACAAATTAAGTGATGAAAATAAAGCCCAGATAATTGACTATACAGGTTCCGTCTGGAACCAAATAATTGAAGATATATCAAAATCGAGGAATATCTCAGTCGGACAGCTCAATAAGATTGCTGATAACCTCGATGGAAACCTTGCATCGGGTGCTCTTGAAAGCAAGTTAGTAGATGGTCTCATGTATCGTGATGAGTTAATCGACACTCTAAAAATATTATCGGGGATAAGTTCCGGTAAAGAACTTAACCTGGTTCCCCTGGTTAAATACAATAAGGTTCCTGATACTAAAATGAATTTTTCAGTGAAGAAAAAAATTGCAGTAATATATGCATCAGGCGATATCGTAACGGGAAAAGGAAGCGAAAGCAGTATCGGAGGCAATTATTATGCTGATGTTATCAGGAAAGCGAGACTCGATTCCACAATAAAAGCTATAGTATTGAGAGTAAATTCACCCGGAGGCGCTGCCATTGCAGCAGATATCATCTGGCGCGAACTGGAACTTGCCTCAAAAGTAAAACCTGTTGTTGTATCGATGGGAAATTATGCAGCTTCCGGAGGATATTATATCTCAGCACCAGGAACAAAAATCTATGCTGATCCGATGACTATTTCCGGATCAATAGGTGTCTTTGGATTAATTCCGAATGCAAATAAACTACTTGAACAAAAACTCGGACTGACATCTGAAACTTTGAATACAAATAAGAACTCGGATTTTCCATCTTTTACCCGGGCAATGAATTCATATGAAAAAGAGCTTATGCAAATGAGCATTGAAAAGATTTATGGGGATTTCGTGAATAAAGTAGCTTCAGGACGAAAAATGAGTTCACAATCTGTTGATAGTATAGGACAGGGAAGAGTATGGAGCGGGACAAGTGCCATGAAAATCGGACTTGTTGATGAAATGGGAGGAATTGAAGATGCAATTAAAGGAGCCGCAAAACTTGCAGGCATTGAATCATTCTCAATACGGGAATTACCGGTGATTGAAGATCCGTACACAAGAATTATTTCTCAGCTCAGTGGAGACATAAAAATGAATATCCTGAAGAATGAACTTGGAGAATCTGTTAAGTTTTACAATATGATTCAGGAAGTTAAAGATATGTCGGGGATACAGGCAAGAATACCGTATTTCATAGATATTCACTAAAATAAAGATACACCCCCTCCCGCTTCGCGGGGTCCCCCTAAAGGGTGACTAATTCAGTGTCCTTCAGAATTTATTGAAAGACCGAGAATTGATCCCGCCTAAGCGGGAGAAAGGGGGTTAAACTGGCATTTAAATTATGACCCATAAAAGAAATATATTCCTCTATCCTGTCTCGCAGATTTACGGCTTCATAACAGGCTTCAGAAATTTCCTGTATGATTCGGGCATTCTTCATTCTAAAGAGTTTGACATTCCTGTAATTTGTGTTGGAAACATTACTGTCGGAGGGACAGGAAAAACTCCTCATTCGGAATATTTAGTCGAACTTCTAAAGGAAGATTTTAAGGTAGCAACACTTAGCAGAGGCTATAAAAGAAAGACTCATGGGTTCAGGATGGCCACCTCATCTTCAACGGTAAGTGATATTGGTGATGAACCATTACAGATCTTCCGGAATTTTCCAGATATATTAGTAACAGTCGACAAAAACAGGGTGTCAGGTGTACAAATAATACTGCAGGAACATCCTGAAACACAAATCATTATACTCGATGATGCTTTCCAGCACAGAAGAATAACCCCAGGATTCTCGATCCTCCTTTCGGATTTCAACAGACCAATTGTAAGTGATCATATGTTGCCATTTGGAAATCTGAGAGAAAACATAGGAAATAAAAGACGTGCTGATATAATACTGATAACAAAATCTCCCGGAGACCTTTCAGCGATCCAAAGAAGGCTTATTGTAAAAGAGTTAGATAAGGCAGATTACCAAAATCTTTATTTTACATCACTAATATATAAATCTCCTGTCCCTGTTTTTGGAAAGTCGCAGAAAGGAACCCAACCTGAGATTCCAGGTTTTGAAGATTGCGGAATTATTCTGATTACAGGAATTGCCAATCCTTTACCGCTTAAAGAATACCTGAGTAGAAATCACAGCGAAATAATACATCTAGTCTTCCCTGATCATCATAATTATGAGGAAAAGGACCTGATGAATATATCTGCAGCTTATGGTAATCTTAAATCAAAAAATAAGTTTCTGATTACCACAGAGAAAGATTCAGTTAGATTTAGAGAATTTACTAATATTGCAGAACCGATCAAATCGGCTTTTTATTACATACCAATAGGGATATCTTTTTTAAATGAAGATAAAGAAGAGTTTGATAATCTGATACTTGATTATGTTAGAAAAAATCATAGAAACTACAGAGTTTCTGAAAGCCAGAGGGATAATTAACCCCGATGCAGGCATCATCCTTGGAACCGGTCTTGGCGAACTTACTACAAAAATCAATAGCCAGATTGAAATAGATTATAAGGATATCCCAAATTTCCCTCTTTCAACAGTTGAAGGTCATGCAGGCAAACTAATCTTCGGTGAGTTCGGAAAGAAGAAGATAGTTGCAATGAAGGGCAGATTCCATTATTATGAGGGTTATGGTCGTGAACAGATAGCATTACCAATAAGAGTTTTAAAATACCTTGGCATTAAATGTCTTTTCCTGTCCAATGCAGCCGGTGGAGTCAATCCATTATTTCAAATCGGAGATATAATGATAATTACGGATCATATTAATCTACTCCCAAATCCGCTGATCGGTCCGAATGATGACCGTATCGGTGCAAGATTTCCAGATATGGGAGAGGCTTACGATAAATATCTTATTAGCAAAGCATTAATAATTGCAGAAGAAAATAATATCAGAATCCATAAAGGCATCTATTTATCAACCAGCGGACCTACTTTCGAAACTCCGGCCGAGTATAAATATTTCAGGATTATTGGCGCTGATGCAGTGGGAATGTCAACGACCCCGGAAGTCATTATAGCCCGTCATATGAATATGCCTTGTTTTGCCATCAGTGTAATTACCGACCTCGGTGTTGAAGGGAAAATAGAATATACAACTCATGAATCCGTGCAGTATGAAGCAGCAAAAACTGAATCGCGAATGACTACGATTATGACGGAAATGATTGCATCTCTTTAGATCTTTTAAGTTTAATTATATTTTTAAATCGATGAAAATAAGGCTACTATTCCTGTTCTTGTTTGTTTCTGTAATTTGTCGGATTCAAGCACAGCCGGATCCATGGAAAATAACCGCTGATAAAATCAATCCATCGGACTACTATGGGATTACAGTCGCAAATGGCATGATCGGAGTGATTTCATCACCTGAACCGTTTAAGGTAAAGAATGTAGTACTTGCCGGGACTTATGATTTGTATGGGAGAGGCAGAGTGAGCAATTTCATTAACAGCTTCAACCTTTTGAACATGAGATTGGCCATAGATGGCCGAGATATTGATTCCAAATCAGTTAAAAATTTTAAGCAGGAGCTGGACATGCATACTGCTTGCTTTTCAAGTTCATTCGATTATGGTGACGTGGCAAGTATAAGTTATTCGTATTACTCGCTACGGCAACTTCCGTTTTGTGTTTTAGTTGAAGTTACCATTATTGCAAAAAAAGACCTTACAATCACAGGATCAAGCGTTATGGAAGCTCCTGACGATCTGAAAGATGTACAAAACTATTACAACGAAATCGAAAGACCTCATGTGTCTATTTCTTTATTGACTTCAACAGCTAAAAGTCCAACAGGCAAGTTGCAATTATGTGCTTCCACCAGTTTCCTGTTTAATGAAACTCATGAGATGGAACCAAAGGTCATTCATGAAATGTGGGATAACAATATGCATCTTATGAAGTTTAATAAATCTGTCAAAGCAGGGCAGGTTTATACTTTTTCTATTGCCGGAACTTCCATAACCTCAGCCCATAATGAAGATCCCCTCAATGAAGCTGAACGTTTAACTATTTTCGCGAAGCTTGAAGGGCACGACCGTCTTCTGGAATTTCATAAAAAAGCCTGGAATAAGCTTTGGGATAGTGATATCACTATCGAAGGTGACCCCCAGGTTCAACAGGACATACATAATATGCTGTATCATCTGTATTCTTTTGTACGTGAGGGTACTTCATTTTCCCTCTCACCAATGGGGCTCTCAGGTTTGGGTTATAACGGACATGTATTCTGGGATGCCGATCTCTGGATGTACCCTGTCTTGTTAGTTCTCCATCCTGAAATAGCTCATTCATTAATTGAATACAGATTTGAACGTCTGGAAGCTGCCAGAAAAAATGCATTTTCACATGGCTACCAGGGAGCAATGTATCCCTGGGAGAGTGCCGGATCGGGAGGAGAAGAAACACCGGTATGGGCACTGTCTGGTCCTTTCGAACACCACATATCAGCCTGCGTGGGAATGGCGGCTTGGAACTACTATTGTGTAACACAAGATAAAGAATGGCTAAAAGAGAAAGGCTGGCCTATTCTGTCTGCTACAGCTGATTTCTGGGCCAGTCGGGTAGAACGCGCCAAACCCGATCAATTTGATATAAAGAACGTTGTAGCGGCTGATGAGTGGGCTGAAAATATCGATAATGATGCGTTTACTAATGGTGCCGCAAAAATAAACCTTCAGAATGCCATATCTGCCGCAAAAGTGCTTAGCATCACTCCAAATCCGGACTGGAATATTGTGTCTCAAAATATTCCGATTCTTAAAATGGAAAATGGTATTACAAAAGAATTTGCCAGCTATGAAGGACAAGGCATAAAACAGGCTGATGTAAACCTTCTCAGCTATCCATTAAAAATTATAACAGACTCCATTCAGATAAGAGCCGACTTGAAATATTACGAAACAAGAGTTCCAAATGAAGGAACACCAGCAATGACGCAGGCAATATTTGCATTACTTTATTCACGACTGGGTAATGGTGATAAAGCATATCATTTTTTTAAGGATGCGTATCTTCCTAATCTAAACCCTCCTTTCAGGGTAATTGCAGAAACAAAAGGAGGTACGAATCCTTATTTTGCAACCGGGGCAGGAGGCGTTATACAAAGCGTGTTAATGGGTTTCGGGGGACTAGATATAACTCCTTCCGGAATCACTCAGATAAAAAGTTCATTGCCTTCGGGATGGAAATCCCTCAAAATAACCGGCGTTGGACCTGAAAAGAAAACCTATATGGTAAAACATTAAAATTCTAAATCCATTAACCACTAAGGAACACAAAGGATACACAAAGGAACTCGAAATGCAAAAAAAAGTTAAGGTTAAGGTTGAGGTTGAGAAACCGGGAATGTTAAGATAATGACTTAATTATTTTATTCAAATCAAAAATCAGGTCGTCATATTCCTTGGAAAGCCGCGTTGTTATTTGAGTTTCAAAATATCCAACTTTATTCCCATATAAAAGATGATTCTGTGTTTCAAAAGATGAACCCCGACCAATTATATAAAAATTAGATTTATCTCTTTTAGTTCGTCTTCCAAATCCTTCAGAAATACATGCACCAACTCCATTTGATGATTTGCGAATCTGTGATGTTAATCCATAATCTTCTGATCTTGGTAGTTCAATAGCTAGTTTAAATACCTCAATTGCAAGCTTATGGGCCTTCTGCCAAACTGGCATTTCAGTAAAACTTTTATATATCATATTATCATATCTAAAAAAATTTATACATTTTCTCAACCTTAACCTCAACCTTTACCTCAGTACGGTGCAGACTTTCTTCCATTTTTCCGTTTTTTCGGTATCGTCATAAAGAGTAATTAATATGATATAGATACCTGTACCAACTGCTGATCCATCATCCGCTGTTCCATCCCAGATAATTGTTGATTTTGGTCCGGCGAAAAGATTTGATGCTAACTTCTTTATATAATTTCCAGCCTCATCAAATACCATAATAGAAATTACATTCCCGTTTCCATTTAGATTCAGATTTATTGTCAGAAAATCTTCATAACCATTATTATCCAGAGTAATTTTTGAAGATGAAAATACTACCTCATCGGCATCGGAAGGCAATTCAATAAAAACAGAATTAGGAGCTCCAGGGGTTCCCCAACCCGAGCTTTCTGTTGCTGAATGCCAGTTAGCTCTTTCTTCAGACCTACTCCTGGGATTTGTTTTCTCGAGGGAAACACCTTCAAAATTTGACAAAAGACTATAGTGCATATCCTCGTTGTACATTAACTCATCAACCTTCTCAAGTTCTCTGCTGTACAGAATAAGATGCCCTTTATCGTCGTTCATTGAGGGTAAGGATCCGGTTCTGAAAAGATGATCAGGATCTGTAGAAAAATATCTTTCTGAAATCTTTTGCGGGTTTGTAGTAATGGCATAGTATTCACCGGGTAAAATGCATTTTGCATCATCACAGAGAGGAACAAATTCTGACTGGTCTCCTGTAGCATCATTAATTGAAACTAATTGCAGTCTGGATGCATTCAGAATTTTTCCGGACCGGTTATATAATTCCAGATAGTCAGGGTCACCCGGGAATGGATTAAAAAGTACTTCATTGAAAAGAATATCACCTTGTTCGGCAGCTTCGGGCCAGCCAAAATCAGCGTTGCAATTCTGAATCTGGTTTCCGGCGAAATCAAATACTTCCGGTATTCCAATTTTATAGATTTCCCCTCTTTGGATTGGTTCCTGCAATTTAATGTAAAATTCACGGAGGAGTGGATCAGCCGGAAAAACATCAGATATTATCTTATCACCAATATTGATCTTTCCAGTGTCTCCGGATAACTTAAAAACCGGTTCCGAAAATCTTACAAGTATTGTTACACTATCTTCAGGAAAAGCACTTAGAATTCCATAAAATGAGAGATCTGGATTGCTTTCGGATATAGAATTAACTGAGCCCGGGGTACCTCCCTTCTTTGCCAGGGAAACGCTCCAGTTTGCCTCCCCGTAAAACGGGTAGTTTATATCTTTCATTTCAAGCGACCATCCTCCGTTTGATTTCAATTCATCTTTATACCACTCCTGGGAATATTCAACTCCATGAATAAAAATACCCGTACTATCGGAAATAAATATCAATTTACCTTCATCGTTAAGAACAGGAAACTGTTTCATCCCTATTACTTTCCCGAATTTTTTAAAAAGTAATGTGTCCTTGGCAGCACAAAGAATAAAAATTTCTGAAGGAAGGATTACAGAATCCGGGAATGAAACAGAATCGCTTCCTGCTGTAAGATTCCAGTTTTTAAGGTTGAAGGCATAAGCGGTTCTGTTTGTGATTTCAAGATATTCTTTAGCGGGCAATGAGACAACGGGTACCGGGTCAGCCATTATTTCTGTAATTACAATATCGCCTGTTTCAGCCCAGACAGGATAAAATTCTGATTTTAAATTCTGTGAGCAATTACCTGATAAGTCACATAGTTCATTAATAATCAAAGTATTCACAGATTTATTAATGAACATATTTGTAAATTGAATCCGGTATGATAGCTTATTTAACATCTCAACTGAAATTGCCATGTTTTCTTCGGAATTCACTGAAATATTTTCCTTAACCACTATCCCTTCCGCCTGCTCTTCATTCAAACTTACTTTCAGCGAATTTTTTCCAAGTACTTCGCACTTTGTGATAAATGGAGGTACAAGATCCTCATAAAAATAACCTTCAACTTTAATGTCATCGAGCCAGAGCAGACGGTCACGGGTTGAAGAATATTTATAATAAATCCCAAACCAAGCCTGATTAAATAATTGTTTATCAGTCCCCGAAGCGCTCCCTGCAAGAGTTCCGGTTGATTTGGTCACTGAAATAGTCCATATTCCCTCTTTTGATCTTTCAATATCTATCTTGCAGACATTTGCTGTACCAATAGTTGTCTGCCAGTTTATCCGGCTGTTTACGACAGTTGTGACCTGACTGCCGTCAATTTTCCAGAGACGAAGAGTATCGTCCGAACCAATGAGATTCACACCTATTGCAAATCCTCTTGTGGTGCCACTGGTTGACATAGATTGAGGACCATTATCTGACATAAGAAATACGGCCCAGTTATTTTGCGAAGAAGGATCATATCCGTGTTTGACAAGGAAAGACCATCTGGTAATATCCTGCGACGGATGAAGGTTTTTTAGGGGGATTCCGATCTGATCAACTCCGGCTTCAGGGTTATCAAAAACATGATGCAATGAGAATTTACCTGACAGACTCAATGAGGCATCAGCTTTCCAGCGACCTTCGGTACTCTGTACCCAATTGGCAATAGTCTGAGATTCGAAGTTCTCGAAAATCTGGCCAAACGCTGGAAAAGGTACAAATAAAGCCAACAAAATAACTTTTTTCATGCAGCGGGACGAATTGAAAAAAAAAGTTAATTTTGACAGTTTTAGTTTTAATATCAAAGTAAATTTAACAAATTACTTAATTTATTCCAAACAAATAAGATGAAAATTGCTGTTGTAGGAGCTACCGGGATGGTGGGAAGAACTATGATGAAAGTACTCGAGGAGAGAAACTTTCCAGTAACAACATTATTGCCGGCTGCTTCGGAGAAATCGGTTGGTAAGGAGGTCTTTTTTAAAGGTAAACCTGTTAAAGTAATGAGTGTAATGGAAGCCGTCGAAGCAAAACCGGAGTTTGCATTATTTTCAGCCGGCGCAACCACATCAAAGGAATGGGCCCCTGTTTTTGCAAAAAACGGAACGGTAGTAATTGACAATTCATCATACTGGCGGATGGACAAAAATATTCCGCTTATTGTGCCTGAAATAAACAGTCATGTAATTAAGAAAGGGGATAGAATAATAGCTAATCCGAACTGTTCAACAATACAGATGGTAATGGCATTGGCGCCTTTGCACAGGAAATACAAAATCAAACGTCTTGTAGTGTCAACTTATCAATCTGTGACCGGTACGGGAGTTAAGGCCGTTGCACAAATGGAAAATGAAAGAGCCGGTATAATCGGGGAGAAAGCTTATGCCCACCAGATTGATAAAAATTGTTTCCCTCACGGCGGGTCTTTCCAGCCTGATGGTTATACAACTGAAGAACAGAAATTGCTTGATGAAACACGTAAGATACTCGAAGATCAGACAATACAGGTAACTGCAACCGTTGTCAGAATTCCTGTTGTGGGCGGACATTCAGAGGCAGTAAATATTGAGTTTGAAAAAGATTTCAAAATAGAGGATGTAATAAACTTACTGAGAAATTTCCCGGGTGTTGTTGTATATGATAACCCATCAGATAACAAATACCCTATGCCTATTCTTGCTCATAACAGGGACGAGGTATTCGTTGGCAGGATCAGAAGAGATCTTTCCAGGGAAAAATGTCTTAATCTCTGGATCGTATCTGACAACATCAGAAAAGGAGCAGCAACAAATGCAGTTCAGATTGCAGAGTATATGTCAGCGAATAAACTGTACTAGTGTTTGCCCCCTAATCCGCCTAAAGAGGGGTGACGCATGTAATTCTATTTACCCCCCAAGTCCGATTATAAATACAAGAGAGGCATCTCTAACTTGATTAAATACTACTGTCCAGGAGTCGAGTCAAACAGAAAATCATTAAACGGATACCTCTTTACGTGAATTTTCTTTACTTCTTCATATAAAAGTTTATGTAGTTCTTCTACATTTTCCTTTGTTTTTGCTGAAATGAATACTGTGGCGTGATTTTTATCCGATGACATCCATGTTTTTTTAAGGTCAGCAATAGAAATATTATCCCTGGAAACCGGAGTGAGATCATCATGGTTCTTAGCAGTATAAGAGAATGCGTCGATCTTATTAAAAACAATTATCATTGGTTTATCAGATACCCCCAGATCTTTAAGAGTATTATTTACGACCTTGATCTGTTCTTCAAATGCGGGATGAGAAATATCGACAATATGAACAAGGAGATCCGATTCTCTGACTTCATCAAGAGTTGATTTGAATGATTCTATAAGATCGGTCGGTAATTTCCTTATAAATCCCACTGTATCCGAAAGCAGGAAAGGAAGATTTCGTATAACGACTTTACGCACAGTAGTATCGAGAGTGGCAAAGAGCTTATCTTCAGCAAATACATCTGATTTGCTAAGCAGATTCATAATAGTTGATTTCCCGACATTCGTATAACCTACAAGAGAAGCCCTTATCATTTTACCACGGCTTTTCCTCTGAGTAGCCATCTGGGTATCAATCTTTTTAAGCTGTTCTTTGAGAAAGATAATTCTGTCTCTGATTACCCTTCTGTCAGTTTCTATCTCAGTTTCACCAGGTCCCTTCAGCCCGATACCACCTCTTTGCCGCTCAAGATGGGTCCACATTCCCGTCAGGCGGGGAAGTAAATATTTATATTGTGCAAGTTCAACCTGAGTGCGTGCATGAGATGTACGCACCCGTTTTGCAAAAATATCAAGTATCAGGTTTGTTCTGTCGAGTATCCGGCAGCCAAGTGCATCTTCTATATTTCTCAGCTGGCTGGGAGTAAGTTCATCATCAAATATTGCAAGATCAATCTTGTTTTCTTGAACAAACGAAGTTAACTCCTGGATCTTTCCTGAGCCGACAAATGTTCGAGGATTTGAAGAATCAAGTTTCTGTGTAAATCGCTTCACCGGTTCGGCTCCGGCAGTTTCTGTAAGAAAAGACAATTCGTCAAGATAATCCTCAACTTCTCTTTCATCCTGGCCATGATTAATAATGCCAATTAAAATTGCTTTTTCAACCGGCTTGTTGGTTTCTATCATCTGATTCATCTGAATATTTTAAAGAATTGCCTTCTCCATTATAAACTTTAAAGTTTGTAATGAACATAACAACTCAGGTTTGGTTATGTTTTCACGTAGCGGCAGGGGATCGTAAACAATAAAGTGGTTCCTTATCTTTTAAAAAATAAATCTTCTGTCCCTTTGAATAGCTGTACCGATAGCCTTTTTCAGGGATTCAGAACATCGTACAATCATGTCAACATCAGTAGGGAACGGCACGATGGCAGTTTTTGTTCTCCCGAGCTGTTTTGTATTAAGAGCTTGGGTATCACCAAGAGCCCGGGAAGAAATGTTCTCAAAATTTGATTGTGCTCCGATAGGATCTTTTGTAAGAGTCTTATTCGGGTTTATCGAGATCACTTCGACATCACCATCGATGCGGCACGCCTTTGACTGAGCTGTCTGGACAAGTGCACATTGTACGGTTTTAAATTTTTTCATTTTAATATCATTCCCAAGTGAATCTCTCATCACATTGCCCTTTTTGTCAAGGACATATGTAAAACCGTCTTCAATATCTCTTTTAATTACTGAATCTGTCTGTAAAGACTGATCGGGACTAACTTCAACGTTCTTAATGTTAACGTTAACAAAATAATCATACTGAGTATTCCCATTTAAATTCTGGGTATAATATTCTACCCATTCCGAATTTAACCTTGGAAAATCGAGTGTAAGAAGATCATCTTCAAATTCTTTTGGGAATTTCAGGACCGAGCTGTTCTGAATAGAAACAAACACCCTGCTCATTCCCTGATTCTTTGCATCCAGTATCTTATTGTCGATTCCTTCATAATCACCAACATATTCCTTAGCCCTTATAAATTCAGCATAAGCCTGTCGGTTTGATTCTTTTATACCGCTCTTCATCAATTCATTACCATTACCAAAATAGTAATCGGCTGCCTTGCGTTTTGCATTGACCATATCAGGAATGTAATCAACCTGAGGATAACTTATTGATCTTCCATTACTATTTAAAGGGGTGACAGTTCTTACAAGTGCTTGTCTGTCGTTCAATGTTTTATAAATCAGGTAAATTTCATCCCAGTTATTTGGTTTCCCCTCCATTTTCAGAAGACGTACTTTTTCATTATCCTGGTCGTTGGCAATTCTATAAGCCTGGTCCAGTATATCGATTTGTTTTACATCAGATGGATCTTTCCTTAATTGTTTTACTGCTTTCTGAACGGCAGCGTCATAGTTACCTTTCTGAAGTTGTTTTTTTGAAGAACCGCAACCTGACACAAGCAATATAAAAATAAAGATAAATGGGGCAAATCTTTTCATACAATTAGAATTTAGGTTGTGTTAAAGATAATAAAAACCATGAAAAAGCAGATATTCACACCTTCTCTCCTATGTCTTCTGAAGAAGATTAAAACATGAAGTTCAAAGGGATTGAATATCTTACTCTTACAGGTTCTCCTCTTTGCAAACCCGGGGTCCATTTAGGTGATTCTGAAATGGCTTTTACTGCTTCATCGTCAAGCAATGGATCCACACCTTTTACAACTGTGACATTACTAACTGAGCCATCTTTTTCGACGATAAAGGTAAGAAACACGGTTCCCCTGATCCTTTTGTCGTACGCTGCCTGCGGGTATTTTGTTCTTTTTGTAATCCATTCCCGGAATTTCTCGAGTCCGCCGCCTTTAAATGAAGGCATCACCTCAACAAGAAAAAATGGTTCATCAGATGCAGTTCCCTCCTGCCCCATCAGATTATCACCATTACCAGTACCATTATCATCAACTTTCGGGTTAGTCGTCTGATTCATATATTCATCGGTTGAAAGAGGTGCTTTTTCTAAAAGCGGAACACTATCAACAACATCCGGAGGAACGTATTTTTGTACCTCCTCAACATGAACCGCCTGAGGCGGTGGGGGCGAAGGAGGAACATAGATTTGTTCCGGCGGTGGTTCGAGGTTTTCCATATTGAGCTGGGCAAAATTACCGTTACCCATGAGAACATTATCTTTATGAGGGTTAAGAACAAAAGGAAGTATAACCGCAGTACTTGCAAGAGCAGATGCTATTATGATACAGATTAAAACTACAGAATTATATCGCTTCCGGAGCTGATATGCACCATAGTCCTTATTCCGTTCCTGGAATAAAAGATCATCAAAATCAAGAACTTTTCTGAGATTATCAAACATTTTCCGCCGATTATTTCCCTTTTATTATAGACCCGATGGATATGAAAAGCAATTAAAATATTTTAAAATGCCATTTTAATAAACCTGGCTGACAGATTAGTGCTAACAGGTTTTTTTAAATGTCCGGCAAAATTACAAAATAGTGGCTTTTTGCCAAACTATAATGTTAAGGATTTCATAATATTTAAGGTATGCGGTACGCTTAACCTTAACCTCAACCTTAACCTTTGCCAGGTGAGGATTTGAATATTTTCATATTATTATTACATTTACCAGCACTTTGGGGGTTTAGCTCAGTTGGTC
>PLNT01000041.1 GCA_003141895.1 Bacteroidales bacterium | reverse complement strand
CCTCTGTGTCATTGACCGTTACCGTAAAATTGCAGCTGGCTGAGTTGCCTGCAGCATCATAAACCTTCCACGTAACGGTGGTTATTCCTTTGTTGAAAACTAATCCGGCAAGAATGCTTCCACTGGTCTCTGCAATAGTCGTTACTCCGGTTAGCTGATAGGTCGTATTGGTTATGGCACAGTTGTCGGAAGAGGCGGTGAGATCAAACTCGGTGGCCGCTACAACATATGTACACCCTGGGTTGGTCCCTACTACCTGGTTAGCTACACAGGTCATGGTGGGAGGAGTAATATCCCCTACCTCCGTGCAACTATTCCCAACTGCAAATGATCCGCTACCAGTTATTCCTGTTCGTGTCTTCGTAAATGGGTCTCCACCAGCAGCTGCACCAGGAGATTCTCCTGCCCAACTTGTCCCATTATGAAAACCTAAACTGCAATCGTTACTGTTGAATCCTGTTCCCTCATCAGTTCCGTTCCATTGAACGGTAACATTAAGATTTGAGCCACCAGCAACATCCTCAATAACTCTCCATGTATATTTAACATATTTATCATAATCTGTTACTTGTGTTCCACCATATAATCCATTTTGAGTAACTGAATTGAAGAGATTAACTGAATAATTATCAACAGTACCACTCTTGTTCAAAGTAAGTGGCAAAAATGAACCTGAAGATCCGACAGGAAAAATAATATTGCTGGCTCCAACTCTTTGTTTAAGAATACCACTCCCATCGGCAATAATATAACTTATACCTGATCCTCCTGAAATTGATCCTCCAGGATCTATAATTAAATTATTCGTACCAAGATTAATGTTCCCTTGAGTCAGCATCAAAGTATTAGTGACCGACAAATTATTGGAAGGATTAACAAGACCAGAAAGTTTATTTATTGTTAATCTGTAAAATATCTCGCCTCCTGTTGCAGTAATATTCTGATCACCATTCCCATTCAATGTAACAGTATTTGTTCCCTCAACAAAAGTTCCGCTATTTATCCAATTTCCGGCAACAAATAAATTATTGCCATTAGAACTTAACGTAGTTGAATTACCTATATTCAGATCACCTGCAACCGTCAGATTATTCTGAATAGTTTTTACTCCTGATCCTGAAGTACTTAAATTGAAATACGAAGTAGAAGGTGTTTTTATATTTTGAGCTCCAGGGCCACTATATTCCACAGTATTTCCAGCAAATGAGGCATCAAGAGTACCGTTTGTGTTCATCAATATATCCGAAGTACTTAAGTAATACAATGTTCCTTCATTTATCCATGTAGTCGAAGCCCAGTTATTTGAATTAATCGCTCCTACAGATATATGGGACTGATTTGTAATAATGAAACTTCCATCAAACTCAAAATATTCATTAAAAGTCATTAAACCTGATCCGCTTAAAGTTATGTTAGCAGCAGCACGTCCTCTGAGAATTGAAATGGAGTTGCTATTGTTAATTATGTTGCCATAAAAAAGAAGATTATAACTTGGACTTCCCAGAGAAGTCCACGATGCCGAATTAGAAATTGTAATTGTTCCATGAAATTGGACAACTCCATTAGCATTATTATCACTAAGAGTACTTAAAATACTAGTTGTTCCATTTATTGTAAAATCAAATGAAGAAAGCTCAAGGGTTCCAGAATTAATAAATAGGTTGCCTAATGGATTGACAGGACTCAAATCAAGTGTAATGTTGTTATTAATGTCAACACGTCCCGGAATACTATTCTGTCCCGGATATCCTTCTACTCCGGTTGGAACCAGCCATGCAGTACCACTCCATCGTTGCCAATTACTTAGTATTGACCAACTGCCATCCGAACCAGATATGTAATCTCCAACAGATTGACCAAATATTACAGACGCAACCAGCACCCAGCACCCAGCAACCAGCACCAACTTTCTAACAATAGTTGACCCCAGCTTCAGAGAAACTGATTTAACAAATGATACAATATTTCCTCTTCCAGAAATCAAACGGTCAGATTAGGTTCAGTTAATACAAAAAAATAATTGCCCGGCTCTAAAGTATTTTTTTTTTAAAGCCGATCAATAATCTATGTTATATTTTCAATCCGTCTTAACAAATAAAAACGGAACCAACAATCACTGATAACCAGACAAGAAATCCTCAACCAAGGTTGCTTGATTTCAAGTAATTTATAACAATCTAAAGATAAAAAAAAAATTAAGTGTTGCTCATTTATTTCAAAACACTGAAAAAATTATGCTCCAGGACTTTTAGGAATTAAATTATATCCGTGTAATTTATTAATAATATGACATATATGGATCGTAAGCTAACCCTGTTCATCCTAAATCATTAAGGGAATTGTTGATCAAAGAAGAGACAAAAAAGCAATATCTCTGACTAAAGATTGTTCTGACACATTCCAGCTGATTCTCACTTAAGGTCAATTGGAATGTTTAAATAAAAAAGATGACATCCCAAAAGGTCATTTTGTCATTTTTTAAACCACTCACTAATCCTTCTTTTAAACAAATAAGGGAATAGCTCAATTCATTATTATTCAAAGTATTACACTTCTCTCCTTACTGTTTACTACCCTTTATACACATCTTTCTAATTACTTTGAATTTTAATTTTATTTTTAACTCTGAAAGAGCTAGTGTGAGGTTGGGATCCGATATCAAGTCCTGAATGGGCTTAAGATGATAATATTTCGTGAAACTTTTTGGAGATCCCTCACTTCGTTCGGGATGACACGTATTTTATTGAATATCAGGGTATAGGAGGAAAGGTTTGCGATGTTAAATAAGCTTAGTAATCAGATAATCAGCATCGCATCACCATAGGTGCCAAAACGGTACTTCTCCTTAACAGCTACTTTATATGCATCAAAAAGCAGGTCATACCCGGCATACGCTGATACCATCATCAAAAGAGTTGAATATGGCAGATGAAAATTGCTTATCATCATATCTGGAACTTTAAAGTCGTATGGAGGGAAAATGAATTTATTTGTCCATCCGTCAAAAGATTTCAAATAACCATCGGTCGAAACGGAGCTCTCAAGTGTACGGACAACAGTTGTCCCCACTGCACATATCTTAAATTTATTGTCCTTTGCTTTATTCACAATATTTGCTGATTCTTCAGTTATGAGAATTCTCTCAGAATCAACTTTATGCTTTGTCAGATCTTCAACATCAACACTACGGAAATTACCCAAACCAACATGTAATGTTATTTCTGCAAATTCAACACCAATTATTTCAAGTTTCTTCAACAGTTCGCGACTGAAATGTAAACCGGCTGTGGGAGCTGCAACAGCACCCTCATATTTGGCAAAAATAGTCTGGTATCTTTCACTATCCTCCGGTTCTACTTTCCTGTTAATGAATTTTGGCAGCGGTGTCTCTCCGAGACTGTACAATGTTTTTTTAAATTCTTCATAGGTACCGTCAAAAAGAAACCTGAGAGTCCTTCCTCTTGAGGTCGTATTATCAATGACTTCTGCTACTAAAAGATCATCTTCCCCAAAATAAAGTTTATTCCCAATTCTGATTTTCCTGGCGGGATCAACCAATACATCCCATAATCGTTGTTCCCTGTTTAATTCTCTTAAGAGAAAGACTTCAATTTCGGCTCCGGTTTTTTCTTTATTCCCGTATAATCTGGCAGGGAAAACTTTTGTATTATTGAAAACCAGAACATCATTCTCACTAAAGTATTCGGTAATATCTTTAAAGATCTTGTGCTGAAACTCTCCACTTTTTCTGTTAACAACAAGTAACCTCGATTCATCCCTGTTCACGGAAGGATAAAGTGCAATGAGTTCCTGTGGCAAATTGTACCTGAATTGCGATAATTTCATAATAAATAAATAATCAGTGTAAATTAAGCGAAGTCCTTTTTACGTAAAAATATTAAATTTGTTTCATCAGAATGTAATTTTTTTTAAATCCTCCTGTAAATCGGGTTAATCGTTAGTATTTTTATCAGAATACCGGAATGAGTTCATTTGTTCAATATATTCTTTAAAACTTTCAATAGAATATGCATCTTTCACATTATAAACTCCAATTCCTTTCCTTTCCAGGGCAGACAGATAGCTTCCGCTTTTCAAAGCCTGTCCCAGGTCGCGCGCAAATGATCTTATGTATGTTCCCTTGCTGCAAACAATCCTTACTACCAGCTTCGGCATTTCAAAAGAAATTAATTCAATTCCCCTGAAAAAGACCGTAACCGGCTCCAGATCTTTATGAATGCCTTGCCTCGCAAAGTCATAAGCTCTTTTCCCGTCTATCAGTTTCGCGGAATACATAGGAGGAAGCTGTTTCTGTTCTCCTAAAAAACTCTTAAAAACTTCTTTAACCAGTTCTTCATTAATATGACTTACAGGAAATCGATTATCAGTTTCCGTTTCAAGGTCAAATGAAGGGGTAGTTGCTCCAAGCTGAAATGTTGCAATATATTCTTTGTCAAAATCGCGGAATTCGTCAATCCGTTTAGTTGCTTTTCCTGTACAGATGATCATCAATCCGCTGGCAAGAGGATCGAGTGTGCCCGCATGCCCTACTTTAATGTTTTTGATCTTAAAGGTTCCCCGGATCATCATCCTGACTTTATTTACAAGATCAAATGAAGTCCAGTATAGCGGTTTATCAAACAATAAAACTTTACCTTCTTCAAAAACTGATAATTTTTCAGCTGACATGCAAATAAATTAAGCTTTAGGCTTCTTCATTATGGCCCATATTTCGAAAATAAATCCCGCAAGCACTACAATGGGTGCAAGTGTAATTCTCCGGAAGCTGAAAATATCATTGCTGAATTTATCGGGATTCGGTGATTTGCCTCCTAACATCAGCAGAAATCCAATCACTATTATTGCAAATCCAATTGCCAGCAATTTGTAGTTTTCGCGGCCAAGAGCAAAATTTAATTTTTCCTTATTCTCGTTTTTTGTGACCATAATGATTCAATAATAAAGTTTATCTTCAGAAATACTCAGATATCTGTTAACCGAAAAGAATGTAGAAATAACATTAATGACTACACCAGTAATTATAATTGAAGCGCCAAGCAGCAGCATCAGATAAGTGCTTTGAAAATTAAACATAAGAAGAAATTCCTTTTCAATAAGGTAAAGCATACCCATCAAAAGACTCATAGCAATCAATGCTGCCAGAAGTCCATGCAAAGCACTCTGGATAAGAAAGGGCCTTCTGATAAATGCTTGCGATGCACCAACCAGTTGCATAGTCCGGATAAGGAACCTTTTGGAATAAATTGATATCCTGATTGTGTTGTTTATGATTGTCAGAGCAATCAGAAAGAGGAAGGCACTTATTACCAGAAGAAACAGACTGATCTTTCTGACATTTTCATTTATAAGAAAAAGCAAAGATTCCTGATAATAGACCTCTTTCACAAAAGGATATTCCCTGACATATTTTTCAATTTTTGCAACGCTGTCGGGACTTGTATATCCTGCATACAGATATACATCTATTGTCGGTGGCAATGGGTTATCTCCCAGAAAATTAATAAAGTCTTCGCCAAGTTCTTTTTTCATTTTGACAGCAGCAGCGTCTTTTGAGACATATTCAGTTGCTTTAACATAAGGCTTGGCATCAAGATCTTTCTGCAACATCCTTATGTCAGGTTCTTTCGCTTCATCATCGAGCATTATTGAAAATGAAAGACTCTCCCTTAAATAATCCGAAAGTTCCCTTGCATTAATAAGAACAAGTCCCAATACACCAAGAAGAAAAAGAACTAATGAAACACTTACAACGAGAGTAAAATAAGAGCTTCTCAGTCTTGCTTTGGAATATTCCGATTCTTTGCTTTTCAATCCTTCCTCCTTATGTATCTTAAAAGAGATTCTCAATCCACAACTGTCATCCAACCGAATGGGTCAGGCTCATCACCATTTTGCAGCGACATTAGTTTGTTATAAAGTTTCATTGTTGCAGGCCCTGGCTCTCCATTTTTGCAATATTCATAAATCCTATTCTTCTCCGGATCAAATATTTTAGCAATAGGGCTGATTACGGCAGCTGTTCCGCAGGCTCCGGCTTCAGTAAATTCAGAAAGTTCTTCAACTTCAATCTGCCGGCGTTCGGTTTTCATCCCTATGCTTTCGGCTATTTCCATCAGACTCATGTTGGTGATTGAATTCAATATGGATTCCGATTTAGGAGTAACATATGTATTATTTTTAATTCCAAAAAAATTAGCAGGCCCACATTCGTCGATATATTTTTTCTCGCGCGCATCAAGAAAAATTGTATTCGCATATCCACCGTTACGTGCTGTAATTATAGCTCTCATGCTTGCGGCATAATTACCTCCCACCTTGAAAATACCCGTACCCAATGGTGCGGCCCTGTCAACATCCCTGCATATCAGCATATTTACAGGTTTCACCCCACCTTTGAAATAAGGTCCGACAGGCGTTACAAATATCAAAAATGTATATTCTGATGCCGGTTTAACACCAACTTCAGCGCCACTTCCGTACAATAAAGGCCTTATATATAAAGTTGCACCTGATCCATAAGGCGGTATATACTTCTTATTTAGCTGAATTACTTTAAACAATGCTTCTTTGAACATCTCAACAGGAACGGGCTCCATTTTAACACCATCTGCTGAAGAAATCAATCTTTTTGCATTTTCCTCCCATCTGAATAACCTGACTTTCCCATCCTTCCCCATGTATGCTTTAAGCCCTTCAAAAGCTTCCTGCCCATAATGCAAACCTGTTGCAGCTATATGAATATCAATATATTCAGAAGAAGAAACTTCCAGTTTTCCCCATTTCCCATTCTTAAAAACACAACGGATATTGTAATCTGTTTTCATATAGCCAAATGGCAGAGATCCCCAATTCAATTTTTCCATAAATAATTACCCAATTTAAAAGGTTGTAAAAGTACGGTTTTAAAACTTATTTTAAGCACGTTTCATGTTGAATTTGGATTATTCGTCATCCATTTTAAGCCCTTCAATCTGTTCATCAAGGTGAACACTCCGCAGAAGTCTGGCCGAATTAGTAGTAAAATCATGTTCAGTCAGTTGTTTTTTCTGATATTCAAGCCATGACTTGCTGTTCGTATGTTTTCCATACTCAGTTCTTTCTCTAAGGAGTTTGTCTGTAAGCTTCATATAATCAATCCTTCCAAGATAATCATACAGGGCATCGTGCAGAATATTATCAGCCAGTGACTCATGATGATCAGAAAATGAATTCCTGATTAAATTTTTGGTCAGTTCAACATTCTCCTGACTAAAACCATATCCGGGCAATATCTCTTCAACAAGTCTTAACGATGCTTCCATTGGTTTTTCATAATCCGAAATATATCCTGTTAAAAGAAAAACCGAAGCGAGTTTGAGATTAATATAGTCTTCATCGGAAAGTTTTTCAGCTCCTGAAAGTAATTCTACCTGGTTAGTAATATTTTTAACCATCGATGAATTATGAAAATAAAGGTTTGGCGGTGCTTCATCATCGAACATTTTTAAAACCATTTCTTCGATATCCTGAAGTTTGATCTTCTGCATCTTGATGATAAATTTCCTGTTCGGGCCCCCCTGCTCATCTTTTAATTCGGGAATTATCCCATTAACAAAATACATTTCCAACTCACCTTTGTACTTCACAGGCATTTTTCCACGGTATTCACACGTAAAAAATTCCTTCACAAATTCATAAGTTGTTCCTGAGATATTTATCTTCCCGGCCTCTCCCGAGGATTCCATTCTGCTTGCAGTGTTGACCGTATCGCCCCAGATATCATATGAAAGTTTCTTCTGTCCCACAACTCCTGCCACCACAGTTCCGGTATGTATGCCAATTCTGATATCCCAGAATTTCATCCCCTCAAGCTCAGAGGCTTCCTTAAGTTTGTCCATATAGCCCCTCATTTCAAGAGCGGCAAGAATAACTTCCACTGGATTGGTTCTGTTTTTTTCAGGAATACCCCCTGCACACATATAAGCATCCCCGATAGTCTTTATTTTTTCTATACCAAATTTCTCAACTACCGAATCAAAATGAAAAAAGAATTTATCAAGCTCATCTATTAAGACTTCAGGATTCATCTCTTCGGCTATTTTAGTAAATCCCTGAATGTCTGAAAAAAGAACAGTCACAAAATTATATTTGATTTTTGTCGCTTTCCCTTTTTCCATTATCTCACTCGCTGTATTTTTAGGAAGTACATTTGCAAGTAATGCCTCTGTTTTTTCCTTTTCAATTATCAGATCTTCGGTCCGCTTGTTAATAATCTGCTCAAGGGAGTATAATTTTCGTGCAAATCGCAGATTGAGGAAATCATAAAAAACCCATATTATCAATGATGAAGCTATTAAATAGAGAAATATTGCAAGCCGTGAGAAATACCATAAAGGCAGTATTTTTAAAGAGATCAGAGTTACCTCGCCCCCACTGGTTCCTTTACTGATATATCTTATTTTAAAAGTATACTTCCCCGCTGGCAGGTTCGTGTATTCTTTAAAACCAGTCTTCCCCCAGTTACTCCATTGCCTGTCATATCCATCAAGAAAAAACTGGTAATCGATACTGTCGTCCGGCTGCAACTCAAATCTTACATTATTATTTCTATACCTTAATACAATATTCCGGACGGTATTTTGCTGCCTTGAACTATCAGAATTATAAACTGCGGAGTCGTTATTAATCAAAACACGCCTTAACGAAGGAACTGCCTCTGCCTCTCTGGAACCCGGGTTCGCAGAGGCGTTTAGAAGGAACAAGAATAAAATTACTCCAAAAAGAAGTCTGAACCTCACGCAATAAGACATAAACAATTATCTTGCTTTTAATTATCCAAATGTAGTACTTAAAAAAATCAGGTCAAAAGGAAAGCCCAATTTTGAGTACTTTTACCTCTTAAATTTGAACAATTTATGACTTTAGTTTTTGCATCGAACAATGAACATAAAATAAAAGAAATAAAGAGTCTTCTTGGCGATAGTTTCAGGCTTTTAAGTCTTCACGATATTAATATTACAGAAGACATTCCTGAAGAGGAATCTTTGATTGAAGGAAATGCCCTGGCTAAGGCAAGGTACGTCTATAATGCTTCAGGCAAGGATGTTTTTGCTGACGATACCGGGCTTGAAATAACATCATTGGATGGTTTGCCGGGTGTGCATTCGGCCAGATTTGCAGGTGAAGACAAAGATTCATCAGAAAACATAAAAAAGGTTCTGTATATGCTTGGTTCAAATGAAAACAGAGAAGCCAGGTTCAGAACAGTAATTGCGCTGATCCTCGATAAAAAAGAATATCTTTTTGAAGGCATAATTAATGGGACAATTATTTATGAGAAAAGGGGAACCATGGGATTTGGTTATGATCCGATTTTTGTCCCGGAAGGCCAACATTCAACTTTCGCAGAGATGGACCTCACCGAAAAAAATACCATATCGCACAGAGCACAGGCATTTAACAAATTAAAATCGTTTCTACTTCAATATTGATGCGAAAGATTCTGTTTATACTGACGTTTATCTTACTGAATCTGATTTTAACCGGCCAAACTCCGGCCGGATCATGGTCCGATCATCTTGTTTATACCACAGCAAACTGTGTCGCTGTAAGTTCTGATCAGATTTATGCCTCAACCGGTATGTCATTATTAATCTACAATAAATCGTTTGCTGAACTGAAGAAAATGTCGCGAATTAACGGCCTTTCGGAAAATGGCATAAGTACTATATCGTGGTCAGAAGAAAACAAAACATTGATAATTGCTTATAAGAGTACAAATGTTGACCTTTTGAAAAACAATATAATTTATAATCTCCCTGATATACTCAGAAAGTATATCCCGGCAACGAAACTTATAAATAAAATCAGGACCAATGGAAGATATGCTTACCTGGCCAGCAGTTTTGGAATCATAGTGATAGATCTTATTAAAAGGGAAATTTATGACACCTGGAAACCGGGCATTGACTCTGATGGGGCTGAAGTATTGGATATTGCTTTCGGAAATGACAAGATTTATGCGTCGACCGTTATGGGTATTTTTACCGCCGATTTATCAAATCAGGGATTATCATATTTCGGAAACTGGGACCGGATCAACTCACTCCCAAATCCAACAGGTAAATACACCTCTCTTGTTTTTTCTGGTAATAAACTCTACGCAAACCTGGCTGGAACTGGTTCAGCAGGAGACCAGGTTTATGTTATCGACAACTCAAGCTCTCTTTTTTCATTTTTACCAGGTGTCACTAACACATCTTTCGACCCTGCACCGGCAGGATTTACGATCTCTTCGTCAGGCTATATAAAATATTATAACTCAAACGATATTTTAACAAAAACTATCTCCTCATACGGATGGACAATCCCGCAAATTTTTCAGGGAGTAATTGACAATAACGATATTTGGATAGCTGATATTAAATCCGGCCTGGTCAAAGGGGAAAATATGGACTCATTCCGTGCATTGACTCTTCCGGGTCCAATCTCCAATAATGCATTCAATGTAAATTCATTAAACGGTAAAACAGTAATTTCCGGGGGAGGAACCGATAATTTATGGAATAACGACGGGAAATCGCTGGCCATTTCCATTTATGAAAATAGCAACTGGACGTCAATATCATCCGGAACTGTCTTCGATCCGATGAGAACTCTTATTGACCCGGATAATAGTAGTCACATTTTTGTATCAACCTGGGGAAACGGACTTCTTGAATATGAAAACAATAATCTTATAAAACAGTATACCGAGACGAACTCACCATTGCTGGCGGCTATTCCGGGGCATGTGAGGATCTGCGGTATGGCAATTGACAAATCTAAAAACATCTGGATTACTCAGACCGGGGCGCCAGGAAGCATAAAAGTACTCAAACCAGACGGAAGCTGGGTAGTAAATCCTTTAACAGTTAACGCTCCTGTCATGGGAGATATTCTTATTACAGGCAAAGGACAAAAATGGATTATCTTACCAAAAGGGAATGGATTATTCGTCCTGGATGATAATAATACACCCGATGTTTTCAGTGATGATAAATTCATGAAGTTGCAGGTACAGGATTCGGAAAATCAGGTAATCGGATTTGTCTACTCACTCGCAGAAGATCTGGACGGTAGTATTTGGGTTGGCACAGACCAGGGACCAGTAATCTATTTCAATCCTGAAAATGTATTTGAAGGTAATCTGAAAGCAAGCCGCATTTTGATCCCCAGGAATGACGGAACGAATCTGGGAGACTATATGCTGAAAACTGAAACAATTACGTCCATTGCCATTGATGGCGCTAACAGGAAATGGTTAGGGACATCAGGTTCGGGTGCTTATCTTCTCTCCCCTGACGGAAAAACTCAGATTAGAAATTTTAATATGCGGAATAGTCCGATTTTTTCAGATTCCATCATTAGCCTGGCAGTTGATAGTAAATCAGGAGACGTCTGGTTCGGAACCTCAAAAGGAGTACAATCATACAGAGGTGATGCGTCGGGAGGAGTAGAAAAATTCGCCAGAGTCCTCACTTTTCCAAATCCGGTGAGGGAAGGCTTTTCCGGAAATGTCACAATTACCGGACTAATGAAAGATTCCCAGATAAGAATAACCGACATAAGCGGTAATCTTGTTTATGAAACAGTCTCTGAAGGTGGTACTGCGTCGTGGGACCTTAATACATACAATGGCAAGCGGGTGGCAACCGGAGTCTATCTTGTTTTTTGTGCAAGCAAAGACGGCTCGCAATCAATTGTTACGAAGATGCTGGTTATAAAATAAACCTCATCATTCAGTTATCAGACTCTGAATTCTTTCGATCTGGAGCTGCTTATTTACCTCCCTCAGGCTTCTTGCCGTTTTGGTAAAATATTGATGTCCTGAAATAAATTTAACCTGAATCTTATTCCAATCATTAAGTGAGCCCATTTTATTCTGAGCCTTAAGCTCTTCATAAAGAGTATTTGAAACAGGAATGAAATCACTTCTGCCAAGGTAATCAAGATCAGAATCACACATTATATTTTCGAGAAGATTCGTAGGTTGTGGAGGTAGTTTAGTTGACATTATTAAAGAACAAATACATTCTATCTGATTGGGAGCGTAGTTGTAAGCAGGCAACATCTTCTTTGCAATTTCTGTTCCATAAAACTCATGATTATCATATGCAATTGTATGCCCAGCATCATGAAATAAGGCTGCAGTTTTTAATAATAATATTTCTTCGTCAGAACAACCTTCAGCCCAACCGATAAGTTCTACTTCTGTTACAACATCAACAGTATGTTTCACATTATGATAAAAGAGGTACCCAGGCAAGTCCAGTTCAAGTTTATCCAGAATCATTTCCTGAATGTCGGTAAATTGAATTAGTCCGAATTTAATCATGAATAGATCGTTCGGAACAATCCCTTCCGCATTTAAAGAGAATTCAGGCTTCAATCCTAAAACTTTATACATCTGAAGGTCATCCTTATATTTTACCGGGAGCTTGCCATAATACTCACAGTCAAAAAATTCTTTTACGAGCTCATAAGTCATTACGGAAATCAGGATCATTCCGCGATCGGAAACTGCTTCAACGCGACTTGCCGTATTTACAGTATCGCCTTTAATATCATAATTGATTTTTTTCTTCCCTGAAATTGAGGCAGTCACGGGTCCCGAATGAATTCCGATCTTCAGATCCCATATATGTTCAGCAGCTCCTCTCTTTTCAGTTTCATATCTTTTAAGGTAATTCCGCATCTCGATGGCGGCCATAACAACATCAATGGGGTTTGTTATGTTTTTTACAGGAATTCCGCCGGCACACATATAAGTGTCTCCGATAGTCTTGATCTTTTCAATTTTATATCTGGTAACGATAGCTTCAAACTCAACAATTATCTCGTCAAGCTCATCCATAAATGAAGAGGAATTCGTTCTTTCAACCAGCAGGGAAAATCCATGTATATCTGCGAACAGGACTGTCGCCATATTGAATTTAAGCGACTTCTCTTTCTTCTCCACCTCCGATGATTCCTTCAATCCATCAGGTGAAACTTTCTCATAAAGAGTTTTGATCTTCTGATTGTCCCTTATCAGCTTTTCATTAATCTTCTCCAGATCTTTGATGCGTTCTTCGAGCTCCTGGTTTTGCTTAGCCAGCCGTGCAATCCTTTTTACAAGCTCTTCACTGTTGCTCATCGACATCACTGAGTTGATTGATCAGTAAATATAATAAATTTGTAGATGAATTAAAGGTAAAGTGAATTTGGTTTTGGAAATAGGCCTCTCCCCAACCCCTCCCCCAAGGGGGAGGGGCTAAAATCCAATTAGTTACCCTCTTCTCCCTTGGGAGAAGGGGGCAGGGGGAAGAGGTAAAAGAAACAATATGCTCGAAAAAACACGTGGGATAATTCTTCATCAGATAAAATATACCGATTCAGGTATTGTTTCCCAGATTTATACACGAAAATTTGGGAGACAGTCATTTATGATCAAGGGTATGCGTAGCAGGAAAACAGGGAAACGAAATATCCTTTTTCAGCCTCTTTTCATTCTCGATCTGGAATTGTATTACAAAGCATCTCACGAGATGCAAAACCTGAAGGAATTTTCAGTATTTTTCACTCCTTACGACATCTATTCGAATATAAAAAAAAGCGTGGTTGCAATGTTTCTCGGAGAAGTATTAACTTCTGTCCTGAAAGAAGAAAGCCCTCATGAAGAGATGTTTGACTTCATTGAAAAATCAATCATATATTTTGACAAAGGTGCTGACGGGTTTGCAAATTTTCATATCGCTTTTCTTGCCGGATTAAGCAGCTTCCTGGGATTTGAGCCCGGAAGGCAGGCTGAAAAAGACGACATTTTCTTCGATATGCTTAACGGAGTTTTTGTTCCGGTACCACCAGTTCACGGAAATTATGCAAACGAGGAGATTTCTTCTATTCTCGCCGATTTTTTCATCTGTTCATATGACTCGGTAAGTAACATCTCACTGACAGGCAAAATACGTAATGAGATATTGGAAACCCTGGTCCGATTCTATTCATTACACCTGCCCGGTTTAAAGAAGATAAAATCACTGGAGGTGCTTAAAGAGGTTTTCAACTGAATTTAAATGACCGGCATTAAGATTTTTGTCTATCTTTAAAATCTAACTGATATTTTAAATGGCAATTATTCCGTCAATTGTTAACTGGCTTAATGTCAAGCGTATAAATCAGATAGAAATTTTCAAAAAATACCCGTTCGAAACTCAGCAGGAAACATTATACCAGCTTCTTGCAAAAGCAGCAAGGACAGAATGGGGCAAAAAATATGATTATTCCTCAATTGTATCTATTAAAGAATACCAGTCAAGGTTTCCGGTACAAATTTATGAAGATATTATGCCTTACGTGGAAAGGCTTCGCAAAGGTGAGATAAATCTTCTTTGGCCGGGTGAAATAAAATGGTTTGCAAAATCTTCAGGTACAACCTCCGCTAAAAGTAAATTCATTCCAATGAGCCAGGAATCTCTTGAAGATTGTCATTACAGGGCAGCAAAAGATATTCTTGTAATATATACTATGCTGAATCCGGGCACCAGGATATTTTCAGGTAAAAGTCTGACACTTGGAGGCAGCCATAGAATTAATCAGTTCAGTAATGACTCCTTGTACGGCGACCTCTCTGCAATTCTTATCGAAAATGCCCCTTTCTGGGTAGACATAATAAGAACACCACGACAAAAGATCGCCCTTCTTGAAGATTTTGAGGAGAAACTTAATCTGATCACAAAATCTTCAGTTAATGAAAACGTAACAAGCATTTCAGGAGTTCCGTCATGGTACCTTGTTCTGATAAAACAAATCCTGGCCTTTAGCGGTAAAAACAATCTGCTTGATGTATGGCCCAACCTTGAGGTGTTTTTCCATGGAGGTATAAGCTTTAAACCTTATCGTGAACAATACAAAAAGCTTATTGCTGGGGATCAGATGAACTACATGGAAACATATAATGCCTCTGAGGGATTCTTTGGAATTCAGGATGATCCCTTGAAAAGCGATATGCTTCTTATGCTTGATTACGGGATTTTTTATGAATTCATCCCGGCTGATAAAATAAGTTCGGATGATCCTCCGGTTTATACTATTGCTGAAGTTGAGACAAATGTAAACTATGCAATTATCATTTCAACTAACGGAGGACTCTGGAGATATATGATGGGTGACACAGTAATTTTTACGTCCCTTAACCCATTTCGCTTTATTATATCTGGTCGCACAAAACACTTCATAAATGTATTCGGCGAAGAGTTGATTATTGATAATGCCGATAAAGCTCTGGAATCGGCGTGCAAAGCAACTGACGCAGTTATTGCCGAATATACCGCCGGTCCTGTATTTATGAGTACGATGTCAAAAGGATCTCATGAATGGATCATTGAATTTGAAAAAGTCCCGGCAGACCTGGCTGCGTTTACAAACATTCTCGATGACTCACTCAAATCAGTTAATTCAGATTACGAAGCAAAAAGGTTTAAGGATCTGAATCTTATCTTACCGGTCGTAAAAACAGTGCCAAGGGGTACATTTAATAACTGGCTAAAGGCAAAAAACAAATTTGGGGGACAAAATAAAGTCCCCAGATTATCCAATTCAAGGGAATATATTGAGGATCTGTATATTATTGCTGGTATAAAGAAACCCCCTGCCGCTTCGCGGCTGTCCCCCTAAGTTGGACTAAAACTTCTTTATCAATTCCGTTTCGACCTTGGAGATTCCTCGCTGACGCTCGGAATGACAAGTGTTTTTTTGAAAATGGGAGGTGGAAGAAGCGGCGATGCGAGTACAAATGAATGGAAATTCCGAATTCCATTTCGCATCGCCGCTTCTTCCTTTTTCCCCACAAAATAATGGCGTCATCCCGAACGAAGTGAGGGATCTCCAAAATGTTTCACGAAATTTTATCATATTAAGCCCCTTCAGGGTAACCAATTTTTATTAATTTTATAAACTGTAAAAAATAACACACATATTATGCATATAGCTATTGCAGGGAACATCGGATCGGGCAAGACAACACTGGCCGGACTGCTGGCAAAACAATACGGATGGATTGCACATTATGAAGATGTCGATGATAATCCTTATCTCAATGACTTCTATGAAGATATGCAACGCTGGTCTTTTAACCTACAGATCTATTTTCTTAATTCCCGATTCAGTCAGATACTTGAAATCAGGAAATCAGATAAAACAATTATACAGGACAGAACCATCTATGAAGATGCTTACATATTTGCTCCGAACCTTCATTCTATGGGGCTGATGTCTACACGCGATTTCGACAATTACTCATCTCTTTTCAAGATGATGAGTTCACTCATTAAACCACCCGATCTTTTGCTATATCTCAGAGCATCGGTACCAACCCTAGTTAATCAGATTCAGAAACGAGGCCGGGAATATGAAAGTTCAATCCGTATTGATTATCTCAAGAGGTTAAATGAAAGATATGAAGCATGGATGGAAACATACAGTCTTGGAAAAGTTCTTATTATCGAAGCTGACCATTATAATTTCCCAAATAACAGAGATCATCTGGCCGAGGTTATTGACAAAATCAACGCTGAGCTCCACGGACTTTTTTAAAAAGTCTTGACATTTAATTCATTATTGTTAGTTTTACATTTCATCTGAAAGTGCTGGTACTTCTTTCTATTTAATATCTAATTCTATTAAAATGAAAACAATCAAGTCATTATTCATTTGCATTTGCATTTTATCAATATCCGTAATTATTCAGGCACAGCCTGATCTTACAAAGTACGCACCCATGGATCCCCTGATCAGAACGGGGAAACTCAGTAATGGTCTGACCTATTTTATAAGGAATAATAAGGAACCCGAAAAAAGAGCCAGTTTTTATATTATACAGAATGTTGGAGCTATTCTGGAAAACGATGATCAGAATGGTCTTGCTCATTTCCTCGAACATATGGCATTTAACGGAACTGAGCATTTCCCTGATAAGGGAATCATTAGCAGCCTCGAAAAACATGGAGTTGGATTCGGAAGTAATATTAACGCTTATACCGGGTTCGATGAAACTGTCTATAATCTGAGTGATGTACCTGTTGAGGCACCCGGTCTGGTTGACTCATGCCTTCTTGTTTTAAATGACTGGTCACATTATCTGACTCTTTCTGATAAGGAAATAGATCTTGAACGAGGTGTTATCAGTGAAGAGTGGAGAACAAGCAAAAACGCTAATCGCCGGATGATTTTTGAAGTAATACCCGTTGTTTTAAAAGGATCAAAATATGCTACACGTGATATCATCGGAAACATCGACATAATAAAAAACTTTTCCTATAACACATTAAGAGATTATTACCATCAGTGGTATCGTCCCGATCTTCAAACAATTGCTATTGTCGGCGACATTAATGTTGATGAAGTTGAGGGTAAAATAAAAACGATCTTCACTACCATTCCTGCCCCGGTTAATCCAACACCCAGAGTGCCGTTTGAGGTGCCATATCACAAGGAAACAAACTTTGTGCTCGTACAGGACAAAGAAGCTTCCCAGACATCAGTATCAGTTGTTGTACTCCATACTGCTGTCCCTGCTCAGGACAAAAACCTGAAATATCTGCGCGACAGTCATATAATTACTTTGATGAATTCAATGATTAATACCAGGATAAATGAATTACTGCAGAAACAAAATCCTCCTTTTGTAAGTGGTTATGTGACTTACGATGGATATTATGCAAGGGGATATGACGCTTTTTCAATTAATGCCACAGCCAGAAAAAATGAGGAAGCAAGGGCCCTTGAGGCGATATACACAGAGGCCGAGAGAGCTAAAAGATTTGGATTCACGAAAGGAGAACTGGATAGAGCCAAAGCTAAAATGATCTCTGATTTTGAAAACCGGTTTAAACAAAAAGATAAAATTGATAATGATACTTATATTTCAGGTATACAAAGTTATTTTCTTACAGGAGAACCACTAACCTCAATGGACTTCGATTATGAGTTTCTTAATAGTGTTATAGGTGGTATTACACCCGAGGAAACATCTGCAAAATTCCGGCAGGTAATGCTCGATGAAAACAGAACAATTGTCGCTGAGGGACTTGAAGCCACTGATGTTAAACACCTTTCAGAGCAAGAAGCACTTGATATCCTGACCAAAGTAAAGAATTCTACACTTACTCCTTATGAGGATAAAACATTAGATGTCTCTTTAATTAAAGAAGACCTCAAAGGATCCAAAATAATCAAAACGGTACCGCTCCCACAGTTTGATGCGGTAGAATGGACCCTCGGGAACAATGCAAAAGTTATTTACAGAAGGGCAAACTATGAGAAAGACAATATTATTCTCTCTGCATTCAGTTTTGGCGGCATTTCCAAATTGGATAATAATCTGGTACTTGCCGGAAATTTGATTTCAGTTATCGTTCCTATGTATGGCGCCGGAGAATATGATAATGTCACCTTACAAAAGATGCTTGCGGGCAAGAAAGCCAGTTTGACTGTCAGTCTTAGTGAAGTTGCAGAATCGATAAACGGCACTGCAACACCAAAGGATTTTGAGACAATGATGCAGCTCTTATATCTGAAGTTCGCCCATCCAAGATTTGACAAAGTGGCGCATGATGCCATCATTGGAAGATTTGCCGGAATGATTACTAATATGGAAAAAGATCCAAATAAAATAAAAAGTGATAGTATTTCATTGATCACAACGGGATATAACCCAAGGACTCCGGTACTTACCAAGGAAACGATAAGCAAAATAACGATCGATGATATTCAGAAAATATATACTGACCGTTTCAAAGGTGCCGATGAATTTACATTTTTTATTGTAGGAAATATCGGAAAAGATACTGTTATGCCAATGGTCGAAAAATATATAGGCTCGCTTCCTTTTGACGGCAGGAAAGAGACCTGGATCGACAGAAAAGTTGAACAGCCAAAAGGGAAAATTACCAAAGAAATAAGTTTACCACTTACCATACCCAAATCGACTATCTTCATCTCTTTTGCCACGGACATGAAATATTCACCATACAATTATCTCGGACTTGAAGTAATTAAAGGAATCCTCGACCTTGTTTATACTGAAAAAGTAAGAGAAGATAAAGGCGGCACATATGGTGTTGGAGTATCACTTTCAGAACAGAAAAGACCGACTCAAATCGGGGAAGGTATGATAACTTTTGACTGTGATCCGACCCGTGCGAATGAATTGAAGGCAATCATTTACAATGAATTGGATAGTATTATGATTAAAGGGCCGTCACAGGTAAATCTCGATAAGGCGGTAAATAATATCCTTAAAACCAGGGAAGAAAATAAAATGCACAATTCATACTGGAGCAGTACTTTAAGCAGGTATTACAGCTATGGTATCAACTCAGACGACCCTGCCAATTATGAAACCATACTTAAATCATATAAAATTAAGGATATCAGGAAACTGGCAAATATGATGTTTAAAAAACCTGATGTTGTTGATTTGATCTTCAAACCGGTGAAATAAAGATTGAGGTTGAGGTTGAGGTTAAGAAAGAGGCACTTTCCATTTCTTAACCTTAGCCTTAATCTTAGCCTTTTTCCCTTTTTAAGTTTTTTTTAATATTCAACCGCTGGATCATTTTAGATTAATGTATTACCTTTCCGATTGTTATTAATTTAATCCGCCATGAGTTCAACACGCAGAACTTTCATAAGGACGGCATCTGTTTTAGCTGCTGGAAGTGTTATCCCATTCAATGCGATCAACGCCAGAAAGATTATTTCTCCCAGTGATAAAATAAGAGTAGGTCTGATAGGAGCGCATGGTCAGGGTTTCAGTGATCTGACATCATTTTTGAAAAATCCTGAAATTGATTGTGTGGCAATGTGCGACGTAGATCGTAACGTTCTGAATGTACGTACAGATGATATTGTAAAGCTGGGTTTTCCAAAACCTAAACTCTATACAGATTATCGGAAAATGCTTGAAAACAAAGATATAGACGTAATAATTAACGGAACTCCTGATCACTGGCATTGTCTTATCCTTACTGATGCTCTTGAGGCAGGCAAACATGCTTATATTGAGAAACCAGTAGGAAATTCAATTGCTGAAATCAATATAATGGAACGAGCCGTTAAGAAACACGGGAAGATTGTACAGGTTGGTCAGTGGCAAAGAAGCCAGCCTCATTTTGTTGATGCAATAAATTACCTGAGATCGGGTAAACTGGGCCGGATCCGCACGTGCAAAGCCTGGTCATATGTCGACTGGAAAGGTGCTGTTCCCAAAGTTCCTGATTCCCCCGTCCCCGATGGCGTGGATTATGATATGTGGCTTGGGCCGGCACGTAAAAGACCCTTTAACAAAAACCGTTTTCACCTAACCTTCAGATGGTATTGGGATTATGCCGGCGGGGTGATGACTGACTGGGGTGTGCATCTCATTGATTATATTTTATATGGTATGGGAAAAAGTGTACCGGTTTCGGTAATGGCGATAGGCGGAAAATATGCATTCCCCGATGATGCAATGGAGACTCCTGATACAATGACAGCAGTTTACGACTTTAAGGATTTTACAATGATATGGGAACACACCATTGGAATTGGTCTTGGAAACTGGAAAAGACCACACGGAATGTCGTACGTCGGAGAAAACGGCACTTTGGTTCTCGATCGGAATGGGTGGGAGGTAATTCCTGAAAAACAAAGAATTGAAGGTTTGCCCGTTCAGAAAAATGTGGGTGATGGCCTCGATCTTCATGTAAAGAATTTCCTGGCCTGCATTAAAGATAATACTCCCCAAAACCTGCATGCTGGTATTGATGTAGGAAGGGATGTTGCCCTTGTGGCCCAGATGGGGAATATTGCATTCCGTACAGGCGAGAAGGTCAGCTGGAATGAGGCAACGCAGTCGTTTAAGACAAGTTCAGCTAATAAGTTGATCGTTCCTGAATACCATAATGGATGGAAATTGCCAAAATATTAATGGTATTCGATGCTATTTAAATTTTTTAAATTTATAATTGTTGGCTTTTCAGGATTGATTGTTGATTTTTCAATAACAATTCTGTTAAAGGAAAAGCTTAAGATTCACAGGTATATCGCTAATTCATCTGGTTTCATTATGGCAGCCAGTACCAATTATTTGTTTAACCGATACTGGACATTTCATAGCAATAATCCAAAAATCTTAACCGAATACAGCACTTTCCTTATAATTTCTTTGATTGGACTTCTAATCAATAACTTTGTTATTTTTCTTTTGGAAAAGAAACTTCATTTCTATTTCGCAAAGTTTATTGCAATAATGATAACTTCATTATGGAATTTTGCCGCTAATTATTATTTTAATTTTTCTCACTGATTTTGGCTTCCCTGAATCTACTGCTAAAAGTGTCATAAAGTATCCCTGTCCGGGAACAGATAGCTATTTTGTACAACCCTGGGGCCAGATCCGGAACTGTAAAATTACAATCAACCTGGATCGTATCATGGGCATCTAATTTTGAAAGACTCTCAGGTAGGTTGAGCATCACAGTATTCATGTTGCCCTTTTTTAAGAATGCAAGTTGGAATATAATCGGCAGTTCTTTATGCTTGAAATCAATAGCATAAGGATATGGATTGAAAATCTTCAGATGAATTGTATTGGTTCCTGTCCTGTTAAAAGTATATTGCTTATTTCCCAAAATTACGCATTCTCTCTGAAGCGATTGAAAATCTTTAAAAACGTGAGTAAATATTGAGTCACCATTGGAGAGAATTTGTTTTGTCAGATGATTTTTATAATAGTCACTAAAATAATGCGGAACATATAAGATTTCCTTTCCATGTACTTTTTCTTCGAAATCCCACAGATCATATTGCGTCTTACGGTAATTAAGGTTATCGAGTGTATAAGCAAATTTACCTGTATAGAAAGTATAAACCGCAGGCCGTTGATATGAGTTGGTGAAAACAACAGGTCTGTTGTCAGCCAGTTTGTCTATGTCATTTACCCATTGTTTCTTGTTATGAAACTCTTTCTTCAGAATAGTACTTGGCAGAAAATCATAAGCTGATGCCAGTCTGAAAAATAATAATAACGGGAAAATAACAAGAGCGACCCATTTTACATAATTCCTCAGCCACGGTTTGAAATTGATGTTATTAAATAGAATAATAATCATGGGGACACTCACTAAAGCAGTCCATTGAGGTTCAACACGATAGCGGAAACTTGAGATAAAAAAGAACGCAAAAAAACCGGTTATAATAAAATAAAGGGCCCTGTCGAACAAATTCCTGGGTCTTACCTTTATCATAATCCATATTAATATGGTAAATATTAGCGGGTTATGAAATAAATACTGTCCAAACAAATACTCCGGAACATGACTGGGATTAAAAGCCGATACCCTATCAACAAGATGATATCTGAAAGAAGGAAAACCGTTTGAATATTGCCAGAAAAGATGTGGGGAAAACAATAAAAAAGCCACAAAGGAAGCCAGATAGAACCTGATGCTTTTCAGCAACGCCGGATTTGAAAGAATGACAAGTATAATTAAAAGTCCGCTATGGTATTTGCTATACATGAGGGCAGCAATTGAGAAGCTGAGGAAAAGTGTATTTTCCGGGCTCTCCTTAATTAAAAACTGCTTATAGGCCAGAAGAAATACTGCTGTAAATAATATCAACGGAGCATCGGGAGTAGCCATAAAGCCAAAAATATTGTAAACTGGCATTATCACTATAAGCATGAAGAAGAACAGGACATTTGCACTTCCCCCCTGTTGCTCCTTTTCACTTATTTTCCAGATTACCCATAACGCGACCAACTGACTTAAAACTACTACCATCCTTAGTCCAAGCTCATTATGGATAAAATAATATCCGATCCTGATCATCAGAGCGATCATAGGAGGGTGATCGAAATATCCCCATGCAAGATATTTTGAGTACATCCAGTAGTATGCTTCATCGTTATCAAGAGGAGTAAAACGTGCCTGAAATAAATTCAGGATGCCCCAGGCAGCAAGGAAAAGTGCAAAAGGATTTAAAAGATATCCTTTTAATTTGTCATTCATTTTTCTTTCAGAATATTGTCAATTTTCTTAAGCTCTTCCTCGCTGAAATCAAGATTATTGAGTGTTTTCAAATTATCATCAAGTTGATTAACGCTTCTTACACCAACAAGAACAGAGGTGATCCTTGGATCCTTAAGCAACCACGCAATTGCCATTTGTGCCAGTGATTGATTTCGTTTTGATGCGATTTCATTTAATCGTTTTGCTTTATTAACTTTTTGATCGGTGACATCTTCAACTTTCAAAAAGCCATTCGGATTGACAGCCCTCGAGTCCTTAGGAATTCCTTTAAGATACTTATCAGTAAGCAGTCCCTGATCAAGTGGTGAAAATGGTATGCATCCTATTCCGTTTTCTTCAAGAACATCAAGTAAACCATCTTCAACCCACCGATTAAACATTGAGTACTTTGGCTGATGGATAAGACAATTAACGTGCATCTCTTTTAATAACGCCGACGCTTTTTTTGTCAGATCAGCCGGATAACTGGAAATCCCGACGTAAAGAGCCTTACCCAGATGCACAGCCTGGGCCAGTGCTCCCATCGTTTCTTCAAGAGGCGTGTCAGGATCAGGACGGTGAGAATAAAATATATCAACATAGTCAAGATTCATTCTTTTCAGGCTCTGATCAAGACTTGCGAGAAGATATTTACGTGAACCGAAATCTCCGTAAGGGCCCGGCCACATTTCCCATCCGGCTTTTGTCGATATAATCATTTCATCACGCAAATTGCTGAAATCTTTTTTCAGGATCGTTCCAAAGTTTTCTTCTGCAGAGCCCGGCACCGGTCCATAATTATTCGCAAGATCAAAATGTGTTATTCCGGCATCAAATGCTCTCCACAATATTTTCCGGAAATTTTCGAAGACATCTACTGAACCGAAATTGTGCCATAAACCAAGCGATATTTCAGGTAATCTGATCCCGCTTCTTCCACAGCGACGATAATTCATCTTATCGTATCGTTCTTGTAAAGGATTATAGATCATGTAGTTTGATTTGGTTAAGCGTGTTTAAGCGTTCATCTTTCTCCAAAGTTAAACAAATTTCACTCCGTGAGATTCTGCTTTTCAACAAATTATCCTATCCTCGTTGCCGAAGTTAAAATGACCCGATTCGAAAAAATTTATTTTTTTTAAAAAACAGAAAACAATTTCAGACAGGAGTTGTTAGTGTTCTATTCAATTAATATCTGAATAGAAACTTCGGGGATCTTAATGAATAAAATTCATTAGGAAATGGAAAAAATAACTAACATATCAGTATCAGCAACTATGGAAAATATTATAATCTCAGATAACAAATTTCTCAATAATGAATATAATTATGAGACAATTTTAAATATCAAAAGAAAATATGAAAAATCAGATTTGGCAGAGATGAGTTATGGGTTTACCACGGAAGAAGGTAAGAACTTTTTTCGTTATCTGAAGAACTTCAACTTAGCCAAAGATCCTGATTTATTGATTCTTCCACATAGTAATCATTACTATTTCGACGAAAAAGAACTAAAGAATATCAGGACATTAGTAAATCTTAAGAATCTGAATCTGATTAAAGATCTGAATTCATTCTTATATACACTTATTCGTGTTTTACCTCAGGATGCCAATTTTTTAGGATATTTCTCTTACAGCAAATTTACTTTATACGGAGATGGACTTTTTTCAGGACTGTCTACTCGGATAAATAATCTGCTCGATCTGAAGACAGATCATAATATGGATAAGAAAGAATTCGCAGAACGTCTCAGAAAGTTCGGTTTCAGGATTATTGACATGACTGAAATGAACGGACATATTTATTTTTATGCTCAAAAGGCAAGTAATTCATCCAGACTATCAGCCTGACAGACAACTATTATATATTACAAAACAATGCAGGGAACAGTCGCGACTGTTCCCTGCCTGTTTTACAATATTCCAGTCGTCTGTTCATATCTGTCGTTAGTCCGATGTAATACCGATCACAGGGCTGTATAAAATGTAAATGTAAAACACAGCGACAAAAAAAGGAGACAAAATAAATCATCTCCTGTATTTTTGTGCTCCCCAGGTAAGACTCGAACTTACGACCCACGGATTAACAGTCCGTTGCTCTAACCAACTGAGCTACTGAGGAANNTAAGGGCTTTTGCTGAATTAAGCAATATCTTTAAAGAAATTTTTTAAAATGAAACGGATAGTTGGAATAGGTAATGCTCTCGTTGATGTTATGACACTGATTGACAGTGATAATATACTCGGAAAATTTTCTTTGCCTAAAGGAAGTATGCAACTGGTTGATGCCGAAAAATCGGCTCTAATAAAGAGCGAAACGATCAACTTTAAAAGGAACCTGGCCTCAGGAGGATCGGCAGCTAACACGATTCATGGTCTGGCAATGCTTGGTTTAAAGTCAGGCTTTATAGGATCCATAGGAAAAGACGACATAGGCGATTTTTTTGAAAATGACATGAAAATGGCAGGAGTAAAAACATTCCTTACAAGACGAAATTCCATTACCGGAACTGCTGTAGCTCTGATATCTAAAGATTCTGAACGTACATTTGCCACCCATTTAGGTGCAGCGGTTGAACTGTCAGCTGAAGATCTTCATCCACACTATTTCAAAGAATATGATATTCTTTATATGGAAGGATATCTAATTTTAAATAAACCTCTCGTGGAAAGAGCATGCATAATCGCAAAGGAAAATAACATGAAAATTGCACTTGACCTTGCAAGTTACAATGTTGTTGAATCAAAACTTCAGGATTTCCAGTATATAGTTGATAAATATGTAGATATTATTTTTGCTAATGAGGAAGAAGCAAAAGCTTTTACAGGATTGTCTCCTGATGAAGCTTTAAGAGTCCTGTCCGGATTTTGTGATATAGCAGTCATAAAAGTTGGGAGTGATGGTTCTATGGTAAAAAGGGGCAACGAAATTATAAAAATTGGAACCATACCTGTTAATTGCGTTGACACAACAGGCGCTGGCGACCTGTATGCCTCTGGTTTCCTGTATGGATACTCTTCCGGGTTACCTCTTGAAGAATGTGGTAGGTTTGGTTCAGTGCTGGCAGGACATGTTATAGAAATTGTTGGTGCCAGAATGGATGAGCACCGCTGGAAGAAAATAGTAAAATCGTTAAAGAAAGAAATCGATAATGTCTAGTTGGTATCGTAATCCTTCTCTTGCAGGTACTTTATTTGCGCTGAAATAATTAAATTAAGATGAGCCTGCTTAATCTGCAGGCTTTTTTATGTAATTTTAGGTTTAGGGAATATCTTCTAAATGTAGTATGTTATTTACTCTAATTACACCTAAAAATAATTCATCCACAAACTAGGACATACTGGTACTATTAATGCAAAGTGATTTAGGATAAACAATTTCATCAAAAAAAATTAAAATGAAAAAGGTCTTCTTATTTGTTCTGTTGATCGCACTTTTCAATGGTATTTATGCTCAAACAGATTCCATTACTACTTATACAAAGAAATCGTACATGATTCCTATGAGAGATGGTATAAAGCTTTTCACAGTCGTTGTTGCTCCGGTGCAAAACATTAAACCATGCCCATTTTTATTGCAGCGTACACCATATGGCGCTGATATTCCAATCCCTGACGATACTCCGATACCTGTAGGAGAAATGGGTAATTTTAAATCGATGGCGAAAGAAGGCTACATTTTTGTGTTTCAGGATATTCGGGGCAAATTCAAAAGCGAAGGCACATTTGAGATGAACCGGCCACTATATCATTTAATTGATAAAACCAAAACTGATGAAAGCACTGATGCATATGATGGTATTGACTGGCTCATAAAAAATATTAAAAACAACAATGGCAATGTTGGCATTTCAGGAGTTTCCTATCCAGGCTATCTTGCATTGGATGCCTCAGTTGATCCGCATCCGGCACTAAAAGCAAGCTCTCCACAGGCTTCACCTGCTGACATGTTTCTTGGAGATGATTTTCACCATAACGGGGCATTTCGGTTAAGCTACGGTTTCGAATACAGTTATCTTGTGGAAAATGATAAACTGTCTAACAGTAATTTCCCATTCCCTCAATACGATCTATATAACTGGTATCTAAAATTAGGTTCTTTAAGAAATGTAAATGAAAAATATTTTAAAGACCGTCTTGCTGCTTGGAATGATTTTACAAAACATCCCAACTATGATGAATACTGGAAAAGACAGTCAACACTTACTTACATTCATAAACCGCAGATTCCTATTATGCATGTTGGCGGATACTTTGACCAGGAAGATATGAATGGCCCGCAAATTATGTATCAGCATCTTGAAAAGAGAGATAGTCTTAACCGCAACTTTATTGTGCTTGGTCCATGGAACCATGGCGGATGGGAAGGACAGAAGGGAGACAGTCTCGGACAGATAAGCTTTGGCAGCAATACATCTGCATGGTTCAGGGCATTGGAGAAGAGATGGTTCGATTACTGGCTCAAAGGCATTGGCAATGGTAAGTTCGCCGAAGCCAATTGTTTCCAGACAGGGAGTAATAAATGGATGGCGTATGACACCTGGCCTCCAAAAAATGTTGAGTTGAAAAAATTATTTGCTACTGCAGATCATAAGGCTGAATTCACAAAACCCTCGTCTGTTACTGGAGCCGTCAGCTACGTCAGCGACCCATTCAGCCCGGTGCCTTATCGTACGTTGCCAATTGAAGCCACCTATGGTGAAGGCAGCCGATGGTACACCTGGCATGTAGAAGACCAGCGTTTCGTAACCACACGACCCGACGTAATAAGTTTTCTGATGGATAGTCTCAAAGAGGAAGTTACAGTTACAGGTGACATTATGGCGCATCTTTTTGCATCAACTACGGGAACTGATGCAGATTTTGTGGTAAAACTTATTGATGTTTATCCTGATTTTAATACTGTCAGCAAGAAGATGAGTGGGTACCAGTTACCCGTTGCAATGGAAGTTATCAGAGGGCGCTTCCGTAAAAGTTTTGAAAAACCATTACCTCTCGTTCCCGGGAAAATAGAAGAATTTGTTATTGACCTGCACAATGTCAATCACACATTCTTAAAAGGTCATCATCTGATGATACAGGTACAGAGCACCTGGTTTCCCATTATTGACCGTAACCCACAAAAGTTTGTAAATAATATTTTTGAAGCGGAAGAAAGTGATTTTATAAAAGCAACAGAGACGATTTATTGTAACCAGGATCATTCAACCTTTATTGAACTGCCTGTTATGAAAGAATAATAGAATTTAATGGTTACAGAAACAAGTGGGGAACAGTCGCGAATGTTCCCTTCTTGGTATAACAATATGGAAATATGTGTAGGATCACCCCATGGTGTACACAATTGGATAGAGATATTTTACTGTTTTTTTGTGCATTCCAATTTATATGTAGTATAGTTACCGCCTTTAGTCTCATATTCATGAATTGTAAAAGCCATATCCTCCTCTGTCATATCACAGTATTGCTCTTGAGATGTTGTATAGGTCCAAAGTGACGGATCTGTTAAAGAATTTCTGTAACCAACAGTTAGTATGCAATCCCAACAATAACTAATAGGCTTAGGTGGTTCCTCCTTTCCCTTTTTACATGAAGGCACAAATACTAAAAAAAATATAAATAATAACCATCTCATATTTCCTTAGCATTGATTTACATGCAAGTTATTCATTGTCAAAAACAATTGCAAAAAAATAATACCTTTTTATAGAATGAGGCATTAGTCCTAAAAGTCAAATTCTAAAAACTTTATTGACTTCTATTATTTTTTTGTTGAAATTTGATAAAAAGATAGTTCTTCGTTTCTAATTTAAATCTACTCTTATGAAAACATTAAACTGGGTTGCATGGATTTCTTTGGGAATTGGACTGGTTATAACTTTAATAGGAATTGCTTCAATAATTCCGGCCACAAATGTTTTTGGTATCCACCATTCAATAAGTGTTTTTCTTGTGGCAGATAGTTTTTTCCTCATAACTATTGCTTTGTTTGTTTCTCTGATAAAATGTCAGAGTAAGAAAGAATAGATCAACATTTTTTAGGGTAAGATTCCTTCTTCCTTTTGGTTTTATATTAAAGGACTTGATACTGAAACTTTCAATTCCTGAATTGGTATAACAAGAATTAACCTTTGTATACTGACTTCTTTATCAAATTGATGTGCAAATGAAAAACAATATTAAGTATGTATTGACAATTTTCTTAGCTATTGCTTTAACAGATCTACATGCTCAGGTTGTTCCCAAATATATATTTGGTTTGAATTTATCAAGCATAGAATTGAAAAACAAAGGAATAAATACTAAAACAGAGACACCAATGGGTATTCACTTTGGTGGATATTTTGAGGTCCCGTTAAAAGATAATTTTAGTCTGGAACCAGGTATTTTGTTTTCAGCAAAAGGTTCAAATTTTAAACTCGATTCTGTAGAGCTTTCTTTAGCTCCAATTTACATAGAAGTCCCTGTTTTAGCTGTATATAGTTTTGGTTCAGATGCGATAAAAATATCTCTTTTTGCTGGCCCTTATTTTGCTTTTGGTGTAGGTGGTTATAAGATAGAATCGGGTGTTATGAGAAATATGAGTTTCGGATCAGGGGAAAATAATGATTTGAAACCATTTGATATTGGATTTAATTTTGGGACAGGAATAAATATCAAAGGTTTACTTATATACGCTCAATATGGAATAGGTCTTTCAAACATAGCACCTGTGACATTATCTGATATAGAAATGAAAAACAGAGTGATTGGGATCTCTATTAGTTCATCATTTGCTTATAATTATTGAAAACCTGAATATCCTAAATAACTAAATTGATTTGTTGTAAAAAAGAGTAGGGAACAGTAAAAATAAGAGTAGGGAACAGTCGCGACTGTTCCCTACATTGTTTCCCTCTATGGAAATTTTACCAGATAACCGGCCTCTGTTCCGGTGCTTTGAATAGCTTATCGCCAGGTTTCACTGAGGGGAATGCCTCATAGAATTCAGGCATGTTATAAACAACACCATTGATCCTGACTTTTGCAGGGGAATGTTCGTCGGTTTTTCCCTGATTATCAAACCAGTGAGTCATTTCAGACGGATAACCATGCCAATAGCACCATAATTCACTGCATCATCGGCATCTAGATTGAAAAATGGAGGCTGTAAGATACCAGCGGGATCAATGAGTTGAATCTACAAACTTATAATACTGCCTATCCAATTACAATCTTCACTTTATGTACAGTTCCGGGTTTGTATACAGGAATGAGATTAGATCCGTATTTCTGGCCATCGATTATAACTTCTTTTACTCCCTTTGATTTTCCATCTGGATTGACAACTTCAATCTCATAGACAACACTCCTGAATTTCCTGACTGCCTTAAATCCTTTCCAATCAGATGGAATACATGGATCTATAAACAGACCATCATATTCCGGACGAATCCCAAGCATAAATTGTGTCACTGCATAAAAATTCCATGAGGCTGTACCGGTAAGCCATGAATTCTTGGCTTCGCCTGGTTTAAAAGCATCTTTTCCGGCTACCATCTGGGCATAGACATATGGTTCAGTCTTGTGAAGATCACTTATCTCCTCAAGGTAGGAAGGACATATTTTTTTGTAGTAATCCCATGCCCGGTTCCCATTACCAACAACTGTTTCACCAATCATTATCCAGGGATTATTATGACAGAATACTCCGGCATTTTCTTTGTAACCTGCCGGGTATGATGATATCTCACCATATTCGATATAATATTTAGTGAATGCAGGATTATTCAGCACAATACCATATTCACTGTCGAGCCTTTCTTTTACTGCATCAAGGGCTTTTCTACAAAGTCCTTCTTCCTTCCCAATCCCTGCCATCGTACACCATCCCTGCGATTCGATGAAGATTTTGGCTTCTTCGTTTTCACTACTTCCGATCTTACGGCCATAATAGTCATAAGCACGGATAAACCATTCTCCATCCCAGCCATGTTTCTTTATTACATCGACCATAGTATCAACAAGCTTCTGAGCTCTGAGAGCTTCGTCTTTCTTTCCCAGTCTTTTGCACAGATCTACATAATCACGTCCATAAACCACGAACAGACCTGCTATCATTACAGATTCTGCTTTGGATCCTTCTGTCTTGTTTTCAGTTGTCTGGAAAGATTCATTTGGATCATTAGAAAAACAATTGAGGTTCAGACAGTCATTCCAGTCAGCACGACCAATAAGCGGTAATCCATGGGGACCCAGATTATTTACAACATGATCAAATGAAACAGTGAGATGATCAAACAGACTTTTTGCTGTTGAAATATCATTATCAAAAGGAACCATTTCATTAAGTATACCAAAATCACCTGTCTCTTTAATATAGCTTACAGTACCAAGAATTAACCACAATGGATCGTCATTAAAGCCACCGCCGATATCATTATTCCCTCTTTTATTGAGAGGCTGATACTGATGATAGCACCCACCATCAGAGAATTGTGTAGAAGCAATGTCAATTATCCGCTCACGCGCACGTTCAGGGATCTGATGTACAAAACCGGTAAGATCCTGGTTGGAATCGCGGAAACCCATTCCTCTACCGATGCCTGATTCAAAGAATGAAGCTGAGCGGGAAAAACAGAAGGTTATCATGCACTGGTATTGATTCCAGATGTTTACCATGCGATCAACCTTATCGTCTCCGGTGTTAACTGTATAAATACTCAAAAGATTATCCCAATATTTCCGTAGATCTGCAAGCGCAGCATCGACTTTTGCAGTGGTATTAAATTTTGCGATAGTGTCTTTTGCTTTTTTCTTGTTTATGATATTCTTTGATTCCCATTTTTCGTCTTCCTTATTTTCAACATACCCAAGAACAAAAATGAAATCTTTTGATTCGCCTGGTTTCAGTTCAACCTCAATATAGTGAGAAGCGATCGGCGACCAGCCATGAGCCTCAGTGTTCCTGGGTTTTCCTTCCGATACAACCTGTGGCTCATCAAATCCATTGTATAATCCGAAGAAAGATTCACGGTCAGTATCATATCCCTGGATCGGAACATTTACAGAATAATAGGCGTAATGATCACGCCTTTCTTTGTATTCTGTTTTATGATAGATAACTGATCCTTCTATTTCCACTTCGCCCGTAGAAAAATTCCTCTGAAAGTTTTCCATATCTGAAGCTGCATTCCATAAACACCATTCTGTAAATGAAAACACTTTCAGCTTTCTTATTTTCTTAGAGCTGTTTGCAAGAGTAAGCTTCTGAACTTCAGCCCAGGTTTTCAGGGGAACAAAGTAAAGGACATTCGCTGTAATGCCATTTTTTTCTCCTTTAATATTAGTGTAATTCATCCCATGCCGGCATTCATAGCTGTCGAGTTCTGTCTTGCATGGCTTCCATCCTGGTGACCAGATGTTTTCCCCATCATTTATATAAAAATATTTTCCGCCACTATCCATTGGCACATTATTATACCTGTAACGGGTAATACGGCGGAACTTGGCATCTTTATAAAAGGTATATCCCCCTGCTGAATTTGAAATGAGTGAGAAGAAGTCTTCATTCCCCAGGTAATTTATCCATGGCCATGGGGTTCGTGGATTGTTGATAACATACTCTCGGTTTTTATCATCAAAATGACCGTATTTCATAGTTTCTGGTTTTAATTGTTCGCTTAAAAAGACTTTACTATTTTACTGTTTTGCAAGTTCGTTTTGTCTTCTGTTGTTTAATTCAACAGTGATCTCATTCATTTTCTTTTGATTCAATGGATAGAGCGTCATGATTCCGGCTGCAATGAGTGTTATAATTGTTGGTATCCAGCTCATTAACATTATAATCCCCGGAATAGCGCCTGCAATAGCCACTTCATCTTGTCCGTTATAATGGAACGAAGCCAGTACCAGGCCAATAATTGCACCTGCAATTCCTCCTCCAAACTTAGTTGCAAAAGAACCTGCAGAATATACAAGTCCCGTTGCCCTGCGTCCATTTTTAAATTCTGAATAATCAGCAGCATCACCAAGCATGGCAAAGAACAGTGTTGGGAATATTGCAGCTCCAAACTCTGAAATTATACCGATAGTGAAAATAGGGATTAAATTACCGGCTCCGCAAAAAGCAAGTAATGCATTTACTGCCCCTGAAAAGATCAATGCATATATAAAAAGATTCCGTTTTCCGAACCGTTTACCCAGAGGAGATGTTATCATAGCTCCTGCTATCGAAGCCAGCATTAATCCAACCATATATGAAGCAGCAAGAAGCTGGTTATGCAAATAATGCGAGAAATAGATCACAACAATGCCCTGTTTTATCGAGTTGTAAACATTGAATAGCATTCCGATTACCAGAAGAACTACCCAGGGCCTGTTTCTGATAAGATCTTTCAGGTCTTTCCCCAGGTTAGTTTGCTGTTCTTTAGGAGGCTGTACCCGTTCCTTTGTTGATGCAAATGTCAGGATCATAAGAAGAGATAAGAAAAAAGACAAAAGATAAATGGCATTGCTATAACCTTTTTTCTGATCAATGATTGTTATTTTTCTGGCTTCAAGGTTGTCTTCACCAGCTACGATGAAAGCATATTGTTTTTTAGCTTCCATTGAAAAGCTTTTCCCCTGCGTTGGAACATTAAGGCTATCTGCCTTTTCCGCATTAACCCAGGAAAACAACGCTATTCCATCTTTAGTCTTAATATGCACATTTTTGACATCCTGACCAGTTGATACTGTCACTTCATATTTTTTCGTATCAAGCTTATCGATTGCAATTGAAGGATTGATGTTGCCAAAGTGTGCAACCAGGAACAATAAAGCTCCCTGAACAAGCATTCCTCCGGTAAAAGCACCAACCATTCTGTACGAACCAAGGCTTGTTCTTTCTTTATCATCACCGGTCATAACAGCCATTAAAGCTCCATAAGGGATATTATTTGCTGTATACAATATGAAAAATACCAGGTAGGTAGCATAGGCATAAACAATTTTACCTGTCGGTCCAAGATTTGGAGTTGTAAACAACATCGATAATGTTACACCTAACGGAATGGCTGTCCATAATATCCAGGGACGAAATCTTCCATACTTGGAATTTGTTCTGTCGCAGATAATTCCCATTGCCACATCGATTACTCCATCACTTAACCGGGCAATTAACATTAGCAATCCCACTGCTGCCGGATTAATTCCAAAAACATCGGTATAAAAAATAAACAGAAATGTGGCCACTCCGCGCCATGCAATATTAGCTGCACCATCACCAAGTGCATACCCGATTTTTTCTTTTAAGGCTAGTTTTTCCACGGTTTCAGGTTTTAGTAAGAGTAACACTAAAAGTAAAAGTAGATTAAATAAAATTTAAGCTTAATTTATTTTAAAAATGAGCTCTTGCCACTAAGACGCAAATAATCAATGTTTTAAGCCTGTATGGCACTCTTCAATTTATATCCATTCAATCCATAATATACTATAAATCCAAAACAGCACAATGGAACAATAAATCCCAGGGCCATAGTTGAGACATCAGCTATCCAGCCCATAAACATCGGGAAGATCGCTCCACCCACGATTGACATAACAAGAATTGACGACCCTTTTTTTGTAAGCGGACCAAGCCCTTTTATTCCCAGGGCAAATATTGTCGGGAACATTACCGACATGAAAAAATAGGTTGAAAAAAGTGCTACAACTGAAATCCACCCCAGACCAGCAACCACAAGCGCCATTGTTAATACATTCATTAATGCATAAAAAGAGAGAAGCCTGTTGGGACGCACAATTCTCATAAAAATTGTACTTCCTGTAAATCTGCCCAGCCAGAACAAACCCATTCCGCCGAAACCAAGGATCTGCGCTGCATGTTGGTTAGTCATAGAAGGGATCTCTTCAGTAACATAATTAATAAAAAAACTATTGACACCTGTCTGAGCGGCAACATATAAAAATTGAGCTACGACTGCCATCACAAAATGCGGGTGTTTAAGAAGATCTTTCAGTTTTCCTGATGATTCTTCTTTTACAAAATCAGCTTCTTCCTTAATCTCAGGGAATTTAACCCTCCAGAAAAGAAATGCCACTATTAGTACAAGTGTACCTATGAGAAGATAGGGAAGGGCAATTGATGCGAATTTATTAGTGTTTTCACTTACAGAAAATATAAGCATTCCCCCAACGAGTGGTCCTGCTATCCAACCCAGCCCGTTAAATGACTGTGAGAAATTTATTCGTCTTGCGCCGCTTTCTGAAGGCCCCAAAACAGTAGTGTAAGGATTTGCAGCCGTTTCCAGACATGTAAGTCCGCAGGCTATAACAAAAAGACAAAACAAGAAACTACCGAAAGTTTGAATAAGTGTAGCAGGAAGCATTAAAAATGCACCACCGGCAAAGAGTAGCAGTCCGAATATTATACCTTTTTTATACCCAAATTTCTGCATCACCAATCCTGCGGGTATAGCCATCAGAAAATAGCCACCATAAAAAACAAACTGAACAAAAGCTGATTTTGCCTTCGACATATGAAGCAACTCCTGGAAATGTTTATTAAGCACATCCAGGCATCCATGCGCAAAACCCCAGAGAAAGAAAAGACTTGTTACGAGGATAAAAGGGATAAGGAACCCCTGAAATACAAATTTTTTTTGTTCGCTTTTGGACTGAAGATCGTCTGCCATTTTTAATATTGTTTTTGTGAATACAATATTGTCAGGATTTACGACTTTACCAAAAAATTTGATTGAATATTAAAAAATCGACTACAAGAATGAGAGACCCCCTCCGCTTCGCGGTGTCCCCCTAAAGGGGACTAATTAAGTTGTCTTGATAAGTTTATTGAAAAACTAAGAATTAATTCCGATTAAGTGGGGAGAAGATGAGAATTAGCCCCCCTTTAGGGGGGTTGGGGGGTTATTTCACTAAAAGATTCACTTTTAGTTTGAACGCATCGTATATGGTTTTGTCTCCCAGATTATCAAAGAAAGTTCCGGAACCATAACGAATATTATATTTTGTGCGGTCAATGACAATGTTTGCGAAAAACCATGTACCATCATCTTTTTTCTGCATCGCAGCTTTAAATTCCAAGGGATTAGTGACACCCTTGATAGTCAAATTTCCGCTAACGGTTCCATTTCCTTTATCAAAGGAAGTACTTCCTGTTATAACAAGCTTGGCGATAGGAAATTTTTCAACTCCGAAAAAATCATCGGATTTAAGATGACCCATAAGCATGGCATTGTTCTCAGAATCCTTAATAGAAACCATATCAATGTTGAACTCGCCAGATGCAATTTTGTTATCCTGCCAGTTAATCCACCCTGACTGCAATTTAATTGTTCCGGTATGCTGCCCGGTGACCTTTTCTCCTAACCACAATAATTTTGTCTGTGTAGTGTCTGCAACCAGTTTAGTCTGTGCGCCTGCATTTACCAGGTATAAACCTGATAACATTAATAGTAATAATGTTCTTTTCATTTTTATAAATTTAGAATATGAACATTAAAACATATAATTTTGTAATTTTGTTCAATCTACGTTAAATAATTTGAATTTAAATTGAGTGAAGAATTACACTCCTGCAGGCAGTGTTTATTGATTACTTTTCTTAAAATGAGATTGAAAATCCTTAGAGTTTATGGATATTTAAACCGCCACTGATCTCGAAGATCATACCTGTTGAGAAATTCCAGTCACCTCGCGAAATTGAAGCAACAGCTTTCCCAATATCATCAGGCAGACCCCATCTTTTCTGAGGGACAAAGCCTTCGCTTATCAGTTTGTCATATTTATCCTTGATTTTGGTCGACATGTCTGTTTCAATAACGCCTGGCCGGACTTCGAAAACCAGAATTCCTTCAACAGAAAGTCTGTCTGCAAAAACAGTTGATGCCATGCTGAGTCCGGATTTTGATATGCAATATTCTGCCCTGTT
>PLNT01000020.1 GCA_003141895.1 Bacteroidales bacterium | reverse complement strand
GTCATTGTATTGTCGTTTGAGTCGGATTCGCCAAGGTTTTAAAATAAGCTCCGGAGGGGACAAAACAACCCCCCGGAGCGGTCAAGTTCAAACGGGTGACGCTCCGACACGCCCCGCCCTTACCTGTTTAATCATGTATTTCAGTCATACTTAAGTTATGTGTTAGTGATATTTCCCCCGTTGCACCATTGCGGTTTTTTGCGAGGTTAATAACCATGAGATTTTCAGTATTTGCTCCCGCCCCATAGTATGCGGGTCTGTAAATCAACATACAAATGTCTGCATCCTGTTCAATGGCTCCGGAATCCCGAAGATCTGAAAGAAGCGGTTTCTTTTCTGCCCTGGCTTCCGCTTGTCTGTTGAGCTGACTTAATGCAATAACAGGAGTGCTCAGGTCTTTAGCGATAGCCTTCAGGCCCCTTGACAGGTTAGATATCTCCTGTTCCCTGTTCTGCCCTTTCCCTGCCCCGGACATGAGCTGCAGATAGTCAATTATGATTAGCTTAATACCGTGCTTTAATATCATCTTCCTGGCTTTTGACTTAAGTTCAATCAGTGATATCGAAGAGGTGTCATCTATGTAAATAGGATAGGTAATCAATGACTCTGAAGATTTGCACAGGTTATCAACATTACACCTCCCTGAATTCAATTCCGTGTTGGTGTAGCCTGATACCCCGGCCAGAAAACGGCGTGCAAGTTCATCTTCTGACATTTCACAGGAAAAGATTAAAACCGGATTCCCTAGTTCAGAAGCATTTTTCCCTATCTGTAGTGCAAGCGCAGTCTTACCCATCGAGGGCCGTCCGGCAATGATTGTCAGTTCACCCTTTTTGAATCCGCCGGTTACACGATCAAGATCAGTAAACCCGGAAGGAATCCCGATCAGGGAAATTTCTCTACTTATGAGACGACTTGTAATATCTATAACCCCGTCAATAAGCGCCTTCAAATGTTTTGGCTCCTTGGAGTGAAGAAAATTTGAAATATTAAGGATTTCCGTTTCAGCTTTACAAACGACATCCTCCAGGTCTTCGGTATAAGCCATGTTATTAAGTTCATTGCCTAACTGCGCATATCTTCTTAACAAGTACTTTTCTTTGATATAAAGGGCCTGCTGTTCGATCATCTGACTTGTGACTATCCGTCCAGAAAGATCAGTCAGATAAAGCGCCAAGTCTAGTCCCTTTTTCCGGAGTTCATCTGTTACTGATACCAGATCCGGGATCATATGTCGCCCTGAAATATTAAGACAAGCCTTGTAAGCCTCCTTTAGGTCCGTCTTGTAAAACATGTCCGGGGTGAGTTTTGAGACTATATCATTAAGGCTATCCGGACAGGTCAAAATTGTACCTATTACGGATTCTTCAGCTTCAATCAACTGCGGGGATGGTGTGTTATCTTGTTTCATGGGTGATCGGATTGCTTAGTATTGTTAAATTTTTACTCTCAAAACCCTTATTTACATTATTGTCTTTATTGTTTGTGTACCCTTCGCGTTTCCTCTGCGTTTCCTCTCCGTGTAGCTCCCCCTGGTAACTATCATAATTACATACGGTTATCCGTGTAGAAATTTTGAGGTTTTCTGAAAAAATCATCGAATCGCCGTGTAGTAGTTTGAAAAAATCCCTTACAGCTCCTTTGCTTACTCTCCATTCTTTGGCCCAGGTATCTAATGATTTCACGGTTTGGCCTCTTTTACAGTCTATTAGGGTGCCGTTGATTATGACTTTTTTATCTTCATGGTTGACAGAAATTAAAATATCGATCCACCATTGAAACCTCCTGGGTGACTTCCAAATCCAGTGGTTTTTAATTTTCCGGTGAATCGATATCCAACCTAGTTTATCTTGTGTTTGCGGTTTCATTGTGTCGGAGTGGTGAAATTTTAGCTTAGGTTAGAGGCAGTACTCATGTTTTTTTAAGTGCTGATAAAAGATCGGATTCATAAAAAAAGACTTTTCGACCTGTTTGATATAGCGGAATCTCACTTTCCTTTACAAATTTTCTCGCAGTGGGCGTTGTGCAATCTAAGAATTGCGATAGACCATTATAGCCATGAATCTTACGCTCTCCCTGTAGAGTTTGTCTGATTGTTTCTGTAATCTGTTTTAAGTCTTGTTTTTCCATTATTTTACTTAGTTTTATTGTAAAGATAGGTACAGATATAGAGTGATATTAATAAATTATTTACGGATGATTATTATACTATTACTCTGGTAATGTGTCCTTTATATCGGATTTATTCAACCAGGTTATTGTTTTCAAAAGGTTGCTTTCATCAGGTTTAGAAACTCTTCCATACTGTGACAGATCCAGTATAACCCGCCAGCTTTCTCAATTGCTTGTTGGTAGGACCTCTGATCAGGGGACTGCCGGTCCTTAATCTTGATTTCGATCTTGACAGCTTTTCCCCAGATCGTGGCTGAAATATCAGCCGAACCTTTTATTCCTGAGCTGGGTATCCATTGACCGGAACCGATCCGCCTCGAGTTTCCAAGTACATCACTGACGACTTTACTTTTGTCCAGGTACCGACCGGTTGAGCTGATCCTTTCTGCCTGATGTCCTGAAAATGTCAGATAATCAATGATGCATTTGGTTAAACCGTTTGCAGTCTTATCGGTATAGTTCCGGGTGCACCTGGCTTCCTCAGGCAAGCTTGGATGTCTGGTCCTGCTGTGGGCAAGTGCTAGGGCTTTTAATTGTTGAATTCCGTTGTCCATCAGTTCTTGAGAGCTTTAAAATACTCTACATCTCCTGAAACTAACTTTTCTTCCATTTCATCATCGTTGTAATAGGTTTCCTGATTGGAATAAATTTTCTGATCCATCCAATTATTGCATTGAGTATTGAGTTGCATTTTTGATCCTTCTGGAACTTCTTTGACTTTTCCTAAAAAACATCTAGTTGGTCCTACTGATTCTACAATTAGCGGACTGAACCATAGGCAAGTCGCACAACTCTTTGTTTCAGGGTTGAAAAAGCACTTTTTTTCATGTGTCTTTATCGTGGATTTATTGGTATTAATCTTTTTGCAGAAGCTGCACTTGTAAGCGGTTATTTGTTCCATTTTAGGGGTTTTTGTGTAAGAATTTCCAGTATGTTTCCAATATTTATTTGATTATTCAGCATTCTAGTAAGTATCTGTATGTTACAAGAAATATACTTAGCAACAATACAGCTACAAAAGCGAATTTAGAAGTTCTGATTTCTTATAATATACACGACCTCCCAGGCGGTAGGCCTTAATAACTCCCTTTTTCCTCCAGGCAACAAGCGTTTGCCGTGATTTCCCTAGAAATTCTATTGCTTCGGGCTGGGAAATAGGACGCTCATCTTCTGATTTTGTCGGGTTGTCAGCTTTGCATGCAGGTTTTGCTTTTGCCAGGCAATCATTTAAAATTGCTCTAAGCTCTTCTGTGTTTGTTAATATTACTTCCATAGTCTGATTTAGTTATATATGTTTATGACAACAAACGTATATAACTGACAATCAAATAAAAAGGGGGCCGATAGAGAATATTTTAATCCCTGTCGACCCCCTGCTGATAAACAGTATTTTATATTAACTAGGTTTGTAGCTTTTTAACGTCGTAAATAGATTTGAATTTTCTTAACCTGGCCCTTACCAACTCAGCCAGATAATGCTTGTAGTCCTGAGCAGACAGATTCTCTTTCCGTTTTTTCTTTAAAAATTCTGATTCTGTCAGTATTGGATTTCCAATTTTGAAATGTAATAGGAATAGACCCAGGGCAATTTTTTTGTTAGTAATCTTGAGTGTTGTACCAGCAAAAAAAATAATGATTAATTCAAACAGAAATGCAGCTTTAGTCTCTTCAAATATGTCCGCATTAACTTTGAGGGGGGTTGGTTTATTTAGATAGTATCTTAATTCCCTCATCAATTGCTCCAGATCCTGAAGAGGAATAGAATAATCAATTGAAATTCTGAGGGCAAACAGGTTATCTTCTTGGGTTAATCCTCTGAATAATAGGTTATCATTCTTAGTGAATTCGTCAAAAGGATGTATGTTATTACATTGCTCGATGAGGGTTTGAACCTTCTTTTTTAAAGTATTATACTTTTTAATTGTCCCTATAGTAGCTTCCCCGTCTAACTCTTTTAGACGCTGTTCTATACAACTTAAAAAGGAGTTTGCATGTGTCACCAAATCATCAGAATCGAGGTTTTCAACAGGTGGGATATCACTTTTCGTCATACGGCTTTTTTATGAGTAACCGTTAATATTTCATCTATCCGTGTTGTTTTGCTTACAGCTTCCCTTCTGGAATCGCTGTCAGTTTTAATATAAGCCTGAAGTGTTTTAAGATCCGTATGTCCGGTTATTTCCATAACATGAACAGAATTCATGTTATAATCATTCAGAAGGATTGAAACACCGGTTCTTCGAGCTGAATGACTACCTAAAAATGAATTCTTAGGTTTTGAAATAGAAATTTCCTCAGCGCCTACATAACGCATTATTTTTGTTTCCCGGGTTATTCCGGCAACTCCTGCAGCTTCTTTAAGATACAGGTTAAACTTTGCCAGGCTGAATCTTGGAAGCTGGTAATCATATTTTTCGAGTATGTCAATTGCCGATGAGGCGAATCCAGTAAGATCAATCTTGGTAGGTTTTTTAGTCTTAAAAGCTTCGAACCTCCAAACATCCCCATCAATCTGGCTTTTGTCAAATCGTTCTATATCACTCCACCTCTGCACTGTGAAAACACCAAAGCAAAACAGATCCCTTACACGCCCGTATATTTCTTGTTTTTCAGTAGACAGATCCTTTTTCTCTGAAAAATTAGTAGCATAGAACTTTCTTAACTCAGGGAGTGTAAGAGCGACTATATCAGCTTTTTGTTTTTTCCGCTTTCTGTTTGCCTGTGTGAAGCTTCTAAACTCCTTATATGTTGAATATCTGTTAAAATTTCGCTCCTCAGCCCATTTGCAGAAGCCTTTCAGACACTCAATGTATTTAGCCTCTGTATTGAGCAATACACCGTCTTGCATCCCTTCAGGCCTTGTTTTCATCCTTCCTCTAGCCGGTTGTTTTCTCAGGAAGTTGACATAAGCATCTTTGAAACTGTGATCAATCATTGAAAATGTCAAAGATTCATATTTCTGGTTTTTCTCAATGAATGACTGAAGGCTCTTTTTCACACTTCCAAACTTTTGAATTGTGCGTGGAGAAACTTCGCCTTTAAGAGAAAACATATATTCATCCAAATACTGGAAAAATCCTTTATCGTTTCTTAAAAATGGGATCTCCTTTGTTTTGCCATATTCCTTTAGTGTTCTGGAAATTTGATCAAAAGGCATATCTGGAAAATCCTTAATGATAGCTTTGTATTTGTCGTAGATATCTTTTTTTAAGACTGCTAGTTCATCGTTAAACTCAGTACTGCCAGCCATGTTACTTTTTTTACCCTGCTTTGAAAAATCCCACTCTTTCGGAAAAATCACATATTCAGTTTTGATTTTAATCATTCGGTCCCGATCAAGAATTAAGAAACAATAAAGACGGGTTCCGTCGGGATTACAAACTTTTGGTTTCTTGTCTCCTTTTTCCTTCTCGGTTTGCACCTTATAAGGTTGCTGAAGCAGTAATTTGATGTTTGCCATGGGTCCAACATTTTAGGTTAACATGTCAAATTTAAGCAAATTGGAAACATTTTGGAAACATTCACTTGTTATTTATTAACATTACTTTGCATTTATATGCACTCTAAAGATGTCAATATATCAGGCTTATTTGAGTTTGTGTAAAAATGTGTCAAAATAGGATATAGATCAAACAAGCCTTTTGTAGCACCCGTCTCGCTACCCAGACATTCAAACACTTACACATTGAATTGTGTAGGTGTTTTTGATTTTAGATAACTTTGCTTCATGGTTTTTAAGTTTTGGCCCTATGAATGAGAAGATATGGAACAGGGATTTTGTTCTTCTTATATTGTCGAACTTTTTAATGTACATTACTTATTATGCGATACTTTCTGCTTTACCTATCTATTTAGTCAGTGACCTTCATGCTTCAAAAATGCAGGTGGGATTTGTGGTTGGAGCTTACACAATTGCTTCAGTGCTTGTTCGTCCGTTTTCGGGTTTTGCACTCGACAAGTTTGGGCGTCGTACCATTTTTTTATCGGCTTTAATATTATATACTCTGCTTTTTGCAGGATATCTGGTTGCCATAACCATAATATCAATAATTATTCTTCGATTTGCACAAGGACTTACATGGGGATTTACTACTGTTTCAGGATCAACAATTGCAATTGATAATATGCCGGTATCCAGAAGGGGCGAGGGCATCGGGTACTTTGCACTCTCAACTACGCTGGGAATGTCAGTAGGCCCCATTGTCGGACTATATATATGTCATCAGTGGGGATATGTCGCCATGTTTGTTTCGGGGTGTATTATCAGTTTCATAAGCCTGGCGTGTGCTTATGCCGTGCATTTTCGTAAACGATTTTTAGTCGGGAAAAGAATTCAGTTAAATTTGAATAATTTGTTCGAAAAAAACTCTATTCGCCCATCTTTAAATGTATTTATAACTATGATTGCCTATGGGGGGCTGCTTTCATTTATTGCACTCTACGGCCGTGAGATAGGAATTCAGAATTCCTCATTTTACTTTCTGATTTTTTCTATTGGTATTGCTGCAGCAAGGATTACTGCAGGGAAGGTGTTTGACAGGAAAGGTCCCGGAAAGATTATTACACTATGTCTGATTTTGCTTATAATTGGTTTTCCAGTTCTCGCCTTGGCAAAAAATGAACTGCTATTCTATTTATCAGCAATAATTATAGGATTTGGTAATGGAGTTATATTTCCAACGTTTCAGTCTATGGTTAATAATCTTGCAGAGTCAAAAAACCGTGGAATCGCAAATTCAACCCTTTACACTGCTGTAGATCTTGGTATGGGATTTGGAATGATTATGGCAGGATTAATTGCCCAGCATATCTCTATATCAGCTATCTTTTGGATAGATTCCCTTGTATGTGCAGCAGGGCTGATATTTTTTCGCAGCCTTGTGCTTAACTTTTACAAAAGTCATTTGAACCAATTTTGAAGCTGAGATTGTCTAATATCAGGGATACACTCAGGATCCTATGATCTGTTTTCAGCTTATTCATTTGTATTTGATAAAATAGGGGTTAATTTTGGGATATGATAAAACATGATTCAGCCCATTATGATATGAAGCAAATTGCATGTGTATTCTTTTCCATTTTGATTTTTATTATATCATGTAAGAACTCGAATAATAATAAGATATCATCAATTTCAGGCTCACAGAAAACAGAGGTTTCTGATACAAATCGTGGAAAACAAAAAGCTCAGGATAATTTTATATTAGACAATACGTCCAGCCAGGATAACGGTCCTGTTTATATGCTCTGCGAGAATATGCCGGAGTTCCCGGGTGGAGAGAAAGCATTTAACGAGTATATGAGAAATAACATAAATTATCCTAAAGCAGCTGTCACAGACAAAAAGGAAGGAAGAGTAGTTGTAAAATTCATTATTAATCCAAATGGAGAACCGGTTGATGTGGAAATTATCAGAAAACAAACGCCGGAGATGAATGATGAGTGTATAAGAGTGGTTAAGGGAATGCCTAAATGGAAACCTGGAATTCTCGATGAAAAACCAGTCTCCGTTTCATACAATGTTACGGTAAGATTTTTATTAACAAAGAGCGATATTCTCAATGGAATTTATATTCTTCCTTCAAAAAGCAGATAGAATTCAAAGGCAGACTTTTAACAATGTAAAGTAGTATGAATAAAATAAAGGTAATCTTCCGATGTCTGTTAATCGCATCAACATCTGCAATTTTCTCATGCACGAGCGGGGTAAAGGACATTGATGGTAACATATATAAGACTGTAAAAATTGATAGCCAGACATGGTTCCTGGAAAATCTGAATGTCAGCCGGTTCAGAAATGGGGACTTAATACCTGAGGTGAAATCAGCTGAGGAATGGGTAAAATCAGGCAATGAAAGAAAACCAGCATGGTGTTATATCGACAACAATTCCGGGAATGGTAAAAAATTTGGCAAACTTTATAATTGGTATGCTGTGACTGATCCGCGTTTATTAGCTCCTGAAGGATCGCATGTGGCGACTGATGTTGAATGGGCTAAAATGATAAACTATCTTGGAGGAGGAATTTCTGCTGCATTAAAAATAAGAATGACGGCTTTATCTGAGAAAAGTTCTGATCAAAATGGATTTTCGGGATCTCCGGGCGGATGTCGTAATCACTTTGGTGGTTTTTATGGACTCGATAGCTTTGGTTACTGGTGGTCAGCTACAGGGAACACTTCAGTAGCTTCATGGATGTATGTCCTGAATTATGTTAAATGTGATATTAACAGCTTCAATAACTACAATATATACGGCGCATCTGTCAGGTGCTTGCAAGATCAGTAATTATCTATAGTTCCAAAATGAGTATGGACGTTGTTTGCAACGTCCATATAAAATCAAATGTATTATAGAGTTTTTATTTTTTACCTGACAATTTGCCATTATTAGTCCAGAGAACAACCCTGCTCATTCGGTCGTAAGGAGGGTATGCATGCATTCCGCCGGTGACCATATCCATCAAACCGTCATTATTAAAATCTCCCATTTCAAGGGTTATCAAATGGGTTGGATTATTGGTGATATCATGTTCTGTAAAATTCTGTTTTCCATCATTTTCGAGCCATATCATACTCATGGATTCAGGTTTGTCCCAGAGATTAAATGCACTTACAACAAAAAGATCCAGGTCGCCATCACCATCAATGTCAACAGGTCTGGCATTATATGCTCCGATGAAATTGCATATTCTGTGAAATTCAAAATTCAGATTGCCTTTATTTTCCAGCCATTGCACTCCATGCCATGGTTTACCCCGTGGCGGTATATAATCAAAAGCATCCCCATTGGTATAAAGTATATCCTGATCTCCATCCTGATCGAGATCGCACATGTAAATTCCACTGGAACCAAAGTCCTCATTACTTGATCCAAATAACAGTTTTGGCTTAAAATTCCCTTTCCCGTCATTTTCAAACAAATATATTTCTTCCCATTCCTGGCTGACCAGGGATATAATATCATTGTCGCCATCTTTGTCAATATCCACTATTTCAACATTAATAGGACCTGAAAGATGTTGAAGAATATGGCTCTTAAATTTCCAGTTGCCAAGGTTTTCAATCCATCTTGTTTCTCCATCGTCGTAACCAAACTGGGCGACAGCAAGATCCATATCACCATCTCCGTCGAGGTCACCGGCACGTACGTCAGAAACACGCGCAACCTTATCTACCACAACATGTTTTATAAAATTACAATTGCCGTCATTTTCGAGTATTACTACTGATCCGATTTTGTCATTGCTGGGGAAAAGCAGACCCAGTACCGCCACCACTACATCGAGATCGCCATCCTTGTCAAAATCAATCACCTGAACATGAGCCGGTGCAATCAGGTCGGAGGCGATAACTTTTTCAGTATAAACACCTTTTGGAAATTGCCTGATCCATGAAACTGTATTATTCCTGCAATCACATACAACTACATCCAGCAGACCATCATGGTCCAGGTCAGCTACTGCAACATTCGAAATCAGGGGCGGTTCAATAAATTTATCTCCAATTGGCATTGGATCGAGGAAATTGATTTTTTCACCGGTAGTATTACTCGAAATCATACCGGATACTTTGTCTTTTTCTCCTGCTTTGTTCATTATTCTGTGAATTACTCCTCCCCATGTCATCCCGGTTCGCTTTGCCTGAAAATTGAGGAAAAACATAGGAATGCCAACAAAAACAAGAATAATTATAGCAACAGGTACAAGATTCTTTAATCTTCTGTGTTTTTTATTAGAGCCAGTGTTTTCCCTTGTCATAATTGATTAGTAAGAGGGTGATTCGCAAATCTAATAAAAATAAGGCTGTTGTTATTTTTAATGAAAAAATAATTATCTTTTGAACCGCTGAAAAATCATTTCAACAATTGGTTAAAATGATAGAAATGAGAAAACTATATAATGGAAAAAAAGCAAAGTCTGTTAAAATATATTCTTCCCTTAGGAATAATCTTAAGTTTTGGTCTTGTCCCTGCTATTATCTGTCAGTTCTTTATTAAAACTCCGGGAAGCAGATATATACACATCCGTAGTTTTCGTTACGGCAAAGACCCCTCAGTAATTCGATGCAACCGTGGTGATACCTTGCATCTTACATTTTCAAGTGATGATACCGGGCACTCCTTTTACCTCGAGGAGTTCGATTTTGATGCTAAAGTAAGCCCCTCACGCGAGGAGGTTACTGTATTTAAGGTAAGCGATCCAACATCCAAACCTGTGACATTACGTGAAGTAACATTTGTTGCGCGACATCCGGGAATATTGAATTATATTGTTGCCAGAAGTAATTTCCGTTGCCATGTCTGGTGCGGACCCATGCATGCTTTTGAACAAGGTAAACTGGTGATATTCCCCAACTCATTGCTTGTATTCAGTCTTGGGTGTCTTGCAGGTATAATATTTCTTTGGATAACAGGAATGTTCAGAGAGACCGCTCCCGTTATTTCTACTAATGAAAAATTAGCTGATTACAAAGATTTGTTTGCAGGTTCTGGCTTTTTAAAGAAGCTTGTCGTATCAAGATGGCCACAAATCCTCCTTCTTATTTTTGCGATGGTAATGATATATATTGTTATCCTTACTTCCGTTCTTGGAACCAAGGTCTCGGGAAGAAACCTTGGTGTTCTTCTCATGTGGGCTATCTGGTTATTCTTCCTTGTGGCTGTTCTAACACCTTTCTTCGGAAGAATCTGGTGCACCATTTGCCCCTTACCGATGTTTGGAGACTGGATTCAACGTCGATCGTTTTTCTCACCTCTCAGCGGGACTTCAAAAGGTTATAATAATAAGTTTTTTGGACTTTTCAGGAAATGGCCCGTTTGGCTGTCAAATGACTGGCCCAGACTTTTCGTTTTTATGCTCCTCGCAACTTTTTCAACTACTCTGGTTGCTACTCCTATTATTTCAGGGATTACAGTGCTTATGCTTCTCCTGGTACCGACTTTAATGTCGTTAATATGGGAGTTAAGAGCTTTCTGCAGGTATATATGTCCGGTCAGCGTTTTTGTTGGTCCCTTTTCGAGAATGAGCATGCTTTCAGTACGGAATAAATCACAGGTTGTATGTGACCGGTGCAAGCCCAAGTTTTGCCAGAATGGAAGTCAGGATGGTTGGGCATGTCCTTATGGACTTAATGTAGGTGAACTGAAAGAAAATTCTGATTGCGGAGTATGCCTTGAATGTACAAGAAGCTGCAAATTTAACAATGTGTCACTATATAAACGGCCATTTGCTTCCGAGCTTGGAACGAATAATTACGGTCAGGCATGGCTGAGCATTGCAATTTTCACACTTGCAATAGTGTATAGTATTTTGTATGAAGGACACTGGCCGATAGTCAGAGATTATGTGAATATCCTGGATAAAAAGAACTGGGGACTTTTTGGAATTTATACAATATTGGTCTGGTCTCTTGCTCTTGTTATTATGCCGGGTATTCTATTTATACTTTCATATGCAGGAGCTAAATTTTCAAAAGTTGATCAGAGCCCCCGGGCAGCTTTCCTGTTATCATCCGGATCATTACTTCCACTTGGGCTAACCTTATGGATTGCGTTTGTTATCCCGATGCTGTTTGTTAACATTAGTTTTATACTCCAATCATTATCTGATCCCTTTGGCTGGGGCTGGGACTTCCTGGGTACCGCAAATACACCATGGCATCAACTGATGCCCAGGTATATACCTATATTCCAATCTTTGATCATTTTAACCGGATTATATTACAGTATGAGAAATTTAAGGCGTAGCTGGAAAACTTTTCAGATTAAGCCAGACAAGGAATTCCTGCTACTTCTTCCAATTGCTGCTTTTATTATTGGAATAACAGTTACGATGCTGGTTTTCTTTACCAATTAGTTACGAAAAAAAACTTGAGGTACTTATCACCTAATCTTAATATTCCTGATAGGCTTTTTAATATTCAGATTAAAACTCAATTCAGCCATCCGCGTTTTTTTAATTCCGGAAAATCATCCTCTTATGGATGATTTTCCGGGGTTGGTCAAATAAAAAACCTGCGTACTTTTATTGTAATTACCTTAGCTTTTAATGACTGAATTTTAAGGTGAATCATGACTTTTTTCAGTTGTTCTGCCGCTCTCTTTTTTGTGACTGACAGAGCGGAAGCATTTCCCACGAAAACTTCTATAATAGGCCAAATGAGAATCGAAAATATTGTTAAGATCTGGATTATCAGGTTTTTACTGTGTGTAAGTATTTCTTTAATGCTATCAGCTAAGGGTTGGGGGCAGCCAATTCCAACTGCAACAATTAGCGGGGCAGCAACTGTTTGTCAGGATGCATTTCCGCCGAACATTACTTTTACTGGAGCAGATGGAACACCGCCTTATACTTTTAACTATACTATTAATAATGTACCCTTTCAAAGTAGTCCTACTACTTCTGGTAATAGTGTAACAGTATCTGTACCAACCTCAACTGCAGGTACATTTACGTACTCTCTGATCAGTGTTATTGATGCAAGTCTCATTCCTAACGCACAATCGGGGTTTGCTGTTGTAACGGTCAATCCTTTACCTGTGCCAACAATAACGGGTCCTGCTGCAGCATGTCTTAACTCAACGGGAAATATTTACACCACAGAACCGGGGATGAGCAGTTACTCATGGTCATTAACCGGAGGAACGATATCGGCAGGATCACTGACCAATGCTATAACAGTGACCTGGAATACCTTGGGAGCCCAGAGTGTAAGTGTAAATTATAATAATGCAAACAATTGCCCTGCAGCCTCACCCACAGTCTATGCTGTTACGATCGATCCGTTGCCTGTACCGACGTTTACAGTACAGCCAGGAGCCAATACCTGTGTTGGCGCGAGTGTTACATACACCACACAGACAGGTGGCGGGATAACGAATTATGTATGGACCGTATCGGGAGTATCAGGAACAGATTACACTATAACGGCAGGCGGAACAGGTAACGCAAGCAATACAGTTACATTACAATGGCTAACCACAGGAGTTAAGACAGTCACTGTCAATTACAGTAATACAAGCGGATGTACAGACGCGAGTGCAGCAAGCAATAGCACAACTGTCAATGCACTACCAGTACCTACGCTTACAAGTTCTGATGCAGATAATACTTTCTGTCAGGGGACCAGTGTGACTTTTACGGCAGGGGGTGGAACTATTTTCAACTTCAGGGTCGGAGCAGTAAGTAAACAGAACGGTTCATCTTCTACCTATACAACAAGTACACTTATAGAAGGAGACGTAGTTAGCGTGATTGTAACAAACGCAAACGGTTGTAGTGCCCCCTCTGCTGGTATAACTAATACTGTGCATCCCTTGCCGATACCAACGATTACAAGTTCTGCTGTGGGTAATATATCCTGTCAGGGAGCAAGCGTAACTTTTACTGCGAGCGGTGGTTCTAATTACAATTTCAGAGTTGCCGGTTCAAGTGTCAAAAACTCAGCATCTGCAACTTATACAACAAGTTCCCTGACCAATGGACAGGTGGTAGATGTAATAGTTACCAACTCGAATGGATGCGTTGCTACCTCGGCGGGTATAACAAATACTGTAAATCCTCAACCAATTGCCAATGCAGGTACTGGGGGTAATGTCTGTGGTCTGGGTTTCCATCTGGATGGTACCATGAATACCGGAACAGGGACAGGGACCTGGGCAAAAATCAGTGGACCGGGAAACGTATCTTTTAGTCCTAATGCAAGTACTACGAATGCTCTGGTTACTGTGACTGCTTTTGGAACTTATACATTCAACTGGACAGTTATTAACGGAACGTGTTCAAATAGCGCTAATGTGAGCGTGACTTTTATTCAGGAAATCCCAGCCAGCGGAGGGTCCGGCGGAGATGTATGTGGGAAGAGTTTAGCCCTGAACGCAATGGTTCCTGTCAATGGTACGGGAACATGGAGTAAATCCATAGGACCCGGGAATGCAATATTTACTCCTGACATTCATCAATCCGGTGCTAAAGTCACAGTTGATCAGTTTGGAGTTTATGATTTTGCGTGGACCGTTATTAGCGGAACTTGTTCATCGAGTGATATTATCAGAGTTGTCTTTCATGATCTGCCGTTAATAAACGCAGGCCGTGATACGGCAATGTGTAAAGGAGGGAGCGTTCAGCTGAAAGCAGCCGGAACTGGTTCCGTTTCATGGACACCTGTTCAATTGCTAAGTAATCCAAATATTATCAACCCTATAGCAACTCCTGATACTACCACTAAATTTACAGTTAACCTGACCGACCAGTTCGGATGTAAAAACTCTGATACTATTATTGTTGAAGTCAGAAATATAGTAGTCGCCGATGCCGAAACCGATCAGGTGCTCTACTCTGTTTTCACAACACAACTTGACGCGAAACTCGCCCATACCTATGAAAATGGTGTTTGGTCAATAGTTTCCGGAACAGGGCAATTCAAGGATAGCACTGATTCCCGGACAGTAGTAGACGGACTTTCCCTGGGAATTAACAAGCTTCTATGGACCGTAACAAATGGTTTCTGTTCTCCTGCGAGTGACTCAACAAACATTAATGTAAAAGAATTTGTTATGTCCACCATGATAACACCTAATATGGATGGCAGAAACGACTATTTCGTAATTGGAGGATTGACAAGTCAGAGCAAAACAGAATTGCTGATATTTGACAGAAGAGGAGTTCAGGTTTATAAGAACCTCAACTATGATAATTCATGGAATGGAGTTGACTACAACAATAATCCCTTACCCGATGACACCTACTTCTATGTTTTAAAATATGCAGATGGGAAATCCTATCGTGGTTATATAGTAATTAGAAGATAGTGAAGAAGAAAATATTTAATTCGTTAATGGTACTGCTGATTCCTCTGGGCCTGGCAGGCCAACTTGCTCCGGTCACGAGTCAGTACGTACTCAATCCACTTAGCATTAATCCGGCTTATGCAGGCAATAGAGGTGCATTAAATATTGCAGCATTCTACAGGCGACAGTGGACAGGCATTCCGGGAGCACCTGAAACTATGACTCTGACTGCTGATGCGCCATTCTTTGGTTCAAAACTAGGATTAGGTTTTATTATTACCAATGACAAGATTGGTGTAACTAAAGAAACGCATTTTGTTACAGACTATTCATATAAAATAAATATGCGAAACGGAGAACTTTCTTTAGGACTCGGTGCGGGTCTGATAACTACAAATACTGCCTGGTCACAGCTTGTGGTTCTTGATCAGGGTGATGAAAATATGCTTGTCGATTCACGGGTGTTCGTTGTCCCTGACTTCAGTTTTGGAGCTTATTACTCATCCACAAGTTATTTCGCAGGTTTCTCAATTCCCAAATTACTGGGATATAAATTTGATTTTGACAAAAATAAATATACACTCATCTTCAATCAGGGTCAATATAATTACTTAATTAATGCCGGATATGTATTTGCAGTAAACTCAAAAATAAAATTACTTCCATCCACACTTATTACGTATTCCTCAGGGAAGAGGTTACTCTTTGATTTTAATATGTATGCAAGTTTTAATGACAGAATATGGGGTGGGCTATCGTATCGCAACAATCGGTCAATGGGAGCATTGATTCAGTTTGCTGTAAATAATCAGATCAGGATTGCTTACACTTACGATTTTGATTTTGGCACTTTAGGCCATTATAGTAACGGGTCCCACGAGATTATGCTCAGATATGAGTTTCATTATAAAGTAGATGCAGTAAGTCCATTGAATTTTTAAATCTTTACTGTTAAATTAGCCACTAGCTAAAAAAATAACATGACAAAAAAACTGGTTATAGTCATTCTGATCTGTATTTTTTCGCAATTTATTTCAGCCCAATCAGATACCTATACTATTAAAAAAGCCCATTTCAGTTCTGATAAATATGATGAATTTTCGCCAGTGTATTTTAATAATGGAATCGTTTATTGTTCCAATCGTAACATCGGCCTTTCAAGTTACTCGTCTGGTCAGGATAAAGGACTTTTCAAAATATATTTTTCAGACACTACCGGGAAAGGGCAAACTTCCAGACTTTTTTCAAAAAATCTGAGCTCTTTTTCAAACGATGGACCTGTAACTTTTAATAAGAGAAGAGATACTATTTACTTTTCCAGGAATCAGGATATTAGCAAAAAAGGTGGAGCACGAAATAAACTTGGCATTTATTCAGCAGTTTTGATCGATGATCAGTGGACTAAAGTTAGGGAGCTACGAATTAATAACGAATGGTATAATGTGACGACTCCCTGTCTTTCTCCTGACGGTAAAAAAATATTTTTTGCATCAGACAAACCTGGAGGTTTCGGAGGGTCGGATCTCTATTACAGTGAGTGGACCAGTGATCGCTGGCAAGATCCTGTAAATATGGGCAATGTAATTAACACTAAAGGGAACGAGTCATATCCTTTTATTAATTCTGAAGGAGAACTTTTCTTCTCTTCTGACGGGCTTCCGGGAATGGGAGGAAAAGATATATTCTTTTCAGTTTACTCCTACCTGGACTCTACATGGCAAAAGCCTGTGAGGCTTGACCCACCAATTAACTCTGCACACGATGATTTCGGTATTGTGACTGATACATTGATGCATGAGGGTTATTTTTCTTCAAACAGGGATAAATCAATTGATATTTATCATTTCAAGACAAACTCACCTCAAGTATTATATGATAATATCCAGAAAGAAAATCAACATTGTTTTGTGCTTGCCGACAGCGGATCTATCGTGATTGATACTCTGAATTTGAAATATGTATGGAATTTTGGTGATGGTGAAAAAGCTACGGGGATGAAGGTAAAACACTGTTTCCCCGGAGCAGGCAGATATACTGTAAGAATCGATATTTTTTATAAAAAAACCGGAAGTTTGTTTTTTACAAAATTGATTTATAATCTTGAAATACAAGATTATAAGCAAGCATTTATTAATTCTACTGATATGGTTCTTAAAGATGATATTGTAAAATTTGACGGTCTGTCATCTTACCTTCCGGGTTTTAAAATTACAGGATATGAATGGAATTTCAGAGACGGAGGGAGAGCACAGGGGGAAAGGGTAACACATTCATTCAAAAAGAAAGGAGAATACCTGGTCAATATGGAAGTGGTTATAAGATCAACTTCTACAGGCGAAATTCATAAGACAGGCGTTTCAAAGAAAATTCATGTATTTGATGATAATCGTGAAAGAAGTTCTTTTGTTGGCAGTTTGTCTTCATTAAAAAGCATTGAATCGGGAAAAATCAGCAGTACGAAAATAACTGCTCAATATTCTGCAGAGGATGAGTTTAGAAAAGATGCAGTTTACAATGTAGAATTAGTCTCATCTAAAGTGAAAATTGGACTGGATAATCCGGTTTTCAGAAATGTTCCAAGGAAATATACCGTAATTGAAAAATATATACCTGAAGACAGTACATTTATCTATATAGTTGACCAACAGATGAATTTAATGGCAACATATCCTGCTTTTAGTGAACTATATAGTCTTGGATATAAGAATGTAAGAATAAAAACGTTTGTATTGAAAGATCCTTCTGAAAAGGAACTTCATAATCTGATTAAGCTTAACGGTGCTTTTGCCGATTCATATTTCGATAACAAAGAAAGACTTACTTCAAATGCCTTTATCATGCTCGATCAGATTGTAAAACTTATGAGCAAATATCCGTCAATGAGGCTTGCTGTTGCGGTTCATTCTGACAATAGCAGCCCTGCCCAGGCCAGCCTTACGCTTTCTCAGATGCGTGCACAAACACTGGTTTCCTATTTAAATAACAGGGGAATCAGCCCAAGAAGACTGGTTGCGACAGGCTTTGGGTCATCGAAACCTATAGCTTCAAATAATCTGGAAAATGACAGAAAACTGAACCGGAGAATAGACTTTATTATCTTAAATTAAAATTTGTATCAGGGATCAATTCACCGGGATTCCAGGTCAATATGGTAATAAGATTAACCAGTAATAAATTATTCCGAGAGTTTCACGGAGAGTCTTTAGTAATTTGTTCTCTCTTGAACGGTTCAAATAATCAGGTACAGAAATTATACCTATTTCATACTTTTCATTGAGTAATTTGTTATAGGTCATCCAAGTGCGTCTGGCATGCGTTCCCATGCTGAATATGTTTATTCCCTTGATATCAATATTTGAAGTTTTAAGCCAGTTTCGAAATGCAATTGCGCTCGTTAGTGTTCTGTTGATTTTAACTCGTTCTCCGGGGGTGGCTATTATTCTGGATGAATCTACACCCATCGAAATTAATCTTTTCCTGGCTAATTCTGCATTTGAACTAAAACTGGACAGAATTTCATGTTTGTTGGTTAGCTTCGACTCTACGAAGACTGAATTGTTTCCGTAAGGAATAATTATTTGATTATCAAAGATGATATCTTTTACAAAAAGATTTCGATCTCCAAATTGACCCCAACTGTCGTTATCAAACTGAACGAGAACAGAATCGATTCCTGAAAGAGAACCTTTCCACTCAATCAGGTATTTTCGTTTTCTTTTATCGGCATAAAAATTACCTGCAAGTGTGTCGTTGATATATAAATTAAAATGAGCGCGATTTTCTCCGTTTAATTCACTGTAAGCTTCTATTTCAACAGAGTGTTTCTTATATTCTTTTTTACCAGATAATTTTGAGTGTGGATAGAAAATCAGAAAGCTGTTGCTATACAATCCGAAATAATTTATATTGGATTTGATTCCGGTTGTTACAATGTATTTATAATCATGTTTCTGAAATTCTTCAGATGCCATTTTTAATGCATAATCGGGAAGCCAGCCTTCAACAATCAGTATATTCGCATTAACTATTTCTGATTTTGATAAATATCCTGAAATATATTTAAATGCAGGTTTTACCAGTAATAACCCGGAGATCAGGGCCAAAAAAATAATCATTAATATAATCATCAGAACTTTTTTTCTCATAAGCAATAAATCATATCAATCATTGCCATCAGGTGAAATATGATACGTGACACCCGAAAGTGCGGTACATATTGAAAAATACAATAATATAAATAGCTTTTTTTTCAATAGGGCAATTTATTTTGGTCTGCTGCATAAAAGAAGTGACTAACATCAATTTTAAAATGATTAGCAGGTTGTTTTACACGATAACAAATTTAGAATATATTTTCAAATAATGTCAGTTAAATGTGAAAACAATTTTAGTTTTTTCTAAGCATGACAACCTCATTAAATGAGTGTTTGATAACTTCTGTAAATTTTATTTCAGAGATTAAAAAGCATGATTTCAGGTAGCCCGGTTTAACTGATGTCGGAATGCACGGAGAACATGAAATGGACATAATAAGTTATCTTTGTACACTCGCAAATTAATACGGAAAACAGGTAACCTGGAAGAAAAAACTGATGGCAGAAATTGTTAATGAATTCGATTTGGTAGTTGAACCGGGAAGGTCAGTAAAAAATTACTGGAATGACCTGTGGAGGTTCAGGGAATTGTTCTTTTTTTTAGCATGGCGTGATATTCTTGTAAGATACAAACAAACGGCAATTGGACTGGCATGGAGTGTAATCCGTCCCTTTCTGACAATGATTGTTTTAACAATCATTTTTGGTCGGGTAGCTAAATTGCCCTCCGAAGGTGTTCCTTATCCGATTCTGGTGTATGCTGCAATGCTGCCCTGGCAATTTTTTTCTACATCATTCAGTGATGCAAGCAATTCGCTTATCACCAATACCAATATGCTTACTAAAATTTACTTTCCGCGATTGATTATTCCAGCGAGCACGGTTATTGTGAATGTTGTTGACTTCCTGATTTCATTTGTAATTCTCATCGGATTGATGCTCTGGTATCATTTCGTTCCACCATGGCAGATCGTTTTCCTTCCGCTCTTTCTTATTTTAGCTTTTCTGACTTCAATGGGAGCTGGGTTATACATTGCTGCGCTTAATGTCAAATATCGCGATTTTAAGTATATAGTTCCTTTTGTCGTTCAATTCGGGATGTATATCTCCCCGGTAGGGTTCACAAGCAATAATATTCCTGAAAGACTGAGATTGTTATATTCATTAAATCCCATGGTTGGTGTAATTGACGGATTCCGATGGTGCATAATAGGGGGCGAAAGTCATATTTATTTACCAGGGATGTTGCTTTCAATCGGATTAATTATAGGTCTCCTCACTTTTGGAATATGGTATTTCAGAAAGATAGAGAAGACATTTGCTGACATAATTTAATATTTGGTATGAGTGTAGTAATAAAAGTTGAACATATTAGTAAGAGTTATATTATCAGGCACCAGGGACAATCGGGCTACATCGCTTTAAGGGATGTAATTGCTGATAAGGTAAAAGATGCATTTCATAAAACAAGAAATCTGGTAACCAATAAACCGGTTGTAAAAATAGCTGCAAAAGAAGAGTTTTGGTCTCTTGATGATGTAAGTTTTGAAGTTAATCAGAGTGACAGAATTGGTATTATCGGCCGAAATGGCGCCGGCAAGTCCACTTTGCTGAAGATATTGAGCCGGATTACGGAACCTACTCTTGGCCGTTTTTCAACTAAGGGAAGGATAGCTAGTTTACTGGAAGTAGGAACAGGTTTCCATCCTGAACTTACAGGACGCGAGAATATTTTCTTAAATGGTGCAGTTCTGGGTATGCACAGAGCGGAGATAAAAAAGAAATTTGACGAAATAGTGGATTTTTCTGAAGTAGAAAAATTTCTTGATACACCTGTAAAGAGATATTCAAGCGGTATGTATGTCAGACTGGCGTTTGCTGTTGCCGCTTATCTTGAATCAGAAATACTGGTTGTAGATGAGGTTCTGGCAGTAGGAGACCTTCAATTTCAGAAAAAATGTCTCGGGAAGATGCAGGATGTATCTCAGTCGGAAGGAAGAACTGTGCTGTTTGTAAGTCATAATATGGGTACTATTAATCAATTATGCAATAAAGGAATTCTATTGAAAAGCGGTAAAATAACTGATATGGGAACTACTGCAGAAATTGTCCGGAGATATATGAAAACAGGATCTGTTAACGGACAAATTGACAGGAGCTCAGTTTCAGGAACTCTTGTTCCTTACATCACTTTCTCTGAGATTTCAATTAATGGACTAAGCAGCAATGAGATATCTGTATCTCCATCGGCTGAAATAAGGGTTGAGCTAAAAGGTATCTGTAATCAGGATATGGAATATTTCCGGAATGGTATCACAATCCTGAAAGATGGAATAAAGTTGTTCTCAGCACATAATAACCCCGAACCTCAGCCAATTAAAAAGGGGAAATTTCATTCAGAATTTTTTATACCAAAATATGTTCTGCGCCCTGGTGATTATTCAATATCTATTTTTGGCCATGATAATGGCAATAACAGGAAAGGGACAGAATGGATCTATGGTAATGAAGTCCTTACGTTCACAATTCTGGAAGAATGGGATACCATTAATGATTTTCACAATGAAGGGATCTTTAACCTCCCTGTTATCCCTTAATCTTAATTCTTACTCCAAAATATGAAAATAGCATTTGTCACAACTTATAATGCGAACGATATTAATAGTTGGTCAGGCACACCGTATTATATGGCAAAGTCATTCATTGATGCAGGAGTGGAGGTAGAATATGTTGGAGAACTTGAGTCATTGCCGGGAGCATCTTTTATTTCAAGGATAAAAGAAGCTTTTTATGACAGATTGTTCAAGGGGAAATTAGGTAAATTCATTTTAGATTATGAACCTGAATATCTCAAATATTATGCATTGCAGGTTCAAAGAAAATTGAAAAACTCCGACGCCGATATTATATTTAGTCCAGGCGCAATCCCGATTGCATATCTTTCAACCAGTAAGCCGGTTGTAATGTGGTCAGATGCCACGTTTGCAGTTATGCATAATTATTATGACGGGTATGCCGATTTCAGCTACTCAAGCATCAGGAGCTGTCATCAATACGAAAAGAATGTTATTAAGAGACTTTCCCTCGCAATTTTTTCTTCCGAATGGGCTGCGCAGTCAGCAATAAAATACTATGGGGCTAAAGAGAATAAGATAAAGGTCATTCCATACGGTGCAAACATTCAATCCAATAAAACCGTAAAGGATATTACTGAATTTAATTTTAAGAAATCGAGGAAAACATGTAAACTTTTGTTTATTGGACGGGATTGGATAAGAAAAGGAGGTCCGGTTGCAGTAAAAATTGCACAGGAAATGAACAATCAGGGTATCAAAACTGCACTTACAGTTGTAGGATGTAATCCTGCTGAGTCATCATCACTTCCCGATTTTGTTAAAATTCTTGGGTTTGTTGACAAGTCGAAAAAAGAAGGAGCTGATCTGATAGACAATCTGTATCGCGAAAGCCACTTTTTCGTATTACCTACCATAGCCGATTGTACTCCGATTGTTTTCTCAGAATCAAATTCATATGGAGTGCCTGTAATAACTACTAATACGGGGGGAATTCCTTCAGTTATCAAAGATGATATTAATGGAAAAATGTTCAATGTTAATATTGATGTCAGTAAATGTGCTGAATATATTGGGAATATGTTTAGCGATTTTGAAAAATATGAAGAATTTTCAATCAAAGCTTTTGCTGAATATAATAAAGAATTGAACTGGAAGGTATCAATTGCCAAGACTATAAAATATCTGGAAGATATACTTGATAATTAATTTGAAAGAAAACCTGCAAGTATGCCAAATGCCTTAATTTATTCCCCTGATTTCGATGGACACCGGCAGGTTTATGTGTTTGTGCTGGCTGATATTCTGATGAAGAAAGGTTTTAAAATATTTATTGCGGGCAATACACAAAAAGTGTTATTGAATTCCTTTTATATTGATCAGCTTAAAAAAAGTACGGAGATCTCCTTCATCGATACAAGTAAATTTTCAGATGGAGGGCTGGGCATAAATTCTTCTGATTTTCTCGAATTACAAAACAAATGCGGTTGCGACCTCACTGTTTTTGCCGAAGCTGATAATCATTTGGCTCTGTTGAACTCTCAAATTTCCGGGAAAAACAGATTTAGGGGAAAATTAGCAGGAATTTTCCTCAGGCCATATCACTATTACGAAAAGATCGGACTCTTAGATAAATTAAGGTACTTAAAACACTTACCTGCGAGATGGAGACACGACGACTGGATGTTTCATGAGGTTCTTCTCAAACGCTACTCCCTTCTTGATATAGCTTTTTACATTGACGAAAATTATGTCTCCCACCATAAGTTCTCAACATGGTTGCCGGATGTATTTCAGGAATATGCCGATCGTATAGTTAAGGATGAAAAATCTGAACAAAGAATCTGGATCGACAGATTAGAAAAATTCAAACAGAAAAACAGAGCACGATTTCCCTTTCTTTACTTCGGAACGGCACAATTCAGACGGGGATATGATACTCTGTTAAAATTAGCAGTTGATAGTGGCGGATGCTTTATTCATTGCGGATTGAACAACGGGGCGGAGAAATACGTTCTAGATACACATGAGCTGAAGTCATTATTGAAAAAAGAAGGCCGCTTGTTTGAAACTAACCAATATATTGAAGACCCGTACTGCATTGAATATTTTTTTAAATCAGTTAGTCATCTGGTTCTGCCTTATAGAAAGTTTTATGGTTCAAGTGGTGTTATGCTGCAGGCTTTAAGTTATGGAATCCCGGTACTGGCGCCTGAAAATGGTATAATCGGATACAGGATAATGAAATATGGGATGGGAAGCACATACAGCGAAGGAAAAAATAACTCTCTGGAAAGTCAGTTTGGCAGGTTTAAGAATCTTAATTCTGAAACGTTTAAGAACAACATAAAGAATTATATGAATTACCAGACGGCGGAACAATTAAAAAAGACACTTAATAGTAGTTTCTCTTTTCCCAAAGAAGTTGTAAAGAACCAATAAACATGATTTCATTATTCCGCGATATTTTCCCCTATTTATTAGTACTCTACTTTGTAATAAAAGGAATAAAAGAGCCATTTTTTTTCCTTGGCATTCCCTTTCTGATGTTTATGAGTGAATCAATATTTTTTGAAGGTGTCAAAATTTTTAAGATTCCCGGAAGTTTGTCATACGGTCTTATGTTTTTCTGGCTCATTTTACTGCGTTTTGTAGCTGTTTTCCTTGCCAGGTCTGATGAGAAAAAAGATTATAGCTACATGGGACGATTTAATGCTATGGACTTTTGCATCATTGGCTTACTGTTAATTTCAGTTATTGGGGCAGGTACCACATTGATAAATTATGCCGACGTAACAGATGTTATTAAAGAATTCATCGTCCTGATTTCATTGTTTGTATCTTATTTTATTATTAAAAACTGGACTTCACGAACTAACCCTGAGGTACTGGTAAATTTCTTATTCAGTATTGTCGTCATTAACACTTTAACGGCTTGTTTATATATTTTACATCAGGGTTTGCATTTTGGCATTTATCCCGATGCCGAATACTCAGTTGATATAGTCCAGGGAGTTGCAATAACCCGCACATTCTATTTTATGCCTCAGTTTTTGCCGCTATCAGTTGCATTCCTGTTGATTTTCAGGCACAAAAAACCCTTTGTGTTTCATATCTTACTGATAATTAATGTGCTGGCAATATTTATTTCATATACAAGATCATTTTTAATTAACGCAATGTTAATATTCATACTGTATTTTATTATAACAGGATTGAAGGAAGGACGAATCGGGCTAGTTCTGAAAAATATTTTAGTTTTTGGTTTTATTGGTATTCTGGGATTATTTGTTTTATCAAAATTTCTCCCCGCAAATACACAGTTCTTTCTAAACAGATTTTCAGAATTGAAACAATCCTCAGCTACCAGTGACCCTAATAATATTCAGTTCCGCTTCCAGATGACAGGATTAATTGTCGCAAGTATGGATGAGGACAAAAAAATATTTGGAATGGGACCTGTCACAGAAAACCAGGTCTCATGGGTTCGCGATATGAGAGCCACTACAGCTGATATGGTCTGGACAGGTGTGATCTTCAGATGGGGCATTGTTGGATTGATACTTTTTATTCTGCTCTATATCTTTTCCGGTTACAGTGCATTAAATTTTTATTTGAACTCAGAAGGAGTGCTGTCCGACCTGGGATTACTGTTTTTGCTCTATATTTTTTCACAGATAATTGAAAGTTTTGTTTCCTGGACATTTATGTCGGGCCATGGGTTTGCTACAGGCTTATGGTACCTGGGCATGTTATCCGCTTTCTCAGGGATTACGAAAAACAAAGAATCACTTGTTAAAGAAGTTATTTTGTAGACATGAGACCTATTAAAAATACATATGAAAAATATTCCCATAAGGTGATTGAAAATCTGGGTTATCTTATTAACCCGTTCCTTCTGAATTTTAAGTCCGAGAAAAACAAATTGTTAATATTTTATTTTCATGGACTTTATGAATCTTTGAAACAAAAACAACTGAATCATATTGATCCTCAGAATAATATGACGGTTAGTCAGTTTATTGATTTTATTGAATATTTTCTTCATCACAAATATAAATTTATCGTACCAGAGGACTTGTTAACCGGTCTGAAAGAAGACCAGTCTTATGCGATGATAACATTTGACGATGGATATTTTAATAATATACTTGTTTTAGAAATACTCAGGAAATATAATATTCCGGCCGTCTTTTTTATTACAACAAATAATGTAATAGGTAACAAATCTTATTGGTGGGATATAATTTATAAATTCAGGGTGAAACAGGGTATAAACCTTGAAACTATCCGTAATGAACAAAGATCACTGAAGTCATTAAAATTCCCTTCAATCAATAAATATATTACACAAAATTTTGGAATTAAAGCTTTTGAACCGTGGTCTGATATAGACAGGCCATTCAATGAGAATGAAATTAAAAATCTTGCCCGAAATCCATATGCGTCGATTGGCAATCATACACACAATCATACAATATTAACTTATTATACCCGCGATGAGATAAAACAGGAATTTAGTGAATCTAATAATATTCTGTTTAATCTCACCGGAAAATATCCCATATCCGCTGCCTTTCCTAATGGGAACTATAATGATATGGTACTAAAAGCAACAGAAGAAGCAGGATTTAAATATGCATTTACCACCGAACCTAAAAAAAATCCTTTACCAATTGAAAATGCAAAGCTTAGACGTCTTGACAGATATCATCCCAACACAACTGAAATAATCAAATACGGAAGTTTCTTCAGAATGGGTTATGAACCTGAAGATTTATCAGATGATTTAAAAATAAAAATTAAATCTCTTCTCAGAAAGAGATAGTAAAACAATTAAATATCAACTTATTACCAAATAATTAAACATATGGTAAAAAATAACTTTCCAAAAATAACATTTGGTATTATAGTTCTGAATGGTGAACCTTTTACAAGATATTGTCTGCGTTCAATTTATCCGTTTGCGCATGAGATAATTGTTGTTGAAGGGGGACACATTGACACAAAATCAGTCACCACTCCTGACGGGCATTCTGTTGATGGGACTTTGGAAACCCTGTACAATTTTAAAAAGGAAGAAGATACAGAAAACAAACTAACTATTATTACCAGAGACGGATTCTGGCCTAAGAAGGATGAGCTTGGCAATGACAGAACCCCGCAGTGCAGGGCTTATGCTGAACGTGCTACCGGCGATTATCTATGGCAGATTGATATCGATGAGTTTTATAAATCATCAGATATGCAAAGGATTATCGGATTATTACAAAATGATTCATCAATCTCATCTATTTCGTTTAAACAAAAAAGCTTTTGGGGCAATATTAATTATATATCTGACTCAATATACCTTAGACGGAATGTAGGCGGTTGGCATCGTATTTTTAAGTGGGATAAGAGTTATAAATATTTAACCCACGAACCGCCGACAATTATCGATGAAAACGGTATCGACATGAGGTCCAAACATTGGATAAGGGGTGAGAAGATGGCAAGAAAAGGCATTTTCATGTATCACTACTGCCTTTTATTTCCCTGGCAGGTCGAACAGAAAGTAAAAATATACAGGGATGAAAAACCTGACGACTTGTTTGAATCAACGCAATGGGCCGAAAATAACTATTTCAGGTTAGGAAATCCATACAGGGTTCATAATGTTTATAGATTCCCAAGCTGGCTCATACGATTTCGCGGGGAACATCCTGAACAAATTGTGAATATGATGAAGGATATCTCAGATCACAAGATTGATGTAAAATTAAGACGCACGGATGATGTCGAATCTATTATCGATACGGGTAGTTATAAGATAGGTATTATTATGATCAGAATTGAAGCTCCTTTGAAACAGTTAGCTTATCAGTTGAGTCGTATTAAGAATATACCTAACAGGATCAGGAAAATTATGATTAAATATAAACTGGCGTGAAAGTACTGTGGTTTTCTAATGCTGAGATTGTAGGTTCTAATAAGGATATCGGGTGCAGTTGGATTTCCTCTTTAGAAGCAGAAATATCAAAGGTACCTGATATTCACCTTGGAATAGTATTTAACTCAAATCAATTCGATTCCTGGCAGTTCAAGATCGGAAATACGAGTTATTTTCCTGTCAGAACTGAACCTGTAAGAAACAAATTCAAAAAATTGTATAATCGGTTTAAACATAATATTGAAGATGAAAATATTATCCAGTTTTATTTAAATATTGTCCAGGAGTTTAAGCCTGATATTATACATATATTCGGAACCGAAAGTGATTTTGGCCTTCTCATCCCGAGAACAAATATTCCGTGTGTAATCCATTTACAGGGGAACTTGACTCTGAATGATCATAAATGGTTTATTGGGCTGAGTGCTTTAGACATACTTCGACACTCAGATAAATTGCTACTACTAAAAGGTCATGGATTATTTCATGGTTACTGGGTAAATAAAAAGTCTGCAGCCAGGGAAAAAAGGATATTCAAAGCATGCAAATATTTTATGGGAAGAACTGATTTTGACAGGCGGTTGTCATCTGTTTTATCCCCTGATTCCGAATATTTTCATTGCGAGGAAATGATTCGTCCCGCATTCTACCTCAATGAGTGGCGTTCCAAAAAAGCTGATTCTGACTTCGTTATCATGAGTACTATCAGAAATAATATTTATAAAGGTCTTGAAACAATATTGGAATGCAAAATTATTCTAAACCAGTTATTCACAGGTTGCAATATAATCTGGAAAATTGCTGGACTTAAAGAAGAATATGAGATATCGTACCTGGTTGAACGTATATACAAAACCAAATTCAGAGACATAGATATTCAGTTATTGGGTCCTCTGCAGGAAGATGAACTTATAGGTCAATTAGTAAATGCTGACCTGTATATCCATCCGTCACACATCGAAAACAGCCCTAACGGTATTTGTGAAGCTATGTTACTTGGCATGCCGGTAATTGCTACCTACGCGGGTGGCACTCCAGGTATATTAACCGACAGGAAAGAGGGACTTCTGGTACAGGATGGCGACCCATATTCCCTGGCAGGAGCGATAATTGAGTTAATTAAAGACAGAAATTTTGCAAATAAACTGGGAATAAACGGACGGTTGAGGGCAAGGATAAGGCACGAGCCTCGGAAAATTGTTGAGGATCTCCTGAACATCTACTCTTCAATTCTGTTAAAAAATGACAAGCTTGATAAGTTGGCAATTTAGCCTTGCATGTCAATGCTGGAGCAATATATAGATACTTTGAAATTATTTTTATGGCGTTTGTGATTTTTGGAGATAACTTTTCTTTTCCTGAGGGGAATGCTTCTACAAACCGGGTTTATGCCTATGCAAAAGGGCTTATCGAAAATGGAGTAGGTGTTTCTGTAATCTGTTTTGAGAATGAGTATGTAAAAGACCAGGAAGGCATTACCGAGGGTATCAGTTATTACCATCCTTTTGGTCAGGCCGAAAGAAATAAATATTTCTTAATCCGGCGGTGGCAGAAATTCGTGAAATACTTTAAAGCCATAAGATTATTCAGAAAAATAATAAAAACGGAGAACATAGAGACAATAATGGTATATACAATGCGGCTTTCCACCCATGTGTTCGCATGGTATTTATCCAAAATTACCGGGTCAAAACTGGTCAAAGAATGCAGTGAACATCCGTTAATTAATTATCAGAAAGGCAGTTTGAAAAAGATAGAGGGATTTTTTAAGCTCAAAATAGAATCACGATTATGTGACGGAATATTCTGTATATCTCAATTTCTGGTTGATTTCTTTAAGCATAATGGCGTACCTCAAAATAAATTATTTCTGATTCCCAGCACCGTGGATCCGACAAGGTTTTCTCAGAACGGGGAAAGCCCGTTCCCGCATCCATACATTGGTTATTTTGGTGGACTGACCTTCAATAGAGATAATGTAGATGTCTTAATTAGGGCATTCGCATCACTTACAAATAATCATCCTGATTTGAACCTTATCCTTGGGGGATTCTGTTCTGAAAAAGAAATGGAACAAATAAAGAATCTGATTCAGGACCTGAATCTGTCCTCAAAAGTTACAGTGCTTGGATATCTTTCGCGTACTGAGATAATCAGATATATAATCCATTCTGAAATTTTAGTTATGGTAAGAGCAAAAGATCTGGAAACGCAGGCATCATTCCCATCAAAGTTAACTGAATATATGGCAACCGCGAAGCCTGTTGTAACAGTTAAAGTTGGCGAAATTCCAGATTATTTGACCGACGGTGTGGATTCATTTCTAATTGAACCAGGAAACACTTCTGAACTGGCTGAAAAATTAGATTACGTTCTCAATAATTATGATATCGCTTTGAAAATTGCAGGTCAGGGAAAAGAGCTGACCACAACAACTTTTAACTATAATTTTCAGGCTAAAAGGATCATCCGGTTTCTTGAAACTTTAAATTAATTTAATGAAAATTCTTCAACTTGTATATTCTCTTGGGCCGGGTGGGGCTGAACGATTTGTTGTGGATCTGTCGAATGAACTTGCACGTCAGGATAATGATGTGACTTTATGTGTTTTGCGTGATGATTTGCAGGGTAATTCAGGGTTTTATAGAAGAGATTTATCTGATAAACTGAATTATATAAATCTTAAAATTCCCGAAGGACTAAGGATAAGTAATATAGCAATTATCAATCGGTTAGTTAAAAAGCTTAAACCCGATGTTGTTCATTCTCATCTTAACCTGGTAAACTATGTTTTTCCCCTCACTTTACTTTATCCAAAAATCAGGTTTTTTCATACTATACACAGTATACCTAAGAGTGAGGTGAAAAGCTCGTTTGAATATTGGATAAGACGATTTTTTTATTCGAAATTTAAGATGAAAGCTATTACCATTTCTGAAGAGGTATCGCGATCTTTTTTATCTTATTATAAATTTTCATCTTATAATGAAATATATAATGGCAGAGCTCAGCCAAATCCTACTTCAGCGTTTTCAGATGTAAAAAATGATATTCAGAAATATAGAGATAACGGAAGCTCAATATTTTTGCACATTGGTACCTGTAATGCTGCCAAAAATCAACGGACACTGATAGGTGCTTTTAATAAAATAATGAATAACGAAGATCATGCCCTGTTATTGATAATTGGCTCAGGATTTGATTCGGAAGAAGGTAGGAACCTTAAAAAATTAGCCTGTGATAAAATTATTTTTCTTGGTGAGAAGCACAATGTCTCTGACTATCTTTTAAATGCTGATGCCTTTTGTCTGAGTTCTGTCCGCGAAGGAATGCCTATCAGTCTCATTGAAGCATTTGCGTGCGGATGTACTCCTATCTGTACACCTATAGGAGGATTAATTAACACAATTAAAAATGGAGAAACGGGGTATTTATCAAAATCTGTCTCCGAAGACGATTATTATGTCGCTATCAGGGATTATCTTGAAAATAAGGACAAAATTAAAAAAGAGGATCTGATACAGTATTACAATAATTATTTCAGCATCGAAGAATGCGCTAAGAAGTATATATCGTTGTATATGATGGAAGTAACAATTCCGTCTTTCACGGTTACAATGAAAAATTAGTTACGAAGATCGGGAGTATGAAAATTTGTTTTTGGGGTGATATTGGGAAAGCTCTGACAGGAAATACGAGCGGAGGCGGTGAATTGCAGATTGCGCTGCTTGCTAAAGCGTTGGCAAAAGCTGGACATGAAGTGGTAGTCGTTGATTATGCAGTTAATGAGGAATTTCAAAGTCCGGAGGGTATTAAAATTATTCCTGTTAAAGGATGGAATAAAGGAATAAGAATGATCCGGACATTTACACACAGGCTTCCCCGGCTTTACTCAACCCTCAGGGATCAGAACGCTGATGTATATTATTGCCGTATCCGCGATTCGAGGCACATCATCGCATGGTGGGCTGCCCGCAAAGTAAGAGCTAAATTCATATTAGGGTTGGCAGAAGATCTCGATGTCATGAGTTTTAAGATGAGATGGAAGTATTTCTATTCAACCTATTTCCGTAATCCCTGGGTTATCGTCGACGGATTTTTCTGTGAGATTGTATATCCATGGTTACTGCATAAATCAGATGTAGTTTTTGTGCAGCATGAAGGACAAAAGGAAATGTTGTCAGAACGAGGAATCAAATCCTTGGTTTTCAATAATCTGATCGATTTATCACTCTTGCCTTCAATTACTCCTGCTGACCATAATGATTTTATTTATGTCGGATGGATAGATAAACGAAAAGGATTTGCTCAGTTTTTCGAACTGGTTAAAAACTCCCCTAAGCACTTATTCAAAGTCGTTGGTCCACCCAGAGACAAAGAGGGCCATTTTTATTATGAGAAATTGAAATCCTTTCAGAATGTTTCACTTTTTGGGAAATTAGATCATTCAGAGACATTGCTTCAAATTGCAACTTCAAAAGCATTGATAAGCACTTCCCTTATGGAGGGTTTCCCTAACATATTTATTGAAGCATGGGCCTATGGAATTCCTGTTCTATCATTAAATGTTGATCCGGGTTCAACTATTATAAAGGAGAGACTTGGTGAAGTTTTAAACGGGGATTTGAATGGTATGCTGAAAGCAATTGACACTTTCAGGTATACTAATGACTTTGCTGAAAGGGCAAAATCGTATGTAGAACGTACTCATGTCCTGAATGAGGCTAAAATAAATGAGATTAGCCAGATTTTCACTGATCTGATCCAAAATAGAATAGCAAAGGAAAACCAGAGTGAAGTTCCTGAAAAGCTGGTAAATCAAAATTAGTTTATAACGGGTTAACTATTAACATCTTCTATAATGAAAAACGTGTACTCCAAATATATTGACAAATTATTCTACAAAAACTGGACAATCGGGATTTGCAGAGGTGATATTAAAAACATTATAAAAGAGAGGTCATTTGATCCGGATATTACATGGTTATTTCCAAATTCATATGATAAGTACTATGCTGATCCATTTATTATGATTTCCGGCGATAGTAAACTCAAGATTCTCCACGAAGAATTTCCATATGATACAGATTATGGTGTTCTTTCGGTGGTTACACTGGACAAAGACTTTAAACCAATTGATTATAAGACCCTTTTAGACACAAAAAGCCATATTTCTTATCCGTTTTATTTTACTGAAAATAATAAAACTTACATTTTCCCTGAGGCGGGCCAAAGCGGGAAACTATCATGTTATGAATATGATTCTGAAAATGAGACAATGACCTTTTTAAAGGATATTATAGATCTTCCACTGAGAGACTCTACAATATTGAAAAAGGATAATAAATATTGGCTTTTTGGCACCATAGGCTATACAGAAACCGGGTATAAATTATATATTTTCTTTGCCGATAGTTTGTTGGGTCCATATACAGCTCATTGCAATAACCCTGTTAAAGAAGGATTGGATGGGAACAGGCCTGCGGGGAACTTTATTGAAGTTGACGGGGAAATATACAGGCCGACACAAAACTGCCAAAATATCTATGGGGAGTCAATTACAATAAATAAGGTAACTGAACTGAATGAAAAAAATGTCACCGAGCAACCTTATTTCGACATATCCATAAATAATAAGAATAAACATAATCGTGGTATCATGACGATCCATACTATCAATGTAGTAGATAATATTATTGTTGTTGATGGAAGAAAATGGACTTTTTCTCCAGTAAAGGTGTTCAAAGGACATTTCAGATACAAACGAATCCGCGCCAAAAACAGGGAAAATATTAAATCGAAAGGCTGATTTCGAAACTATCTCATTCTTTGAAAGAAAATGGAACTATTATCATCACAATTATCATCGATAGTACTTACAGTTGGGCCGGATTACAAAAATCATCGCGGCGGAGTCGGAGCAGTCATTAGTGTTTATAGTAAGTACTTCGGTGTGTTTAATTTTATTCCAAGTTATAAAGTGGGTTCGGGTTTTTACAAGAGTTATATTTTCTTTAAAAGTATCTTCAAACTTATTTTTATCCTGATTTCAAACCGGAGAATAAAAATCATCCATATTCATGGAGCGTCGAATAGTAGTTTCTATCGGAAATTCATTATTTTCTTAATCTGCAGGTATATCTTCAGGAAAAAAATTGTTTATCATATCCATGGAGGAGGGTTTGGAGATTTTTATAAAAAAAGCGGAAGCTTTTCAAAACGACTAATAAGAATTCTCTTAAATAATTCTGACTGTATAATAACTCTTTCTCAATCGTGGTATAAATATTTCAAAGACAATTTTAACATAAAAATGCTGGTTGTATTGCCAAATATCATAGACTATCCTCATAAACTTCAAAGAACTACCAGTCCCGATTTATTAACTTTTTTATTTTTTGGTTTAATATGTGAGGCTAAAGGCATCTTTGATCTTTTAACAGTCATTGAGAATAATAAAGTAGATTACAGATCCAGAATGAAATTACTAATCGGCGGTAACGGCGATACACAAAAGTTAAAAACTCTGATCAATGAGCACCAAACAGGAGATATCATTGAATGTTTAGGATGGGTGGACAATGAAAAAAAATCAGAAGCTTTTAATAATTCAGATGTATTTATACTACCATCATATACCGAGGGTTTACCCATATCAATTCTCGAGGCAATGTCGTATGGAAAAGCAATCATTGCCACAGATGTTGGAGGCGTTTCAGAAATAGTGAGAGAAAATGAAAATGGGATTTTAATAGAACCGGGAAACCTGCGTCAGATTGAACTGGCTATAAACAATATGCTTGATCATAAGGATCTGGTTAAGCGATTCGGAGAGGTTTCTGAGCTTCATGTTCAGAAGTACCTGCCGGATGAAGTGTTAAAAAAATTAGATGAAATATATAAATCATTGCTTTAAGAAATGAATAAACGGTTCCTGAAAAGACTCAGAGATAAGATGCCTGAATCCCTGAAGTACGTCACGGCTCATTATATCCGCAATAAGTTAATCACTAACGAAGAATTCCGTAAATATTACGATATTCTTCAGAAGCGGGAAACCATGCCTCCTGATTTTATTAAAGAATATCAATTAAATGAACTGAAAAATATCCTGATCCATTCATATGAGAATGTACCATACTATACGGATCTTTTTAATAACATCAATTTCAAACCTGAAAAAGTTAATTCTTTTGATGATATTAATAATATACCTTTTTTGACAAAGGATTTAATCCGCAAGAATTTAGATAAACTTATGTCAGTTAAGAGAATAAGAGGAGGAAGTTATAGTACAAAGACAAGCGGTAGTACGGGTGAACCTTTAAGTTTTTTTCTGGATTATGATTCTTACTTCAGGGAAACTGCATTTATTTATTATTACAGAAGTAAACTCGGATACCGGTTTGAGGACAAAGTAGTTACTTTCAGGGGTATCGGATTCGGTGATAAACTTTATAGTCTTAACCCCGTAAATAACGAAACAATCTTTTCGCCCTTTAAGTTATCTGCAGAAAATCTTGACCTTTACCGGAATAAGATTAATGAAATAAAGCCTGCATATTTTAATGGATATTTTTCGACGATATATTATTTTGCAAAATTACTCTACGATAAAGGTCAATCGCTTGATTTTCAACTAAAGGGTATATTCTTCACATCAGAAAACATAAATGAATCTGAACGCCTTTTTGTTGAATCCTTTTTTAACATTAAAACCATCACATTCTACGGACACACTGAAAGATGTGTCATAGCCCAGGAATTTAAGCATGGCGAATATCAATTTGATCCATTTTATGGTTATACGGAGAAATTGAACCTGCAAGATGATGTTTTTGAAATAATCGGAACCGGCTTCATGAATAAAACAATGCCATTTGTAAGATATAAAACAAATGATACATGCAGGATCACAGCCGGCAATATGATTTCCATTTCAGGAAGAAGGGATATCAACGATTTCCTGGTAGGGATTAACAACGAAAAAATAACTAATACTGCCTTACATATTGTGAGCGATATACTTGTGAATGTGACTAATTATCAATTTATTCAGGAGAAAAAAGGTCATGCTATACTGTTAATTGTACCAAATAAGGATTTTCATCAATCTGAAATACCTTTCATCAAAAATGCGATTGAAAGAAACATGAAAGGTGTCATTGAATTTGAGATTAAAATCGGAGATAAACCGATTTTGTCACCGGCAGGGAAATACCGGATGTTTATCAATAATATAAGAAACCAGCAATCTTAATGGATTGACAAAGAGTTAATACAATGAAAAAAGAAATTGATTTTCAAACTAATGGCATAATTGATATAGATATCAAAGTAGTTGACAATCTGATTTTAACACAGCGTGGTAAATTTCAAAAGTACATTTCCTATGTTGGGAACGAATAATAGAAATATGGTGTTACAGACTTCAAATTCCTTCTGATGAATAACTGGTATATTAACAGGTTAATGACAATGTCTGTGGGTGAAATATACTACAGGGTATTGCAGCAGATCAGGGGATATTTCGAGGAAAAATTCACCCAAAAGGGCAATTTCAAGTCAGAAAAAATTGATTCGATAAGAGATATACTTGGAATTGAAATCGGTGAACCTGGTGCAATTCCTTATTCTCTGGATATTTTTGGGACTCATTTCAACTTTCATAACCCTGCTGAAATCAAATGGCAGAAGGACATCTTATCTGGTGAAATCTTCAAGTCTTACTTTTACAGGAAAATTAATATCCGGAAAAATCCTGATCTTTCTGCAAAATATGTATGGGAAATAAACCGCCTTCAGTTTTTAACCGGAATTTGTATTAATTACAAGTCAGCAATGAACCAGCAGGATTTAGATCTTTTTATTCAAATTAATAGATCATGGATTGCTCAGAATCCTTTTCTTGCAGGAGTCAACTGGTACAGCAATATTGAGATCAACCTAAGACTGATAACATGGTTTCTTTGCTGGGAAATCCTGGAAGCCGAGAATCTTATGACCCATAATTCTGAATTTAATGGATTCGTTCAAAATGAATGGCTGCCACTGATAAAGAAACATTGCATTTATTCTTACAATAATCCTTCAAAATATTCATCTGCAAATAACCATCTGATATCTGAATATGCCGGTCTGTTTGTCGCTTCCTCAAAATGGAACTTCAAAGAATCAAAAAAATGGTTAAAATATTCACAAAGCGGTCTGGAAAGGGAAATAATCAAACAGCATTCTAAAGAGGGTATAAATAAAGAAGAGGCAGCTGAATATATTCAGTTTATTACTGATTTTTTCCTGTTGACATTCATCATCGGAGAAAAAACCGGGAACGCTTTTTCTGACCGTTACAAACAGCGTCTTTTTAAAATCTTCTGCTATATTTATGATCTTCTCGACTGCAAAGGGAATTTTCCAAAATATGGCGATGAGGATGATGGAAGGTGTTTCTTACTCGATTTTGATAAAAAAGTAAATAATTTCCAATCACTTTTGACATCCGCAGCTATTCTGTTCAGCAATCCGGAATTTAAATCCAAAAGCAACGGATTTGATATGAAAAATCAACTTCTGTTCGGGAATGAGGGGAAGAAGATATATGAATCAATTCCTGAGGTTAAAAACGCTGAAGGTTCAAGGTTTTATGCCGGGGAAGGCCATTTCATATTTCGCAAAAGGCAGGATAACGAAGAAATTTATTTGCATTTTGACGCTGCTCCGCTTGGCTTCCTGTCAATTGCAGCTCATGGACATGCAGATGCCTTGTCGTTTACTTTAAATATTGACGGTCAGCCTGTTTTCATTGATCCCGGAACCTATACTTATCATACCGAACCTGAATGGAGAAGTTATTTTATAGGTACCCTCGCGCACAATACAATTCGTGTAAACGACAAAGATCAGGCAGTAAACGGAGGGCCCACGCTATGGATTAAAAAATATAAATCCAGTGTAATAGATCTGGAAGTAAATAAAATTACCGATCACGTCAGGGCAACGCATAACGGATATCTGAAGGAAGGTGTTCAGCACATCCGTGATATCGTGTTTGACAGATTTAAAAGCGAATTTCAAATTCTCGACACCTTAATTGTAACGAAAAACAGGAAAGTGGAACTTGAGATTCCATTTCATATTCATCCCGATATGTCAGTTGTCAGAACAGCAGAAAATTGTTTTCTGATTACGAAAGATAACATCAGAACAACAGAGTTTTTTCTGGACGATAAACTTCATTCGGAGATAATAAAAGGTCAGTTAAATCCTCAAATTCTTGGATGGTATTCCGGATCCTTTCTGAAAAAAGAACCCACGAATGTGATTTACTGTAAAACTCAAATAGAATGCACAACATCTTTTAAATTTATAATTAAGATTAAATAACATGAATATTAGCATTTTCGGTCTTGGATATGTAGGCTGTGTCAGCCTCGGATGCCTGGCAAAAAACGGACATTATGTAATTGGTGTGGATACAAATCCTGCTAAGATTAATCAGATAAACTCAGGAAAAGCAACAATAATTGAAAAAGAAGTTGATACGATAATAGCTGAACAAAGATCAGCAGGTCACATTTCCGCAACAGACAATGTTGCAGAAGCTATTTCAGGTTCAGATATATCAATAATTGCTGTTGGTACCCCGAGCTCAGAAAAGGGTCATTTAAATCTGCAGTTTATTTTTAAAGTGGCTGAGAATATTGGGGTAGCATTGCGCAATAAATCCTCTTTTCATATTATCGCAATAAGGTCGACAATCATGCCAGGTACATGTGACAAAGTTGCTGCTGAAATTGAAAAAATCTCAGGAAAAAAACGGAATGTAGATTTTGCAATTGTTGATAATCCGGAGTTTCTGAGGGAGGGAACTGCTGTACATGACTATTATAACCCTCCGCTTACACTTATCGGCTCAGATAATCCGGTGGCCGCAGAAAAGGTGGCAGAACTCTACAGGCAATTACCTGCGGAAATCATAATTACCGATCTTAAAACTGCAGAGATTATGAAGTATATCAATAATACCTATCATGCACTTAAGATCTCTTTTGGTAATGAAGTCGGAAATATTTGTGCCGAATTGGGAATTGATTCTCATAAAGTGATGGAAATATTCTGCAAAGACAAACAGCTTAACATATCACCATATTATTTTAAGCCGGGCTTTGCATTTGGAGGCTCTTGTTTGCCGAAAGACCTGAAAGGACTTCAGACCCTGGCACACGATCTTTATGTTGAAGTGCCCCTGATAGAAAGTATCAACAGAACAAATGAAATTCAGATACAGCGTGCTATAAAACTAATATTCAAATACAATAATAAAAGACTGGGATTCCTCGGATTAAGCTTTAAAGCAGGAACGGATGACCTGAGAAATAGTCCGACAGTAAGCATAATTGAAGCTTTACTTGGTAAAGGATGTAACATAGGTATTTATGATAAGAATATAAATCTTGCTATGCTTACGGGAACGAACAAGGATTATATCGATTCCCGTATTCCGCATTTGTCGAGTCTGCTTGTAAATGATCCGGTGAAATTAGTCCATGATTGTGACATAGTGGTAATTAACACTAAGGAACCGGAATTCCGCGATCTGGTCCATGGAATAGATGATAAACTAATTATTGATTTCGTCAGGTTGGATGAAGCATTATTAACCAAGAATAATTATATCGGAATAAACTGGTAAAAATGAGATCTTTTCAAAATAAGCACATTCTGATAATTGTCGAAAATCTTCCGGTCCCATTTGACAGAAGGGTCTGGCAGGAAGCATCAACTTTAAAAGAAAATGGGGCTGAGGTAAGTATCATTTGCCCCAAAATGAAGGGATATATGTCCTCTTTTGAGGTTATAAATGGCATAGAAATATACCGCCATTCTCTTCCTCTTGAAGCAAGAGGAGCCTTTGGCTACTTTCTCGAATACACTACTGCATTGTTCTGGGAGTTTGTCCTAAGCTGGAAAATATATTTCAAAAAAAGATTTCATGTAATCCACGGTTGTAACCCACCCGATTTGATTTTTCTTGTTGCCCTTTGGTTCAAGATATTCGGTGTAAAATATGTATTTGATCATCACGATATTAACCCTGAATTGTACTTTGCAAAATTCAGTAAAAAAGGATTTTTTTATAAAATGATGATCTTTTTTGAAAGGCTTACTTTTCTTACAGCCAATTTCAGTATTGCCACAAATGAATCTTACAAAGAAATAGCGATAAGACGGGGGAAAATGGATGAAGATAAAATTCAGGTTATAAGAAGCGGACCAAAGCTCGACCGGCTTAAATTGCTGGCCCCCGATAAACAGTTTTTCAAAGGAAGAAAATATCTTGTTGGTTATGTTGGTGTGATAGGAGAGCAGGAGGGCATCGATCTTTTACTCGAAAGTGTAAAATTCATTGTTTCACAAAGAAGTGATATTCAGTTCGCAATAGTGGGGGGTGGCAGCGACCTCGAAAAGATGAAACAATTGACTGCCGTGCAGGGATTGAATGAATTTGTGGATTTTTATGGAAGAGTCCCCGACGATTTAATGATTGCCGTGCTGAATTCTTCTGATATATGCGTAAATCCTGACAAGCCAACAGAGATGAATAATCTTTCAACTATGAATAAGATCATGGAGTATATGGCTCTGAAAAAGCCTGTCGTTCAATATGATCTGAAAGAAGGAAGATTCTCGGCACAGGAAGCTTCATTGTACGCTTTAAACGGTGATACCCACGATTTTGCAAATAAGATAATTCAATTGATAGATGATGCTGAGCTCAGAATCAAAATGGGTAATCTTGGGTATAGCAGGGTGCTGAATGAGCTTTCATGGGAATATGAGAAGGATAAGTTAATAGGTTTCTATACCCGGATCCTTTTTAATGAAACGGAGGTATCAACTGTCAGTAATAAAATACCAGTATGAACATTGATCACATTTGTTTTGCAGTTAAGAATCTGCCTGAAGGAATTGCTTATTGGGACCGTGTATTCGGCTATAAGCAGATGACGGAAATTGTTATAAACTCACTCCAGAAGGTGAAAGTGACTTTTCTGAAAAAGGAAAACAGCATTACGATAAAACTTATTGAACCGGTGGAAGGCAATCAGTCGCTTACGAATTTTGTTAATAAGGGTGGAGGATTTCATCACCTGTGTTTTAAATGTGATGATGTTAATGAGAATTTAAAAGAATTAAGGGATAAAGGATTGTTAACACTTGTTCCACCTCAGAAAGGGGAAGCATTTAATAACCATGATATTGCCTTCCTTCTGGCAAAATACGGAATCAATATAGAGTTAATAGATACTGATGAAAAGGCGGGAATAATACTCCATTAGTCACCTGTAGCCTTCGAATATGTCTAATTCTTTACAATTTAACTAACATATTCAGCCTTTCTTTTACCTTTTTACTCCCTTTCATTTTCCCCCAAGGGGGAAAGGTTTGTACTGCTACTTCCCCCTTGGGGGAAGTCCCGATGGCTATCGGGAGGGAAGGGGGTAAATAAACTTGAAAAAATTCAGTCTCTTATGGAACAGTTTCAAGGCTACATCCTCACAATCGCCAATCGGCAGGGGGTTATTCTATCCCAAAATGCTTCTTAATGATTTTAGCTTTTTTAGAGTCAGGTATATCCGCTGTTCTGAGCAATCCCTGATTTTGAGTATAGAGAAATTTTATCATACTTGTCTTCAGAACTACTTTTGCCGGATTCCCTACAATCACTGAATTCTCAGGAAATTTTCCTCTCAAGACACTTCCTGCACCAACCACACTATTGTCGCCGATAACCGTATTTGGAAGAATTGTACAGTTATCTCCGATGAAAACATTATTACCAATAATTACTTTGCCGAAAACGTCAGCATTTGGAAAATCTTCCCCGAAGGACCAGATAGCTCCATCATGAGTTATTATTTCAGAGCCTCCGGCAATTGCCACATGATTTCCGATTTCAATCAGATAAGGTTCTGTGGAAAATGACATTGTATTTAACCGGCAACCTTCCCCAATCTTCATACCTTGCCTGCGCAGATACTTAACTTTCCTTTTTGTAGATGCTTTCTTCAGAATCATTAATTGAAAACGATTCACAATGTTAGCTAACTGCATATGTCTGTTTTATAAAGTTGGGGGAAATTAATTCAGGTTAAGATTCAATAGTATCAATTATATATTTACAGAAAAGCGGTGCAACTTTCGCCGAAAATTCTGCGTTTGGATGAGAGTTATTTGGATCTGAAGCATTTTTATCAGGTAAATACAAATTCCCTTCTGTCTGAAGCTTATAATAATCCCAGATATAAATGTTGTCGCCTTTCTCATTCCAATCATTCATCATCCATTCATAGAACTGATGTGTTCTTTTGGCTTCATCTTCCGTTATCTGATTTTTTGTACATACCACAGGAGTCCAGACAATAAACTTTGTATTGGGAAATTCATGCATTTTTTTCTTGAGTGAATCATACTGTAATTTATAATTCTCAACCTTCTTTACATCTGAATTAATATCCGGAGCACCTGTATCTTCTGAAATTCTGCTTACCGGGAAACAATGCTTAAAAACAATTACGTCATATTCTTTGGTTAGCATTTCAAGGGTTGGTTCCTCCATAAAGGATTGTTCTCCGGCATTCTTTACCCAGATGTTATAATAATCGTACGGGTAATTATTCCAGCCGTATGGCGAGGATTTAGGAAATGCGACCTCCTTTATTTCATAATTCTTATTATTTCCCTGATTGTATCCGGCAAAGAACTTTTGGACATCACCCTTCCTGGTTAACTTATATAAATACCTGTTGGATTTTCCGAGCCAGATACTCATACCGGTACTGTGATGCAGAAATACTATTTTCTTCATTGTTGTTTAAACATTAAACAGTTGAAGTGAAAATGTGTTCTAATTTTTCATACATCTTACATATTTTCCTCCCTGTTTCAGGACCCCATTTCTGTAAACCTGGTTCACAATTAATCCCGTTACTTTGTCAGCTCCATCGAGTCTCCTGTATATTGCATCAGTTGTTGATCCTCCATCATCTGAAGTCCACCAGTACGACAGGTTTCCGACGTCATTGAAGACACCGCTTCCACCATAACGGTAACCTCCGGGAAGAGCTGACCACCCGCTTGTATTTGTACCATTCATTCCTGTGGCCCATCCGGTAGTGCTTTTCATCTGACTTCCCTGGTCAGTACCACGCCATTCATAAAGTGATAACTGCGATGGATCCATTCCAAGGAATTGTTCAAGTGTCTGGTATTCCACATCAGTTGGCACATGCCAGCCGGTAGGACATAAATTCCCTGTCTTGACTGCAAACCAGTTGTATATAGCACCATATAACGGTTTGTATGTAGTTTCATTATTAAACATCCAACAGTAAGCATCCGCGGGTGCATTCATCCATTGCGTGCCATCAGTTATGAGAGGAATTGGAGCACTGTTATTATATATTGTAGT
>PLNT01000029.1 GCA_003141895.1 Bacteroidales bacterium | reverse complement strand
AAATAGCCATCCCTTCCTCTTTCTCTCTCCCTATTCCACACAAAAACGTATGTCATCCCGAAGCGAAGCGAGGGATCTCCTTATCATTAAAAATGATGCTTCCGTGTGTTGACAATTGCCTCTGTGGCTCTCCATGCTCTTCAGTATGTAGTCAGAAGTACTAAATACCTCAACTGCTGTCTCCCCGATACTCTGTGAATAGTTTATTTGTCCCGATGATGCTACTCCGGCCGCTGGTAACAATACCTGGCTCGACAATTGCTGTGCGAAGCTGTTTGTCTCTGAAAAAATCATTAACAGTATCAAAAACTTCGCTTCCTTAATCATCAAATAACTATTCAGTCGGACCAAATATAAACGTAATTTTGAAAAAGCAATAATCTTTTGTTGATAAAAGTATTAAAAAAGCCCACCAGACCACGTTCAGCCAGCTTTTATGTTAAATTAAATGGTGTTAATCAGCCTTAATCAGGATAAATATGTTTTTTATAGCTTTACACATTATTATTTCCGTAATGTTAAAGTCTTTCCACTTTCGTAATCTTATTGAAGCCGGCTGCGATGAAGCCGGAAGAGGTTGTTTGGCCGGTCCGGTAGTGGCAGCAGCTGTTATCCTTCCAAAAAACTATAAACATCCTGTCCTGAATGACTCCAAACAACTTACTGCAAGGCAAAGAGAGGAGTTAAGGAAAGAAATATTAAAATCAGCAATCGCTTATAGGGTTGCTTTCGTTGGTAATCTGGAAATTGATAAAATCAATATACTGAGAGCATCGATTAAAGCGATGCATATTGCGATTGAAGGACTGGAAAAGGTGCCCGAGTTTCTGCTTATTGACGGGAACAGGTTTTACGCCTACAAAGGCATTGAACATAAAACAATCATTAAAGGCGACGGTCTTTATTTCTCAATAGCGGCTGCTTCCGTTCTGGCAAAAACATATCGCGATGACTATATGGAAAAATTGCATTACGAATACCCCGAATATGGCTGGATGACCAATAAAGGCTATCCGACTTTATTCCACAGGACAGCTATTATGCGTTATGGAATTACTCCATATCACCGAAAATCTTTCAATCTTTTTGACAATCAGCTGATTTTTGACTTTGGGTGCGGAGATTGAATTTAAAAGTTATATTTGCCTTACTGATTAAAAATCAATCTAAATATGTTATAGTTTATGAAAAAATTGTTTGCGTTATTATTAATCCTTGTTTTCAGTTTTGGATTTAAAGCTAAAGCCGACGAGGGAATGTGGCTTCTGCCACTTATTGAAAAGTTAAACATGGGGAAAATGACTGAGCTGGGTCTGAAACTGTCTGCTGAAGACATCTATAGCCTCAACAAAGTCTGCCTGAAAGATGCAGTCGTTATTTTTGGCGGCGGATGCACAGGAGAAATAGTTTCTTCACAGGGCCTTATCCTTACAAATCATCATTGCGGTTATGGTTCAATTCAGGCTCATAGCAGCGTTGATCACGACTATCTTCGCGATGGATTCTGGGCTAAGACAAAAGAAGAAGAGTTGCCAAATCCTAATCTTGCCGTAACATTCCTTATCAGAATCGAAGATGTAACCAGCCAGGTCCTTGCAAATGTTAAAGATGGCATGAGTGAAACTGACAGAACAGCAGCAGTAAACGAAGCCAGACAGGCTATTGAGAAAAAAGCTGCCGAAGGAAATAATTACAGGACAGTTGTTGGGAGTTTCTATGGTGGAAATTATTTCTATCTTCTTGTTTATGAGAGATATAATGATATCCGCCTTGTAGGAGCACCACCTTCATCGATCGGAAAATATGGTTTTGATACTGATAACTGGGAATGGCCACGTCATACTGTCGATTTCAGCGTATTCCGTGTTTATTCATCACCAGACGGGAAACCTGCACCTTATTCAAAGGATAATGTTCCACTCAAACCAAAACGTTATCTGAATGTCTCAATTAAAGATCTGAATAAAGGTGACTTTACTATGATCCTCGGTTATCCTGGCAGAACTAACAGATATATGACCTCTTATGAAGTAAATGAACAACTTAATATTGTACATCCTGACAGAATAAAAATCAGAGGTATAAAACAGGATATATGGATGAAGGATATGGTAGCAGATCAGAAAGTAAATATTCAATATTCGGCAAAATATTCCAGTTCATCTAACTATTGGAAGTATTCAATTGGTCAGAAGGGCAGTCTTGAAAAGCTGAATGTAAAAGCAAAAAAAGAGGAACTTGAAAAGCAGTTTAATACCTGGGTGGCTGCCACTCCGGAACGTAAAGCTAAATACGGAGAAGCTCTTAATATGATCAAATCTGCAGTTGAAGGAAGAGCCGAATATTATAATGCACTCAATTACCTCAACGAATGTATCCAGGGATGTGAGCTTCTAGGTCTTAATCGTGGAATAACAGGGCTGGTAACAGCTCTTAAATCGAATGACAGTCAGAAAATAGCTGATGAGGTAACAAAGTTCAGGACAAACAGCAGCGACTTTTATAAGGACTATAATCCTCCTACTGACAATAAGTCGATGAAAGCGATGCTGACCTTATTCAGGACTGATGTACCAGCTAAATTTCATCCCGATTTTTATGTGAATGTCGTTGACAAAAAATATAAAGGCAACATTGATAAGTTTGTAGATGAAATGTTTGCCAAATCCATTTTTGCCAGTGAGGCTAAACTAAATGCTTTCCTTGATAAACCTGTACTCAAAACTCTTGAAAATGACCTGGGATACATCACGGCAACTTCAATTTTTAAAACAGGTGGAGACATTTCAAAAGGGAACAGTCAGTTTGATGCACAACTTGCTACAGGAAAAAGACTCTGGATCGCCGCTTTGATGGAAATGGTTCCTGAGAAAACCCTGTATCCTGATGCAAACTCCACAATGCGTCTTTCATATGGTACTGTGCAGGATTACGATCCGAGAGATGCTGTTACATATAAATATTACACTACTCTTCAGGGCATTGTAGATAAATATAAACCAGGGGATTATGAATTTGATCTTCCACAAAGACTTATTGATCTGAATAACAAAAAAGAGTATGGAAGATATGGTTCATCAAGAGGCTATATGCCTATTTGTTTCCTGACCACAAATGATATTACAGGTGGTAATTCGGGTAGCCCCGTAATGAACGGAAACGGAGAATTAATAGGATTGGCATTTGATGGCAACTGGGAATCAATGAGCGGTGACATTGCTTATGAGCCCCTTTTACAAAGGACAATTGCTGTCGATATCAGAGCAGTGTTGTGGATAATAGATGTCTACGCAGGTGCTAAAAACCTTGTTGATGAAATGACAATAGTTCAGTAATATACCTGATCTCTTTATATTTAAACCCCGGGCAAAAATAGTCCCGGGGTTTTTTAACTCTGTGGTTCTCTGTGCTTCTCTATGACCCTCTTGTGTAACAAAAAGAACTTAAACGGAGTTCCACAAAGTAGCACAGAGGTACAAAGAGAAAAGAAACAGACGAAATTGTATATCTTTGCAAAAAATCTAATCCATGCATCTGAACGTGATTGAGATTCTGGCTGCCTTTATGGTTCTGTTTGCTATCATAGATATTCCCGGGTCAATACCTATAATTATTGATATAAAAGCTAAATCGGGAGATATTAAACCAACTAAAGTTACTCTGGTTTCCTTTTTAATATTACTGGCATTTTTATTCATCGGAAGTCCTTTGCTCGGCATATTTGGAATAGATGTTTCCTCATTTGCAATTGCAGGGTCTTTCATAATCTTCCTGATAGCGATGGAAATGATTTTAGGGATTGAACTCTTTAAGACTGAATCTCACGGGGGAGGATCAATATTTCCGATTGCGTTTCCACTGATCGCCGGAGCAGGATCGATCACTACCATCCTATCTCTTAAGGCTGAATATCAGACAATTAATATCTTCATTGCACTTGCTCTCAATATGGTGGTTATTTACCTTGTCTTACGCTTAACTTCAGTATTTGAAAAGATATTGGGTGATGGCGGACTTCAAATCCTTAGAAAAGTATTCGGAGTCATACTTCTTTCAATAGCCATAAAGCTTTTTCTTACAAACTCCGGTATTGTTATTCATCATGCCAGGTGAGATTACGATATATACAGATGGAGCCTCGGGCGGAAATCCTGGTCCCGGAGGTTATGGCGTTGTTCTGATATCGGGAAAACACAGGCTTGAGAAATCGGCAGGGTTCAAACTCACAACGAACAACAGGATGGAACTTATGGCAGTAATTGAAGGTCTGGAGTCATTGAAAATTCCCGGCAGCAAAGTTACTGTCTACACCGATTCAAAATATGTTGCGGATTCTGTTGAAAAAGGCTGGGTCTTCAAATGGGAATCCAAAGAATTTAAAAAGAAAAAAAATTCGGATCTGTGGGTAAGATTTCTGAAAATTTACAGGAAACACAATGTCAGATTTACATGGGTAAAAGGTCATGCCAATAATATTGAAAATGAAGTCTGCGACAAGTTGGCTGTAAATGCATATCAGAAAAAATCCTTGCCCGAAGATACAGGTTATTATCCTGAGAATGATAACGATAAATCATTATGAATTAATATAAATTTCGGATCCTAATTATTAATTTTTGTTTATCCACAAAATTTTATGCCAATGCAAGAATTACATATCACTCCGACAAGCGGATCTCCGGAAGTTCATTTCTCACCCGGAGAAAATATCTTTCTGATCCGCGGAATTTCTTCGCCCGAAGATGTACGAGCCATGTATTACCCTGTCATCGAATGGATTAAAAATTATATTAACGATCTTGTACTAACTGAGCCTCAGAAGAAAAATTATACACCTGAGACCCCTTTAAGATTTAAAACCGACTTGCAATATTTCAATTCTTCTTCTGCTAAATTTCTTTATGATATTTTTATGGAGCTGCAAAGATTAATTCCGGCAGGGATACCATTTATTGTCGAATGGTTTTATGATAAAGAAGATATAGATCTTAAAGAAGCCGGATCTGAAATTGCCTCACTCGCAGGAATGGAGTTTTCCTTCGTCGCAAAGTAAAAATGTCAAATGAGAGGACAAAAGGAACTTTACGAGCTCTTCAGGCGACTCTGCATTGAATTTGAATATCACGAACATCCTCCACTTGCAACTATTGAAGATGCCAAAATTCACTGGGAGAACTATAACTCGGGAAGATGCAAGAATATCTTTTTTCGTAATCACAAGGGAGACAGACATTATTTAGTTGTTCTCGAACATCTGCGACAACTCAATATCAGGGATCTTGAGAAAAGGTTAAGACAGGGGAAACTTACTTTTGCATCGGACAAACGACTTGAAAAATATCTTGGTGTGGAACCCGGTTCAGTCTCCCCATTCGGTCTTATTAATGACACGGAAAACCATGTTCATCTGTTTATCGATGAAAAACTTAAAGAATACGATCGCCTGACATTTCATCCCAATATAAATACTGCCTCATTGATTATTTCAGCAAGTGACTTTCTTAAGTTCCTGGAATACACCGGAAATACTTTTGAATTTATAAGGCTATACGACTAGAGATCAACCAACTGATCTTTTTTTTGTTCTCCTTGCATCAAAATTCAATCTAATACGTCTTTAAGAAAACCAGAGTTAAATCCTGCATGAAAAGAATTTCTATCTCCGCACTTATCTTGTTCATCCTGATTCCTGTTCTCTCCGCGCAGGACCCGGAAAAGAAACAGTACGTTGCAACTCATATAACTGTACCTCCTGTTATTAACGGAGTCCTTGATGATGAAGCATGGCAGTCAGGTACTTGGGCAGACGGATTTACCCAAAATCAGCCTTTTAACGGGAAACCCGAAACACAGAGGACTGAATTTAAAATAGTTTTCGATGATGATAATCTTTATGTTGCCATTAAGGCCTATGATACTGCTCCGGATAGTATTGTGAACCGGTTGACCAGACGGGATGAGGCAGACGGTGACCTTGTAGGAATAATAATAGATAGTTTTCATGATCTTCGCACCGGTTTTCTTTTTGGCGCAAGTTCGGCAGGTGTCAAATACGACCAGATGTTTACCAATGATTCGGGTAACGGAGATTCTTCATGGGATCCAAACTGGTGGGTGAAGACAGCAATTAATAAAGAGGGTTGGGTAGCCGAGATGAAAATACCTTTCAGCCAGGTAAGGTTCAAGAAAAACTCAGGTGATGTATGGGGATTTGATGTGGCCAGAATTTTATACCGGAAGAATGAACAATCATTCTGGCAACATATTCCAAGAGATGCTCCAGGCTTTGTTCATTTATTTGGTGAATTAAAAGGTCTGGAACAGATTAAACCACGAAAAATCTTTGATGTTACTCCATATGGTGTTGCAAAGACCGAAACATTTCAGGCTGTGCCTGAAAACCCTTTCCAGTCTAGCGGTAAACTGTCAAAGTTGAACGGAGGGATTGACGCAAAGATCGGTGTCACAAATAACATGACAACGGACCTGACAATTAATCCCGATTTTGGCCAGGTTGAAGCTGACCCCTCAGTGGTGAACCTCTCAGCTTATGAAACTTTTTTTACAGAAAAGAGACCTTTCTTTATTGAAGGAAATAATATAACGAACTTTGGCCTGGGTATTGGTGATGGTGGTGTTGGAAACGATAATCTGTTTTATTCAAGAAGGATTGGCCGTCAACCTCAGGTATATCCCAATATGAAAGATAACTGGTATGCCGATATCCCTACACGAACCAATATTCTGGGAGCCGCCAAGCTTACCGGTAAGACCAAGGATGGACTTTCAATAGGAATTGTTGAGGCAATGACTTCTCAGGAGAAAGCACAAATTGATACTGTAGGCGGAAGAAAAGTTGCAACAGTTGAGCCCTTTACAAATTATTTTGTTGGCAGGATTCAGAAGGACATCAACAATGGGAACACTTTAATAGGCGGAATTTTTACAAGCGCGAACAGGGAACTCGACACTGATACAAAAGATTTTTTGCACAAGGCAGCTTATACCGGAGGAATAGATTTTACGCAGTATTTCAAAAATAAAAACTGGATGTTCAATCTTAATACAGCCTTTAGTCTTGTTGAGGGTTCAAAGAAAGCGATTACAAATACCCAGGAATCTTCTGCGCATTATTTTCAGCGGCCTGGTAAAAATTATGCTATTCTGGATACAAACAGAACTTCATTAAATGGCGCCGGAGGAAGAATGCAGATAGCCAAAAACAACGGACACTGGAACTTTCTTGGCGCCGCATTATGGAAAACTCCCGGTTTTGAAACCAACGACCTTGGATATATGCGTGTAACTGATCAGTTACTTGGTGTACTCTGGTGCGGTTACAACCAGTTCAATCCAAAAGGGATCTATAAAAGCTTCAACCTTAATAACGATTTCTATACAGTTTATGATTTTGGCGGCGACTTGGTAGGTGGAGGATACGAATGGAATGCAAATATTAATTTTAAAAACTTCTGGAACGCCTGGTCAGGAGGTAGTTTTAACACTTCTTATATTTCAACGGATATGCTTCGTGGAGGACCGATGATGAAATTACCAGGAAGCGCCAACGTCCGTGCCGGGATTTCATCAGACAGTCGTAAAAAACTGACACTCACAATATATGCAAACGGTGGTATGGGATATGAAGAGAGTTCCCAAAATTTGTACACGGAAATTGACATATCATATAAACCTACCAATTATCTTGTTTTTACCCTTAGCCCTTCATTTAACAGATCATTTACAGATCTTCAATATGTAACTCAGACTACTTATAATGGTAATGACAGGTACATATTCGCAGGAATAAATCAAAAAACAATAAGTACTTCTTTCAGAGTGAACATTAATGTTAGTCCGAATCTTACATTCCAGTACTGGGGACAACCTTTCGTAGCAACCGGTAAATATTTCAATTATAAATTCATTACTTATCCACTGGCCAACAAGTATCAGGAAAGATTCTGGACATATAACACCAATCAGATTTCATTTGATAGCAATCAATATAACGTCGATGAAAATGTTGACGGGAAAACCGATTATACAATTGGGAAAAGTGATTTTAATGTTAAGCAGTTCCTTTCAAATTTTGTTATCAGATGGGAATACAGTCCCGGGTCAACTCTCTTTCTTGTCTGGAGTCAGACAAGGAGTTACAACAGCGATATTGGCCAGATGGATTTCTTTAACAATGTCGGTGATCTTTTCAGCAGAAGTAAAAATATACCACATAATGTATTCCTTATAAAATTCAGCTATCGTTTTGGTTTTAAATAGGTTTTTTTACTACAAGAAAAGAGGGTGTCTCAAAAGAG
>PLNT01000011.1 GCA_003141895.1 Bacteroidales bacterium | reverse complement strand
GAACAACATAGTTGGTGCAACGACGCTAACATATACCGATCCTGCCAACCTGACTGTGACAACAATGTATCACAGGGTAACGACCTCAGGTTCTGCTTGCGGTAATATAACATCGAACAACATAACAGTCACAGTCTATGGACAGCTCAATGGAGGAACAATAGGAAGTGACCAGTCGATATGTTACAGTACTATCCCGGCAGCCTTTACCAATGTCGCATCACCGACAGGAGGCACAGGACTCACCTACCAGTGGCAGAAGAGCATAGATGGAGGAACAACCTATAACCCGATAGGCGGAGCGACAGCACTGACCTACGCAGAACCGGCAGCCCTTACGGTTACAACAATGTACAGGAGGGTAACCACCTCGGCCAGTGGTTGCGGATCAATCAACTCAAATGCAATAACAGTAACTGTCAAACAACTTCCTGCTATTACTGCGGGTCAGAATACTACAACATGTTCAGAAATAGCCATTAATTACCAGATACTTATGGATAATTTCGTAAATCCTGGTGATAATGTAACTTTTACCTGGCCGGCTCCGACACTAAGTGCGGGAGTAACAGGAGGAACTGCAAGAGGAGTGGGTTCAAATGCAAATATTACTGATGTTTTCACTAATACGACCGGTTTGCCGGGAACAGCAACTTATATTGTTACTCCAACAAGACTTGGTTGTACAGGTCCAACTGTCAATGTAATAGTAACCATTGGTTCTGAACCTGTTTTGGACAACCTTAATAAATTTGCATGCAGCAATGAGACAATAGGATTACTTCTTAAGGAAGCTCCCGGAAGCGTTGTTCCTACCTATTATAATATATCAAACAAAGTAGTAGCAGCTGGATTGACAGATATTGGAAATGCTGCAATTCCAAATGCAACAGCTCCCGCAAACTGGCTTATAAATGATAAATATACAAATACAACTGCCGGACCATTGACCGTAAGGTACACTGTACAGCCAATTCTGGCTCCCAGCTGTTTCGGTACCGCAGTGGATGTTGTGATTACCGTCCGTCCCCCTATTCTTGGAGGTGCTTTAACAGGTAATACTTCCATCTGTTATAATTCCGATGCTCCCAATATTCCTAATGCAGTTCTTGCATCAGGCGGCGACGGAACAATTACTTACAGCTGGTATTATACCGAAACCCTTACAGCAGTGCCGGGTGATGCAAGCTGGACCCTTATTCCGGGTGCAACACTTTCAAGTTATAATCCCGGTGTTCTTGTCAATCCGACGAAGTATGTCAGGAAGGCAGCTGATGGTTCATGTGTTGCAGTGGCTTATTCAAATCCGATAACCATAAATATCAACCCTCTTCCTGGAACTTCAGCTATATCGGGACCGATTTTGCTGTGCCAGGGTGCAACAAATAAAGTATATGAGGTAACTAATACACCGGGTTCAACTTATACATGGACCTTACCAGGATGCTTAACTATTGAATCACCAAACGGAATGTACTTCGTTATAGTTGATGCTTCTACAGTGAGTGCTCCGGGCGATAAAGTATCCGTAGTTGAGACTTTTACTTCAACTACCGGATGCGCCGGACTTCCTGTTGATCTTCCGATAACCGTTTCACCAATAATCCCGGGATCGGTTGTGTCAGGACCATTGCAGGTATGCCAGGGAGATGCTGGTGTGGTTTATTCTGTACCAAATAATGTTGGGTCTACCTATTCATGGGTCGTTCCGGCAGGTGCTTCTATCTCAACTGATCCTACAAAGAATCAGATCTCAGTTACCTTCAACATGGCAACCACAGGATCGATGTCTGTCGTTGAAACATCAGGAGCACTTTGTACAACTATTCATGTTCCTATTATTGTTACAGTAAATCCGCTTCCGACTGTTTATAACGTTACAGCACCGGTAGCTTATTGTGCCGGCGATCCTGGTGTGACAATCACATTATCGAATTCACAGACAGGTGTTAACTACCAGCTCTATAATTCACTCGGAGCAGATGGTGCATCGCTTCCGGGCACAACCGGCTCAGCGCTGACATGGACCAACAAAACAGCTGAAGCATATCATGTGGTGGCAACAAATGTCGCAACTACCTGTACGACTCCTATGAATGGTACTGTAGTGGTAACAATTAACGTGGTTGCCCCGGGCACCATCGGATCAGATCAGACAACTTGCGAAGGAGATATTCCCGCAACATTTACGAATATTGCAGGAGGTACCGGTGGTGGTTCAGTTTCATACCAGTGGCAGAATAGTACGAATAATATAGTTTACAATGATATTGTCGGTGCTGCATCAGCAATTTACACGTCACCTGCCCTTATTGCCGATATGTGGTTCAGAAGGGTAGCTATTTCTACTCTCGGATCGAGTGTCTGTTCAGCAAATTCTGCCGCAATAAAGGTCACAGTAAACAACTTTGTTCCAGGCTTAATATTGACCGATCAGACAATCAGCGACGGCGATGTACCTCTTGCATTTACCAGTGTGACACCTACAGGTGACGGAGGTATTTATACATACCAGTGGAAACAGAGTACTGATGGACTTACATTCACAAATATAGCAGGAGGAACTTTTGAAACTTACGCTCCGCCGGCTTTAACACAGGATACCTGGTATAAACGGGTAGTAACCTCTACATTAAGCGGGAAGGATTGTGTAAAAGAGACTAATACAATAAAGGTCACAGTAATAAACTTCGATCCGGGATCAATATTCAGCGATCAGACAATTTGTGAAGGAACTGTTCCTGCAGCATTTACAAGTGCTCCTCCGACAGGTGATGGAGTATTCACTTACCAGTGGCAGGATAGTCCGGATGGCGGCATATTCACCAATATCGGAAGTGCTACTTCAGCAACATATACTGCTCCTGCACTGATTGCGGACACCTGGTACAGAAGGGTAGTTACATCAACACTTAACGGCGTTCCTTATATTAAGATTACTAACATTGTAAAGGTAACTGTTAACAACCTTACCACCGGGTCAATCCTGACAGATCAGACCATCTGCGATGGTGGAACACCTGCAGCATTTACAAGCGTCACTCCGACAGGTGATGGTGCACTTACTTACCAGTGGCAGAACAGTCTGGATGGAGTAGGCTTTTCCAACATTACCGGTGCCACTTCGGAAACTTATAGTGCAGGTATAATAACTGCCGGCACATGGTACAAGCGTCTGGTTACCTCGACTACGCTCGGTGTGTCATGTACAAAGGCAAGCACCATAATCAAGGTGACAATTGTTAATTTTGACCCGGGATCGATCAATTCAGCGCAGACAATCTGCGATGGCACAGCGCCCGCAGCTTTCACAAGTGTTGCAGCTTCAGGAGACGGAGTATTCACTTACCAGTGGCAAAGCAGTCCCGACGGTTTGGCATTTTCCGATGTCGGTGGTGCTACCCTGGAAACTTATTCCCCCGGAGTACTTGCAGCCGACACATGGTATAAACGAGTTGTCACCTCGACTGTGCTAGGTGTTCCGTGCGTCAAAGAGACTAATATAGTCAAGATAACTGTCAATAATTTCATTCCGGGATCTATCACCGGAGATCAGACAATATGCGAAAGCAGTGTTCCGTCAGGTTTCACAAGTGTGACACCAACAGGCGACGGCAGCTTTACTTACCAGTGGCAAAGCAGTGCCAACGGTGTTCTGTTCGCAGATATCCCTGGTGCAGTATCTGAGACCTACAACTCAGGGCCGCTTGTTGCAGATACCTGGTACAAACGTAAAGTTACCTCAACAGTATTGGGGGTACCTTGTATGCTTGAGACTAACACTATAAAGGTAACGGTGAATAACCTTACTGCAGGATCAATAACAGTTGATCAGACTGTTTGTGAAGGAGTAGCACCGGCAGCATTTACAAGTGTATCACCTTCGGGTGACGGACTGATCACCTATCAATGGAGGAGCAGTACCGATGGTCTTAATTTTACTGATATTCCGGGAGCAACTGCGGAGACTTATGGTGCAGCAGTCCTTTCACAGGATACGTGGTATAAGAGGGTGGTCACCTCCACTTTGTCCGGAGTATCTTGTTCAAAAGAGACAAATATTGTGAAAGTGACAGTTAATAATGTAACAGGTGGCACGGTCATCTCAGATCAGACAATCTGCAGTGGAAGCGACCCTGTAACATTTATCAGTATAGCAAACGGAACAGGTGATGGTGCAGTTACCTTCCAATGGCAGGTGAGCACCGATGGCGCAATCTTCACCGATATCGCCGGGGCAAATGCATCTAATTATGATGCAGCAGCTCTGACGGCAGACAGGTGGTATAAGCGGATAACCAAATCACTGCTCAATGCTGTTGAATGCACTAAGGAATCGAATATCGTCAAAGTAACTGTTAACCAGGTTACAGGCGGAATAATCGCATCGGCGCAGACAATCTGTAACGGCTCTGTTCCTATTGCACTTACCAGCACTGATGATGGTACCGCATCAGGCGTGGCAACTTACCAGTGGCAGCAGAGTGATAATAATATCACTTTTAATATTATTCCGGGCGCAACTACATTTGGATATGCTCCAGGTGCAGCGCTATCAGACAAGTATTATAAGAGGGTTATCATCAGCATTCTGAATGGAATTGTTTGTACTGCCGAAAGCAATACAATCAAGATAACAGTTAATCCATTACCGGTTGCAATAATTACCGGTGGGGCAACAATTTGTCCTGCAGGATCTACAAATCTTGTTGTGACACTGCCTGTCGGTCCTGGACCTTTTGATGTTGATATTGAGAATTATCCTGGCCTCACCGTTTCGGGTTATGTGAGTGGTACACCTATACCGGTCAGTCCGGCAGCCACAACTACATATAAACTCTTAAGAGTGAGGGATGTAACAACCGGATGTCAGGTCAACGATCCTTCGGGTAATCTTAATGGTACAGCAACTGTGATAGTAAGCATAGCTCCTTCGGTAACAACTTTCACACCGTCACCTGCAGTATGTGAATTTACATCTGCAACATTTAGCGTGACAGCCGGAGGGACTGGTCCTTCTTACCAGTGGTATGTTAACCAGGGAGCAGGATTCATTCCGGTTGTTGACGGCGGATACTATTTTGGAGCCACAACACCTACGCTTCAGATATTCAGCTCTGTACGGACAATGAATGGATATATTTATCATGTTGTTGTCACAGGATGTTCAACTAGTGTTACCTCCGCAGATGCAATATTTACAGTTAATACAGCGCCTGAGTTTACTTTGCATCCTGCAGATGCTTCTGCTTGTCTTGGAGGTAATATTACAATGTCTGCTGACGCAGCAGGTACATCTGTTACATGGCAATGGGATGTTAATAAAGGAGCTGGTTTTGTACCGGTAACACCTGACGCAAACTTCAGTGGTGAAACAACAAAGACACTTACAATTACCAACGCACTTCCAGGTTTTAATGGCTGGATATTCAGGGCAAGAGCCTCCGGAATATGCGGAGTGCCTGTTTACAGCAGTTTTGCAAGGTTAACGGTAATTAATGCTCCGATTGTAGGTCTTCAGCCCACAGCCAAAATAATATGCGAAAATGGAAGCACCACCTTCATCGGAAACGGAACCGGCTATGTTTCGCTTCAGTGGCAGGTATTTTCAGGAGGGGCATGGGGCGATATCACCGATGGTGCAAACTATTCAGGAACTGCCTCTAATCAGCTTACAATTACGAATGCACCGGTTACACTTAATGGTAATCAGTATCGTCTCGGTCTTGTAGGAAGCTGTGCAATAATACACACTAACGCCGCAACACTGACAGTTAATCCTAACCCTGTTGTAAGTTTCGGTGCTCTTCCGGTAAATGCATGCGGGAATGTTTCAATAGTACTTAATGGAAATCCTACCGGAGGTACCGCACCATATACACAACATCGCTGGACAGGAGAAGTTGGTCCTTTAAGCGGCTATACTATTCAATCGCCAACTTTCAATTCAGGAATTGCAGCTACTTATAGCCTCAATTATGCGGTTGTAGATAGTAAAGGTTGTACTGCTAATGGGGATATGTCAGTTATTGTTGACAGTCCGTCGGCCTTGTTCACCAAAACTCCTGATGATGGTTGTACTCCTCTTACGGTTTCCTTTACCAAAGACATGACAGGCATTGCAAGCTTCTCATGGGACTTTGGTGATGGTTCTCCCGCTGAGACAGCGGCTGCAAATCCGAGTCATACCTTTACGAACACAAATCCATCCACAATAGGTTATTACAATGTTACTCTTACTGTACACTCACCTGGTGGATGTTCTGATCATTACACTTCAATTGTGACAGTATATCCGGCTATTGATGCCGCATTTACTCCGGATAAAAATACCATCTGCAGTAACAGTCCTGTAATATTTACTTCTTTGCCGGGTGCAAGCAAATACTTCTGGGATTTTGGTGACGGTGTTAGCGGTTATTTCACAAATACAGTTAATCACGTATATACTAACACCACAACGGCTCCTGTATCGCGTACTATTACGCTTACAACGACATCGTTCTATAATTGTACGGCAGGGAAGTCTGTTAATGTGACGGTAATGCCGGTACCGGTTGCACAGTTTACAGCATCTCCTGTATCCCAGTTCTATAAAGACTCTGGTAATCCTGTAGCATTTACAAATACAACTAATGCAGGTGCATGGACATGGTTATGGAGGTTTGGAGACGGTAGCACGTCAACCGTCCAGGATCCATCGCATACCTATACAGATCTTGGTACTTACGATGTAACTCTGAATGTCAGCAATGAGACCTGTTCAGACAGTATTGAGCGTCAGGTAAGTGTCACACCTCTGCCTCCTGTGGCAGCCTTTGATCCGATTTTATCGGGTTGTACACCGCTGACAATTGATCTCAACAATACTTCGGCGAATACCAGTACACCCGGTACGACATACTTATGGGACTTTGGTGACGGAGGCGGTTCAACTTCAAAAAATCCAGGCTATACCTACTTTACCCCTGGTATATTCAAAGTTGAGCTGACAGTAACCGGTCCGGGAGGAACATCAAATGTATCGCAGATTGTAAATGCTTATGCATCTCCAAAAGCGAACTTCGATCTTGCACCCGCAGTTGTCTTTGTGAATGATGAAAAAGTAAAATTCTTTAACCTTACCCAGGGTGCAGACTCTTATCTCTGGGAGTTTGGTGACGGAGACACTTCAAAGACAAAAGAACCATATCATAAGTATATGGAAGAAGGAGTATATGATGTTACTCTGTGGGCTTATCTTAATAATATGGTCAATGGCGTGAATATTGTCTGCAGTGATAAGTATTTAATGGCTCCGGGAGTAACAGTGGAACCTTCAGGTACATTAAGGTTCTCAACAGTCTTCACCCCGAATAAGGACGGAGAAATAAGTATTGATCACCTGCCTACCGGAGGCACTGAGTTAGATCAGTTCTTCTTCCCGCCGATAAGGGAGAAAGTAATTGAGTATAAGCTTCAGATCTTCAACAGGTTGGGCCTGCTGATCTTTGAAAGCCGTGATATTAATATACCATGGAATGGTTACTATCACAGCAAGCTTTGTGCACAGGGAGTTTATGTATGGTTCGTTGAAGGGAAATACGCTAATGGAATGCCATTCAAGAAGGTGGGAGATGTAACACTATTACACTAAGTAGACCCCCCAACCCCCCATATGCCTGCCTGCCGGTAGGCAGGGGGGGCTTAGGGTTCTTACATGCTCTTCATCAAAATAAACATAGGCTCATATAAAAGGCCCGTTGAGAGGAGGGCTTTTTTTTTGATCTACCTCACCCCTGACAACTTTTTTTTAAGCCCCCTTTAGGGGGTTTGGGGGTAAAAAACTGGAGGGACTTATTCACTGACCTCAAAGATCTCCACATATGTTCAACCAGATTGAACATTTCTTCAATTGCTACCTGCTATTAAAAAAATCCCCGGAAGTAGTCAGCAATCTCCCGGGGACAGGGTTCCGGTCAGGATGACCAGACTAATGCACGAAAACTGCAGCGAGGACAAATATAAACTTGATAATGCTCAATAGCCAGATCTCCTCAGAATCCCTTGATTCACATGCATCGCAACACTGATATTTACTAAATTAAAACCCATTAATTTACCGTTGACAATGACTATATAATGCAAGTTTAAAAAACGACAGGGACAGAAAAATGAAGAATTGATATGTTATACAACATATTTATTCATATTCTTCATCTGTCACATACGACCTCCTGGTCGGGCTGTACCTGATTTCGGTTCCTTCTTCACGGATCTCTTTTACCATCCTTTTTATGCTTCTTTCACTTATCTCAAATCTTAAAGCCAGCTCAGCAGGAGCTCCAGTGCTTTTTAACGCCACAAGTTTGAGTAACCTCAACTTTAGAGTATCTCTCTGAAACTTGTTCATTATTTTAGATTTAATATTACTTCGAACCTGACTTTCAATATAAAATTAAACAAAAAGAAGGCAATTTTCCAAATATTTGGTAAATATTTTCGGAATTATTTAGAAATTCTAAGATTTTGCCTATTCTGCCTGAAAGTGATCCTAAAAAACTTATACAGAGATTGTTCAAAAGGGAAATTTTTGTTTTTTGAACCCCTATTGATAGCTATGTATCACTTCAGAATTATGGTAACAGAAAACAAGTTTTTATACTTAAAAACCCCCTTTCTTATTTCCCCCACGGGGGAAAGGATAATTTTGCTCCTTCCCCCGTGGGGGAAGTCCCGATAGCTATCGGGAGGGAAGGGGGTAGCCCAGATAAAACACATATGAAGATTATAGGTTAAAGAAGATATTATTAATTTGTTACATGAATTGTGAAGAATTACATTACTATGGTGATAAGGGAAGGGTTCAGAAGAAAAAAAGTGGAAGAATAGGACTTTTTCAACGCACCCAGAAGCACAGAGAGAGAATCCAATCCTACTTGTTGAACCGGCTGCTTTGTTTAGTAAACATTGTAAAATAGATTCCATGTCTTCTCATTAACTCATCATGAGTGCCTGTTTCGGCAATTGATCCCTTATCGAGAACAATTATCCTGTCAGCGAGACTGACATTTGTAAACCTGTGACTAATAAGTATAGATGTACGACCCTTTACAATCTCACGGAAACGGCTGAAAATATCATACTCAGTATCCGCATCCAATGCACTTGAGGGCTCATCGAGAATCAAAACCGGAGCATCCCTGAAAAGGGCCCTTGCCAGAGCGATTTTCTGCCATTCCCCCCAGCTTAGTTCACGACTGTCATCAAACAGGTTTCCGATAATTGTTTCATAACCATTAGGCAAATGGTCAATAAGGTCATGTACACCTGTAGTTTTAGCTGATGATCTAATCTTATCTTCAGGATTTTTTTCATCAATATTTCCCATGCGGATATTTTCTCCTGCAGAAAGATTGTAAAGCATAAAATCCTGAAAAACAACTGAAAATTGCTTTCTGTATTCTTCGGGATCGATATTCCTGATATTCTGCCCGTCATATTTTACATTTCCCGAATCCGGATCATAAAACCTGCATAACAACCTTACCAGGGTACTTTTACCGGCACCGTTAGGTCCCACAAGTGCTATGATTTCTCCCTTTTTAATTTCGAAGGAAACATTATTGATTGCACTGAAATTATTTCCGGGATAAGTGAAAGATAGATTTTCCACAGATATTTTTTTCTTTAAGGATCCTGTCTTTATAACCGGTTCAGCAGCTGTAACATTTTCTTTAAGATTCAGAAATTCAAAGGTATCATCTATGAAAAGACTATCTTCATAAAGACCGGCCATTGAACCAAACAGATCTTTAATATAAATCATGCCCTGCCTGAATGCAAGTAGAAACATGGTCATCTGACCCAGAGTTAGTTTCCTGCTTATTGTGAGGTGTGCGATAAACAAAAGAGTAATTAACAGGGCTGACGCTTTGAAAAGATTAGATATTAGTTCGATAAACGTCCTTCTTTTAATAATATCGATCTCTTCCTGCTTTTGTTTCATGAACGATTTTTTAAACAGGTCGATAAAATAATTTCCAAGCCCGAAAAGTCTCAGCTCTCTGGAAGGTCTGTCTCCAGTAAGAAGCCAGTTAAAATAAGACGATTTTCTCGATTCAGGCGTTTGCTGCTTCTGAAAATTATAGAGGATATCAGCATAATGCAGACGCAGCCATATTCCTGGTATATTTGCGACCAGCAACAGTACTGCGAGTGTCCAGTGAAGCGTAAAAATAAGTCCTGCCATAAGTAACAGTGAAAGCAGTCCCCGGAGCATCGATACAAGATTATTAAGGATGCTGTTCGGACGCCATGGAGCTTCTCTTGATGCACGGGTAAGACAATCGAAATATTCGGGACGTTCAAAATTGATCAGGTCGAGCCTTATAGCTTTAAAATGCAGCAGCCCATACATATATATCTCGAGCTTCATTGCTTGTTTTTTCCTGACATAACCACTAAAGTCAGACGAGGCTTCATCGAGAAACCATATCACTGCCACGGCTGCTATTGGCCAGACAAGATTAATATTCTGCGATAGAGAAGTGGTAGCCCTTGTTACATCATCAACAACCTCTTTCAGAAGCCAGATAAGCAATAATGGGAATACGCTCCTTAAAACAGACATTACAATATTTGTAAATGTCCATCCCGGGGCGCTTTTCCAGACAAGCTTTAACGATTCTCCAAACAGGTTAATTTTCTCTTTCATTAACTTTGCGTTCTTTGCGCTCAGTAACTTACTCATTTTCTAAAATCAGGTCAATTACACTTCTGTCAGGCTTGAAAATAAGCTTGTAAGTAGGGATTGCCCCGCACATTATCGAAATAGAACCCAGCAGTCTGGCAATAATATCAGGTCCCCAGTTATGTTGAATGCAGTTTGCCATCACCTGGGTAACTGCGTTAGCGCCTTTTAAAGGAATAAGTTTATTTTCGGGGCCATGCTCAATAATGAAGATCTTGCTGAGGATTGATTCACGGGGTTCATCATTATTATAAACAGGTGTATTGTACATCCTGTAACCATTTCCAGTATTTCTTAAAATAAGCCTGTCGTCGTGGATTACTCTTGCTCCGGAATTTTCCCAGAGTCTGGACATTGTAGATTTACCTTTTCCGGATATTCCGCTGAAGATGTAGCCGTGGCCCGCATTGTTAATTCCCGAGGCATGGATCATAATATCTCCGTTTATCACAGTGATATAATAAAGGATAAGTCCATCAAGCGGATATTCCAATGGATCAGTTTCATCCTGGGAACTATAGATCCAGAGATCCCATTCCATTGAGGTTAGTGAAAACTTCAGCACGGCATTTTTTTCTGTGGAAGAAAGAGGGAAGATCGTCCATATATACAACTCTGACTTGTATTTCCAGACACTCCAGAAGTTAGTCTCATTATTGAATTTTATACCGTTTATCTCTTCAACATATGGCGCACGAAAAACTCTTTCTGCACCCGTTGGCAGATTGAAAGATTCAGAGTGAACACGGATAAGAATATCCGATCCATTATTGTCGTGTATGTTTTTGAGGAATTTGGCGGATGGTTTAAGATCCGGACCGTTCGATGATGATTCAAACCCGATATTATACCCCGCTATTTTTAGATTATAATTCCTCATTTTCTTAAGAATTCTCTCTTCTTCAACTCTCTAAACCTTTACCTACTTAATCCTTCCTTCAGTTTTTTAACCTCATCCCCCTTACCCCCTTCTCCCAGGAGAGAAGGGGGAATAAAACCGTTGTTTCAAGCCACTCCCCCCTGGGGGAGGGGTTGGGGAGAGGTGTCACAATTGGTGGCAACAAAAACCCAAACGTAAAATTACGTAATTAATGTATAATAAGATACTTACTCATATTGTCAACAAAAGCAAAAACATCTTTCTCTGCATTTGAGGAATCAATTTCATATTCAGCCGTTAAAGTAGAAATAATCTCTTGCAAAGTTCTATTTCCGTCAATCTGATCCCAAATAAAAGCACCGGTTTCATTAAGTGTATAAACACTGTTCATATCAGCAATGTTATTTGTAATAGGAACAAGTACATACTCATTTCCGGTTTTTCGGGTAACTATTGAAGCAGAATGGGAGACTATTGTTTTCAAACCCGTCATGACAATCCGATTATCAGCCAAATGTATTAAAATTAATGGTTCATTTTTGGTACCTTTGCAAAAACGAATTATGAGTAAAAAGGGTACTGGCAAAAGAGATTCCGGCATTTCGAAGGAATCTATTGAAGGACAAATACTTGCAACATTAACAAAAAGCCCCGAACAGGGGTTTAATTATAAACAGATAGCCAGAAGGCTTAATATTACCGATGATGCCGGCAGACAGGTTATATCAAATATATTAAAGGAGCTTACCAAACATGGCAGTGTTCAGGAAATAGACCATGGTAAATACAAGGCAAAAGTTACAAAAGGTTATATCACCGGAACTGTTGACATGACCCGTATGGGATATGGATTTATCTCAACTGATGACCTTGAGGAAGATGTATTTGTAACAGCTAAAAACCTGAAGACTGCCCTGCATGGCGATAAGGTTAAGGTGTGGCTTTATGCAAAGAGAAAAGGATCGCGACCAGAAGGCGAGGTAGTTGAGATAATTGAAAGATGGAGGACCTCGTTTGTTGGTACCGTTGAGATCATGCCAAACTTTGCATTTCTTATTCCTGATAATAAGAACATGCCGTTTGACCTGTTCATTCCGACATCTAAGCTTAATGGAGCAAAGCAGGGTCAGAAAGCAGTGGCAAAAGTTGTGGACTGGGATCCGAAATCCAAAAACCCTGTAGCAGAAATTATTAATGTTCTTGGCTATCCGGGTCTTCATGAAACAGAGATGCATGCAATACTTGCTGAATTTGAACTTCCCTATAATTTTACGGAAGAAGTTGAAACTGCAGCAGAAAAGATACCGGATGGAATAACAGAGAATGATTTAAAAATCAGGCGTGATTTCCGCCATGTGCCCACATTCACTATTGATCCGGCTGACGCCAAAGATTTTGATGATGCACTCTCTCTGAAACAGCTCGAAAATGGCAACTGGGAAGTAGGGATCCATATTGCTGATGTCACACACTATGTAAAAACAGACACTCTGGTTGAAGAGGAGGCAAAACAAAGAGCCACATCAATTTATCTGGTTGACAGAGTTGTACCGATGCTTCCCGAACGTCTCTCAAATCAAATATGTTCACTGAGTCCTGCTGAAGATAAGCTTACATATTCAGCGGTATTTGAATTAAATGATAAGTCGGAGGTAATTAATGAATGGTTTGGAAGAACTGTTATTAATTCGGATAAAAGATTCTCATACACTGAAGCTCAGCAAGTGATTGATACAGGCGAAGGCGACATGAAGAAGGAGATATTGTTGCTTCATCGTCTCGCACAGCAGCTCAGAACCAAAAGATTTGCTACAGGGGCCTTTGCTTTTGAAAAGGTCGAGGTGAGATTTGATCTTGATGAACAAGGGAAACCGCTTGGTATAAAATTCCGTGAGATGGGAACGGCAAATCAGCTCATCGAGGAGTTTATGTTGCTTGCCAATAAACGTGTAGCAGAATATGTCGGGAAGAAGCTCAGAGGAAAAACTTTTGTTTACCGGATTCATGATAAACCTGATCCTGAAAAGATCAGTAATTTCAGTCATTTTATAACCCGGTTCGGATACAAACTTATTGAGGATGATAAGACTTCACTGCCAAAGGCAATGAATAAATTGCTGCACTCTGTGGTAGGGAAAAAGGAACAGAATATTATTGAAACCCTGGCTCTCAGATCGATGGCCAAAGCCATTTATTCGACAGATAATATCGGGCATTACGGGTTATCTTTTAAATATTACACACATTTTACTTCGCCAATACGCCGGTATCCCGATATGATGGTGCACCGGCTGTTGTCTGCTTACCTGGCAGAGGAAAATCCGGGGAACAAGGATAAGTATGAAAAACTATGTGACCACTCTTCTAAAATGGAAAGGCTCGCCGCTGAGGCAGAAAGAGCATCGGTGAAGTACAAGCAGGTGGAGTATATGAGCGATAAAACTGGAAAAGTATTTGAGGGAGTCATCTCGGGTGTAACTGAATGGGGAATATATGTGGAAATTGTTGAAAATCAGTGTGAAGGTATGATTCATATTCGTGAACTCGCTGATGATTTTTATGAATATGATGAGGAGAACTACTGTATTAAAGGAAGATCAACAGGGAAAGTCTATACTCTTGGCGACCGGGTTAATATTGTAGTTGTGAAGGCAGATCTTCAGAAAAAGCAGTTGGATTACAGGTTGGCTGAATAATTAATAATCCTTTTCAATCACCTTCAACAATTCCTTCACAGCCACTTCCTCAGGCACATTCTTCAGGACCGGTATTGTTCCCTTATAAATATGAACCTTACCAGCAGCTGCGCCTACATAACCATAATCCGCACCTGCCATTTCCCCGGGACCATTTACGATGCATCCCATTATTGCTATTTTGAGCCCTTTCAGATGCCCGGTCGCTTCTTTTACTTTTCTGACCGATTCCTGCAGATTGAATTTTGTACGGCCGCATGTAGGGCAGGACAAATACATTGTTCTTGTAATCCGGGTTTCGGTGCACTGAAGTATTGAAAATGAAAGAGTAGTAACGGTTTTGCATTCTACTTGCCCTGTATTTCTTATACAAATCCCCGCAATCCTTTTATCCAGAACATAGCGGCCAAGAAGTGCTGAAGCCTTGATCTGAAGTGCTTCAAGATTGTTTTCATGAAACAGAGGACTGAGTATTACATTAAATCTAAGGTTATTTTTTTCCAGAGAATTGAGAAAATAATCAGCTTCGTAAAGCGATTTTTCAGTATCAAAGCTGAAGATTAAAAGTGTCGTATCGGTATCTGGAGTTTCCAGATATGCATTATTTACTGAAGGATCGGTTATCAGAATATTTAGTTTTCCGGATTTTGTAACAGTTTCAGAAAAAGTTTCCGGAGAGAACACCGGATAAGTTTTGTTATCCTCCTTCTCATTCCAGTTTGTTTCCGGAACTAAAAGAGGAACATTTTCAGGAATTTTATCCGGACGGTTATTAATTAATATCAGATCTGCAGAACCGTCTGTTTTACGAAGTTGCAAAGAAACCGGATCATAAATAAATCCTGCATGCTCATATATGTCTGTCCGGGATACAGGAAACGATGTCAGATCAGAGATAACCAGCGGACCATTTACACTCTTTAGAATTTCAGGTTTGACCGATGGAGTTTTAAATGTAACCATTTCTGGAGGGGACTTAGCGGAAATTCCTCTCGGATAAAAATCAACAAGCTGCTGTGCAACCGGAATTTCTTTTTCCGGATCTTCTGAAAGAGAAACCCGTATCGTATCGCCAATACCTTCAGCCAGCAGGGCCCCTATTCCGGCAGCAGATCTGATTCTTCCATCCTCACCTTCTCCGGCTTCAGTAACACCAAGATGTAACGGATAGGACAGGTGTTCGCTCTGCATCATCTTTACCAGTAACCGGGTAGCCTGTATCATTACGGCTGTGTCAGACGATTTCATTGAAAGCACGAGATCTTCGAAGTTCTCTGACCTGAATACTCTGATAAACTCAAGTGCAGAGAAAACCATTCCCTCAGGTGTATTGCCAAACCGGGTCATTATCCTGTCTGAGAGAGAACCATGATTTATTCCGATTCGTATAACAGTTTTATTCTCACGGCAGATATTTATCAGGGGAAACAGTTTAGTGTGAATTCTCTCAAGTTCCTCTTCATATTCTCTATCAGTAAACTCCTTTATTTCAAAGGATGCCCTTTTATCAGCATAATTGCCCGGATTAATCCGGACTTTTTCAACCAGCCGGGCAGCTATTTCTGCAGCGGCGGGATTAAAATGGATATCAGCTATCAGAGGGGTATAATATCCTGATTTGCGAAGTTCCTTTTTTATAACAGCAAGATTCTCTGCCTCCCTTATACCCTGTGCGGTTAGTCGTACAAAATCAGCTCCTGCCTCAATAATCCGTATACACTGGGCAACAGATGCTTTTGTATCGAGTGTATCGGAGTTAGTCATTGACTGTATACGGATGGGAAAGTCACCACCGAGAGGGATAGGGCCAATGTTAATAACTGAGGATGTATAGAATGCCATTTAAACTGTTTTATAAATCATTCTGCTAAGCATTCCCCTCCGACGGAGGGGGAAGGGGTGGGTTGGTTTTTACGAATCCAATCTTCTATAATCCTGAGAATATTTAACATATCCTTTTTGATTTTAATATCCTCAAATCGCAGGAATTTTACCCCTAATTTTTCTAGCGCTTTTTGTCTCTCTTCGTCAGAATCATATCTATAAAAGTGAGTCTTACCATCAATTTCTATTGCCAGAGAGAGCTCTTTACAATAAAAATCGACTATAAAGTTACCTATGGGGCGCTGTCTGTCAAAATCATAACCAAGCATCTGTTTCTGTTTTAATTCATTCCAGAGAAGAACTTCTGATAAAGTCATATTTTTTCTAAGCCTTCTTGCAAGTTCTTTTAGTTCAGGATTATACGGGATTACTTTTCTTTTTATTGATTTTTCCATTTTATATTAATATAGAATCATAAAACTTTTCATTTCCAAAGTTTCTAGTTCTACTTAAACCCACCCCTAACCCCTCCGTAGGAGGGGAATTCTTAGAAGTGAATCTTGGACATATCTTTCTTGAGTCCAATTTTCGTTATTTCCAGAATTTTATCCCCCCTTGGGGGGATCATAGGGGGTTTTTCTCCCAATCAGAAACCCCATCTTTCGTGTCCTTTAATGTTATCCCGATATTATTAAGTTCTTTTCTTATTTTATCAGAAACTTCAAATTGTTTGAGATTTTTTGCTTCCTGCCGGAGATCGATAATAATTTTCATCAACTCATCCATCAGCTTGTCATCAGCTGCACCTGTAGTTTCATCTTTTAATCCAAGAAGGTCAAAGACAAATGTGTTGAAAAGATCCTTTAATGCATCAAGACCGGACGCATCGATTTTTTCACTGCCATCCAGTACCGAATTAATAAATCTCACTCCATCAAACAGATGAGATAATAATACCGGGCTGTTAAGATCATCATCAAGAGCTGCATAGCACTTTTCTCTAAACCCTTTGATGTCAAATGTAGACTGATCTGAAGGTTTAATTTTCTTCAGGGATTCAATACCTTTCATAAGTTTCAGAAATCCTTTTTCAGCGGCCTGGAGAGCTTCATTTGAAAAATCCACCGTACTCCGGTAATGAGCCTGCAGGATAAAGAACCTGATAGTCATGGGAGAATAAGCCTGCTCTAAAACCGGATGATTGCCAGTGAAAAGCTGGTCAAGCGTTATAAAATTACCAAGTGATCGGGCCATTTTCTGACCGTTAATTGTAATCATATTATTGTGCATCCAGTAACGAACTGATTCCTTTCCGAGAGCAGCGGTAGATTGTGCTATCTCACACTCATGGTGAGGAAACTGGAGATCCATTCCTCCCCCATGAATATCAAATACTTCTCCAAGATATTTAATACTCATGGCTGAACATTCAAGATGCCAGCCCGGAAAACCATCACTCCATGGTGAAGGCCATCTCATAGCATGCTCAGGACTCGCTTTTTTCCACAGAGCAAAGTCAAAAGGATTGCGTTTTTCGTCTTTTCCTTCGGTATCGCGGGTATTGCTGATCAGATCTTCAAGAACTCTTCCTGAGAGTTTGCCATACTTATATTTCTCATTATATTTCAGGATATCGAAATACACTGAGCCATTTGACTCATAGCCATATCCATTTTTGATAAGAATCTTAATAAGTTCAATCTGCTCAATTATGTGTCCGGTGGCTCTTGGTTCAATTGATGGTGAGAGAGTGTTAAGCTGATCCATGTTCCTGTGATAAGTGTTCACATATTTCTGGACAACTTCCATTGGTTCAAGATGCTCCTGCCTTGCTTTCTTTTCTATCCGGTCCTCGCCTTCACCAAGTGTCTCATTTTCAAGATGGCCGACATCAGTTATATTTCTTACGTACCGCACCCTGTATTCAAGATGTGTGAGGTAACGAAATAATAAATCAAAAGTGATTGCAGGGCGGGCATGGCCGAGATGAGCATGGCTGTATACAGTAGGTCCGCATACATATATTCCAACGAATGGAGGATGAAGCGGTTTAAATTGTTCTTTCTTCTTTGAAAGCGTGTTGTAGATGAAAAGATTATTCTGCATTATGTTACTTTTTGGTATGACAAAAGTACGGTAAAATGAGTGTTAAAAAAAATAAGAACTTACACAGAGTCCCTATAGCTGTGTAATTCTTTTCAGATTACCCCCTTCCCTCCCGATAGCTATCGGGACTTCCCCCAAGGGGGAAGGCATAGCAAAACCTTTCCCCCTTGGGGGAAATTGAAAGGGGGTAAATATCTTAGAAAAGGCTAGATTTGTTACAGCAATTATGAAGAATTACATTGCTATCGGACTCATTGTAACAAAAAACAATAAAAAAGACATATAAACCAAAAAAACAGGGGGTAATCTCAAAATTATTTGGAGTTTAAGAAATTCTTTTTTATTTTTGTCCCCACAAATCAAATAATCCTTCCTATAGGGTGTTTGGTTTTTATTAAGAAGGGTGGAGAGATTAGGCTCTGAGAAACCCTGGCAACCAATCCTGAATATTCAGGAGAACGGTGCCAATACCTAATCCCGGAAAGCCGGGAGATGATAAAAATTTAACACGAAAAAACATGAATTCTTTTCATTTAACACACAACAACTTTATCATGCCGCTCATGCCTATGTGCATGTGCCGGTAAAATTTGATTTGTAATCATTCAACTTTTTAATAATTGGCCGGAAATACACGAGAGATATTATATCTGTCTGTCCGGTATTGATAAATTTAAAATTCAACAAAATGAAAAACGAAATAAAATTTGAAACATTACAGGTTCATGCTGGTCAGCAACCTGACACCGACACTTTATCAAGAGCTGTACCCATCTATCAGACTTCATCTTATGTATTTAAAAGTGCTAAACATGCTGCAGATCTGTTCGATCTTGCAGAATTTGGGAATATCTATACACGAATAAACAATCCGACTACCGATGTATTCGAAAAAAGAGTATCCGCCCTGGAGGGAGGAGTCGCTTCCCTTGCGGTTTCATCGGGACATGCCGCACAATTCCTTGCTCTTACAACCATAATAAAGAACGGAGAAAATTTTGTTACTTCTCCATTTCTGTATGGTGGTAGTTATAACCAATTTAAAGTAACATTTGCAACTTTCGGAATTGATGCAAGATTTGCAAAAGATCTGAATCCCGGATCATTTGAAAAACTTATTGATAAAAAGACAAAGGCTATTTATGTAGAAACAATAGGTAACCCGGGTTTTGAGATACCTGATTTTGAGGCTTTGTCAAAACTTGCCGTAAAGCATGGTTTACCTCTTGTCGTGGATAATACTTTTGGTGCATGCGGTTACCTTTGCAGACCAATTGAATATGGAGCTAATATTGTTGTTCAGTCTGCGACAAAATGGATCGGAGGCCACGGAACAAGCATTGGAGGTGTAATTACAGATGCAGGAAATTTTAACTGGAACAATGGAAACTTTCCGGTTTTTACTGAACCTGCTGAAGGTTATCATGGTAAGATTTTTGGTGATATATTTTCACAGACATCTCCTGCCGGGAATATAGCATTTATAATAAAGGCACGTGTTGAGGGATTGAGAGATCTTGGTCCTGCTATAAGTCCTTTCAATTCTTTCCTCCTGTTACAGGGACTCGAGACCCTCTCCCTGAGAATGGAACGTCACGTTCAGAATACGCTAGCCCTCGCAAAATGGCTTGAAACAAATCCCGCTGTTAAAAAGGTAACTTATCCTGGTCTGGAGGCCAATCCTTATCATGGACTCGCTAAAAAATATCTTCCCAAAGGAGCAGGCGGAGTATTGAGTTTTATTCTTAAGGCAGATAATTCGAAAGTTGTAAAGCTGGTAGAATATTTAAAACTCGTAAGTCATCTTGCAAATGTGGGAGATGCCAAGACCCTGATAATTCAGCCTGCTGCAACAACACATTCACAGCTTTCGTCTGAGGAGCAGCTTGCAGTGGGAATTGATCCTGGTCTCTTCAGAGTTTCAGTTGGAATTGAACACATTGATGATATAATAAGTGATTTTGACCAGGCGTTCAAAAAAGTTTTATAATAAGTCTGACCAGATCTGCGAAACCTGCCTGCCGGTAGTGTAATACTTCAGAATTTTGGTAACAGAAACCAGTGGTTTTCTACTTAAATAACCCCCTTTCTTATTTCCCCCACGGGGGAAAGGATGATTTTGCTCCTTCCCCCGTGGGGGAAGGCCCGATAGCTATCGGGAGGGAAGGGGGTAGGTTGATGAAACACAAATGCAAATTAAAGGTTAACGAAGCAAGAATTAATATGTTACCTTTATTTTGAAGAATTACACGGTAGGCAAGTCTGCGGGAAAATTAGAATCTTATTCCCGCAGATCACGCAGATTTTCGCAGATTAAGGAGATAAGAATATTTTATAAATTATTTATGACACAGGAAAAATTAAGGATTGGTTTATTTGGGTACGGCTGCGTGGGCCAGGGCTTGCACGATGTTTTAAACAGCAGTAAAGGCTTCAAGGCCGACATAGTGAAGATTTGTGTAAAAGATCCGTCAAAAAAGAGGCGTATACCAATGTCAAATTTCACTTTTGATAAGAATGAGATATTGAATGATTCCTCAATTAACCTTGTTGTTGAGTTAATTGACGATGCCGATGAAGCATTTAATATTGTTACTGCTGCAATGCGGGGAGGAAAAAATGTTGTAACAGCCAATAAGATGATGGTAGCGAAATATTTTAAGGAACTCGTTGCACTTCAATCGGAATGCAAAGTATCTCTTCTTTATGAGGCATCCGCAGGAGCCAGTATTCCGATCATAAGAAATCTTGAGGAATATTATGATAATGAGCTTCTGTATTCCTTACGAGGAATTCTTAACGGGACCACGAATTATATCCTGACAAAAATGCATAATGAAGGATTGCCCTACGATGATGCATTGAAAGAGGCTCAGGCAAAGGGTTTTGCCGAATCAGATCCGACTCTTGATGTTGAAGGTTGGGATGCAAAGTACAAGCTTTGCATTATTACGGGTCATGCTTACGGGCTCTTCCTTGAACCGGAGCAGGTGTTCCATTATGGGATCAATACAATCTCAAAATTTGATATCCAGTACGCAAAGGAGAAGGGATTTAAGATCAAGCTGGTGCCATTTGTGGGTAAGACTAATGAAAACACAATAACCAGCTTTGTTCTCCCCCGATTTATTTCTTCCGATAAATATCTTTATAATGTCGATAATGAATATAACGGAGTAATAACCGAAGCAGCTTTTGCCGATAAACAATTTTTCAGCGGCAAAGGAGCGGGTGGCCATGCAACCGGAAGCGCTGTCCTTTCAGATATATCTGCAAATTCTTATGGTTACAGGTATGAATACAAAAAGTATCAGCAGGGAACAGTATCTAAATATACCAGGAATCATAAACTGGAGGTTTACCTGCGGTATAACAATGAAGCTGACAGAGAATTATTTGGTTTTGAGGAAGTATCAGAGTACTTCAGTGGCCGGCAATATAAATATGTAATTGGTTTGGTGAACCTTGAACGTCTTTACGAGATGAGAGAACAACTACGGAAGATGGATGTTTTTATAGTGAATACCGGAAGAAAATTCACATCAATTCAAAACGAGAACTGAGGAAAGTAGAGACGTTGCATTCAACGTCTACGTTCTAAAGCCCTCCAAATGGAGGGTTGTGGGCTAAATAAAGGCGTTAACGTGAAAAGTTTATCAGAAAAAAGTAACTTTGTAACTTTTTAAATTAATATCGAAGAAAATTGAAACAAAAACTAGAAGATATTATTAAACAAAAGATTCTCATTCTCGATGGAGCAATGGGGACTATGATCCAGAAACACAAGCTTCCTGAAAGTGATTTCCGTGGTGAGGAATTTAAGGATCATCCAAATTCACAAAAAGGTAATAATGATCTTTTGACCTTAACAAAACCAGAGATAATCAGGAATATTCATAAACAGTACCTTGAAGCCGGTGCTGATATAATTACCACAAACACTTTTAATTCCAACAGGATCTCCATGTGGGATTACAGGATGGAGGATCAGGTGTATAATCTGAACCTGCAAGCCGCCCGTCTGGCATCAAGAGCAATTGTTGAGTATGAAAATTCAGCTGAGCCTCAATCACATTATATCGCCGGAACCCTTGGACCAACAAACCGGACAGCATCAATGTCATCCGATGTAAACGATCCCGGTGCCAGGGCAATTTCTTTTGATGAACTTGTTTATGCTTATTCTGAACAGGCTCGCGGCCTCATTGATGGGGGTGTTGATATTCTGCTTGTTGAGACTGTTTTCGATGTCTTAAATTGCAAAGCTGCTCTTTTTGCAATTGACTCGGTGTTTGGGGAGAAAGGAATAACTCTTCCTGTTATGGTGTCGGGAACAATTACCGATGCCAGCGGCAGGACCTTAACCGGTCAGACTCTTGAAGCTTTTATGGTATCAGTCTCACATTTTCCTCTCTTTAGCATCGGATTGAATTGTGCACTTGGAGCTGAACAGTTACGCCCATACGTTGAAGAGTTATCTCTGAAGTCGGGTTTTTATACATCGGCTCATCCAAATGCAGGTCTTCCTAATCAGTTTGGCGAATACGATCAGTCAGCAGAATATATGGCCTCAATTGCTGAGGATTTTATGAAAGAAGGCTGGGTGAATATCATCGGGGGATGTTGTGGCACAACACCTCAGCATATAAAAAGAATAGCAGAAGTTTCAAAACAATATAAACCACGGATTAAACCTGAAATAAAAAAATATACAAGACTCAGCGGTCTTGAAGTTCTGACAATTACTCCTGAAACAAATTTTGTGAATATCGGAGAGCGAACCAATGTCTCCGGATCGATAAAATTTGCACGACTTATAAAAGAAGAAAAATATGATGAGGCATTGTCTATTGCAAGAAATCAAGTTGAAGGTGGTGCTCAGGTGATTGACATATGCATGGATGAAGCCATGCTTGATTCAGAAAAAGCAATGGTGAAGTTTGTGAATCTGATCATGGCGGAACCAGACATCTCAAAACTGCCACTTATGATAGATTCCTCAAGGTGGAACACTATCGAGGCAGCTCTGAAATGTATACAGGGCAAATCAATAGTAAATTCAATCAGTCTGAAAGAAGGTGAGGAGGTTTTTCTGGACCATGCCAGAACGTTACGGAAATATGGTGCTGCAGCTGTTGTAATGTTGTTTGACGAAACAGGACAAGCTGATACATACGCAAAGAGAATAAGTGTTGCTGAAAGATGCTATCGGCTCCTTATTGATAAAATTAATTTCCCTCCGGAAGATATAATTTTTGATCCGAATGTTCTTGCCATCGCGACAGGAATTGAAGAGCATAACAATTATGCAATTGATTATATAAAGACAACGGAATGGATTAAACAAAACCTTCCCTATTCGAGGGTAAGCGGCGGAATAAGCAATCTTTCATTTTCATTCCGGGGTACGGATAAGGTTCGTGAAGCAATGCATTCGGTGTTCCTTTTTTATGCCATTAAGGCAGGATTGGATATGGGAATCGTTAATCCTGGTATGCTCCAGGTTTATACTGAAATAAAGCCTGACCTCCTTCAGCTTGTGGAAGATGTTGTGCTGAACAGGAGAAAAGATTCCACCGAAAGACTCGTGAAATTTGCTGAGGGCATAAAGAATGAAGGCAAGAAAGAAGAAAAGGAAGATGCCTGGCGTAAGCTCCCCGTTATCGACAGAATTAAGCACTCTCTGATAAGAGGTCTGGATGAATTTATTGAGCAGGATATTGAAGAAGCCAGACCGCTTTTCGCAAGGTCAATTGAGCTTATAGAAGGACCTTTAATGGGAGGGATGAATGAAGTAGGAGATCTTTTTGGGTCAGGTAAAATGTTTCTTCCCCAGGTAGTTAAAAGTGCCAGGGTGATGAAAAAGGCAGTTTCGAAACTCGCTCCGTATATTGAAAAAGAAAGCGAAGGGGGAGCCAAAAAAATTGCTGGTAAAGTTTTGCTCGCAACTGTAAAAGGAGATGTTCACGACATAGGAAAGAATATAGTGGGTGTTGTTCTGTCGTGCAACAATTATGAGATTATTGATCTTGGTGTTATGGTTCCGGCTGAAAAGATAATTGATACAGCCCTGAAAGAAAAAGCTGATATTATTGGTTTGAGCGGTTTAATAACACCTTCGCTCGAAGAAATGGTTCATGTAGCTTCAGAAATGGAACGCAGAAAAATTTCTCTTCCTCTTCTTATTGGTGGGGCAACAACATCGGAGATACATGCTGCAGTAAAAATAGCACCGGCATATTCCAATAGTGTTATCCATGTAAAAGATGCGTCCAAGGCAGCCGGAGTATTATCATCTCTGCTACAGAAGGATAACAGTTCTTACGTCGCGTCGATAAAAACAAAGTATAACAAAATGCGCGAAGAGCATAGTTCTCATAAGGCCGAAAGAAATCTTATATCATTAGCCGAAGCAAGGAAAAACAAGTTTCAGACTGACTGGCAGACTCTCAGACTTTATGAGCCGGAGAAACCCGGAATTCATATTCTCAATGAAATAGATCTTAATGAATTAACAAAATATATAGACTGGACTTATTTTTTCTTTGCCTGGAAATTGTCAGGTAAATATCCTGCTATCTTCAGCGATCCTGTAAAAGGAGTTGAGGCAAAAAAATTGTTCGACGATGGACAAATGTATCTTAAGAAGATAATAGATGAGAAACTTCTGAATGCCAAGGCTGTTTTTGGTTTATACCCGGCTGTTTCTGAGGGAGATGATGTCAAAGTATTTTCAGATAAAAGCAGGAAAAAGATAAAGTCCGTTTTCAGATTTTTGAGGAACCAGGAGCAAAAAGATAAGGGAGTCCCCAACCTCTCACTTTCTGATTATGTTGCTCCCGGAACTGATGGTTTATCTGACTGGATGGGAGTCTTTGTAGTGACAGCAGATATTGATAAAGGGAAATTCAACAAATACAAAGAGGATGATTATGCTACCATTATGATCAGAATACTAAGCGATCGATTAGCTGAGGCTGCTGCAGAATGGCTCCATGAGAAGATAAGAAAGGAATATTGGGGTTATGCAAAAGATGAAAAGCTGACAATTGACGAGATTCTTAAAATAAAGTATAAAGGCATAAGACCTGCTCCAGGCTATCCTGCTTGTCCGGATCATAGCGAAAAACAAGCTATCTTTGATATACTTGAGGCAGAGAAGGCAATAGGAGCTGCATTAACTGAAAATTTTGCAATGATACCTCCTGCATCTGTCAGCGGGTATGTTTTTTCGCACCCGGGATCTGCATATTTTAATTTAGGAAAAATAGACTCCGGGCAGTTGAACGATTATGCAAAGAGGAAGAATTTTACAAGAGATGAAGCTGCAAAATGGCTCTCACCAAATTTATGATATCACTTTGAAATGAATGTTATAGACAAGATTAACAACGCTAAAGGACCATTGTTTACATTTGAACTCCTTCCTCCTCTGAAAGGACATAGCATTGAGAGAACTTATGCAGCAATTGACAGGCTTATGGAATATGAGCCTGCGTATATAAACTTTACGTCGCACAGGAATGAAACTATTTTAAAAGAAAGACCCGATGGTCTCCTGGAAAAAAGGGTAGTACGACTTCGTCCAGGAACATTTGCCCTGGCTGCGGCAGTCAAATATAAGTATAACATACTTGTTGTTCCGCATGTGCTGTGCGGTGGTTTCTCAAAGGAAGAGACAGAGAATGTACTTATTGAGATGAGATTTCTTGGTATAGACGATGTTCTTGCATTAAGAGGTGATCCACAGAAAGGAAGCCGCTCGTTTGTTCCTGATCAAAATGGTCATGCCCATACATATGAGCTTGTACAGCAAATTGTTGATATGAATAAAGGCAAATATCTTGAGGATAATCTTGAAAATGCTGATCCTACAAATTTTTGCGTAGGAGTGGCTGGCTATCCCGAGAAACACTTTGAAGCAGCTAACAGGCAGGTAGATATGGAGAACCTGAAAAAGAAAGTTGATGCCGGAGCCAGTTATGTTGTAACCCAGATGTTTTTTGATAATAACAAATTCTGCAGATTCAGAGATGAGTGCAAAAAGATAGGAATTACCGTTCCGATAATTCCGGGAATAAAACCAATCTCAGCCCTGAATGATATAAAGCTTCTTCCTCAGACGTTTCATATTGATCTGCCAAATGATTTGTTTACAGCAGTGAAGAAATGTAAAAATGACTGTGAAGCAAGAGAGGCCGGTATTGAGTGGGCTGTAAGTCAGTCAAGGGAATTACTTAAAATGGGTGCTCCGGGCATACATTATTACACGCTGGGAAGGTCAGATAATATCGCCAGGATTGTTAAAGCGACATTCTGAGACCCCGAATTCTCTTCGTTTTCGACCCCCCAACCCCCCTAAAGGGGGGCTGAATCTCTCTCTTTCAGTAATTTCAAGAAGGTCACAGAATTAGTCCCCTTTAGGGTGACATCCCGATAGCTATCGGGAGCGTAGCGGCAGGGGGTCGTCATCTTTGAGGGTATGAAACGGGAATATATTTCCCTTCTTATAACTTAAACGCCTTCTTTATTTTATCTGCATAATCAAGCTTTTCCCAGGCAAAGAATTCAACTTTTTTCTGGTAGACTTTCTTACCGTTCCCGTTAAGCGATTTTGGCTTACTCCCGGGAACTTCATAATAAACATCAACAGTTTTTGAATAACTGTCACGTCCAAAGTGGCCATAAGATGCCGTAGGGAGGAAAACAGGATTTTTTAGACCAAAGCGCTGAACTATAGAGTATGGACGCATATCGAACAGCTTTTCGATTGTCTGTGCGATCTCTCCATCGTGCAGTACAACACCTTTTTTATCTTTTACCTTAGCAGTGCCATATGTATTAACATAAAATCCAACGGGCCGGGCAACGCCAATCGCGTAAGCAACCTGGATTAATGCCTGATCGCAAACACCTGCAGCCACCAGATTTTTCGCGATATGCCGTGCGGCATAAGCTGCCGATCTGTCAACCTTGGATGAGTCTTTACCTGAAAATGCGCCTCCGCCATGTGCACCATGACCACCGTAAGTATCAACTATGATTTTACGTCCAGTGAGTCCGGTATCTCCATGGGGACCACCAATTACAAATTTTCCTGTCGGGTTAACAAGAAGCTTATAATCGCTGTCAAACAATTTCTGGATCTTTGCAGGAAGAGTCTTTTTAACTCTTGGCATGAGAATTTTCTTGAGATCTTCACCAATCTTTTGTTGCATAGCTTTTTCAGCTGCAAGCTCGGCTTTTTGAGATTTATCTTTAGGAAGTACAAATTCATCATGTTGTGTACTTATAACGATCGTATCTATTCTTATAGGTTTATTGTTATCATCATATTCAACTGTAACCTGTGATTTAGAATCGGGACGAAGATATTTCATCAGTTTCCCCTCATGTCTTATCGCTGCCAGCTCCCGGAGTAGTCTGTGAGCAAGCTCAATTGTCAGAGGCATATAATTATCCATTTCACGGCAAGCATAGCCGAACATCATTCCCTGATCACCTGCTCCCTGTTCTTCAGGTTTATCACGTACAACACCCTGGTTAATATCACTCGATTGTTCATGGATAGTTGATATAACACCGCATGAGTCACAGTCGAACCGGTATTCAGCTTTAGTATATCCGATATTACGGATTACACCTCTTGCGCTCTCCTGATGATCAACCCAACCTGTTGTGCGAACTTCTCCGCCGCATACTACCAGTCCGGTCGTTACAAAGGTCTCGCAAGCAACTTTTGATTCAGGGTCCCAACGAAGAAATTCGTCGAGCAGTGAATCTGAAATTTGATCGGCTACCTTGTCGGGGTGGCCTTCTGAAACTGATTCCGAAGTAAATAGATATCCCATATTAATAAATATTAATTTATAAAATTTAAAAATGCGGAATGATTGGTTGATTGAAAAAAACGGAATCGTACGTGGTTTAGCATTTTTTTCCTGTGGTTGCAATCAGCTCAAATCTTTCCACTTGTTCAATAAGGTGCAAAGAAACAAAAAAAAAAGGGGATATGAAAATTTTAGGATAAAAAAATCAGTTAATAGCTTGGACCCCCTTGCCCTTCGGGCACTCCCCCTTTTCAGGGGGAGAAAATTCTGGATATAAGTGAAATCTTACTAAACTGACGAGTATTATCGCCCCTTTAGGGGAGATGTCGCAAAGCGACAGAGGGGTTCCATCATCTTCCGATAAATCCTATCCATTTGTCAGATGTCTGAAAACTTCTTCGAGGTTACTTTCCTGTTTTTGCAGCGACAGTACTGTAAGACTGTTTTTTACAGCAAAGTTGAATATCGAAGGCCGTATATCGTCGTCCCCTTCTGCTTCAATGGCCCATAGATTGGCCCTGATATTTTTTACACCACTTACATTTGAAATACCGGAAAGTGATAACTCAGTTGTGTCTTTGTCGAATTCGACTTCGATCAGCTGTTTAGGGCGTTTAATTATGGAATATATTTTGCTTTTCTCTTCATCAGCAACAATTATTCCCTTATCAATTATTATTACCCTTTCGCATATTGCTTCAACTTCCTGCATAATATGAGTTGAAAGCATTACAGTTTTCTCCTTCCCGGCTTCTTTGATAAGATTCCGGATTTCCACAATCTGATTGGGATCAAGCCCTGTTGTGGCTTCGTCGAGAATGAGTACTGCGGGATTATGAATCAGAGCCTGAGCAAGTCCGACTCTCTGTCTGAAACCTTTAGAAAGTGAACTGATCTTTTTGTTTTGTTCAGAAGATAATCCCGTTAGTTCAATTATATTATCGATTTGCTTTTTTCGGGGTATGCTGCTTCTGTAAATTGAAGCCACAAATCCAAGATATTCCCTTATGTACATTTCGGGGTAGAGAGGATTGTTCTCAGGCAGATAACCAATTTGTTTTTTGACATCGTTATTATCTGAATCAACGGCGACCCCATTCACATCTACTCTGCCTGATGATGCAGGTATAAAACCGGCAATTATTTTCATCATCGTTGATTTACCCGCACCATTTGGTCCGAGAAATCCGACTATTTCACCGGTTTTGACTTCGAAAGAGACATTATCGAGTGCTTTCTGACTTCCATAAAGCATTGTAACACCCTGAACTACAATTGACATAAGCCTCAGTTGTTTTCAAATTTACGGATGCTGAGATAGTGCAGTGATTTTATCATGATCCCCACCCACCCATAAATTGTCCGACATTAGCAAAGGATGTCATCGGGTTTACACAGCAGACTGGTATCCTGGAACTGTTGGCGATAATATATTGTTCGGATGCACCAACAACATAGTCGGCAAAAGTAATATTCTTGGTCGTTACAATCAGAATCAGGTCGGCATTTATTTTTTGAGCAAAATCAATTGTCTGCTGAGAGATGTTCCCTTTTGGCATATCGTGTATCTCATAATCAATATTATTTTGTATCAGATATTTGATTGCAAAATTCAAATTGATTTTTGTCTTTTTCTGTATGTTTTTATCCGTACTAACAGATACCACCATATGAATTTTTGAATCGAAATATTTCCCCATAAAAATGGCCATTTTTATCTTCTCCTTATTTTCACCTCTGAAATCTACAGGGAAGACAATATTATGATACCTGTCCTGATCGGCCGGAGGGTCCTGCACCACGATGAAAGGAACCTTGGATTTTACTATTACTTTAAGAGCCCAGCTGCCTGTAAGCTTTTGCATCCCTTTCATACCATGTGTACCCATAACAACCAGGCTGGCATTAACTTCATTTACATATTCTGCAATTGCTGAAAATATGCTTCCTTTTGAGATATGATAAGAGATCGGGATATTGTATTTCTTTACATTCTCTTCAATCAGTTTTTTTAAATGATTGACTTTTTCCAGATGGGCTTTAGGGGTAATGCTATTGTCAACAATATGAAGAAGGCATATATCATTGCTTACCATTCGACCGATTTTGACAGCATGTGCCAGGGCGTGATCGGCTACATGAGAGAAATCCCATGGTACAACTATAAGTTTTTTATCCTCTTCCATAGCTCATAAGTGTTTACAATTTTATATTCAAAGTTATTGAGATTTTACCACATTTCAAACCCTTATCAAAATTAGCACAGAGCACGGGGCACAGTGCACAGAGTCAAGTTTTCTCTGAGCCCTGAGCACTGAGCCCTGTGCTTTTAATCCCCATGATCATCATTATTCAAAACTGCAATCGGGGATAAATATTACCTCTTCCGGTCAGTTTAACAGATAAGAGGGCTTAATTGCTCAAAAATAGTGCCATAAAAACAAGAAACTGACCTTTTTTAAGTCACAAAAAAAGAGCGAGATGGGGATTGAAGTAAAATAATGCCGGTCTATTCTTCATTAGCGCTTAACATTTTATTATTTTTGTACTCTGTTTTTTTTATAAATAAATACTCATGACGAAAAGAATTAAGGTAAAAACCCTGTTAGGCAACCCTGTTTTGGGATCGGATGTACTTGTAAAAGGTTGGGTAAGAACGAAGAGAGGAAATAAAAATATTCTTTTTATTGCTTTGAATGACGGATCGACAATAAACAATATACAGATAGTTGTGGAGGTTGCCTTATTTGATGAAAACCTCCTGAAGGAAATTTCAACAGGAGCATGTATTGGTGTTATGGGTAAATTGCTTGAGTCACAAGGGCAGGGCCAGCAAATTGAGATCAATGCAGCCTCTATAGAACTATATGGCAAAAGCGATGCTGAAACTTATCCTCTCCAAAAGAAAGGACATTCAATGGAATTCCTGCGAGAGATTGCCTATTTGCGTCCAAGGACAAATACTTTCAGTGCTGTACTCAGGATCCGTCACGCTATGGCATTTGCCATTCATAAATATTTTAACGATAAGGGATTCTTCTATCTTCATACACCAATAATCACGGGAAGCGATGCTGAAGGAGCCGGTGAAATGTTCCATGTAACAACAATGGACCTTTCTAATGTGCCGCGTAATCCTGACAATTCAATTGATTATTCAGGTGATTTTTTTGGAAAATCAACCAATCTTACTGTTTCAGGACAGCTCGAAGGAGAACTGGGAGCTCTTGCTTTGGGGGATATTTACACCTTTGGACCAACTTTCAGGGCAGAAAACTCAAACACACCACGACATCTTGCAGAATTCTGGATGATCGAACCGGAGATGGCATTCTACGATCTTGCTGATAATATGGATCTGGCTGAAGAGTTTGTTAAGTATCTGATCAGATATGCGCTTGATAATTGCAGCGAAGATCTTGAGTTTCTGAATAATATGATCGATAAAGCTCTTCTTGAAAGACTAAAATTTGTTCTGGAAAATGAATTTGTGAGAATAACATATACTGAAGCAGTTCCGATACTTACTTCTTCAGGGAAAAAATGGGATTACCCGGTTAGCTGGGGTACAGATCTTCAGTCAGAACATGAAAGATATCTTGTGGAAGAACATTTTAAACGCCCTGTAATACTTACCGATTATCCGATGTCTATTAAGGCATTTTACATGAAACAGAACAGCGATGGGAAAACTGTCAGGGCGATGGATGTTTTGTTCCCTGGTATCGGTGAGATAATCGGAGGTTCACAGAGAGAAGAAAACTATGAGAAGCTTCTTGGCCGTATCAGGGATTTGAAAATACCTGAAAAAGATCTGTGGTGGTACCTTGAAACAAGAAAATTCGGTACAGCTCCACATAGCGGTTTTGGTCTTGGATTTGAGAGATTAATATTATTTGTAACAGGAATGTTAAATATTCGGGATGTGATTCCATTTCCGCGTACGCCTAAAAATGCTGAGTTTTAATCACTTCGGAAAAATTCAGATGATACAATGTTAAAGCAAAGGTTACAGCAGAAATTGCTTCAGAAACTTTCACCACAGCAGATTCAGATGATCAAGCTGCTGGAAGTTCCTACTTTGCAGATCGAACAACGTATTAAAAAAGAACTCGAAGAGAATCCGGCTCTCGAAGAAGGATCCGAAGAAGAAGATATTCCTTCGGAAACAGAAGAAGAGGATCAGTTAGATGAAAAAGATAAGGATCAGGAGGAATTTACTATTGATGATTATATAGAAGAAGATGATATACCTGATTATCGCCTGCAGGCTAAAAACTATAGCAAGGATGAAGATAAAAGAAATGAAATACCTTTTTCTGTAGGCGCATCATTCCAGGAACATCTCGAATCACAGCTAAGCCTCAGGGATCTGACTGAAAAACAGAAAATTCTTGGAGAATATATCCTCGGGAACATAGATGAGGATGGGTATCTGAGAAGAGAGTTAGTTAATATAGTAGATGATCTTGCATTTCTTCAGAATGTCGAAACTACAGAAGAGGAGCTTGAGGAAGTACTGAAAATAATTCAGGATCTTGAACCAGCAGGGGTAGGAGCCAGAACACTCAGGGAATGTTTGCTACTCCAGCTGGAAAAGCGTGACAAATCCGAGCCCGCACTAAAGCTTGCTTACACAATACTTGACTTGCATTTTGAAGAGTTCACTAAAAGGCATTATGATAAAATAATCTTACGTCTGGGCATAACTGAAAATGAACTCAAAGCGGCTATTGAAGAAATATTGCATCTTAATCCAAAACCCGGCGGTGTTTACAGCGACCCATTCAGCAAAACCTCTCAACCTATTATCCCCGACTTTATTCTTGAGCTTACTGAAGACGGTTTTGACCTGCATCTGAATTCGAAAAATCTTCCTGAACTGAGACTGAGTTCTGCATACAGCGAAATGCTGCATTCTTACAGCAAGGATAAAAGCCAGAAAAAGGAGATGAAAGACGCAGTTCTTTTTGTAAAACAGAAAATTGATTCAGCCAAATGGTTTATTGATGCCATCAAACAGCGTCAAAATACCCTCCTCCTTACCATGAACGCTATTCTTGAATACCAGCAGGAGTATTTTATCGATGGCGATGAAACAAAATTAAAACCAATGATCCTGAAGGATGTTGCAGAAATGACAGGCCTTGACATTTCAACAGTATCAAGGGTAGCAAACAGTAAATTTGTACAGACACATTTTGGGATATTTCCATTGAAGTTTTTCTTTTCCGAAGGGCTTCAGACCGACAGCGGAGAAGAAGTCTCAACAAGAGAGATAAAAAGGATATTGAGGGATTGTATAGAAAATGAACAAAAACGCAGACCACTGACAGACGAGAGCCTTACTGATATACTTCAGGAAAAAGGATACCAGATAGCACGACGGACTGTAGCAAAATACCGGGAACAATTGAATATTCCTGTTGCCAGACTGAGGAAAGAAATATAATGAAGGTACCTGACCCTTTTCGTTTAACCACAGAGTTTGCAGGAAATTGCACTCTGTTGTTAAATATTAATTTTATAGGATACTTTCAGTTTAAATTGTTATTACAATAAAATCATTATTACCGAATGACATCTGATGAACCAAAAGACCTTTTCAACAGGCTTGCAAAAATAATTGCGACCATTTTTCATCCTTTACTTATGCCTCTGTATGGGATGATAATCATCTTTGCCGCACCGACTTTATTAGGATATCTCCCTTTTAATATAATGAAATTATTATTTCTTATAATACTGGTAAATAATGTTTTACTTCCTATTTCTCTGTTGCCTTTCTTTATCCACCAACACATCATAAGTTCATACTCTATTATTGAAAGGAAAGAAAGGAATATTCCGCTGATAATCTCTACAGTCTTATATGGCACAACTTCATATATAATATTCAGGTTCCCGATTCCTGTTTTTTTGAAATCCTTTATTTTTTCTATAGCGATTCTTTCGCTGATTGTTACTATAATCAACTTCCGGTGGAAGATATCACTTCATTCTGTGGGTTCCGGGGCATTGATTGCACTTGTGTTGATCCTGTCAGTTAAAATGTTAACTCCTCTTCAATGGTATCTGATTGCTGCCTTTATTGCAGCCGGATTAACATTATCTTCAAGATTGAAACTTAATATGCATAATCCTCAGCAGGTCTGGGTCGGATTATTGACCGGTTTTTTTGGATTGACCCTGTTTATGATTCTTATCTAAAAATTCCCTTAATACTTCAGCGAGCAGTAAACTGCTTTGACTGTTAATTTCATCCTCCCATATCACTTTGCCCGGAATAAGAGAAATTCCTTCTTGTATTTTATTCTGCGATATAGTAGTGAACCATCCCTTTTCTGCAAGATATTCTGCAAGATACTCCTGTTCAGTCTGACCAGGCGTTGGGATGATAAGAGCAGTGCACTTCAGACTGACAAGCTCCATAATAGTAGTATATCCCGATCTGCTGATAATGTAATCACTGTCTTTAATAATTTCCTTCATCTCCGACGCAGGAAGATGATTATAAAAAGCGATGTTCCCGTTTCTTTCAATCTCTCCCCGTTTTGATGGTTTTCCTTCGAGCATCAGAGTCATTGGTTCTTTGTCTTTAAGTGCTTTTATAAGCTTTTGTTTAAGGATTTCCCTCTGGGGTTCGGGTCCGGAAAGAATAACCGTATTATGACGGAGTTTCAGAGGATCCCTAAATGCCTGTTCCGTATCGATAAATCTTGATAAAATTCCAACATATCTGACATTATCCGGAAGTTTTAAACCGTGCGATAACCTGCCAGTCAGATTTATGTCGCCGGGCATGTCAGGGATAAGGCAAAAGGTATATTTTTCTATAATTTTTCTATGTAAATACACTCCAACCGGTTCCAGAAATTTCAGAGGCTTTGGCAATGGGATCAACGGCATATGTGTTACATACACCGATGTAATATTCTTGTTCCATAATCCAAAGCGGTTATCACTGATCACCAGATCAATTTGGTATTCAGCAATAATCCTTTTTAATCTGCTATGTTCCGTAATTATGTGATAGATGAGTCCGGGAATTTTAAACAGAAGATAAAGATATTGCGGCAGGTGTCTCGAATAGCCGGGGTTGAATCCCTTGAAATTAATGTATGATAATCCGGTCAATTCATTCCGGAACAGAGCTAAATGGTCATCTCCGGAAGCAATTATCACGTTATAATTCATCTCCCTGAGCTTTCTTGCAATAGGTATCATCCGGGCGGCATGACCTAATCCCCATTCAAGCGGGCAGATAAGTATATTATAGTTTTTATTCAAGTTTAGCCTGAAACTTGCGTTCTGATTCCCATTGATTCTACCTTTTCAGCTATTTCATTTAACTCAGGGACAGATACCTTTCTCAGACTCGCACCTTGAGGGATATCCCTCGAAATTGTATAGATCATAACTTCAGAAGGTTTTATTCTGCCAATCGCGTTAAGCCAGGCATTTATTTCTTCCGGAGTGGTGTTATCAATCTTTTTCCCATTGTAAGTACCTCGAAGAAACATTGTCTGAACTATAACTTTTCCATTGAAACTGATAAGATTATCTATTATATCTTCAGCTTTAATTTTCAGGCGAGGCTGATTATGTTTTTTTATTGTGGAGTCAAAGGCGGAGTCAAGTTTAAGGATATTCATATCAACTTTTAAAAGAGCTTCTTTGATTAACGGATCAGAAATTGTTGTTGAGTTTGATAATACCGCAATTTTCGTTTTTTGAAAGTACTTGTCTCTTAAAAATATACTGTCATCTATTATTCCGGGAAATTCAGGATGCAGCGTTGGTTCACCATTACCTGCATATGTAATAACATCAGGATCCTGACCTTCCTTTTTTAATTCTGAAAGTTTAAGATCAAGGGCGTTAAATACCTCCTTCCGGTCAGGCAGACGGCTTAAAGCCTTATTAATGTTCTGTGTCCAGCCGCATTCACAATAAATGCAATTGAAATTGCAGATCTTTTTCCTGGTTGGCAATAAATTTATTCCCAGAGAAACACCTAACCTGCGGCTTTTAACCGGACCGAATATTATTTCATCAAAAAGAAATGTAGACATATTTTTGGTTCTTAGATCAGTCTTGTCACATAGCTCTCTGGCAGCAACTTCATGTTTTGCAGATCAACATTCTGTAAGACCAGCAGTCCAGGTTTTTTACCGGGTTCAATTGATCCAAAACGGTTGTCTTCACCAAGAGCTTTAGCCCCATTCATCGTAGCCCACAAAATAAGATCCTCAATAGGGATCAGAGGAAAATTAAACTGAATTGTCTTGAGTTCTTCAAGTATACTCAGACTTGTATTGGAGGCTAAGCTATCAGTCCCAATCACAATTTCGACGTCTTCATCAATAAGCAGATTTAATGGAGGGATTTTATTTTCAATGTAAATATTTGAGTTGGTGCAGATACACCAGAACAGGTTCTTTCTCTGCCGGACTGCTCTGATCGTATTTTTATCGGTAAAAGTATTATGGACAAGAATGAGATTTCCTGATCTGGTTATTTCTTCCAAAATCACATCTACATGATTTTTAGCTGTCTCCAGTCTTGATGGAACTAAACCTGATCTTTTATATGACGACATCAGGGGACCTCTATTTTGCTTAAGAAAAATTTCTTCTCCCTCTGTTTCCATAAAATGGATAGATGTCACCTTGTTCATGGAACTTTTACTTTTAAGAAGTCTGAGCAATGTCAGCGACATGGAATATGCCGAATGGGGCACAAATGAAAACGTAAGTTCCATTAATTTAGCCGTTTCAGCAAGAGTGCTTACTTCATCCATCCGACTTCCGGCTTTATCGGGATCCAGGCCAAAAACTTCAAGAAGGTTAACATAGGAGATGCTGCTTTCTTTCTTTAGTTTAAATGTATCTGATGTATTACAGATATCTGCACATAAAACTATACCTTCTTTAAACATATGATTATCAGCAGAAGCTGCGGAAGTAGAAAATCTTTTTTTGTCGTCTCCTGAATTTCTGATATGTTCGATGAACCTGCCAAGACCCGAACCTTTTGGAATAGAGTCTTTCATGTGTGAAAGTTCGAGATGACAATGACAATTGACGAATCCGGGGATTATTATGCCATTATAAAACTCAGTTGAATGCTCTTCGCTCAGTTCCCCTTGCTTATTTTCAATGCTGATTATTGTTCCATCGTCTTCAGTAGTTACTACAGATCTTTTAAGGAGCGGCCCTGAGTTGGTAATAATGTACTGAGCCGAGAAACGTTTCATAATGCAACCTGACTTAACGTAAGCACGATATTTTCTATCTTAAAATGACTCCTCATTCCATTAAGATTATGAAAATCAAAAAGGTACCCTCTTAAACGAGTCTTATCATGTGGGACACTCATTACCATATTATACGTGTGAGGCCTGCCATCTTTCAGGTACTCAACCGATTTAAAATATTCCCTTTTTCCGGTTTCTAAACTATCACGTGCAACCAAATATATACTTGCTCGCGGATTTACGGTTTGATCATCAGGGTATAAAATGGAAGTAAAGGATAGGGTATAGGTTCCTGGCTTGGCTGCAGGAAGATCAAACTTAGCGGAATCATTTCCGGTTATTGAAGGCATGGCATAAAAATCCTTCCCGGGCCAAAGGTTCGAAATATGTATTTGTTCTGAACGATAATCCTTCTGAACCCGAACCTCCATTTCACTTAAGATCCCGAGTACCTGATCATATATTTTGTTTAGTTTCTTGGCATCCTTAACAAAATAATATTGCATTGTTTTGTCCATCATCTCTTTTGTAAAACCATGTTTTTCAATTACCTGGTAGTAAGTCGCAATCGAGTCAAGCGAAGAAAACCGCACGTTGATCTTCGCATTGGACAGAAGACCATCTGCCATATAGATATCGACAAGTAATGGAACAAGTTCTTTTTCCGGGATCAGATTTTTCTTATCAATTTTAATTTTTTGGGTGTTGCATGACCCAATTAATAATGAAATAAGAAATAGCCCCGCAAAAGCAATTCCCGATGTTGAATTATTAAAGATTCTCTTCATTAAGAGATTTTTAAAGTGTATTTTAATATATCCCTGGATGCATGCTATGTATCTTTATTCAGATATTTCTTTGTCAGAAACCTTACCGGATACCAGGCTGCCCAGTATCCAATTAACAGAACAGTTCCCGGTACAATAATAAAATCTATCAACTTTAATACAACCGGGTATGAATTCATAATAAGAGACTGACTTTGAAGCTTTACAAGTCCGTAAGTTTGCTGTAACCAACACACAACAAATCCCAGAATAACTCCAGCCAGGGCTCCTATAATCGAAATGAGCCATCCTTCAAATATAAAAATATTGCGGATTAGATTGTTATCTGCTCCGAGGCTCTTGAGTATTTCAATATCACGTTCCTTCTCTATAATGAGCATTGTAAGAGAGCCAATTATATTAAATGAAGCAATGATAAGTATCAGCGTGAGAATAAAGAAAATAGCAAGCCTTTCGGACCGCATTACCTTATAAAAAATAGCCTGTTGTTCATTCCGGTTCTGGACTGAATAACCCTTACCATAAATTTTCTTTATTGCCTTTTGTACAGCATCAGGATCAGCATTTTTCTGAAACTTGATTTCAATTGTTGAGACAGCCTTTTCAGTCTCGGTAAGTTCCCGGGCAAAATCGAGAGGTATATAAACATATTTTGAATCGTAGTCTTTTTCAACTTCAAAAATGCCCGAGGGGAAAATAAATTTACGATTCAATGAGTTTTCGGCGCTCAGGCTTGTACTTCCTGTCTTTCTGGGGAATATTATTTCAAGAGGTGTGATAAAATTGACTCTAATTCCAAGATATTGAGCAACTCCTATTCCGGGAACAGCATAAGGACGGCCATTATTATTTTTAAGCTTAAATTCTCCCTCCCACATTGAGCTATCTATGGAGGATACCATTGTGTAGTTATCATCGATCCCTTTAATCGTAGCAATGTATTCACGGGAACCATATTTCAACAAGGCATTATCTTCAATGGTAAGAGAGTAACAGCATAATCCATCGACTTTTGCCAAAAGTTTCAGCCGTGATGTATCAGGGATGAATGTTTTACCTTCAGAAGCTGATATCTTTATATCCGGATCAAAGGTATTGAAGATACCGCTTACCATTGTTTCCAGACCGTTAAATACTGAAAGAATAATTATCAGTGCCATCGTACCAACGGCAACTCCGGCAACAGAAACGGCTGAAATAATATTAATCGCATTTCGCGATTTTTTTGCGAAAAGGTATCTTTTTGCTATGTAATACGATAGCTTCACTTTTCCAGCTTTCTTGCGGTTACCAGTAATCCGGTACCGGTTTTATGTGAAATACTGAGATCACAAAGGTTAAGGACTAAAGAAACAGGGAAAAATACCAGGTAATAAAATGGAAGGATCAGGAAAAAGAAATAAGAGATGTTCAGCATCTTAACTGGGTATTTCATAGATAACCTCCAGGATATATTTCCAGGTTTCCCATATGTATATCCTGCTTCGATAGATTTGAAACCTGCCAGGAAAAGCTTGTCGGATATATTTTTGATACTATATCCGTCTCTCACATGTTCGTCTATGAAAGAATGTTCATGATCGTTATGAACATCGGATCCCCCTTTATCAGAAGGCGTGGATATCAGAAGTATGCCATTGTTTTTCAACGATTTATAGAAATTCTGGAAAACAAGTACATCTTCTTCAATATGTTCCATGACATCGACTGAGAGAATGATATCAAAACAATTTATATCATTCAGGGCAGTCAGATTACAGGTGTAAAAAGAAACTCTTTTAGATAACCCTGTCTTCCCGCAGAAAATGTTGCAATCGTCAACCTGTTCCTTATTTATATCATACGCCTTAATATTCCAACGGCTGTTCATACGGCTCATACGCCAGGTATTTTGTCCAAATCCCGAACCGGCATCGAGTATCAGAGCCTCACCCGGAAATTGAGCGGCTATTTTTCGTAAGGCCTTTTTAACATGCCATGTCCTTAAAAGGAGGATATCAAGAAGAAAATATAGAGTTTTTCTCAATACCGGCGATCGTGCAAAAAACCTGCCGAGTGTCCTCTTAATTGGTTCGTACTGCATACATATCAGGATTTCAGCAATTTGTCAATTTTGTCGATATAATCAAGGCTGTCATCTATATGGAAGGCTATATCAGGAACTATCCGTAATTGGGTCCTGACTTTACGGCCAAGATCAAATCTGATCTTTGAGCTGTGTTCTTCTATTGACTTCAGGATATCGTCCTGGTTAGTCGCAGGGAAAATACTTATATAAACTTTTGCAAATGACAGGTCTGGGCTGACCCGAACTCTGGTGATTGAAACCAGTTTCCCGTGTGCAAATTCATTTCCCCTTTTCAGAAAGATATCGGCCAGTTCTTTCTGAATTAATCGTGATACTTTTTTCTGTCTAGTCGATTCCATGGCCAGTTTTATTTTAGTCTGCAAAGGTACAATTTTTTATAGAGTTTGCCCCCCTTCCCCCCTGAAGGGGGGTAAATCTTGTTTTTATTCTTGTTTTTTAATATTACTGAATTAGCCCCCCTTTAGGGGGGTTGGGGGGTCGAAATTGCGACTTTGAGCCTTTTTTACTAGATTTGCGCTGAATTCTTATTAAAATACAATAATGGACATAGTCGTAAGTGGCATCAGGTCAACTGGAAATCTGCATCTTGGCAATTATTTCGGTGCAATAAAGAACTTTCTTAAAATGCAAACGGAAAATAATTGTTATTTTTTTATTGCAGATTATCACGCACTTACGACCCATCCAAAGCCTGACGACCTTCATGGTAATATCAAGCAGGTACTGGCGGAATATCTCGCATGTGGCATCGATCCGGAGAAGGCAACGGTTTTTATACAGAGTGATGTTCCGGAGGTTTCAGAACTTTACCTTTTGCTCAATATGAATGCTTATGTAGGGGAACTGGAAAGAACGGCCTCTTTCAAGGAAAAGATCAGAAAACAACCTGACAATATTAATGCTGCTTTGCTGACTTATCCAGTGCTCATGGCGGCAGATATCATAATTCATAAAGCAAATAAGGTACCGGTTGGGAAAGACCAGGAGCAGCATCTTGAAATGACCAGAAGATTTGCCAGAAGATTTAACCAAATGTATGAAGTTAACTATTTTCCCGAACCTGATGCATATAACTTTGGTCAACAGCTTGTGAAAATACCTGGTCTCGATGGATCGGGGAAGATGGGAAAAAGTGAAGGAAACGGCGTATTCCTTTCTGATACACCACAGGAAATAAAGAAAAAAGTAATGCGCGCGGTTACGGATACCGGTCCCACAACTCCTGGTCAGGAAATCTCAGAACCTGTGAAGAATCTTTTTACTATCATGAATGTTGTTTCGGATCAAACAACAGTTAAATACTTCGCTGATAAATATGTTTCATGCGACATTCGCTATGGTGATATGAAAAAGCAGCTTGCAGAAGATATCATAAAATTTACCGAACCTATCCGGCTGAGGATCACAGACATTTTATCTGATAATAAATATCTGGCAAAGGTTGTTTCAGATGGCGCGGAAAAGGCCAGGGCAAGTGCTTCAAAAACGGTGAGGGAGGTGAGAGAGATAATCGGATACCGGCCATTCTGATTGAAAAAAGAAAGCCAGGCTTTTCACCTGGCTGCCCTGAACTCTCAGGGATATGATTGAGATTGTCTGTGTAATAAATATAGCTCAAATTGCGTGCCAAGTGAACCAGATTACAAAGGAATTTTACCGGATTCTGTTAATTGCTGATCCAAAACAGCCATATACATTTATTTGCTAAATTTGAGTAGTACATTATATACTTTTTAGTGGGAAAAAGGATTGCAATTATTTCGATAATAGTCCTGATATCAGCTCTTGCGATAATGGGGTATTTCCTGTGGAAGGACAGTAAGAATCTGACTACGGATCCTTACAAAACAGTAACTCCCGATGCATGCATAGTAATAGAGACACTTGATATAAAAAGCCTACTCAATTCCCTGACAACAGGAAGAGGTTTATTTGGCGAAGCCGGCAAAATAAATGAGCTTGGCACAATAAACCACGATCTGAAATATCTCGCTGATCTGTTGAATAAACAGAATTTTAAAGAATTGTTTATTGACGGAGCCACGATCATATCATTTCACACCGACAGGAACGGAATAATATTTCCGGTCATCTCCATGCCAGTATCGGGGGATGTAAAATTAAGGCATGTTAAAGAGATGTTTAACTCACTGGGAATTAATGATCTGACACAAATCAGGATAAACGGCAATCCGGTTATTGCTATACCTTTTCATGCAGCAAATCTGAAGGACACTGCGTATGTTTCGCTTGTTTCGGGTTTGTTGATAAGCAGCAGCTCAAAGGAATTGGTTGAAAATGCTTCTACTCAGATCAATAAAGAGACTGATATCAGAAAATTACCAGGGTTTTCTCACGTGCTGCTGGCGTCGGGGAAAAATGTTGACAAAATATTTATTTCGTTCCCTAATCTGCCTGACGTTCTCAAACCTATTTTAAATAAGCAGAGTAAAGAATTGGTTGAAAAGATCGCTAAGCTCGCCGGGACTGCTGGAGGAGATATATATATAAGTGAAGACGGGCTTGTTCTCAGCGGTTATACGGAGAGTACCGATTCCTCAGAATTACTGTACAAATACAAATCTCTGCCTTCACGCGATTTTCATACTTATAAAATTCTCCCGTCGGCGACAGTGCTTTTTGAAACGCTTATCCCTCCATCGCTTAATCTTCATTCAGTTTCGGATACTTCTATGTCGCAGGAGGCTTATGACCTCGCCTTAAAAATCAAACCTTTTATTGGTGAAGAGATAACCAGAGCAATAATCAATATCAAGGGGAGTCCTGTCGAAGACAATACCATGATCATTTACGAACTATCAAACCGTGTCGAGGCTGAACAGCTTTTTCTGGACCAGCCGGGTGCCAAAAAAGAAATTCTTTATTTTCAGCCCGATGAACAGGTAAGGATTCCTGTATATAAAACATCTTTTAAGGGTTTAATAAGAGTTTTTCTTCCAGGATTCGCACCCGGATTCAATGAAACTTACTTTACATTTTATGATAAGTTTCTGATTGCAGGAAACTCATATCCGACCGTTTCAAGGTTATTATACGATAATCTTCTAAATAAAACTCTTGCAAATGACCTTACATACCGGGATTTTGAAAATACTCTCCCCAGCCGTGCCGGATATTATTTCTTTTGTATTCCCTCGCGTATTACGGATTACCTGGAAGGATTTCTGAATGGAGACATCATTAATGCATTAAGGTCGAATAAAAGCTCCCTTAACAAAATTCAGGCAGCCGGATATAAATTTGCATCAAGCAACGGGATGCTGTATAATAGTCTCTCAATAAAGTATAAGGAACAAGCCAGGGAGGAATCCACCACGGAATGGGAAACCCTGTTAGATACCATAGCCAGTATAAAACCATTCTTTTTCACTAATCATACTACAGGAGCAAAGGAGATTTTCATCCAGGATATGAAGAATAATATCTATCTGATAAATGCTGCAGGACGAGTGTTATGGAAAGTGCCACTCAATGAGAGAATCATTAGTAACATTTATATGATAGATTATTACCGGAACGGGAAGTATCAGTTATTGTTTTCAGGTAAGGGATATATTCATCTGGTTGACAGAAATGGTAATTATGTTGAAAGATATCCGGTCAGATTAAGGTCTCCGGCTTCAAACCCTATGGTTATATATGATTATGATAATAATCTTAATTACAGGTTGTTTGTAGCGGGCGAAGACAGGCAAATCTATTCCTATGATAAAATGGGGAATGCTGTAAAAGGCTGGACCCCTTTCAAAACAACCGGCATTGTAAAAACAGAAATTAATTATTTCAGAGTTTCAGGGAAAGATTACATTGTGGCAGCTGATGAAAACAGCATCTATTTTCTCGACAGGGCAGGGAATAAAAGAATAAACCTTAAAGAACCTGTCATTAAAGCTGTTGGTTCTGCAATGCGACTGACCAGTTCTTCAGATCCATCCGTGGTATGCACTTCTCCCGATGGAACTATTCAATATATCCATTTCGATGGAAGTGTCACAAAATTCGCGATTAAGAAATTTTCAAGCAACCATTCATTCGATATTTTAGACATAGATGGAGATGGCCTAAACGAATATATTTTTATTGATCAGGGGATATTGTATCTTTATAATATTAACAGAGAGGAAATTTTTAAAAGAGAATTTGGTTCTGACAACCTGGGCGGACCTATAAGTTTTATCTTTTCATCTACAGATAGAAAAATAGGAGTTTTCGATGTGACGAAGAACCTGATTTATTTAATCAGTAAGAATGGCAAAACCATGACAGGATTTCCTTTAAGAGGTGCATCAATGTTTTCTATCGGGAAACTGTCTGATAAAAGCGGCTGGCATCTTATTGTGGGAGGCACTGACAGATTCCTGTATAATTATAAATTAGACACCGAAGTTAAATGAGAATGATTATGACAAAGAGAGCTTTCCTGTTTTTCTTAATGATCATGCTTCTTTCAATTACAGGTTGTATAAAAGATACTTACAACATGAGTATGCTATCAAAGCAAACTCATCTTTCTCCTGATATGGCTATTTCTGCTGTGAAAGGAAGTTTTTCGTTGAAAGACATTGTTAAACCCAATGATACAATTTTATTCGACCAGAATAAACTTCTTTTACTTGTTTTTACCAAAAACTCTGTGATAGATTTAAAATTGTCAGATTTTGTGAAGGGAATTGTCATTCAGGAAACGGCAGTAATACCACCAGGTAAAATAGACCTTAATTTAGGTGACATTACAAGTCACATTAACGGAAATTTCAAGATATTGAATCCCAGCATCAAATTTAGCTATACAAACTCTTTTCCTGATTCGGTCAAATTGGATTTTAATTTTGTCGGCAAAGGAAAGAATGAGAGTGCCAATCTGAATCTTGCGCCATTTTTAATAGAAAAACCTAACCTTCCATCACAACAAGAGATCTCATCATCATTTATAATTGATAAAACAAACTCCAATTTGCCACAGCTTCTTTCTCTTCCTCCTGAGATTGTCAATTACTCAGGTACTGCTACAGTTTCTTTCTCAGCAAAAAACAATCAGGCTGAATATGCTACCGCACCTTTCCGTCTCATCGGATCTCTCGATATTGAAATACCAATGGAGTTGACTATGACTAATCTTCAGCTGAGCGATACAGTGGATAATTTCCTGAAAGAAGATGCAAATAGTAATAATCCCATTAAACCGGAGGATTTTCAATCACTCCAGTTTATTATAACTGCTGAGAATGGGTTTCCTGTCGGAGCATCACTCAAAATGAGCCTTTTAGATTCATCTACAGGACTTATAAGAGACACGGTGAATTCGGGCGCTATTTTGAAACCAGCACCTGTTGACAATAATGGGAAAGTAACTGGGACAACAAATTCAACTACGACTATAGAGTTTACTAAAGATTTCTTTGGTTCAGTTTCCAAAGCAGACAAGATCATTTTCTGGTTAACTCTCAATACTACAGGAAATGGATCTCAGAGTGTTAAGATTTACTCGGATTACACTTTTGATTTCAGTGCAGCCCTGGTAGTGAAGCCAGATATAAAACTGAATTAAAAAATTTTAAATTAGTATATGATCGGGAAAATAAAATATATACTCACATTAATCCTGGTAATAAATATTACCGGTGCATCGGCTCAGAACAGCCAGTTAATGTACTATATGAATCTTCCACAGAATCATCTGATGAATCCTGCTCTGAGGCCATCTAATTCAGTTTATATTGGCTTACCTGTATTATCGGGCATCGATCTTAATACTAATAATAATTTTGTAAACTTCTCAGATGTTTTCATAAAGGGCCAGCCAAAAGACTCCATAATATCCTTTCTTAATCCCAATTATAACGTTGATAAATTTCTGGCTAAAATAAAGAACAGGAATTTCATGGAATCTGAATTAACCATTCAGCTCCTGGGAATCGGTTTTTCAGTTGGTAAAGATGGTTATGTGTTTCTTGATATAAATGACAGATTCGATGGGAATATTGTTTTGCCCGGAGATCTTTTTAAACTGGCACTTAAAGGTAATGAAGTATTTGCAGGAAGCAAGATCGATCTTTCTTCATTACGGACCGATATGAAATATTATCGTGAATTCGGACTGGGCTATTCACGAAATATTACTGACAGGCTCAGAGTCGGAATAAAAGGGAAATTACTATTCGGAATAGCATCGGCTTCAATAAATAACACATCCTTAGGGATCATTGTAAATAATGATTATTCACATGTCTTAGACGCTAACCTCGATATTAATGTAAGCGGTCCGGTAAATGTTTATATGGATTCAAAACACAATATAGATAGTGTTGTTTTTGATGACAGTCGTTTTAAAACATCTAGCGGAGTACGCGATTTTATTTCAGGGAAGGGGAACAATGGACTTGGTCTTGACATTGGTGCAACATATGACCTTACTGACAAGATAGTTCTTTCGGCCGCTATCACTGACCTGGGATTTATAAGGTGGAAAAAAGATGTTACAAGGTTAAGTACAGATAATCAGTTTACTTTTGATGGTCTGGATTTGGTCGATTTCTTCAATGGAACTAAAACTATTGATGAGATAAGTCAGAATATGATCGATTCACTTAAAAATGCATTCGTTCTTACCAAATCAAAGACAGCCTTTACAACATTTCTGCCATTTGGTATTTCATTAGGCGGAAGTTACAATATTACAAGCAAGTTCTCCTTAGGTTTTTTGTCATACAGCAGGATAATATCAAAGCAGTTACGTGAAGCAATTACACTATCGGCGAATATAAATCTGAGCAATGCATTGTCTGCCAGTATCGGATATACAGCTGCGAATCACCAGTATGACAATCTTGGAGCAGCTCTGGCTTTCCGTGCAGGAGTCGCTCAGTTTTATTTTGTGAGTGACAGGATTCCGGTAATGTGGGATAAGTTAAAAAACAAAAACAGTACTGTTGTACTGCCTGCAAACTGGAATACTTTTAATATGCGACTAGGGATGAATCTTGTATTTGGGAATAAGCTAAAAGAGAAAAAAGACAAACCAATGATTTTAGTTGAATAGACAACCATGCTCCTGAAATTCTTCAAAATTATAGTTACATTAGTTTTAATGATATAGATTTTTTACAGTCTAAGACCCCCTTCCCTCCCGATAGCCATCGGGACTTCCCCCAAGGGGGAAGGTGTAGCTAAACTTTTCCCCCTTGGGGGAAAATGAAAGGGGGTAACCATAACAAAAAAAGGCTGAATTTGTTACTAAAAGTGTGACTTCGAAATTTCACAAAGAAATATCAGTATGATTCTGATTCGATATTTTTTAATATGCATTATCGGGTATCTGATTGTCAGATCTTTTGTAAGGTTTGGCAAAGAAGATCAGCCTTCGGCAGATATACGCCAGCAGGGGGGGAAAGATAAAGTACCCTCTAAAAAAGTTTCAAAAAAAATAGGCGAGTACATTGATTACGAGGAGATTAAAAAAGATAAATCTGTGTAATTATTTAGTCGCCCTGAGCTTTTTTGCAAGTGAATTTGCAAAAACAAAATCATTAAGGGTATTGCAATCAGAATTGAGTATATCATTTTTATTACCTTCCCAGCATTTAACCCCCTCACTTATAAATACTATTTTTTCTCCGATTTCCATAACGGAATTCATATCGTGAGTATTTACAATAGTAGTCATTGAATATTCTACAGTAAGCTCCTTGATCAGTGCATCAATAAGAATAGCGGTTATAGGATCGAGTCCGGAATTTGGTTCATCGCAAAACAAATATTTCGGATTCAGGGAGATTGCACGTGCAATTGCCACTCTTTTCTTCATTCCACCAGATAGTTCAGAGGGGAATAAATTGTTAGAATTTTTAATGTCGACTCTGTTGAGACAAAAATTTACTCGTTCAATTTTCTCTTCCGAGCTGTTGTCTGTAAACATGTCAAGTGGAAATCTGACATTCTGCTCAACAGTCAGTGAATCAAAGAGAGCACTTCCCTGAAACAGCATGCCCATCTCTGATCTTATTTTTTTCTTTCCCGCAAAATCCAGTTTGTTAAATAGTGTGTTCTCGTACCAGACTTCTCCGCTATCGATTTCATGAAGGCCTACTATTGATTTTAAAAGTACTGTTTTGCCCGACCCACTTCTGCCAATAATAAGGTTTGTTTTACCTGGTTCAAATGTCACCGAAATGTTATCCAGAACAGTCTTACCATTGAAAGATTTACACAGGTTTACAACTTTTATCATGAGAGGAGAAGTTGAGTCAAAATAACATTGAAGAGTAATATTAATACACTGCTGTAGACAACGGCTTTTGTGCTTGCCCTGCCGACCTCAAGTGAACCACCTTCTACGAAATATCCCTGAAAAGAAGAGACACTGGTTATTATAAAGGCAAAAAATACCGTTTTTATCAATGAGTATACAATATAATAGGGGATGAATTCGTATTGAATTCCATAAATAAAATTCTCTGATGTCAAAACTCCTGAGAATGTTCCTGCTATCCACCCTCCGAAAATACCGACGATTATAGCAATTATAGTAAGAAAAGGATTAAAGAGCAGTGTTGCAATCATTTTAGGGAGTATAAGGAATGAGGCAGAATTGACTCCCATGATCTCAAGGGCGTCTATTTGCTCTGTAACTCTCATCGTTCCAATTTCAGATGCGATACTTGAACCGACTTTACCCGCGAGTATGAGAGCGGCAATAGTGGACGAAAACTCAAGGATCATTGAATCGCGGCAGCCAAGGCCGATAAGATACTTGGGATAAATCGGATTTTCCGTATTATATGCAGTCTGAAGTGTTATGACCGCACCCATAAAGAAAGAGATTATAGCGATAATCCCTATTGAATTTACTCCCAGAAATATAAGCTCGCGGACTGTCTGTTTATAGTAAATGGATGGTTTTTCGGGTTTGGAAAATACCTTTTTCAGGAGCAGGAAGTAACGCCCGAATTGTGTAAGGAACTTGATCATTATTTAATATTTAGCGAATCAAAATTACTAATATTTCCTGTAATTTCGTTAATAAGGTTTTTGAATCCTGTCTGCATAATAAATTATATATTTGCATTTTAAATGCTATAATAAATATTTCTTATGGATAATAGGTATGTTATTATAATGGCGGGTGGAGTTGGAAGCCGTTTTTGGCCTCTGAGCCGCCGTGAGAAACCTAAACAATTTCTTGATATTGTGGGAATAGGAGAAACATTGATTCAGCAGACATACAGGCGATTTAAAAAAAGTTGTCCTGAAGAAAATATTTTTGTAGTTACAAATGCCGATCATAAGAATCTCGTGATTGAACAATTAAAAATTGATCCCTCACGTGTTCTCATTGAACCATTCCGCAGGAATACTGCACCATGTCTGGCTTATGGGACGTTCAGAATTCTGAAAGAGAACCCTGACGCTTTAATTACTGTTACACCTGCCGATCATCTGATTGTGAAAGAAGAAGTATTCAGCGAGGTTATTCAACGCTGTTACGATTTTGCTGAAAAGAATGATGCTCTGATCACGCTCGGTATTAAACCCGACAGACCAGAAACCGGGTATGGCTATATACAGGCTGATCAGAAAAAGCCAGTTAAAGGGTTTAATAATCTGCTGAAGGTTAAAACTTTCACTGAGAAGCCCGACATTGATCTGGCAAAAGTCTTTCTTGAAAGCGGCGATTTTTACTGGAACTCCGGAATTTTTATATGGAATATTAAGGCCATACTTAATGCAATTGAGAAGCATATGCCAGACATGTACAATGTATTTGACGAAGGCCGTGAATTATTCGGGACCAAACAGGAAAAGAGTTTTATCGGAAAAACCTACGCTGAATGCAGAAATATCTCAATTGACTATGGAATCATGGAAAAGGCAGATAATGTATACGTCATGGGTACCGATATAGGATGGTCTGATCTTGGAACATGGAGTTCGCTATACGAGCATTCTGCAGTTGATAGAAACAAGAATTCAGTAATAAGTGGAGATGTGTTTTCGTATGGGAATCATGGTAACCTGTTTAATATAGCACCTGGTAAAATAGCTGTTATACAGGGTCTCAAGGATTACATTGTTGTTGATTCGGATAATGTTCTTCTGATTGTTAAAAAGGAGGAAGAGCAGAATATAAAGCAGTACCTTGAGGATGTAAAAAACTCGACTAAAGAAAAATATCTATAGAATCGCGTCCTCCCCTTTGTCAGCGAGGGATCCCCAAATAAAAAGAGGCTGCCAGATTCTGACAGCCTCTTTATTACCTGAATATATTTTAATACTCCCAAAGGTCGTGTTCAAAGTCGAATAACTCGGTTTTAATACGTTCGGCTTCAAAGAGAGTAGCTTTTCCTATTTCATACTGGTTGATCGTCCTGTCATTATATACGTTGGATTCTCCGTAAATTACACCATTAAATCTTCGCTGCATAAACAGATCATCAAATGAAATTCTCTGAGCATCATTATTAGTCATATAAACTTCCTGTTTTGCCAGTACATCTCTAACATCATCATATTTAATCCAGAATAGAGGCTTTTTCAATACTCTTCCGGCCTGTTCATCAAATGCCATGTAATAAGGTTCAATAGCGATTATTCTCACTTCAAGTGCAGAAAGTTTCTTATCAAAATACCACTCTTCATATAAAAGAAGTTGTTTAACCTCTTCAGGTTTTGCATCCTGCTTTATTGTAGTATCTCTTGTTCCACCTGCGGCATTAATTGTTATTGATTCGGTTTTGGTGATAGCTCCCATCTTGACTTCTATATCGCTGTAGGTAGTAGCAACAGTAGTTCGAAGAGGATCATAAGCTGTAAGTCTGCCTGCTTTGATCTCCTCAAGCAGGATATTTATGAAACTCTTCCTGCCGTCGAATGTAGCCTCAGTTGGATAATATAAAGGCTGATTGACTTTTTCCCTTAAATCTACCATACGATAATAGTATTTTGCCCATACAACATCGGCTTCGCGCAGATAGGGGTATTCTATCTTTTTTGCATCCTTTATAGATTTCTGGTATATATCCCCGAAACTCTGGGCATTTATTATACCGGAAAGGGATAGGGCTATAATTCCAAAAAGGATTTTTCTAATCATGACGGTTATATATTTTTGATATTAATCAATCTTTAAAATTATTGGCTGAAGTTCTTTTGTTTTGCCATCAGGTCCTAACGCTTTAATATCTTTTATAATTAAATTTTTACCTCTTGTAAGCCTTCCGATAAGATCTTTCTGTTTAGTTGTGAGATTACTATTTGTACTTGTTTCTTCAAAATCTGATCCTTTATCAGAATAGAGAACTGTGAAACCTGTAACCAGGTACTGAAGATCAAAATCGAAATCGGGTAAAATTGCAAAGACTCCCTGTTGTGCAGCAGCAGTAGCTCTTGGAACGCTCCCGGTGCTTTTATTTGCAAAAATTGCAACAGGCGGAGGTATAGATTTAACCCTGAATGGATAAGGAGCAAATTGAACAGGTTTGCCATTTATATCTGCAGAAACAATAACCTGCACATCCTGTCCGACAGCATTTGGTTTAACAGCCCAGGCTCCTTTAAAATACTCCTGTTTGGAGTTTTTAACTTTTTCTGTAGTAAAAGTTCCATTTACAACTTTAATATGAATTTTATCAGGACTTACACTAGGTACAGATACGTCGATAGGGTTAGGAATACCCATATACATAACATTCATAGCAGTTGGTGACACAATAACATTTGGTTCGCCAACAACATATTGCTCATCAAAGTCGTAGTTTTTAACTGTTCCATCAGGTGCTTTCAGGGCGATGATACCTCCCCATTTTTTAGTACCCAGTGAAGAAGCATGGACTTTATATATCCCTTTTCCCGTCTCATCAAGCGGAAGCAATGAGCCACCAACGTTTATCTGAGGTATCTGAGTTGTATCGGTAGCTGAAATAAAAACTTTTGCCTCATAATCACTTCCTAAAGTTACGTAATTTGAAGTTGGAATAACGATAGCTTTAAGTTTATTGAATTTGAAAGATGATGCATCAATCTGAGAATACAGGTAATTAAGTACTTCTGTTTCAGCATTTCTGACATTCAACTGCATTTCAGACATAATACAGATAACTGCTACAAGTGGTAATGTCTGGAAGTTAAAATTCTCCCACCGTTCTTTCTCACCATCCGCATTTTTCTGGTCATCAGTATTAAGACTGGATTTCAGGTTTGCTTCAGTAGTCGGGTTTTTACCATCAAGAAGACCAATAAGGAACTGACGATATTCGCTCAACAGAGCTTTAAGGTCATTAGCTTTTCCATTTTCGTTTGCTCCGATAAGAATTTCAGATGGGACATTGGTGTCATCAATCCTTTTTACTTCTTCAATTATGACTTCATTTCCTTTAACTGCAGGAGTTTCAGGGTCTTTTTCAGCTTTCTTGATTATCTCGATCTTTAGTCCCTGGATAAAGTTAAATGCTTCATCAGCACGTTCTTTTACCTGGTAAGCGGCTGTTTTATATTTTCCAGCCTTAGCAGCATTTTCTGCAGCGGCCCTGTCGAATTCTTTATAAATGACATCGTTTTTAATGGTGTAGTTTGCGATAGTCTGAGTAAGACCCTTATCAACTTTTTTGAATGCTTCCACAGCCTCCTTTGATACGTTGAGTGCAAGCATGGCGGTAAGTACCAGGTACATCATACCGATCATCTTTTGCCGTGGAGATAGCTTTTCGTGAGCCATTGGGTTAGTAGGTTTAGTTAGAAAAAAAAGCCACGTTATTTAACGTTCATAGCTGCCAGCATATTTCCATAGACATTGTTCAATGCCGAAAGATTATCGTTGAGCTTTGTTATCTGTTCGCGGTACTTTTTAGTATCACCGGCTGACTCTGTAAGGTCTTTCATTAACCCTTGTATTCCTTTGTAAAGTGTATCAGATTCTTTCAGATGGTCATCTGCACCTTTACGCTGTAGTTCATATACTGTATTCAGAGCGGAAAGATTTTTGTTAAGCGATTCCAATTGTTGCTGGTATGATTTTCCGCCAACTTCAATTACTGATAATTGATCAGCCATTGTTTTATAGACAGAACCTGAATCATTAACTAATTTGGCGGTTGACTGGTAGGAATCTGAAAGTTTTCCGAGTGAATCATTAGCAGTGTTAATCGTACTAACATATTTAGACGAAGCTGCAGTAACATCACCCATTGAATTCATGTTAGCAGTTGTTTCGCTGAGTTTTTTCATTCCTACTCCAAGTTTTTGGAACAGATCAGGAGTGATTTCTGCTTTTTCAAGCATTTCATCAAATTTAGCGAGAGCTACTGATCCTGCTCCTCCGCCGATACCGCCTGATACTCCTCCGCCATGGTATTTTCCACCATGAGACGCAAGTTCCGGTGTTTCATCTTCCGGAATACCTGCAAGTTCAGGATAAACCAGAGACCAGTCTACTTCTTCATGCAGCGGTTCAAATGCTGAAAAGAAAAAGATAATGGCTTCTGTCAGAAGACCAATGGTAAGCATGGTTCCAGCCAATGGCCAGTGCTGTATTTTAAACAGTGCACCAATAATAACGACGGAAGCACCTAATCCATATAGTTTGGCGATGAAGTTTTTCCACCCGCTGCTTTGTACTAATTCTGCTAGGCTCATTTTACGAGATTATTTAGGGTTAGTTCTAATTATTTAATTTACACCAATATAAGATCTTACATTACGGAAACCGACATATGATTTAGTAGAGTCCTGATATTCATAATCTCTTGCACTGGTTTGCAGGAAATAGGCTATATCCTTCCATGATCCGCCACGGATAACCTTTCTTTTCATAATAGGCGGATCCTGCGGAGTAGCATTATATTCATAGTTTGGCTGAAGATCATGCTGGAATATGTAGGCTGAAGGTGAGTATGCACAGCAGGTCCATTCAGCAACGTTTCCTGCCATATCATATAGTCCATATTCATTTGGTTCATATGAGCCAACTTTACCTGCATATACGTTTCCATCATCGATATAGTTACCACGAAGTGGTTTGAAGTTAGCAAGGAAGCATCCTTTATAATTACGTGTGTATGGCCCGCCCCATGGGTACATTGAAAGATCGAGACCTCCTCTTGCGGCATATTCCCATTCGGTTTCGAGTGGAAGCCTGTATTCATGAACATCTGCAACACCGTCTTTTCTCAGAGCGGTATTCATATTGTTTGTTCTCCAGATACTGAATGCAGTAGCCTGGACCCAGGATACTCCGACAACAGGATAATCGTCGAATGAAGGATGCCAGAAATAGAGTGATGCCTGAGGGTCGTTGAATGAATAGGTAAAATCACGGATCCAGCAAAGAGTGTCAGGATATACGTTTATGATATTGTGTTTAATGAACGAAGAACGATCTTTAACATCTGTCCGGGTACCATCATTATTTGTAACCTTACCTTCATATTTACCCGTACTATTTGCATAGTCATATTTGTAAGTCGACTTTGCAGCCTGCTGTAAATCAACCCAGAAATATGAATAATTAAGTTTTCTTACATCGACCTGTTTTTTCCCGTTGAATCTCTCTTCAGGAGGGTAATACATTTCTTCGATTGTGGCTTTGGTAGTTTCTTCTTCAGGATCTATTTTTTCTTCCCAGTTAATAACGTTTGGTTCAATGGCATTACCATCCTTATCTACCATAAAATACTGTCTGTCAGTGATACTGGCATTTCCTAATTTTGTTCTTAGAATAGAATCACGTACATAGTATACAAATTGACGATATTTATTATTTGTTATTTCGGTCTGATCCATCCAGAAAGCATCAACAGTAACGGACTTGGAGATGCTGTTCATTGCCCATACGGCATCCTGATCACTTGGTCCCATCATAAAATTCCCGGCAGGAATAAAGGCCATTTCAAAGGGTTCCGGCTCAAAGAACTTTTTCCGCCCTTGAACGCCAGTTAATTCTCCGTTATTTGAAGAGTGACAACCAGTTAACAGGACTATCAATATTAGAGCAGATAGGGTTACCTTTTTCATAATACTATAGAATTTTGTATTGCAAGTAAGTTAATTTTTTTTAATAATCATAAAAATCTGATACTTTTATATTTCATCGGGCTTTTGCCCAGGTTCAGGTCGAAGCAATAATTAACCACAAATTCATACGAGCCACTGCTGTTCGTTCGTACATCGGAAATTGTAAAATCATACGAATAACCAAGCCTGATTCCATTAAATAGCTGTAGCCCTACAATTCCGATAAAGGCATCGCCGGCTCTGTAAGAAACGCCCCCCCATACTTTTTTATTGTATCTGATCAAAGAAGTTATTGCATACTGGAAAGCCTTTCCATCGCTGTACACAAAAGCAGACGGCATTAATTCAAGCGACGGATTAGGTAATTGCAATGTATATCCGCCTGTTAGATAATAATGCCTGCTGATATATGGAGAGCCTTTGCTGAAGTTTAGTTTCGGTTGATTTATATGAGTAACTGAAAGGGAACCATAATATTTGTCCGTCTTGTAGAAGAAACCTAGTCCGGCATCAAAAGTGACATGACTCTCTTTGCTTTCAGGAATTAACGGATCTCCTGAAACCGGAGTATGCGCATCGCCGGATGGTATTTGCCAGTCAGGAGAAAGTGCCATACTAAACATTCCAAGATTTAATCCGATTCCAAGTTTCCCTGATGCAAGATCCATTATGTAAGAGTAAGCTCCCGTGAGGTTTATATTTTTATCAAAACCTATGTTATCACTTTCAACAACCAATCCAACTCCGCTTTTTATGCCGAAGAGAGAAACAGGAGCACTGATATTGAAAAGGGTAGTTGAAGGAGCACCTTTAAATCCTACCCATTGCTGACGATTAAGAGCTGTGGCACAGATCATTCCTGAGGTTCCCGCCACGCCGGGATTATAGGTCAGAATGTTGAACATGTATTGACTCGACAAAGGATCTTGCTGAGAAAAAACCGGGTGTACTAACAATACTAAAAAGAGAAATGCAGTAATTAGTTTTTTCATCTCTTTATTTAAAGATGCGATGTCCATTGATTGAACAAGTAAAATAAATAAAAATCTGATTGCTTTACAAATTTACCGGTATTTATTTAAGTTTTAGGTTTACCACAGTTAAACGAAAGGTTTAGGAATTTGTTTCCGAAAAGTTTTACTAAATAATGCCATCTAAATATGAAGGTCATTGCGAGGAGCTTGCGACGAAGCAATCTGCTTATTTCAGTCTTTCCACAGCCTGAACCCACCTTTCGGGGACTTCGTTGCGGTTAGCCTTGAGGTAATCTTCATGCGAACATGCCACATAGAGATTCTGATCTTTCTCAGCTGGAAGTTCGATCCACCATCTGTCGGTAAGGTTACTTTTTACAAATATAAGATCATCTTCCAGATCGGTGATCCTTACATGATATTTAATGAATCGTCCTGAATTACTGATATTTAATACGGGAGTCTCGTATTGCTTCTGAGAAAAACCTTCAAGGAAGAACCAGAGGATCTGGGCAGCCAACCCGGTAGTCTGATTGCGGATATCATATTCCGGATTAACATCAAACAATCCAAATACTTTCAGTTTATCAGATATCCCCGCGTACCTGGCGAGAAGACAGATCTCCTCTCCATAAAAACCATTCGGGGAAGTACTGATAGTTCCGGGGGCATCAGATTGTCTGACCGCGGAAATATCAAATATTGCCACGTCAGAATCCCTGAAAAGAGGTTCTGTAAGGTAAATAGCCTGCCTGACATCACCGATCCTGATTAGCTCCGACTGTCGTTTGAGAAACCTGTTTATTATTTGCTGATCATTAAGATAAGTCTGATAACCTATATTAATATAATGTGAAAAGGTACTCTTGTGATTGCTGAGGATAGCATTTAAATAATTGAAAGAATCAGGTTCTTTCCTTTCGCTACTGAAATCTATCCGCGGGTCCACAGCAATTAAAGTATATCTTTTGATAAATTGAGAAAGTGCTCTGTCAACAGCAGGGATAAGGGCACTGGTTCCTCCGATAATTACAGGAAACAGGTTCTCTGTTATTAAAATGGATAAAATATCCGTTAATCCTGCAATGGTATCGTTAAATGTGCTGCCCTGCTTCATATTGCCGAGATCGATTATTTTAGATTTGCCAGGGATTTTGGCAAGGCAGTATAATTGTTCCCTGATCATATCCGGACCTTTCAATGAACCTGCATTAGGAGAGTTTCTTCCTTCCGGAACACCAAACAGCGCAATTTTAAATTTACTGATATCCTTAAGAGGATGGTTCTCGGTATGTATAGAAATATTGTGGGGAAAGCCCGCCTGTCCTGTCAAATACTTGAAATCAGGTCCTTCGATGCTTACAGGATTAAAATAATCATTCAGGTCTACCATAGTTTATTTAGAAGCTCTTTTTGGTTTATCACTGCTGCCAATAATTTTTTCGCAATCCTCTTTAGTAAGTTTTTCAACATCGGTACCTTTGGGTAACCGGTAATTCTGCTTGTCTTTTACAAGATAGGGTCCATATCTGCCGTTCAGGAGCATAATATCTCCAAAATCCTTCAGAACTTTCTTTTTATCGCTTTCTGTCTTTTCAAGTATTATTTCAATGGCTCTGTCATATGTCACAGTATAGGGATCATCCACCCCTTTTTTTAAGGAGAAAAATTTGCTTTTGAATCTTATATAAGGACCGAATTTACCGATTCCTACCACCATTTCACCTCCATCATACTCTCCGAGGGAACGAGGAAGGCGGAACAGGTTGAGCGCTTCTTCAAGTGTGATCGTTTCAAGCAGCTGGTTCTTTGAGAGACTTGCAAATCTTGGCTTTTCTTCATTTCCTGAATCACCGATCTGCGCAACCGGACCAAAGCGCCCCATTCTGACTGTGATGGGTTCACCCGTTTCAGGGTGATTCCCTAGCAGTCTTGTCCCGGTTTTTCTTTCTTTCTTCTCAAGAGTATTTGTAACTGTTTTATGAAACGGGGAATAGAATTGTTCTATCATACCGGTCCATTTAAGATTGCCAAGAGCGATCTCATCGAATTGCTCCTCGACTTCTGCAGTGAAATGATAATCGACTATTTCAGAAAAATTCTCAAGAAGAAAATCATTAACAATCATTCCTATATCCTGGGGAAAAAGTTTAGATTTTTCTTTACCTGTAACTTCGGTTTTAGTTGAATTTGCAAATTTACCGTCAAGAAGTGTAATAATTTTTAGTTCCCTTTTTTCTCCTGGCCTGTCTTCGCGGGAAACATAACCCCGATTCTGAATAGTTGAAATAGTTGGAGCATAGGTGGAAGGTCTGCCAATTCCCAGTTCCTCAAGTTTTTTGACAAGGCTCGCCTCGGTATACCTTGGAGGAGGAGTTGTATATTTCTGAGTTGCTGTAATGTTATCGTATGAAAGTGGCATTCCTTGTGTCACTGGCGGGATAACATACCTGTCTTCGTCGGTGTTTTCCTGGTCTGATGATTCGGAATAAACCCTTAGGAACCCGTCAAACTTAATAACTTCTCCGTTTGCCTGGAATGTGACCGGAGAATTATTCATATTTATTGAAATAGATGTTTTTTCTATTCTGGCATCTGCCATCTGTGAAGCGACGGTTCGCTTCCAGATAAGTTCATAAAGTCTTTTTTCATTCTGGCTGCCTGCTGTTGTTGGATTATCGAGATATGCAGGACGAATGGCCTCGTGTGCCTCCTGGGCCCCTTTTGATTTAGTTTTAAACTGACGGGTCTTGGAGTAATTTTCGCCGAACTCCGAAGTAATCATTTCACGTGCCTTGACCAGGGCCAGGTTTGAAAGATTTGTGGAGTCTGTTCTCATATAGGTTATCTTACCGGCCTCATAGAGCTTTTGTGCAACAGCCATTGTCTGGGCTACAGAAAAACCCAATTTTCTGTAAGCTTCCTGCTGGAGTGTTGAAGTTGTAAAAGGCGGAGCCGGTGAACGGGTGCCCGGTTTAATACTGATATTGCCAATAGTATATTTTGAAATATTGCACTGCTCAAGAAATGCAAGAGCTTCTTTTTCATCATGGAATCTTTTGGAAGCTTCTGCCCTGAGAATAGCATTCTCTTCGCTACTAATTCTGAAAACAGCGGTTACCCTGAAAGAAGATTCTGACTCAAAGGAGATTATCTCTCTTTCTCTTTCAACAATTAAACGAACGGCTACTGACTGAACTCTTCCTGCAGAGAGCGAAGGCTGTACCTTCTTCCAGAGTACCGGTGATATTTCAAATCCCACAAGCCGGTCGAGAATACGTCGTGCCTGCTGAGAATTGACAAGATTCATATCAACCTTCCGTGGATTTTCAATTGCATTTGAAATAGCTTCTTTTGTTATTTCATGAAATACAATTCTTTTTGTAGTTAGAAGATCAAGTTTCAAAACACTGGCAAGGTGCCATGCAATTGCTTCACCTTCCCGGTCCTCGTCGGAGGCTATCCAGATATTCTTCGAATCCGAGGCCGCTTTGCGTAATTCGCTTACAACTTTGGCTTTTTCCTTTGGAATCTCATAATCAGGAGTGAAGTTGTTTTTAATATCAATACCAAGATTCTTTTTAGCCAGGTCCCTTATGTGTCCGAAACTTGACATTACACGGAAATCTTTTCCCAGGAACTTCTCAATGGTCTTCGCTTTTGCAGGCGACTCAACAATTACAAGATTTTCGATCATTACAGCAGATATTTATTCTTTTTATCAGACGACAAAGTAAGTCAATTAGGTACCAAACTTCAAAATAAACCGTTAAGATTCTTTATTATTTACTATTTTTGGACCAAACACTCTGAGTAAATGAAAGGCAATTCAAACAACAAAAAATACCTTATCTGGTTCTGGGCTTTGTTCACTTTTCCATTCGTATTTGTCATTTTATTATTTATACTAATATCAAAAGAGAAGCTTGGCAGGATGCCAACTTTCGATGAACTCGAAAATCCGGAATATTATCTTGCCGCGCAGGTTATCTCTGAAGACGGAGTACTCCTAGGTAAAATAAGCATTGAGAACCGGACCTGGACCGTATATAAAGATTTGTCGCCATATCTTACAGCTGCACTCATATCGACAGAAGATAGCAGGTATTACAGGCATTCGGGTATTGATATACGCGGTCTTGGACGGGCAGTTGTCAAAACGATACTTCTTGGTCAGGGAACAGGGGGCGGCAGTACTATCACACAACAGCTTGCAAAGCAGCTTTATCCGAGAGATACTGCAAGAAATTCCAATCTCATGAGAAAAATTAAGCTGGGTGTTTCCAAATTTAAGGAGTGGCAAACCGCTGTAAAACTGGAGAGGAGTTACACCAAGGAAGAGATAATTACTATGTATCTCAATAAATTCGACTTTAGCTATAATGCTATCGGAATAAGGTCGGCAGCAAAGGTTTATTTCAATACTACTCCCGATTCATTGAATCTACAGCAGGCAGCTGTCCTGGTTGGAATGCTAAAAGCATCAACAAAGTATAACCCTGTAAGAAATTATAATATGATGCTGCAGAGGAGAAATGTGGTAATATCCCAGATGGCACATTATGGATATATTAGTTCCGCAGTTGCAGATTCTGTAATGAAACTGCCGATTGTGGTCGACTTCAAGCTGGAAGATCATAACACTGGTATGGCCACCTATCTCAGGCAGTATCTGACAACCAGGATGAGAAAGCCAGAACCTGACAGGTCAAAATATGCTAATCCTGATTCTTATGAAGATGCATTATGGGAATGGAATAATGATCCACTCTATGGTTGGTGTAACAAAAATAAAAAACCTGATGGCACAAATTATGATATTTACCGTGACGGCCTGAAAATATATACTACTATTAATTCGCGTATGCAAAAATATGCGGAAGAGTCATTGGCTGAACATCTTTCAAAAGTGGTTCAACCGGAATTCAACCATCGCGCAAAAGGATTCAAGAACCCTCCCTTTTCTGATGATCTGAACAAAAAGGAAACTGATGATCTCATCATGGCGTCTCTCCATCAGAGTGACAGATATTATATTATGAGGGCAAGAGGCTATTCCGACGACTCAATCATGCAGGCATTTAATACAAAAGTCAATATGAGAGTCTTTTCATGGAAGGGAGACAGGGATACTATAATGACGCCTCTTGATTCCATCAGATATTTTAAATATTTCATTCGCTCGGCATTTATGGTCGAAGAACCTGTTAATGGATATGTTAAAGCTTATGTCGGAGGCCCCGATTTCAGGTATTTTAAGTATGATGCAGTAACACAGCAGAGGAAACAGATCGGAAGTACAATTAAACCTTTTCTTTATACTGTTGCGATGCAAAACGGATATTCACCATGTCTGGAGGTTCCTGATATTCCGCAGTATTTTGATATTCCCGGTGATTCTGTTGCCTGGTCACCAAGGAGTACCGGACCAAAGAATTTCCATGGGAGAATGGTTACTCTGGCATGGGGACTGGCTGAATCTGAAAATTATGTTTCTGCATGGTTAATGAAGCAGTTTAAACCAACTGCAGTAACCGATCTTATGCACAAGATGGGAGTCAGAAGTTTTATTGATCCGGTACCGTCAATATTTCTTGGTACATCAGATATAAAACTTGAAGAAATGGTTGGTGCTTATGGAACATTTGCCAATAAAGGTGTTTATACCAGGCCAATGTATGTCACCCGTATTGAGGACAAAAATGGGAATACGATATCGAAATTTACTCCCAAAATAGAAGAGGTGTTAAGTGAAAACCAGGCTTATCTCATGATTAATCTTCTGCAGGGAGTAGTACTTCACGGAACCGGGAACAAGCTAAGAAGGGATTTTAATCTTATGAATCAGATTGGCGGAAAAACCGGGACTACCCAGAATCATTCCAACGGATGGTTTATGGCTGTAACTCCTCACCTTGTGGGCGGAGTCTGGAGCGGTTGGGAAGATCAGGCTATTCATTTTGAAGCATTGGGAGAAGGATCGGGAGCAAATATGGCACTTCCGATAATGGGCCACTTTCTCACAAAAGTATATGCTGATCCACAATTCAGCAGCATGCAAACCGATGAATTTGAAGTCCCGTCGAATTTTAACATGGAACTCGACTGTAATAAGGTTAAGAAGAATAGTTCACGGAGCGATAATTCGAGAAGAACAAGATACTAAAAGGCGTAAAGGTATAATGACGTAAAGGTGCAACGGGGATTGCTTCGTCACTTCGTTCCTGCAATGACGGACCAAACCATTTAAATTTACTTTGGGATCAGGACAGTACATTATAAAACAACGGGTCATTGGGGGATTGCTTCGTCACTTCGTTTCTCGCAATGACGGACCAAACTATTTAAATTTGTTTTGGTATCAAGACAGGAACATTATAGAACGACGGGTCATTGCGAGGAGCAACGCGACGAAGCAATCTTATAATCCCATAAACATACTAGCTAAACAGCCCCCTTATCAGATTCTCTATCTTCCCTACCTGTATAACTTCTATGCTAAGATCCTTGAGGGAGATATTCCTGTGATATTTGGATATATATATTTTGTTGAAACCCATTTTTGAAGCTTCCCTTATTCTTTGTTCAATCCGGGAGACAGGTCTTATTTCTCCCGAAAGTCCAGCTTCTCCTGCAAAACAGGTTTCACGTCCTATCGGTATATCAAGATTTGACGAAAGCACAGAACTCATTATCGCCATATCTATCGCCGGATCATTTACCTTGATGCCTCCTGCTATATTCAGGAATACATCTTTAACACCTAATTTAAAACCAGCTCTTTTTTCAAGAACCGCAAGCAACATATTAAGTCTTCTTATATCAAACCCGGTTGAGCTTCTTTGCGGCGTTCCATAAACGGCGCTGCTGACTAAAGCCTGGGTCTCTATAAGAAAGGGCCTCAGTCCATCGACAGTTGCAGCAATCGAGATTCCACTCAGAGCTTCATCGTGCTGATTGATAAACATTTCAGAAGGATTATCAACCTCTCTCAATCCGGTTTCGACCATTTCAAAAATACCCAGCTCAGATGTTGATCCGAACCTGTTTTTTACTGAACGGAGAATCCTGTAGACATAATTGTTATCACCTTCAAAGTAGAGAACCACATCTACTATGTGCTCAAGAACTTTTGGACCTGCAAGTGTTCCATCCTTTGTAATATGACCGATCAGGAAAACAGGTATCCCTGTAATCTTTGAGTATTTCAGAAGCTGGGCAGCGCATTCTCTGACCTGTGTTACTGAACCGGCAGAAGATTCCAACAGTGAATTGTTTATAGTCTGGATTGAGTCAATTATTATTAATCCCGGTTTTATATTTTCAGCATGCGTGAGAATACTTTCAAGATCAGTTTCACTGAGAATATAACATAATGGATTTGTGTTTTTCATCCTTCGTGCCCTGAGACTTATTTGTTCTTCACTTTCTTCTCCTGACACATACAGTATATTTTTCCCTTTCAGTGCCAGGGCCAGTTGGAGAGCCAGGGTTGATTTGCCTACACCTGGTTCTCCCCCAAGAAGAATAAGCGAACCACCAACAATGCCCCCGCCAAGGATACGGTCGAGTTCCGATATGCCTGTCTTTTGACGGCCGTACTCATCAGCCTTGATACTATCGAGGAGTTCAGGCTTCCTTTTTTCCTGGTTCATAATGAATGACGATTCCCTCGAAGATGCAGGAGCAATTATTTCTTCATGATAGGTATTCCATTCTTTACATGAAGGACATCGTCCGATCCACTTTGCAGATTCAACTCCGCAGTTCTGGCATACAAATATTGTTTTGGACTTGGCCATAATTTTAACCCCCATTGTGCTTTGCCCCCCTTCCACCCTAAAGGGGGGTAAAAACGGCTATTAATTTATTAATATTTCAATTATATAAAGATGGATATAAAACTACCTAAATTTACTTAATAAAATCTAACTATGGCTGGTATGAAAAGTGTTTTCAGTTAGTAGAATATAAAGGATACTGAGCCAAACAGTACTGCAGAATGGGTTCATTTTTACTATACAAAAAGTAATCTTCAAATAATTAGAGTATTAACCCCCCTTTAGGGGGGCAGGGGGCCCAGGCCGGATAAAATATTGGGAAGATGGTCAAATAAATCAGGCAGGGTTGGGAGGTTGAACCAAAGGAGGAAAAGCTATTTTCTCTTTCCTGAAAATTATAAAGAAAGATATAGCTCCGACGATAGCTATAAAAATCAATTGCGATTCATGAGAAAGCAACGCATAGGCAAGGCCGTCCTCAATAGGAATACCGTTAACAAAAAGCAGTCCGCGCGATACTATATAATGAAATGCACCAAGGCCACTCGGAACAGGTGCTGACATTGCCAGACCACCTATTACTAATATAAAAATACTATTTCCAAAAGTCAGGTGTGAAGTGCTTTCAAGGGAGAAGACCACTACCCATGTCATGAGAGCGTAGTTAAGCCAGATGAAAACAGTATGTAAAATGAATTCTCCTTTTCTCTTGAGCTTAGTTATGGTTTTAAGGCCGCTGATTATTCCTTTCGCAACGTCGAAGAATTTTGAAAAAAAACGGATTTTACGAAGCCTTTTTTTGTGTCTGATAATCAGGTAAAGGGAGGTAACCCCAACCAGAAAGAGCACCACCCAAAGGATACATGTATTACCAAAAATACTGAATATTTTTTGCTGTACTGGTATGAGAATACTTTCTTTTAGAAACTGGTTTATCTGATCTCCGCTTGTAAATATCAGGATCATCATTATTGTCAGAAGTGAGAAAAAATCGATCGTTCTCTCAATCACAACCGTACCTATTAACTGATCGACAGGAATTTTTTCTTTTTTACCCAGTGCCAGGCAACGTGTAATTTCTCCTATACGTGGTAAGGCGAGATTAGCCAGATAACCGGTCATCAGAGCATAAAAAGCGTTTCTTGTTGAAGATTTGAATCCAAGTGAATTAACAAGCAACACCCATCTTCTGGCCCGGCTTACAAGAGCAAACAGCCCGAATAAAACGGATAGAATCAACCATGAATAATCTGCCTCTTTCAGTAAATCTGTGAGTTTTGCAAAGTTTACATTCCTGAATGCCAGCCAAAGAAGGACTATTCCGATAGCTAGGAAAGCAATAAACTTAAGAGTCTGTAACAGGCCTTTTCTCAACTTCAGATCAGTTTGTTGGTTTTGGTATCGGGGAAAACAATGACAGGTTTGAATGATTTAGCTTCCTGAAAATCGAGCAATCCGAATGACATTATAATAACAATATCGCCGACAATGACCTTTCTTGCCGCAGCTCCATTAATGCAAATATCTCCGGAACCGCGGGCTCCTTTTATTATATAGGTCACCAGACGCTCTCCGTTATTAAGGTTCAAAACATGAACTTTTTCATTTTCAATCAGGTTCGCGGCATCCATAAGGTCTTCATCAATTGTAATACTTCCAATGTATTGCAGGTTTGCTTCGGTAACTGTAACCTTATGAATCTTTGATTTGATTACTTCTACTAACATTATTGAAATTGTGTTGATCTTAATAATTGCAAAGTTAATTAACCTTTTGGTTCAGACCAATCCAATTTCAATATTATCTATCAGGCGAATATTTCCTGCGGTTACTGCAATGCATCCAACATAGTGTCTGTCACGCTTCATTTCAGATTTTTTTCGTAGCGGAATGAGTTCAATATCATCCACAATCTCAAAATATTCAAGTTTTAATCCAGGTTCTTTGTTTATACGGTCTGAAACAAATGATTTTATTTTAGATATGTCGTTATCATTTATCATTTCAGCAGCCGCTGAAATAGTTTTATAGATTACCGGAACATGTTTTCGTATCTCTGGCTCAAGAAGCCTGTTACGGCTGCTCATTGCCAATCCGTCATTTTCCCTGATTATAGGACTGGTGATTATTTTCACCTTATTGCCTGTTTGTTTTACTAAGGCTTTAACAATTGCAAGCTGCTGAAAATCTTTCATCCCGAAGACAGCAATATCGGGCTTAACAATATCAAATAACCGGGTTACAACCTGGGCAACCCCGTTAAAATGTCCCGGTCGGTGAAGTGCTTCCATTACATTATCAAGATTCTCAAAAAGAAATTTTCTCTTATCTTCTTCAGGGTAAATTTCTTGCACCGTGGGAATAAATACAATATCTTTCTCTCTCATGATTTTCTGAAGAAGCCCGAGATCGGCTTCAGGAGTGCTGGGATAATTTCTCAGATCATTTTTATCATTGAACTGGGTAGGATTTACAAAAATACTCACAACGACTATCGGGCATCTCTGTATTCCATTGACGACAAGCGACATATGTCCTTCGTGAAGAGCTCCCATTGTGGGTACAAAACCAACCGGGGAAAGATTTAATTCTTTCAGAAGATATTGCAGTTCATTTACAGTACTAACGACTTTCATTATAGATGAAATTTATTATCTGACACATGTTATTAGGTGATTTTTCAGTACGAAGATAAACATCTTATTAAAAATGGAGCTTCATTTGGTCTTATATTCGGTTCCTGATGAATAAGGTCATATTTATAATGTTATATTTTTTTACTATCTTTGCACCTTAAATCGAAATGGTATATCAGGCAGGAAAATGGAAAGCAGGAAGGTATTATTCATTTCACAGGAAATCACTCCTTACTTAGGTGAGACAAAGTTGTCGAAGATCGGACGGTTTCTTCCACAGGGCATTCAGGAAAGAGGCAAAGAGATCCGTACTTTTATGCCGAGGTATGGTTGTATCAACGAAAGAAGGAATCAGCTTCATGAAGTGATCCGGCTTTCAGGGATGAATCTGATAATTGACGATACTGACCATCCTCTTATAATTAAAGTTGCGTCTATCCAGTCTGCCAGGATGCAAGTCTACTTTATTGATAATGATGACTATTTTCAGCGGAAACATATAATCAGCGATGCATCAGGCAGGGAATTTGAGGATAATGATGAACGTGCACTTTTTTTTGCCCGTGGTGTAATTGAAACTGTTAAAAAACTTCGATGGGCCCCTGATATTGTTCATTGTCACGGATGGATGTCAGCTCTGGTCCCGGTTTATCTGAGAAGTATTTATAATGATGATCCGCTTTTTCACAACTACAAAATAATCTATTCCATTTACAATAATGATTTTAAAACGCCGTTTAGATCAACATTCGCTGATAAACTGCGATTTGACGGAATAGATGGGGAAAATCTTAAAATGGTTAAGAAACCCGATTTTGTTAATGTGTCTAAACTAGCTATCAAATATTCTGATGGAATTATTATCGGGAGCGAAGACATAAACGAAGATCTGAAGAAATATCTGATTACAGTTAACAAACCGGTTCTTGAATTTAAGGATGAATCGGAATATATTGATGCCTATAATGATTTTTATGATAAGATATTATAATACGCTCCGACATACTCACAGAATTATTTCTGTTCTTAAACCTATAAAATACATTTTTCGCCTTTCTCTCATTACTTTAGTGATGGTACTTGCCGGTTCATGTGAAAAAGGAATATTAAAACAGGGGGGTGATCTGCTTCCAAATAGCGATTTTGTATCAATTAGTAGCATTGATACTTTACATCCGGTTTCTTATACGAGGTATGATGATTCCGTAAGGACCGATAATCCCCATGTTTCTTATCTCGGGCAGGAATACAGTCCCTATTTTGGGACGACGAATGCAGGTTTTGTTACTCAGATAAGGCTCAATCCCTCATGGGATGCAGTTCCATTTACTGTCGATTCCATGTCATTGATCCTGCATATACTATCTGTAAAGGGAGTAGCATCGGGCGCTACACATTCGATAAGCGTATATGAGATAAGTAATCAGATCTATACTGATTCAGCGTATTATTCATCTTCACCTATCCCTCTTACCGGTTTTAAGGTTGCTAATATTCCTCTTCCTGCATTGAGAGCTGATACAATAAATGACATAGCGCTCAAACTGCCGAATGGGATAGAATTTGGGAATTATTTAATACGTGACACTACGCAACTGTTTTACAATAATAATAAAGCCGATTTCAGAGCATATTTCAAAGGATTATATTTCCAAATGGATCCAAGTTCCGATCCATTAATGATTTCATTAAGTCTTATTTATGATCAGCTAAAATATTATAATTATTTTACTCTGTACGGACATGATGATACGGGCGCAATTGTTGAATATGCTTTCAATCTGGATGCAAAGAATATAAATTCTTCATTTAATGTTTTCAAACATGATTTCACAACGGCGACGACAGGAGATAAAATGATTCACCGTAATACAACTTATAAAGATACTCTGTCATACCTGCAGTCTCTTAATGGAGTTTACACAAAAATAGAACTGCCCGGACTTGAAAAAGTAAAAAATGACCCATCCTTTGGAAAAATTGCAGTTAACAGAGCCAAGCTAGTCATTCCCGTAAAATTCGATAGTGAAAACAATACGAAATATATATCAAAATCATTGCCAGCTAATTTATACCTGAGATATAAAGCAAGTAACGGTACAAAGTATGTAGTTCCTGATTATTCGATGTCAGCAAATGATTTGAATCATGCCTTCTTTGACGGGACACTGGATTCAGTAAACAAAGTCTATAATTTCAATATTCCGGCTTACGTACAGTTGTACCTGAATGATGCTACCGACGCATTGAAGCCTGAAGTGGAGGTTTTCGAGAGTAATGCAGCGCAATCGCAGAGTAGCATGGAGACTCACGGGAACGTTATCTTTTACACAAATAAAAGCAAAACCCCTGTTAAATTTGTATTTACCTACACTAAGTTCTAGATTTTGTGAACCAAAGTAATACTTTTGTGTTTACATACTAAAACGATTAATTATGTGTGGTATCATTGGATATATTGGGACAAAACATGCCCGGGAAATCATCATTAGTGGTCTGAAAAGGCTCGAATACCGTGGATATGATTCGGCCGGGATGGCTCTTGTGAATGGCGAAACAAAAATTTTCAAATGTGCGGGCCGGGTAAAAGACCTTGAAGATATGGTTAATAAAACCAGCTTCGACGGAACAACAGGAATGGGCCATACAAGGTGGGCCACACATGGTGAACCCAATGAACTTAATGCACATCCGCAAGTATCATATAAAGGCAATTTTGTTGTTGTTCATAACGGCATTATCGAGAATTATGCGCGACTGAAAAAACACCTTGAGAGCAGGGGAGTGAAATTTTCGAGCCAGACTGATACTGAAGTTCTTGCAAATCTTATAGAACACATGTACCTCGAAGGTGATCTTACTGCCGAACAGGCAATCACCCTGGCACTTAACAGAGTTGAAGGCGCATACGGTCTTGTAATAATTTGCACTAAAGAGCCGGACAGATTATTTGCAGCCAAAAAAGGAAGCCCGCTCGTTATCGGGGTGGGTGAAGGTGAAAATTTTATTGCTTCCGATGCAACACCTATAGTTCAATATACACAACGTGTTATCTATCTGAAAGATGACGATCTTGCTATAGTAAAAAAAGATGAGCTCATTCTAAAATCAATCAAAACAGAAAAGTTCCAGCCTGAGGTGAAGAAAATAGACCTGAAAATCGGAGAAATTGATAAAGAAGGGTTTGATCACTTTATGCTGAAAGAGATTTTTGAACAACCCAGAGCCATACACGATACCTTCAGGGGAAGGATTTTACCTGATAACTCAAGTGTTATGCTCGGGGGTTTGCATAGTGTAATGGAACCTATGACCCAGGCTGAAAGAATAATTATTATAGCCTGCGGCACTTCGTGGCATGCCGGATTAGTTGGAGAATATATTTTTGAAGAATATACCCGGATTCCCGTTGAGGTGGAATATGCATCTGAATTCAGATATAGAAATCCGATTATAAAAAAAGGCGATTTTGTAATTGCAATAAGTCAGAGTGGTGAAACGGCAGACACACTGGCAGCGGTTAAGCTGGCCAAAAGCAGAGGTGCTAAAGTTATAGGAATTTGTAATGTTGTAGGGAGTAGCATTCCCCGTGAAACGGATGCAGGTGTTTATACACATGCCGGACCGGAAATAGGGGTCGCCTCAACAAAAGCCTTCACAACACAGGTTTTGGTTCTGGCCATGATTGCATTTGAAATCGGTCATAAAAAAGGAATTATCTCTGATCTGAACTATAAGGTATTGATAAAGGAACTGGTTGCAATTCCGGGTAAAATTGAGAGAGCACTAAAAGTAAATGATCAGGCCCTTGAGCTTTCAAAAATATTCAAAAATACTCACAATGCTCTTTACTTAGGAAGGGGTTATCTGTTCCCGGTTGCATTGGAGGGAGCTCTGAAACTTAAGGAAATTTCGTATATCCATGCCGAGGGTTATCCTGCTGCAGAAATGAAACATGGTCCTATTGCTCTTATTGATGAAAACATGCCTGTAGTAGTTGTGGCAACAAAAGATGACACCTATGATAAAATTGTCAGTAACATTCAGGAAATTAAGGCAAGAAAGGGAAAAGTAGTAGCGATCGTAACGGAGGGTGATGAGATAATAAGTAAAATGGCTGATTATGTTCTTGAAGTTCCGGAAACGCTTCCTATCTTTTCCGGACTTCTGGCTGTTATCCCCCTTCAATTACTTTCATACCATATTGCAGTATTAAGAGGATGCAATGTTGATCAGCCCAGGAATCTGGCTAAATCTGTTACAGTAGAATAACACAGACCACGCGAAGCGTGAGGGGGTGTTATCTCCCTGAGTACATCTTATCGTAGTACTTGCTATAATCGCCTGAAATAATCCTCTCAAGCCATTTTGTATTTGCCAGATACCAATCGACAGTTTTCTCCAGACCCTGAGCAAATTCAGGGATAGGTGACCATCCCAGTTCGGTCTGCAACTTAGAAGAGTCAATAGCATATCTAAGATCGTGGCCGGGCCTGTCCTTCACATAAGTAATAAGTTTTTCGGAAGTACCTGCAGCCCTGTTGAGTTTCTTATCCATAATTCTGCAAAGCAGCAAAATCAGATCAAGATTTTTCCACTCATTATTTCCACCTATGTTATAGGTTTCGCCAATCTTTCCTCCATGAAAAATAAGATCTATTGCCGAAGCATGATCTTCAACGTAAATCCAGTCGCGGATATTCTCTCCCTTTCCGTAGACAGGAATTGGCTTATTATTTTTGATATTATTTATTGCAAGTGGAATAAGTTTTTCCGGAAACTGGTTTGGACCGTAATTGTTAGAGCAATTTGAAATTATTGCAGGAAGTCCGAAGGTATGACTATAGGCTCTTACCATATGATCCGAACTTGCCTTTGAAGCTGAATAGGGGCTTTTCGGATCGTATGATGTTTTCTCGGTAAATTGCCCTTCTTTTCCAAGAGAACCATATACTTCATCGGTAGAAATATGATAGAAAAGCTTTCTTTCAAAATCGTTTTTCCATTTATTAAGAGAAGCATTAAGGAGATTTACGGTCCCAATGATATTTGTAAACACAAATGCATCGGGATCAGTTATTGAGCGATCAACATGAGATTCAGCTGCCAGATGGATTACTGCATCGAAATCATATTTTTCGAAAAGATCCAGAACAGCTTGTTTTTCAATTATATCGGTTTTTTCAAATTTATAGTTTTTTTCTTTTTCGATATCTGTAAGGTTTTCCAGATTTCCTGCATAAGTAAGCTTATCTCCATTTACAATCAGATAGCTTGAATATTTCCGGACAAATCTTTTTACTACATGCGATCCAATAAATCCAGCTCCTCCTGTTATAAGAATTGTTCTTTTCATTTCTATAACTTATTACTCCTGACAACTTTTTCCCATTCCCATGCAGTTTTCATTGCTTCATCAAGAGAACTTAACGTTTTCCATCCCAATTCTGAATTAGCAAATGAAGGATCGGCCCATATCTTTTCAATATCGCCAGGTCTTCTTCCAACTATCCTGTATTTCAACTTTACCCCTGAAACACGTTCGAAGGATCTTATTGCCTCCAGAACTGAAACACCATTTCCAGTTCCCAGGTTAAAAACTTCATAATTTTTCTTGTTCTTATTTTCAATAAGTCTTTTAACAGCAACAACATGAGCTTTAGCAAGGTCAACTACATGAAGATAATCCCTTATGCATGAGCCGTCAGGGGTATCATAATCATTTCCGAAAACTTTGAGTTCTTCTCTTATACCATATCCGGTCTGTGTCAGATAGGGAACAAGGTTTTCCGGCACACCTCGGGGAAGTTCTCCGATTAATGACGAAGGATGGGCACCGATAGGGTTAAAATATCTTAATGAAATTGCTTTGATATTCTCGTTAGAGTGAGTTGTATCCTTTATTATCACTTCTCCTATCTGTTTGGTATTTCCATAAGGAGATGTGGCAGGTTGTAATGGAGAATCTTCAGTTACGGGGAGCTTTTCGGGCTGGCCGTAGACTGTGCATGATGATGAAAATACCAGGTTAGGTATGCCATAGAGTTTCATCACCCCAAGGATATTGATCAACGACAAGAGATTATTCCTGTAGTACTTCAGTGGTTCATTTACTGATTCACCTACAGCTTTATAGGCTGCAAAATGAATAATTGCAGAAATATCTTTGTGCTTTTTTATGAATGCGTCGAGTTTTTCCTGGTTGCAAAGATCAAGTACCTCAAGATGAGGTCTGATTCCGGTTATCTTGTGTATCCGGTCTATTACTTCTGCTTCGGAATTGTAAAGGTTATCAATAATGATCACTTCGAATCCCTGTCCGATCAGTTCGACAGTGGTATGAGAACCGATATATCCGGTTCCTCCGGTAACCAGAATGTTCTTCATTATTTACAGGCTCCAGTATGGATTATTTTTGATCTTTCCGCGAAGTACACCTTTAACATCTACTACAAGGCCATCCTTATTTAAAAGAGGCGTGAAATATGACTCATCAAGCTTTAAGTATTCTTTATGAGATACAGCAAGAATCACCGCATCGTATTTACCTGAAGGTTTATCCTTAAGATCAATCTGATATTCCTCTTTGACCTCATGTTTTCCAGCTCCGGGATCAATAACATCAACTGAAATTCCGAAATCTTTAAGTTCATTTACGATATCCATAACTTTAGAATTCCGGATATCTGTAACATCTTCTTTGAAGGTGATCCCCATAATAAGGACCCGACATCCCTTCAGATTTTTTCCGCAGGCGATTATTTTTTTGACAGTTTGTTTACCAATGTATCCTCCCATACTGTCATTTACGAATCTACCTGAGTCAATCATTTGAGGATGATAACCGAGGGCCTTTGCTTTAAATGAGAGATAATAAGGATCCACGCCAATACAATGTCCCCCAACCAGACCGGGATAAAATTTGAGAAAGTTCCATTTAGTGCCCGCAGCTTCAAGTACTTCGTAAGTATTAACCCCCAGCCTGTTAAATATAATTGAAAGCTCATTCATGAACGCAATATTTATATCGCGTTGAGTGTTCTCGATGATTTTTGCCGATTCCGCTACTTTTATTGAGCTGGCACGGTGAACTCCTGCTTTTATTATAAGTTCATAGATTTTTGCAATATTTTCGGCAGATTCAGCATCACAGCCGCTGGTAACTTTTACAATTTTAGTAAGCGTATGATTTATGTCGCCAGGATTAATTCTTTCAGGAGAAAATCCTACTTTAAAATCCTTACCGCATTTTAGTTCCGAATATCTTTCGAGAACAGGAATACAATCATCCTCCGTACATCCGGGGTACACTGTCGATTCATAAACGACGTAATCGCCTTTCTTTAATATCCTGCCTACAGTCTCGGAGGCTTTCAGAACCGGCGTAAGATCGGGAAGGTTATTTTTAGTGGTAGGCGTGGGAACTGCAATAATATGAAAAGAAGCACTCTTTAATTCGGAGGGATCGCTGGTAAAAACAATATCCGCACTCTTAAAAGCATCAGATGTAAGTTCTTTACTTGGATCGATTCCTTTTTTCATCAGATCAATCCTTTCTGGTTTTATATCAAAACCAACAACTTTTATCTGTTTTGCAAACTCCAGAGCGATAGGAAGACCTACATATCCGAGGCCAATGACTGAAAGTTTAGTCTCTTTTTTGACAAGTTTATTGAACATATTCATTGGATTATTTTGTTTTTAGTATGGGATGATAGTCTCCTTTGATTCCGACAGGAGTTGAATTTCTTATTGTATATGCAGTCTCCACAGATTGGCGTGCTTCTTTCAGACCAAATCCTTTTCCTGCAAGAATTTCCTTGTACGTCATTGTATGAAGATCGGTGAAGCCTTCACTGAATTCTATCTCTTCACCATTAACCGTAATAGATCTGTATGTCCTTTGTCCTTTTTCCTTTACAGAAGAGGGAATATCGTTATAATCGACACTCAAAAACCATCTTACTCTTGCGTTTTCAAGTTCCAGATATCCTGCAGCCTTGTGGGGTTCTGATAAGTGAACTACATTTTTCCTTGTATCGCCAAAAATCCAGCTCAACATGTCGAAGAAATGGATACCTATATTTGTAGCAATTCCTCCTGATTTCTGAATATCTCCCTTCCACGATATTGAATACCAGTTACCGCGGCTGGTTACATAAGTCATGTCAATGTCATAAATCTTTCCTTTTGGTCCATTCATGATTTTGTCGCGGAGTTCAAGTATTTTGGGGTGGAGACGAAGCTGCAGAACAGTATATATTTTGTGACCAGTCTCATTTTCAATTTCCTGCAAGGCATCTATATTCCATGGATTCAGCACAATTGGTTTTTCACATATAGCTTCAGCCTGATGGCGCAGGGCAAATCTGATATGTGAATCGTGCAGATAATTAGGAGAACAGATACTAACATAATCAATCTTGGTTCCGGTTCGTTTCAATTTATCAAAATGCCTGTCGAACCTTTCGAATTCTACAAAAAAATCACTTTCAGGGAAATAACTATCTATCCGCCCTACACTGTCAAACTTATCAAGACTTGCCAGGAGATTGTTTCCTGTCTCTTTTATGGCATGAAGATGTCTGACAGCAATGTAGCCGGCAACACCTATAATTCCGAAATTTTTTGGAGTAACTGTCATTCAAATTTACTAAAAAGATGCACAAAAATACTAATATATTCTGGAAACCCTGCCATCCTCAATTTTGTATCTCTGATCACTTTCGGGGCATGACGCAAAACCGGATTTATCAAACATAAGTTTATGGCCATATTCACTCATCCAGCCTGTTTGCCGGGCCGGATTACCCACAACCAGGGCAAAAGGTTTAACATCTTTAGTAACAACGGCACCTGCACCTATGAACGCATAAGTTCCTATTTTGTTCCCGCAGACAATAGTAGAATTAGCTCCAATTGATGCACCTTTTTCCACAACCGTGGTATTATAGCTGTTTTTACGGATAATAGCGCTGCGCGGATTAATTACGTTTGTGAATACCATTGACGGTCCCAGGAAAACATCATCTTCACAAATCACACCGGTATAAATTGAGACGTTATTCTGGACTTTTACATTCTTTCCGAGTTTTACACCCGGCGATACAACAACATTCTGACCGATATTGCAGTTTTCTCCAATTTCCGAACCGGACATGATATGACTGAAATGCCAGATTTTTGTGCCTTTTCCAATTTTACAACCTTCATCAATGATGGCTGTATCATGTACAAAATATTCCTTCTCCATTATATTTATTTCTTGAAAAACTCAAGGATAGCTGATATGATATAATCAATTTGCTCCTGTTCCATCTCAGGGTGCATTGGTAATGACAATACCTCTTTGCATAGAGAAGTCGTTACAGGAAAGTCATTTTCACTATAACCAAGAAAACCATAGGCTTCCTGCATATGGATAGGTCCGGGATAATAGATCATTGATGGTATTTTCCTTGATTCCAGAAAAGACTTCAAAGCATCTCTTTTTCCATTTTTAACTCTTATTGTATATTGATGAAATATGTGTGAAGAATAGGTAACTCTTTGAGGTACGGATATAAACTGACATGTTGAAAATGCTTTATCATATTTAGCAGCAACAGCAGCGCGCGCTTTATTGAATTCAGTAAGATGTTTAAGTTTTACTCTTAAAATTGCTGCCTGAATGGTATCCAATCTTGAATTAATACCAATATCATCATAATGATATCTTATTTTCATGCCATGGTTGGCTATACTCCTGAGCTTTTTAGCCAGATCATCATCATTTGTATATAATGCTCCACCATCACCGTAACAACCCAGATTTTTTGACGGGAAAAATGATGTTGTTCCAATGTGCCCTATCGTTCCGGCTTTTTTATATGTTCCATTTTTAAATAAATAATCAGCCCCTGTTGCCTGGGCAGCATCTTCAATGACAAAAAGTTTATTTTTTTTTGCCAGATCCATAAGACTTTCCATATCAGCACATTGTCCAAATAAATGAACAGGAACAATTACCTTTGTTTTGGGCGTAATTGCTTTTCTCACAGCTTCTGCTGAAATATTATAGGTACCGGGTTCAGGGTCCACAATTACCAGTTTAAGACCTAGCAAAGCAACCACTTCAACAGTTGCAATGAACGTGAAGTCAGTTGTAATAACTTCATCACCTGGTTTCAGATTGAGTACTCTCATGGCAAGCTGGAGGGCATCGGTTCCATTGGCACATGATACCACATTTTTTACACCCATGTACTCCTGAAGTTCATTTTCGAATAACCTTACATCGGGCCCTTTGATGAATGCTGTTGAAAGAAGTATAGATTTTATTGCACCGTCAATTTCATGCCCTATCTTCTCATATTGAGCATTCAGATCGACCATTTGTATCTCTCTCATCCTGTGAAGTAATTTGGAAGTGTGAAGATAATAAATTTATATTGAAAAACACCTCAACCCCCCATATGCCTGCCAGCCGGTAGTGTAATTCTTCACAATTTAGGCAACAATATTTTTAACGCTATTGATAATTATACTTTTTAAGTTTTTTTACCCCCTTCCCTCCCGATAGCCATCGGGACTTCCCCCAAGGGGGAAGGCGTAACAAAACCTTTTCCCCTTGGGGGAAAATGAAAGGGGGTAAATGGAAAACGAAAAGCTGAATTTATAGGCAAAGTATTTAGATTTGAATAAAAATACATTTTCCTGACTGATTATTTTTTATTAGATTTGTAATTAACAAAAGAAAGATCGGTAGTGGATGTAAGTGCTTTTATAAGAGAATTGTTATTTGGGCATGATTGTGTTATTGTTCCTGGCTTTGGTGGGTTCATTGGAAATTATACACCAGCCAGAATCGATAAAAGTACAAGTACATTTTATCCGCCTTTAAAGCAAATATCTTTTAACAGGAACCTGAATCACAATGACGGCCTCCTGATTGGGAGGATATCGAGTTCATCCGGATTGAATTACGGAGATGCAAGAAATATTGTTGAAGAATTTGTTTCAGGTGTCCGGAGAAAGCTTGAAAAAGGTGAAAAAGTTGTTTTTGATAATATAGGGAGCTTCATAAATAATCACGAAGGTAATATACAGTTTGAACCTGACAGGGATGTAAATTATTACCTCGATTCCTATGGACTTGAGTCTTTTCAATGTGTGCCTCTCGTGGGGTATGATGTAAGGAAGCGGATTATCAAACAAAAAGATAAGGACCCCGTTGCTCAGGTATCATTAAGAAAAATACTATGGAGAGCCGCAGTAATTGTTCCTTTGCTTTCTCTCCTTGTAATTGTCCCATTGAAAACAGATCTCTTCAAATCGAAGGTTGAAACTACAACTTTGAATCCCCTCGTAACAGCCGAATTTGAAAATAACAAGAAAGCCGTTGATGAAGGTGCCAATGAATTGCCTAAAACTGAAGAAATTACGCCTGCAAATACTGAACCAACCTCTGATAAATCAGCAGGACCAATTATCGTTAGCGCTGTAGTCAAGGAAACAAACGGATATTTTGTTATTACAGGAAGTTTTAAATCCAGAGAGAATGCTCTCTCTCAGGTTGATAAATTGAAAGAAGAGGGTTTTTCACCCGAGATTGTTTCTACAGATAACGGTTTTTACAGAGTATGTGCAATAATGTGCAGTGATCTGCATACAGCTCTGACAAAAAAAGACAGCATTACCAATAAATTTCCCGGAAGCTGGATTTCAAGAAAGATATAATTTATTTTATCATACTCCCGTTACTCACTTTTTCCACCGGAGTAACCATTACCAGGTTACCGTTTTTATCTTCTGCCATCAGGATCATCCCTTTCGATTCAATTCCTTTGATCATCCTGGGTTCAAGATTAGCAACAATTGAAATCTGTTTACCTATAATGGCAGATGGATCATAATATTCAGCTATACCTGAGACTATTGTCCTTATATCCAGACCTGTATCGATTTTAAGTTTGAGCAGTTTATTTGTCTTGGGAACTTTCTCGGCTTCCAGGATAGTTGCTGTTCTTATATCCAGCCTGCAGAAATCATCAAATGTTACAGATTCCTTTCCGGGAGTGGTTTTTGCTCCGGCTTCCTCATTCACTTTCTTTGTTAAAAGAAGCTTATTAACCTGTCGTGTTATTTCTTCATCTTCTATTTTCTCAAAAAGCAAATCAGGTCTGCTGATTATATGTCCGGGAGTAAGCAAATCTGTTTTACCGGCATTTTCCCATTTCAATTCATCCAGATTAATCCAGCCCCGTAATTTTTTCATTGAGAAGGGGAGAAAAGGTTCACAGATAATTGTCAGATTTGCAGTGATCTGAAGGGCAATATTCATAATTGTTTTTACTCTTTCCGGATCGGTTTTTATCACTTTCCATGGCTCTGCATCTGCAAGATATTTATTTCCAAGTCTGGCAAGATTCATTGCTTCTTTCAGAGCTTCCCGGAATTTAAAATTTTCCAGACACGATTCAACATTTTCCTTAAAACCTGAAATATTCTTTAGTACAGAATCATCATTGGCATCAGTCCTGCCCCTCTCCGGCACTTTCCCTTCATAATAATTATTGGTAAGCACAAGCGTGCGATTTACGAAATTGCCAAGAATGGCAACCAGTTCATTATTATTACGTGCCTGAAAATCCTTCCATGTGAAATCATTATCTTTTGTTTCAGGAGCATTGGCGCAAAGTGAATACCGGAGGACATCCTGTTTCCCGGGGAAATCTTCAAGGTATTCATGAAGCCATACCGCCCAGTTTCTCGACGTTGAAATTTTATCATTTTCAAGATTAAGAAATTCATTGGCAGGTACATTTTCGGGAAGGATGTAACTACCCTCTGCTTTTAGCATAGCAGGGAAGATAATACAATGAAATACGATATTATCTTTTCCAATGAAGTGGACCATTTTTGTTTCCTTATCCTTCCAGTATTTTTCCCAGTCCGGCGTAAGTTCTTTCGTTGCAGATATATATCCGATTGGGGCATCAAACCACACATATAATACTTTCCCTTTCGCTCCTTCAACAGGTACCGGTACACCCCAGTCCAGATCACGACTAACTGCTCTTGGCTGTAACCCCTGATCAAGCCATGATTTACATTGCCCGTAAACATTCGGTTTCCACTCTTTATGCTCTTCAAGGATCCATTTTTTAAGCCATGGTTCGTACTTGTCGAGCGGCAGATACCAGTGAAGTGTTTCGCGGAGCACCGGCAAATTTCCGCTAATAGTTGAATGAGGATTGATCAGTTCATTTGGACTGAGAGAGCTTCCACATTTTTCACACTGGTCGCCATATGCATTTTCATTACCGCAGTTTGGACAAGTTCCCATAATATACCTGTCTGCCAGAAAACATCCGGCTTCCTCATCATAATACTGTTCGGTTATTTTTTCAGTGAATTCACCCCTGTCATAAAGAGTCTTGAAGAATCCTGAAGCAACTTCGTAATGTACTTTATTTGATGTTCTCGAATATATGTCAAATGCAATACCAAAATCTTCAAATGCCTTTTTATTCAGTGAATGATACCGGTCAACAATTTCCTGGGGAGTAACCCCTTCCTTACGGGCTTTGAGCGTGATTGGAACTCCGTGCTCATCAGATCCGCAGACAGAGATCACATCCACTCCTTTCATTCTCAGGTATCTTGTATATATGTCTGAAGGAATATAAACTCCAGCCAGATGACCAATATGTATAGGCCCGTTAGCATAAGGAAGAGCCGATGTAACAAGATATCTTTTGAAATTCTTCATAGGACTGATAATGAGGTATTAGCTTTTTATTAAATCGACCAAAGATAATAAATATATGTGTTTTTTTCCCCAACTACTCTGTTAGTTTATTTCGTAATGAGATTTGGGGATTGCTTCGTCGTTTCACTCCTCGCAATGACCACCAACTTAATAATGTACGCGTCATTGCGATCCCGCGAAGCGGGAGAAGCAATCCAATACGACCATTTTCAAAATCAACTCAGCCTGTCATTGCTAGGAGCGAAGCGACGAAGCAATCTTACAGAGTTGTAAAACGAATCAAATACAATTACTTTTACATATTAAGATTTCACTATGACATCAAAGAAGATACAACCTCCATTCCTTAAAAATGGAGATGAAGTGGGAATAGTCTCCCCCTCTTTCTGTATTGATGAAAAGTTACTGCTTGAAGCTGTACAATATCTTGAAAAATGGGATTTAAGAGTAAGGGTAGGAAGAAACGCAGCAAAAAGAAAAGGTCCCTTTGCAGGGAGTGATGAAGAACGACTGTTCGATATCCAGGAAATGACAGATGATAGTGAAATTAAAGCCGTCTTTTGTTCCAGAGGAGGATATGGTCTCTCAAAAATAATCGACAGGATCGATTTTTCTGTTTTGAACAAAAATCCAAAATGGTATTCGGGATTCAGCGATATAACAGTTCTGCATATATGGTTAAATGAAGTATGCGGGATAATGTCAATACATGGAGAAATGCCTTTGAACTTCAATAATACAGAAAAGACAGCCGACACATTTAGCTCTTTGAAAAAGGCATTATTCGGTGATAACCTTTATCATGAATGGACAGGGAACTTTTATAATCAGGGAAAAGTTACGGGAGAAATTACGGGAGGGAACCTTTCTTTGCTTAACAGTCTTTCAGGAACTAAAGCCGATTCCGTAACAAATGGGAAAATATTGTTTATTGAAGATATTTCTGAAAATATTTATCATATCGACAGAATGCTCACATCTCTTAAGCTAACAGGAAAACTTAAAAATCTTTCAGCTTTGATTATAGGAGGAATGAATAAAATTGAAGAAACGAAAATTCCCTGGGGAAGGAATGTTGAGGAAACAATTTTTGATATTGTGAAGGATTATGGTTATCCCGTACTGTTTAATTTCCCTGCAGGACATATTCCGGACAACAGGGCTTTTTATATAGGGAGAGTGGCAAAAATTGAAATTACAGGAAACAAGGCCCGCCTTCAATATTTATAAATTTTATTGCCCCCTGCTCGTTTTTGGGGGATTAATTCTCGGGATTGTAAATAATTCATTAAGTATACTGAATTAGTCCCCTTTAGGGGGACACGCGCGAAGCGTGAGGGGGTTACAGGGCAGAAATTAGCAGATCGAGATCTTTTGATATAATTCCAAATTTCTGACCAAGTGTTTCATTTGTTAGCATACCATTATACAAATATGCACCGCTCCTGACTCCCTGATCAATTTTCATAAGATGTGTGATACTGCCTGCGTCGGCCATACTCTGTAGCAGAGGTGTGAAGATATTACTGAGAGCTATTGATGCGGTGCGGGCTACCTGTGACGGAAGGTTCCATGCTGAAAAATGTATAACTCCAAACTTTTCATAAGCAGGATCTTTCATTGCACGGCATTCAGTTGTCTCAATACAACCTCCACGGTCTATGCTAAGGTCTACGATCACTGCACCTTTCTTCATATTGCGTACCATATCTTCAGTTATATAGTACCACGGTTTGAGATCTTCAAGCTCAATTGCGCCAATAAGTACATCAGCAGATTTCAATGCTTTCTTTAATACCTGGGGGTGCAATACGGAGGTCTGCATCCGTTCACCAAGCTTATTTTGAAACCTTCTCAGGCGTTGTACGGAGTTGTCGAAAATTTTTACTGTTGATCCAAGGCCTATAGCAGCCCGGGCTGCATATTCCCCGGCCGTATTTGCTCCCAGGATAACGACCTCTGTGGGGGTTACACCGGTTATACCGCCAAGCATAACACCTTTACCTCCATGCATATTACTGAGGTATTCGGAGGCAATCAGGAGAGATGTGATACCTGAAATTTCACTCATCGATTCCACAACAGGCATCTCACCATTACCGTCGCGGATCTTTTCAAATGCTATGGCAGTTACTTTTTTTCTGATAAGTTTATTGAGGGTCTCTTCGCTTAACTTCAGAACATTAAGGTAAGAAAAGATTACCTGGTTGCCTTTGAGATATTCAGTATCCTTCTCTGAGAAGGGCGCTACTTTTATTACGGCATCGGCACTATATACTCTTGCAGGAGAGTCGGTAATAATTGCTCCGTTTTCGCTGTAATCTTTATCTGTATAATTAGCTCCCAGTCCTGCACCTTCCTGAACAATAACTTCATTGTCACTTTCTACGAGCAAACAAACAGCTTCAGGTGTAAGCGCGACTCTTTTTTCATCATCTTTTGAGTCAGAGGGAATACCGATTGAAATCTGACGGTTTTTAACAGCAGTTTCGAGATGTTCCTCTTTTGGCATGAAAACCGTATTCTCAAAACTGACTTTTCCACTCTTAGTCTTGCTGTTCATATTTGTCACGATGATATTTCTTCAAAGGTAAATAATTTGCAACAGAGAGCAAAATCAGTTGTTTTCAGGGCAATGACAGTACTCTCTGCTCATCGTTATCAACTATAATTCTCACACGCACTGTCTCTTCCGGAAGTAATTCTTCAACCAGCTCAGGCCACTCCATAAAGCAATATGAATCGCCTGTAAGATACTCCTCCAGGCCAAAATCATATACCTCTTCCTGTTTTTTAATTCTGTAGAAATCTATATGAAATAATGACTCTCCTCCTGACGTTTTGTATTCGTTTACAAGAGTGAATGTAGGACTGCTGACAATGTCAATTGCCCCGAGGTTTTTGCACAGGGCTTTGATTATTGTCGTTTTTCCGGCACCCATTGAACCATAAAAGGCAAAAATTTTCTTATCAGCCGAATGATTCAGAAGTTCTCTGGCAGCTGCAGGTAAATGTCTTTTATCTTTAATAAGAATTTCCATAATATAGGTCACAAATAAATCGATACTATCTTTAATAAAATTACCCCCTTTCTTATTTCCCCCACAGGGGAAAGGTTTGATTTTACTCCTTCCCCCCTGGGGGAAGGCAGGGAAGGGGGTAAGAATGTGAGATGTACTCTAAACCGGTTCAAGTATAGCTACAGGAATGAGTATCTCCTGCATTGAGATCCCTCCATGCTGAAATGTATCCTTAAAATAGCTGGCGAAATGATTATAATTGTTTTGATAGATCAGAAAATCCTGGTTCAGCGCAAAAATATATCTTGAACTTAAATTGGATTTGGGGAGCATAGCCTTTTCAGGGTTAGTGAGTTCAAAGACTTTTTTTGGATCGTAATCAAGGTTTCTTCCCATCTTATACCTGAGATTAGGAGATGTTTTTCTGTCTCCGATAATCTTTATCGGATTCTGTACCCGTATTGTCCCATGATCGGTACTGAAAATTACTTTAACAGGAAATGCAGCCAGCGTTTTCAGCAATTCAAACAGGGATGAGTGCATAAACCACGACCTTGTAAGGCTTCTGTATGCAGGCTCATCATTTGCAAGATCGCGTATCATGCTAATCTCAGTTCTTGCATGAGACAGCATATCAACGAAATTGAATACAAGTATATTAATGTCATTTTGAAGCAGCGACTTTGCTTTTTCGTTAACTTTCTTCCCTTCGAGGTTGCTGCTTATTTTATTATATGACCATTTGTATTTCAATCCTTTACGCTTTAGTTGATCTGCAAAAAGCTCCTCCTCAAAATTATTTTTGCCTAATTCTTCGTCATCATTTATCCATAAATCGGGCAGAAGCTCTGCTATAGCTGATGGCATCTGACCTGCAAAAATTGAATTCCTGCTGAATTGGGTAGAAGTTGGCAAAATGCTGTAATATAATTCCTCTTCAATAACTCTGTATATCCCAGACAGTTCAGCAGAAATAGTTTTCCACTGATCATACCTCATATTATCAATTAAAATAAAGAATAACGGTCTGTTTTGATTAATGTTCGGAAAAATTTTTTGCGAAAAGAGGGCAGGGGAAAGGAGCGGCTTATTTTTATTTTCAGGCTTTAACCAATCAAGATAGTTGCTTATAATGAATTTCGAGAATGAATTGTTTGCTTCATTCTGCTGCAATTTAAGGATATCATTCATACCGGGATCTGTTGATTTTTCAAGTTCAGATTCCCAGAAAACTATTTTCTTGTATAATTCCGACCAGTCATTGAACGTTGAGGCTGATGAGATCATTCCGCTAATATGGTTGAATTCCTGCCGGTAATCGGTTGTCGTTTTTTCAGTTACAAGTCTTCGCTGATCGAGAATTTTTTTTATGGCCAACAGCACCTGCTTGGGCTTTACCGGTTTAATAAGATAATCGGCTATCTCAGACCCTATGGCAGTTTCCATTAGATCTTCCTCGTCACTTTTAGTGATCATCACAACAGGTATGTCGGTTCTTACCTCCCTGATTAGTTTTAATGTTTCAATTCCGCTTAAACCGGGCATATTTTCATCGAGAAAAATCAGATCATAGCGGTTCTGCCGCACAAGATCAATTGTATCATTACCATTTGAACATGTATCGATCTCATAGCCTTTTTCCTGGAGGAAGAAAATATGGGGTTTTAACGCTTCAACCTCATCGTCTGTCCATAGTATTTTTATTTTCCTCATTCGTGATAGCTTCTTTTTATTATTCTTTTTTTAGATAATTATCTTTGAAGAAGAGGAGATAACGATCCGGGTTTTTATCGTTTTTGAAAACTTTGAAGTTTGCGTCACTTATTATAAAAGTCATCATTTTGGCACCTGAAGGATTTCTTACAGATTTTTCAGCTTTGAAAGAACTGTAATAATTCATTGCCCGGGTAAAATCAGAAAATCCGGAGACAACTATTTGTACAAATTTATTATCAACCAGGGTTCCCTCCGTTTTGAAATTTTTATTTGTGTAATTATCGATATTGTAGCTAATAACATCAAAAGATCCCTGATTCAAATTGAAGGATGGATCCGAAATAATCAGTATAAATACATGTTTAGCAGTTGTGTCTGCCATTGAATAGATCTCCCCAGCAATTTTCTTATCTTCTTCAACCTTAAGTTCAGGAGTTTTCTTGTTGAGATATGCAATCATCTCTTCCGCTCTTTTACTCTCAGTTGTCCCCGGCCATAATTTAACCAGATTGCTTAATTGTTCCTTGAAAGTTCTCTCCTCACTTGTTCTCCCGATCGAGTAAGCCCTGAGAAGTAAGAATTTAGGAATCAGCTGAGCCTGAGGATATGTTTTAATTGCATCATCGCAGATTGAAATTGCGACTTTAAAATTTTCATTTTTATAAGCAGAATAAGCGTCATTATAATTTTTTTCTGCTAATTTCAATTCTGCTAATTTTTTCTCATAGTAAGCCGGATCTGAAAGTATTTTGGCAAATTCATTATCGGGATATTTTTGAAGCAACCGTTGTCTGTATGCCTCGGATTTTACACTATTTGCGTCCTTATTAATATTATAAAGTGAATACAGGGATTCCGGTATCAGTTCACTTGAGGGAAACCGGTTAATCAGCAACTCGAAGGTTTCAGTTGCTTTTGGAATATCTGGAATACGTTCGGCATATGCTTTACCGGCATTAAGCATGGCATTAGCAATTCTCTCATTGGATATCATTAGCAATGAATCGCTTAGAGGCAGATTCTTAAGATAGAATGCCGGCATCTTATTATTTGTCACAGCAGCAAGAGTATCTGTAACACGTGGAGATACTTCATTTGGATTGGTTGTAAATTGTGTATTACTTACTCTTGTTTTGTCTGACCTTCTCCAGTTATCTTCTAATTTTCTGTCTCCCCAACGTTTACGGAATTCAGTCCGCCCAAATGTCAGTGCCGCCTGATTATAAAAATACCACTTACCTTCCTGATCTATGTTCCCCTGGAAGCGTCTTTCATTTTCATAATATTGTCCAAGATTATACCTGTCAGCATTCGCGTTGGTTTTTCCTTCACTCTCATCTTTAACAAGCCTAGCTATTATTGATGAGATAAGAGCACTTCGCTCAGACTCAGACATCTTTGCAACCCTTTGCAGACTATCCTCACGTTGAATAATAGATAGCTGGGTAACCAGTGAGTTCAGCCCTTGTGATTTCATTTTTATTGCCTGATAATCGGGATATTTTTGATCAAGGAAAAAGATTGCACTATCGTAATAAGTTCCCGACTTCATATAATCGGGTTTTTTAAAGTAATATCCTGCAAGTGCGAGATAAGATCTTCCTTTTTGATTCTGATTTTGTGATTTAGCAATAGCCGATTTCCTGAAATACCTCAGAGCCTCAGCCTCATTACCTTCTTTCATAGTAATATTCCCTAAAGCAAAGTATATCTGATCGAGATAGTCCTTGTTCTTCGAGTCGTTCAGCATTCGTTGAAGTTCTTTTGTTATTTCCTGGGGATTACCGGAATTTACATCAAAGACACCTGCAATATTTATCCTCGCATTAAATTCAACGTCATATGGAGGATTAAGCCTTACAACCTCATGATAAAGTGAAGTAGCGCGTGCTGCATCACCAGTTTTTTCACATAATTGAGCAAGGAGATAAGTAAGTCTGTACTTTACCCTTTTACCCGAAGCCAGTGCAATTGACTTTCCCAGGGGATCTATTGCTTCCTGATATTTTTTTTGTTTTATGGATAGATCAGCCAGAGTGGTGAAGTACATGGATTTTAAATACTTTGAAAAATCCTTTGTAATATCCATGCCGTTGATGAGTCTCAATGACTCGCTGTAATCACCTGTCTCGTTATAGATTCGGGCTAGCCAGAGGGCAGCTTCTTTCCGGATTTCAGGATCATTGGCATCAGTTATGCAATATTTTAAAACGGAAGTTGCGTCATTATATTCATGTTTGTAAAACCTGGCCTTGCCGATTAATAGATAGCTATCGTCAACCCACTCATTGTATTCTTTTCTCTCAAGGAATTTTCTGTCTTTCTCTGATAATTCAGGTGTATCTTTTATACCTGGTTTTGCGGTTATGGACTTCAGGGAAATTAATTTTGAAGCTTTCTGTATTGCTCTTTCCATGTCGGAGGAGCAAAGTGAAGCTGTGGATGGATCACTATAATCAAATACTCTCAGTAATTCTCCATAGTCGTCCTTGTAGCCTCTGGATATTTTAACCAGGCCGGCCTTAAAGCTCTCATAACCATTAAAATAGATGTTGTATTTGGCAGTCATGCCCTGATAAAATCTGCTGGAACCCGTGTTTTTTTCTACCGAACAGTAAGTTAATACCAGGGTTAACCCTAATATAAACAGATATTTATATAGTGTCTTATATGAAGCCAATAACTGACTTTTAATACTATAACTGACTAATTTTGTGTATAGTATTTCAAAGGTAATTAAAATTGAGTCGTTAAACTTTTTCAGGCAGCAATAACTCTCTTTATTTCGGGCACTTCTTTCATGATAGCCTGTTCAACTCCTGCTTTTAAAGTCTGCATGCTGTATGGACATCCGTGACATGCACCTGTAAGTTTCACTTTCACAGTCATATCATCGGTAACATCAATAAACTCAATATCACCACCATCAGACTGAAGATATGGTCTCACCCTTTCAAGCGCTTTCAACACGCGTTCTTTAATACTTTTGGTTTCGTTCATTTCATTAATTATTTATAAATTTTACTATAATTTTTTTTGCTTCCTTTAGTTTCACCCTTCATTTGTTTTTTTTACCTCATCCCCCTACCCCTTTTCCCAGGGGAAAGGGGTAGGTTCTAGGTTACTTCGTTATCTGCAATTTAACAGTTGGCCTGGTTTCCTTATTTCTTATTTCAACTCTTTTTACAAGCTCCTCTGCCAAAGCAAGAAAGGCATTTCCGGTAATAGAATCATCCAAAGCAACAGGCTTACCATTATCGCTGCCTTCACAGATGCTTTGAACCAGCGGAATTTGTCCCAGCAGAGGTACATCCATTTTTTCAGCAAGTTTCCTGCAGCCTTCTTTTCCGAATATGTAATACCGGTTTTCAGGAAGCTCGGCAGGAGTAAACCATGACATGTTTTCTACCAATCCGAGTACAGGGACATTTATTTTATCACTCCTGAACATAGCGATACCTTTTATTGCATCAGCCAGGGCAACTTCCTGTGGTGTGCTGATGATAATAGCTCCTGTAACAGAAACTTCCTGAACAAGGGTCAGATGGATATCACTCGTACCTGGAGGCAGGTCAAAAAGCAAATAATCGAGTTGTCCCCAGTCGCCCTGAACAATCAATTGTTTCAGGAAATTGGATGCCATGGGACCTCTCCAGATGACTGCATCAGCCGGATCAACAAAAAAACCGGTAGAAAGCACTTTGACTCCGAATTTATTTAATGGTATAATGTGATCACCATTTCCATCTCTTGTTACTTCCGGTCTGTACTTTTCTTCGTTGAACATTTTCGGAACTGATGGTCCGAAGATATCGGCATCAAGCAGCCCTACTTTGTATCCCAACCGGGCAAGAGAAATTGCAAGGTTTACGGCTATAGTTGTTTTTCCCACACCTCCTTTTCCTGAAGCTACAGCAACTATATTCGATACACCGGGCAAGACCTCAGATGGTTTCTCCTCTTTTTTCCCTACAATAACCTTAGGCTGCACTTTTATTTCGTTAATGATAACATCTGGACCAAGCGCATTTTTTAAGGTTCTGACGATTGTGCTTTTAATAGATGAAATAAAAGGATCGTTTGATTTTTCAGGGGTAAGGGTCAGAGAAATACCATTTTCTTTTGATTCTATTTCAGAAATCATCCCTAGTGTTACAATATCTTTCTTCTTATCGGGGTGAATGACTTTTGTAAGAGCGTTTAATATCTGATCTTTCGGGAACATTTGGGATACCTTATTTTTATTTGATTTAAATATAAACAATGCAAGTTTACCAGTTTTTTAGGGAAATGCAAAATATAAATGGTAAAAGTTAACCACTCCAAAACTTCATGACAACTTCGGGAGATTCCTCATTTGCTACGCTTCATTCGGAATGACAAGTGTATCTGATGAGAGTATAGGAGGAAAGGTTGGCGATTTGCTCAGCAAATCGCCAACCTTTCCTCCATTTATTACCTCAACGAACTGTCATCCCGAACGAAGTGAGGGATCTCCAATGGTTCAGTCTGTAATCTAAAACGTATTAATCAGATAATGTGCAGTTTCCATAAAAGTCGTCATAAGGAGTAGTTTTCTCAATCAGAGACCTAAACTAGTTCTTTCGCAGGATCCCAGAACTTTTCCTCAAAATTGAGAATCTGATCATTTTCAATAATGATGCCCTCATTCTGCAGAAGCTGCGCCATGGTTGTTGAATTACCGAAATGATATTTACCTGTTAGAAGTCCTTTCCGGTTTACAACTCGATGGGCTGGTATGAATTCACGATCGTTATGACTGACATTAAGCGCCCAGCCGACCATTCGTGCTGATTTGCCCGACCCCAGATACCGTGCAATTGCACCGTATGAAGTTATTCTTCCGTAAGGGATATTCTTTGTAACCTCATATACCCTGGAGAAGAAGTCGTCATTCACTTTTTTCTTTGGAGATGGCATCCTGGATAATTTTGCTTTTATCAAGTCTGAACGAGAGATAATTGATTCTTAAACCTGTTTCCAGAAAAATATTTTCATAATGAGTTCTGATAGAAAGGATATCATCATAAAATGAATAGCTGCTTCCGGAATTTTCAGATGGCAGATCTGTGATGGGTTCAGAATACAGATCATTTGTAGTAAAGATTGTTTCAAGGTTATTATCGGATAAAACCCTGGTAGTAAAATCGTAAAGCTCCTTGTTGTCGGTTTTAAGATGAATCAACCCTTTATTCTTAAGGAAATGGCGGTAAGAGTTAAGGAACCATGGTGAAGTCAATCTCTTATTCGAGTTTCTTCCTCCTGGATGAGGATCGGGAAAGGTGATCCAGATCTCATCAACCTCATCTTCAGAAAAGAATGAATTTATAAATTCAATTCTTGTTCTCAAAAAAGCAACATTTGGCAGATTCTGTTCGTTGGCTGTTTTGGCGCCCCTCCACATCCTTGCTCCCTTAATGTCAATTCCGATATAATTATTTTGAGGAAAAGCTTTTGCCAGGCCAATCGTATATTCTCCTTTGCCGCAACCAAGTTCAAGGACAATAGGATCCATGTTTTTGAAAAGCTGCTGATTCCATTTCCCCTTGAGGGGGTGATCTTTAGCTAAAATATCTCCGATAAGTGGTTGAATTACATTGTCATACGACCCCAATTCAGTCCATCTGGCAAGTTTATTCTTTCCCACCTCTTGATTTTATTTTCTGATTTTTTCTATTCTCAACCCGAAATCATAAACACCTTTCAGATTTTCAACGCGCATACCGTGCTGAATTTTGAATTCATATATGCCTTTTACAGGGAAGTATATATTTGATTTATAGGGCAGGTTGAGCTCATGTATATCACCAAAACCTTTGCCATACCATTTCCCTTTTTCATCTGCAAGGTTGTACTGGAGGGTATCAGTAATCTTTTTCCCGTCAGGAGATAAAGTTGTTACAAAAAGAAAGATATTCCGAAAAGGATAAGCGGTACCGCTTCGTATAGTAAAAATGACATTGTTACTGTTAATAGTATCGGTTACAGGAACTTTGAATGTTGCGATGTCCATCAGTTTCCAGGTTTCCTGCCCCATTGAAGTGGAACTTGTATAAACTACACTGCTGTTACACGAAGAGAGTAATAATAAGAAAATCAATGTTATAGAAAATGGAATTCTATTTGACCCTTTTATCATTGAATCTTCTGTTTTTTTTCTTGTGTGGATTCTTGTTTTCTGTATTTTTTTCAGGTGGATCAAATCTCGTCAGACTGTTATTTTTAAGCAGGTCCTGTGAAACTGGTGTTACTTCCCACGCTTCATCTACAAGCTTAAGCTTGTCAACTTTTATTCCTTTTCTGTTAATGGCCTGAATCTCCTTTACTCTCAGAACAGGAAGAGCAATAAGATTTGCATTTGAGTGAGGGTCGGTTGAATACCAGTAAAGACCTTTATGAACTTCCAGTTTCTGGAAATATGCAGTACAGTCAAGTGCTTCAAGCGGAACATCTTTTGGAGGGAAAGAACGCTGTGCGTCAACATAACAATCAAGTTCAAAATGAAGACAGCACTTTAGCTTGCTGCACTGGCCGGCAAGTTTCTGAGGATTAAGAGAAAGCTCCTGGTATTTTGCGTGTGTTGTTGTAATGGAAATAAAATTTGTGATGTGGGTGGCACAACATAACTCTCTGCCACATGATGCGATACCTCCAATTCTGCCAGCTTCCTGACGGGCGCCTATCTGCCGCATCTCTATACGTACCCTGAATTCATCTGCAAGAACCTTTATAAGCTGTCGGAAATCAACTCTCTCATCAGCGATATAGTAGAATATTGCTTTTGTCTTATCGCCCTGATATTCCACATCTCCGATTTTCATGTTAAGCTGCAGTTCCTCAGAGATCTTTCTTGAGCGCAACATTGTAGGGTTTTCCATCTTTTTAGCCTCTTCCCATTTCTGGATATCGACAGCTTTTGCCTTCCGGTATACTTTTTTCAGATCATCAGGAGAGGGATGTACCTTAAGCCTTTTCAATTGTTCTTCAACCAGGTGTCCGACCATCGAAACCCTGCCTATGTCATGACCAGGAGAAGCCTCTACTGCTACAACATCACCTATCTCAAGTCTCAGTCCGTTGACATTCTTAAAAAATCCCTTACGCGTATTCTTGAACCGTATCTCCACAATATCTTTCATATCGGGAGTTTCCGGTAAGTCATTCAGCCAGTTGAAAGAATCAAGTTTATTATATCCGGGCTTATATGTTATATCAGGCATCCGGATATCGTCCCCGGTCTGCCCTTGAATATCTTCATTTTCTGTCATAGAAACTTTTAGATTCAGAAATTACTCTGCAAAAGTAGTGAATTTATGAATCATTTTCAATAATGGTGTCTTATCAGCGGATAAGCCTGATTACTTTGAGTCCCAGATCGAGAAAGACTATTTTTGGATTTCCGTTTGATTCAATATGGGAATAGACAAGATCGAACTCTTCAACAAGAGGATATATATTGTTCTGATTTATAGATGGGTGGAACTTTCCAGAGAAAGATGCCTCTTCACCTGTCAGATACACCAGACTGTTTTTAAACTGATCGAGAGATAACATAAAGTTCTCACGGAGTAATCGCAGAGCAAAAGAAACAAAGTTTTTTTGAGCTTCCCTTCCGGTTGCTGAAATCTCCTCCGACCAGTTTACGATAGAAATCACATCACGCTTCCAGGCAAACCTCATCAGGCTTTTGAATCTTTCAAGGTTTGCCAGAAAAGAATCTTCATTCTCGCAAAGTTCAATAGCCCTGGTTATATTACCGTTTGAAACTCGGGATATATCTATTGCTTTTTCAACTGGTACCTTTAATGATTCAGTAAGATATTTTTCAATGTCGCGGGTTAGAAAGGAAGAAATTTTAATCAGCTGACACCTTGAAAGGATTGTTGGGATAACCTTATCGGGTTCTTCTGAAACGAGAAGAAAAAGAGTTTTTTCAGGAGGCTCCTCAATCATTTTCAAAAGCTTGTTGGCAGTTGCCTGATGCATTTTTTCAGGCAGCCATATTATCATTATCTTGAAGTCAGATTCAAAAGTCTTAAGACTGAGTTTTTTTATTATTTCCGATGCTTCTGAAGCAAATATCATACCCTGTGAGTTTCCGACTTCTATGAAATCCATCCAGTTATTAAGGTTAAAATAGGGCGATATTTTTACAAATTCTCTCCACTCTTCTATGTATGTGTCACTTACGGGGTCAGTAGTTTTTTTGCCTTTAATAACCGGGAAGACAAAATGAAGATCGGGATGAATGAGCTTTTCATATTTAACGCACGATTTGCATATTCCGCACGAGTCGTGTTCGGTCCTGTTTTCACAGCTTACATACCTCGCATAAGCCAAAGCAAGAGCCATCCCTCCACATCCTTCAGGTCCGGCAAAAATCTGGGCATGGCTCACTCTTTCTTCCTTTACTGAACGGATAAGCCTTTCTTTAATTATTTTATGACCGGGTATCTGAGAGAAGTTCATGTGCGGTTATTCCTTTGTTACTCCTGCCAAATTTAATTATTTTTAACCACAATGTACTACAAAGAAGGCACCCCCTCCCGCTTCGCGGGATCCCCCTAAAGGGGGAATAATTCTGACCCATCAACGAAATTACCCTAAATTTGTAGGTATTAATCCCCTTTTAGGGGGGCAGGTGGGGTTGATTTCTATTTTTTGAGGATTTTATTCAGAGGAATATTTCCAAAAAAAAATGTAGGTTTGTAATTAAGAATTTCTTGTGTTAAATAAAAATATTTTGATCTATGAAAATGATTCAGGACTTCAACTTCAAAGGAAAGAAAGCAATAGTCAGGGTCGATTTCAACGTACCCCTCGACAAAAAGACTTTTACAGTAACTGATGACACCCGTATCAGGGGAGCATTACTGACAATAAATAAAATCCTTAACGATGGCGGATGTCTGATCCTGATGTCCCATCTTGGAAGACCGGAAGGACGGATGGAGAAATATTCTCTCAAGCCTGTACTTCCGGTTCTCGAGAAACTTCTCGGGAAGAAAGTTCTCTTTGCTGATGATTGTCTTGGAGAATCTGCTGTGAAAATGTCAGCCGCACTAAAACCCGGGGAGATCCTTTTGCTTGAAAATGTTCGTTTTTATCCTGAAGAAGAAGGAAAACCAATTCTGCCTGAGGGTGTGACGGAAGAAGTGAAAAAGGCTGCTAAAGCTGAGATGAAGATCAAACAGAAGGAAATGGCAAAAAAACTGGCAGGGTATGCTGAAATTTATGTTAATGATGCATTTGGTACTGCCCATCGCGCTCATGCAACTACGGCTGTTATTGCCGATTTTTTCCCAACTGACAAAAGAATGTTCGGATTCCTCATAAATAGTGAGCTTATTGCAATGGACAAGGTTCTGAAAGATCCGCAACGTCCGTTTACAGCCATAATGGGAGGCGCTAAAGTTTCAGATAAGATAATGCTGATCGAGAACCTCCTTAACAGGGTTGATAATCTGATAATAGGTGGCGGGATGACCTATACATTCGTAAAAGCAATGGGTGGTAAAATTGGTAAATCACTTTGTGAGGAAGACAAACTTGATCTTGCCCTGAAACTCATTGAAAAAGCAAAAGAGAAGAAAGTTAATCTATACCTCCCTGTTGATAGCCTCAATGCTGATAAATTTGATAATGATGCCAACACTAAGGTAACTGCTGTTGATGCAGTTGATGACGGATGGCTGGGTCTGGATATAGCTGAGAAAACCATTAAGGAATTTTCTGACGTGATTGAAAATTCAAAAACTATTCTCTGGAATGGTCCAATGGGCGTTTTTGAGATGGAAAAATTTTCAAAGGGCACGACAGCAGTTGCCAAAGCAATAGCTGCGGCTACATCAAAAGGAGCATACAGTCTTATCGGTGGTGGAGATTCTGTTTCTGCAATCAATAAGAATGGTCTTGCCGACAAAGTAAGTTACGTATCAACTGGTGGTGGTGCAATGCTGGAATATATGGAAGGTAAGAAATTACCAGGGATTACTGCAATCAGAGGAGAGTAGATTGCTTCGCTTCGCTCGCAATGACTATGGAAATAATAAGTTCACAGTTAACTGCGCTCGCAATGACGGTGGAATTCCAAGACTTATAGACAAAGAGACTGGGAGAAGAGGAGAGGGGGAGATAAAGAGAAAATCCGAAATCCACAATCCGAAATAAAAAGGCTGCATTCAGGTGTGGCCTTTTTTGTTATATGTGACAATGAAATTCACAATATGTAATTTACATTTTGTGAATTACATAATGCAAAAAAAGGAAAATAGTTTGGATCATGATTAAATTAATCTTTAACACAGCGAACAGGACAGGCAATTAGATTATTTACGTTTCCTCCTAAAATCAGCCCAGAATAGCTATAAAGAGTAACTTCATAAGCGGTCCCTGGACCTAAGTCGTTGGAAGTCCACCATCCTCCCCAGGTTCCCCAGGTATCGGCGCCCATGAATGTACCAGTCCAGGTTGCATAAACTCCACTTGGGAGTGCTGAAAATCCAGTTTCATTCGTTGCACCTGTATTCGGACTCAGCCAATGTGATGTGCCTTCTTCTTTTATTTTACCACCAACGTTATCTCCAAGATACGATCCGAGTATGTTAAAATCTTCAATAGTGGATACATGCCAGCCTAGGGGACACACATTCTTTCCCCCATTATATGCTGAATTTAAAACGTTCCATACATATAAACGTCCATAAACAGGTACCAATGACTCATTATTATCGAAAGCCCAGACTCCGGAAATAACTGACCCATCAGAATACTTCAAGGTCTTAAGGTTCTCTTTCATCCAAATCTGTGTCCCAATCAGAACTGCATTATATACATTACCATCGGCATCAATCAGAGTTGAAGGTGCAGTAAATGTCATATCACTTCCATAAGAAGTGCCACCTGAATTAACTGCCTTAATTCTGAAATGATATGTAGATCCCGGATTTATACTTGTAACGGTTGCATTTACATTAACAGGCGTATTGCCTGACGCTGGACTTTGGATTACATCAACAGATGAACCATATGACGATGTTATTCCATACTCAAATGTAACAGTTGTAAATACCCCATTAGGATTGACTTTACCGTTTAAAGTTACGGTTGTTGAAGCGATAGCCGAGGCTGCAACTGTTTCTGTAAGGGGTAATTCTCTTTTTATACATCTGACAGACATTCCCATTTCCCCCCCAGCAACACTCATAATCCTATATATTTCTTCAGAAGTATTATTCAAATTCTGAAAACCTGCGATAGTGTTTGATTCATTTTGAGAAAACCAAATACCAGCCCAGATATTTAACCCTGAAAAAGTTCCCCAGGCAGTACTGCGATTTCCTCCAGGCTGAATTGTCATGCCACTACTGTTGGTAGCGCCAGTATTAGGATCTCCCCAATGGGTGGTCCCTGATTCTTTGAGTTTTCCTCCGGCAACGGTTACTCCTGATAAAAAATCAGTTAATGTTGTCCAATCTTCATCACTTCCAGTATGCCAGCCAGTTGGACAAATGTTCCTTACATCACCGGCCGCATAAATGGTATACAATGCTCCATAAATATTTTTATTGGAAGCTTCATTATTGTTATACCAACAATAGGCCTCAGAATGTGATCCTGCCCAGGTCAGATTGTCGGTGATACTTGGTATTGGGTCACCATTATTATACAAAGTAGTTTTCAGATTTTCATTCATCCAGGTCTGGGTTCCGATTCTAACTATGTTATAAATGTTCCCATCAATATCAGTAACTGTAGTTGGAGGTGCCGACGTAGTGAATGAATCATCATTTCCCAAAGAAGTTCCGGTTGTACTTACTGCTTTTACCCTGTAATGATATGTTGTCGATGGTGTTAATCCTGTAATATTTGCATTAACCGCCAAAGGAGTATTTCCTGTCACCGGACTCTCAACAGCTGTTGTAGTTGAGCCATACGAAGCTGTTATACCGTATTCAAAAGTTACAATGGACGAGTAGTTATTTGCATTTACAGAACCATTAAGGGTCGCTGTGGTTGAGGAAATACCGCTTGCAGAATTTGTTGAAGCGGATGGAGGTTGAAGTGTAGTGAAAGAGTGATCATCTCCATATGCAATGCCACCCTCATTTACAGCTTTAATCCTGAAATGATAGGTGATACCAGGATTGAGAGAGCCTATATTTGCCAGAACACTTGTTGCACTAGTTCCTGTAACTGTGACTGGCATGGCATTAATTACTGATCCGTAGGATGTTGTAAGTCCATATTCAAAAGTCACTGTTGATGAGAAACTGTTTGCATTCACGGTCCCGTTTAAAACAGCTGATGTGTTCAGTATTGATGAGGCGGCATTTGTTATTACAATAGGAGCTTTTGTAGCCGTGAGAGTGAGTTCATTGCCATAGCTAGTCCCATATTGATTTGTTGCATAGGCTCTTAAGTAATATGTTGTAAGAGGTGTAAGCCCTGCTATTGTGCTTGTAAAAATACCTTTGCCGGTTCCCTCAGAAGTTTTGGTCGTTAAAGCAATTGTAGGATTTGAAGATGTTCCCCAGCATATCCCCTTTGCCGTTATATTGGCTCCCCCGTCATCAGTTACGTTACCGCCCGAAATGGCACCAGTATTTGATATTCCGGTAACAATTGTAGTTGTGACACTTGGCAAATTATGTGTTTTGAAAATAATGTCAACACTATCGTAGGCAACACCTTTTGCATTTGAGGCATATGTTCTGGCATAATATTGAGTTCCTGGGGTTAGTCCTGTCATCTTTCCGATAAACTTACCAATCCCTGAACCGTTAATAGTAGTATCGATGCAACTCGTGATTGTAGGACTTGCAGATAAACCCCAGCAAAGACCTCTTATTACGACAGGTTCTCCACCATCTGACGTTACTCCACCGTTCAGCGAAGCTGAGTTCATATTTACACCTGTAATGGAATCTGCTTTTACTGTTGGAGCCTGCGTATCTTTAGTTGTGAATTTACATATCTTTTCAGAATTTAAATCTGCCCCGTCGACAGTGGCATACCCACGGAAGTAATAAGTCGTATTTTTTATCAGGCCTGTGACTTTTACCTGAAATACTCCTTTGGACACAGTTTCACCAATAGATTCCACTCTTGCATTGCCAATCCGGGGTGTGGGATTATCAGAAATGAGAAAGCCATGATCCTCAATTGGTTTTGATCCCACGTCGATTATTTCTCCCTTTAGATTTGCCGATGTATAAGAAATATCTTCAAGAGGGATTTCCAGAGTAATAAGTTTAATCTGACGTTCCGGCTTCTCACATGAAACGATAAACAAAATTGATATCAGAAAAACAAAAAACAAGATCAAATTATTAATCTTCTTATTGTAAAATTTAAGTTTTTGACTCATGGCATACCTTCTTATTCCGGTCAGAGTTTATTTTATTTCCGTATCATTTTTTTTCATTATAAATACAAAATCCCCCCCTTCATGACCAACTCCCTGAATGTCACCGAATTTTGCTTCAACCTGGCCGTTATTTTGAACAGCAGTTTTAATATTTATAAATAATTGTTCTGCTGTCATGTATTTATCTTTGTTATTTCTTAATCTGTCCAGTAAGTAATAAAGAAATACGCTGTTATCTGGTACTTCATAGAGCGAACCACTTGTCATTGCCTGGCGGCTTTTGAGAGCGTAAGCCTTCTCGATTGTTTGCGATGCATCAACAAAAGCTGACCTTGAGACAAAAATTGAACCTGAAAAACAAGCATCTGAAACTACCAGAGTATGTTTAGATTTTATTCGCTTAAGCTCGTCTGTTAAAGTACTGTTACTAAACCATTCAGCTGTACTCTCTTTAGAAGCGTCAGAAGCTAACCAATACCCTATATTTGCAGTGGCTTCATATGTTCCATGTCCGGCATAAAAGATCAAAAGATTATCTTCACTCATAACTTTCTTTGAAAGTTTATCAAGTTCTCCTATTATTTCTCTTCTGGTCGGATTTGGTAAAAGAGTGACATTTTCTTTTTCAAATACATATTTTGAGGTTAGGACATCATATAGTTCTGTGGCGTCTTTAACCGGTTTCTCAAGGGAATTTATTGATGGATCACTATAGTGATTAATTCCGATAATGAGGGCATAATATTTGCCATAATTAATTGATGGGATAGCCAGATTAACCTGGCTTACTATCCGGTAAACATTGAAGAATGAATAATTGACAATCCGATCATCTGAAATAACATCTATTGTAAGATTGTTAGAACCAGGCAAAAGCGAAACATCTGCGTAAAATAAACTATCAGAAAATATTGTAGCCGGTTTCTTATTTACCATAATTTTCTGTTTTCCGGTTCCATTTACAAGCTTACCAAACAATTTCAGTACATCAACTTCAAACGTGTTAGTTTTATCCGTCAAGAGTATTGGCTGAATTATTTTTACTTCTGGTGTTTTTATCTTGCTATTATTAAGATGAAAAACAGCTTTTTCGCTGATAACAGTCTGGGAGAAACAGTCCTGGAATGATATTGGACATAATATCATCATTACTGGAAAAAGAAGAAAGAGTTTTTTCATGAGACGCATTTTAAAAAGTCCATTTTGCTGAAACTAGAAGGTTATTGTGAAAAGATGGTAAAATACTTACTTTCAGATTTTTAACCGTAGTTGTCCTGATTGGGATAACCGCCGACCATATTAAATTGGCAACCCATGCCCCAGCAGAACAATAAATCAGGTCCTTTGACAAATCATAACTATTTTGCCATTTGTTAAACATATCATCCCGTACTTTCCCGCTGGCATTGTTGTACTTCTTCTTGAAATCATTTGCTTTTAAAGTAAAGTATAAAGAGCCTACCAGGCTACCATATACGATACCACTAAAAACCAGATGAATAGGGTTCCCTGAAGCCTTCATCTGACCAAGACCCGGAACGAAAACTGAAGATAATATCACATTTCCCCTGGATATCTTTTTAGGTCCAGGTAAACTCATATTAACAGGGGCTGACTTTACTCCTCTGATAAATGCTTCAATATCTTCATTGATCACCACCTTATCTTTTTCAAGATTCCATTGAATGCTTTTGCGAAGACCGCATGAAATCATGTTTCCAATATCTCCGGTAATATATCTTGGTCTTAAAGTATCTCCTTTGGAGGTAACAAGGATCAGAGAAATATCGACATATTCACCTCTGCCACATCCAGAGATATCATATTTTATTGTCAGGATGTTATTACTTAAAGAAAGCTCGGGTCGGGAAATCAGGTATGTCCCCTGGGCACAGCATCCTGAAAAAATTAATGTAAAAATGCAACAAAATGTTGTTTTTTTCATCAGTAGAAAAAAAATTGCAATGAATAGAATCAGGTTAATAGTTAAAAATGGAAATAATAAATGAGATATGCAAATCTTTAACCTTTAACGAGATGATGTTTTTTGATTAAATGAACAAATCCCAGAATGAAAATACATAATTAGTGTATGAAATACATTAATATCTGAAAAGGGAAACCGGAACAAGAACTAATGAAATTTTTTTAAGCAATAAAACTTAACATACTCTATTCTGGAAATATTTCAAAAGCACTATCTTTGCATTATGAAAAGACATTTAGTCCTTTTTCTGGCAATAATTTCAATTCTTTCTGGGTGTACTAAAAAAGAAGCAACCCGGACTTCCGGAATAGATACAATTGATAACATTACTTATTTCGGTACAACGTATTATAATTATGGATTTTTATTTTCGGGTGCAAAGCTGGTTAAGACTTACCCGGGTACTGGACCAGACATTACTCTCTATGTTAATATTGATAATGTTACACCGCGTTTAACACTTCAGTCTAATAATCTTACCCCATCATTTTACAAAGTAGGAGTTTTTACCGATGCAGCTGGTGCTCAATCTGCTTTTGATGATCTGAAAACAGTCACTGTGACCCAATGGCAGGATATGGCAGATCCTATTAATGATAACCAGGTGTGGATATATAAATCAGGAACCGGGAACTATACAAAAATAAGGATTGTTAGTACTGTGAATGAGACCAGGTCAAGCATTGCTTATGGAGAATGTACTTTTCAATGGGTCTATCAGCCTGATGGCTCTTCAACCTTTCCTAAATGATGTTGGATTTGCAGGATCTGCAAAAGCGGGTATTCAATATTAAAAATCAAGAAGATTTTTGTGAAACGGCTCTTGATATCTTTGATTATCAATATAATAATAATTCTGTCTATAAGAATTTTGTAAATAGTCTCCGCAAAGATCGTTCTGATATAAACACTCTTTATGACATCCCATTCCTTCCTGTTGAATTTTTTAAGAGACATAAAATAATAACAGGCAATTTACCTCTTGTAAAGATTTTTGAAAGTAGCGGAACAACGGCCACAACCAGGGCGAAACATTATATTAATGATCTTTATCTGTATGAAGAGAGTTTCCTGAGAACTTTCAAAATGTTTTATGGCAATCCTGAAGAATATCTTATAGCAGCTCTTCTTCCCTCATATGTAGAGAGAGAGGGCTCATCTCTTGTTTATATGACTGAATATCTGATCAACAAAAGCAAGAATTCTTTAAGTGGATTCTATAGGAATAACGTAGAAGATTTAATAGCTACAATAATTAGGGCAAAATCTGAAAAACAGAAAATTCTTTTGTTAGGTGTAAGTTTTGCTTTACTTGATCTTGCAGAAAAATATTCACCGGATTTTTCAGAAGTGATTGTGATGGAGACAGGGGGAATGAAAGGAAGAAGAAAAGAATTGACGCGCGTTGAACTTCATTCCATACTTAAAGAAAGACTGAATGTGCCATTTATTCATTCAGAATATGGCATGACTGAATTATTAAGTCAGGCTTACTCAAAAAGGGATGGGATATTTTATTGTCCTGCATGGTTAAAGATATTTATCCGAGATCCTCTGGATCCGCTTACACTCTATAAAGAGCCTGCTAACACAGGAGGAATTAATATAATAGACCTGGCGAATTTTAACTCATGTTCTTTCATTGCGACCGGTGATCTGGGAAAACTTCATGAGGATGGTGGGTTTGAAGTTCTGGGGAGATTCGATAATTCTGATATTAGAGGATGTAACCTTCTGGTTGAATAGGAGGTTATAATCCGAGTTTTGTCTTTATTGACGAAGGAAGTGAGTTTTTATTGATCATAATGGCGATTTTTTTTGCGAAAACGATGGCGCAATGACCAGTGACAGGATAAAGACCAGTACTATACGGCTTTTCATAACATTAAAGTTTATTGATATTGTTTTGGGGAATTAAATGTTTAAGAAATTTTAAATGCTAAACCAGAAAAATTAACGGAAAACAATATTGATTAATTTACCCATTTAACTTTTAATTTGGGATCGAAAGGGTTCACTATTTAATCAACACTAAAACTTGGTATGGTATTTGCCATTACTAATAGGTCTGCCAGGTTTTAACTGATGATTTGACTAATCTTTTAAACAATGAAATGCAATATACATGCAACCAGAACGATTAAAGCAATAATTGCTGTTTTTTTGATATTAATGTGCCGGAATATAAATGCCCAGCAAGGTTATACTCCCTGGTTGCGTATGCCACCTTATCGTTCAGTCATTGTTCCGGTTCCTCCTTCACCAGGTTATCGTCAAGGTTATAACCCAAATATTCCCACGGACGGCTTTCATCCTTTCATAAGCTTCAGTCTTCATTTTGATCCTCTGATCAGCTGGTTTTCAACCGACAGTTATGATACACGCAATGATGGCGTAGTTCCCGGATTTAATTTCGGCATTTCATATAACAGGTATTTTAGTCCCAACTATTCCTTTTCTTCAGGGATAGATATTATTAAAGCCGGCGGAAGACTTATCAACAGAGAGACCACCCATTTCGAGCTGAAAGATTACAGCGGTTCGATTCTTACCGTCCCGCCCGGAGAAGCAATTACATATAGAATAACCTATCTCTCCATACCTCTGGGAATAAAACTCCAGACAAACCAGATCGGTTACGGGAGATTTTTTACAGATGTTGGATTCGCTCCAAAAATTGTAGTTGGAGGCAGGGCAGACATACCATTACTCAACATAAAAGGAGGTAATGCTTTGCCTGAACTGAATACATTCAACCTTTCGTTCCATTTAATGGCTGGAATGGAATATCCACTCGCAGGTAATAATAACTTTATTGTTGGTATTGGATTTGAAAATAACTTATTTGATGTTACCACAGATAATGGAAATCAGCCATCGAATGTGATCACACAGAAATTGTTATCATTCCGGATAGGGATGACCTTTTAAGATGTTTTTTGAAGTAAGAACATTTGGACAAATAGATTAAGAATTTTGAATTTTTGTTCGAAGTTCAATAGTTCTGATTCTTTAGGCTACTTTCTTGCTTTAATTAGTTCATAAGAATGATCGATCCACGAAAACACCTCTTTATCAGGCACTTTGCCATCAAGATTTATTGTATTCCAATGTTTCTTATTCATGTAATATTTAACTATACTATATAAATATTTGAAATTCAGGAAGATAATTACAAATTAGATTAATAAAAGTAGTTTTATTATTTTTATATAGCTCGTAAATCAAATAATCAGAACCAAAGTCAAGGCGAATAGGAGTCCACTTTTGTAATAATAGTCCCAAATATAGATCTTTCTTTCATTGTCTCCATTTGCGGTATGGATTTGACCAAAATGAAGGCTGAGGAGTACTCGAATAATTTGAATAATCCCAAGTATTTTTCTTAGGACATTCAGGCTGAATTATTTCGGATCATTTTATTGAGCCCATTTTTTGTTTGAATTAATATTCTGCATGCATCTTCAATCCCAATAGGGCGGTGTTTGTCGACACCAAGTCCAAGTTGTGATTCGACACGCTCAAGCAAAACACGCATTTCTGCAATCTCATTTATTAGATAATTCACTGCTTTGGGGACAGTCTGTAGCGTTAGCTCCTCCTTTTCCTCTGCTTTATTCATAAAATTTAATTTTTTAATTTTCAACATGAAAGTTTATTTATTATAAAGATCTCAAATATACACCTATACTTTACTCTAAAACACAATAATCATAATGAAGAAAAAACATTGGGCTTGACAATAGTTGGCCAATGTAAATTGACTACCAAAATCCGAAATAAAATACTTGACGTTTAATCACACATTTTAATTGTGGGATGACCTTCTATTGGTTAAGAGTTTAGGGTTAATTATCCAAGAGCTAATTTTAACCCCAGTTCTTACTCTTATATAGTTCGCTTTGTCAGCCTTAACTTTCTTATGTATATTTGATGAACATAGATTACTAAACTACTTGTATGATTGAAATAATATCAAATTAGTCCATATTATGGTTTCAAATGAACCACAAGATTCCAAGAGAAATTATATTAAGAAATTCAATTCAATTATTGAGGACAATATTATTATACCTGGTAATCTTACCAACCAACATTTGGTACTTGAATTCATTACTTCAATTCAAAGGTTGGTTTACAAATTCAATCATAAAGAAATAATTATTGATTGTTCCAATGTAAGACATGTAAGTCCAATCCCAACAGTACCTATAGTAGGGGTAATCAATTATTTTAAGGAGAAAGAAGGTGTTCAATTTAAGTTTATGAATCTTAATAGTTATCTCAGGCACTCAAATTTCAACAGCCCCAAACAGGTATCTGATGCAAGTATTGGTCGTTTAACAAATACTCTAGATAAAATTTGGACATTCTCTAATTCTGATGAGATTAACCAGTTAGTAACATCTTTTACCTCTTCTTTAAGAAGAACTATTGTCTGTAAAGAGGGGGTTATTAACGGTGTTATTTGGGCCACTAACGAGGTAATGGATAACGTAATTCAACACTCTGGTATGGGTAAGGGTTTTGTCTTGGCCCAACTTGATAAAAAAAGTAATCGTTTAAATGTTTGTATATATGATTATGGCTATGGTATCTACAAAACGCTTTTAAAATCAACTTTCAAACCTAAATCAGCAGTAGATGCTATTGCTCTTTGTATAAAGGAAGGTGTTACAAGAGATAAAAAGATTGGACAAGGTAATGGGCTTTGGGGGCTTTTTAATATTACTTCACAAAATGAAGGCAATCTATCTATCATATCGGCAAAGGGGGGTGTATTCTTCTCAAAGCATGGGAAAATTGCCAAAACAAGTAATGAAATTGTTATTTTGAATAGGATCAACCAATCCACAACCATTTCCTTTAGCTTAAACTTGGACAAAGAAATTTCCTTAAAAGATGCCTTACACGGGAACTATGTAACTGACATGTTCATTGAAAACATGATAGGAGATTTCGGGGAAATAATTTATAGAATTGCGGATGTTGGCTCAGGCACGGGAACAAGAGAATCCGGATTACTTATGAAAAATGAACTAATAAATATTTACAATGCTAATAAGTCCAAAATTTTCATTGATTTTGCTGATGTCGGGATAATTTCTTCCTCATTTGCGGATGAATTGATAGGAAAATTAATCGATGAAATTGGGTTTTATCAATTCCAATCCATTTTCCAAATTGTTAATATGAATAAAAGTATTCAGCTCATTTTTGAATCTTCTTTAAAAAAAAGACTTGGGAACATCTAATTATAGATATAATTAAGAAATAAGTGGTACCTTTATTGTGTAATTAACTAGGAAATATTACATTTGCACCATTAAGATGAATTTCTTTAGTCTTTAAACTAGTTTTTAAAGACGTGACAATAATAAAACGGACTCTTGGATTTACAGGAGTCCTTCTTTTTTTATTAGCACTTGTAACTCTATTTGAATCACTATAAGTAGCACTAAATTGGAAGAGCCAACAACCTTGGGCAAACCTGGCCGGATTAAATTGACCACCCAAATCCGAAGAAAGGTCCATAAATACAATTAAATAATACACTATATTATTTCCATGGGTAGAAGGTTATAAAATGAGTAACCCTCAGAAAGTTATCCAACATGGCCTTATTTTGACTAACAGAGTAATTATTAATTTGATTCTTTGAAGAAAGAAACCTGGGAATTCAATGCTTCCCTACAATCAGGTCATAAGAATGATCAACCCACGAAAGCACTTCTTTATCCGGAACTGAGCCATCGATTAAAACAGTATTCCAGTGCGTCTTATTCATATGGTATCCGGGTGTAACCGAAGAATATCTCTCCCTGAGTTCAATTGCCAGAGAAGGATCACATTTAAGGTTTATACTAAGATCACCATCAAGGTTTACAAGGGCAAATATTTTCCCGTTAACTTTAAAAACGAGTGTGTCATCACCAAATGGAAAGGATTCGGTAGATCCTTTTTTTGAGATACAATAGTCCCTGAGTGTTACTATGTCCATTGAAATTAATTTTAATCAATTATTTAAAATAAGTGTCTAGAGTGTCTAAAGTGCCTAGAGTGATTAAATATGGTTTGGATGTTTTTTTAACTTTAGGCATTCCAAACTTTAGGCACTCTAAACTTTTACCTCAGTGTCGGATAAAATGCCCCTTCAATATGATCAAGCTTATAAGAATCAGCAGTCTGGATAACTGTAATTATATCAAACCGGCTTTCTTTATCAATTCCGTATCTTTGAAGATATCCGTTGGCAGCTAAGATCAGCGTTCTTCGTTTTTCTCTGGTAATTGCAGTAACGGGCGCCATCAGAAAATCTTCGCTCCTGGTTTTTACTTCGGCGAATACGATAAATTCCTGATTTTCTGCAATGATATCGATTTCCTTATTACCCCATTTCCAGTTTCGAAAGAGGATTTTGTAACCTGCCTTTTTCAGATGATCTGCTGCGAGGTCTTCACCTTTTTGTCCCAGATTATGCGATTCTGCCATATTTAAAAGTGTTGATAGAGATTCATTTAACAGCGCAACCCCCCTGCCGCTTCGCGGCTGTCCCCCTAAATGGGGACTATACCTTTATTTTATAGAAGATCCCACACGCATATAGAGACGAATAGCCCCCCTTGGGGGTTTGGGGGGTAAAACCTTTTCAATAAGGGGATTTCATTTTTTAAATTATTCTACACCAACTATATCTGAATAAGTTTATTTCTAATAGCAAATAAAATAAGGCTTGCGGTGTTTTTAGAGTTTGTTTTTCCGAGGAGGTTAGCCCGGTGCTTGTCGACAGTTCTCTTACTTATAAACAGGGTTTCAGCTATTTCCTGATTTGAAAATCCTTCACAGATCTTAAACAGGATTTCTTTCTCTCTTTTTGACAGATTGGCTGATTTACTCTCCTGTTCCCGGTATTTGATTTTCTGAATCACATGATAAAGCAGTTCCTGTGAAAAATAACTGCCTCCTTTCCTGATCGTGAGAATTGCTTCTTTAACCTCTGAAATATCAGAATCTTTCAGAAGAAATCCTTTCGCACCAGCATCAACCATCTTATAATAATACTCCTCTTCGCCATACATAGAAAGAGCTATAATGTCAATTCCCGGACAAATTTTCAGACCCTTTCTTGTTGCTTCTATGCCATCCATTTCAGGCATATTTATGTCCATTAGAGCAACATCAGCTTCTGTATTCTTCAGGATTTTAAGAAATTCCTCGCCGTTGGAAGCTTCGGCAATCACTTCAAATTCAGGGAATGCATTAAGAAGTATCTTTAAACCGTTACGAAACAGCTGGTGATCGTCTGCAATTATTATCCTTATTTTTTCCATTTCAGCAAATAGCAATCATTCAATCAATTTGATAAGGGCGCTTGTTCCTTTCCCGGGCGTGCTTTCAAGAATAAAAACTCCTTCGACAGTCTTTACACGGGTCTCAATGTTTGATATCCCCATTCCTTTAATATCCTCTTTTGTTAAAGAAGACGTATCAAAACCACGACCATTATCATAAAACTGCAAGGTAACGAATTTTTCGTGTTTGTTTAGTTCGATCTCGATCTTCGATGCTCCGGAATGCAATATTGAGTTATTAATAAGCTCACAGACAGCCCTGTAAACAACAACCTCCTTATCATTATCGAGACGTTGGGCTTCCATATTTGTTTTAAATTCAATTTCAATGGCTTTTGTCTGGTTAATCTTTGTTGTAAAAGCACTTATTGCACTTGCCAGACCAAAATTTGACAGAACATGAGGACTGAGATTATTCGAAATATCTTTAATAGTACTAATTGCTTCATTTACAAGATGATTTGTATTACTTAGTATAATTGACCCTGAGTTATCCTTTATTCTGTCAGTAAGTGCGGAAATAGACATTTTAACAGTTGATAAAAGAGGACCGAGACCGTCGTGGAGATCTTTCGCAAATCTTTTTCGTTCGTTTTCCTCAGTGTTAATAATGGCATTTATTACCCTTTTTTCAGATCGCAATCTGTCAGTCTCAGCCCTTTTTAGAGAAATAAATAATTCGCGGATCAAAATTACACCCACAATTATCATAACTGAAATTATAACACCGATCCATTCATCTATCATCTGCCATGTATATTTCGGAGGCCCATTAAAATATTCAATGAGCTGGATGATTTTTAAGACAGCCATTAGTGCAAACGAAAGTGAAAGCAATATCCATGAAAGCCGGTATTTTGTAAGCTTCATAAATCTCAATGCTATTGATGCGGCAATGATTTGAAGAATAATTGATATAATTAGAGCAACGAGTCGAACCATGAATAACTTTATATTTCACAAAAATAGGAGATAATTTAACTAAATCACAAATTAAGGCACAAAGGCATAAAGAGTTAAAGGTTATAAGGGGCCTCTCCCTAAATCCCTCCCCCAGGGGGAAGGGACTTAACTAATTAATAATAACTAATCTACTCCCCTTCTCTCTTGGGAGAAGGGGTAGGGGGATGAGGTTTACTCCGTTAAGCCTTTTTTACTATCTTTGGCACTTCGAAAACCTGAATACATGAAATTTTTATACAATCTGGGAATCTGGATTTTTTCAGCACTTGCTCAACTTGCTTCTCATTTTAACTCAAGGGCTTCATTGTGGGTGAGGGGGAGAAAAAACTGGACAGGGGGAATTGCAGATAAGATTAAGCCGGGCGACAGGGTAATATGGATACATTGTGCATCACTTGGTGAATTTGAGCAGGGAAGACCAGTTATTGAAGCTATAAAAAAAGACCTTCCACAATTTAAAGTTTTGATTACATTTTTTTCTCCTTCAGGGTATGAAGTAAGAAAGAATTACAATAATGCGGATTGTATTTGTTATCTCCCTGCTGATACTCCCGGGAATGCCGCGAAATTTATAAATCTGGTTAAACCTGAATTTGTAATATTTGTGAAATATGAATTCTGGAATAATTATATCTCAGCAATTTATTCAAATAATATTCCTCTTTATCTGATATCAGGAATTTTTCGTCCTGGCCAGCACTTTTTTAAATGGTACGGATCCTTTTTCAGAAAGATGCTGGGCAAATTTGAACGGATATATGTGCAGGATCAGCAATCGCGTGAACTTCTGGAAGATATTGGAATAGAAAGGGTCTCTATTGCAGGAGATACAAGATTCGACAGGGTGGTACAAATTGCGTCAATAGCCAGGGAGATCCCGGCACTTGAACAATTCAGGGGAAAGGAAAAGCTTTTTTTGGCCGGGAGCAGCTGGAAACAGGATGAAGAGATAATAACAGAATATATTAACCGGTTTCCTTCAGTCATGAAATGGGTCTTCGCCCCACATGAAATTGATGAGTCCAATATTTTAAGGCTTGAGAAGCTTCTTAAAGTTAAATATATAAGATATTCAAAATTCAATGAGGCATTTGCTGACTCCAGGGTACTTATTATTGACAATATCGGAATGCTTTCTTCCGCTTACGGTTATGCATATATTGCAGCGATTGGAGGAGGGTTCGGAAAGGGTATTCACAACATTCTTGAACCTGCATGCTGGGGAATACCGGTTGTATTTGGTCCCAGGTATGAGAATTTTAAAGAAGCAGTAGATCTTATAAGTTCAGGAAGTGCCAGGTCATTCGGCACATTTAATGAATTTAAAGAAATTTTAGATTTATGGCTTTCTGATGAGAAAATCTATACAAATTCAGCCCGATTGGCATCAGATTATGTGAAAAAAAATACCGGAGCTACAGAAATTATAATCCAAGAAATTAGGGGGAAAGATATTAACAGGGAGCACTCATAATTTGTTAAAAACTAATCTTTTCTAAATTCATCGGTTCACTGAAAGTGACGTAAATTGTTGCACCTGATTTAACAATTTATTAATCCCATTTTAACCTAATTGTCAAGCACTTACTATAACCTTGTATAAATTTTTTAATCCTTAATCCTAAATTTATGATGAAGCAACTTAAACTTTTGTTTATGATGTTGATCTTCCTGTTCATCAGTATTCTGATGTTCGGGCAGGGATCGACGACATCTTCTATGAGCGGCAAAATAGTTGATAAAGACGGTAAAACATTGCCGGGTGCAACTATTGTAGCTGTTCACGTTCCTTCCGGAACACAATATGGTGCTCTGGCAAATAATGATGGACTCTTTCTTATTCAGGGTATGAGACCGGGTGGTCCATATACTGTTGAAATTTCCTTTATTGGATATTCAAAGAAGACATTGACTGGTATCACCCTTAACCTTGGTGAAAAATTTACTGTAAACACCTCCTTGGATGAAAGTGCTGCAGCATTGGCTGAAGTGGTTGTGGTAGGCGCAAAAACACCAGAGTTTAATTCTGAAAAGAATGGTACTTCAATAAATATCAATAACAGGCAATTAACATTAATGCCTACTGTTAGCAGAAGTATAAATGACATTACCCGTCTTACACCTCAGGCAAATGGTAACCAGATAGGCGGTGGTAACTATCGTCAGAACTTTATTACGGTTGACGGTGCACAATTCAATAATGCGTTTGGTATAGGAACTAACCTTCCGGGAAATGGTACTCCAATTTCTCTTGATGCTATCGATCAGATATCTGTTAATATCACACCGTATGATGTACGTCAGAGTGGATTTATTGGTGCCTCAGTTAATGCTGTAACCCGTTCAGGGACCAACGAGTTTTCCGGATCTGTATATACCTACATGAATAACCAGAATTATAAAGGTAATAAAGTAGGAGACGCAACATTTATTCGGAACCAAGCCAGTTACAGCATGCAGGGATTCCGCCTTGGAGGTCCGATTATTAAAAATAAATTGTTCTTTTTCTTAAATGCTGAAACAGAAAAAAATACTGTTCCGGGACCTCAGAGAGTTGCTTCAACTCCTGATGCACCTGCCGATTATGCCAATAACATTGCACGGCCAACAGTTGCTGACATGGACATGATGAGCGCTTATCTGAAGGATACTTATGGTTACGTTACAGGTCCGTATCAGGGTTATTCACAGGAAAGTCCCGGTAAAAAATTTCTTGCAAGAGTTGACTGGAACATAAATAACAATAACAAGTTTAATGTCCGTTATAGCTATCAGGCAAGTAAATCTCCAACTGCCCCAAGTACTTCTACATCTCCATTCTCCGGAATTTATACTAACAACAGGCAGGCTATGGATGCTATGTGGTATCAGAATTCAGGATATTATCAGCAAAATAACTTCAGTTCATGGTCAGCTGAATTAAACTCAACATTGTTTGGTGGTAAAGTGCTGAATACACTTCGCGGAACTTACTCCTATCAGAACGAACCACGCAGTACCGAAGGCAAACTTTTCCCATTTGTTGATATTCTTCAGGCTGGTATCCCTTATGTATCTTTTGGTACAGAGCTTTTCTCGTATGGAAACCTTCGTCAGGTAGCAACTACCACTTTAAATGACGACGTTACCTGGACTTGGGGGAAAAATAATATGACTGCTGGAATTAACTACGAACATGATAACACAAAGAATGGTTTCATGCGTTTCGGTTCAAGTTTTTACGTATTTAAGGACTGGAATACATTCGTAAGCGGAGGACTTCCCAACAACTATGGAGTTACATTCTCAAATACACCAGGTTATGCTCAGGCATTTCCATCATTCGAGTTCAACCAGATCGCAGGGTATATTCAGGATGAACTTAATGTTAGCAGCCGTTTAAAAGTTGTAGGCGGTCTTCGTCTTGACCGTCCGTCATATCCAACAGCAGGTGTTGATCATCCAATTATCGCTTCACTTGATTTTGGCGGAAATACTTATCACACATCAACTTTACCAAAATCAAGAATAATGGCTTCCCCCAGAATCGGATTTAACCTTGATCTGAAGGAAGACCGTTCTTTAGTTCTACGCGGCGGAACAGGTATCTTTACAGGACGTGTTCCATTTGTATGGATTGTTGGTCAGGTTGGAGATGCCGGAATGGTTCAGACAACTCAGGCTTTATCCGGAGCTAACGTACCAGGACCATTTAATCCCGCAGTAAATGCATACTATCCAACAACCCAGCCGGCTGCAGGAACAATCGTTCCGGGTAGCTTTACAGTTATCTCTTCGGATTTCAAAATGCCACAAACCTGGAAAAGCAGCTTAGCATTGGACGCAAAACTTCCATGGGGATTAAAAGGTACCCTTGAAGGCGTGTATAATAAAGACATTAATACTGCCTTCTTTGTAAACGAAGGTCTTCAGGGAGCCGACAACATGAATATAACTGGATATCCTGACAACAGAATTATCTATCCTACAACAAACGTGGCTAAGTATTATCAGCTTATTAATGCTGCCGGTATTGTAACAACTACTGCAGGAACGGGTAACGGTGTATCACCGATTGTTCTTGAAAACAGGAAAGGGGGTTACTATTATTCTCTGACTGCAAAATTGGAGAAGTCTTTCACAAACGGAATTTCAGGGATGATTGCCTATACTCACTCTGTAGCTAAAAACCTTGTTGACGGAGCCGGTGATCAGGCAGCTTCAGCATGGAACGGTAATGCAAACGTAAATGGGGCAAACAGTCCGGAACTCAGCTATACAAATTATGTAATGCCTAATCATTTGATTGCTTCAGTTTCTTATAGAATTGAGTATCTTAAATTCCTGGGTACATCAGTATCATTGTTCTATGACGGAGAAGCAGCAGGACGATTCTCTTATGTCTATTCAAGCAATATAGTACGTGATGGCGCAGGTTCTAACAACCTGATTTATGTTCCGAAAGATCCATCTGAAATCACATTTGTACCTTATACATTTACTCCTACAGGAGCTACTGCCCCAACTACATGGAGCGCTCAGGAACAAAGTGACGCATTCTTCGCATATGTTGCACAGGACAAATATCTTAAAACAAGAATGGGCAAGTATGCTGAACGTAACGGTGCAATATATCCATGGGTTAACAGGTTTGACGTTCAGCTTAAACAGGATTTCTTTATAAATGTTGCCGGGAAACGTAATACCCTCCAACTTAGTCTCGATATACTCAATTTCGGAAATCTTATTAACAGCGATTGGGGTGTTGTTCCATTCTACAACCAGAGCAATATCCTTGTTATGACAAACAACGCTGCTGTTGTTTCAGGTGGTGCAGTTAAGCCTACCTTCAGACTTAATCCTTATAATAACGCAATGTTGAACAAAACTTTCAGCAACACCGTTGGATATGCATCAACCTACTCGATGCAATTTGGCATACGTTATATCTTCAACTAAAAATTTTCATCCATAAAATCAGAGGCTGTCAGATTCTGACAGCCTCTTTTTGTTTAGTAAATGAACAGAATTAATAAGTTTTTCACAACATACGGTTCCTTTCTTATTTCAATACGTGTGAACCTTTGCTTAACTGAATTGTTTCTAAAGATTAAATCCTTTAATTATCAACAGACTTATAATCAGGCATATATATAATAGTTAATAACTATGTTATCAAATGTTAATAAACTTAAAATTTTAGACTTGCATTCAGCCGTATGCTTGTTTAATTTAGCAATTACCCGCTTTAGAAATCAGTGGCCGTTTAATCTCATTAAAATCAGAGAATAACCAAAAACTATGGAAGAATTATTTGTCCAGGAATCAGCTATTGCAACTGAAAAAGCAAAAAACGAAAAATCAGCATCGGAGATGCAGGGAAAAGATGGTGTAAAAAATATTGAAAAGTATAAGAACCGAAATGAAAAAGTAGTTTATTCTCATGAAGAAGCTGTTGAGGCAAGTATTCAATATTTTAAAGGCGATGAGCTTGCAGCAAGAGTATGGGCGAATAAATATGCTTTAAAGGATTCTTTCGGTAATCTGTATGAAAAATCACCTGACGATATGCATCACAGGCTAGCGCGTGAAATTCATCGGGTAGAACTGAAATACAAAAATCCTCTTTCAGAAGATTTGATTTACAGAATTCTGAAGGATTTCAAATACATAGTACCACAGGGGGGACCGATGACAGGCATCGGTAATGATTATCAGATTGCATCATTGTCGAATTGCTTTGTGATTGGTAATGACGGAACGTCAGATTCGTACGGAGGGATTATGAAAATTGATCAGGAACAGGTGCAGCTTATGAAACGCAGGGGTGGAGTAGGTCACGATCTGTCGCATATCAGACCCAAAGGAACACCTGTACTCAATAGTGCACTTACTTCTACCGGGGTTGTCCCCTTCATGGAAAGATATTCCAATTCAACACGTGAAGTAGCGCAGGATGGCAGGAGAGGAGCCCTTATGCTTTCTATCTCGATCAAGCATCCTGACTCAGGTAAATTCATAGATGCCAAGCTGGAGAGCGGGAAAGTAACCGGCGCCAACGTATCGGTCAAACTCACCGACGATTTCATGAAAGCTGTTGAGAGCAAATCGCTTTTCAGACAGCAATATCCAATAAAATCTGACAATCCGAAATTTGCAAAGGATATTGACGCAGTTCAGCTGTGGAGTAAGATTATTCATAATGCATGGAAATCAGCCGAACCTGGCGTATTATTCTGGGATACAATAATAAAAGAAAGCGTTCCCGATTGTTACAGCGACCTGGGATATGCAACAGTCTCAACTAATCCATGTGGTGAAATTCCACTGTGTCCATATGACAGCTGCCGACTTCTGGCAATAAATCTGTTCAGCTATGTTAATAATCCATTTACTAAAATGGCTGATTTTGATTTTGAACTTTATAAAGAACATGTCGGATTAGCTCAACGTATGATGGATGACATTATCGATCTTGAACTTGAAAAGATTGATGTAATTCTTGCTAAAATAAGTGCTGATCCTGAGATCGAAGAAATTAAACATGTCGAAAAAAATCTGTGGAGTAATATAAGGAAGAAATCAGAGGAAGGAAGAAGAACCGGAATTGGTATAACAGCTGAAGGAGATATGCTTGCTGGTCTTGGAATGAGATATGGCAGCGATGAGGCAACAAATTTCTCTGTTGAAGTACATAAAACACTTGCCCTCGAAGCATATAAAGCATCTACATATCTGGCAAAAGAAAGAGGAGCATTTGCTATCTATAATGCTGAAAGGGAAAAGGATAATCCTTTTATCCTCAGAATGAAAGAAGCCGATCCCATTATGTATAATAATATGGTTAAGTTCGGCCGACGTAATATAGCTCTGCTGACAATTGCTCCAACAGGAACAACAAGTCTTATGACTCAGACAACATCAGGAATTGAGCCTATATTTTCCACGTTCTATAAAAGAAGAAGAAAAGTTAACCCCAATGATCTGGATGTAAAAGTTACATTCAAAGATGAGGTAGGTGATTCGTGGGAAGAATTTAATGTCTTTCATCATAAGTTTGTTGACTGGCTTAAGCTTAATGGTTACGATGTCGATGAAGTTACCAGGATGAGAGATGAGGAAATTGAGTCAATAATAGCAAAATCACCATACTATAAAGCCACTGCAAATGATGTTGACTGGATCGCCAAGGTCAAAATGCAGGGAGCAATTCAAAAATGGGTCGATCACTCAATCAGTGTTACAATAAACCTTCCGGCTGATGCGAAAGAAGAGCTGGTAAGCGAACTCTACCTTACTGCCTGGAAGTCGGGATGCAAAGGCGCTACAGTTTACCGCGACGGATCGAGGAACGGTGTTCTTATTGCCGGAAAAACTGAAGTACGTCCGGAAAGACCAAAACGTCCTAAAGTGCTCGATTGTGATGTGATCAGGTTTAATATTAATGAAGAGAAGTGGGTAGCGTTTGTAGGGCTTAAGGAAAGCCGTCCATATGAGATCTTCACAGGTATAGCAGACGACGAGGTTTTCCCGATTCCAAAAAGCATCGTTAAGGGTAAAATAATAAAGATAAAGGATGATGATGGTAATACCCGTTATGATTTTCAATATACCGATAAATACGGCTATAAGAAAACAATGGGAGGACTGTCTCATATGTTCAAGCCTGAATTCTGGAATTATGCAAAACTGATCTCAGGCGTGTTACGGCACGAAATGCCTATCCAGGATGTTGTTAACCTGGTTACCTCATTAAAGCTTGACAGCGAATCGATAAATAACTGGAAAAACGGAGTTGAAAGAGCTTTGAAAAAATATATACCAAACGGAACAAAAGCGAAAGGCAAATGCGGGGAATGTGGTTCCGACAACCTTGTTTACGAGGAAGGATGCCTGATCTGCAAAGACTGCGGATCGTCAAAATGTGGTTGAGATCGAATTAGTCTTAACCTTAACCTTAATCTTTATAATCTTACCGCTCTGATTAAACCTCTCCTCAGGTACGGGGCTTTCATTTTTTTGTCATAATAGTTGATCATGTACCCTTTTGATGGTGTGACAAGGAAACCATAATCTTTCAGTATCGAAGTCAATTTCTTTTCATCTTCATTCTGATGATAAGTACACAATGCTATTTTTAAGGGCTGATGAATACTGAACAATCCTTTACAGCTGTTTAAAACAACTTCTTCAGCACCATCAACATCAATTTTCAGAAAGGTAACATCCTGTTTACTTTCAAAAAAAGTGTCAAATCTTATATGTGAATCATCATTGTGATCAGTGATGTACTTATTAATTATCTCAACTTTTTCCGGCCATGGAGCAAATGTTGCTTTTAGTGCTTCAATCCATTCATTATCATATTCAAACAGATAAATTTTCTTTACTTCTTCTATAATGGCCAGTGAAAAATTGCCTTCTGCAGCACCTATGTCTGCTACAACATCATTGCTTTCTGCTGCAAATGTATCTGCCAGATACCTGTGAGGACTGTTTATATCCTGTTCCCGCATCAGATCGCTGTAAGCCTGTTTGATCTTTTTTTCTTTCCATAGTTTTTTAAAATACAGCCGTTTGCCATCCTGCAAAACATATCTCATACTTCGTTCCTGATCATAAAACACTTCAATATTGTCAGGAGAATAATTGTTATGAAACGGATAAGGAAAAATCCTTATTTCATTATTTTCAAGATATTTAAGTATCTCTTTTTGATCATTATTAACTTGCCCGTCAGGCAAAGAGTTAAAATATGCAATGATCTTTTTACGCAGAGTCTTTTTCAGAATAATTGTTCTCAGTGGCTTGGGAACAAGGACACGGTATATCGGGAAGAGAAAATTATTCATTAACAAGATGTTATGTTTGAAGATTCGGTTATCTATAATGTGCCAGACTCTTTTTTATTCGTTTCACTCTGATCTCGCTGATTGTCGCAGAAGGTCAAATATATGAAATCGTTTTATATCTGCCTACATTTAGGAAATATGTGGGAAATTCAGACCATGTTATTTCAAATACGATCTATTTAATTACTCCCAGTTCCCTTCCGATTTTTTCAAACGCATTTACTGCTTTATCGAGATGTTCTCTTTCGTGAGCTGCGGATAGCTGCACTCTTATCCTTGCCTGACCTTTTGGAACAACCGGGAAATAAAATCCGACCACATATACACCTTCTTTAAGAAGCCTTGATGCAAAATCCTGTGATAATCTGGCTTCATAAAGCATCACTGCACAAATTGCTGATTTAGTAGGCTTTATATCGAAACCAAGTTTCTTCATGCAAGTAATGAAATAATTTGCGTTGAAATGCAGCTTATCCTGTAAAACATTGGTTTCAGTCATCATATTAATTATCCTGATGCCTGCTGCAGCGACCATCGGTGGGATGGAATTTGAGAAGAGGTATGGTCTCGATCTTTGTCTGAGTATTTCAATTATTTCTTTTCTACCAGTGGTGAACCCGCCAATTGCACCTCCGAAGGCTTTCCCTAATGTTCCTGTTATGATTTCTATACGTCCCTTAATGTTAAAAAGTTCAGTTACACCCCTCCCCGTTTTTCCAACAACTCCGGCCGAATGCGATTCATCAACCATCACCATCGCATCATATTTTTCAGCCAGTTCCACAATCCGGTCAAGAGGTGCAACATTTCCATCCATTGAGAATACTCCGTCGGTTACTATGAGTCTGAACCGGTTGGAGTGGGCGAGCTGCAATTGTTTTTCAAGATCTGCTACATCGGCATTTTCGTACCGAAAGCGCTGTGCTTTACAGAGGCGGACCCCGTCAATAATGGAGGCATGGTTGAGGGAATCTGAAATTATAGCATCTTCCTCGCCAAGAAGTGGCTCGAAGACTCCTCCGTTTGCATCAAAACAGGCTGCATAAAGGAGAGTATCTTCAGTACCAAAAAATTCTGCAATCTTCCTCTCAAGTTCCTTATGAAGATCCGTCGTTCCACATATAAATCTTACAGACGACATACCATATCCATGATCATCAAGCGAAGCTTTCACTGCCTCAATAAGAGATTCATTATTTGAAAGTCCAAGGTAATTATTGGCGCAGAAATTCAATACTTTCTGGCCTGTATTCAACTCAATTTCAGCGCCCTGAGGCGAGACAATTACCCGTTCATTCTTATATAATCCGGTTTCCTTTATCTCGTCTATGATCCTGATAAGATGATTTTGATAATTACTATACATACTCTATTTTTTTTCTTTGTGATCCTTAGTGTTAAATCTTTTTGCCACCAGGGCGTAAAGACACAAAGATACACCAAAGTTTTTGCTTCAATATTTTTGGTGAATCCTTAGTGCCTTAGTGTCTTGGTGGCGATATTTTTTGTTCAGGCACAAAGTTTCACATGGTTAATAATCAATACCAGTTGAGAATTACTTTTCCGCAATTCCCTTTTTCCATTTCATCAAATCCCTTCTGGAAATCATCAATGGGGAAACGGTGTGTAATAACAGGATTCAGGTCTATTCCTCCAATAATCATCTGCTCCATTTTGTACCATGTTTCCCACATCTCGCGTCCATAGATACCCTTTAAGGTTATCGCCTTAAAAATAATATCACTCCATGGGACTTCAAAATTAGAGGGCAGTATCCCCAGTAAAGAAATGCTTGAACCATTATACATATTTTGGAGCATTTCCACGAAGGCCATTGGTGATCCGGACATTTCAAGTCCTATGTCGAAACCTCTCATCCCCAGTTTTTCAACTGCATCTGAAATTTTCTCACCCTTCGAAGGATTCACAGTTAGTGTTGCTCCCATTTTTTTAGCAATTTCCAGCCGTGAATCACTCAGATCACTTGCAACAATAAATCTTGCACCAGCGTATTTAGCAATTGCTACAGCCATACTGCCTATAAGTCCTGAACCAGTAATAAGGACATCTTCTCCTATTAAAGGAAATGAAAGGGCAGTATGGGTTGCATTTCCAAAAGGGTCCATAATAGCAGCCCATTCATCAGGTATTCTGTGGTCGAGCGGGATTACATTCTGTGCAGGTACCTTTACGTACTCCGCGAATGAACCATCAATATGAACACCTATTCCAACGGTGTTTTCACATACGTGCTCTTTTCCGCGACGACAATTGCGGCAATGACCGCATGCAAGATGGCCTTCACCGGTAACTCTTTCACCAATTTTAAGATTGGGTACTCCTGCCCCCATCTTTGCAATATGGCCCATATATTCGTGGCCTATTATCATAGGTGTATGAATTGTTTTTTTTGACCAGTCATCCCACTCATAGATGTGAAGATCGGTCCCACAAATGGCAGACTTCTTAACCTTAATAATTACATCGTTAAGGCCTGGTTCCGGAATTGAGACTTCCTGCATCCATAAACCCTTTTCGGGTCTGGCTTTAACGAGTGCTTTCATCTTATTCATAAAGAGGTATTTTATTTCACTGCTAAATTAATACAAATCCGGGGTTCAAAACCTGACTTTCGTTATAGTATTTATATGTAATCGGGTTTATCTATATTTGCAATTACAATAACCGATTTAACCATAGTATGAAACAAGTACGAGTGCGTTTTGCCCCGAGTCCTACTGGCCCATTACATATAGGAGGCGTAAGGACTGCTCTTTACAACTATCTTTTTGCCAGAAAGAACGGAGGAACATTTATTTTACGAATTGAAGATACTGACCAGGCAAGATATGTTGAGGGCGCCGAGGAATATATAATGGAATCACTTGAATGGTGCGGTATAGTAGTGGATGAGGGTATTAGGGAGGGAGGCAATTTCGGACCATATCGTCAGAGTGACAAGAAGGCTATTTTCCGGCAGTATGCAGATATTCTTGTGGATAAAGGTGATGCCTATTATGCATTTGATACACCCGGACAGCTAGAATCACTACGGAGTGAAGCAGAAAAGGCTGGCAAGACATTTATATATAATGCTGAGAAACGGGATGGAATGAGTAATTCCCTTTCTTTACCGGAAGCTGAATGGAGAGATAAACTTGATAAAGGAGAACCTTATGTTATCAGGTATAAAATGCCTGCTAATGAAGACATTAGTTTTGAAGACCTTATCCGTGGTCAGATAGTGGTAAATTCCTCAACTCTCGATGATAAGGTTTTATTCAAATCTGACGGAATGCCTACCTATCATCTGGCACACATTGTAGACGATAAAATTATGGAGATAAGTCATGTTATCCGTGGTGAAGAATGGCTTCCTTCATTGCCCCTTCATATAATGCTTTATCGTTCATTCGGCTGGGACCCTCCCGCTTTTGCTCACCTGCCCCTGCTGCTTAAACCGGATGGGAAAGGCAAGTTAAGTAAGCGCGATGGGGATAAGATGGGATTTCCTGTTTTTCCGCTTTTCTGGCCCTATGGGGATACCGCTAAGGGATACCGTGAAGATGGATATTTCCCCGATGCTTTCATTAATATGCTGGCATTGCTTGGGTGGAATCCGGGAACCGAGCAGGAGATTTTTTCAATGGATGAACTTATTAATTCTTTCTCGATTGACAGAGTAGGTAAATCGGGTTCAAGGTTTGATCCTGAAAAAGCCAGGTGGTTCAATCACCAGTATCTTCAACATAGAAGCAATACAGAACTTGCCCTGGAATTCAGGGATTTATTAAGGACGCGCGGATATCATGATGACATTGTAAAACTTGAAAAGCTGGTAGCACTTGTTAAAGAAAGGGTCAGCTTTGTAAAAGATATATGGACACAAACCGATTTCTTCTTCAAAGCTCCCGACACTTACGATCAGGATGCAGTAAAGAAAAGATGGAAAGACGATTCCCCAAAATTACTTATGGAACTAAAGTTGTTACTTACGGATATTTTAGATTTTTCAGCCTCCTCTGCCGAAAAGGCTATTAATGAATGGACTATAAAAAACGGCTATAATACAGGTGCAATAATGAATGCATTCAGACTTGTGATAGTCGGTTCTTTAAGGGGACCTCATCTGTTTGATATTATAGGATGGATCGGGAAGGAAGAAACACTGAAACGGATTGATAAGGGTATTACAGTGTTAAGTAAATATTAGAATGCAACAGCCGCAACCGGGAGATTATATTGACATCCATGTTCACGGAGGCAAGCCAGATCAGGGAATTTTTATCCTCGAAAGCCTGATGGCACATGAGGAAAAGTTACCTGCAGTTAAACCGGGAGTCGCATATACTTTTGGTATTCATCCCTGGTTTCTTAATAAGGATAATCACGACAAACATATTCTTTCTGTAGAAAAGATAGTCAGGCTTCCTTTCATAATAGCTGTCGGGGAAGCTGGTTTTGACAGACTCAGAGGACCTTCTGCTGAGCTTCAGCGCATGACTTTTGAAGAGCAGGTAATGATTTCGGAAGAAATTAAGAAACCAGTTATTATTCATTGTGTAAGGGGATGGGATGAGCTTTTATCAGTTCAAAAAAGACTAAAACCCAAAATGCCATGGCTGGTTCATGGTTTCAGAGGAAATCCTGAACTTGCAGGTCAGTTGTTATTAAAGGGAATGTATCTTTCATTCTGGTTCGAATTTGTCCTGAGACCTGAATCTGCAGGACTTTTACGAGCTTTGCCCACTGATAGGATATTTCTCGAAACAGATGGGGCCGATGTAGATATAAGAAATATATATAAAAAAGTAGCAAATGATCTTAACATGGCAGATGATGAGTTGAAAACAGCAATTCTAAAGAATTATAATACTTTTTTTAACCACAAAGCATTATGACCAATTGGCTGACCAGAACAGAACTAATCCTGGATGAAGAGAAAATAAGCAAGCTTAAAAATGCAAATGTCCTCGTTATTGGACTTGGTGGTGTAGGAGCTTACGCTGCGGAGATGATTTGCAGGGCAGGAGTGGGTTCCATGACAATCGTTGATGGAGATAAAGTACATGCCACAAACAGAAACAGGCAGCTGCCGGCTCTTAAAAGCACAGAGGGCAAAGCAAAGGCTGAAGTTATGGGTCAAAGAATTCTCGATATTAATCCTGATATAAAGCTTACGGTTATCAATGAATATATCAAGGATGAAAGAATGGAAGAGGTAATTGGGCAGGGTTTTGATTATGTAGTTGATGCTATCGATACTTTATCTCCTAAAATATTTCTGATCTACCATACCGTAAAATTGAAGATCCCGCTAGTCAGTTCAATGGGTGCCGGAGGAAAATTCGATCCCACTAAAGTAAGTATCAGCGACATTTCTGAAACTACTAACTGCACGCTTGCAAGAATCCTGCGAAAACGACTTCACAGGTTGGAAATCAGGGATGGCTTTACGGCAGTTTATTCTCCTGAGGCAGTTGATAAAAAGAGCGTAGTGGCGACTGACGGAGAACAGAATAAGGCTTCGATCGTAGGTACCATTTCATATATGCCGGCCTGTTTTGGAATAGCATGTGCTTCCGTCGTAATACGCGATTTAGCAGGGATCAAAAGATAACTGCATCCAATCCGAAATTTATTTATCAGCGTTTTTAAAACCAGCATGTGCGCATCGGTGAGTAGGTGAAAAAGCTCCTATGCTTTTACGGCATATCCCATATACATAATTTGAGTACCTGAACTTTCAACCATAAGAAATTTTTTGCCAAACTCTTCATACGTCAGTTTCCCAATTGCCCTTTGGTGAAGAATGTCAAGCATGCGCAGATATGAAATGTCAGGCTTTAGTCCGAGATGTTCTTTCCATTTTAAATTATTCTCTTTCAGAAGAGCTTTCATTTCTGAAGGTTTGATGAACATTTCCCATACATGAAGATTTGGTGGCATAATGGCCCATCTTTTCCATTCCTGTAAGATTTTTATTGCGCTTATTTTGCTCATACATGTTCTGTTGAAGGTGTCATAAATAAAAACACCACCATTTTTGAGTATCCGTGAAATCTCTGAAACTACCGCCGGTAAATCCTGCACATGCTCAAGTACATCGCAACAAAGGACTACATCAAACGAACCTGATGGAAATGGCAGATTTTCACCTGAAGCTACCTCATATTTAATATCAAGATTTGCCTGTTTTGAGTGTTGAATTGCAGCATTCAATGACGAGATAGCCGGATCAATACCAGTTATGTTAAAACCCAATTTAGCTATCTCTTCTGATAATATACCCCCGCCGCAACCTACTTCGAGGACACGTATTTTCCCCGTCTCAATTTTTATAAAGTGTTCAATTATCTTCTTTGCATAGCCAACCCTGAATGGATTATATAATGTTCTTAAAAGGTTGAGGGAGAAATCTGTACTCCACCACCTGTCGCCTTCAACATCATATAGGTTGTTATTTATTCTTTTGTATATTTCTTCAGGAATTTTTTGCATCTGGTTGTTATCTGAAGGTTATTTATTTCTGATAAGAGTAAACCCTTTTATAGTTTTTATTCGAATTGACTTCTTTTCCCTTGTATAGATTCTTCTTTTCAGATAGCTCAGACCCATAACTTTCTCAAAATTCTTAATAATGATAAGTAAACGCCAGACAGGTTGTCGGGAATGGAAAACTTTTAATAAAAAATTGCCTGTAATCAAAAGCCATCCGGGGACAATATGTTCCTTTTCATAAAAGTAAAAATTTGGGAACCGGAAAGAAAAGTCTTTTCCGATATCGTGAATCTCTTCTAGCGATATTTTTTCCGGTTCAATTTTTACAGGATGCAAAAAGTTATCACTAGTGCAATTTGCATTATTTATTAACATCTGATCGGCTAGTGGAGCCCCGTTATAAACTCTTATCCCTGTTGATATAAAAACCAGATCCCATTTGGAGGCAACTTTGGCTATAGAATTCAGAGTCTCAAGAACTGTTTCCCTCGTTTCTGAAATTGAACCCAGAATTATAAACCAGGTAACAGGAATATTATTTCTTTTTAAAAGCTCAGCTGTTTTAATAATATCCGAACATTTAAAGTCTTTTGACAGGCTTTCAAGTATTTTATCACACATTGATTCGGCGCCTATATCAACCTCATTAAAACCAGCAATTTTCATTAAATCAAGCAGCTCTTCGTCAACTGCTGAAGGTGAAAGTCCCATTGTGTGAAGCCTGAGACTCAGATTTTTTCTGATGACTTCTCTTAATACTTCTTTAGTGTGGGAGAGGGGCACATTAAAAATACTATCGGTAAATTCAATGTGACGGATACCAGTCTCTTTTACAAGGGTTTCAATCTCCTTTGCAACCAGTTCGGGATCCCTTAACCGGTATTTTTTGCCTTCTATGTTGTTGTAAGTGCAGTATGAACACCTGAAGGCACATCCTCGCTTGGTCTGGACGTGCAGTGGTGAACCAAAACTACGATAACGTTCAAGATTAATAAAACGGACAGGCTGGGGAAATGGCAGAGAATCAAGGTTCTGTACACGGAATGGTTCTGTATCCTGAATTATATTTTTCCCTCTTCGAATGATAAGACCTTCTAGTCCCTCAAGGGCTTGCTTGTTTTCAATACGATTTACAAATTCCGGCATTACAGCTTCGCCATCTCCGCGGATAGCATATTCAAGATCAAAATATTCAAGCATCTCAATACCGCTGATGCCAACAGACGGTCCACCAATAACTATTGGGCCATGGAATTCTTTTTTACAAAAATCAATTACATCATTTTTGACATCTTCCAGCAAAAAATGCACATTGAATCCTCCCGTATCATCAATGTTTCTTATGCTTATACCTATCACATCAGGGGCAAAATCCTGTAAAGATTTCCGGATATCAAGTTCACAATCTTTAGAAAAACAGAGATCAAGAAAGCTGACCTGGTGATTTCCATTTAATTCCAGAGAAGTTGCGATATAACAAAGTCCGAATGGAATGACTGGCCAGGGATGTTTGAATCTGTTCGAATTAATGAGTAATACCTTAGCCATAACTTAACTTAAAAAGAGTTTCAGCGTTTCTCTATTTAACTATGCAAAAATGGATGTTCCCCAGTTGACTTTGATTGCATATTCCATGCAGGTTTTAAATATATCATAAGTAAACTCCGGAGGAATCAGATTATCCGTTGCCAGAATGGTATTTGTTCTGTCGAAAACTCTGTTATCAGATAAATAAGGCCGGTAAGGTTCAATAAAACGATCGAACAGTTCTTCAGCCGGATTTCTTAATAAATCATCGGGCATTGGGCCGTAAATAATTTCTACTCCCCTTACTTTCATAAGCTGTTCGTAATACTTCGCAACGATTTTCATTGTTGTACGAAAGGGGTTAGTCAGGTGGTAGATACCATTATTGGAACAATTCTCTATTATTTTAATCGTAGTATTTACAAAATAATCCACAGGGATNNAAGGCGTTGAACTTAAGCGAGCGTCCGGATTGTGAATCACCATAAACGATAGATGGTCTTATTATTGAAAGACTAATAGAATTTTTTTCGCAAAACCGGGATATAATTTTTTCAGCTTCAGCTTTACTCTCCTCATATACATTTGTAAAGGTTTTTACCGATGAGAGAGTTTCTTCGCAATAGGTTACACCGGTACCTGCAACGTAAGCAGTACTTATATAATGAAAAAAACTAACATGCGCATTCTTTGAGAATTCAAGGATTCCCTTGAGGTTATTAATGTTTGCAGCCATAACCTTTTCACGTTTGCTTTCTGAAAAGCTGGTATCCGACGCACAATGAATGACAGAATCTACAACAGAACAAAGTCTGGAATACTCTCCTGTCGAAATTCCCAGATTATCCTGTGACAGATCAGCATCTATACAAGTTACCTGATCCGAGCTATCAATTCCGAACCATTGTAAAAGTCTGCTGATCCGCTCCTCCAGAGATTCATTTTTTGCTGAACGACCGAAAACGATGATATTATATCCTTTTGAAAGCATGGCAGCCATCAGGTGGCTGCCCAGAAATCCCGTTGCTCCTGTAAGTGCTATTACCGGCTTATTTTTTAGTGGCAAAGTGAGAGTATTTTAAATTAAGAATAAAGTAAATTTTCTTTCCTGCAGAATCCCTGATACAANNATCTCATCAGGATCATTATAGTCATAAAAGAAATCATATTCAAAAATGCATCTTTTCCCGTTATCGATCGGAGTGATAAAACCAAAATCATTGTCAATATGATATTTTTCAGCGATCAGCCTGAATTTGTCAGAGAATTCATTAATTAACTTTTTATCAATAGGTAAATAAAGCAGTGCAGGCAAAAATGGTTTTTTACGTCCCAGACGGGTACTCATTATCCTGTACATATTCAGCCAGACTAGATCAGTCATTTCAGGGAGTGAGAAAAGTTTTTCAAAAAATGGAATTAGCTCTTTATCCACTTCCTGTGCATACAATTTTGCAGAAGGAGAAAGAGCAGTTTCAAAAAGCTCCGCGAAACTTTTGACTTTTAAATATGAATAAGGTTCGTCATCAGAAAGATCTTTAGCCATTTCGAGCCATTGTGCATTTTTAAGCGAAGGTAATCCAAGATAAAGGGATCTGAACAGATCCTGGTCAAAGAACGGATATCCCATTTCACCAATGGAGCGAATTGCATATTTATCTCCGATTACAACAACCAGCCAGGGTATATTTAACTTATCGATGAAAATATTTTTAATGTCTGAAGACATTTTTTTTGTAGGAGAAAGGAATGTTGAAATATATTCAGCCCCGACAACTCCCAGGGCAAGTCCGATATGCCTTACTGAACAGTCCTTAATAAAATCGAGAGCATTATTTAGAGTTTCAAACGGAACGAGTATCCCTTTTTCGTCATCAGTAACAGGATGAAGCCGGATATCCGCAGAAACGCAAATACCGGGAGAATTCTTGTGTTCTAAATTTTTATAGGAATAAAGATTTGGAGACGAAGTTTCATTAAGGTTAAAAAATGAACCATTATGATCAACGAATTCAGCATTTATAAAATTGTCAGCGTTTATCCCATAAGTAGTTGAAAAAGTAGACATTATACCAGAGCACATTATATTTGCACACAAAAGAGCAGCAGGTTCAGCTGCATTTATCCTGTAACCTCTTTTCTGAGCCTGTTTCTGAAGATCAAAAGCTGCAACACCCGGTCCGACCTTTACAAGCCAGTTTTTCTCATCAAACTCAATCGTCTTCATTCTGTTAAGGTCAATTATCACACCTTCATTAATTGCAAATCCAAGAAGATTCTGACCGTTACCACGAAGAGTATAAGTGATTTTATTTTTATTAAAGAGTTTAATAAGTGCTGCAATTTCTTCCTTTGTGCCGGGCAAAACAACATAGCCAGGTAACTTAGGTTCAGAAATCGCACTCAAATCGTGAGAATAAGTAATTGTAATTGCTTCATCATTTGAGGCCCAGTCCTTTCCTACAATTTTTTTAATTTCAGTGAGAAGTATATCATCTTTTGGAGTTTTGATCTTCCCCCCGTTCTTAATAAAAGTGGCCACATGATTTTTCAATGCTTCCATAACTTTTGTAGGTCGCATTTCATTGAGGAAGTAACACTGGTAATCGCATTTTCCACAAAGATTACAGCTGTCTGCAATTTCCACACATTTCTCGGTCACAGTAATTTTATTATCAGCAAGAGACTCATATAATATCATTCTGCCNNATTTTGCACATCGCATAATGACGGCAATTTCTTGCCGTTTCATACGGTGTTTTTGTGTCAGGTTTGTCAGTATTATTCTGCATTAATCAGATAATTTTAAGGGTTAATTTCAAAAGGCAATCGTTTTGGGGCATGATAATTCAATTTCACCATGCACGCGGAGCAACATTGATAATATCCAAATTGGAGATACCAGAATCGGGGACAAGATAAATATTATTAATTAAAAAGATTTATTCAGGCTCAGAGAATATATTATCTTCATATATGAAAACATTGTACACAATGAATTTGTTTATTCTTAACCTTGCAAATCTGAAAAAATGAGACCATTTATTTTGTCTGAGACAAACTGGAAAGCTATAAAAGATCAAAAATTTGAGTTGGCTGTTCTGCCCTGGGGGGCAACTGAAGCTCATAATTATCATTTACCATATTCAACCGATAATATAATGGTTGAAAAAGTAGCAGCAGAATCAGCTCAAAGAACCTGGAACAAGGGTCTGAAAGTTATCGTTCTTCCATTAATCCCTTTTGGTGTAAATACAGGTCAGCTCGATATTAAACTTGATATTAACCTGAATCCGAGCACCCAGTTTGATATTCTTAATGATATTACTGATGTTCTGAGCAGGCATAGAATTAATAAGTTTTTGATCTTAAATGGTCATGGTGGTAACGACTTTAAGCAAATGATCAGGGAACTTGGATCTAAATATCCGGATATGTTCATTTGCAGTTGCAACTGGTATCAGTCATTTGCAAACACCGATTTTTTTGAAAATGGAGGAGGGCATGCCGATGAAATGGAAACCAGTATTATGCAGCACATTTCTCCTGATTTGGTTTTGCCACTGGATGAAGCAGGAATTGGTGCCGGTAAAAAATTCCGGATTAAAGGTTTAAATGAAAACTGGGCATGGGCAGAACGAAAATGGTCAAAAGTCACAACTGATACCGGTATTGGTAATCCCGGGAAATCATCTCCCCAAAAAGGAGAGAAATGTTTTAATGAGGTTATTAATAAAGTCGGAGATCTTATGATTAGCCTGTGTCAGACAGATATTAACGATATGTACGAATAATCAAGTAGAAAGCAGAAAGTAGAAAGTAGAAAGTAGAAAGTAGAAAGTAGAAAGTAGAAAGTAGAAAGTAGAAAGTAAAAAGTAGAAAGTAGAAAGTAGAAAGTAAAAAGTAAAAAGTAAAACAGAATACTTAACCATACCTCTCGACAAGAACGGTGTAGATTACAAAGGATTAAAACCGAAGGATGCAAAATTATAATCTGCAAAAATCTGCGATTCCGATAGCTATCGGAACATCGGGAAACAAAAAGATTTAATAACTTTATGGCAGTACTTTTAATTGAACTAATTAACTAATATAAGTGTCGATGAAAACTTCAAGAAGAACATTCGTAAAATCCGGTGCAGTGATCGCTCTTGGTGCAGCGATTCTTCCACGTTCTGTGTTTGCTGCTGCCAGTGCAGAGAAAGCTGTAGTTGGATTGCAACTTTATTCTGTACGGGATGATATGAAAAGTGATCCAAAGGGCTCACTTAAAAAACTAGCTGACATGGGCTATAAGGTGGTTGAGCATGCTGGTTACTCCGATGGGAAATTTTACGGTTTTACGCCAGAAGAATTTAAAAAAATACTTGGAGACCTGGGTCTGACGATGTACAGTGGTCATGTCGATTTCGGGATGCAGGCATGGGATGCTTCAAAAAAAGATTTTACCGATAAATGGAAACGTACCGTCGATGATGCCGCTTTTATGGGGCAGAAATTTGTGCTTACACCCGAACTGGCCGATGATGCCCAGAAGGATTATGATACTCTGTTAAAAGTGATTGAACTCTGGAATAAATGCGGGGAACTTTGCCAGAAACATGGAATGAAATTCGGTTACCACGACGATTTCAACGGTGATACTGTCCTGAAGGGGATGAAAATATACGATATAATAATGAAGAATTCAGATCCGAAATTAACAGTTCAGCAGTATGATATTGCCAATTTATACAATGCGGCGGGCACTGACCCTAAGGATATTATAAAACAGTATCCCGGAAGATTCCCAACTCTGCATGTTAAGGATGTACTGAAAGAGAGGAACAAGGAAAACAGTCACGACAGTACAGTTCTCGGGAAAGGCGTTCTGAATGTTAAAGATGTCGTTGCACTGGCTATAAAAAATGGGGCATGGTTAATGATCATTGAACAGGAAGCCTACCAAAATGAAAGTCCCATGGATTGCGTTAAGGATGACCTTGCCGCTATGAAAAATTGGGGATATTGAACTCAGGAAATGTAAATATCCCTCAGAGGATATCTGGTTTTAACTTCATATATTATAAATTTAACCATAATTAAAACTTTCAGGATATGCATACTTCAAGAAGAACATTCGTAAAATCGGGGGGTTTGATTGCACTCGGTGCAGCTATTTTTCCAGGATCGGTTTTTGCTGGAGGAAAACGTAAAGAAACGGGTATTGTCGGATTACAGTTATATTCTGTGCGCGATGACATGATGAAGGATCCAAAAGGATCTCTGGCCCAACTTGCCAAAATGGGTTATGTTTATGTTGAACATGCTAATTATGTAAACCAGAAGTTTTATGGTTTTCCGGCTCCTGAATTCAGAAAGATACTGGATGGACTCGGTCTGAATATGATAAGTGGCCACACAGTAATGGGCAAACAACATTGGGATGAAGCGAAGAAAGATTTCAGCGACAGCTGGAAAAAAACGGTCGAAGATGCAGCAGTCCTTGGACAGAAATGGGTAATTAGCCCATCCATGGATGAGACTATGAGAAAGACCTATGATGACTTCAAGAGATATATGGACATATTTAATAAGTGCGGTGAATTGTGCAATAAATCGGGAATGAAATTTGGTTATCATAATCATGATTTTGAATTCAGCGAGACACTTAATGGCCAAAAACTGTTCGATATCATCATGAAAAGCATCGATCCAAAGCTTGTTGCATTGCAACTTGATATGGGAAATCTTTATAATGGTGGCGCCATCGCTCTTGATGTCATGAATCAATACCCGGGCAGATTTGAGATTATGCATGTTAAAGATGAAATTCCCGCCACAAAGGGCACTGAAAAATATGAAAGTACAATTCTTGGCAAGGGAATAGTAAATACTGAAAAAGTAGTGGATCTGGGCAAAAATAAAGGTGGCACGAAGTGCTATATTATTGAACAGGAATCATATCAGAATAAGACACCGATGGAATCTGCGAGAGAAGACCTTGATATAATGAAGAAATGGGGGTTTTAATTTATCCTCATTTAACCGGCATGATTGCCGGTTTTTTTATTTTCTTCAGAGTAATACAGGATAGGGGATTAGATCTCGAACGGGTCTTATAATGGAATTCGTTGACTAATTGATTATATTTGATTAAAACCAACCTGTTATTAATAATTCTTAAATAATGAAAAAACCTTCATTCTTCCTCTTTTTAATAGCCGTCTTGCTATCAAATTCTGTATTTTCCCAGGATATTAAAACAGATAAAGCGCAAAAGGATTCAACTGTAATATATAAAGATGGCACCTATTACGGACAGTCCCGGGCAATGTACATTTACGAACCATTCTGGGGCAATGTTCATTTAACCCTTAAAAACGGTTTGATCACTGACATCAGATTTGTTATCAGGGACTCCAATCTCCACGAAACATTCGACGGGAACTATGAAAAGCACTTTGAAGGGAATGCTGTGTATATTCAACAAAGCAGGAATGACTGGAAAGGTGTTCAATCCTATCCTAAAAAATATTCCGAGAAACAGGATATTAACAATGTCGATGCTGTGTCAGGAGCAACATGGTCTTATAACATTTTTAAAGCATCAGTAAATGATGCATTGAAAAATGCAAAATAGCCTCATTTCTTGCGGCATTTTTGCCTACTGCTGAAACTATTTCAATAATTTCGCAAGAGAAGACTTTACCTGATATTAATAGAGATACAGGAATCAGGTAATTTTTGTCATTTGGACTAATTTATAATCTTTTACCATAGAAATTTTCTGACGGATAAAACATCTTCCGGAATTTTCTGTTATTTGTATAAGTTTTATTTATTATAGTTTTACAAAAAATTGGAATACTAACCTGCTAAAGTATGTTTCAGATTTTCTCTCTGCAATAGTTTATTGTACATGAAAAGATACTTATTCATTTTCCTGCTATTCCTGTTTTCAATTTCAGTACTTGGCCAAAAGGTAATAATTGAAGTACTTCAGTCAAAAAATCCTGGCTTAACCGGGTGGCAGATCCTGGATAATCATAATCAACCAGTATTTTCAGGCACGGAATATCTGATGTTTGATTCTGTAAATTTCAGTCTTGAAGCAAACAGATTTTATTATCTGAAAGTTTCTGCTTCAGACAAAATAGATCCAGGTACAAATTTTCTTTCACTAATTCTCAATGACGAGCCGATCCTTTATATTAAATCAGATATAGGACAGGGAGACCATTTATATCCCTTTTTTACAGGCATACGAACCATCAATGCAAAAATTACCGGAGGTGCGGGCACTGTTATATCGGATTTTCCCTGGCAGGTATATTTTATTTCAGGTAATTTCCGCTGCGGAGGTTCAATTATTGGAAACAAGTGGATAGTTACTGCAGCTCATTGCACAAAAGACGATTCAGGTGCAACTATCCCTGCTTCTGAAATGTCTGTTGTTGTCGGTGTAAATAATCCCCAGAATCCGCTTGAAGGGGAAACTTATAAGGTAAGTCAGGCAATAGTAAATTCCGGGTATAATGATCAGACACTCCTGAATGACATCGCGCTTTTAAAACTAGTTGACACAATCAATTTTGCAAATGCAAAACCAATTAAACTGGTTGATGCCAATGACGTTGCAGAGGGAGCAATAATACCGGGAGTTATGTCATGGGTAACAGGTTGGGGATATATCCATGTCAATCTGAATGTTCTCCCTACCTCCCTTCAGAAAGTCCAGCTTCCTATTATATCGCTTGCGCAGGCTGAAACAGTATGGGGTACAACGATTCCTGCAACTGATCTGATGGCAGGATTTCTCAATGGGAATAAAGATGCCTGTAATGGTGATAGCGGAGGCCCTCTTGTTGTTCCGGTCCTTGGGGAATACAAATTAGCAGGAATTGTTAGTTGGGGCAGTCAAAACTGCGATACATATGGTGCCTATACCAGAGTTTCTGATTTTATAGACTGGATTAAAACTAATACAGGACTATCTATAGATTTCAGACCACCTATACCAAGAGGCGATTCAATAATTTGCCAGGGGACTGAGTCAAGTCAATATTCTGTACCTGTGGTTACAGGTGCAACTGTTTACGAGTGGGCTCTTTATCCTGCTTCTGCAGGCGCTATTACAGGAAATTCAAAAGATGCATCAGTAATCTGGAATCCTGCTTACACTGGTTCAGTAAATGTCATCCTCAGGGTAACAGTTAGTGATAAAGTATCTAACTGGTCACGACTCGATGCAAATATTGCCTTTAATACCAGGTTGTTAACCCAGTCGGCTGATACGGCATTATGCACCGGACTTCAGGCAACTATGTTCGTAAATGTTGAGGGGTATAATCTTAGATACACATGGTTGAAGGCTAATCAGGTTATCCAGTCAGGTACCTCAAACAAACTGATTTTTCCAACCTCATCAGTTGGTGAATCGGGAACCTACATATGTCAGGTTACCGGTTCTTGTGGAACTGTTACCTCAAATCCGATAACCCTCACAATTTATCCTCTTACCAAAATTACGAACGTTTCACCAAATACGGAAGCTCCTTTTGGGAATGATCTTACTTTGAGTGTAACTTCGGAAGGACACGATTTGACGTATCAATGGCAGAAAGATGGTGATGCCATTAGTAATAGCAATATCTCCGGATTGTTTCTTCAGAACCTGAACGCGTCAGATATTGGTATTTACAAGGTAACAGTTACAGGGACTTGTGGTGTTCAGACCAGTGATAGCATCTATCTGTATGTGAAAAGATCAAATTACACTGCTGATCCCCAGGTATTTGTCTGGCCATCAATAACCACCACTGAATTCAATGTTGCATTAAATAATGATGCATTTTATAACATACAAATTTTTAACAGTTCAGGTATTAAAATCAGAGAACAACTGAGTTGCCGCTATCAGACAACGGTAAATATCAGTACCCTGGGGGCCGGAGTTTATCTTATTGAGGTATATAATAAGGATTTCAGAAAATCTGTTAAAGTAATTAAAGTCTGATTTACACCCCAGAGAGATGGAATAAGCAATCAGAGAGTGTTGAGCATTGTTATTTCTACAATGTTATTTCCGTTTGTAAATATTTGCCCCTATGATTTCCTTCAGGAACAAGGTATGCGGAGAGTCATAAAATTTCTTGAAATCTTCTTGATAAGATTGAAATGGGCTGCCCGATACTGTAGACTTTGTATTGAATGCATCTCTCCATGTTAATACGTAACCGACAGGATATTTACTCACAACAGGTAATAGCAATGAGGTCCACCAGTTATTCATTCCTCTTCTTTCTCCTGTTTCACTCAATGCGGTCAGTTTGTTCCTGGAGATAGCTTCCTTCGTAACGAAACCGAGGGCGTTATCCAATTCCCCTCCAAATTGTTCCCCGCGGTCATACATATCAAGTGAGAGCATATCAATGATATCATCTCCCGGGTAACCTTTCATATATTGTTCGAGACTTGTTACCCTATCAGTATTATACGCATAGAGTATATTATGAATATTCTTCTTATCACGCAGAAAATTAACTGTATAACGCCATAAAGCAGAATACTCCTTATCGGTACAAATGTCGGTACCCCACCAGAAAAAGGAACCTGAATGTTCATGGAATGGTCTGAATATAAATGGAATTGGAATACCTTTATCATCTTTCAGACTAATGAAAAATGTGGCCAGCCTGTTAAGCCAGGTATTAAATAATTCGTTATTCTTACCACCGGGCAGAATAGATGAAACTACTTCTTTTGAACTCACATCCCATGCGGTCCCATGCGGCCAGCCTTTTGAGTCTTTAATTTGCATTGTAACAGGATTGTTCAGATGCCAGCTGAGAGTTACCACACCTCCCCGCTTATAATGTATCTTAATCTGTTCAGCAATCTGGGCAAAACTGACAGAATCCAGACTCCGGTCATCACTAAGTTCAATATGACCCAGTTCAAATCCGGCAACAGCCGGATAATCACCGGTTATTTCCCTGGTATCGGAATGATCTTTTTCATACCACCAGGTATAACCGTACATCAGATCGTCCTGGTGACCATACATAATACCTTTGTTCTTAAGGTCATACAACGACTGGAAAAGGATTACCGTTTCTTTTGTCGCTTTTTTATCGGCCGGAACCGGAAGCTTCTGTCCAAAACAGCCGGCAGATAAAGTTATCAAAACCAGAGTTAGATTTAATACTTTCATTTTGAATGATATAAGATAATACTAGAGAGGTCCGATCGGTTTTCAGCCTAAAGATATGTTTTTTTAGATTTGTCACTTATTTTTAGCATGAACTTTAACTTTAGGGATTGGATATCGTCCGTTCAACATTGACCGAATTAAACAGACCTAACTGACCAGCGCAAAATCGACCCATTGATCTGGAAGTATTCAGATTGAAGTGTAAAATCGTAAAAATATCTTCATTCCAGCCATTAATTACCTGTGTCTAATCTACATAATCCCCCATTTAGTCAAAATCTGACGATTATGACCGGATATCCGCGGGTCTATTTTGTTATGTTATTAATCGATGAACCGAAAGGTACACTTATTTAAAAAATTCTTAACAATGAGAAAAATATTTCTGACACTTCTTTTAATAATATTTTCACGTATCTGCAGTGCTCCGAATATTGACTTTAGATTAAGACTTCTAACGATCAGATCATTATCGGAAGTAATCACTGAGAAATATCATGAAGCTGAACTGACACGGTTTATTAATGACCTTGGTTTCAGAGAATCGAGAAATAATTGGTTATCTGTTAATCAGATAGGATGTTTTGGTGAATGGCAGTTTCATGAGGCGACATTAAAATATCTTGGCTATAGAAAAATAACTCTGAAGGAGTTTCAGGAAAATCCCAATATTTTCCCACCTGAACTGCAATTAAAGGCACTGAAGACCTTAATTAAGGTAAATCTTTCATTGTTAATGGATTATGAACATATGATAGGAGATTCAATTCATGGTGTCAGGATTACTAAATCAGGAATGATCGCAGCATCGCATCTTGGAGGGGCCGGTTCATTACAGAAGTTTCTCGACTCAAAAGGGTTGATAGACCGAAAGGATGTTCTGGGCACTTCAATATCAGATTACCTTAAGAAATTCAGTTATTATGATCTGAGGTAAAATGTGGAGTTAAATGTTTCTGTAAAAGAATTGATAGTAAAAACACAATCCCTTCAGAAACAGAGGAAAAATCAGATCAAAATTTTAACAGATCAGCAGCAGGTTTAGTAACCCCTCAACAGTTCTTCAGCTTCCCCCCAGTCATCTTCAGGAGTTCCGTGTTCACCCCGGGCTATGCGTTCAAAATATATTTCCCTTGCTTTTTCACGAATCTCTTCTTCACTGGGTATATATTTACCGGGTGAAGCTTTCCTGGTTTTAGCTGTTTTACCGTTAGCAGTTGTTTTCTTTGGTTGACGGACTATTTTTGTCTTGGCAGTTTTCATCATTCTCAGTTTTTTGGATTAAAAAACTTACGAATCATTTTTTTGTTTCGTCGACTTTCTTTTCGACTATAATAGTGCATTTTGTTGCCAGAGCGGTTAAGGTACCAACAGCAGCAAAAATAGGAGCTAGAACAATTCCAATAGCACCTACGGTCAGTGGAAATTCCATTATAATTTCGTCTTTCTCATTTTTAATTATAATCCTTCTTGCATTTCCTTCCTTGATGATCTCCTTAATTTTTGTCAGAATTTCATCGCCGGATACTTTGAACGATTCCTGATATGAATTATCTTTTTGTGTCATTTAGAGCAATTTATTATCAAATTTAAGCTTTACTTTCCCTTAAAACAATTTTATTTTAGTTGTAATGACGAACACGTAACGGTCAGTGGACCATTTAGGCAAAAATGCTATTGAAATATAAACGTTCCAAATTTCTTATATTCATGGAAGGTCGTGGCTGTCTTTTGCCATGCGAATGGCACTTCGCTACCCTTGTCATAATCAATCCTGTACATATTTGCTCTCCATTTAGTACCTGATTGAGGCGGTACATTACTCAGAGGAGCAAGTAATTTGTACGGAATGAAAAATTCAGCTTCCCAGGCAGAAATATCTTTCCCGTTTTCCCGGCTGATACTAGTGGCATGTTGTGTTCTTCTTTCACCTTCATAATGCCATGGCAGCCAGCCTAAGAAATTCCCGTTATTATTGGGTACCATAATTGGTAACTCGAAATTAAAAGGAGATAGCTCATATTCAAAATAAACAGGGAAATTCTCATCAGTCCAGAGGAAAACTTCTGCAACATCCTCCTCCCATAGATTCAGATTATCTGCCTTCATTGTTGAGGTTAACTTTTTATCACCACAGTGAAATAAAAAGTAAATTCCTGATTTGGAATACAGAACTTTAACTTTTGTATTGTAAGCCGAATTATCAGGATCGGGTTGAAGCAGGTTTATCCATTCAGCATTCTTCCATTGATCTGTGAGACCATCCCCGGTAATTTTAAAATCCTGGCATCTTTTTACTATAACCGAATCATGATCGAATTCTGCAGCAATCAGACTGCTATTCACAGCAAAAATCAGACAGAATACAGAAAGCCGGGGCAGGATTCTTTTTCTCATATTATATAGGATAAATTATACCCAAATATAAAGAATCAGCTCAACTTTCCGATGTTTAATCTTCCAGAGTAGCAATATCTCCTTCCGGAAGTCTGAAATATAGCCTCTCAGGTTCGATGGTTAAATATATTGATGTTAAATTTGGAAGAAATAAATTAAATGAACTCTTGAAGTTCAGTGATAAAAGTAAATTACTTCAATTCCTGGGCTTAACTGAACAAGAATTGGTAGAAAGATGTAGGAATTATATTGAATTAATTTGATGACTTATGAATTATACCGAAGGGAAAACCTTTAGTAGGCTGGATTTCACAAAAGAAGTATTGATAAAAGGAGAATATGAACATTGTGCATTCAATAGCTGTGATTTTTCCGATTCAGATCTTTCAGGAATAAAGTTTATGGAATGTGAATTTGAAAACTGTAACCTCAGTATGGCAAAACTGACAAACACTGCGTTGCTTGACGTCAGGTTCAAAAATTGCAAAATGCTGGGACTCCACATTGAGGACTGTAATGAGTTCGGAATGATACTTTCTTTTGAAAATTGTAATCTTTCTCAATCTTCTTTTTTCAAAGTGAAGCTTAAAAAGACAACTTTTAGGAATCTTAATCTCCAGGAAGTTGATTTTACCGGGTGCGATTTAACCGGCTCGGTATTTGACAACTGCGATCTTACCCTGGCAACCTTTGATGGCACAGTAATAGAAAAAGCTGATTTCAGATCATCCTTCAACTACTCACTTGACCCTGAAAGGAACAGGATTAAAAAGGCAAAATTTTCTCTCAACGGAATAGCCGGTCTTCTGTATAAGTATGATATTGAGATAGAGAATAACAGCTAATAATAAAAATTAATGAAACACCGGATTGAAATACTCCTTCAAAAGAAATTCATTTAGTTTTCAGGCACAGGATTGAGATTAATATTTTATCTTCATATTTTCAAAGGGGAAATAAAACAACCATTATAAATTTAAACCAGTTATCATGAAATCTAAGACATCAAGGAGAAAATTTCTCCAGAGTATTGGAGGCACAGCAGTGCTTCTGTCAGCCGCACCATTTACAGGTCTCGCATCAGGTAAAGTAATGGAAGAGCATATTTCATCATTTGACAAGGAATTCTCTCCCAATGATAAGATAAGGATTGCCGGAATAGGAATGGGCATTATGGGTAACCAGGATATTGACGACGCAATAAAAGTACCGGGAGTCGAATTGGTAGCTGCCTGCGATCTTTACTCAGGTAGACTTGACCGGGTTAAAGAGAAGTACGGGAAGGAAATATTTACAACCAAAGATTACCGTGAAATTCTGAACCGTAAAGATATTGATGCAGTCGTTATTGCAACGAGTGATAACTGGCATTCAAGGATATCAATTGATGCAATGAATGCGGGTAAATCTGTTTATTGCGAAAAACCCATGGTGCATAAGCTGAGCCAGGGACTTGAGGTTATAGCAACTCATGATAAAACTAAAAAGACAATGCAGATCGGCAGTCAGCGTGTCAGCAGTATTGTTTACCGCAAAGCAAAAGAGCTCTATAAAACCGGTATTATCGGGCAATTGAATTGTATTGAAGCTTCTTTTGACAGACAGGACGCTCTGGGTGCATGGGAATATACAATGCCGACTGACGGATCACCACAGACTGTTGACTGGGACAGGTACATTGCCGGAACGCCTAAAGTACCATATGATGCAAAGAAATTTTTCTGGTGGAGAAATTACCGTGATTTTGGAACTGGTGTTGCAGGTGATCTTTTTGTTCATCTGCTATCAGGTATTCATTTGCTGACAGATTCAAAAGGTCCTGAAAAGATATTTGCTTCAGGACAGATCACCTACTGGAAAGATGAAAGAGATGTTCCTGATGTTATGGTAGCTATCATGCATTATCCTGAAACAAAAGAACATCCTTCATTCCAGATTATGCTACGTGTAAATTTTGTAAGCGGTAACGGTGAAAAAGGAATGACCAGATTTATTGGTAGTGAAGGCGTAATGGAGATGGTTGATAACGGATTTGTTGTCACCAACAGTTTAATGTCAAAAGCACCGGGTATTGGTGGATGGGATGCACTTGACACCTATCCAAAAGCTATGCAGGAAGAACTCCTGAAACGTTACAACCAGAAGTATTCCAAAGCAGATCAGACAAGACCTGTAAAACCTGAAACAAAATACACAGCTCCGGAAGGATATAATGAACATATCGAGCACCTTGCAAACTTCTTTGAAGGAGTAAGAAACGGCAAACCAGTTGTTGAAGATCCGGTATTCGGTTTCAGAGCCTGTGCTCCGTGTCTTGCATGTAATGACAGTCATTTCCAGAAAAAGATTATTAACTGGGATCCGGTGAATATGAAAGTGATCTGATTACTTATACCAAAGCTTTTTCGAAAATAAACCTGAATCATTATAAATTTCATCTTCAATAAGAAAAGGAGGTACAACTTATGAAAAACAATTTAACCAGACGTAAATTCATCCAGGCAGGAACTATGGCAACAGGTGGTCTGCTGGCATCAAAGGCTATTCAGCTTAATGCCCAGCCTTATCGTTCCTCATCAAAACCTGTTGCTCCAAGCGATAAGCTGAGATTTGGAATAATAGGTATAGGTATGGAAGGTTCAGGATTATTATCCGGCACCATGTCGCTTCCCGGAATTGAATGTGTAGGAGCTGCTGATCTTTATGATGGCAGACATACACTGGCAAAAGAAATTACAGGTAATCCCAATTTGTTCACCACACGCAAATACCAGGAATTGCTCGATCGTAAGGATATAGATTGCATAATTGCTGCAGTACCTGATCACTGGCATAAACGAGTTGTTGTTGATGCCTGCAATGCAGGGAAAGATATCTATTGCGAAAAACCTATGTCGCATACGGTGGCTGATGGTTTTGCAATGGTTGAAGCTGCAACAAAAAACAAACGCATTGTGGAAATTGGTTCTCAGAGGGTAAGCTCTATGCTTTGTGAGAAAGCCAGGGAAATGTATAGCAGCAGTGCAATTGGCGATGTTGAACAGATTGAGATAACACTAGGACGTAATGACCCTCAAGGCGCATGGGAATATCCACCACCAACAGACTTGTCACCAAAAAACCTTGACTGGGATACATGGCTTAATGATGCCCCGAAGATTCCATTTAACGCAGAGCGATTCGCACGCTGGCGCTGCTGGAAAGAATATGGCACAGGAGTAGGTGGCGATCTTATGGTTCACCTGGTAAGCGGTATGATGTTTACACTTGGATGGAATGAGGTTCCACGTTCCGCCACTGCGCTGGGAGGTATCTTCCGCTGGAAAGACGGAAGAGATATGCCCGACCTTCATGTGGTACTTTTTGATTATCATGGTATTCCAGTTTATTGCAGGCTGGGACTGGGAACTGAGACCCCGGAACTGGCTCGATTCATGGGACCAAAAGGTATTCTTGATGCAGGTGAGTTTAACCTAAAGTATTCAGCGCAACCGGGGATTGATCTTTCGCCAAGTTACTACGACAGTGGATTCCCTCGTGAGATGCGCGCCGCATATGAAAGCAAATGGTACAGCGAGCATGCACCAAAACTGGGGAAAGAACCTATATATGACGAGGTGAATTACAGGGGTCACGATTGGGACGACATGAATCCGCACATGTGGAATTTCTTCGAATCTGTAAAGTCGCGTAAACCGGTTGTTGAGGACGCTGTTTTCGGTAATCATGCAGCAATTGCCTGTCATATGGCAAATGAATCCTATTTCAGTCAGAAGACAATATATTGGGATGAAGCTACTCACTCAATTAAAAGCTAGACCGTTACTTTTTAACTATAGATTGACAAAAAAGAGGCTGCCAATGTTAAGGCAGCCTCTTTTTTGGCTTTTTTTATAAAAAATTAATTAAAAATAGATTAAGAACACATTAAGATGGCGATATCAAATAACATTTACAATTCCAATCTGTTTAAGTTAATAGAATCTTGTGAATGTTGCAGTTACCGGTACAAAAGCAATAGGTTGCATTATTAAATGACCTAAAAGCTAAAAAAATATATTTATGAGAACACCCGAAGAAATCAAAAACAGGATGAAGGAAATAAGCCTTCAGGATAGTTATAATGACACTATCTTCAATTACTGCGACAGATGGTGTGAAAAGTGCCCGTTTACTTCAAAATGTCTCAATTTCGCTCTGTCTGTGGGAGATCCTCCTCTTGATGATAAAGAAGGGTGGAAATATTTAAAAAATGTTGTCGATGCAACCTGCATGATGCTCGATGATCTTACAGAGTTGAATGGATATGATGTTACCCAGATTGAAAATATTATTCTGACACCATCGCAGGATCCGGAAAGTTATCCATTAAGTATTTATGTAAAGGAAACAGCATTCAAAATTCATAACTGGCTGAAAAAAAATGACCTTTTTTCCAGGTTAAACAATCTGCTTGATCTTGGTGTCCAGTTAAGTGAAAAATTTTCAAGATACAAGGAATCTGTCGAAGTGATCTACCGGTATAATTTTTTGATCGCAGCTAAGATAACCAGGGCTGTGGCCGGCCTTTTGGAAAACAGGGAGTATAGCCACTATGATATGAATGGATCAGCTAAAATCGCGCTTGTTTCCATTGACAGGCTAATTGTTGCCTAGTCTTACATCTTAACTGAAAGTACTCAGATCGAAGATGAAGTTCTGGAAATTCTGATCAGCCTGACCGAAGTCAGAAAAAGGACCGAACTGACATTTCCTGATGCAAGGAAATTTATCAGACCCGGGTTGGACGAAAAAGAGGTAAAAACCATCGGATATCTGCAAACAGGCCACGAAATATACAAATGAACCGCATTTCGGCAGTTTTGAAACTTCTTTCCTGATAAGGTGAAAATATTATTAATTTTGTTAAAGATCCGATAAAAACTTCAGTGTTCTCATTTTTGATTGTGGAATTACTATGTCAACTTCGAAATTTCATTCATGTTTTTCAATTGATTCTTTAATAATTTGTGTAATATTTGTTGCACATAGTATTACTGGTTTTTCTCAGGATCCGGATTCTTCAGAAATTGCTAAAATCGATTTACAATCAGTTAAACATAATGTCAGCATCGATCCTGTTTTGTCAACCAATTTTTATAAAGCTGATAGTGTTTTTTCTTTCCGCTCAGAAAAGGGATATTTCCCTTTATTGCTCGATGACTTTGGAGAACAGATCACAGCGCCATTCAAAATGAATACAAAGCAACTGCTGATGACCGGAGCCGGAATTGGCATAACTGCAATCTTAATCCATTTTGATCCCAAAATAGACGATTGGGCACGGGTTCAGAAACAAAAACATTATTGGATAAGCAGAACTTCGCCTGTGATAACACGTTTTGGCGGTGACTGGGGTGTTTATTCTGTTATTGCATCAGGATTAATAAGTGCAACCCTGAGAAATGAAAAAGGAGTTCAGACAAGTTTACTCGCTACACAGGCAATGATTACATCAGGAGTATGGGTAAACATTATAAAGATATTTACCGGTAGGGAAAGACCCATAGCTACTTATGCTTACAGTAAAGTAGAAGGAGGTATGTGGTATGGACCATTGTCAAAGTTCGATCAGGATGCAGTAAAAAAACCAGTTTCAGCATATGATGCATTTCCTTCGGGTCACACAGCAACGGTTTTTTCAATTGCTACAGTAATTGCAGAACAATATAAGGATATAAAAGCAGTTCCGGTAATTTGCTATTCAGCAGCTTCTCTTGTCGGAATTTCCAGATTAATTGAACATCAACATTGGGCCTCAGATGTTTTTGTCGGTGGTATTATGGGATATTTATGCGGCAGACAGGTGGTTGCTCATTATAATAAAATGAATGAACGTAGTGATAGTTATTTTACATCAAAAGCAAAGATAAAACCCGAACTTGCTTTGACCCAGTACGGAAACCAGATCGGACTTGTTTTAAAATGGTAAAAGACATCAAGGCTGTATTTATTCAGAATGTAAATCAGATTGAAATCCGTATAAAATGGTAAATGTGCAGGGGATTAAGATTCAATGCGAAATTCCGTATAATTTACAGGCGGTAATTTATCGACATTAACTGTTTCTACTGAGCCATGAGCAGGACCTTTTTTACACCATTCCACAAATGTGTTTAACTGGCTCATTGATCCTTCAGCTTCAATATAAACTCTTCCGTCAGAGAGGTTTTTAACGAAGCCTTTAATACCCTTGTCACGTGCCTCATTTGCAGCATTCCATCTGAATCCCACCCCCTGGACACATCCCGATACGCTAATTTTATAAAGAAGTTTTTCCTCCATGAGATTATGTATTCAAATATAATCAAAACATCCGGATCGATTATTTGGTTCCAGCACTTATCGACTAACACAAGGATTTTGAGGATAATACCCTGCCTGAACATAAGTCTTAACTGTTTCAGGAATAGAATACAGCACTTTACTTCATTCATTTGTAAGCAAATAACCAAACTGCATCAGTATATTCAAAATTACAACTTATCTAAGAAAAGTTTGTTATTAGACTAATAAGCTCATAATTATAACTCATGAGTATGTTAAAAAAGTACCTTGACTGAAAGAACGATTTGAACATGTTTAATACTTTCAAAATTCTGTTTATAGTTACTGCATTATTCTGCTTATCGCTATTCGTTGTTTCCTGTAAAAAGAAACCAACTACTCCGACTATTACAACAAGTGATGTAATAGATATAGCCCAGACAACTGCAGCAACGGGAGGAGAAATTACAAATGACGGTAATGCTGATGTTACATCAAGGGGAGTCTGTTGGGCAACAACCCTTGATCCGACAATTGCAAATGGCAGTTCCATCGATGGTTCCGGAACAGGTTCATTTACAACAATAATTATAGGATTGAATCCGGGGACAGTCTATTACACCAGGGCTTATGCAACAAATAGTGCCGGTACCTCTTATGGTTCCGATCTTCAGTTTACTACACTTGTAAGCACCGGCAGTATTGATAGTACCAGCACTGCCAGTACTAGTAGTACCACCACTCCAGGTACTAGTGTTACCACCCCTCCCGTTACTAGTGGTACTACCACCCCCGTTACTGGTGGTGCAACAACTCCCGTTACCGGTGTTACCACCCCTCCCGTTACCAGTGTTACCACCCCTCCCGTTACCGGTGGGGCTATTAGTGGAATCGGAAGTGGTAATAATTCGGGGGCCGTTATTATTGAAGGGCAAACCTATGTAAATTCATCCTCAAACTGGAGTGGGGTAAATATCCCTCGTTCAACTGCAATAAATTTGATATTCCGTAATAATTCTATTACATCGGTTAATTCTGAAGGGTATTTATTACAGGGTGGTGACGAATCTCCGGGGAAAAATAATAATAAACTTGATGGAGAAATAATAACCGGTAATAAATTTACGTGGAATGGTACTAATATAGCAAGTACAATCACTCATGGTATATTTACAGGCTATAATATTAATTGTATTATCGTATACAATTATTTATTGCGGGTTCCAACCGGAATGGTCATTAAATCAAATGGGATGACTTATACGACCGGTGGGATTGCTTACAACATTATAAACCACACCGGCGATATAGCTGTGGCTATAAAAGGTATGAATGGTGTTCTGGTTTATAATAATACCTTTTATTCCGATGAGGTAAAGTTTACCAGTAATTCAAAGCCCGGGACAGGCTATGGTATCGTTGATGTATTTGCCAATGACGGGTTATCACCCAAAGCTTATTCCAAGGGTGCTAAAATTAAAAATAATATTTTCTATACCGTGAACCAGATTTTTAATATTACAATCGAAGATTCACAGGATATGGATGGATTTGAATCTGATTATAATATTTTCTGGTGTGAGGCGGGTACTCCGGTCTTCAATTATTTGGGCAAAAAAAAGACATTCGCTGAGTGGCAGGCATTAGGATATGATACTCATTCAGTAGTAGTAAATCCGAACTTCAATAATCTCAATGACTTTGTTCCTTCATCTCGACTTGATTATGGTACTGACCTAGGTGCCGCCTGGCAGGCAGGATTATCGACAAATGCCTCCTGGTCAGCAGGATCTACACCGGCAGTTGCAAATCAAAATGGTAGCTGGCAGGTAGGGGCAATTCTATATTAAACAGATGACCTGGTTACTTTTCTTTCTGATAGTATTTAAGATCTTATATTTATTATCCCTTCCGCTCTGCGACTATAAATAAGTGAATTCCTTCTATTAACGGTTTTAATTTCAATATTTACTCATTTTTTTTATTTGTGAGACTTTGATATTTAATTGGTTAGATTTATTATTTTAGCAATGTGGAGAATAACAAAGCTCCTTTCTGACAGACATGAGCGTTAAAAATTATTTAAAAGGGAAATTGCAAAAACATATTCCAGGCATGAAGTGGCTTCCTGAATATTCTTTGGGATTTTTAGGCAGTGACACAGTTTCAGGGCTAACATTAACAGCTTATGCAATTCCGGTTTCTCTTGCTTATGCAACGTTGGCGGGGTTACCACCACAGTATGGAATCTATGGCTATCTTTTAGGTGGGATTTTTTATGCTTTGCTGGGAACAGGAAAACAAATCGCTATTGGTCCGACTTCAGCAATATCGATGCTTATTGGTGTAACTCTTGCTAATTTTGCAAAGGGAGATGTTCAGCGGTGGCTCGACCTTGCCTCATTATCTGCTCTCTTATTGGCGGTAATGAGTATTGTAGCATATATTATCCGTCTGAGCAGTATTATAAATTTTATAAGTGAAACGGTACTTGTTGGCTTCAAAGCAGGAGCAGCAATTGCAATAGGGTTGACCCAGTTTCCGAAACTTTTTGGGGTTCCTGGTGGGGGGGAGAGTTTTTTCAGCCGGGTGACGACTCTTTTCAATCAGTTGCCAATGACAAATACCGCCGTATTCCTATTTGGAATTCTGGCAATTGCTCTCATGATTACCGGCGAAAAATTATTTCCCGGAAAGCCTGTTGCTATGGCTATTGTTATAATTTCAGTACTTATTATAACATTCACACCATTAGGTTCAATGGGTTTTAAAACTGTTGGTATAATACCTAGCGGATTACCCAAATTAAGGTTACCATCATTGAATCTGAAGGATATACAGACTATTCTGCCATTGGCATTTGCATGTTTCCTGTTAGCTTACATTGAAACTGTATCTGCAGCAAAAACTCTTGCTCAGAAGAATGGTTACGAAATAGATGCAAGACAGGAATTACTGGCTCTTGGAATAGCCAATCTGGCAACCTCATTGGGCCAGGGATATCCGGTAAGCGGAGGCTTGTCTCAATCAGCCGTCAATGAAAAAGCCGGAGCAAAAACCCCGGTTTCCCTCATTATTGCATCGGTTTGCATAGGAGTGTGTCTTTTATTTCTGACAGGGTTACTCCGTAATCTTCCAACTGTGATTCTTGCATCTATAGTTCTGGTCGCAATTACCGGTCTGTTCGATATAAAGGAAATGAAACGGCTGTTTAAAGTAAACCGTTTTGATTTCGTCGTTGCAATGACAGCTCTGATAAGCGTACTCGTATTTGGAATATTGAATGGAGTATTGATTGGGGCATTATTTTCACTGACTCTTATTATAAGGAGTGTATCGAGTCCTCATGTAGCATTTCTCGGTAGGATTCCCGGAACAAACAGATATACCGATATTAAAAGGCACCCCGATAATGAACTTCTTCCGGGTGTCATTCTCTTCAGGGTCGAATCGCCACTTGTATATTTTAATGTGGCATATATTTATCGTGTTGTCTGGGCCAAAGTGATGTGCTCCGATGTATCACTAAAAACTGTAATTTTTGACCTTAGCACCTCAGCGACGATCGATTCAAGCGGAGCCAGGCTTATTAAGCGTCTTTATGATAATCTTCAATGCAAGGGAATTGCGTTAAAGGTTGTTGAAGCCCATTCAGAAGTTCGCGATATTTTAAGACTTGAGGATATTGAACATTTGCTTGGTCATGTTAGCCGGCGTGACACACTTCATGATGTTGTTGTAACTTCAGTAAGTGATATAGAGCCGGACATTAAAAAAGCACCCGTCAAGCCTCTTAAATTACTTACCTCTGAAATAGTCTCACATATTATATTCGGTAATAACTATTTTACGCAAACACATCCACGCGAGTATTTCGAAAGTTTTAGTTTTGAACAGAAACCTTATATTACCCTTGTTACATGCTCCGATTCGCGGGTACCTCTTAATGCATTGATGCCGGATACTTCCAACAGAGTTTTTTCTATCCAGAACATCGGTAACCAGATATTGTCGACCGAAGGCTCTGTCGATTACGGTATTTATCACCTGAAAACGCCGTTATTGTTATTCCTGGGACATTCTGACTGCGGAGCTATCAAAGCATACCTTGAAGGGTTTGACAAGGAATCATATGGCATTAAGCACGAACTTGACTTTTTGCAGCCTATTATAAAAGAAAATACTGAATGCAAGGATTTTGAAAATCTTCAGTGCCATGTAATTGAAAAGAACATCGATTACCAGGTAAATATAGCATGCAAAAAGTATAAAGAACTGGTACAAACAGGAGAGCTTACAATTATGGGGGGATTTTATGATTTCAGAGGAGAATATGGTAAAGGTCAGGGCGATATTGTTATTGTAAACGTAAACAAACAGAAAAATGTCAGTGAGATTCGCAATCTGCCTGTATTTGAGTATCTTTCAAAAGCACAAAAAGAATTGCATATTGGAAGATTGCTTAATTCCGGAGTTTAATAATTCAAATAACTCTATGATAATGCTATCGGGCTTTTAAAAGCTACGAAATGCGGATCGGGAGACAGATCCGGACTTGCATAAAAACTTCAAGCATAAACTATTTATTAAGTAAATAAGGAGATTGCCTTATAAATTGATTCAAAATATCAATAAATATTGAATATTTGACGCAAAACCTATTTCATAGTTGAAAACTTATATATACATTTGATTAGACCTAAACTTACCTGAAACCTAATTAATGAATTTATGAAAAAGGCTCTATTTCTGCTTGCCCTGGTTCTTTATGTAAATACCGCATTCTCACAGAATGTGCTTAAGGGCAAAGTTAATGATGCGCAAAACCAGCCCCTGCATGGAGTGAGTGTGATCGAAAAAGGAACAAATAATGGTGTATTTACTGATGAAGCCGGAAATTTTACAATTAAATTTAAGGATGAAAACTCCATTATAGCTTTTAGCTTCGTTGGATCAAACAGTCAGGAAATCACTGTTGGCAAACAAAAAGAGGTTAACATAACATTGGTTAGCAATAACGTATTAGGAATGGTGGAGATTGTAGGATCCCGCCGTCCTGACAGAACTGCCGTTGAAAGTGTTGTTCCGGTTGATATTATAGAGGTCTCACGACTAATGTCCACCCTGGGTCAGCCGGATGTTAACCAGATGCTTCAATATGTTGCACCATCCTTCAATTCGAATAAACAATCGGGATCTGACGGTGCCGATCATATCGATCCGGCTACCTTAAGAGGACTTGGTCCCGATCAAACCCTGGTACTTATTAATGGAAAACGCAGGCACCAGTCATCATTGATAAATCTCTTTGGTTCCCGCGGAAGAGGAAATACCGGAACTGACTTAAATGCAATTCCAATATCAGCTATTGATCATATAGAAATATTGCGCGATGGTGCAGCTGCTCAGTACGGTTCAGATGCTATTGCCGGTGTAATTAATATTGTTCTGAAATCAAATGTAAACGAATTCACCGGTGACTATACGACCGGGGTCAGAAATTCTACTCCCTCAAGTACGTATGATGTTCTTAAAGAACCTAAGAAATACGACGGAATGCTTTCACAACTAAGCGGAAATTATGGGACAAACCTTGGTGATAAGGGTTTTGTTAATGTGACAGTAGATTATTCAAAACTTGACCATACCTTCCGGAGGGCAGACCCTGAAAAATTTGAAAATGGAGTTTACAGAAATGAATTCGGTGATGCCGCTTCGGAAAATTTTGCTACATATTTTAATTCATCAGTCAACAAAGGGGAAAATACGGAATTTTATATGTTTGGAGGATATAATTACCGGTTTACCGACGCATTTGCTTTCAGTCGGGCAGCAGACGTAGAACGAAATGTAGTGGATATATATCCAAACGGCTTCGATCCTCAGATTCAATCAATAATAACTGATAAATCGCTTTCTACGGGTATGAAAACAATGATAAGCGGGTGGAAAGTGGATTTTAATAATACTTTCGGGATCAATAATTTCCATTATTATGTTGACCATACACTTAATTCTTCACTCCTTGCCAATTCACCCACGCGTTTTGATGCAGGCGGATTTTCTTTAGCTCAGAATACAACAGTACTTGATCTATCGAGGCTTTTCCCGACAGTAGCAGAAGGATTAAATGTAGCATTCGGGTCGGAACATAGGATTGAGACATATCAGATTTTTGCCGGGGAGGAGGCCTCCTATAAAACCTATGGACGACAGATATTTTCAATAAACGACGGTGATACTATTTTCAGACCAGGAGGTTCACAGGGGTTTCCAGGTTTTCAGCCGGCAAACGAAGTGAAAGAATCACGCAGCAACTTTGGTTCTTATGTTGATCTTGAATTGGACGCCACAAAGAAGTTTACCATAAGTGCTGCAGGTAGAGTTGAACATTACAGCGATTTTGGAAATACTATAAACGGCAAACTGGCTTCAAGGTATAAAATCTCTGATAATTTTTCTCTGCGTGGTTCTCTCAGCTCAGGGTTCAGGGCACCCTCTCTTGCCCAGTTGTATTTCAACAGTACCTTTACAGATATTGTTGCAGGACAGGCAATTGATAAAATCATCGCAAAAAATAACAGTCCCATCACACGTGAACTGGGCATTCCCGCATTAAAGCAGGAAGTTTCGACAAACGCCGGCCTTGGATTTACAGCTAAAGTGAAAGCTCTTACATTAACAGTCGATGCTTATTATGTTCAGATTAAAGGAAGAATTGTACTTACCGGAGCATTTTCAAGCGATGATCCCGTCATTGGAGATGAGCTTAAAAAACTGAATATCGGTGCTGCCCAGTTCTTTACGAATGCTGTAAATACAACATCAAAAGGGGCTGACGTAATTCTCACTTATGCAACATCCTTTTCGGGTCAGCAGAGCCTTAAACTTTCGGCCGCGACTAATTTTAATGATATGGTTATTGATAAAATATATACAAACCAGAAATTACAGGGGAAAGAAAATACTTATTTCGGATTGCGCGAACAATACTTTCTGCTCGCTTCAGCACCAAAGAGCAAATTTAATATCGGGATTGATTATTCAAAAGAAAATTTCTTTGCAAACCTGAAATTTACACGATTCGGTACTGTAAAACTCATAAACTGGAATGACAACGGTGATAATATTGTGGATCCGGGAGAATTAGACACATATAAAGCTAAAATTACTGCTGATCTGTCTGTTGGTTATAATCTGAAGAATTTTACATTTACCCTTGGAGGCCTTAATATTCTGAATACATATCCGACAAAGCAGGATCCAGGCTTAACGGAATCTGGAGGTATATGGGATGCTGTACAAATGGGCTTCAGCGGTGCATTTTATTTTGCTAAGGTTGGAATCAAATTCTGAGTACAGAATGATGCATGAAATTAAATTACATCTGCAATGTTGATTATCTAAAACCTGAGGTCAATTCACGTAACTATATCTCTCTGGTGTCCTCTTGAATACACGTGAATAATATAACTTATTTCCTAAATTTTGTAACGAATTGAGGTGTCACAATCTGTATCATTGTATCTTAAAAATTCCTTCACAATTTAAAACTCAATATGATGAATACAACTGAATTAAAAGGTAACTGGAATGAACAGAAAGCCTTGCTCAAACAGAAATTTGCAATCTTAACTGACAATGACCTGATGTTCGCAGAAGGGAAGAAAGAGGAAATGTTTGGAAAACTTCAGATCAAACTGGGCAAAACAAAAGAAGAATTGCACAAGATCATTGCAGCGTTATAATAATCTGCTCAACAAAAAGTCTTTTAGAATTTTAGTTTTTAAACCAAGTAATTATTGTTTATGAAAAAATTAGTGTTTGTACTTGTATTATTTATGGCAGTTTTGGCAGTCAATGCCCAGGTTATCAAAACACCCGATAGCAAAACACCCGTTAGCAAAGAAACCCCTGTTCGTGCTGCTGTCGTGGTAGCTGATCTTCAAAAACCTATAACAGACAATATTGCTAAAGATTTCGTCGGTTATACAATTAAAGGAGCAACATGCGTTACAGAAAATGCAACTGTTACCTATGAGGTAGTTGTTGTTAAAGGAACCGCTACAGAGACACTTGTTTATGATAAAGACGGAAGTTTTGTTAAAAAACTTCTTCCTGCTATTGAGACTGAGAAAAAATAACCGTTCAATCAGTCTTCAATTTAGTCAACTAAATAGATATTCCATCCATCTGAGCCGGGTCTCAGGTGGATGGTTTTTTTTATGATGTGTCGTGCTTAAACTATTTTTTGATGAGCATGTATATTAAAATGACTGCTGCAAGGCTCATGAGTATTAAAGCCAGGAACCCGAGAATGTTAGAAACTTTTCCATTTGTATATTTGCCCATTAATTTTTTATTGTTTGAAATGTGGAGGATAATCGCAATCAAAACAGGTTGCCTTTACTGATGGAAACAACATATTACCAACAGCTCCCATTCCTGCAATGTCAGCTCCTATGTTCAACACGATAGCCGGAAAGCTAAACAACAACATTAAATATAAAACAGGTTTTGGATAACTCGATTTTAGTGTTCCTGCCAGACCTTGTGATGTAACCAGCCCGATTCTTGCACACATTTCCTGAATTGAAGCCATAAGGGGAAATGTGATAAGTGCAGTCCAAAGAGTTGAGAGTCCATATGCTGCACCTGCCTGTGAGTAGGTTGCTATACCTGAAGGATCATCATCGCTTGCTCCGGTAACAAGACCAGGCCCCAGAATTTTCCAGAAACGAATAAATTTATTGGGAGAATTTTTCATTTGTCGATTTTTGAAGCGATATTTAAACAGTTTTGACTACCTAAACAATTGGCACTCAAAATTAACAACAATATGTGTAGAATGTAAAGAATTCGACCTGTATGTAAAATAATTTTGCCGGACCGCGGAAAAGAATGGTTAAATTAAATTTGCATTTTTATTAATCATACTGTATTTTTGGTAGGGTACCACCTGATCTGGGTTTTTAGATTTTGATAGTATTTAACTCTTAATATGGAATAAAATGAAAAATACAACATTTATTACATTGGTGTTGTTTGTGACAACCGCTCTGGCGGGTTGTAATAAAATACCCGATCCTGAGGTTGTCAGTCAATTTGTGGCAACTTATAGTGTAACAGAAACATGGACAGAAAATGGCACAACTATGAGCAAACCTGCTTTTACAATGACTATTGTACCATCAACTCAACACGATGATGTTTTGCTTCTCAATAATTTTGCCAACTACGGAGCAGGCATTACTGTCGAGGGGACTATAAGTGGTAATACATTAACAATAGCCCAGCAAACACTTTCCAACTCGATTACAGTATCAGGAAGCGGGACATTGATAATTCCGACTCTGAAAATCACTTACACCGAGGTTATAAACGGGAACTCGATTGTTGTTAGTGCCACTGCAACAAAGATCTGATATGAAGACAATATTTTTCATTCTTGCAATCACTTCTTGCTCGGGCTTGTTGTCTCAACAAGTGGTAACTACTGCAGGAAGCACCCTGGAAAATTCCAGCGGTGGTATCTCCTACACAATAGGTGAAGGGATTGCACAGACACTTTCAGCAGGAGATATTACCCTCACACAGGGATTTCAGCAAACCAACATTTTTATTTCGCTGGTAAGTGAGCTGAAAGATGCCGGTCTGTCTGTTATCATCTATCCGAATCCTACCCGCGGAAACCTAAAACTAAATATAAATGATTTTACAATGCCAGGATTGCAGTATCTGTTATTTGACGGTAACGGAAAACTGCTATCGCAAAAGAAAGTTGAAAGTTACCTGACAGAAGTGTCTCTGAGTCAGATGCAATCAGGCATATATTTTATTAAGATACAGGCCGGTACAAGAGAATTAAGGACATTTAAAATTGTGAAGGAGTAAACAGGATTGGATATAAAGAATAAATCAGTTACACAATCCAGATATAATTTGATTCAATAAGTATAATAATAAGAGCCACATGAAAAAAATATTTGTATTTATCGCTGCGTTGTACATAACAGCATCGGCATTTGGGCAGGCACCTGCAAGCTTTAAGTATCAGGCAGTTCTTCGTGATGCCCGTGGAAATGTCCGGGCCAATACTTCAACCAATATTATTATTTCCATCTTAAGTGGAAGTGCAACCGGAACCACTGTTTATTCCGAAACGCATAGTGTTAAAACTGACGGTTATGGTCTTGTTAATCTTGAAATAGGGAATGGCACTGCAACAACCGGAACAATGTCTGCTATTGATTGGAGCACTGGTACATTTTTCGTAAAAACGACTGTAGATGGGGTAGATATGGGTACCGACCAGTTGCTGAGTGTACCGTTTGCTCAATATGCAAACAGAGCAGCTAACGGGATATCAAAGGCTGATTCTGCAAAGCTAGCAGGAATTGCACCTGGGGCAGAGGTCAATGTTAATGCTGACTGGAATGCATTAAGTGGCGATGCCCAAATATTAAATAAGCCAACTATACCTACTTTGGATGGTTCAGAAACCAAAGTAAACTCCGGAACAAATGTAACCGTGACAGGGACAGGTACATCGGGGAATCCTTATGTAATAAATACCACAACACATACACTGGGTGAAGAATATGAAGGGGGCATTGTATTTTATGTTTATGATGGAGGTCAGCATGGATTAATTGCTGCAAAAGCAGATCTTTTAGGTGGTCAATATAGCGATGATCCGTACTTTTATTGGTTTAATGTTTTTGAATATTGTCCCGAGGGTTGTTATTATATTTATGTGTCCACAGGCGCCTTGGGTGATGGTCTGGGAGCTGGTAAAATGAATACATCCTTAATTGTAGCCTCACAATCAATCTCTGACATTACCTTTGGTACTTATTATGATTATACTAGTACTTTCCCGGTACAAGATTTTGCCGCAAAAGCTTGTGTTGTTTATTCGGCTATAGATGCGAATGAGATTACTTATGGCAACTGGTATTTACCTTCAAAATATGAGTTAAATCTATTGTACCTGAGTCAGGAGAAAGTTGCAACTTTGAATTTATCTCCCGAGGATTATTATTGGAGCTCCACAGAATATAATGACCAAGACGCATGGTACCAGGATTTTTCTGATGGACAGCAGTATTATACATTAGAAGGTCCCAGTAAATCAAACGGGACGGCACTCGTGCGTCCAATACGGGCTTTCTGACTTTAATTCTTCCCAATCAGGAATCAACTACAGGATTCACTTCTCCCAGGTTACTCTGGCAGATTTGACATTTCTTGAATTTGTGCCTATGTAAATAATAAAATCTCCAGGTTCCCAGTCATATTTCAGATCGCTATTGTAAAACATCAGATCGTTTTTTGTTATCTCGAAGCTTACTTCCTTTTTTTCACCAGGCTTCAACAATACTTTCTTAAAGTTCTTTAGCTCTTTTTCTGGACGAGAAATAGATGCAACAGGATCCTGGATATATTGCTGAACAACTTCTTCTCCTTCATATTTTCCGGTGTTTGTGAGTGTAACTGAAGCAATAAGTTTTTCATCCCCAGTGAGCTGTGTCTTACTTAAGCTGATATCACTGTAGCCAAAAGTGGTATAACTCAGGCCGTACCCAAAAGGGAATAATGGTTCGCTCGAGCTATCAGGATATTTCGAGCCAACCTTATTATTCGGATCCATAAGTCTGCTTGCTTTCTTTTGATTGTAATTAACTGGAATCTGATCTATATTTAAGGGAACAGTAAAGGTTAATTTACCTGAGGGATTGTAATCTCCGAATAGTACTGTTGCCACTGCATTGCCTGCTTCTGTACCACCTGTCCATGCCTCCAAAATGGCGCTTACATTTTTGTACTCCCACGATAACAGCAATGGATGACTATTTACAAGTACCAGTACAACAGGTTTACCAGTCGCCCGAAGAGATTTAAGAAGGTTCTGCTGGTTTTTTGGTAGTCCAATGTCTGTTGGTAAATATGATTTGCCTGATTGAATATTAGTTTTGCCAAGTACAGCTATTATCACATCAGCATTTTTTACAGTCTGCATGGTTTCATCTGATAATTGTTCAGAATCTGCTTCAGCCGCATTTGCATTTTGTTGTTCTGTCCTGCCGGAAGATGCTTTGAATGGACCATATTGAACGTTTACTGTGGGTCCCCCAATATTTTTAATACCATCCAATATGGTTGAAACTTTATTAATGTCTGCGCATGTTGCCCATTTGCCAATCATATCTGCCTTACTATTAGCGAGTGATCCGATAACAGCAATTGTTCCTGTTTTTCTAAGAGGAAGAATCTGTTTGTCGTTTTTCAGAAGAACCATTGATCTTGCCGAGATTTCTCTGGCAGCTTTAAGATTCTCCTGCGTTACTGAATCTGATTTAGCTCTTTCTTCATTTATATAACTGAAAGGATCATCAAATAGTCCAAGTTTATATTTTGCCTCCAGGATTCTTCTGCAGGCAAGGTCAATGTTCTCCATATTTACCTTGCCTTCTTCCAACGATTTTTTAAGTGTTTTAATGAATCCTTCTCCAACCATGTCCATATCGGTTCCGGCTTTAAGTGCCATTGCCGATACGGTTTGGAGGTCACCTATTCCATGACTTGTCATTTCATTAATAGCAGAATAATCCGCTACAACAAAACCTTTGAAATTCCAATGTTCCCTAAGCAATTCAGTAAGAAGCCAGTGATTTCCGGAAGAAGGAATTCCATCGACCAGATTAAAAGCAGTCATTAGACTTCCTGCACCTGCTTCTATTGCAACTTTATATGGAGGGAAGTAATCATTGTACATTGTAAGTCTGCTCAAATCTACTGTATTGTCGTACTGGGTTGCAGCACCATATAGCGCAAAGTGTTTGATGGTAGCCATAAGGGTATTGTTCAGCGAAAGGTCCTCGCCCTGATATCCCTTTACCATGGCACTGGCAATTTGTGAGCCCAACCATGGATCTTCACCAGATCCCTCTGGAAACCTTCCCCAACGGGGGTCATGTGATATGTCAACCATTGGGGAGAAAGTCCAGACAATTCCATTTGCAGTGGCCTCCTCAGCTGCGATCCGTGCACTTTTCTCAATAAGAGACAAATCCCATGAACAGCTCATAGCTAATGGCATAGGAAATATTGTCTTATAGCCGTGTATTAAATCCATCCCGAATAAAAGAGGAATATGGTTGGGAGATTGATTTACTGCAAAGTTCTGATACGCTTTTATTGATGGAAGCGAGTAGAGGTTCATCATTGCACCAATCTGACCCGCTTTTATTTTCTTCTGATTTATTTCACTAACTGTCGAATCCGAGGATGATCTTCCCGGAATAGTAAGATTCAGTTGTCCGATTTTCTCCTCAACCGACATCTTTTTCATGAGATCTTTAATAAATGCATCCATTTTTTTATCCTGGCTTTGAGCTTCAACTGCCAATGCCAGCATCGATAAAATGACGACAAATTTTCTCATATTTTTTTGTATATCAGTGTAAAATATAATCAAATTTATGAATTACACATAAATATCATTCGACAGATATTACACACACAAAACCCTGCCTAGATTCCTGGCAGGTTTTAAGGATAAGAAATTTGTTTAATACCTTTTAAATTTCTAAAGAAACTCAACTATATCTCCCAGCGATTTTCTTTGTTTATTCAGTGCCTTTCTGAAACCTGGTTTTGAATATCCCAGCGGTGTGATTCCAAAAATCACCTGGTTATCTTTAATATTAAGAGCTTCCCTGAGAATTGCCGGGTTATAAGCTTCGATCCAGCATGTGCAAACTCCCTCATTTTCAGCAGCCAGGATAATATGTGTCATCGCGATTGCAACATCGGTTTCAATTGAATTATAACCATCATAACTTCGTTTCCATGCCTGGTCCTTCAGTCCAAGGATTACCAGAATATGTGGTGCCTCTTTAAACCATACCTTGTTATAACTAGCCCTGACCTTTTCAAGAACCTGAGAGGAAGAGATTACAAGAAATCTATATGGCTGTAAGTTGCATGCAGAAGGCGCAATCCTTCCTGCATTGAGAATTTTTTCCAGAATTTCTTTTGAAACAGGTCGGTCCGGATCATAATTGCGGATACTTTCCCGTGAGAGAATCAGATCTGAATATTCCATTATTATTTTATTTTTACCGGAAAGATAATGATTATAAATAAAATATGGGAAATACTACTGGCCTTAATCCACCACGAATACTAATACACAACAACACGTGAATTGAAAATTATTTATCCCCGGGTTTGTAAGCTTTGTTTGTTTCCTTAATCAGGTCAAAAACTCTTTCTGCTATTTTTTTATGCGCTTTTTCATTTGGATGTCCATCATACTTTGAAAGAACATAATCTTTAGATTTTTCATTTTTGAACTGGTCATTACCGTTAATAAAATATACTGAAGGGAAACCATCGAAAAATGATTTTATTGATGCGCTGCTTTTTGTGAAGAGCTTCTGATGTTCTATCAGGTCCATTTCCGGAAACTGATAAACGATCAGCTGTATATTGTTTTCTTTTGAATGATCGATTATTTCTTTCAGCAAAATTTTAGATTGTTGCCAATTATCACCATTTTGCCAATAACTTTTTAACATTAGATCAAATTCACTTCCGGGTACAATGATGCCAACTGCTTTTAATTGTTTATGAGTCTCATGTAATACAAAATGTATTAATTCAGATGTATAAATGATATCATATATTTTGCTGATTAATCTTTTTTCTTCCGCGGTGGATGTTTTTTGTTCTTTAATAAAATCTGACACCGATACTTCGTTGTTAACCTTTTGCAAATTACCCTCGATATCATTAAGGTTATATCCAATAATAACAACATCAGGTTTAAAACGATTTACAAATTCAAAATATGTAATATTATTATCTAAGGTATTAGAGCTTGGCTTGGAAACATCTAATACCCAACAATTCTCAAAATTCCCCTTTTGAGAATTGATCATTCTTTTTAAGTTTTGAGAAAAATTATCTTTAAATTCAATACCTCCTCCGAAAATATAGGAATCACCAATTACCATTATTTTGAAATCATTCTGAAGAGGGTTAAATGAATTATTCTGGATTAATTCATATTCAGGGGTTAACTCAATGTTTGTAGGTATTTTAACAACTCGTTTATCTCCCATGATTAAGAAAGACTTGTCAAAACGAATCATTAGCTCACCAACAACAATAAATGCTATTACATATAGTATTACCTTCTTAATCACTGTTCCGTTTTTACTTAAAAATGGAAATAGATAAATTCTTTATTTTTAAAAGCACCCCATAAAATTATAGCCCAGATTACTATTGAAATTAAAACCGGACGTAAAACAATATTTAGTTTCTTATTGCTGTCAAACTGAAATGGATGTAGTTTTTCTCTTGATATCCACTCCGTCATAATGAACAATAGAATTATGACAATTAAATCAACAGGGAAAATTGTCGGATAAGTGAAAAGAGAAGATGAGAACATATTCGACAGATATTTTATCGCAATTGAAATATTATCGGCCCTGAAAAAAATCCATGCAATAATAACCACAAACAGGGTAATTATGGTTTCAAAAATTCTAATGACCAAATGATCATTTGTAATTCCTATTTTTTTAAAAAGTTTCTTTCTGGGATTCCTTTGTATATGATAAACAATCAACAATAAACCATGAATCATCCCCCAGAGAATATATGTATAATTAGCGCCATGCCAGAGACCGGTAAGGAACCAGGTTACCGTACTTGCTACAATATAAATGAAAAGATCCGTCTTGATATAAAAAACTTTACTGCCTTTGATCTTCCATGAAACAGCAAAAGAGAGGGGTAAGAATAAATAATCACGAAACCATGTTGTCAGAGATATGTGCCAGCGTTTCCAGAATTCGGTTATATCACGTGAGAAATAAGGATACGCAAAATTTCTCATCAGGCTGAACCCAAATAGCTTTGCGACACCGATTGCCATATTTGAATACCCTGAAAAATCTGCATAAATCTGAATAGTATAAAATACTGCTCCAAGAAGTAATGTACTGCCGGAATAATTTGAATAATTGTGAAAAAAATCATCAGCATAAAGTGCAAGATTATCAGCTATAACAACCTTAACAAACAGACCCCAAAGGATCTGTCCTAAACCATCAAATGTCTGATCATAATTAAATTCTCTCTTTTGGGATATCTGGGGGATCAGTGTTGAAGGTCTTTGAATAGGACCAGCAAGAATTATTGGGAAAAACCCCAGGGATAACAGAACTTCTATGATATTTTTATCCGCATTCAAAGTTCTTTTATAAATATCAAGTATGTAGCTTAACGATAAGAATACGTAAAAGCTGATGCCTACCGGGAGTATAATTTTTGTAGTGGATCTTGGCAGATTATAACCGGCAAGTGACAGTAAATCAATGAAACTGTCAATAAAAAAGTTAAAGTATTTGAAAATAACAAGAACTCCAAGATTGATAACCAGGCCAGCTATCATCCAATTTTTCCGTTTCCTGTCAATTTCATTTTTATTTATATAGATACCAATTAAGTAATTTGAAACAGACAGTATTATTAACAGAGATAATAATCTCAGATCCCACCAGCCATAAAAAACATAGCTGGCAATCAATAACAGGATATTCTGATATCTGAGGTTCTTGTTTTTTAACAGCCAATAAGCGATAAATACTATTGGTAAGAATATTGCAAATTCGATTGAATTAAATGACATTACTATTTTATAATATTTTTTTTTTGGGTTTTAATTGATACCAATAATGCAAACCCGAAGTGTTTTCAAAGGATCGGGGAAAACTAAATATAGTTTAGCAACCATTAATAATTATACATAGTATTGATTTACAAGAGCAATTATTCTGTTAATCGTATCGAACGCCTCAGGCGTGGCCTTACTGCCCGGAATCTTTATTTTGAATGTGTTTTCAAGAAATACAAGTAATGAAATCATTGAAAAGGAATCTACATAACCTGAGGATATTAATGGGGTATCAAAGGTTATTTCTTCATCAACATCTTCAAGGTATTCTTTTGTCAAATAGTTCAATACAAGATTTTTCATTTCATCCTGATTCATCTTTTCCATAATTCTTATTTTAATAAGTATTTATTCTGTGGATTGCGGTTATTTATTCTTAATCATCTTCAAGTGTTGAAACATCCCCAATTTCTTCGCCCCACTCCTTAGCACGAAGCACTCTCCTCATTATCTTACCACTTCTGGTTTTTGGAAGTTTATCCATGTATTCGATTTCCTGAGGCATGGCCATAGGAGATAATTTTCTCCTGATGAAGTTCATTATATCGAGTTCAAGTTCCTTGTCAGGTATAATTCCGGGTTTCAGAGTTACAAAGGCTTTCACCACTTCCATATTTATTTCATCGGGTTTTGCCACTACCGCAGATTCTGCAACCGCGGGATGTTCAAGGAGTGCTGATTCAACTTCAAAAGGACTAACAAGGTGGCCGGCTGTATTGATAACATCATCATCCCTTCCGATAAACCAGAAGTAGCCTTCATTATCGATACTTGCTTTATCACCTGTAAGATACCATCCATTAACAAACTTCTCCCTGTATTTTTCATGATTATTCCAATAGCCTCTCATCATAGCGGGCCAGCCGGGTTTAAAAGCTATCAATCCAACTTTACCAGGTTCCGGGACAGGTTCAAATGTTTTTGGATCAAGCACAACCCCAACTATACCTGGAAATGGTTTTCCCATAGATCCTGGTTTTATTTTCATACCGATGTAATTGGATATCATTATAGAACCTGTTTCTGTTTGCCAGAATGTGTCATGGAATTGTTTGCCAAATACTTTTCCGGACCAGACAACTGCTTCTGAATTCAGAGGTTCTCCAACGCTTGAAAGGTGACGTAAACTTGAAAGGTCAAAACTTTCGACAACCTCCTTACCAGCTTTCATCAGTGATCTGATAGCGGTAGGTGCTGTATACCACACCGAGACTTTATATTTCTCAATAAATTTATACCATGCCTGCGCCGAAAATCCCGCATCCAGAACACACTGGGTGATCCCCAGACTCCACGGACCGATAATTCCGTAGGAGGTGCCTGTTACCCAACCCGGATCAGCTGTGCACCAGTAAATATCATTGTCGTGAAGGTCAAGTACCCATTTGGCAGTGAGATATTGTGAAATAAGTGAATAATGAACATGTTCTACACCTTTAGGCTGACCGGTAGTTCCGGAAGTATAATGCAAAACTGATGGTGATTCAGCCCTTGTCGGGAAAATTTTAAAATCTTCAACGGAAGGAGTCTCATGAAGGATGAAAGCAACCTCATTTTTCTCCAAACTCTTTCCCTTGACCGGATCAACTACAATGACATATTCGAGAAAAGGTAACTTGTGACTGATTTTTCTGACTTTTGGTAGATGCTTCCTTTGAGTTATAATGGCACGGGTTTGTGCATTTTCCAGCCTGATATAAAGTGATTCATCTCCAAATGCGGAGAACAATGGCTGGACAATAGCTCCAATCTTCAGGATTCCGAGGAAAGAAAAATATAATTCAGGTATCCTGTCCATAAAAAGACAAATCCTGTCTTCATTTTTCAACCCGAGATTAATAAGAAAATTTCCTATAGTATTACTTGTCAGCCGTACATCGTTGAAAGTAAAACTTTTTTCAGTACCGCCGAAGCTTTCATAATAGAGTGCGATTTTATCGGCATTCCCTTTTAGACAAATCCTGTCGGAACAGTACCATCCGATATTGATTATGTCTTCCTTGACGTACCCTAATTCTGTTACTGCCAGGGACCAGTCAAAACTTTTTAGCCGTTCTTCATAGGAAACTATATCCGGTAATAGCCTCATCTCTAAAATAGGGAATATCTATAGTAATACTGATTTAATTATATAACAATTGTCTTACGGATTTTGTTTTAGAGAAAGTATACCAGGGTAGCCTGGTTGTCCCGATTTTTTATATCCCATATTTTAAGAGTCCTTAAAAGATGTAAGTGATTCCAAACTTACCCTCAGAGAAGGCATCACCTCCACCAAATTCAAGATTCAACCCAAAATTTTCCTTGAAAAAATATCTTCCTCCGATCTGACCACCAAAACCAAGAGACGAAGAACCGTAACCCGGGTAATTTGAAGGGCTGGACCAGACGTAATACCCAATATTCAAACCTGCATAAAAATCCCAATTGGATGGAATGTCCAGGATTCTGTTAAAATGATAGTTTCCATTGCCTGAGAACCCGATTATAGTACTATTATATTTTGATCCGGTGTAGTTTTGGCCATAAGATCTGAACGAACCTTCGATACCTAAGGAAACGTCTCTGCTTACTCCAAAGTCCAATCCGACATACAAAGGAACACCCCATCCTGAGAAACCAATACCTGCATTTAACTGATGGCTTCCCTTTCCAAGCGGACTTTGAGATTGTACTGCAAAAACAGTGATTAATGATAATAAAACGATTGTAATTGACTTTTTCATTTTTATTAAGTTAGTTTAAATTATGAGAAAATGTTTACAAAGGTAAATTTTTAAAATTCCGGCAATATTACATAATTATATTTAAGAGTTGTGCCATTTACAGGTTATCTGCACCAAATGTTTCTTCATAAAGTTGCATAATAAAGTCTTTATCAGCACGTTTAATATCTGACCCTCAGTAAATACAGGAAGATATGGACAATGCAAAAAGAATTATCGTAATAACCGGGGGCTTTTTACTTTTATTTTCCTCCGGACACATTTCGGGAAATATAGATTATCCGGGTGGCTCAAATTCTGACCGGACCCCGACAACGACAAAATCTGTACAGGCGAAAACAAAGTCAGCAAAAACCGTATCAAATTCAACACAGACAAAATCAAAAACTGTCCAAAAGAGTCCAGTAACAAAGCCAGCTGGTAAGAGCAAAGACGATGGAACTGTCACAATAGGAACACAAAAATGGGCTTTAGCAAACCTTAATGCAGGCACCTTTCGCAATGGTGATTCAATACCTGAGGCAAAAACCAACAAAGAATGGGTTGCAGCAGGTGAATCAGGAAAACCTGCATGGTGTTACTATAATAACGACCCTTCAAATGGTCCAAAATACGGTAGATTATACAATTGGTATGCATTGAACGATCCCAGAGGGTTAGCTCCTGCAGGCTGGGCCTTATCCAGTGATGTTGACTGGGCTAAGGTGGTTAGTTTTTTAGGAGGTCAGTCTTCTGCCGGAAGAAAGATGAAAAGTCTGACAGGATGGATTGATGGTAATAATGGAAGCAATGAATGCGGCTTCGCCGGTCTACCGGGTGGTTATCGTATTGAGAATGGATTATTTCAAAACCTGGGCAATATTGGAATATGGTGGAGTTCGACCGAAAGCAAGACGCTCACTGCCTTTGACCATTACCTGACTCAGGGCGGTAGTTTAGATGAGAGCAGCAGTCCAAAGCAACGTGGTGAATCAGTCCGTTGCCTGAAGCAATAGCCAGCATACAAATGGGAATATTGGTTTTTATTTAAGTTAATATGGCAGCCAGCCGGAAAAATTATAGGATTTTCAAATCTGCTTAACAAAACCGCTACAAAAATTAAATTTACACATAGAATATTCATATAAATGAATTTTCATCTAACTTCGCTTTATAAAACTAAAAATAATATAATGAGCACTGTAAAGAGTTTTCGAATTTTAATTTTGTTACCCTTTCTTCTTTTAACTCCGGTTCTGACCAACGCACAAGCGGATAAAAAACAGGCAGAATTGAAGAAACTTGAAACCAGCCTTGCTGCAGCCAAAGCTAAAGTGGCTCTGAATGAACAACAGTTAACTAAGTCAGATTCTCTGATTACTCTGGGAACTCAGATGATAGCCGAATCAAAAACAGAAACTAAGGCCATTGAAGCAGAACGTAAGAAACTTGATAAAGACAATGTTACCAGGCAAAAATCCCTTATTAAGCTTTCAACCTCGAAGGATAAGGAAGAATCCACGAAGGCCAAAGCTGATCTGAAAGCTCTTGATCTGCAATATAAATCGGATTCCAAAGCACTTGGCACCCGCCAGAAGGATGCAACAAAAAAGATGTCAACAGGAAATGCAGACTTAACTAAAGGGAAAGCAGGCAAAAAAAATGCGCAGGATGCACTCAAAATCTCCCGGAAAGCACTTGAAGCTGCCCAGGAGAAATATGATAACGCAAATGCTTCAGGAGAAAATACTGCTTCAAAAGACAAGAAAAAGAAATAACCAGTGGTCTTCAATATCTGATTACCTGAGATATGAAGGTTATTCTTAAATATTAAACCGGCTGAGAATCATAGAACCGATCCAAAACCGATTAAAACTTTTGTATTTTTGCACAAAACTCAACATCGGGTAAAATCAGGATATGTACAAAATAACAGTAGTTATAATAGTTATTATTATTCTCTTTGGCTATATATTTTTCTCCAGGCCTGATAAGGTCGTTATTAATGAAAAGGGCAAAGTCGAAGGTCTTTTAAATAATGGAAGAGCATTACTTCAGGGAGACAAATTCTGGGAGCTTCAGTTAAAACTGGCAAATGATATGTATAGTAAATGTCTTATACCCCAGGTACCATCTTCTTTCGAAATGCAAAAGTTATATCATAAACTGGCAGAGGACGAAAAGGCTTTAAATGAAAAAATGAAACCACTCTATACTCCGGAGGAGCAGATGGCAAATTTGTTCAGAATGAGAGCAGATAGCCTGGAGAGGGCTGGTAAATGGAGATTAATTGACGATGCTGCTGTTGAAGTAACCACGAAAAACGCTGAGAAATTCAAGATATTAATTCCAATAATTGAATCAAAACTCAAGAGCATGAAACAACAGTACTCAAAACCGAAGGATAAACCAACATTATAACTAACTAATTTTAGTGGGAGGAGCTACCTTCCCACTAAATGGTGAAATTTCCCTTAGTCTGTTTTTTTGCATTCATAACGGCAACTCCAAGACCCATTGCATCAAATACCATACCGTTTACTTTGTCCTTTTCTAACGTGAATCTGATGGTTGAATTGTCTTTCATAAAGAATTGATTTTCCCCTTCAGCGTTAAATTCAATATCTCCCACTTTGCTCTTACCATAAAGCTGATTATCCTTCCTGTAAATAGTTAATACTTCACCGCTGGCTTCTATCCAGCCTTTTGATGCATTTATCCATTTATATTCACCTGTATAACTATCGAGAATTTTTGGATCAAGACTGATAGCAACATGCTCTTTCGTTGCACTGATTCTCCCGGAAACGATTTATTAGTTGTGCACTCAAACAATTTATTTACTTGCCCCGACTTACCTATGGAGTCAGCCTCCTGGGCCATTGCCTTAAAACCACTTATGAACACACAGGCACATTGTATGGTATTTATTAATCTTTTAGCTAATCTGGTATTTTTCATTTTTGAATTTCTCATGACAATTAAGGTTTCATACGATTAATTAATTTTTTCATTCCTGTTTTAATGACTTACATTATTGCAGGTTGCTGCTTATTCTATCAATAATTGTCTGATTCTGTCTTTAACTCAATCTTACTTAGGGTAAACCTTATACATTTTATTTAACTTTGATTTTGATTCATCATTATTCATTTTGCTCAATAAATAGACATCCCAATCAACAGATCTTGTCCATATAAGCTAGCTATAGTATTGTCGATTTAAAAAAAATACGTGTATAACAAAAAGAAAATAGTTGTTGTTTTACCTGCATACAACGCAGCCTTAACACTTGAGAAGACCTATCTCGAGATCCCTTTTGATATTGTTGATGAAGTAATCCTTGTCGATGATTTCAGTAAAGACAACACTATTGAATTAGGGAGAAAACTGGGAATAAAACATATTATTCATCATGATAAAAACAAGGGGTATGGAGGGAATCAAAAGACCTGCTATATAAAGGCCTTAGAATTAGGTGCTGATATTGTAGTTATGTTACATCCCGATTATCAGTATACACCTCTGTTAATTCCGGCAATGGTCAGTATCATAGGAAGTGGTTTATACCCGGTTGTATTTGGATCAAGGATATTAGGCAAGAGTGCCTTAGCCGGGGGGATGCCAATATATAAATATATCTCGAACAGGTTACTGACATTGATCCAAAACATTTTAATGAACCAGAAATTAACTGAGTATCATACAGGTTTCAGGGCATATTCGGCGGAGGTACTGAAAGCAGTAAATTTTGATTTAAATTCTGATGATTTCATCTTTGATAATGAGATGATTGCCTTAATATTCTATAAAGGATTCACTATAGCCGAGGTAACATGTCCAACTAAGTATTTTGAGGGAGCATCGAGTATTAATTTCAGAAGAAGTTTTTGCTATGGGCTTGGAGTATTGCGTGTTTCATTCTTGTACTTTCTCACTAAAACTGGTATTTACAGATGGAAGCTTCTCGAAAAATAGTGAGAAATGAATAAAAAATTATACCCATACATAGTAGTTATATCAGCTATTCTTTTTTTTATTCCATTTCTTGGTTCTGTTCATCTTTTTGATTGGGATGAAATAAATTTTGCAGAGTCTGCCCGTGAAATGATTGTAACCGGAAACTTCAGTCGCGTCCAGATTGATTTTCACCCTTTCTGGGAAAAGCCACCATTATTTTTCTGGATGCAGGCTTTAAGCATGAAAATATTCGGGATTAACGAGTTCGCAGCCCGTTTCCCGAATGCAATAATAGGGATCATTACACTTATTACATTATATCTTATCGGGAAAAGGCTCTATGACGAAAAATTCGGTTTAATATGGTCTCTTGCCTACCTCGGATCGTTTTTGCCTCATATATATTTTAAATCGGGGATCATTGATCCTCTCTTTAACTTCTTTATTTTTCTGACGGTCCTCTTCCTTGCAAAAAGCATCGAGGGAAACGATAATGATAAAGGATTTAAGTTTGCCTTTTTTGCCGGAATTTCTGTTGGACTCGCAACACTTACAAAAGGACCAGTCGGATTATTGATTGCAGGTATTTCTGTACTTGTCTATTGGGCTAGTGTGAAATTCAAGAATAGATTTAACTGGAAAAACATTCTTGCTTTCTCAATATCTTGTTTAGTAATTACTTCCTTATGGTTTGTCCCTGAGATGATAAATAATGGTTTCTGGTTTATAAGGGAGTTTCTTAAGTATCAGGCAGAACTCTTCCTGAAACCCGGAGCCGGACATTCAGGACCAATTTATTATCATTTCATAGTCGTATTCTTAGGATGTTTCCCTATTTCCTGCCTGGCACTCCCGATTCTTTTCAGGAAAGAGACAAGGTCATCTGACGAAGGCAAATATTTTTTAAAATGGATGTTGATCCTGTTTTGGGTTGTAATGATTCTATTTTCAATTGTTAAAACAAAAATTGTACACTATTCATCACTTTCATATTTCCCGCTTTCATATTTTGCTGCTTACTTTGTTTATGAACTTATTAATGACAAGAACACATTTAAGAGATCCATATTGTGGATTCTTATGGTAACCGGAACAATAATTTCAGTTGTACTTATAGGACTTCCTCTTCTGGCAAGCCATAAAGATCTTATAATACCCTATATTAAGGACGATTTTGTCATTGCCTGTCTGAATTCACCTGTGAAATGGAATGGATATGAATTCCTGATAGGTGCTGTTTATCTCATATTTCTTTTTGTTTCAGTGATAATAATTAAACAGAGAAAGTTTTTCACGGGAATCATTACATTGTTCTTCTCAACAGCCTTCTGTATTTTTTTCTATCTTAGGGTAGTAGTTCCTAAAATTGAAGGATATTCGCAGGCTCCGGCGATTAACTTCTATAAAAGTATTTCAGGTCAGGATGTTTATGTTACAACAGTCGGTTTTTATAGTTACGCACCTTATTTCTATTTCCAAAAGATGCCTGGCGGCAACATTGAAAGCAGTAACAAAGATTGGTTATTCAATGGTGAAATTGATAAACCCGTCTATTTAGTTACCCAATCCATTAAGAAAAACCTGTTCGATAAGCATCCTGATTGCAGATTCTTAAAACAAGAGGGTGGATTCCTCTTCTATTACCGGTTACCTCGTTCGCAAAAGTAAAGAGCTGTCCAACATAACTTAACATGGTGTGAATTTATAGCATTTAAGTTAGTTGTTTTTTTTATAATCAGGATCCATATCAGGAGTTCTCAATCCTGCCACTTCATCTGCCATTAGTACAAAAACATTCCAGCATAATTCTTTGGTAGATGGCCACCAGCTATCTGTTGTGGTCCATTTTGTAGGTATAAATTCTTTACTAAATGGCCATTTGGGATTAAGGTAAATTTCTGCCCACACCCTGTTTTCCATCAAAATGGTTGCTTTCTTCCAACCGTGTCTTAATCCTACCACATAAGCGCAATACTCCGCTCTGAACCAACTGCCGCCATTATAATAAAATCCATCACTTTTCCCGTTGCTATAGTTTTCTTCACCAAATTTATCAAAAGGCTGATAATCACCACTTAGATAGGCAAATCCTTTCGCATCACTTGTTAACCTTATTAAAATGGGGGCAGTCGTACCATATTCCGGGTGAGGGGAGTCGGGTACTTTATTCAGAATGGGAATTTGATCCAAATGATTTATTACCATTTCATCTGTTAGCATTGGCCTGTTGAATAACCATAAAGAAAAGAATTCCGGTTCCAGGTCGGTAAGAGAAATGATGTCGGGGAAGTTCCGGTCGAACAGTAAATGTTTCCTTTTTGTATCGTAAAAATTCCGATATTCTTTTTCAGCCTTTTGGATATACTCTTCGGGAATATCAAAACCCAGTTCTTTTATTGTTCTTAATGCGATTGCCAGCATTCCCTGGTTAACACCAAGCCTGTCTGTTTTAGGATTAAAATCAACAATATCTATCTGTCTCAAAGAAAAATGTGATTTGCATTTTCCGTCTCTGTCGGAATCAAATTCATTCAGCACATAATCAACCGATTTTTTAATTTTTTCCTGTGGAAGTGTAATGCCAAAACGACGTTTGTTCATCATTGCCCAGATCAGCCATTCGATGGTGGCTTCGTTGTCTTTTGCTTCTACCGATCCCATAAGCGGAGTTATAATGGTACCAATACAGCCTTTGGGAGTTTGTGTTTTACCCCATTTTTCCCAGATGGAAAGATTCAACTCTTTATTGTAAGTTGCTATGGCAGAAAAAAAAGAATCCCTGTTATACATGTCCGGTGCATAATTCATATTTGGCACATTAAACGGCGTAAAGTCCTTAATATCAGTAATCCAGGTAAGCATATTGAAGTTGGCATATAACATTTTTTCTATCAGCGATCCTTTAAAGCCTTTCCCTTCGGCTAACCGTGACTGTGAAGAGATCATAAATTGTTGATGCGATTTCCATGGTTCAACAAAAACCCAGGTAGTTTTCTCCACTTTGTCACCTAGCGGAAGTATGTTGTAAGGCTCGCGTTGTGGTTGGTGTTCTATAAATTGCAGATCTTTTATTTGTAGCTTACATTCCTTTCCTGATTGAGTACCAATAAACATGGATACACTATCATTTTCAATATAAGGCACTAATATGCTTCCTTTAAAAAGCGTCCATTCGTTTTCTTCTGTAGGAAAGTTATCAATGTACTTTATCCCATCTTCCAGTTCAACGGTTTTTTGGCCTTCCCTGACTCTAAATAATTTTAATGCCAAAGGTGTGTTCCCTTTACATAAAAATGAAATGGTGTACACGCTCTGACCTTTAAATGGTGCAATAAATTCAATCCCGGCCCTGTCTCCCTGATGGCCGGTTATTGAAATAAGCCCTTTCTCAAACTCCACTTCCGCATTGCCTTGTTTTTGATAGGCAGCAGGTGTTTTTAATATGATTTCTGCACCGGCATCAAGGTTGTACATTTCACCAAATGTTTGTTTAATGTAATTATTATCTTGTGCTCTGTCTGATAAACCGGCAACAGAAAATAAATTAGGATCAGGCAACTTTCGCCAACCAACAAAACCACCTCCACGTCCGCTAAACCGGCGCCGTGTATTTCTTGTATATTGATTTTTATAACCTGCTTCTGTTAAAAAACCAACTACATTATTGTCCTGGGTAATAAAGCCTGCTGAAGGGAACATTTCATGTACAAAGCCACCGGGAAAACTATCGTATTCAAATGTTACGTATCGTTTGGGTTTTTCTGCAGGCCTGGCAGTTTGTTGAAGTATATAATACATTCCCGGCATGGATGGCTGAAACAACTCAACCGTCTTTTTTATGATATTAGAACTAACCACCTGGTAAGTCACATTAACAGACAGATTTGCATCGAACTCTTTTACGTAAGAATCTCTTTTTAAAGTGATGCTCTTTTCGTTACCTGTCCATTCCTGGCCTTTCCATTGTTGCACGTTTGCAACGGTACTGAAATCAAGATTAAACATTTGCAGTGAGAATTCTTCCTTATTGGTAACCACTAATTGATTGCCATTGTATATATCAACATGATAACCTGCCTTATCATCGCCTGCAACTTTTAGTGAAAGTTGCTGACAGAAGACGAATGAATGGTTTGATAAAATAATCAGGAAAAGAAAAGAAACTGGCAACCTGTTTTTAAGATATAACATATTCTGTAAATAAAATTTTACGTATGCCCGATTACAAGGGTTCCATAAGTAACCTCATTATTATATTCTCAGAAAGTTACAATATTTTATTAAAGTTTAGCATTTCAATTATCCCAGCCTCCACAAATCATAAAATATGTTAATTATATAAATCTGATAAGGAATTGTATAAAGGTTCCCGGCACTAAGTGACTTATCTTTACCAGATTCAGTTTGATGGCGAAATATTAGGTATGGTTCCGGGTAAGAGTTGAAATCATGCCAAAAGAATTAAATGTAATTGCTGCTTATCAAAATGTTATCTAGTGAAAAAAACAATAAAAGCGTTTTTTAAAATTGCAGGTTCTGCTTCCAGGCGTTGGTGGGAAAAGGATCCCTTTATGCAAAGTGCTGTTATTGCTTACTATGCTATTTTCAGTATGCCTGGATTACTGGTAATAGTAATTTCTGTTGGTTCTCTTTTTTTTAAGAAAGATGTCATAACAGGGCAATTATATACACAGATTTCTTCAATAATGGGTGTAGAAACAGCGAAGCAGGTCAGGGATATGATCATCACCGTTAGCCATACAAATAAATCAGTGCTTGCAACCATCATAGGCTTAATCACGGTACTTCTTGGTGCAACAGGCGTGTTTGTCGAATTGCAGAAGGCGTTAAACGTTATCTGGGAAGTAAAAGCCAAACCACGGAGAGCCGTTTTTACGGTAATTCGTACTCGGCTATTTTCATTCGGACTGATTTTATCTGTTGGTTTTTTGCTGCTAATCTCGCTTACAATCACTACTATCATTGCAGTCATGGGCGATTGGGTGATGAATCATTGGCCAAACATTGTGCTCATAATATTTTATGTGCTTAATTTTATTATTTCTTTTGGAGTCGTCATGCTCCTGTTTACACTTTTGTTCAAAATATTACCTGACGTAAAAATTCAATGGAAACATTTATGGTGGGGTTCAATTCTTACTGCATTTCTTTTTATACTTGGAAAAACCGCAATTGGATTTTACTTAAGTAAAACAAATCCCGGTTCGGCATA
>PLNT01000032.1:1094-2737 GCA_003141895.1 Bacteroidales bacterium | reverse complement strand
GAACAGCTTTGCATACCTCGATCGGTTAGTGCCTGGTAAACTTACAGCAACTCTTGGTTGAAGAATGCTGTATCCATCTGGTACACGGTGTTTTTTTGTATCGTACTTCGGTTTGTTAAGAGGATGTGCCATTGCCCCGATAAATTGTAGAGCTGAATCGCGGGGTAATTGTGTATCGGTATCCAATGTAATGACATACCTGATATTTTTTAAAATTTCGGTATTGCCAATGATCAGAGAAAACATATTTTCCGGGCCCCCGCGTAGCAGGGAATTCAGATTTGACAACTTTCCTCTTTTTCGTTCATATCCCATCCATATCTTGTCTTTTGGGTTCCATTTTCGCGGACGATGAAAAAGGAAAAATGTATCACTATTTTCCCCGGGGTATTTTTCGTTCAGATCCTTAATTTTTTTACCAATTAGTTGAATAAGCTGGTCATCTTCCTCTAATTTTTCCTTCACTGCATCTTTAAAATCGGTCAATAATCCAAAATGTAAGTTTTTATCCTGATTTGCCAGAAAACGCACCTCCAGAGCTTCAGCAAGATCTTCAATATTTTGAGTGTTTAAGAGCATAGTAGGAACAACAACCAACGTTTGTGATTCCGATGGTATCCCTTTTGAGTAATCAAGCCGCGGCAATGGATTGGGTCTGACAAGAAGTGTGACAAGCCAGTTAACAAGTGCTATTGAGAGGTAACTGGTACACAAAGTAAGGAGAAAACCGAGAGCCCAGAGATGCCAGTTGCCAATTCCGTCGCTGTAGGCTTTTTCTAACATGCTCCAAGAGAAGGTTAATGTCAGCAAGACAATTGAACCAAGATAGAAAAACAGGGGAAACCGGGAAATCGTTTTCCTGCATATTGAAGATATATTATATTTTATTTTTGTAAGGTGCTCAAGCTGAGTCAGACCTTTACCAATGATATAAAATCCTACATGTGCAGTACGATCTTCTTTCCCATTCAAATCAGCTCCTTTCTTCGCGAGCTCTAAAGATTTCCGTGCCACTTCAATTTCAGAAAAATCGCATTTTTTCGCAATCTTTTCTATNNTATTACGTGACGATAATGGTCACGGGTATTAAAATCCATTAAGATATATGCTTCAGAAGGATCATCGTGCAGAAGTTGTTCGACATGGCTCACAGATTCAACGAATTCACGCCAGTCCAAAGCACCCAGGAAACGAAGGCTGCCAATGCTGTTACTGATAGAAACCTGATCTGCAGCTTGTTGCTGGTTTTCAAACTGAATTAATTGGACAGTTGTCTGATTTGATTCGGAAAGCCGCTGTTCAATCCATGTCAATGGAAATGCCAGTGCCGGACTTTGACCCTGTAAACGTCTGGCAAATTCCGAAACGAACGGTGTCGTCATAGGTGGATCTGACCGTGCCATATNNAAGGCTACTCTTACTGCAAGGCGACGAAGGTTCTCAATAAGTGCCAATCGCAACATTATGGGAATAGCCCATAATTCACCCAATTTTAAAGTAGTAATTGTTTGATATGAAGTTACAAAACGACTCAGACTTTCGGGGTCGACATGTCCCTCTCCATGGGATATTATTTCTTTTGCTATATCGTAAACGCGGGGTAGTCCGGCTGACGGACCATTAAGCAAACGGGGCAATTCCTT
>PLNT01000032.1:0-1067 GCA_003141895.1 Bacteroidales bacterium | reverse complement strand
CTAGACGGGAAAGAAGTTGCTGATCAGGATCAACCTTTGGACCCAGAATATGTAAGCCTGCTAAGATTTTGCCATATTGCTCCATCTGTTCGGCACTGAATAATTCCGAACTCAGGGGAGGCTCCCCATCAGCGTATTTTTGTGAAAGGTCATTTTCCCATAAATGAGTTTTCAAACGATGTAATGATTCATTAATTATAGAAGGACCTATCTTCATATATTAAAACTCTTTTTTAAAATATTCGACTGGATATTTAACTTAAACACTATGAGGATTAAATATGTTTATTTAATTCTGAACGCCATTTCTTTATTTCGGATTCAATTTTATGGATATAACACAAGAAAAGCGTTATACAAATTCAGAAAGAAGTTACATAATTATCACATTTTATATCCTTTAATCGTTTGAGGATAATTAATATGTTATTAATATGTAATTTAGTAAGTCATTGTTAACTCAATAGTAAGCTCTTCTTAAAAACTTATATCAGGATGACTGCATTGATGCGGATTTTTGCATTTTTATTTCTGGTTGCTGCTGCATCCTGCATTGATCCGTATTATCCAAATCTTAAGAACTATAAATCACTCCTTGTGGTTGAAGTTATTATTACGAACGAGAATAACTCCTATAAAATAAAATTAGGCAGAACTACAAACCAGCAATATTCTGACCCGGAAAAAGTATCTGACGCAACTGTTTTTATCTCTGACGGATATGGAATGAAGACACAGCTTCAAAATAACGGTGACGGATATTATAAGACAGACAGCACTTCATTTACCGATACAGAAATTCCTGAAAATATTACCGAGTATCTCATCGGTGGTTATTTCACCTGTTATCTCACCCAAATAACGAATCGCCTGTCTTATATCGATAGCAATAAGATCTTCCGGAATATTGTTCTTTAGTCCCTCTTCAACACGGCCAAGGCTCTCAGAAACTCTGAGCAGAGCTTCATAATGTCTTATATTTGTGATAATTACACTATCTGAATTCAACCTTTCCTTTTCAACAATTTGGCCTAGCGTTGTACGCAATTCATCCAGCCCACTTTTTT
>PLNT01000039.1 GCA_003141895.1 Bacteroidales bacterium | reverse complement strand
TATGCCGAACCGGGATTTGTTTAACTTAAATAAAATCCAATTGCGGTTTTCCCAAGTATAAAAAGAAATGCAGTAAGAATTGAACTTCACCATAAATGTTTCCATTGAATTTTTACGTCAGGTAATATTTGAAACAAAAGTATTGAAGCAATCTGTACGCAGAAACATAAAACGCTTTCCAGACGATTTTACGTTAGAACTAACTAATCAGGAGTTTTCAATCTTGAGGTCACAAATTGTGACCTCAAGTTGGGGCGGCTCAAGGTATTCTCCAATGGCTTTTACAGAACAAGGCGTGGCAATGTTATCAAGTGTCCTTAACAGTGAACAGGCAATAATGGTAACCATTCAGATCATGCGTGTATTTACAAGGATTCGTGAAATCCTGACGGATAATTTAAGTGTACGTCTTGAAATAGAAGAGATTAAAAAGCAGCTTGTAAACCATGATAAAAATATAGAGCTTGTCTTTAGTTATTTACCAAAGCCCAGGAAAACAATAGGTTTCAAAACCTCCCATAACGGATAAGATGCCTGAAAAATCTTGCTAGGTTTCTTGCTAGGTTTTTGGGATAACAGGTATTAAATAATGGAAATGTAATGATTTTGTCTTTACAACTCAACATTGATATTCAATGTGTTAAGATAAGAATATTATATTCTCGTATTCTTCTGGATCAGAAGAGTCCAAGTTCGAGACCTGACGGTACAACCAGATATTCAATCACTTACAATTTATTTTGTAGGTGATTTTTTGTTTGTTGCCAGGTTCTTGCTAGGTTTTGGGGGATTTTAGGAATATTGAGATTCAGAATTGTACAGGGTAGGTGGAAATTGGCACTATTCTTTTTATAGCTTTCATTAAGTAGTTATTAAATTAACTAATAGCCTCTAACTGACCCATCATAATCGACATTGTTTGGATCTGATACGGATCGAACTGATAAAAATCCTGTTCGATGAATTTATCCACTCATATGGCATTTTTGACAATATCTGAGGAAATGATAATTTATTTCTGTTAACAAATTATCTTTAGATAGAGAATATATGAAACCATAAAATCTATTAATGATGAAAAAGACGTTAATCCTTTCAATCCTTTTGTTTCTTTTCAGTAACATAGGAATTATGGCACAGTATGGTCCCGAACTGACAGAACTTGGACAAAATATCCAGAAACAAAGGATAGCAGATAATATAAACTTCGAGGAATCAAGTCCTGTCTTTACCCTCAATGCAGTTAGCAAGCTTAAGGATGCCGATCTTGGAATCAATACTTACGATTCAGTCGGATTTAAATTCAAACCCGGAACACATCTTCGCATTTACATTACTTGCACAGGCGATCCTGGCAACCAAGCTGCTGTCAGATTATTTTCATTCACCAGTACTACAGGCAAGATGCTTAAAGAAATCAAATGTGAATCAGTTGAAAAAAATGTTTTGTTCTTTGATTTCATTACCACAGATAATAACCAGATGAGCCTTCTCCTAAAAATTGAAAAAAGCACCAAGGCTGCAGCTATGGCAAGGTGCATCGAGTTTGTTCCCAAAGGAAAATAGTTCAAAATTATGTTGAACAAGCCATTGGCTGGAAAAGCCGTTGCCCTTGACCACTTTTCGCCGGATGGGATTGACTATCTGTAACCGGAGCTAAATTATTATCAATTAAGTTATTTCAATATTGAAATGAAAACCGGCGAGATGTGGTCAATATGCCCGGCTTTTGCAGTTGGTGTTATTTAACACCATTCTATTCAAATAATGTTTTGGACAAAAAATGTATTATTTCTCCGGCAAATCTGAATCTGTAGACTGTTAAACAATAACTATACAACAGAATCAATTTCTCTACCAATACGATGAATACCTTCTACAATCTTTATGCGTTGTTCCGGACGCGGTTTCCGGTGCCCGGTAATATAATGTCCCAATTGACGCTCATTTATGCCTGTTACGCGGGATAGAGCTGAACGAGTAAGTACCCCTTCAAAATAATGAAGCAAAGCCCTTACATTAAGAACAAAATCAAGTCTATATTTGCCTTTCATTACGGCCGGAATTTCATCACCATCTTTATGCAATCCCTCCAAATGGAATTCAAGGGCTTCAATATAGGCATGTTTTACGCCTTCCAAAGTTTTATGGGTTGCCACGCAGCCCGATACTTCTTCGCTATATGCCCCGTAGTTATCTTCCCAATCAATATTTACAGTAATTGTCTGCATAACTTTAAATTTTATCCAGGGATCATTTCCACCCTGCTTGTTTAAAAATATTGTTCAATAAAAACTGTGACAAGGTATCGCCTGGCTTACCATTTATCGTTACCTTACCATTCTTAACACTATGCTTAAATTGTCGATGACTTCCTTTTTGCGCTACAAAATACCAGTTGTCATCTTTAAGCATCTTAATAACCTCACTTACCTTGTAGCTTTTCAATTCTAATAGTGTAATTGTTTGACATTTCAAAGATAGTAAAAATACTATCATTACAAAAACAAGAATACGAAATTCGCGAGAAGCTACCTCCCCTTTTATAAAATCTTGCCAGGTTTCTTGCCAGGTTTTGGGGATAACAGGTATTAAATAATGGAAATGTAATGATTTTGTCTTTATACATTAGTTTTGATAATCAATGTGTTAAGATAAGAATATTATATTTTCGTATTCTTCTGGATCAGAAGGCCACCCCTGCAGTCTGGCTCCTCCCTAAAATTGCCCACAGGGCAATTTCTTAACGGTCGTCCGGGTTCTAAACCTGACATGACAACTTAATGAGGGTGTCTCAAAAGGGCA
>PLNT01000009.1 GCA_003141895.1 Bacteroidales bacterium | reverse complement strand
GTCATTGTATTGTCGTTTGAGTTGGATTCGCCAGGTTTAAAATAAGCTCCGGAGGGGACTAAACAACCCCCCGGAGCGGAACAGCCAGACCGGAAATTACCCGCGACGGAAAACCGGAATAACTGTTTTTTATCTTCACCGGTCGCCCGGAATTTTTTTGCTGTCAAAACATTCTTCCTTTTCTTAAAAAGAAGAGAATTAAAAGTTTGCAAAAAATAGAGCATCATCATCTTTATGTATCTTATTAAAATAGCTTATTTATGTATCTTATTTAAGAAGATTATTTAAGCTGCCGTTGTGTTGTAGTTGAATGTGTAGTCATTTATGTAGTCATTTGTGTAGTAAATGTGTAGTAAATGTGTAGTATTTAATAGTATAGTGTATTATATTGTATAACAATGATTTACTTTGTTTTCTTATTTAAGCTGTAGTTAATGTGTAGTTAGTTTTGTTTTTGCGTTCTCAAAAGCTATATTTTTTAGGTCTTTAAGTTGTTTTATTTTAGTCAATTGCTTGTTATTTTCCGCTTTAAGATACAGTTCGGCTAGTGAAATATCGAAACTTAAGTACATGCCCCTCTGGTGATTAGACACTAATTTTAGAAACCAATTATTCTGCAGCTCCATCAAAACTTTGTCCATATGCCAGCGGATCTGATATTTTGCCTCAATGGGTGATAATTTATAAGGCATTTCTTTTGAAGAGGAATAGCCAAACATCCTGGCATGGATGAAAGCTTTGTTTGTCTTACAGTACGGTTTTGTTCCTAAAATAGATTTAATACCTAGAAAAGCCCCAAGGCACGCAATGTCAAAATCAGTTTTTTCATGTGTATAATAATCCCAGAGCATATCCATTGCAATCCCTGAGATTGGATATCTCGGAGGCATCTCCAATAAAGTACATTTGGCCTCAGATAAATTACTTTTATAGCTAGGCTGGCTGATTCCTAAAAATTTCAGAGCATCCTTATATCTTTCTGCCTCATTGCCAGTAAGAGATTTAGAGTATATATAAACACCTGTATTAAAAACTTTGTTATAGAACTCAAAACTGTCTATGTATAGCTCTTTAACAAGAGGAACAGGGAAATTCAAGTACTTTTTATTATCGGTCATTTGTCGCGGGTTATTATTTCGTATTAAGTCCTCATGTTTTTTTAAGTGCGGTTAGTATATCGGATTCATAGAAGAATACTTTTCTGCCAGTTTGATACCTGGGGATATCGCTTGTTTCTATAAGCTTTCTTGCAGTGGGCTTTGTACAATCTAAGAATTGTGATAGACCATCATAGCCATGAATCTTACGCTCTCCCTGAAGAGATTGTCTGATTGTTTCTGTAATCTGTTTTAAGTCTTGTTTTTCCATCGTTTTACTTCGTTTTATTGTAAAGTTAGGTATAAATATAGAGGGATATTAATAAGTTATTTACGGATGATCACACATCGAAATCACTGTTAATTAGTTCTTTATATCTGATTTATTCAGACGGATTATTGTTTTCAAAAGTTCATTTTCATCAGGTTTAGAAACTCTTCCATGCTGTGACAGATCCAGTATAGACCCCCGGCTTTCTCTATTGCTTGCTGGTAGGACCTCTGATCAGGGGACTGACGGTCCTTAATCTTGATTTCGATCTTGACAGCTTTCCCCCAGATCGTGGCTGAAATATCGGCCGTGCCTTTAATTCCTGAGCTGGGTATCCATTGACCGGAACCGATCCGCCTCGAGTTTCCAAGCACATCACTGACGACTTTACTTTTGTCCAGGTACCGACCGGTTGAACTGATCCGTTCCGCCTGATGCCCTGAAAATGTTAGCCAGTCAATAATACATTTCGTTAGGCCATTGGCCGTCTTATCGGTATAGTTCCTGGTGCACCTGGCATATTCCGGTAACTCAGGATGTCGAGTCCGGGAATAAGCTAATGCCAGCTCTTTAAGTTGCTTGATTCCATCAGGTTTTTTGACATGTGGAACAAAAGCGGGTAAATTAGAAGTACAACTATTTATATCAATGCTAGTTGCATCCTCTAATTGTCGGGGGACTTCGACTCTCTCAGCCATTGTTCAGGATTTTTTCAAGATCAGAACGCCGGTAAAGCTTCCTATTACCTACTCTAAGGGGACTGGTAATGCCATTTTTATCCCATTGCCATAGTGTAACGAGTGATATATTTAATGCCTTTGCAATTTCCTGCGAAGTAATATATTCCTCCGGGTCCTTCGGTTTAGGCATCATTTGTTTACCCGCTTCTATACACATTTCGGCAAAGGCTTTCAGATCAGAGGCATTGACATTAATAGTCAGGTTGCCTGCTAATTCTGGGTTGGTTTTGAAAATTTCTGTGATGTTCATTTGCTTATCTCCTCTGGGATTTCTGAATAGGAATCTCTTTAACCGCTTCCACAATATCGGACTCGAGATAAAGCACACGTGAACCGATCCGGGAACCTTTGATGATTCCGGCCTTAGTGTATTTGTCTAACGTTGGAAGTGTTATCTTAAGGCGTGGAGCGGTCTCTTCACGTGAAGAGAAACTCTTGGGGGCTGACTGTTTCTCGTTAAGAGAACTGATTAAGCCTTCAATATTGCTTAATCTTACTTCAATTTCTTCAAACGGGTTGCTCATTTTTGACCATGTTCTAGTTTCATGGTCAAATGTTCATCGCTTAACCACTTCGTAACCGGTTAAAACTGGTTACAAAGTTTGTCCGCTTACTTCTTTTGCATTATTTTTAAATGTAACTATTTCATTTTTAGCTTTTTCGATATGATCAGATTTTGTAAGAAAACTTAAAGCTCGGTTCATATCATCTAAATGTTTTTTGTTTGTAGACTCTTTACCAGAATCACCAGTTCGATTTGTTGTTTTACTGAAATAGTTAAATTTCTGATATAGTTTTGTCCCGTTCTTTAATTCAAGTTCCGGGAATAACTTTGCAACTTGATCTTTATTTTTGGTGTTAATGATTGTTCCCTCCCAAACATACTGTAGGGCAATATCTGAAAGAGTTCTTTTCTTTGGTTTAGGACTTATATCTGCTTTTTCATTATACCCTTCCCCCTCTATCATGCTAATTAAAAATTCAACCCACCGGAACTGAGAAACTAAATTCACTACCTTATCCCAGTCTCTTGGATACTTAGTTCTATCACTAAAGTCAGTGGTCGCTTTCGTATAATCAATCCTTAAAGGAAAATCCTCTGCATTTCCATATTCCAAAGTCAAGTCTAAAGCCTGTAATATCTCTAAGAATATATGATTAAAATTATCCTTGCTAAATTGAGATGTCAAATAAAAATCATGCCACCAGTTTTTATCATCAGATTTCGCCTTTTTCACTTCTTCTTTAAATTCGGCAATACTTATATCAAAGTTTTGCCAGTGGTAAAATGCAATTGGAAGATTAGTTTTTGTCAAATTTTCCACGGCATTGAACAGTTCATATTCAGCAAAAGTTTTATAGGATCCAAATCTTTCGAAAGCAAATTGCCATCTCATGTTGTATTGAAACAATGAGTTTAAAAAAGGGACACTAGAATTACCAAAAGCGTGAATTCTTAAGGTTTCTAGTTTGACTTTGATTTCGGGATCAAGTTCGACCTCAGATTCATTTTCTGAAACTATAAATTCTGCCATATTAAACTACTTTTAAATGTCTGTTATCCCAATGAAGCTGTAATTTATTAGCGTGCTCTTCGGGTGTTACTTTGATATACTTGAGGAAACTCTTTTCAGTGGCGTGACCTGTGATATTCATAATTGTAATCGATTGAACACCCTGATTATAATGGTTAGTTGCAAAGGATCTTCGGGCCGTGTGCGTAGTCACTAATTCATGTTTCTTGTATGCTGTACTTACTTTAATGCCTCCTTTGGTTATTGCCTTATGAGTATTTTCTGTTATACCGGCATCTTTAGCTATCACCTTTAAAGCTCTATTGAATTGTTGGTTTGTGGTTGCGTCTGGCAATGTGCCTTTGTATTTATTCAGAATGGCAGTTACAATGGGGTGTATAGGGATTACAACCCTCTTACCTGTCTTGTATTGCTTAAGATGAATTTTACCCCCAGAAATGCTCTCAGGGGTAATTTGTGAGATGTCAGAAAACCGGCAACCTGTCCAGGCTCCAATTAAAAACAGATCCCTGATCTCATCATTTACACGATCTTCGCTTAAATCAAGCTCATATATCTTTGTTAACTCGGATTCATTCAGGTAAATAGTTTCTGATTCCTCAGTAGTTGCGACAAATTTCTTGCTTCGGTATGCTTCAAAGGTGTTTTTACCTTCCTCTTTTGCAGCATTGAGGAATATTTTTAAAGTCTGGATCTTCTTGCCAATTGTGTTTACTGCAAGCTTTTTACTCTTTGGCTCTTCATCTTCATTTTGTTTTTTATCCTTCTTAATCGCGGTTTTATCTGGGGGAACATTTTGAAGGTATTGAACAAATCCATCATAAAAATTAAGGTCAATATCTTTAAAGTCAATCACAATTTTCTTTTCGGTTGCATAGTCTTTGAGGTAATTGAAGGTTACTTCATATTCCCGCCTCATCTTATAAGAGACCGGCCGGCCTGTTTTTGGGTTTGGCTTTGTTTCAGCCTTATCAATAAAGGACCGTATAAAGCTGAATAGTGAAGTCTTGTATTTGTCCGGGTGCCAGTGTTTGTCAATAGCTGTTTTAAGCCACTCTGAGGTTATGCCATCCTGATGGGTGTTCATGAGTTCAGATTCAAGGAAAGACTTTAATTCCGCTATCTTCTCATTGAAATTGTGCCTTCCCTTCTGCTCATCCTTAGTCTCACCTGATAAATACTTAAATACATCAGCCCTCTGATTTGCTTTCTGAGTTTCATTGCTCCAGTTCTCAGGCTTGATCAATATGTCAGTTTTGCAAACGAGGTCAATTTTCCGGCCTGACTTTATCCTAACATAGATCGGAACCAAAGTATTTTTATCTTTGGTAATTGTTCGGGTAAAAAATTTGATGGTTGCCATGGATGGGATTTATAAACAAAAAAGCTCCGGATTTTGTGAAGGTTACTTAAAACCTCCCAGGTCATTTCTGATCCCGGAATCCGAAGCGTTATGTTTTTATTAAGTATTTTCACATAACAAATATATGAGTTGTTCCGCACTTTCCCCGCATTTAGTTAATCTATTTTAATAACATGAATTAATATTTATTAACTTTTAAAGGGTTAAACGGCATTATTTCTGCGATTTATAAGGATTAATTAATGATCAACATAATACATCGATTGAGGTAAATTAAGGCTGTTCGAGTCAGATCACCCCGACAATTGAAAATCAAAGGGTTAGAGCGTATCTGACCCTTTTTTATTTTACTTATTTTCATTGGATTTTCCAATAAGTGTTTTAAAATGCTCTAATCGCACGTACTAATAAGGCATATGATTTCCAACTATTATATTGAGTATTAGGACTAAAAGTGTAGCCATCTGCATGTGTGGTGTTTGTCGTAACTGGATATTCACTTGAACTTGCATATCACTGCTTTTTGTTGCTCCAAGTGAATTTGTTGCAACAATTCTATAGTGATAGGTTGAACCAAGCGTTAAACCCGTAATATCTGCACTTACATTGGCAATCGTATTTCCTGTAACAGGACTTTGATTTGCGGTGGCAGTACTACCATAATTTATAGTTGTCCCATATTCAAAGGATACTGTTGTGAGATAACCGTTGGCATTTACAGTACCATTCAATGTAGCACTTGTAGTTGCAATATTTGTTGCTGCAAGGGTTGTGGCTGTTGGAATTAGACCTAAAGTTGTAAATGACATATCAATACCATAAGAAGTGCCGAGTGAATTTACTGCTTTTACTCTATAATGGTAAATTGTTGCTACTTCTAAGCCAGATATGTATGCATTTACATTAGTATTTGTATTTCCTGTTACAGGACTTTGATTTGCAGTGGCAGTACTCCCATAGTTTGTAGTTAACCCGTATTCAAAAGTTACTGTTGAAGCAAGATAATTGCCATTCACAGTACCGTTTATAGTTGCTGCTGCAGATGTTATATTAGTTGCAGCTAAAGTTGCACTTATCGGAACTTGACCTAAAGTTGTAAATGTTATATCATTGCTATAAGAAGTACCAAAAGAATTTACTGCTTTTACTCTATAGTGGTAGGTTGTAACTTCAACTAAACCCGTTATATCTGCACTTACGGTAGTATTTGTATTTCCAGTAACAGGACTCTGGTTTGCGGTGGCAATACTACCATAATTCGTAGTTGTTCCATATTCAAAGGATACGATTGTGCTATAACTGTCAGCATTTACCATACCATTTAGTGTGGCACTGGATGCCGTTAAGTTTGTTGCTGCTTCTGAAGTTCCTGAAGGAATAGAAGGCTTCTCTTTCTTACAGGATTGAATAAAAAAGATCGACAAGACCAATAGGATTGCTTCTGAGATTCTGAATAAATTTTTCATCTGAACGGATTATATAATTATCATCAAGTATATAAAAAGGACGTGGACCTAAATCTTACCGCACTGTAGGTACCGCTAAGCACCCCAATCACAATAAGCAAAGCACACGTCGTCCGTGAGCGTCTTGCTTGTTATCCCTGTGGATATTAAATATTGGTGGTTTTCTGATCCAAGAATAACAGCTTAACGCTATTATATCTATAAAGTCAAATGTTTGTTTCTTCTCTAGTATTCTTTACACTAAAATTATGAAATATAAATCAATTGTTATGCGATAAAGACTGTCTTAGATGATTCGGAGATTTGACATAATAATAAATTATACTTTGTTTAATTCTTCTAATAGAAGATACACACTGGTTGAAGGGTTATTATACAAAGTATGTTTTTTTGCATTTGCAATAGCCTTCTCTTCTCCGGATGCTAATTCATTCCTGAGCTTCCCGCAAATAATACCTTTCTTGTATTCTCTGCAAATCCTTTCAAGCTTCTCAAGAATTTGTTGTGAATTTACCTCAGCAGTATGATTGCAGATATGAAGGATGAACCATAATTCGATGCAAGGATTAGATAAAAGCAGAATGGCATCATTTATGCATTGTAATTTCTCAAGCATTTCAGGTCTATCGAGATCATACAAAAGGAAATATTTATCTTTATAATGTTTCGGTAGAGGTCCTAAGATCCTGTTTACATACTTTTGATTAATCTTGTTCTTCGCGACCTTAGCTTTTATCTGTATGGGAACCCGAAACTTGCTTCTAATAAAACTTATATATGCCTCCTCTGATTCTTCTTCACAGAATACAAAGAAGGTAGGCTTTATTTCTTTACCCTTAGACCGTCTTGGATACTTAGCCATTGATAAGAGATTTTAAGTTGGCAAGGGAATCATCTATGAATGGAACAGCATCAAACCGCCCTTGTAGATAAGCCTTTTCAACATCCATGGTTTCTCTGAAATCTTTATAGTCGAAGAGAGAGTACACATCCGTGGAAGCATCAGTTTTTTTATTTACAAAATAGATCTGGTCTTTCCGGATCTTATCCAGGTCAAGCAGTTTGGTGTTATGTGTAGTAAATATAAGCTGTGCGGAATTACTAGCATAGAACAATTTGATGATGAATTCCACTATAGTAGTATGTAAGCTTAATTCTATCTCATCAATCAACAGAATCTTATTGTTTTTAATAATATCCAATACTGAAAGAAGTATTACAAATAAATTCCTTGTACCCCCCGACTCTTCTGAATAGAAGTCGAAAGCTATACCAGGTGACGTTTTATGGTATGTAGTAATATGCAATAACTCCTGATGCTCATCTGTAACTGTAGCTGTAGCAGATGGAAACGTCACACTAAAACTCTTTACAGGAACTTCTTTCTTTTCAACCTTAATATCTACAATATCACTATCAGCTATTTGCAAAGCTTTTATTGTCAACTCCCGGTTTGTTTTGATCAGGGTTTCAATATTTAATCCATTGAAACCTGTATAGCCCAATATGAACTGCTCACTAAAAAAGTTAAATATTTCCTTCCCCATGTCCCGATCCATCTGGCTTGCTCTCGATATGTAGAGTGTTTTATCAGAAGTGTTCTCGGCAACATCCAGAGGTTTTTTTATCGCATTACTAAACGAGTATTTGTCTTTCTTTTCCCCTTTAATAGTTTCATCTCTGGTAAATACCTTTGCCCTTCTTTCTTTTGGATAGTAATATAGACTTTCAGTAAGTATTCTTGCTCGTGAAAGAGAAAATCCATACTCATATTCAATCCCGTTGCTGACAAACCTAATCATAAAGGAACTTGGTTTATCAGCGTACCGATCAAATTTGAATGGCACAAAATTAAATATGACAGCCTCATTATGCGTATGAGACTGGAAGACCATACTGCAACAGAATCGAATAGCCTTAATGATATTACTTTTACCGGAAGCGTTAGGTCCATACAATGCCACAGCCTTAAGAATTTTTTCATCCTTATAGGTGAAAACATTGCTTTCAAGGTCTCTCACCTTCCTGGATTGGCTATTGCCTGCTCTCAAGTCAATAACAATTTCCTCCTTTATAGAGAAAAAATTACTTAAACGAATTTCGAGGATCATTTCGAGGCGTATTTTGTAATATAATTACAAATATAGCACTTAAAATGAAACAAGTGTTGTTTTTTAAACTTTTTTTAATGGATTACATAATGCACGACTACTGAGATAACAAACCTGAACTCAAAGTTGAGTATATTTGCAGACTAAATATAAGGAAGAATTTATATGGATATTTTTAAGCGGTTTGACGTTGAGAAAGATACTCAGAAAGCGAATAATCTGGAAGTAAAAGAAAAGGTTAAATGTCTTATTATCGGCTCAGGACCTGCAGGATACACGGCAGCAATCTACGCGTCAAGAGCCAATCTTAACCCTGTGCTCTATACCGGATTGGAGATGGGAGGTCAGTTAACAACAACAACAGATGTTGATAATTATCCTGGTTATCCCCATGGTATTTCCGGCTCAAAAATGATGGAAGATTTCAGGAAACAGGCAGAACGTTTCGGCGCCGATATCAGATTCGGGATTGCAACGTCTGTCGATTTCTCAGGAAAGATCCATAAGGTAACATTTGATGATAATAAAATAATAGAAGCTGATGCAGTAATTATTGCAACCGGAGCAACGGCAAAATACCTGGGTCTTGAATCTGAAACAAAATATGCCGGGATGGGCGTTTCTGCCTGTGCGACCTGCGACGGATTTTTTTACAAGGGGAAGGATGTGGCTGTTGTTGGCGGTGGTGATACAGCAGCAGAAGAAGCCACATATCTGGCTGGTCTTTGCCGGAAAGTATATCTCATTGTCAGGCGTAATGAATTAAGGGCATCAAAAGTCATGCAAAATAAGGTCTTCAAATCGGGAAACATTGAGGTATTGTGGGAGCATCAGACAGTGGATCTGTTTGGAAATGACGGAGTGGAAGGCGCAACCCTTATAAAGAAGAAAGGAACCACTCATGAAGAGATAGTAAAGATAAAAATTGATGGATTTTTTCTTGCTATCGGGCATACACCGAATTCTATAGTGTTTAAAGAATATATTGAAACTGATAAGGTCGGATATATAAGGACCATTCCAGGTACATCGAAAACTAATGTTGAAGGTGTTTTCGCTGCAGGTGATGTACAGGATCCTCATTACAGGCAAGCAGTGACGGCCGCAGGATCAGGTTGCATGGCAGCAATTGACGCAGAAAGATATCTTTCTGAATTAAAATAATTTTCTCTTGAGATGTTGAAAAAGTTGAAATCCATTAACCACAAAGATCCACCTCCCTTCCCCCCTAAAGGGGGGTTAATTCTCAGTCTTTCAATAAATTCATCAAGGATACCGAATTAGTCCCACTCTTGGGGGACATCCCGATAGCTATCGGGAGCGAAGCGGCAGGGGGTCAGCCTTCTTTGTGTGCTTAGTGGTTAAGAAAAAATTCAACAGCCCCAGAGACGAACTTATAACTTATAATCAATACCGATGAAGACTTTCAAAAAAACATTCAAAATAAATGCAGAGCCCTCTGATGTTTATGCGGCAATAACGAATCCATTCACTATTGAACTATGGTCGGGTTACCCTGCAAAAATGAATACGGAGCCGGAAAGTGAATTCTCTCTGTGGGAAGGAGATATTACCGGAAAGAATCTGGAATTTGTTCAGGATAAAAAAGTAGTACAAGAATGGTTTTTTGGCGATCAGGTAGAAAAATCTATCGTAACAATTACTATCTCCCCTGACAGGGAAAATTCTGTTGTAACTGTTGAACAGTCAAATATTCCCGATGATGAATTTAATGATATCGCTGAAGGATGGCGTGAATATTACATCGGAGCAATAATCAATTTCTTTAATCCCAATTTTTAAGTTTTTGTTCGTATTTATGGAGAATATTCGGTTAAACTGTATGTTATTTTATTCCTATAATCAATCTTCAGTTTTTACGGCATAATTATTGTGGCTTATTCAATTGTTCTCAAATCAAGAACATTACTAACTTTATCTTCATGTAAAGCATTAAATTTGAATGAAATGAATAAACATTTTCAACGTTCGCATTTCCGTTTGTCTTTAGCTTTAGTGATTTTTATTTGTGTCACTTCCGGACTGAAAGCTCAGACAGAGACGATAACTTATCTGGAACAATTCCTGCTTCACGATTTTACAAAGGGTAAAATATTAATGAAAAGCGGCACCAGATATGACATGGTCCTGAACTATAATCTTGTCTTCGAAAAAGTTGTAATCGTTCAGGAAAATAAGATATGTGATTTATCAAATCCGGGTTCTGTCGATACAATTTATCTTCTTAACCGTAAATTTGTTCCAGCAGGTCCGGTTTTTTATGAACTATTGACTGAAAGACCCTTTACACTTTTTGTTCAGCACAGATCAAAAGTCTCGTTACCACCTAAGATGGATTCTTATGGCAAAATACCTGAGACGGCGGCCACAGATGCAAAAAAATTACTTCTGATAGGTGATAAATCCAATATTTCGTCTGATCAGGAGCTTATATTTAATAAGGAAGATGTCTACTGGATGCAAGTGGATAACTCAATGCAAAGTTTCAGGGATGCGTCGGAATTTTATAAACTTTTCCCGAATATAAAGAGTGAACTCAAACAATACATAAGACAGAATAAAATAAAATTTGAGAATCCCGATGATATAGAGAAATTAATGATCTATTGTAACGGACTGGTTAAGTCAAACATAAATAAATCCTAGAGCGGCAGTTTTCGAAATCGCAATTGAAGAATATCTTTAGGTGTTCAAACTATTTTATCCTAATTTTTAAGAGCATCGGATGAAATTGCGGCCGCTGATTTCTGATCAAAGAATAAAAAAATATCTTCTGAGCATGCAAGAATCAGGTTACCAATGCCTTTGAATGATAATGTGTTGGCGTGATTCTGGATTCTATCATTCCAAACCGGTACCCATGACAAAATATGAGAATTTATAAACCGCCTGATTTCCTTTCTCATCTCACCTCTGCAGGCTTCATCATCCAATACAAGATATTTGTCTATCAATAAAGTCAGGAAAAGCAATTCGATACCAAGATGATCATCATTTATTCTTCCTCTGAATTTAGATTTCCAACCATAGGAATCATAGAATTCAGTTACGTTAGGAGTATAGAAATATGAATTGCCAGATAGTTTATTATTGTATCTTGATTCATAAGCAGGAGCGAGATCATCTACTTTAAAGAGTCTCAGGAAATCTTCATGCAGCATTTTTCCGAAAGTTGATTTATCGACGAAGGAATCTCTAAGCTGAGAAGCGGCTTTGACAAAATTTGGATTAGAACTTGAAACCGGGAGGTTTTTGAGAATTCCTTTTTCCCAGAAATCCACAATACATTCTTCAGAAGGTTCATGCATAATCATGCTTCCGGCAAAATAGAACAGCAGGTTATATCCTTTTAAAATATTATGATCATGAATTTTATTATCCATAAATTATAAAATTATTAAAAGATCACATATACATGGAAATTTCTGAAAGGATCTCGACTTTGAATATACTAACGGTTCAGATCAGAATTTGTTCAATATTTAAATTATTCAGTTTGGAAATTTTATAAACTAAAATCCGCAAGTTTATCGGGATATTCGTTTTTATCAACTTTTGCTTTGATTTCTTTGAAAGCCTTAATTGTATATTCAACATCTTCAAGAGTGTGCGCAGCGGTTGGGATAAGACGCAGCATTACCACATCGCGCGGAACAACCGGATATACAACTACTGAGCAAAAGATATTCCAATTTTCCCTGAGGTCGTAAATTATCTGTGTTGCCTGGTTGACCCCGCTTTTCATAAACACTGGTGTAACCGGCGATTCAGTTTTTCCAAGATTAAGATTTGCTTCGCGTAAACCTTTCTGAAGGGCACGAACTATTGTCCACAGTTTTTCTTTTTGTTCGGGATGAGCTTGTATAAATTCAAGCCGTTTGATTACGCCTAAGGTCATAGCCATTGGCAGTGATTTGGCATATATCTGTGAGCGAAGATTATATCTGAGGTAATTAATTACGTCTTTTGTACTTGCAACAAATCCTCCGATACCTGCCATTGCTTTTGCAAAAGTTGCAAAGTATACATCAATCTGGTCCTGAACGCCGAAATGTTCGCCGGTACCGCTGCCAGTTGCTCCCATTGTTCCGAAACCATGCGCATCATCGACGAGAATACGAAACTGGTATTTCTTTTTTAAAGCTGTAATCTTATCAAGCTTGCCAAGGTCCCCCGCCATTCCGAATACTCCTTCGGTAATAAGAAGAATTCCTCCTCCCGATTCTTCAACCAGTTTCTGTGCTCTTTGTAACTGCTTCTCACAACTCTCCATGTCGTTATGGGGGTAAACAAATCTCTTTCCTATGTGAAGTCTCAATCCGTCCATAATACAGGCATGTGATTCAGAATCGTAAACAATAACATCATGTCTGTCTACAAGGGAATCTATTATCGAAACCATTCCCTGATAACCGAAATTCAGAAGAAATGCATCTTCTTTATGAACAAAGCGGGCAGCCATTTCTTCAAATTTTTCATGATTTGTGCTATGTCCCGACATCATTCTTGCTCCCATTGGATAAGCGAGACCATATTTTTCAGCTGATTCAGAGTCAACTTTCCGAATTTCAGGAAGGTTTGCCAATCCGAGATAATTATTCAAACTCCAGTTGAGGACCTCTTTTCCTCTGAAAATCATATGAGGGCCTATTTCACCCTCCAGTTTCGGGAATGCAAAATAGCCGTGTCCAAATTCCTGATATTGTCCTAATGCTCCTCTGTTTTTCTTGATCTTTTCAAATATATCCATGATTGTATTGTTTTGTAAAATTTTTTCTCAAAATTAAGTATATAGATGTTTCATTGGATACCTATTTATACCTATTTCCCGAAAGCCGCCTGGAATCTATAATAAAAGCATAATTATTACGTTTTTATGCATGAAATGAAATTTTTTCCGTAATTTTGCGCAACAATTTTTTTTATGAGATTTAGATTACATATCGTCCTGATATTCCTTGTATTGTTAAGTTCCTGTAGTGAGTATGGAAAACTACTCAAGAGTACTGATTTTGATCTCAAGAAAGCAAAAGCTAAAGAGTATTTTGATGAAGGTCAGTATGTTAAAACTACGGAATTACTTACCCAAATACTTCCCAAATACAGGGCGACTGATGAATCGGAAGAACTTAACTGGATGAATTGTCAGGCATATTTTGGTATGAAGGATTATTTTATGGCAGGCAGCTACTATAAATCATTTGTTGATCAATTTCCTTTTGGGAAACATACCGAAGAAGCCAATTACATGGCAGCTTTATGCGATTATAATATTTCGGCTGCACCCGAACTTGACCAGGAAAATACAAAGAATGCAATTGAAGGATTCAATTTATTCTTAAATAAATTTCCCAATAGCCCGAAAGCAGACGATTGCAGAAAGATGATCAACGATCTTCAGGATAAACTGGTTGAAAAATCATACCTGAATGCTAAGCTTTATTATGATATGAAACAATATAAGGCAGCAATTGTAGCTCTCAGCAATAGCCTCAAGGAATTTGCAAATACAAAATACAGGGAAAAGATGATGTATCTTAAATTGAATTCACTTTTTCTATATGCAGAATTCAGTCTGCCCATTAAACAAAAAGAAAGATATCAGACAACACTCGATGATTATTATTCATTTATGGAAGAATTTCCAAAAAGCACCTATTCAAAAGATGTCAGCGGAATTTTCCAGAAAACAAATAAATTTTTAAAAGCAGGTATTCCCGATAGCGGAATAAAATAAGGAGAATAATTATGGATTACAGAAAATCAGTAGCACCGGTAACAACCGTTACACGTAACCTGGACCTGATGACTCAGGGAACCGGAAATATATATGAAACAGTTATTGTTGTTTCCAGGAGATCAAATCAGATCTCAGTTGAGATGAAACAGGAACTTAATAAGAAGCTTGAAGAGTTTGCTTCTTATAGCGATAACCTTGAGGAAGTTTTTGAAAACCGTGAACAAATTGAGATTTCTAAATTCTATGAAAGACTTCCAAAACCAACGCTTATTGCATTGCAGGAACTTGAAGAGGGCAAAATTTTCTACAGGAATCCTGATAATCCTGTAAAACCGAAATAATACCAGGGTTAAAGATGCTGGAAGGCAAAAATATACTTATCGGCGTGACCGGAGGTATTGCAGCTTATAAAACTGCAACTATCATCCGGTTGCTTGTTAAGAATGGTGCAGACGTCAGAGTCATAATGACTGATAACGCAAAAGAATTTATAACTCCTCTTACCCTTTCAACTTTATCAAAAAACCCTGTGTTTACAGAGTTTTTCAATCCCGTCAATGGCGACTGGAATAGCCACGTCGATTTAGGTATCTGGGCAAATCTCCTTCTGGTAGCACCTGCAACTGCAAACACAATAGCAAAAATGGCAAATGGTGTGGCAGATAATTTGCTTCTTACAACTTATCTGTCAGCTCGCTGCCCTGTGTTTGTAGCGCCATCAATGGATATGGATATGTTGAATCACCCAGCGACTATAATTAATATTGAGACACTTAAGGCTTTTGGAAATACAATTCTCGAACCTGCAAACGGTGAACTGGCAAGCGGTCTGACTGGCAGGGGAAGGATGGCAGAACCCGATGAAATAGTAAAAGAAATTGTGAATTTCTTTTCAAAAAAAAAACTATAAGCCTCTGAGCGGAAAGCGTCTTCTGATAAATGCCGGACCTACACGCGAACCAATTGATCCCGTACGTTTTCTTAGTAATTATTCTTCAGGCAAAATGGGAATCGCTCTTGCTGACACAGCAGCGGAATACGGTGCCATTGTAGATCTTGTACTTGGCCCTGTAAACATTGCTCCCAGGAATAGTTCAATAAATATTATTAATGTTACAACAGCACAATCAATGGCTTATGAATGCATCTCAAGGTTCGGTTCATGTGATATTGCTATACTTGCTGCTGCAGTGGCGGATTATACTCCTGCGAAAGTCTCAGGAGAAAAACTAAAAAAAGAAAGCGCTGACTTATTTTTAAAACTTAAACCGACAACAGATATTGCCGAAACTTTGGGACAATCAAAGAAACCTTCGCAGATACTGGCAGGATTTGCCCTCGAGACTGATAACGAACTTGATAATGCAAAAGGAAAACTATTAAGGAAAAATCTCGATATCATTATTTTAAATTCACTCAGGGAAGATGGGGCAGGTTTTGGACACGAAACAAACAAGATCACAATAATTGACCGGAACAATATAATTGATAAATTTGAGTTGAAATCAAAAGAGGATGCTGCAGCAGATATTCTTGAAAAAATTATTTCTTTGATCCGTTAAAGAATGATGACCCGATTCAAATATTATCTTATTATGCTTCTGATATTTCTGCCATTCACACTCAAGGGTCAGGAACTTAACTGTAATATACAGATATCTGCACAGCGTATTCAGGGTTCGAACCGGCAGGTATTTGAAAGTATGCAGAAAGATCTCTATGAGTTCATGAATAATACGGTCTGGACCAATCATGTTTTTAGCTATGCTGAAAGGATTGATTGCAATATTCTAATAAATCTTACAGACCAGTTGTCAGCAGATGAATTCAAAGGAACTATTCAGATCCAGCTCAGCAGACCGGTTTTTAATACGACATATAAATCTACAATGCTGAACTTCATAGATAATAGCTTTCAATTCAGGTACGTCGAATTTCAGCCTCTTGAATTTGATCCCAGTACTTACCGGTCAAGTCTGGTTTCAGTTCTTGCATATTATACCTACATGATCCTCGGATTTGACTATGATTCTTTTTCACCTCTCGGTGGTACGGAATTCTATCAGATGGCTGAGAAGATAGTTACAAGTGCACAGAATGCCCCTGAGCCGGGCTGGAAGCCTTACGATGGCTCCCGTAACCGGAATCGTTACTGGCTCGTTAAGAATACCCTTGACAAAGAATATGAAGGAGTCAGACAATTTCTTTATGACTACAATATGAACGGACTGGATATGATGGAGTCTAAGATAGCTGAGGCAAGAACAAGCATGGTGGAGAGCCTGAAGCTAATCCAGGAAGTATACAGGAAAAAGCCTGATCCGTTTATGTATCTGGTCCAGGTTGTTATGGATGCCAGGTCAGATGAATTTATCAATATTTTTTCGGCAGCTTTTCCTGAAGAGAAGAGCCGTGTTGTGCAGATACTGACCGAAATTGATCCTGCAAATAAAGCCAAATACGAGAAGATTAATGCTGCTAATCTACCATAAGATCATATCATGCTCATAAAACTATTTGTTCAGAATTATGCTCTTATTAAAGAACTGGACGTTAACCTTGAAAACGGACTGACAGTTATCACCGGAGAAACAGGTGCGGGTAAATCAATTCTTTTAGGTGCACTTTCACTTATTCTCGGTACGAGAGCAGATTCATCGGTCCTTCTTGATAAGAAAGAGAAATGCATTGTTGAAGGTACTTTCAGAATTGAAGAATATGAACTTAATGAATTTTTCTCGGCAAATGAACTGGATTATGAAAATGTTACAATTCTTAGACGGGAAATTAACCCTGCCGGGAAATCAAGGGCTTTTATAAATGATACGCCAGTCACAGTGAACCTGCTTAAAGAGCTTGGTGACAGACTTATCGATATTCATTCACAGCATCAGACACTGATGCTAAATGATAACTCATTCCAGCTTAATCTGATTGATTCATTTTCCGGTACTTCCAACCTTAAAAACAAGTACAGGGAAACTTATTCCGGGTACAGGAAATTGAAAAAGGAATTTTCAGTACTGAAAGAAAAGGCTGATAAAAACAAATCAGACCTGGAGTATTTTCAGTTTCAGTATAATCAACTCGAAGAAGCCAAATTAACCAGTGGAGAACAAGGGGAGCTCGAGGCGGAACAGGAATTATTAAGTCATACAGAGGAAATTAAACTGGCATTGAGCACTTCGTCAAATCTTTTTTCTGCTGAAGGGATATCTATTCTGTCAATGCTGAGGGATGTCAAGTTAAACCTGGGCAAAATCAGAGTATTTTTAGCCGAAGGAGAAAATCTTCTTAACAGGACTGAATCCTCATTTATAGAGCTCGATGATATTGCGTCAGAGTTAGAGAGGTTAGCTGTTTCAATTGAAGCTGATCCTGGCCGTCTTGCCAAAATCAACACCCGTCTTGATACTATCTATTCATTAATGCAGAAACACCGTGCCGGTGATTTAAATGAGCTTCTTAGGAAAAAGGATGAGATAAAAGACATAATAAGCACAATTGTTACAAGTGATGAACGTTTAAAGGATCTTGAAACACTGATTAAAAAAGAAACCGGCGTTTTAAAGACAATATCTGAAGAGATCTCGTTAAAAAGAAAAAGTGTACTTCCCGATATTGAATCGCGAATTATTGATCTGCTTAAACAACTTGGAATCCCTAATGCAAAATTCAAAATATCCCTCATACAACTGCAGGAATTTACTGCCAGCGGAATTGATCAGGCCGAATTCCTCTTCTCCGCAAACAAACAGATTGCACCTGAGAACCTTGCTAAAATAGCTTCAGGAGGTGAATTATCAAGAGTGATGCTGAGCCTGAAATCCTTACTTTCCAAGAATAATAATCTGCCTACAATAATTTTTGATGAAATAGATGCAGGGGTATCAGGTGAAGTAGCTGATAAGGTCGGACAGATCCTGGCAGGAATGGGAAAGTATATGCAGGTAATCAATATAACGCATCTTCCACAGGTAGCCTCAAGGGGAACACGTCATTATCATGTTTATAAGGACGATACTGATAATTCAACTTTCACCCGTGTTAAATTGTTATCGCCTGAAGAAAGAATTCTGGAGGTAGCAAGGTTGTTAAGCGGCAGTGAAGTTACCGAGACAGCGATGAAAAATGCAAGGGAACTCCTGAAAGCCGGAATTAATTAAGTTATTCTTCTATTTATCAAACTTTGAGTTCCCCCTTTGTGTTACTTCGTGTATCCCTTTGTGCACCTTAGTGGTTATAGTTTTTTTTGACCACAAAGGAACATTAAGTTATCTCAAAGGATCACAAAGGATGACCCTAACCTATGTTCACCGATATTTCAGTAATTTTGTGAAATTGTTAGCTATTTACACACAAATTAAATAAACGATGAGAGAAGGATTGTTAAAAGGGAAAAAAGGTATCATTTTTGGTGCGCTGAATGAGAAGTCTATTGCATGGCAGGTTGCGATTAAAGCATGGGAGCAGGGAGCAGATCTGGTGCTTACGAATGCTCCTGTAGCTATGAGGTTAGGCAATATCAGGGACCTTGCAAAAATGACTGGCAGTGAAGTTATTGCTGCCGATGCAACCAAGATGGAAGATATTGAAAACCTGATTACTGAAAGTTTCAGGATTTTTGACGGGAAATTCGATTTTATTCTTCACTCTATTGGAATGTCGCCTAATGTAAGAAAGGACATACCTTACGAACAGACCAGCTATGAAAATATGTTAAAGACATTCGATATATCTGCTCTCAGTTTTCACAGGGTTCTTCAGACATGTTATAAGCTTGATGCTATAAAGGAGTGGGGATCAGTAGTGGCGTTATCATACGTTGCTGCCCAAAGGACCCTTTCAGGATATAATGACATGGGTGACGCGAAGGCACTTCTTGAATCAATTGCACGAAGCTTTGGTTATATTTATGGACGCGACAGAAAGGTAAGAGTAAATACTGTTTCGCAATCTCCGACTGCAACTACAGCGGGCAGCGGTATTCATGGTTTTGAATCCCTGATCGACTTTTCAGAAAGAATGTCACCTCTCGGTAATGCAACCGCGGAAGAATGTGCCGATTATTGTGTTGTGTTATTCTCTGATCTCACACGTAAAGTTACCATGCAGAACCTGTTCCACGATGGTGGTTTTTCAAGCATGGGTATGAGTCTTAAAGCTATTGAACAGTATCAGAAAAGTTTTGAAGAATGCAAATGAAAGATAAATAAGTATAAACACCTATTTTACAGGCGACTTGCTATTCAGTAAGTCGCTTTTTTTATATTTGGGATGCCTAAAGCCAAATCAGATGATAAAGATTGTGTTGTTAGTAATTTTCTACTTTGTATTCCCGGTAGTAATAATCTACTTATGCAAAAAATGGTCATTTCTTCAAAAAGTTGGTTCAATTGTCATTGCTTACGCGTTTGGCCTGTTAATTGGGAGTACCGGTTTATTACCCCAGGGAAGTCCTGGCTATAAACTGGCTCTTGAGGGCAAAGGATCTCTACCAAAGACTGAAGTTGAAACGCTCATTAGTCAGGGAAAAGCAACAAACGAAGATCTATTTGTTAATCAGATAGGTCAGGTTCAGGACATAATACCTTCACTTGTTGTTCCTCTTGCTTTCCCTTTATTGCTTTTTTCTCTGAACCTGAAGAGGTGGCTCCGCTATGCAAAAAAAGGATTTATCTCAGTCCTTCTTGCTCTTATAGCGGGACTGGTGATGGTTACTGTAGGATTTTTTATATGGAAAGATTCAATTCCGGAAAGCTGGAAACTTGCAGGCATGTTTGAAGGAATATATGCAGGAGGTACACCCAATTTTGTGGCCATAAAAATGGCACTTAATGTTAATGCAAATCTTTTTGTAATTCTTAGTACTTATGATATGATAATAGGTGCATTTCTTGTTTTATTCTTTATAACTGTCGCACCAAAATTGTTCAGGCTTATTCTGCCTCCCTTTGTCGAGACAAAAGGGATTAAAGGCGACGAAGCAGAAATTGTCAATCTGACTGAAAACCTTGAGGATTATTCTGGCATTTTTAAGAAAGGAATATTCATCCCTTTACTGGGAGCATTGGGTTTATCGTTGCTTATCTTCGCATTTTCAGGAGGTCTTGCATTACTTTTACACCGGCTACCGATGATGGTAGTAGTAATCATGTCAATAACGACTCTGGGTTTGATTTTTTCACTCTCCAAAAGAATAAATAAGATTGAAAAAACATTTCAGCTCGGAATGTATTTTATTCTTGTTTTTTCGCTTACAGTAGCCTCAATGGCGAACATCAGGACTATGTTCGGAACCGGAATGATAAATCTTATTCTTTTTATTACATGGTGTTATTTCGGGTCTCTCATTCTTCATATTATTCTCGCAAAAATATTTAAAATTGATGCCGATAATTTTCTGATTACTTCAGCAGCATTTATCTTTTCTCCGCCTTTTGTACCGATGGTTGCCAATGCCCTTAAAAATAAAGATGTTATTGTAACAGGCATAACTGGTGGCATAATTGGCTATATAGTAGGTAATTATCTTGGCGTAGCCCTTGCATATTTTCTGAAAGGATTCTGATATAACACCCCCTCACGCTTCGCTTGGTCCCCCTTTAGGGGGGCAGGGGGGCCAATAGATGTGATGTCTAGAACAGATAATTCAATCCGATTGAGAATCCAATATTTCCATCCTGCACATTGAATGCCTTACCGCAATCAATCGCAACAACAAAGTTCTGATTCATTACCAGCATTAAACTCATTCCGGCACTCTGATGTAGCTTATCTGGTCCTGGTTTAAAGTAATCAGAATAATTATCAAAAGGATAAACCTGACTTTCAAATTTGGCTTGAAGATTATCCGGAAGTTTAATATCCTTGGTTACTTTACCGAAGTCATAAAATGCATTCAGACCCATGTAGCAATCCTGTTTCAGGAATTTGAAATACAGGGGCTTCCAGCGGAGTTCGATATTACCCATAAAGAATGCATCACCCACAACACGGTCTCTCAGAACTCCCCTTAATGTTTTTGCGCCACCGAGTCCTTCAGATGTGGCTCCTGTGAGTCTGGAGGTAATTACTTGTGATTGATAAAAGAAAGGAGTATGCCCTGATATTGTAGCCTGATAACCTAAGCGGTAAACCAGGGATAGGTTCTTTTCTATTAACGTAAAATACTGACGATGTATTATATATAGTTTTGAAAATCCCCAGTTATTTCCCATGAACTTTGGTGCTGCTTCAATTCCTATCTCAGTCCATAGACCTTTCATAGGGTTAGGTTTATTATCGCGGCTGTCCCAGGTAAGACCAATTTTGACTGTATTTATCCATCCCCCGTTAGCTTCGTCAGCCGGGATTATACCCAGTGCCTTATATCGTTCAAAAAGACCTGGCACTGAGTCAACAGACGGGAGTAATTCTTTTTTCCCTTTGTTTAACTTATTAATGTTTACTGAGCTTGTGGTAAAATCCTGAAAAGCTAAGCCAGCGCTCCATTTGAAATGATCACCTGATATTTTGCCCTGGAAATCATTTTTAAACCGGAATTGGTTTTTTTGAAAACGGTAAAACATTCTTGATCTGTAGATATCGTCAGCCATTTTGTTATTCATCCAGTCTTTATTATAAACCGATTCATATCCGTTGAATCCGTAGAATGTGGCTGCTTTATCAGGAAGATAACTAAGATCGCTTATCCATTGCACACCAGGAATAATATGACGTGACTCGAACATAAATCTATAAATGCCACTGCCTTTTGTATAGCGCGATATTTCAGTATAGGTATGATCAATCCAGTCGGGATATTTGCTGCCGTCACCATAGTTAAAAAATTCAGCAAGCGCTCCGTACTCAAAGCCCAGATCTGAGTCATAAGTAACAGCAGGTAATGCTCCGCCGAACTTCCATCCGGTCTTTACCTTTTTCTCCTGGGCAGATACTGAAAGTATCAGAAGCGCCAGAAGAAAAACTAAAAAGGTTCTTTTCATACGTTAGAGGTTTAGGTTCATATCGATAAAGATAAAGAAAAATGGAAATTACAGTCACTTTTTTTATTATTTGCTACCTTAGGGACTTATTTTTACGACTAAATGCTTACGAGCCTGCTTTTAAAAAATATAAAATGTCTTGTTCAGACTGAGGGAGTACCTAAAATAAAAAAATGCGGTTCTGAAATGGCAGAGTTAACTGTAATTTCTGATGCTTATCTTTTTATTAAGGATGGGATGATAGCTGATTTTGGGAGGATGAAGGATTTCCAAAGCAGAAATCTTATCCAAACTCATGAACTTGAGACTATCGATGCCTCTGGCAGGTTCGTTTTTCCATCCTATTGTGATTCGCATACCCACCTGGTATATGCGGGGAGCCGGGAAATAGAATACACAGACAAAATCCGGGGTTTATCATATTCCGAGATTGCGATACACGGAGGAGGAATACTTAATTCTGCAAAAAAGCTTCATGAAACATCTGAAGAAGATCTTTACAGCCAGTCAATCAGGAGGATAGAAGAAATTATCTCATATGGGACAGGTGCAGTTGAAATTAAAAGCGGTTATGGTCTGAACCTGGCGGATGAATTGAAAATGCTGAGAGTAATCAGGAGAATTAAAGAAACCAGTCTAATCGAAGTAAAATCTACTTTTCTTGGAGCACATGCGATTCCTGAAGAATATAAAAACAGAAGAGCTGAATATGTAGATACAATAATCTATGAAATGATACCAGTGATCGCAGCTGAAGAACTCGCTGACTATATTGATGTTTTCTGCGATAAAGGATTTTTTGATGTTGAGGATACCGAAAGAATTTTAATGGCTGGTCTGAAACATGGACTTATTGCCAAACTTCATGCTAATGAACTTGCATACTCAGGAGGTATTCAGACAGGTGTTAAATATAATGCCCGTTCGGTGGATCATCTCGAATTTACAGGCAATGCAGAGATTGATGCACTCAGCGGATCAGAAACAATGCCAACGCTGCTGCCGGGTTCCTCATTTTTTCTTGGAATGCCCGATCCTCCTGTCAGAAATATGATCAACGCAGGTTTGCCGGTTGCTCTGGCTTCAGATTATAACCCCGGATCTTCACCTTCCGGAAATATGAATTTTATTATGTCTCTTGGTTGTATCAGATTAAGAATGCTGCCGGAGGAAGTGATAAATGCAGTCACTATTAATTCTGCTTATGCTATGGGTATTTCTGAAACACATGGATCAATAGCAAAAGGGAAAGTGGCTAATATTTTTATTACAAAAGAAATACCATCATATGAGTTTATGCCATATTCTTTTGGAAGTAATCTTATTGAAACCGTAATACTTAAAGGTAAAATTTCCTCCCCCCATCCCGCTTAGGCGGGGCTGGACCCCTAAAACTGAGAAACAGTCTTGTAGAGAGGAGCTTAATCCCGCTTAAGAGGGAGAAGGGGGGCAAAAAACTAAGAGAATCAAAGAAATTTTAAACATGGAGAAGAAAATAATCGAATGCGTTCCGAATTTCAGTGAAGGCCGGGATATGACAATAATTAAGCAGATTACAGATGTTATTGAAGCGGTTGATGGAGTGAAATTACTAGATGTGGATCCGGGGAAAGACACTAACAGAACTGTAGTAACATTTGTCGGGTATCCGGAAGCGGTTTCCGAGGCTGCTTTTCTTTCAGTTAAAAAAGCTTCGGAGATTATTGATATGTCGAAACATCACGGAGCACATCCTCGGATGGGAGCTACTGATGTTTGTCCGTTTGTACCTGTTTCCGGAATCACTATGGAGGAGACTGTTTTTATTGCCCGTAAAGTTGCAGAAAGAATCGGGACTGAACTTGGAATACCCATTTACTGTTATGAAAATGCTGCACAGAAACAGGATAGACGAAATCTTGCAAGTTGTAGATCAGGCGAATATGAAGGACTAAAGAAAAAGCTATCCGACCCTGAATGGAGACCCGATTTCGGACCCTCAATATTCAATGAACGCTCAGGAGCAACTGCTGTTGGAGCAAGGGACTTTCTTGTGGCTTTTAATGTGAATCTGAATACAACATCAACAAGACGTGCCAATGCAATCGCTTACGATGTAAGGGAGAAGGGGAGACCAAAAAGAGAAGGCAATCCTCTGACGGGGAAAATTGCGACAGATGAAAACGGAGAAACTATCATGATACCCGGCACACTTAAATCGGTGAAAGCAATTGGCTGGTATATTGAAGAATATGGTATTGCCCAGATTTCAATGAATCTTACTAATATTTCTGTAACACCTGTGCATATTGCATTCGACGAAGTATTCCGCAAGGCAGATGTCAGAGGAGTCAGAGTTACTGGATCTGAACTTGTGGGTTTGATCCCCCTGAAATCACTACTCGATGCCGGACGATACTTCCTTGATAAACAGCAACTTTCCTCGGGAGTATCCGATGACGAACTGATCAAAATTGCCATCAAATCGATGGGATTAAATGACATACATCACTTTAAACCTGAAGAAAAAGTAATTGAATTTGTTATGGCTGATAATAAAAATAAACTGATTGATTTGTCGCTGAAGGCTTTCATGAATGAAACTGCCTCTGATTCACCTGCTCCTGGCGGGGGTTCAGTATCTGCATATATGGGCACATTAGGAACCTCCCTGGGGACGATGGTCGCAAATTTATCAGCGCACAAAAAAGGTTGGGAAGATCGCTGGAAAGAATTTTCAGACTGGGCTGTCACCGGTAAGGAAATACAGAATAAGCTTTTAAATCTTGTAGATGAAGATACAGAAGCGTTTAACAGAATAATGGAGGCATTTTCACTTCCGAAAAAATCTGATGAGGAAAGAAAATCAAGAGAATCCGCAGTCCAGGAAGCTACAAAGAATGCTACTCTTGTGCCACTGAGAGTTATGGAGACAGCTTTTTCTGCATTCGGATTAATAAAAGCGATGGTGGAACATGGTAATCCAAATTCTATCAGCGATGCAGGGGTAGGGGCTATTGCGACGCGCGCATGCATTAGAGGAGCATATCTGAATGTTAAAATCAATGCTTCAGGTTTAAAAGACAAGGATTTCGTAAGCAGTGTAATTGAAAGAGGAGCGGAGATTGAATCCAATACTGAAACTGCAGAAATGGAAATTCTAAAAATTATTAACGCTAAAATAGTCATGTAGAGATTGCAGGACTGCAAGACCGCATGACATTCATACAATTCTTCTGATTGTCCTTAGTTTATGTGAATAGCCAGCAATTTCTGCTTTATAAATTCCCTGGTGATCTATTGAGTCAATTCTTATTCTGCCCGAGGCATGGATAACCATTCCTTTTGACAATATCATTCCTACATGTGTAATTTTACCCCTGTCATTATCAAAGAAGACCAGATCTCCAGACTCAGCCTGATCAATAAAATCAATGCTTTTACCTGCCTCGGCCTGTTTCCAGCTATCCCGCGGGATAGGGATTCCATGGATTTTATATACCAGCTGAGTAAGTCCAGAGCAATCAATTCCTGAAGGTATTCGTCCGCCCCATATATAAGGACTATTGATATATTTCATGGCAGTATCTGCAAAGGACTCTATTGTTGATACAAAATTATTGCTGAAGTCAGCACCTGCGACATATTTCTTATTGCCGGCAAAAAACACCTTTTTATCGAAATCAGGGTTGAAGACCTCACATCCGGCTTCAAGAACCATTTTTGACTTATCGCTTTTAAAGCATGCCAATGATCTGTTCAGAACATTTCCGGTTGTAATGTCTTCTACAGGAGAATGTTGCAGATGACCGGTGTCAATCCATCCAGTATAATTGTCAAATACCGTTTCAATTTTCAACCAGGTACCTGCTTTGTCAGCTATTGAGTATTTTTCGCCAAAAAGGACCTGGCTCAGCATTTCTGTTTTATGTGACGGTCCTGATCTTAATGGTACAAAAACATTTTCACAAATAAAATATTCCATTTTATGAATTTTGTAACAAAATTAGCAAATATCTATTGATTCAATATTATTCTTTTTAACCACACCCCCTCCCGCTTCGAGGGAGGGAGTGTGGTTAAAGATTAAGATATGATGTTAATGAAAATTGATATATTTGTGAACTTAAAATCAAATAATTAATCATTAATGTCTGAAATTCAGAATGCTTGGAAGGCAAGAAGAAAATACGTTTTGAATCTTATTTATTTCATTCTTAGCATTATTATTGTAACAGCTATCTGGCCTTACGGATCAAGAGCAGGTATAATCAGAATTTTCGGCGTCGTAATTCTCGTTTCATCCTGTTACGAAGTATTATGGCTTTTTCTTTCTCATTTCCGTTCAGAAGTGCTTGGTGTAACACGAAAAACTCTATTCATTATTCTGATAATCATTTCATTCATTGCATTAACACGTGTAATAATATCCTATGCGAATCCGGATACATTATTTTTGATTCCTTTTGTAATTATACCTGTAGTAATCAGGACTTTTTACGATGCCAGACTTGCATTATTCATTCTGCTGATTACTATTATGATATCCGGATTTATGCTTCCCGATCCTTTTGAATTTATATTTATAAGCTTCATTACCGGAATGATCTCAATATTTACATTATCAAACATATATAGGCGAGGGAAGTTTTTCTTCACCGCACTTTCGGTATTTGTGAGTTATTGTGTTCTTTATTTAGGATTTAACTTAATGCATGATGGAAGTTTTGTTAACGTAGTTTGGTCTGACTTTTACCTTTTTGCGGCAAATGGGCTCCTCGTCCTGATTAGTTATCCGATAATATTCATTTTTGAAGTGAAGTTTCTGTTCCTTTCTGATACCACCCTGCTTGAGCTTGCGGACACAAACCAACCTCTTTTGCGAAAACTGGCTGACGAGGCTCCGGGGTCTTTCCAGCATTCCCTGCAGGTCGCTAATCTCGCGGAAGAGGCAGCAAGAATAACCGGAGCTAATCTTCTGCTTGTCCGCACAGGTGCTCTTTACCATGATATTGGCAAAATTGCAAATCCAGGTTTTTATATTGAAAATCAGACTGACGGATTAAGCCCTCATGATTTGCTTAATCCTGAGGAAAGTGCAAGGATAATAATAAATCATGTGAGAAACGGCGTGACACTGGCTAAGAATTTTAAGGTTCCTGTTCAGATTATTGATTTCATCAGGACACATCACGGGACAACAATAGCATTTTATTTTTTCAAGAAATACACAGAGATGAATCCCTGGGATACCAGTAAAGAAAAAGACTTTACATACCCAGGTCCTAAACCATTTTCAAAGGAAACCGCCCTGGTTATGATGGCTGATGCTGTCGAAGCTTCATCACACAGCATGATTAGTTATTCTGAAGAATCTATAAATGAACTTGTTGAAAGGATAGTTTATTTGCAGGAGCAGGATGGACAATTTTCTGATATCCCGCTTACTTTCAAAGATATTTCAGATATCAAAAACGCCTTCAAAAAAAGATTATTAAATATTTACCATCTGCGAATTGCCTATCCTGAAAGGAATATTTAATTATCTCATGTCGATTACTTCGACATCTTTGAATTTAGCAGGCTGATATACAAAAGTATCCGATTCAGGCTTAACTTTAAGATCGTAGCCGGTAACATGAAGTGTGATTATTGTCCCGTCTTTCTTCTTATATTCAAGACTAATAAGATTTAACAGGGATTTTCCAATCGTAAGTCTGATTCTTATCAACTCACTCTTTATGTCTTCAGGATACATATCAATGATATAGGAATCAGCCTTTTCATCGATCAGCCTGTTTTTATATCCTTTTTTGTACGCTGAGAATATCAGTGATGGCCGGCTTTGAAACGTATTGTCTTTTTTATTGGCTTTGGTTATCGTTACCTCTTTTTCTGCCGTGAGATAACTCCATGAAGTTTCACCGTTGAACCAGATAATATTATCAGGTAGGTCGAGTCTGTATTTATCTTTACTGATAATAACCGATCCTGCCAAAGTATCGGTTGAATTATCTGTCTGACTAGTAGTTACAAGATTAAATTTCATCGCTATTGATGGAGCTTTCAGGGCCTTGTTTGCAAAACTGTCAAGCATTTTAATAGCATTCTGGTCATCTTGTCCGGCAGCATAGTATGGCAATACAATAAGAAGCAAAAGAGTGACGACAAAAGATCTCATAATAATCAGCTTTACTCAAGTCTCTTCAAAATCTGTTCCAAAGCTATAAAATCAGTACAAAGTACATCTCTTGCCTTGCTTCCTTCAAATGGACCCACAACACCGGCGGCTTCAAGCTGATCAATTATTCTTCCGGCCCTGTTATATCCAATGGATAGTTTTCTCTGAATCAGCGAAGTTGAACCCTGCTGATGCTGAACAACCAATTTTGCCGCTTCCTCAAACATCGTATCTCTTTTTCGCAGATCCACATCCTGAGCTCCGGATTCACTATCATCAACATATTCTGGGAGATGCATCGCATCGGGATAACCTTTTTGAGAACCAATGAAGTCAGTAAGCTCTTCAATCTCAGGCGTATCAATAAACGCACACTGAACCCTTACCGGTTCATTTCCTGATGAAACCAGCATATCTCCACGGCCAACAAGTCTGTCTGCACCAGTTGCATCGAGTATTGTACGTGAATCAATAGATGAAAAAACACGGAAAGCTATCCTTGTAGGGAAATTTGCTTTGATGAACCCGGTAATAATATTTGCTGATGGTCGTTGAGTGGAAATTATGAGGTGAATACCAATAGCCCTGGCTAATTGAGCCAGCCTTCCGATTGGCCCTTCTATTTCCCTTCCTGCTGTCATAATCAGGTCAGCAAACTCATCTATTATTAAAACGATGTATGGAAGATATTTGTGCCCTTTTTCCGGGCTCAGCTTTCTTGAAATAAACTTTTCGTTATACTCTTTAATATTCCGTGATTGGGCAGCTTTAAGCAGTTCGAGTCTGTTGTCCATTTCAATGCATAACGAATTCAGAGTTTTAATAACTTTTTGAGTGTCAGTTATAATCGCATCTTCTTCGTCGGGTAGTTTTGCAAGAAAATGTCTCTCGATTTTCATATAAAGAGGTAATTCCACTCTTTTGGGATCGATAAGTACAAATTTAACCTCTGCAGGATGTTTTTTATATAATATTGAAGTTATAATGGCATTAATACCCACTGATTTACCCTGCCCAGTGGCTCCGGCTACCAGCAAGTGCGGCATTTTAGTCAGATCTACTATGTATGGTTCATTTGTTATTGTTCTTCCCAATGCGAGAGCGATGTCGAATTTGGTCTCCTGGAATGCTTTTGAAGTAATCAGAGATCTCATTGAGACTATTTCGGGTTTCTTGTTTGGAACCTCGATACCCACCGTCCCTCTTCCCGGAATTGGGGCAATAATTCTGATTCCAAGCGCTGAAAGATTAAGGGCAATATCATCCTCGAGAGATTTTATTCTCGCAAGTCTTACTCCTCGTTCAGGAACAATCTCATAGAGAGTTACTGTTGGACCTATAGTTGCTGATATACTTTTTATGCTGATCTTATGATCACCGAGAGTTTTGATGATATTTTCTTTGTTTTCAAATACTTCGGTATTATCAAAAGCACTCTCTGATTTGTGCTCCTTAAGAATTGAAACAGGTGGAAATTTATATCTGGACAAATCGAGACGCGGATCATAATCTCCCATTATTTTTTCAACTTCATGATCGGGAAGTGTATCCAGTGTTTCTGTCCGGGTAATATTTATAGGTAAGTCATAACCATCCGGAATTATTTTCTTGTCGCTGTCAAAATCCCTTATTATAGATCCCGCAGAGAGAAGTTCTTCTTCCTCCTCCTCCTCCTCCATATCTTCCGGTTCTTTATATTGATTCATGTTTTTCACGAAAAATTCAACATCGTTTTTTTCACGATCAGTTGTTTCAGGAATTACAGATTCAATTTCTGAATCTGTTTCCGTTTCATGAATCAAAGTATCCGTCTTATCTGAGTCGACAGTTTTATCATCTGAGTGTTTTTTGAATTTCAGGAATGCCGGTATTCTTACACCAAATGATTCAGGTTTTACTTTGAGTGCAAATACCAGATATGATATAGTTATAAATGTCAGAACAACACCTGTCCCAATCATGCCCATGAATGCTTTAAGCCATCTGGTGATATGATATCCCTGGGCTCCTCCCGGACCGCTGCCGAGGTATACATTCGATTTATCAAAGATGAATCCAAGAATGAGCGAAAGAATAATTGCTGCAAATGAAAACTTCACAATCAGCCTGAACGGTTTAATATTAGGGAATTTTAGCAGATATAATCCTATAGTTCCGAAAATCAGAGGAATAAAGAAAGCACCAAATCCGAATCCGTTATTAATAATCATTTTGGCAAGGAAGTGCCCGCTTTTGCCAGACCAGTTTTTTACGGCAATATCCGGACCTGAAACTATGTCTGAATCTGCAATGCTGAGATCGGTTTTCCACCAGAACAGGTATGCCACACAAGCCAGAAGAAGATATAACGCAAAACCGGTGATCAGAATCCCGACTACAAATTTGATTCTCTCATCTGTTAGTATAGATTTGCTTTTTACATTACTTTTAGCCGGTTTCGAGACCTTTTTACCGGCATCTTCCTTCTCTTTATTCATTATATAGATATAGTAAAGTTTTTCAGAACGATCAATCCATTTTTAAACGCCATCCAAAGGTAATAATTTTGGACCTTATCCAAAATGTGGATAGGGTTTATGTTTTTGGCATTACATCAAAATAATTAGGATGGAACCGCGTCCAGCATACCACTTACCGCGTACCTCTTTAGAGGCTTATCATTTTATTAATAAATTTATCGATTTCCTCTCTCGATACCCTCATGAACTTATCTCGTCTTTCAAATACTTCATCGGGGATCTCTTTTTTATATACAGTTTCTGCATCAAAATGAAGTTCAGCCGGTCCGAGGAAAAAGAAGAAATTCATGAGCACACCGTCAATCTGATTGAATGGTGTAGCTGTATTGGAGTTTTTAACATTTATTTCATTGGTATACCAAATATCATAGACTTTGTTGCCAAAAGATGGAAGTGTAGCTTCAGCATTTTTGCAGTTAAATCCACAAATAACAGAGGTCTTGCTGGTTTTTTTGATCACCATACCTTTCATTGCTTCAAATCCCGGAAATTGTTCGCCGGGCTGAACCTCATAATAATATTTTAATGTGAAAAGGCTAAAATATGTATCGAAAATTCCCTTTTCAGGATTAGACAGATTAAGTATACCGGAATTTCCAAAGGAAGAGATCATTTCAAAGAGGACTTTGTCGTTTTTAAATGATACAATAAGGTTTTTGGGCAGAACCTCTTTTGGCATCGGTCCGAAATTGCCTATATAATCTATGTTATAATGGATTTCCCCCTGACTAATATATTTTCCTCCCTTTTCTTTACAGGAGAATCCGGTCATTGCTAAGATTACCGCAATGAACAATACATAGCTGAATCTCACTTATTTGATATTAGTATGAATTTCGTAAATGTAGCATTTTTTTTTAACTTCAATTCAAGATAGTGTTATTTGTTAGATTAATACGGCTGTCAGGCACTAAAAAATCCGATGAGATTTCATTCCGGGTATTCTGGTTTGTAATCCTCTGATTTTTGTATTTTTGTCATCTTTTGAATGAAACTATGAATATGTAAATATGGAAAAGAAACTTGCTGTTGTTGCTCTTGGTGGTAATGCTCTGTTGAGGGGCGATCAGACAGGAACGATTGATGAACAGGAACAGAATACAACTGAAACACTTGAGAACCTTATTTTTTTAATTAACGAAGGTTACGATCTTGTTATAACGCATGGAAATGGTCCCCAGGTCGGAAACATTCTTATGAGAAACGACGCAGGTGAACAATTGTATGGAATTGCACAGATGCCAGTAGATATTTGCGTTGCTGATTCACAGGGAGGAATTGGGTACATGATAGAACGGATGTTCAGAAATGTTCTTAACAAGCATGGTATTAAAAAAAATGTTATCTGTATTATTACTCAGGTACTTGTTGACATCAATGATAGTGCATTTACCGATCCCCAAAAAAGAGTCGGGAAAATCTATACAAAAGAACAGGCATATGACCTTACTTCCAAAAAGGGATGGATATTTAAGGAAGAGATTAAATCAAAGAGTGGTTTTCGGAGAGTTGTCCCTTCTCCTGTTCCAATCGGGGTTATCAATGAATCAATTATCTGTGATTTGGCCAGGAAAGGGAATATCGTAATTGCAGTGGGCGGAGGCGGGGTTCCCGTATACATAGACGAAATTAAAGATGTCAGACCCGCTGAAGCCGTGATTGACAAAGATCTGGCTTCATCGCTTCTTGCTGCACAGATTCATGCCGACGAATTCTATATCTTAACAGATGTTCCATACATATATATTAATTTTAATAAACCTGACCAGGAGATAAAGGAGTTTCTTAACTATGCAGATACTTTGAAATATCTTAATGAAGGCCAGTTTGCAAAGGGAAGCATGGCACCAAAAATAGAGGCCTGCCTCAATTTTATTAAACAGGGCGGCAAAAAAAGCGTAATTACTGAAGCTTTTAAGCTGGCAGATAAGAAATATGGATCCAAGATAACTATGGAGTATGAGGATGACAGAAGATAGTTACTGGGTACTGGTTGCTAGGTCAACAGCACCAGCATCCAGTACCCAGTACCTAGCACCCAGTACCAATTTTTTTTCTATTTTTACCCAACCAAATTTCTAAGTTATGTCTATAAACCTACACAACCGTCATTTTCTGAAATTGCTTGATTTCACACCAGAAGAGATTGCTTATCTTCTCGATCTTTCTGCAAAGCTAAAAGAGGCTAAGCGTGCCGGTATCGAAAAACAATACCTCAAAGGGAAAAATATCGCACTCATTTTTGAGAAGGCATCGACAAGGACGAGGTGTGCATTTGAGGTGGCTGCTTACGATCAGGGAGCATTTGTAACTTATCTGGGGCCTACAGGTTCTCAAATCGGTCAGAAAGAATCTATGAAAGATACAGCCCGGGTCCTTGGTACAATGTTCGATGGAATTGAGTATCGGGGTTTTGGTCAGGTTATTGTTGAGGAACTGGCTAAGTTTGCAGGAGTACCGGTATGGAACGGATTAACAAATGAATTTCACCCGACACAGATTCTTGCCGATTTTCTTACTATGAGAGAACATTCCAAAAAACCTCTTAATAAGATGGTTTTCTGCTACCTTGGTGATGCCAGATATAATATGGGCAATTCACTCATGGTTGGTTCTGCTAAAATGGGAATTGACTTCAGAATTGCGGCTCCGTTATCATATCAGCCATCTGCTGAGCTGGTTGCAAAATGCCAGGAGATAGCAAAAGAAACTGGTGCAAAGATCACAATTACCGAGAACGTTGAGAAGGCAGTCAAAGGTGCAGATTTTCTTTATACTGATGTCTGGGTTTCAATGGGAGAACCTGATTCAGTATGGGAAGAGAGAATTAGGCTCCTGATGCCCTTCCAGATAAATATGAAAGTTTTGGAAAAAACCGGAAATCCCTCGGTTAAATTTCTACATTGCCTGCCGGCTTTTCATAACCGGGAAACCAAAGTGGGAGAGGACATTTTTAAAAAATTCGGTCTCGATGGAATGGAAGTTACTGAAGATGTCTTTGAATCAAAACATTCAATAGTTTTCGATGAAGCTGAAAACCGGCTGCATACTATTAAGGCAGTTATGGTTGCGACACTCGGAATGTAAAACCTCATCCCTCTGCCTATTCTTAACCCTTTCCCCCATCCCCCTTCCCTTATTGTTTAAGGAAAGGGTTGGGAAGGGTTAAGAAAAGGGTAAGAAGTTTTTACTTAATAAGTTCCTTCACAAAATAGAACGTCATCACAAACGATGCTGCAAGCTTGAGACCGATACCTGTAAGGAATCCAAGAAGACTTCCGAATCCGGCTTTAAAAGCATAATTGATATCATCCTTGAAAATCATTTCTCCGACAAAGGCACCCATCAAAGGTCCAATAATAATTCCCAGGGGTCCGATAAAAAAACCTATTATCAATCCGATTGTAGCGCCTCTTGTTCCATACTTTGAACCTCCGAATCTCTTTGTCCACCAAACAGGAAAGACATAATCCAGAACTGTAACTATTACGGCAAGAGATCCAAGTGTAATCAGGAATGGAGTCGTAAAATGAGCGAACCTTGTAAGGTGAAGAAATATTAATCCTAAAAAACTAAATGGAGGTCCGGGAAGAACAGGGACCAGACAGCCGATTATTCCTATGATCATAAAGATGATCCCCAGAATAAGGAGTATATAATCAGACATTTAGATTATCTTCTGCGAGTGAAATATAAAGAAAGCTTTTATTTCTTACCGAGATCCTCAAATTCAACATTTGTGAATTCCTCAGTAGTGATCGTGCTTTTTTCTTCATGGGGTTCGGCAAAAGAAGCTGGTTCTGTGGTACCTGATGCATCTTTCCCATTACTGATATATGTAACAGCATCTTTTAATCCTTCAGAAAATTTTTCAAAATCTTCTTTATAAAGGAAAATCTTATGTTTTTCATAAAATACTTTCCCTTCTTTTCCTAAACGTTTCTTGCTTTCGGTAATGGTTAGATAATAATCATCTTTCCTTGTGGCTTTAACATCAAAAAAGTAAGTTCTCTTTCCGGCACGCACAACTTTGGTGAAAATTTCTTCCTTAATGATTTTATCATCATGCACGTTAATGACTTCCTGTATTCCGGCTTCTTCTTCCATTTCTAAGTCAGTTAGTGTTAGGGTTTTGTTTTGTATTGTCAAATGTAACAATTATTTTATCAAATCAAAACCAGTGAGACTTTTTGTTCTTAATTTTGCGTAGTTGTTTTGAGGCTAAGGGAAAAAGAGTATTTTTGCAGCGAAATTTGAGGTTCTTTATAGATGATAAGCAGAAGATTATTACGTATAAAAGCTTTAATGGCTCTTTATGCTTTTAACCGCCGGGAGGATGAAAATCTGGTCCAGGCCGAGACAGAATTGATGTTCAGCATTGGTAAGAGTTACGATCTTTATCATTTCCTGTTGCTCCTTGTACTTGATGTTGCAGATATAGCAACAGAGAAAATCGATCAGGCCCTTCAGAAGCGAATACCATCCCATGAAGATCTGAATCCGAGAAAAAGATTCATAGACAATCAGTTAATCTGTCAGCTGAGAAAAAATCTCGAGTTTAAAAACTATATCTCATCTAAAAAGCTTTCATGGGTGAATAACTCACATATCCCACGTCTCCTGTATAATAAAATGATCGTATGGGAAGTATATGAAGAGTACATGAATTCAGAGAATAATAATTACCTGTCAGACAAAAAGTTCATAATCAGGCTTATCACAGAATTGTTTTCAAATTCAGAAGATCTGCAGTCAAACCTCGAGGAGCAAAGTATTTACTGGAACGATGATATGGAGTACATATCATCAATGGTTGAGAAAACGTTGAAGAAATTCAAAACTGATTCAGGTGAAAAAACTTCATTGATGCCTTTATTCAAAAATGCTGAAGATGAGGAGTTTGTCAAGATATTGTTCAGAAAAGCAATTGTTCATTCAAAGAAATGCTCTGAACTCATTGATAAAAATACAACAAACTGGGAAGTCGATAGAATTGCTCTCATGGATATACTTGTGATGCAACTGGCAATAACTGAGATACTGGAATTCCCGGAAATACCCGTTAAAGTTACGCTAAATGAATACATTGAAATTGCCAAATATTATTGTACCTCAAAAAGCAGTACATTTGTCAACGGAATTCTCGATAATATAGTAAAGGAAATCCGCGATGAAGGACTCTTTAATAAATTCGGCAGAGGACTTGTAGGAGAAGCATTAACTGATGAAAGTTAATGAATTCAAATTAGTTATCATGAGGAAGATTACCATTGTATCCTTGATTTTTTTAGCCTTTTCAGCATCCCATTGCGGTTCTGGAACAGGAAATACCAGTGCTAATTCTGCTTCAAAAGTTACGACAGGAAACAGTGAAATAAGTTTCAGGGAATATCAGCACGATTTCGGGAAAGTTTCAGAAGGCGAAAAATTAAGCTATACCTTCATATTTGACAATAAAGGAACCGGGGACCTCGTCATCTCTTCTGCTACAACCACTTGCGGTTGTACAGTACCCAAATATGACACAAAGCCGATCCCTCCTGGTGGCAATGGAAATCTGGAAGTTGTTTTTGACACTTCCGGACGAGATGGCATGCAGACAAAAACCATTGCAGTAAAATCAAACGCCAAAATACCTGTTGTATTATTAAAGATTACCGCTGAAGTAACAACATCTGATAAATAATAATAATTAATATTTTAGAAAATGACCAATTTTGCTTTTTTGTATTTGATGGGTCAGCCAGGAGGAGCAACCGGACAGAGCAATCCTCTTATTACATTCCTTCCTCTGATCCTTGTTTTTGTTGTTTTTTATTTCTTCATGATCAGACCGCAAATGAAGAAACAAAAAGAAATGACTAATTACAGGAGTTCCCTGAAAAGAGGTGATAAAGTTATCACTACAGGTGGAATATACGGCAGGGTATATGAAGTGAAGGATAATTATGTAACTGTTGATGTAGGCGGGGATATTAAACTTAAAATTGATAAGAACGCCCTTCTGAAGGATCCTTCTGTTGACGAATAATTCTTTACAATAATCCTTTGTGAAAGGGGACGATGTAACACGGCCGGAAAACCTTAAAAGGAAAGGAGTAAGAGTGATCAGGAAAGATATTGCTGTTTATGCTTTCTTCCTTTTGCTCTCTTTCGTTTTCTGGTATCTTAATTCCCTTGGCAAAGAGATGGAAGCCGGTATAAAATACCATGTGAAGTTCACCAACCTTCCAAGGGAAAGAGCCATCAATAAAGAACAACCATCCGAACTGAATCTGTTTCTGAAAGGTCCGGGTTATTCTATCTTGAAGCTTAAAATCTCAGGAAACAAGGCTCCCCTTATCATCGATATTTCTAAAGTCAATTATAGAAGATCTCCGGATGATAAGTCTCTCGATTATTATATTATTACATCAGGTCTCTCAAAAAGCCTGAATATACAAATGAGATCGGGATGCGAAATTACTTCAATAAAACCCGATACGCTGTTTTTCACTCTTGTTAAAGCTACAAAAACATCATTTGTATCTGAATGCAAGCATGAAAGCGTAAAATCGAATTGATCATTTATGAGGATATACTTAAATGATAAGCGAAAAATTCAAGTTAGGCATCACAGGAGGGATCGGCAGCGGGAAAACTTCTGTTTGCAGGGTTTTTGAAGTTCTTCAGATTCCTGTTTTTTCTGCTGACCGGGTTGCTCAGGAAATAATGGAGAGTGATAAGGAAATCATCAAAGGAATCAATTCTATAGCAGGAAGGGATCTTTATTTGAGTGGGAAACTTGATCGCATGACTTTAGCCAAAATTATTTTTAATGATAATTCACTGCTTAACAAGGTAAACTCACTGGTACATCCTGTAGTATTTGAACATTTCAGAAGTTGGGTACCTGAACAAACTGCTCCGTATGTGATTATGGAGGCTGCAATATTATTTGAAAGCGGAGCCTCAGAAATTGTAGACAGGATAGCAACCATTATCGCCCCGGAAGATGAAAGAATACACAGGGTTATTCTCAGAAATAAACTCTCAACAAAACAGATTACCCAGCGTATGAGGAACCAGATGGATGATGAGGCAAGGGCAAAAAACTCGTATTATATAATTTATAATTCAGAAAACGAGATGATAATCCCTGCAATTCTCACCATACATAACGATATTTTAAACTTTATTAAAAACTGAAATGGGAATATTTGGTAAATGGCTGGGTGGTGGACTCGGATTTGCCATGGGTGGGCCAATAGGAGGACTTTTAGGTTTTCTTGTAGGTTCAATGATAGACAGCACAACAGTTAACACCTCGACTTATACCCCAGGAACCAGCCAGGGTGATTTCGGCATGAGCCTTCTGGTTCTTGTTGCAGCAGTTATGAAAGCCGATGGGAAAATTGTCAGATCTGAACTCGACTATGTTAAACAATTCTTTATCAGGCAATTTGGCCAGCAATCCGCGAAGCAGGCACTGCTAACTCTTAAAGATATTCTTAAACAGGATATTCCAGTAAGAGATGTTTGCCTGCAGATAAAAGGAAATATGGATTACGCATCCCGTTTGCAGTTACTGCATCTGCTATTTAATATTTCGCTGGCCGACACAGTAATACATCCATCTGAAATTCAAATTATTGAACAAATATCCTCCTGTCTTGGAGTCGGATCGAGTGATTTTTTATCAATAAAGAATATGTTTATTCCGGAAACAGATTCTTCTTATAAAATACTTGAGATAGAATGTTCTGCAACTGATGAGGAAGTAAAAAAAGCATACCGGAAAATGGCTGTGAAATATCACCCTGATAAGGTAAATCACCTGGGTGATGACATTAGAAAATCAGCTGATGAGAAATTCTCAAGGGTTAACGAGGCATATAATAAAATTAAAAAGGAAAGGAATCTTAACTAGCGGTTTACTGAAAATAAATTCAGTTATCCTATTAGATTATACAATACTAGAATTAAATTTGTACCAAAATAGATAAAGAGATGATTTTAAAAGATATTCTTTCAATTTCAGGGGAACCCGGACTTTTTAAATTTATTGCCCAGGGGAAAAATGCAATTATTGTTGAGCATCTGGAAACTAAAAAAAGGAGCAGTGCTTATAGCTCAGTTAAAGTAAGTTCACTCGAAGATATTGCGATTTTTACTGAAAAAGAGGATATGCCTCTTGGTAAAGTTTTTGACCTGATCTTTGAAAAAGAGAATGGCGGGCTGACAATTGATTCAAAATCTCAACCCGAAAAGCTGAAATCATGGTTTGAAGGGATACTCCCTGAATATTCAAAAGATAAAGTATATACCAGCGATATTAAAAAACTGGCAAGCTGGTATAATATCCTTCATAATCTCAACCTTCTTGTTAAAGAAGAACCAGAATCTGCCAAAAAGGAAGGAAAGGCTACTAAAGAAAAAGCTCCTAAAGCGAAAAAAGCTGCATCATCTGAACCTAAAAAGAAGGCTGCACCTAAAACCCAAAAAGATTAGATCTAAGAAAAATATGTAGAAACAGGTCTGAGACTTGTCTATGCAAAAAATTCTCAAGCAGTAACTGATACAAATAATTCCATTTATGAACTTTGGAGGTGATGAGGTAGTTTATGATTACAATGAATCCAAAATAATCATCGTACCTGTACCTTATGATGAGACCAGCACATGGATGAAAGGGGCTGATAAAGGTCCCGACGCCATTCTTCATGCTTCAGTTAATCTTGAATTCTTTGATGTGGAAACAATGTCTGAAGCTCATCTTGCCGGAATACATACAATCAACCCTATTTTAGAAAAAGGAACGCCACAAAAGCTTGTAAATGTAGTGTGCGATAAGGTGACATCACTATTATATGAGAACAAATTTCCGGTCATTATAGGCGGTAACCATACTGTTTCCATAGGAGCTTTTAAAGCATTTTCTGACAGTTACAAAAACCTTTCAATTCTTCAGCTTGATGCCCACGCTGATCTACGCCAGGTCTATGAAGGTTCTGAATATAATCATGCATGCGCCATGGCTCGGGCCCGGGAATATGCGCCGGTTGTGCAGGTTGGTATCAGAAGCATGTCTGCTGAAGAGTTGCCCTATTACGAAAAGGATAGAATGTTTTTTTCACATGAACTTTATTATGACAAGGATTTGTATAACAAAGCTCTTGATAAACTTTCTGATAATGTGTATATTACTATAGATCTTGATGTATTTGATCCGTCATTGATACCCTCTACAGGAACACCTGAACCGGGCGGACCTCCATATATTGAATTATTGCATTTTTTAAGAGATGTGATAAAATCAAGAAATGTTGTTGGTTTTGATGTAGTTGAATTATGTCCATCTTCAACAAATAAAGTTCCGCATTTTGTAGCGGCAAAGATTATTTATCAGTTGCTGAGCTATAGGTTTGCCTGAAAAGGCCTCTCCCTAAATCCCTCCCCCAGGGGGGAGGGACTTTATGTTCTGTGTTATTCTTAGGCTTCCAATAAATTGATAAAGTTCACCGAATTAGTCCCCCTTTAGGGGGACATCCCGATAGCTATCGGGAGCGTAGCGGCAGGGGGTCCCATCTAATCCTCTTCCTTTGCTCTTTCCCAGATTTCATTCATCTCATCGAGACTCATATCATGCAATGACTTACCCTTTGTAAGAGTCTCTTTTTCAAGATAATTGAATCGTTTAATAAATTTTCTGTTGGTTTTTTCAAGAGCAGCTTCGGGATCAATATCATAGAGCCTGGCAGCATTTATTATTGAAAACAGCACATCTCCAAGCTCTGATTCTATCGATTGGGTATCATGATTTTTTATCTCTGTTTTTAGTTCTGAGATTTCCTCAAGGACTTTATCCCATATTTCTTCCCTTTTCTCCCAGTCAAAGCCAACTCCTCTTACCTTCTCCTGTATACGATTGGCTTTTATTATGGCAGGCAACGAAGAAGGTACCCCGGAAAGGACAGGTTTATATCCTTTATTTTCGATTATTTTAAGTTGTTCCCAATTCTCTTCCACCTCTGATGCGCCTGAAACCTTTACATCACCAAATACATGAGGATGTCTGTAAATCAGTTTCCTGTTTATTCCTTCCAGAACATCTGTCATTGTGAAAGTGCCATTTTCGGATCCTATTTTTGCATAAAAAACTAAATGTAGCATAAGATCTCCAAGCTCGTTTCTAATACCTTCATTACTTCCGGAAGAAATTGCATCGGCTAATTCGTATGTCTCTTCAATTGTAAGCTTCCTGAGACTTTCGTTAGTTTGCTTCATATCCCAGGGACATTTCAACCTGAGTTCGTCTATAATATTCAGAAGCCTGTTAAACTCTTCAAGGCTTTTATTTTTATCATTCATACATTCATTTTTAAAATAAATGATGGGGAGATGCTGCTTTACTGCCAACATCTATCCGCAGTACTGAACCGACCGACAGACTTAGTAACTCTGAAACGTCAGCACCATTAATTGATATCTCAAGCAGTTCGAGTTGATTAAATCTTGCAAGCATCTCACCTACAGGTACATCACTGTATTTCTGTGAAATATCCTCTGTATAATTTTTATTGCTTTGAATAAGAATTCTGTACGGCTTGTTTTCGAATACACGATAGAACACCTCCCTCGTGATATTTGAAATGGCATTACCGTATGAGTCGATAAAGATAATACTGCCTATAATCACATCTTTATCAATTGTGGCTCTGAGCGGGATCCTTTCACTCAGAGTTTTAACGGATTTCCCGAGGTCGGAGGGTTTTTTCCCTGTTACTAGATCTGATGCGGCTTTTGCAAATATCTCCAGTTCATCAGAAGTTTCATTATGATCTATTTTTATTACTTCATCAGGTTCGGAGTTAAGTATCAGATTAAAAATTCCATTGTCTGTTCCTATGAAAAAATGATCGCGCGCTTTTACAACCAGATGATCCTGCTCCTTATGGGCTTCAGAGTGAACACAAATTATATGAACTGAACCCTTTGGATAATTGTTAAAAGTATTTCTGATAATAAAAGATGCAAGAGAAAGATTAAAGGCAGGTATGTTTCCCGCGTTATCAATAATGGTAATACCGGGGCACTTACTGCTTAGCTTTCCTTTGATGATTCCATAATAGATATCATCAGGCTTCCATTCTGTGGTTAATGTTATTACCGGCATCTGAAAAAACTTATAACAAAGATAATCTTCTAAGCAAAAAATAACCTTACTTTGTACTTTTCAATGAATATTTTTATGAACTATTTAGCATATTTCCCTGTAAATTAGGGTACATGTTAAATTACTCCTTTAATTCTTTTTAGTTTTAATGACAGAGATAATTATTTTTCTGGAGGATATTGACCCAGTAGTCTTTTTCGGCACTAATAATTCGCTGCTTGACAAAATCCGCAGTTTCTTCCCTAAAGTTAAGATCATGGCCAGAGGCAATGAGATAAAATGTATGGGTGAGGAAACCGAGATTACAATTTTTGCAGAGAAGTTTAATGAGCTAATCGAATATTACCGGAAATATCACAGGTTGGATGAACAGGATATCGAAAAATATCTTTTTGATGCTGCACATATGAAGTCAGCATCAAATGGTGAATTTGAACAGGTATTGATTTTTGGTACCAGCGGAAAACCTGTCAGGGCACGCACAGTGAATCAGCTGCTTTTGGTCAACGATTATAAAATGAATGATCTCATCATTGCTGAGGGACCTGCCGGTACAGGTAAAACCTATACTTCTATTGCTCTGGCAGTGAAAGCGCTGAAGGAGAGGGAAGTCAAAAAGATTGTTCTTACCCGTCCTGCTGTTGAAGCGGGTGAGAGATTAGGATTCCTTCCGGGGGATATGAAGGAGAAACTTGATCCTTATCTGCAGCCTCTCTATGATGCTCTTCATGATATGTTGCCCTTTAAAAAGCTTGAGACATGGCTTGAGGATGGTACGGTCCAGATAGCGCCACTTGCTTTTATGCGGGGGAGGACCCTCGAAAATGCATTTGTGATTCTCGATGAAGCACAGAATGCCACAATAAGCCAGCTGAAAATGTTCCTGACCAGGATGGGTGTAAATTCAAAGTTTATTATGACCGGTGATACAACCCAGATCGATCTTCCAAGGAAAAACGATTCGGGACTTCTAATGGCTATGCGAATACTGGCAAATATTGAGGGCATTTCAATAATTAAATTCAACGAAGGAGATATTGTAAGACATAAACTTGTTAAAAAAATAGTGAGGGCTTACGAGACTGAGGAGAATGAGGCTGATAAATTGAAGAATAGTAATAATAAATAGCTCTGTGGACTTTTACCTCATCCCCCTTTCCCCCTTCTCCCAAGAGAGAAGGGGGAAAGGGGGAAAGAGAATTAAGTCCCTCCCCCTTGGGGGAGGGATTTTGGGAGAGGTAATGTCAAGAGAAAAATCCAAATAAAAATGGCAAAAACAATTCTAGATTCCAATTACCATTTCCCCGGACAGAAAAGCATTTACAAGGGAAAAGTCAGGGATGTATATAACATTGATAATAAATATCTTCTGATGATTGTTTCTGACAGAATTTCAGCTTTTGATGTTGTTCTTCCCAGGGGTATCCCCTATAAAGGGCAGGTCCTAAACCAGATAGCTGCAAAATTTCTGGATGCTACCAGCAAAATTGTTCCAAACTGGAAAATTGCGACACCCGATCCTACAGTCACATTCGGACATAAATGCAAGCCATATCCGGTGGAGATGATTGTAAGGGCCTACCTTACAGGCAGTTCGTGGCGAACATATAAATCGGGTGCAAGAGAGATTTGCGGTATAAAAATTCCTGACGGAATGAGAGAACACCAGCGGTTCGAAGTCCCAATAATTACACCTACAACAAAAGCAGAACTGGGAAAACATGATGAAGATATTTCACGTTCCAGGATTTTCAGCAGCGGCCTGATTTCGGAAGAAGATTATCTTTTGATTGAAAAATATACAATGGAAGTGTTTAAAAGAGGATCTGAAATAGCCATGAAACATGGTCTGATTCTTGTAGATACAAAATATGAATTTGGCAAAAAAGATGGTAAGATTTATCTCATCGATGAGATAAATACTCCTGATTCCTCGAGGTATTTTTATGCAGATAAATACCAGGAACATTTTGAAAAAGGACTTCCCCAGAAGCAGTTATCAAAAGAGTTTGTGAGGGAATGGCTTATGGAGAATGGTTTCCAGGGTCAGGCAGGGCAGAAGATACCGGAAATGGACGATAAATTTGTTAATCAGATATCTGAAAGATACATCGAACTGTATGAAAATATTACCGGGGAAAAATTTGTGAGGGCTGATATTACAAACGTTCCTGAAAGGATAGAAAATAACTGCAGAAATTTCTTAAATAATTATACCAAGTAGAGATTAACAATTTAAATAATGAGATTCATCAATTGGATAAAAGTTTTATCGGTTTTAATATTTCTGCTGATCTTCAGTGTTCCTGTAGATTCTCAGGTTGTTGTGGAGAGGTCAAAAAACAAAGTAGTCATTTCAGGAGTTTCGTATTTTATTCACCTGGTTAAAAAAGGTGAGACTGCGTATTCAATTGCCAGAGCATACGGAATTACCGTTGAAGAACTTACGCGTCAAAACCCTCCTGCAGTATACGGTATAAATGAAGGACAGACATTGAGGATTCCGGTAGAAATGGTTAACGATTCAAAAACATTAGTAAATCAATTGGTAGTTAACAGGGTTCATGATGAAGCAAAATTCATTTACCATGTTCTTAAACCGGGCGAAACTGTTTATTCTCTCTCCAAATCTTTTGGAGTATCTGAAAACGAAATAATTCAAAGTAACCCGGGAATTGATATTACTAAACTTTCTGTGGGCGTTGAACTGGCTATTCCAAAGAGGGAATTTATGAATGATCAACAGAAATTTGACACTCAGGCCAGTAAGTATATTTATCATAAGGTACTGATGGGGGAAACCCTTTCTTCAATTGCCAAGCAATATGGACTTAGTGTCAGGCAACTCAGAAAGGAAAACCGGGACCTGAGATTTCCACAGGTTGGTGATTTTGTAAGAATCCCGGGAGCTAAGATAGCTGAAAAACAGGAGGTTGAACAGATCAGGAATGATACTATCCCGCCTGTTGCAGAAGTAGCTCCGATAAAATTTGAAAGGTCTGCCGGATTTACTCCGGTAAAGGGTCTTAGAGGTTCAATGGATGTCGCAATATTGCTTCCATTCTACCTGGCGGAGAATAATAACCGTGTAGAGGTTGATTCCTCCAGATTCTTAAAAGAGAAAAAAATTAAAGTAAATAATGTTGCTAACGACTGGATCTATCCGGCGACCACAGATTTTCTTGAGATGTATGAAGGTATATTGCTGGCTTCAGACACTCTGCGTGCGCTTGGATTGAACATAACATTGCATACCTACGACATTGATAGTGACACAGTAGAAATTACGAAATTGATAAAATCGGGGAAACTGATGAAGATGGATCTTATCATCGGACCAGTCTATTCTCATAATCTGTCAATTGTTTCAGAATACACCCGCAATCTTGGTATACCGGTAGTATCTCCTGTTCCGCTCATGAATAATTCCGCTTTAATAAATAATCCTACGCTTTTTATGGCGAGTGCCCCGCTCGAAATCGCACAAAAAGCACTTGCCAAAAAAATAAGCGAGTATTATGATGATAATATTGTATTTATCCACACTGATACTCTGTCGGTTGATGAAGACGTGAAGAGATTCAAAAAACTGATATTTAACGAGTTAAGCTATAAAATACCATATGAGGAAATCAAATTCAAGGAATTTCCGTTTTACAGCAGAACAATGTTTAATAACGATTCAATAAACAGGTTGAGTCACTCCCTTTCTGAAACATCCAAAAACATTGTTATTATAGCATCTGAAGAAGCACCTGTGATAAGCGAAGTTATTGATAATATCAGCGGGCTTTCCCGTAAATTCGATATTCAGGTTTTCGGATATCCGGTAATCAGAGATTTTGACAGGTTAGACCAGAAGGAATTGTTTGACCTGGGGATGATGATATATTCTCCGTTCTGGATAGACTATTCAAAACAGAATGTAAAAAAGTTTAATTTAAACTTCAGGAATAAGTTTCATACCCAGCCGCTTGAAAGAAGCTTTGCATGGCAGGGATATGATATTGCTTATTATTTTCTGAGCGGTCTGGCCATGCATGGAAATAAATTTATATCACATCCTGAAATTCATTATCCCGAGCTTCTTCAAAACGATTACGACTTCATAAGGAATGAATCGGGAAACGGTTTTGAAAATCAGAAGCTTTTTAGAATCAGATATACAAAAGATTACCAGGTTATTTTGGAAAATGAAAATCAACCTCCTCAATAAAATCCGGAACACAAATCGGGAATTAGTTATTAATTTTACATTAATTTCCAGTTCGTAATTGGTTTTTTTAATTTCTGATCTTTGTTAATAAAAATTAACAATCGGGAATATTCGACGATATTTATTTGTCTATAACAAGTAGTATGATCAACGAGTTGTACATCACAACTGAAGAAAATGATCTGGTAAAGGCATCTCTGAATGGCGACCAGAATGCTTTCGGAGAAATTGTAAACCGATACCAGAAAATGGTTGCACGTACGGTTAAAGGTATGCTGGGAGATTCAATTTTTGCTGAAGATGTTGGACAGGAAGTATTTATTAATCTTTATCATTCTTTATCAGAATTCAGAGGCGAAGCAAAATTGTCGACATACATTCAGAAAATTGCTATTAATCTTACTCTGAATGAGATAAAAAGAAGAAAAAGATTCTTCTCAATGTTTTCGCAGAAAGCGAATAATGAAATGTATGAATTTGAAATTGCAGATCATGATAGTGAAGAAAAAAGAGAGGCGTCGGAAATAGTTAATAAAGCATTATTGGCTATGGAGCCAAAATTCAGAGCAATATTAACTATGAGAATGCTTCAGGGATATTCCACTAAAGAAACAGCGAAAATACTCAGATTACCTATCGGAACTGTTCTTTCAAGATTATCACGAGCGCAGGAACAAATAAGAAACATTTTAAAAAAACTATAATATGGATACTTCAGAAATTAAAAACATAATAATCAAATCACTTGACCCTGATTCTGATACTTATGAATTCCCTGGTCAACTGGAAAAAGAAGGTATCGTATACAATTTCAGCAATGGTTTCAGGGAAAAAATATTGAACCGGGTATTTTCCACCGGATTAAAAGTTAGTCAGCAAGTCGAATTTGTAAAGTATATGAATTTTGCATTCTATCGGATAGCTCTTACAGGAGTCGCAGCTATAGTAGTTCTTCTTATCTCAATATTTTTGAAAGAAGGATCTCTCTCATTCAATTCATTACTGGGCCTTAACGATAACTATAATGAGAGCATTGTCTGTTTGTTAACCGGAAAATAAGCTGAAATGAAAACAAAATCGATAATTGTTATTGTTCTGACTTTAGTTATAGGTTTCGTTCTTGGAATGCTGACATCAGCCCAGATGAGATATCACAGGCTGAAACCCGTAAGAATGTATTTCTCCGAAGAAAGATTCAGGGAAGGATTTTATAGTGCAATACAGCCTGATGGACAACAAAAAGCTAAGATTGATCTCATCCTTGATAAATATGCCAAAATAAATAGTGAACTTCAGAACAATTTCAGGAAAGAGCTTGATGCAAGAATGAAAGATTTCAGAAAAGAGCTTGATTCAAACCTGACAAAGGATCAAATCTTAAGGTTGAAAGACATGGACGAAAGACGTCAGGAAATGATACGACAAAACAGAATGAATCGTGGCAATGATACCCTCAATTTCCGTAATGATAGATGGCGTAATCCCAATAACAGGCGTGGCCCCGGCGGCCCTGGGGAACATGATCAGGATAGTACTTTACGCGATGCTAAATAGAAGATAATCAAGCAGGATGGGTAAATCTTCAGGATTTGCACCTAACGAAATAAGTAATTCTTTATCTTCTGAAAAGATTGATATAAACTGAACTTTAGTTATTTCTCCGCTTAATAAACTTTTCTTGTAAAGATCAACAGCTTCTCTTTTCATTCCTCTGCATAGTGCTAAATGACCTTTGTTAATAAGATCATGTGCATTTAGTTTTCCGGCTGAGAGACGATCGTAGTATTTCTCAGATTCATCAAATCTTCCCAGCGCAAAATAACAGAATGCTATAGGTCTTAATATTTTCAGATTCCCCGGCTCCTTATATTCAACCCTGAAATAATATTTTAAAGCTTCTTCGTAGTTTTTAAGATCAATATAACAATGTGCTATCATTATTACTGTGTGTACATTCTCAGGTTCCAGGTCATAAGCCTGAAGGTAATATTCAAGTGCTTCCTCATTCCGTCTTAGCCGCCTCAGACATAGTCCTATCTTTTTGATTGTCCATACTTTTCTGTCAATGAGCTCTGCTCTTCTGTAAAATTTGAGAGCCTCTTCATAATCAACGCTTTCCTGGTAACAATAGCCTATTTTTTCATATAATTGCACGTCTGACGGTTTCTCGTTTACCTGTTTCATAAAAAGCTGGAGCGCATCCCCATAAAAGTTCTTGCTGAAGAAATAATCTGCCAGTCCGGCTTCGGCTTCGGATGCATTACAGGTCAATCTGAAAAATTCCGAATTATATATGTCAAGTTTACCGATGAAAAGATCTTCAAATTCTTTCTTATAGGGGGAGAGCTTAAAAAACCGGTAGATATCCTGCAAATATTGGGTTATGTTTGTTCTGAATGTTTTGTAAGGATCAGTAACAGACTCTTCCTCATTTAATTGCTGCAGCCCTTCAAGTTCCATCCTGAAAACTTTTAACATCATACTTTTCTGGGAAGAAGGCAGATACTTCAGATTCAGGAGAAGGGAGTACTTATCAGAATTGCATATGAATGGCGTCTTGTATAATGCTTCTGCCAGCTCGTTTGTACCAGGACCGAGGATTTCATCGTGGTAAATTTCATCTACCGTCTCATGATCAGGATAAAATGGAACAAACCAGTTCTGGAAATCCTTGAAAAAGTCAAATTGCTTCATGTTTGCAAAAGCAGACATGTACACATCAGCTCCTTCCATCTGAAGTTTCGTCAATTCTTCCATTGTCTTGAATATTTCCTCAGAGTCGCTGAACATTTCTGACCAGTCAGGATTCTTTTCTTCATTCTTGTCTTTTGGAAGAATATTATCCAGATCAAGCTTTTCCTCAATCATTGGTTTCAGCCTTGCAACCTGCGGTAATATTTCATCCTGAAGTTTTCTGCTCAGATCTTCTGTTTCCCGTGATCTGATAACCTGGAAAACAATTATCCTGCAATGCTCCCTGAACCTTGAATCCTGACTCAGCTCGGTAATTTTTGCAGTAATTTCAGGATATAATATTATCCGGCCATTATAATAATGGAGGTTTAGTATCAAACCTGTAAGAGCTCTTTCCATTACCTGATCCTGCCCGGCTTCATAAATTTTGATCAGATGGAAAAGTTTGTCTGATTGCCATGTTCTGAAGGAGCTCAAAGTAATAGCAGTAGTAAAAATACTTGCTTCGTACCATCTGAATTTGCCCGATTTCATTATAATATTTATCAGGCTGTTTTCAGCTTCTCCGTAATAATCTGTTAACCAGAGATGATTGAATATATTTCTTATAAGACGTTTGTGTTTTTTTGATATCTCAGAAGTTGGATCCGGATTAATCTCATTAGTTAATTTCAGCCATTCATCAAGTTCGTTCTTAAACATCAGATCATCAACAGTCTCCACAATAGTTTTGCCGGTCAGCTTCATTTCTTTTTCAGCCTGCTGCTTAACCCAGTAAGTGTGCCATCCGGAATTATGTGACAATATGTCCTGTCTGGCTCTGTCGGAAAGACCAAGAATAGATTGTATAAGTTTGAGATATATTTTATTGCGTTCAGGATCTTTTATTCCATCAATGGTATAAGTTAACATACGCTGGTATGTCATTTCCAGATTATCATATTCATCTCGCATGTCGCCAGATGATGCATTGGAGATCATGTCATCCAGTATATCAAGACTTTGTTTTATTTTCTTTTCTGAAATCAGATTGCAAAGTCTTTTATGTTGTTGAATTACTTTTGAAACATCCATATTTACTCTTTTTGTAATAATATCATATAATGAATTGTGACAAAATATCACTTCATTATCCGAATATCATATATGCAACAATCAGACCGTTTTTACTTTTAAGTGAGCCGTCTCAGTGGCTCCCTGGTCCTCTCTTTGTTTACCTCTCCATAAATCCCTCCTCCAAGGGGGAGGGACTTTGTAACCTCTTATTTATCTTTCTCTTTAATCCCCCGTTTGCGGGAGACTTTCCCGGCCCACCCCCTTCTCTCTTAGGAGAAAGGGGGAGGGGGATGAGGTAAAAAGACAGTTTTTTTAAGTAATTTAGAACCGTGAAAACTCAACAAAATTTTAATCATAACTGGCTGCCCACTACCAAAAAGGAAGTAGAACTCCTGGGATGGGATGAACTGGACGTCATAATCTTCAGTGGTGATGCATATGTTGATCATCCATCATTCGGACCAGCTGTTATCGGCAGGGTTATTGAAGCTGAAGGATTAAGGGTTGCTATTGTTCCGCAGCCAAACTGGCAGGATGATTTGAGAGATTTTCGTAAGCTGGGTAAACCGAAATATTTTTTTGGTGTGACAGCCGGAAATATGGATTCAATGGTCAACCATTATACAGCGACACGCCGGTTGAGATCCGATGATGCATATACGCCGGGCGGTAAAGCAGGTTTCAGACCAGATTATCCGACAGTAGTTTATACTAAGATTCTGAAGACAATATTTCCTGATGTACCTGTCGTTATCGGAGGTATAGAAGCATCGATGCGAAGGTTGACCCATTATGATTACTGGAAAGATAAACTTGAGCCTTCGATACTCCAGACAAGCGGTGCAGATCTTCTTATTTATGGCATGGGAGAACAGCCAACAAGAGAGCTTATCAGATTACTGATGAAAGGTGTTCCATTTAAGAGTCTTAAAACGGTGGCCCAGACTTCAGTTGCAATAAGAAAAGATGAACCATTACCGGAGCAGAAAATATGGAAAGATATTTACCTTCATTCATTGGAAAAATGCCTGAAGGATAAAAATCTGTTCTCTGAAAACTTTGTGACATTCGAAAAGGAATCGAACAAGATAATATCAGCTAGGCTCATTGAAGTATCAGGCGATATGAAAGTAATTGTCAATCCATCATTTGCACCGATGGACGAAGATGAAATTGATCGGTCGTTTGATCTTCCATATATGTTTCTTCCTCATCCCCGCTACAACAAAAAGGAAGATATTCCTGCATATGAAATGATAAAATTCTCGGTGAATATTCACCGTGGATGTTTCGGCGGGTGCAGCTTTTGTGCGATTGCTTCTCACCAGGGAAAACAAATAGTAAGCAGATCAGAACAGTCAATATTAGATGAGATAGAAAAAATCAGCAAACTGCCTGATTTCAAGGGATATCTTACCGATCTGGGTGGTCCATCGGCAAATATGTACCGGATGGGAGGCAGGGACCTTAAATTATGTCAGTCGTGCTCACGACCTTCCTGTATCTGGCCCGCTGTGTGTAAAAATCTCAATACCAGCCATAAAGAGCTCACAGAACTTTACCGCAAGGTGGATAGGATAGATGGAATTAAAAAATCTTTTATCGGCAGCGGAGTACGTTATGATTTATTGTTTCCTGAATGGAATCAGAATGCCGGGCGGGATGAAGGTGAATATCTTGAAGAGCTTGTCAGGAACCACGTTTCCGGGAGATTAAAAGTAGCTCCTGAGCATACTTCTGCTCATGTCCTTTCATATATGAGGAAAGTGCCATTCGAATTGTTCAGGAAGCTCAAAAAAAGATTTGACAGTATAAGAACAAAGAATGATCTTAAATGTGAGATGATCCCATATTTTATCTCAGGTCATCCCGGATGCACCGATGCTGATATGAAAGAGCTTGAGGGAGAGGTAAAGAGCTTGGGTATCAAACCGGAACAGGTTCAGGATTTTACTCCGACTCCAATGACCCTTTCCACGCTAATTTATTATACCGGTTTTGATCCTTATACCGGGAAAAAAGTTTATGTTGCCAGAAGCGTCGAAGAAAAACGCAGGCAAAAGGAATATTTTTTCTGGTATAAGAAAGATGTAACGAAGCAATCTCATGGAGTTACAAGATAGCTTACTGGTTTGCCTGCTGATATCGCATACTCAATCTCACTCCTTGTTGATGTCCCTATATATCCGCCCAAATTAATAACAAATATCTCATCCGCAAGGTCAATCTTCCTTTTATGCATGTCATCCAGCATCTCCTTGGTACTTTCAGTCCACAATTCATCATCCCCAGAATGGCCAAATAGTCCAACACTGATAACAATGTTTCCTTCGAGAGTTAATCGTTTTTGCACTGCAATGAATTCATCTTTGAATTTTGTGCTCCCGCAAAGGGTTATTATTTTGTATTTACCGATCATAGCCCAAATCTAAGAAAATATTTTAATTTGCACTTCGCCTCAAAGCACGCACCCCCTGCCGCTTCGCTCCCGATAGCTATCGGGATGTCCCCCAAGAGTGGGACTAATTCAGTGTCCTTGATGAATTTATTGAAAGACTGAGATTTAACCCCCCTTTAGGAGGGTAGGGGGGTCTTTCGTAATAATAAAACCGGGATAAAGAATATCCCGGTTTACCTCCAACCAACGCAAAATGAATTAAATCTATTAAAACCTCCTGAAAATCTTCTAGTTTTCGTATTCTTTCAGAATATTTTTGACATCGTCGGGTGCAACCCTGCCATAGGTTTTATCACCTACAAGAACAACAGGAGCAAGACCGCATGCGCCGACGCATCGCAGGCTTGATAATGAAAACTTGTTATCTTTTGTTGATTCTCCAACCTGAATTCCAAGCTCTTTTTTGAACTCATCGAGCACTTTTTCAGCACCCCTGACGTAACATGCAGTTCCGAGACAAATACTTATCGGATGTTTCCCTTTTGGAGTCATGGTGAAAAATGAGTAGAAAGTTACTACACCATAAATCTTGGCTACCGGCATATTTAGACCGTCAGAAACGACCTCCTGAACCTCTGCCGGAAGATATCCAAAATGTTCCTGGCATGTATGAAGGACGTTTATAAGCTCCTGTGGATCATTATTAAAAGTAGCACATACTCCTTTTATAAAGTCCACATCTTCTTTTCTTAATTCAATTTTTATATGAGACATAACCGTGAAATTTATTTTTGTCGAATATTATTATACTATTTTTTAATAATGATCTTTTTCTTCTTATCAAAATAATGAGTGTGAAGCAGATGATGAGCTTTTTCACTACCAGGTTTTCCAAGAAACTCGTTATAAAGTTTTATTATGAACGGATTCTCATGTGATTTTCTCAGAGGCTTTTTCCTGTCTTCGGTATAAATTGCAGCTGCTCTAGCCATTATTATTTCCGAATTGCCATGGTGCAGTGGTTGTCCTCCTCCCCCGATACATCCGCCCGGGCATGCCATAACTTCAATGGCGTGGAATTGTGATTTCCCTGCCCTTACATCATCAAGAAGTTTCCTTGCATTTCCGAGTCCGTGAGCGATCCCTATATTAAGAGGCAGACCATCAAAATCAATTGTTGCAGAACGTACCCCTTCCATGCCTCTGAGTTCAGTGAACTCAAGTCTCTTGAGTTTCTTACCAGTATAGAGTTCGTAAGCAGTACGGCATGCAGCTTCAATTACACCTCCGGTTGTACCGAATATCACACCGGCCCCTGTTGATTCTCCCAATGGTGCATCAAAATCTTCGTCATGAAGTGTATTGAGATCTATATTTGCCTGTTTGATGAACGATGCAAGTTCTCTGGTGGAAATTGAAAAATCAACATCCGGATTGCCGTCAACTGAGAATTCATTCCTCTGGCATTCATATTTTTTAGCAAGACATGGCATTATTGATACAACAACCATATCCTTGCGGTTGATACCGATTTTATCGGCAAAGTATGTTTTGGCAATTGCGCCGAACATTTGCTGTGGCGATTTTGCCGTCGATGGTACATCCTTAAGATCGGGGAAATATTCTTCAAAGAAATTAACCCAGCCGGGGCAACATGAAGTCAGGATCGGCATTTTGGCAGTTTTGTCTCCCTTAAGGTGTCTGCTCAGCCTGTCAAGAAGTTCAGTACCTTCTTCCATTATTGTAAGGTCGGCTGCAAAATCTGTATCGAATACATAATCGAATCCAAGAGCCCTCAGGGCAGCTGTCATTTTTCCTGTAACAAGTGTTCCGGGTGCGAGTCCGAACTCTTCACCAAGAGCAGCACGAACGGCCGGTGCAGTCTGAACTACAACGGTTTTAGTCGGATCCACAAGAGCTCTGAGTACCTGGGGAACATGGTTAACTTCTGTAAGAGCACCTGTAGGACATACTGAAACACACTGTCCGCAATATGTGCAAGTTGAATATTCGAGATTCTGCTCAAATGCCGGGGCTACGGTAGCCATAAAACCTCTGTTGACTGCTGATATAGCGCCAACAGTCTGAACCTCATTACACATCATTTCACATCGGCGACACATGATGCATTTATCAAGGTCCCTGATGATTGACGGTGAAGTATCTTTTCTGTATGTAGAAACAGCAGCATATTCAGCGCCCGGAATATCTTTGATTCCAAGACGGTGTGCCATCGCCTGCAGTTCGCATGTTCCTGATTTTGAACATACAAGGCAATCCTTTGGATGATCGGACAGGATGAATTCCATTACAGTCCGTCGGGCATTGAGAACCCTGGGTGTATGAGTCTTTACAACCATTCCGGGTTCACATTTTGTTGAACAGGTAGGAGCAAGAGTCCGTCGTCCTGAAACCTCTGCAACACAAATGCGGCAACCAGCCGGTTTGTTCTCGATGTTCATATCATGCAATTCCATATAACACAGGGTAGGAATGTCAATTCCCAGCTCCTTTGCAGCTTTATATATTGTAGTACCTTTTGGTACATCAATCTCTTTATTATCTATCGTAAGTTTTATTGTTTCCATTATTATTTTGATTATCTGATAAATATTGCATCAAACTTACATTTCTCCATACATGCACCACATTTTATGCAGATTGATGGGTCAATATGATGAACTTCTTTTCTCTCACCCGAGATAGCATTAACAGGACAAACTCTTGCGCATGCAGTGCAACCAACACAATTTTCAGGATTGACAACATATTCCATCAGGCTTTTGCATTGACCTGCAGGGCACTTCTTATCTTTTACGTGTGCAACATATTCATCATAGTAGTTATCCATCATTGACAGGACAGGATTTGGAGAAGTCTGCCCGAGACCACACAGTGCAGTGTCTTTTATCACAACACTCATATTTCTGAGTCTGTCAAGATCCTCTATTGAACCTTTTCCCTCACATATCTGTCCAAGAAGTTCATGTAGCCGTTTGTTACCGATTCTGCATGGGGCACATTTCCCGCATGATTCTTCAACAGTGAACTGAAGAAAGAATTTTGCCATCGATACCATACAATCATCTTCATCGAGAATAATCATAGCTCCTGAACCCATTATTGATCCTGCTGCTATAAGGTTATCGAAATCAATAGGAATATCGAGATGTTTTTCGGAAAGACAACCTCCTGATGGTCCGCCGGTTTGAATACCCTTGAATTTTTTACCATTTCTTATACCTCCTCCGATCTCGAAGATCACCTCTCTCAGTGTGGTTCCCATCGGGACTTCGATCAGTCCGACATTGTTGATCTTACCGGCAAGAGCAAACACTTTGGTACCTTTTGATTTCCCGGTACCTATGCTGCTGAACCATTTTGCTCCTTTGAGGATAATAGCCGGAATTGCGGCAAAAGTTTCAACATTGTTGACATTTGTAGGATGATTGCGGTAACCTGATTCTGCCGGGAAAGGCGGTTTAACTGTCGGTTCACCGCGAAGCCCTTCCATTGAATGAATAAGTGCTGTTTCCTCACCGCATACAAATGCACCTGCTCCATAGCGGAGAGTTATATCGAAATTAAAACCTGTACCCAGTATGTTTTTACCCAGAAGGCCATATTCTCTTGCCTGTTTGATTGCAATTTTCAATCTTTCAATAGCAAGCGGGTATTCTGCACGTATATAAATGAGGCCATTAGATGCACCTATACTATATCCGCAGATAACCATAGCCTCAAGAACAGAATGCGGATCACCTTCAAGAACAGAACGGTCCATAAAAGCTCCCGGATCACCCTCATCAGCATTACAAACGACATATTTTTCGTCTGATTGGTTTTTGCGGGCAAGTTCCCATTTTAGTCCGGTTGAAAAGCCAGCACCACCTCGACCTCTCTGACCAGAATCTTTAACCTCTTTAATAACCTGCTCGGAAGTCATCTCAGTTAACACTTTTCCAAGTGCCTTATAACCTTCACGGGCAATGTATTCATCAATATTCTCAGGATTGATAAAACCGCAATTGCGAAGGACAATCCGTAGTTGTTTTTTGAAAAAGTCCATTTTATTCGGATCGGAGACTGGCTCTTTGCTTACTGGGTCTTTAAGCAAAAGTCTGGTTACTTTTCTACCTTTAATAATATGTTCCTCAACAATAGCCTGCGCATCTTCAGGCTTAACCTGAACATAAACAGTATTGTCGGGCATAACCTTTACAATGGGGCCTTTCTCACAAAAGCCGAAGCAGCCTGTAAGGATAACCTGAACAGAATCCATCAAACCCTTAGCCTCGAGTTCATCTCTTAAATTGCAGACAATAGCATCGCTTTCTGAAGAATGACAACTTGTGCCACCACAAACCAGAAGATGCGTACTGTATTTTGACATAATTTTTCCTCCTTATACGTTTAAGTCAATAGTTTGATAATTCACAGGGATAATTCCATCGACAAGTTCACCCGTTTTGACATATTTTTCAATTATCTGGTCGGCTCTCTTAAGGTCAACAAAACCAAATACGACAGGATCTTGTCCTGGAAGCTTAACTTCAATTGTCGGTTCAGCATAACAGTATCCCATGCAACCAGTCTGAGTAACTACTGCTGCAATGTTTCTTCTTTCGAGTTGTTCCGAAAAAAACTCCATTACGTTTTTAGCTCCGGAGGCTATTCCGCAGGTTGCCATTGCAACTTTTACATGAACAGCATTAGACGTATCATTAACCCGGCTGCCTAACCCGCCCTGCAGTTCATCGCGTTTTTTCTTCAGATCTGCTATTGAGTTGATTTTTGACATTCTTTTATTTTTTAGTGTTGGATTTCGATGCAAAGATAAATAATTAGTGTGAAAATAATAACATTGTGAATAAAATAACAGTAATTTTATATTAATTCTAAATAACGAAAAGCAATATGCCTGAAATCCGTGTTTTCAGAATAATAATATACAAAAATCTCCGGATATGAGTGTTAAACTTCAGAGGAATATTATACTTATTTTATCCAAAACTTCACAATGCCTTACAAACCAGTTTGATATACTCCGGAATGGAAACGTGAATTATATAACTCTAATATTTTATTGTATAACATAAACGGATCGGTTAACTCTATTTTTAACAGGTTGGATTTTAAAATAATTCTTTGTTGTAAATCAGTTCCATAAAGAAATCCTTCATATAATTAATCCACGTAAACATGAATAGTATAGCAGGATTCTGGAAGATAAAAAAGAAAAAGCTGATAAAGAAGTACCCTTCAATAACTGATAATGATCTTAATTATCAGGAAGGCAAGGAAAAAGAAATGATGGATATCATTGGGTTTAAACTGGGAAAATCAAACCAGGAACTATTGAATATTATAATAGCTCTTTGAACATATACAAATAAGGCCAGTAAGTAAAAAAACAGATAAAAAGAAGAATTTCTCATAAAATGGATAACTGTGAATAATGTAAGTTATTTCCACTTTAATGTAAGTTTTCTGGGATTAACAACTTCATCTTTGTTCAATGATATTATTCCATTAAAGAAAGAAAAATGAAAAACAAAGAGACTTTAATAATCGAAGCAAAGAACATAATGTCAAAGGAACTCTTGTCATGTAAACGTGATATTACTTATAATTCGATGGCAGGCAAACGATTGAGAAAAGTCTTCATTTCTAATTGCTTATCTGAAATAGGAGAGCCATTCATAACCAGCATAGCATCTTACAAAAAAATCGAATCAATTTATAAGCAAGCTTGATAATCTGTATAATCAGTGAATTATTTATTTGGTTAATAGCTGATTACCAAAATTCTAAAATAAGTAATAAAATGAAGGGACGTTGCATGCAACGTCCCTTCATTTTAATATTAGCTTGCCAGATTCTTTTCCATTCAGTAACTTAAATTGCATTGCTTACAGAGCAATCATGCATTATGCCGTTATGCCTTTACACCGTTACGCCATTACGCCATTTTGCCTTTGCGCCTTTATTTATACATGAAAATAGCTATCGAGCCTTTTACCTTTCTGCATCCTGTAGTGTACAAAAAGAAGAACCAGGGCTATAGGAAGAATTGATACGGCAACAATTGCAGACCAGTGAATGTCAACTTTCTTAAAGAGGTAATTGTCAATGAAAACTTCTGTAACTATGCAGAATCCTGAAAGAACGATAAATGCTATTGCAAGGATGTTAAATCCTTTAAAATGAGCGACGTTCCAAAGCAAGATTACTATGCTGACTGAAATAAAAAAAACAACTGTAACAGGCAGACCGATGCCATAGAACCAATTTAGAGGTGGTTTGAAAAGATTAAATAAAAACAGCATGGTGAGAATGGTGAGCATAAGTCCGGGAAGTATTATGAAATATTTCCTGAAAGCCAGTAAAATCAGCGTAAGACAAATCCATGCTACCAGGATAGAGGTATCAGCATAGAGTGACCATGAAAGGTTTTTGAATATAACAAAATCAACTATTGTACAGACAGCCAAACCGGAAAATGATATTATCATCGAAAGCTCCCAGATATGTCTTCTTGTTTCCTTTTTATGGACTAAGATAATATCAGATGGATAGTGTTCTGATTTATCTGCAGATTTGGATTCGTTTTTCTCCCCGATATTAAACCCGCAAAGAGGACAGGATATCACATCCTCATCAAGTTCTACTCCGCAGTTTAGACAATAGCTCATTCGCTTAATCTTTTCTTATTATTTAGAATTTTAACCGGAATACCCGATTCGGTAAGATGTTTTAAATAATGCATTTCAAAACGTGTTGAGGCAGATATGTTGCCAAAAACCAAACTTAGCTTATTGCCGAAGGTTACCATTGCGCCGGTTATCTTAACATGGGTATTCGGAGGTGTCGGGACAAGTTCAAATGATTCGATAAGTTCTGCCATTTCTTCCGGTAATTTAACTGCTCCAAGATTTGTCAGGATGCCTGAGCATTGATTTGATCCAAGTCGCCGGTAAACAGCCGATATGGCAAGAGTTTTAATGAATAACGGGAGGAATCTGACCAATGGACTTTTTTCATGGCCAACATTCTGAGATAAAAAACGTGTAAGCTGTTTTAAATCTGCACCGGTTTGAAGTTGAAACTTAACGATCATCAGGATCTCTTCAAAAGAATAGACCCCTAGCCGCAGGTCAATTTCAGGCAGTACAAAGAGAGAAAAATTACGCATTGTTATACTTGGTAATTTTTTCCGAAGGTTCACCGGTACTTCAATTCGCAGCACTCCCCGTTTTTGTTTCTTTACGTTTTCCTTCTCTTCCAGATATATCTTCTGCAGTGAGTATATATAAACAGAAACAAGATATTCTGTAACTGATACATTATTCTTTCGTGCAATCTCAAGCAGTTTATCCAGTGCGATTTCTGAACGGATTATTTTCAAACGTGGTTTTTCATTGAGCGTATATGGCAGATGCCAGGCTTTAGTCAGTTTTCCGGGTGGTGGAATCTTTTTCCTGAAGAATCTTTGATATCCGTCTTCAATTTCGCCATCAGTTATCGGACTTTCAGGTATAATTATTCCTTCTGATGAGTGTATGATGCTTCCGTTTAATTTGAAATAAGAGTAGAGGAGTGATTTAAGATATTCGAAAGCGCCGCCGCCATCAGTCAGAATATGCATAAACTCGACTGAGATCCTGTTTTCTTTTACCAGTATCCGGTAAAGAGGCTCATCTTTCCTTCTGGCTGCGAAAGCGGTACAGGGAATTTTTTCTTCAGTCTGAATCCGCGGTAGTTTATGATTGTATTCAAGATAATGCCAGAATAATCCGCTTCCAAGAGAAACGCTGAAATAGGGAAAACGTCCTGAAGTAATCTCAACTGCTTTTTGGATATCTGAGAATTTAACAGGTTTCTTAAGACAGACTGTTATTCTGAATACGGAAGTCAGCTCTCCTGACATTATTGCCGGAAACAATTTGGCAGCATTATCCAGTTTTAACCAACCAGGTTCCTTTACCGGTCTGGCATCGACCTCAGTCCCTTCATTTATCCCCATTCCCTTCATTTAGTATGTAAAAATAAGAAAAAGAATGTCAATTTTAAGGGGGCCATCTGCGCCCGGATGAATTCAGGTTAAAAATTCCTATTTTTGTTTTTCTTTTTAATATAACCTCATATCTAAATAATTATTCATGAGAAGATTACATTTCTTTCAATTTGTAATTTGCATCGTTTTACTTTCAAGCTTAAAGATTAGCGTTGTAAACGGGCAGCTTACTCAACATACTGACAGACCGGATTCAATTTTAGAAGGTAATTTTATGACTGATGGTATTTATGCTGATTTTAATACAAATAAGGGAAGGTTTTCTGTGACGCTTGACTATAAAAAAGCGCCGATGACAGTGGCTAATTTTATAGGACTGGCAGAAGGAACAATTTCAAATTCATCTTATCCGCCCGGAACACCATTTTTTAAAGGATCTATATGGCACAGAGTTGTTAAAGGACATGTTATCCAGGGTGGTGAACCATCAATTGTGAAAGATCCTGCAAATTTTGAAAGGAGTTCAACAGGTTATGAAATTCCGAATGAGATAAGCGACCTGAGTCATAATAAAGCCGGAATGATAGGGATGGCTAATGACGGTCCGAATACAAATACTTGTGAATATTATATTACACTTGGTGACAGGTCATACCTTGATGGTAATTATACTCTCTTCGGTGAGGTGACAGATGGAATGGATATAGTTAATAAGATCGAACAGGGTGATACAACTTTTTCGATCACTATTATCCGATCAGGACCTGAAGCTGAAAAGTTTATTGTAGATGACGAAACTTTTAAAAATCTGTTAGATAATCAATGGAAGAAAGTTAATTCTGAAATGGAATTGAAAAAATCAGAAACCAGAAAGTTTATCTCAATGAATTATTCCGGTCTGATAATCTTACCTGACAGTATGAAGTACAAAATCCTTGTACAGGGAAAAGGAAATGCACCTTTATATGGATCAATAGCTGATGTAATGTATAAAGGAAGACTGGTAAGTGGTCTGAGTTTCGTAAGTTCGGCAGAAGGCGGTAACCCGGTACCAGGAAGCAAACCCATAGTTTTTTCTCATGTTATTGGAAAAGATGGACTGATAAAGGGTGTTGATGAGGCATTAAAAGAAATGAAGTCCGGGGAAACCAGACTCCTGGTAATTCCACCTGAACTTGGTTATGGGATAAAATCAGCCTATTATGGAAAAGAGATCAAGGGTCAGAAACGGTTTGTAATATCACCCGGGGAAACGTTGATACTTGAAGTTTCTTTGATTAAAATTAAATATTGACTATAATTTAATCGACCATGTTTTTATGATAAATTATTGTTTACTAATTTGGTAATGAAATTTTTATCATATTTAAACAGATCAAAATTTAAATTATGATTGTAGGCGTCCTTAAGGAATCGGAATCTGAAAACAGGGTAGCTCTACTTCCAGCGGAAGTGGCAACTCTGAAAAAGATGAGTATCGATGTAATAATGGAATTAAATGCAGGAGCGCGCGCATTTGCTGCTGATTCAGCCTATCTTACTGCAGGCGCTCAATTAGCCGAACGTAAGGAGGTTATTTCGGGAGCTGAATTGTTGATCACTGTTAATCCCCCTGTTGAGGATAATATTAATTCTTTCACGGAAGGTCAGGTATTATGTTCTGTGCTCAATCCTGTTGTGAACAGCGAATGGCTCGAAAAAGCCCGGCTTCACGGTTTATCTGTTCTTGCACTCGATCTTATACCCCGGACCACCCGGGCACAGTCAATGGATATTCTGTCGTCTATGGCAACGGTTGCCGGTTACAAAGCTGTGCTTGAGGCTGCATCACTTCTACCTAGATTTTTCCCGATGTTTATGTCTGCTGCCGGAACAATTAAACCGTCACGTGTACTTGTCTTAGGAGCCGGAGTAGCCGGATTACAGGCGCTGGCAATAGCCAGGAAATTAGGAGCTGTGGTTGAGGTATTTGATGTCAGGTCAGCAGTAAAAGAGGAAGTAAAAAGTCTTGGAGGAAAATTTATTGAGGTTGAAGGTGCAAAAGAGGATGCTTCAGCAGGTGGATACGCTGTAGAACAAACAGAAGATTTTAAAAAAAAGCAGCAGGATCTTATCCAGAAACGAGCCATAGCTTCAGATGTAGTAATCGCAACTGCACAGATTCCCGGCAGAAAAGCACCAGTACTTATTGTGAAAGATACAGTTTATTCAATGCGACCAGGTTCGGTTATTGTTGATCTTGCAGCCTCTTCAGGCGGTAATTGTGAATTGACTGAGAATGGGCGTAACATAATTGTAAATGGAATACAAATCATAGGAAAAACCGACTTTCCTTCGGCTATGCCCTCCGATGCAAGTAAAATGTTCGGAAGTAATATAATTAACCTGCTGAAAATAATGATAGATAAGGATGGTAAATTGATTCTGAATCTGGATGATGATATTATTAAGGTAACAACTGCAGTTCATGGTAAAGCGTATATAAGTCAGAGAGTTAAGCAAATTTTAAATATTAATTAAGAATCCTCATGGAAAAAATTCTAAATTTTATCCTGTTACACAGGGAGATTATATTTATTGTTATCCTTTCCATATTTCTGGGTATCGAGGTCATAAGTCATGTTCCGGCGATTCTCCATACTCCTTTAATGTCAGGTGCCAATGCAATCCATGGCGTGGTAATTATCGGTGCAATAATTGTAATAGGTCATGCTGAAACAACAAGTTCAATGATCCTTGGATTTGTGGCTGTGGTATTGGGAACCCTGAATGTTGTCGGGGGATTTGTGGTAACCGACAGGATGCTTGAGATGTTTAAGAAGAAGAAGTAACCTGAGTTAAAAACAATTCTTATGAACCAGTTTGCTCAAACAACAGGGATTCCAATTCTGGAGATAACCTATATTATTGCATCAGTATTCTTCATTCTTGGTTTAAAAATGCTTAGTCACCCGCTTACAGCACGCCGTGGCAACACTCTGGCAGCAATTGGTATGGGCCTTGCAATTGTCGCAACAATATTATTTCATCAAAGAGATGGAAAGCCAATAGGAAACATAGGATACATTTTAGTGGCAATTGGAATAGGGACTGCCATAGGATGGATAATAGCTAAACGTGTCAAGATGACGGCTATGCCACAGCTTGTTTCATTTTTTAACGGGATGGGTGGTGCAGCTGCTGCTCTGATCTCGATGGTCGAATTTCAGCATGTGAATCCGGAATTAATAGCAAAAAGCGGAATGGCGAATGGCCAGGTACTTGCTATTCTGCTTGGACTTATGATTGGCACTATTTCATGGACCGGGAGTATGATCGCCTTTGGCAAGCTCGATGGATGGATAGGTGACATGCGGATAAAAGCGATGAAATATGTTAATCTTACTGTCCTGGCTATACTTATCGGATTTATTGTTTATATAATGACCCGGCATGTGCAGGCCAGCAGTGAACTTACTCCATTAATATATATAATGTTCGCAATAGCTGTGATTTATGGAGTTCTTTTCGTAATGCCAATAGGAGGGGCAGATATGCCTGTGGTCATCTCTTTGTTGAACTCATTCACAGGGGTAGCAGCCTCAATGGGAGGTTTTCTGTATAATAATCAGGCTATGCTTACGGGAGGGATCCTCGTTGGGTCAGCAGGGACCATTCTGACAATTCTGATGTGCCGGGCAATGAACAGGTCATTGCTTAACGTGATTATAGGAGTGTTTGGCGGCGGCGGAAAGGTAAACAGTGAAGAGATTTTGGGGTCGGTTAAGGAGATATCAATATCAGATGCTGCTGTTCTTTTAAGTTATTCAAAGAAGGTAGTAATTGTTCCCGGGTACGGACTGGCAGTTGCTCAGGCCCAGCATATTTGCCATGAACTGGATAAGCTCCTTGAAGAAAAAGGAGTGGAAGTTAAATATGCTATCCATCCTGTTGCCGGAAGGATGCCGGGACATATGAATGTGTTGCTGGCTGAAGCTGATGTACCTTATGAACAGCTTATTGAGAGTGACGAGATAAATCCTGATCTTCCGAATACTGATATCCTTGTTGTTATTGGTGCAAACGATGTTGTCAACCCGGCAGCTGAAGATGATCCTTCCAGTCCGATTTACGGCATGCCAATAATAAAAGCACGTGATGCCAGGAACATAATTGTCATGAAACGCGGTATGGGGAAAGGATATGCTGCTATTGAGAATATGCTTTTTTATAACGACAAAACCAAAATGCTGTTTGGTGATGCTAAAAGCACTCTTCAGAGCCTGGTAAATGAGGTCAAAAGCTTATAATACATCCATTATTTATTATCATATAACAATGAACTTAAGTTCTGAAAAGCTTTCTTCTCTCAGGGAAGCAATGAAATCAAATAGTGTTGATGTCTATATAATTCCTTCAACAGATCCCCATCTCGGCGAATATGTTCCTGATCATTGGCGTATAATTTCCTGGCTGACAGGTTTTACCGGATCTTCCGGTACAGTTGTAGTAACTGACTCAATTGCAGGATTATGGACCGACTCGAGATACTATATACAGGCTGAAAACCAGCTCCATGATTCAGGTTTTGTACTTTTAAATCCTTCCAGTACCCTGAAGCATGATTTCATATCATGGATTGCAGAAACGATCACCGATGGAAGCAGAATTGGGATAGATGACCGCATTTTTTCAATTGAAACTGTCCGGGAATTTGAAAAATCACTCGAATACAAACATGTATCATTTGATATGAATTGTGATCTTGTTTCTGACCTGTGGTCAGACCGTCCGGCTATGCCTTATTCTTTAGCATTTGATCACTTAACAGAATATTGCGGTAAGGAACGTTCAGATAAAATTGAAGAAGTCAGATATGAAATGAGAACTAGAAACATTGATTATCATCTTCTTACTTCAATTGATGATATCATGTGGCTGCTTAATATAAGAGGAAACGACATTAAATACAGTCCTTTGCTGATATCCTTCGCGGTTGTTGCTGAAGAACAAATTCTGCTGTTTGCTGATGAAAGCAAAATTCCCTTAAAACTCGCATCAGAATTTGACAAACTTGATATTACGATTTTACCTTACGAAGAAACTGCGGGAATAATATCAACATTACCGAAAGATTCAACACTTCTGCTCAATCCGGCAACAACATCCTCAAATCTTTTCAAAGCCATCCCTTCGGAGATGAATATTATTGAAGACGTAACCATCCCAACACGGTTAAAAGCAATAAAGAATAAAGTCGAGATTGACAATATCAGGGAAGTTATGATAAAGGATGGTGTGGCCCTGACTAAATTTTTCTATTGGCTCGACAAAAATTCAGATACTGTATCAGAAGTCTCATTGGGTTTAAAACTTGACCATTTTAGACAAGAAAATGAAAATTATCTCAAACCTAGTTTTTCTACAATTGTAGCCTTTAATGAACATGGTGCATTGCCTCATTATTCAGCTTCAGAGGAATCAGATTACATAATAGAAAAGGGGATCCTGCTTATAGACTCGGGGGGACAATATCTTAACGGGACCACTGATATTACCAGAACAATTTCTTTAGGAAAACCTTATGAAAAACAGAAACAAGATTTTTCATTTGTGCTCAAAGGACACATAAACCTGGCACTTGCGAAATTTCCGGACGGGACAAGGGGTTCTCAACTAGACATTCTGGCCAGAAAACCGCTTTGGGAAGAGGGTCTGAATTACGGCCATGGAACAGGTCATGGTGTTGGTTTTTGCCTGAATGTCCATGAAGGACCACCGAGTATAAGTCCGGCAACCGGATCCGACTCCAAAACAGCTATTCAACCCGGTATGCTTATTTCAAATGAACCTGCAATCTACAGGAAAAGCGAGTATGGTATCAGGATTGAAAACCTGATACTTTGTTCGGAAGATTCTGAAAGTGAATCAGGGAAGTTTTTAAAATTTGAAACAGTCTCTCTCTGCTATATTGATAAATCTCTGATTGACATCTCTTTACTTGATCAAAGAGAGATTGACTGGCTTAATTTATATCATGCTGAAGTGTACGAAAAAATAAGTCCATATCTATCAGAAGAAGAAAGATTATGGCTTGAAGTTAAGACAGCTCCGATTTGATGAGAAGGAGATCACTCACTTCGTTCGGGATGACATTTAACGTGGTTTGTGTGGTTGGAAGAAGGAAGGAGCATTGAATTGCGCACCCAATTCTATGCTCCTTCCTTCTTCCTCTTGTGCCCCAATGATCTGTCATCCCGAGCGTTAGCGAGGGATCTCCGGGGGTTTAGTCTATGTCTTATTAATAGGATGTGGTTTGTATATGTCCGCCAGCCGATGGAAGATAGATCCCAATTCAACCATTCTATATTCCTAAAAAAACTTATTAATCTGAGAGATGGGGGGTTATTTTGCGGACCGCATAACATCCTGCATAAGAACAACATCTATAACCGGAAACTCTGTTATTCTTAATCTTGCACACCCATAAGGTACCAACGTAATTACCTCAGCATCGCCTTCCGGTTTAACCGGACTGAGCGGAGGAACATCCGCAGAATTATCCTTCATTATCCATTCCGGAATTTTCATCCCTCTTGCTTTAATTACTACTGGTGCATCCTGCATCCATATAACATACTTTCCTGAATCGGCAGACCAGACCATATCACCTTTATCCGAAAATGGATATTTAGTAACCGGATTTTCTGTCACCGTTACACCACGCATAATATTCGAAGTACTAATTAGTAACCCGTAATTCCATGCACTCTTTGGATCAATTTCCCAATCTACGCTTCCTTTGTAGCTAAAATTATCATAATTTATTTTAATGCTTTTATAACCTTTATCGATGCGTAATGAATAATAGAGAGGACCTCTCAGGAGAGCAACAGATTTGTTATATTCTTTCTTTACCCTCAGTTGCATTGGTAACTCCACAACTATCTGATCACCATTTCTCCATCTCTCATCAAGCTTGTATGATGTAATGTTTTTCAGCTTAATTGTTTTGCCTTTAAGTTTTATTGTTACTGAATCGGCCCATTCCGGGATTCTCAGTTCAATCGGAAACCTGACAGCTTTTTCAGTGATAATCGTAAGTTTTACCGATCCCTTAAAAGGATAATCTGTTTCCTCTGAGATTGTTACTTCTTTATTGTTAGCAACACGAGCTTTCACCACCGATGGACCGTATGCAACTAATGCAAGACCATTATCATTAGTTGCCATCCACATACTCTCAACAAATTTCGGCCATCCCTGATGCATATTTGCCAGGCAGCATGCAAAGTTTGGCATGAGACCGTAAATATTGGAATAGTCCCCGTTGCTTGTCCAGTCACGTTTTGCTCCGCTTACAATTACCTGGTTTGCCTGCTGGTCATATTGATGTGACCACATATCAGGTGTAGTCGTGCCGGGCAATGAGTTATATGTAAGCAGTTCAATTCTGTCTGCGAGGGTGTTATTTCCGAAAATCTCATAAAGCTCTTCAAGCGAGAACATATATTCCACAACAGAACATAATTCGCTTCCCTGACCTGGATTTTTCCCGGAAAGGTGCTCATCTCCTGAGAATCTTCCTCCTGGTTGTCCATGATTGCGATCATATTTTTCAATTCCAGCAAAAACTGCCTTTTTAAATCTTTCATCTTTTGATTGTTGAAACCATAACCCTGGATATTTAATGGCCATGGCATTATTCACAACGTGTGCTGTAAGACCTTCCGGTCCCCAGTTAAAAGGGATTTTTTTATCTGCTGAAGCGGCTGAATCCCATGGAAATTTTTCATAATAGCTTGTCCAGTCGGAACTGTTTTTCTGTATCGAGCTTATGGTCTCAAGAATCCAAGGCTCTCCTGTTTGTCTGAAGAGCCAATATCCGACAACTGCGTTTTCCATTGCTCGGACACCTCTCCATTCCTTATCTGGCCAATCAGGTTTTGTATCATGCAGATACCTGAAGTATTTAGTCAGGACGTTCAATGCCCGTTTATCACCTGAGCCTTCATAATACTGCATCAGGACTTTATTTGCTACTGCAAGCGGCCACCGGTCTTTGTTTTTTTCAGGACCATACCATCCGCTATCCCTGCTGCTTGCAAGTATTGGTTCGACCCATATTTTAACCTTACTGATCAGATGCTCATCATTAAGAAGATACGCGAGAGGAACCAGACCATCGAGATAATATGGTCCTCTTTCCCAGGCTTCACCATTTCCGCCTTTCCAGGAAGAGTTAACCAGGTCGGGCCAGAAATCATCAAGATTACCAGTAAGTCCCGATGCCTGATTCTCCAGCTGCGACTTCAGCCAGCCTGCAGGTTTAACAGTTCCGAGAGGAAGCCTGATGTACGCATTTTTGTATAATGGGTTGGGATTGCTTTTGTAGTTTGAATTGGACTGCTTCCCGCAACTGGAAAATAAGATAGATAAGCAAATTGAGATAAGGAAAATATTCTTCTTCATTTAAAAGATTTTTACTTTTTTAAAAGTGTTGAATAAGGTAAATTATCTTATTCAGTCTTCAACGATCTCGCAGGATTCATTACAGATGCCTGGTATGCCTTATAGCTAATTGTCGCAAATGTTATTAATATTGTCAGTAAAGCAGCAAGAATTAAAAGTGCAGGTCCTATGTTAGACCTGTTAACATAATTTTTTAACCAGTTGTGCATTAGAAAATAAGCAATTGGAGTTGCTATTACAATTCCAATTGTAACGAGAATAAGAAAATCCCTGGTAATTAATCTCAGAATAATCGATTCATTTGCACCGAACACTTTTCTGATCCCAATCTCTTTAGTCCGTTGCTCAACCATATATGACGCGAGGCCGAATAACCCAAGACATGCGATCAAAATAGCAAGTATCGTGAAGATCGTGAAGATCATTCCGCGTTTCTCATCAGCGCGAAATTGTCCATTAAACCTTTCTGTAAGATATTGGTAAACGAATGGCTGATCGGGAAACATTTCCTTCCATTTATTTTCTATAAAACTAAGGGTTTTAGTATTTTCAAGACCACTGAGTTTTATGTAAACAATGTTGGTGTTTCTGGGATGGTATACCAGAAGAAGCGATTGAATGCCATTATACATTCCTGTCTGGTGATAATCCTTCATGACACCAATTACTCTTCCATTTATGAAGTAAGAGCCCGCTTGCCCTAATGTAACTTTTTTGCCGAGTGGTTCAGTCCAACTCATCCTTTTCACAAATGTTTCGTTAACCACAACACCGGTAAGTGTATCAGAAGGCATATCTTCCTGAAAATTTCTTCCACTGACCATTTTAATGCCCAGGGTTTCTATAAAGTCATGGTCCACGATAGCAAAATTAATGGTCCGGTTTGACATTCCCTGGTCTGTTTCTACCTGGAATACTACTTTCCCTGAACCAGCGCCAACTGCAGTATTTGTAGAAGTAACATATTTAATGTTAGGATCTTCGCGAAGAACCTGTTTCAAAACAGGATATTTCCGGTCCATATTTCCATTTAGTTGTAGTTCAATTACATTTTTCTGATCAAATCCCGGATCCATTGTTTTAAGAAATTTCAGCTGCCGGAAGACAACCAGTGTACAGATGATCATAATTACAGAAACTGAAAACTGTATGATTACCAAAATTTTTCTGAACAGACTGCCTGCTGATCCTTGTGTAATCTCACCCTTAAGAACTGTAACCGGGCTGAATCGCGACAGGAAGAATGCAGGGTAGCTTCCTCCAAAGATTCCAACTACAATTACAACAGCAAATAAGCTAAGAAGTACAGCCGGGCTGTGAAGAATACCAAGAGTGAATGACTTGGCTGCGAGTGTATTAAACTTAGGCAATAATATGATTATCAATATGATGCTGATAATCAGAGAAATGACCGTAAAAACTACTGACTCCGATAAAAACTGCAGAACAAGCGGACTCCGGCGCGAGCCGACAACTTTTCTCAATCCGACTTCACGAGCACGTCTGGTCGATCGGGCAGTGGCCAGATTCATATAATTCATTGCCGCAATAAGCACCAGGAATATTGCTACAATAGCAAAGATGTATACATATGTGACACTTCCTGTTGGTTCAGGTTCACCGGGATTCGTTGAATAGAGATGAATTCTTGTAAGCGGTTCGAGATTATATTTGATAGTAATCTTTAAAGATTCGAATATTGTTTTCATGTATGCATCGTACATGCCTCCAAGTTTCTTTTCGAATGCTTTTACATCAGTTTTCTCTGGCAGAAGTAAATAGGTAAATACACCAAAATTACCCCAACTTCCGATGTTTTTCGGAAGATTATTCCTTGCTGTAAGAGCATCAAATCGGAAATGAGAATTAGTAGGAACATCCTGAATTACAGCTGTAACCTCATATGCGTCTGTTCCTGTTGTAAGTGTTTTGCCAATCGGATCAGATTTTCCAAAATATTTATTCGCGATTTTTTCTGTCAGGATGATCTTTTTTGGAGCGAGCAGTGCTGATTTCACCTCACCTTTCAGTACCTTATATGAAAAAATGTCGAACATTGTTGAATCGACGTAGAAAAAATTTTCTTCATTAAACTCTTTATCCTGATATTTATACAGAGCACGGTTCATGGGAATAAATCTTACTACCGACTCGACTTCAGGATAATCATGCGCTACCTGTGGGCCGAAAGGTATTTGAGCAACAATCCATGTGAACTGATCGTCGGGTTCCTTTATTGTAGAAGAAACACGATAGATTCTGTTGGCTTTCTCATGATACCGGTCATAGCTCATTTCGTCCGATACATAGATAATGAGAAAGATGGCACTTGTTATACCAAGGGTAAGTCCAAGAATATTCATGAAACTATATCCAGGATGTTTCAGGATATGTCTGAATGCTGTTTTGATAAGGTTTTTAAACATGAAAAGGAATAATTGTAGTTCTAATATAAAAGTAAATTAAAATAATTGATGTACATAAAATAAATTGTGCATTAACCGGAGATTAACAATAAGTATTATTCCTTTTGCCCCACGCTCCATGCTCTTCTCAACCTCAACCTCAAACTCAACCTTAACCTTAACCTTAACCTCTATTTATCCTCCGTCACCTTTACATTATCAAACCATGCGACACCCTGTCCGGGCATTTTAAGGATCAGATTTGTTTTAATCCTGGCCAATGTGTCTTTTGGAATAGTTACGAAGGTCATATATTGTCTCCATGCATTGTCTGGAATAAATCTTGCCCTTCCGAATTCACCAAGTAAAATCTCAACATACTGGGGCATTTCTTCTTTATTTAATAGACGATCATTTTCTGAATTTGTTGCAATTGAAAATTTCCGTTCGGGATCCGATTTTGCCCATAGAGAAATTGTATACGATGCACCGGCTCTGACTGAAATGGGAAAAAACCTGATGGCCAGACTTTTATTCTCCTGTGGTGTGATAATCCTGAGGGAATGCCTGCCTTCAACATAGTCTCTAGTATCGAGAAAATAAGTCGCTCCACGGTCACCTCCCGGCCTGGCATAGCATGCTGAGGGTAACCCGGGCCCTGAAAGATCCTCAAATCCACCATCTTTTATCATATTGGAATTTATGCTTTCCTCTTCTTTTTTATTGGGCAAAATATCGATGAGATAAACCTGTGATCCCAAAGCTGAAAGCTGATCGGAAATTATGCCTCCATAAAATGAAATTAGCCGGTTCTCAAACAATACTCTGGCTTTTCCGCTTTGTAATCCTTTTACTCTGAATGTTGTACCTACGGGTTCATTGACCTTATTTACGGCCATAATTGCGAGTTGTCCATTATGAATCCTTGAAGTAACTAATATGTTCTTTGAGGTTGATGTAACAGGTAGTGTTTCTTCATCAGAAAGAAGCCAGGGTGTTAATTCAGCAACCTCTACAGCCATCCTGCCGCACTCACTCCATGTTGCTACTGATTTTGGAAAGTAATTTAAGCCTTGTCTTACGAAATACTGAATTCCGGTAGCCCCGTTGATAATAGACTGCCAGGTCATCGATCTTATTTCCTGGATAGTAGGTTCGCGGCCCCATAATTCTCCTCCTCCAAATGACTGCGGTATAATCCAGAAAGGGATTTTGCTTTTAAATTCTGCATTCAGCTTGAATGCGACGTCTCCGGGTATGGTTACCGGATTATCGGGTATAGGATACGGATCAGCCATTACAATATCCAGGGCATCAATGTACTTTTTTGCAGAAAGAAATGGTGCCATAAATACGATAGAAACCGGATGCCATGGATCATTTTCCTTAACAGTTTTATAAATCTCTTCCATCTGTGAAGGAGTTGTCGAAATGCCGTTTGGCTCATCAGAGATATACCAGCCAAGTAACGCCGGATGATCTCTGAAAGTTTTTATTTCTTCAATAAGTCTTTCTCTTTTCTCCTTATCACTGAGGCCTTCAATCTTCGATCCGACACCGCCTCCTCCTGAAACTGAAAGAAGATTATAATGTACTTTCATCCCGATTTCAGCGCAGCGATCCATATAGGCCTTTCTTTCAGCCAGATTCTCAGGGGCAATTTTTTGATATGGAGATATCAGGTTAAATCCCTTTACAACTTCTTCTTCCGGCAGCGATGGAAAAACTGGAGAGTAACAATAGAACCCAAATGGGAAAAAAGGTAATTTATTAACTATCAGTCCTCCTGTATATCTGTCAGTTTTTACTTCATTTGATTTATAGGGAAGAATGACAAGTTCCGTTTCAGAAGTATAAGTTATTTTCGGATTAACTGCAGTATTTATTATGGCATCTATCTTATATACAGATGGTTTAAGGTCAATGGAGAATGGTAATCTCAGGATATTAGTTCCGGCTACTCCATTCCACGAAGCAATAACCTGATCACCTTTTTTTAATGTAACAGACAAATGATTTTTTGAAAGCGAGATTGGAATATACAGTAGAAATTCACCCTTATTCTCGAATGAATAGAAGCTTTGACGTGGAGTAATGCTAAAGGATAATGAATCAACCTGCTGGCCCGTCAGAATGGAAGTTGATCCGGCCAGAATGAGAAAAAGTAAAGTTATCTTATATATGCTTATTTTCATGGGTTGCAACTTCACTATGTTGATATGCAAAAATAATCAGTTTTAGGAAAGGGTTTAATAATCGTAACTATTATTATATATCTTTGGTTTACCTAAATTCTATAATTTGAAGAAACAGCGGATCTTAATTTTGATTATTCAATCTCTTTTTCTTTTCTTAGCGTACCAGCCAGCTGTGGACGCTCAACCGAAACGTCTGGAGTTTAAATATCTGACAACCGATAACGGACTCTCTTCGTCAGTAGTTTTATGCACTATTCAGGATTATAAAGGATTGATGTGGATAGCCACACCTGACGGGTTGAACAGGTACGATGGAGTTAATTTTGTTGTGTACAAAAATATTCAGGGAGATTCTGCAAGTCTGGCTGACAATGTTATAAGGACATTATTTGAGGACCATAACAAGAATTTATTCATCGGGACTGAGAATGGTCTATGTATGTACGACAGGGATAATGATCGTTTCCTGAATTATGTGTGGACCAGATCATCTCCATTATATGGTTTAAGTTTTACTGTCTGGAAAATAACAGAGGATGCTGATGGAAACTTATGGCTTGCCACTGATGCAGGACTAATATATTTTGACCGTCAGAAAAACAGGATTACGCAGTATTTACACAACATCAATAATCCGGCTGGTATCAGTAATGACGATGTTGAGAATGTTTTAGAGGATAAAAGAGGCAGAATATGGGCTGCAACCAGAGGAGGATTGAATCTGTTTGAAAAGGAATCAGGAACATTCAGACATATTTCAATGGATGATTCAGGTAACAACCTGTTAAATACTGTTTTTCTCAATATAGCTGAAGATCTGGATGGTAATGTCTGGTTTGGAAGTACTGATGGGCTTTACTGTCTGAAAAACAATCTGAAACCAGGAAGCGAAAAGCTGACACACTATAGTCATAATCCGCATGATAAGAATAGTCTTTCAATAAATTATATATTAACCCTTTTTGTTGATGATTTGGGGAATTTATGGATAGGAACTGATAATGGCGGACTTAATTTATTCAATAAGGAAAAACAAAATTTCTGGCATTACTTAAAGGATGATTACGATCCTCAGAGTTTAAGCAATAATGCAGTTGAATCTATATACCAGGACAAAACAGGAAATCTATGGATTGGCACCTTTACCGGAGGGATCAATATTGTTTTACACAACTGCGACGCAATTTTGACATATAAAAGTATTCCCGGAGCTCCTTTGAGTCTTAGTCATAATACAGTAACTTGTTTTTCAGAAGACACGGCAGGCCTCATCTGGGTTGGAACCGATGGTGGCGGTCTGAATCTTTTTGACCGAAAGACGGAGCGTTTTTGCCGCTATAACCTTAGTAACTCATCAATAAGCAGTAACGTAATACTTTGCTTTCAAAAGTATTCGCCCGGGCTATTCTGGATCGGAACATGGGAAGGAGGACTGGTTAAATTTGATATTGAGGCGGGGAAATTTACGGCTCTGACTATGAATAACAGCGGGATTCCGGACGATAATATTCATGCTGTTGAAGAAGGCTATCATAACGACCTGTGGCTGGGCAGTTATATACATGGTTTAATTCATTATCAGATAAATGAGAAGAAATTTACTGATTACCTGCCGCAAAATAGCGGTATAGGAAATAAGATGATACTGAAAATTTCTAAGTTCTCAGGAGGTCGTCTGCTGATTGCGAACGCAGAAAATTTTCAGATATTTTCACCCGATGAAAATAAATTTGTTACGTATTCATCGGATCCTAAGAATGTACACAGTCTGAGTTTTCCCAGGGTAACCGATTTCCTGGCTGAGAGTGATTCATGCATATGGATCGGAACTCCCCACGGGCTTAACAGGCTAAATCCGATGACAGGATATGTAACCCGTTATTTTATAAAAGATGGATTGCCCGACAACTTCATAAAAGGCCTTATTTTTGATAACCAGGGCTTGCTATGGGTTACAACCGGCAATGGCGTATGCAGGTTTGATTATAAACATGGGAAATTTAAAAATTTTACCAGGGCCGATGGATTTCAGGGCAATGAATTCAATGAAAGGAGCATCCTAAAAACAAGAGGAGGCGATTTGCTGATGGGCGGTACAAAGGGATTCAATATTGTACATCCCGAAAAAATTACTGAAAACAAAATTATTCCCGATGTACTAATTACTGATCTGAAGATATTTAACAAGGCTGTGAAACCAGGTCCGGGTTCCCCATTATCAAAGAACATCACAGAAACTAAATCGCTGACTTTGTCTTATAACCTTTCTGTGCTGACATTCAATTTTGCCGTAATGGATTTCTCAGCACCGGAGAAAAATCAATATGCTTATATGTTGGAGCATTTTGACAAGGACTGGATCTATTCCGGTAATAAAGGAGAGGTAACTTACACAAACTTAAACCCCGGAAACTATGTTTTTCGTGTAAAGGGTTCAAATAATGATGGTTTCTGGAATGAAACAGGGTCCTCTATAGTGATAACCATACTTCCCCCCTGGTGGCGGACCTGGTGGTTTAAATTGATACTTGTTGCTACAGTGTCCTTAATGCTCTTTTCAGTTTACCTTTACCGTGTCAGACAGTTAGAAAATCAGAAGATCTTACTTGAAAAAATGGTTGCAATTAAAACTGCTGAACTTAAAGAGCTGAATGCCTCAAAGGACAAATTCTTTTCAATCATTGCTCATGATCTTAAAAACCCTTTCAACACGATAATCGGTTTCAGCGAAATTCTTAATGAAGAAATTAGTCCGGAAAACTGTGAGAAATCGCGTCAAATTGCCGGAATGATTAATTCTTCTGCCTCGCAGACATATAGATTGCTCGAGAATCTTCTTGAATGGGCAAATTCACAGAGAGGGAAAATCAGTTTCAACCCCGGACAGGTTAACTTGTTTGAACTCATCCACGAAGAATTCATGACATTGGACGATTTGGCAGAAGCAAAAAAAATTGAATTGAAAGTCTCGTGCCCGCAGGACCTATCGGTATATGCAGATAAGAATATGATCAAAACAATTTTAAGGAATCTTATCTCAAATGCCATTAAGTTTACACACAGAAATGGACATATTGAAGTAAATGTTTCTGACGATAAAAATGGAGTGAGAATTGCGGTTTCTGATAACGGTATTGGTATTCCAGCAGAGTCTATGGCAAAACTTTTTAAGATTGATGCCAATCTTTCCAGCCGTGGTACAGAAAATGAAAAAGGTACCGGCCTTGGATTGTTTTTATGTAACGAATTTGTTGCCCGCCATGGTGGTAAGATCTGGGCGGAAAGTGAACCCGGGAAAGGCAGTGTTTTTTTGTTCATCATACCTTATGATGTGAGCCATATGGGCTGAGAAATTCCTTATGCACTCCTTATACATAATAATTGCAACTAATTTCTGCAATAATGCAGGGATATAATTCATAAAATTATACCTTTATTATTGAGAAATTATTCGGATAATCCTGATCCTTAAGAAAAAAATCCTTCATGAGAAATCTCGTGTTTTTAATATTTTTCATTCTGGAAATTTCTGGTTTGTCAGCCCAGAAAAAATATTCTCACTTTGGTTATCTCACAGTTAATGAAGGTCTATCAAGTAACCGGATCAGGTGTATTTATAAAGACAATAAAAACTACCTTTGGATCGGTACTGATGTGGGGCTTGATAAGTATGACAGCTATCAGGTTAAAAAGTACAGAAAGGATGATAAAAACCCGGGCTCCATTAGCAGTGATATACTGACATGCATTTATGAGGACCGAAATAAGAACCTATGGTTTGGTACTTATGATGGGTTGAATCTGTATAATCCTTCAGGCGACAATTTTGAACATTTTAAAAATATCAGTAATAATAAGAACAGTCTGAACAGCAATTGCATTACAGGGCTGGTTGAAGATAAAAATGGAAATCTGTGGGTGGTTACTGACGGATGTTGTCTGAATTTGTGGGATCCAGCTACCCGAAGCTTTACCAGGTATCCATTCACAAAACAAATACATGGTCTGTCTGTACGCCCTTCGCGGATGGCTGCAGTTGATTCGAAAGGGTTTATATGGGTTGGCTCATTGAACCCCGGAATAACCCGTTTTGATCCTCAGACCGGACTGTTCAAAGAATTCAACGACACATCAACTCAATTCAGTTATTATAGTTATAAAAGCTTGTATATTGATAAGCACGACAAAATATGGATTGCCACCGATGGCATCGGTTTTTTTTCATATGATCCGGAAACATCGGAATTTGAACATTTTGGTATAAAAGGTGATAGCAGAGGCACTAATCTGAATTTTATACTTGATATAATACCTGAAAATGATCGTTATTTATTGCTTGCAGTTGACCAGGGTGGAATAAACCGGTTCGATAAAGTAACCAAATCCTTTGAGTATATCATGAATGATAATTCAATAGATGGGTCATTAAATAATAATGGAGTATGGTGTTTTCACAGAGACAGGGAAGGGATACTCTGGATTGGTACTTCAGGAGGAGGTATAAATTACTTTAATCCCCAAAAAGAAAGATTTAAGTTATATGTCCACAACAGTGATAATCCTGAATCATTGTCTTACAATTTCACAACTTGTTTTTGTGAAGATCATGAAGGTTTGATCTGGATAGGCACAGATGGGGGGGGGCTAAACGTTTATAATCCAAAAACAGAAACTTACAAAATATTTAAAAACGACCCGCGTAATCCGTTTAGCATCAGTGGGAATGTTATTCGTGGTATTGCTGAAGATAAGGATCAAAATATGTGGATTGGTACCTGGGATGCCGGACTTAACCGGTACAACAGAAAGACCGGTAAATTTACAAGGTTCACCCACGATGAAAAAAATCCTTCAAGTATCTCAAACAAAACTATATGGAATCTATTTATTGATCATAATAATGTTCTTTGGATAAGTATCTATAATATAGGTATCGACTTGTTTGATCCTCAAAAGAAATGCGTTACCGATCGGTTTCGGTATTCTTCAGAAAACCCAGGTTCAATAAGCGGGAAAAATTGCTGGTTCTTTTTTGAAGATAATGATAACAAATTGTGGATTTGTACTCAAAATGGTCTCGATCTTTTTGACAGTCGCACAAAATCGTTTAAAATCCTTCATTTTCCGGATAATGATATAGGTGCATTCTATAAAGACAAATCAGGATATATTTGGGTTGGAAGCAATACAAAAGGATTATTCATGTGTAACCCCGACGGAACCATCCTCAAAACCTATGATATAACAAATATTCTGCCAAACAACCGAATACACGCTATTACTCAGGATAATAACGGTGATATCTGGATCTCAAGTAATTTTGGCATAAGCCGGCTGAATCCTAAAATTCAAAGTATCAGAAGTTATTCAAAGGAGGATGGCTTACAGGGTGATCAGTTCTACCAGCAATCGTTTTTAAAAACACGTAAGGGAGAACTGTTTTTCGGAGGATACTGCGGATTCAGTTCCTTCTTTCCTGATAGCTTGAAGGATAATGAGTTCATTCCTCCTGTTTATATTACTGATTTTCAGATATTCAATAAACCAGTTGAGTATTATGGTCAAAATGCTCAATTTCCGACTCATATCAGCGAGGCAAAGGAAATTAAGCTAAACTGGGACCAGTCCGTATTTTCATTTTCTTTTGCTGCAATTAATTATATCCATCCTAAAAAGAATCAGTATGCATATATTATGGATGGATTTGAAAAGGACTGGAACTATACCAATGCTTCCCGCAGGTACGTTACGTACACTAACCTCAACCCAGGCGAATATACATTTAAGGTAAAAGCCTCAAATAACGATGGTATCTGGAATGAAAAAGGGGTCTCACTTAAAATAATTATTTTGCCCCCATGGTGGAAAACATTGTGGTTCAAATTAATTCTGATCACAGGAGTAATTTTAATCTTCATGGTCATTCTTTATTTCCGTGAGCGTCGATTAAAAAAACAAAAGCTGCTTCTTGAAAAATCTGTTGCAATTAAGACTGCAGAATTAAATGAACTCAACGCATCGAAGGACAAATTTTTTTCAATAATAGCTCATGATCTGAAAAATCCTTTCAATACAATAATCGGGTTCAGCGAAATGCTGCAGGAAGCAGTTATATCAAATGATCAGAAAATAATTTCCAAGTATGCCTCAATGATAAATATCTCATCGGTTCAGACATTCAGGTTACTTGAGAACCTCCTGGAATGGGCAAATTCTCAGAGAGGCAAAGTTTCGTTCAATCCGGTTCCAATTAGTATCAGTGAGATCATTAAGGAAGAATTCTCGATGTTAGATGATATGGCAAAAGGTAAAAATATTGAACTTAAAAGTAATGTTCCTGAAAAAATCACTATAGAGGCAGATAAAAACATGATAAGGACCATTCTGAGAAATCTTATCACGAATGCTATTAAATTTACACATAAAAACGGAAAAGTTGAAGTAAATGCAATCACTTATAAAAATCATCTCGAGATATCTGTATCAGATAACGGAGTCGGTATGAGCAAAGATATTATGGAAAAGCTTTTCAAAATAGATGCAAATCTATCTTCCCGCGGTACGGAAAATGAGAGAGGGACTGGTCTTGGTTTATTTTTATGTAAGGAGTTTGTTGAGAAACATGGCGGCAAAATATGGACTGAAAGTGAGGAAGGTAAAGGAAGTACATTTAAATTTCTTCTTCCCTTCGATTTGAAGTCACTTTGAAAACATACATGAAAAGATTATCTGAAATTTACAGAGCACTTCCATTCTATTTTTTTGTAGGAGGAGTTTTTTTAATTATTGTATGTCAGAACATTTTCTCCAACGGGATGTTCCTCGATGGATTGATTTATTCAGCAGTTTCAAAAAACCTTTCAAATGGCATAGGCACTTTCTGGAATCTTCATTTTACAGAAACCTTCATGTCTGATTTTCATGAACATCCTCCACTGGCATTTGGTCTACAAAGCATTTTTTTTACATTTTTCGGAGAGAGCCGGTTTGTCGATAAAGCTTACTCCATTTTTACAGTAATAATTGTCGCATTTATTATTGTAAAAATATGGCAGATCCTGAATTATAAGCATGGTTGGCTTCCCCTGTTTTTATGGCTTATTACACCTACCGTATTCTGGTCATCTTATAATAATTTGCTCGAGAATACTTTGACGATTTTCACTTCGCTTTCCATCTTGTTTTATTTGAAAGGGTACGCGAGCAGAAATTATTTATTTATTGTTCTGTCCGGTATTATGCTGACTCTTGGATTCCTGACCAAAGGATTTGTGGCATTTTTCCCATGGACATTTCCCTTCCTGCTATGGATTTTTCTTAAACGAAATTCGTTTGGCAGGATGATATTGGACAGCACCGGATTGATGATTTTTTCATTGCTTCCTTTGCTCTTACTGATTCTAATGTTCCCAGTTGTAAAAGAAAGTCTTTTTAAATATATTAATAACCAGGTAATTGGAAGTATTAAAAGTGTAGTCACAGTTGACTCACGCATCGATATTGTAAAACGGCTGTGCTCTGAGGTAATTTTCCCGGCAGCCCTGGGTATAATATTCCTTTTATGGGGATGGTTAAGAACTTCTACAACCCTATTTTTAAGAGATAACAGCAGGAAATCCCTTGTTTTTGTTTCACTGGGTCTGACTGGAGTGTTGCCTATAATGATCAGCCTGAAACAGAGTGGGTTTTACATTCTTTCTACTTATCCCTTTTTTGCAATTGGTATAAGTATCATGATTTATCCATTACTGGATTCTCTGTTTATTAAAATGAATTACGAATCAAAAGGATTCGTAATGTTTAAATGGATTGCCTATGGATTATTTATATCAGGATTAATTTTATCGATTACTTTTTCTGACCATTTCAGCCGGGATAAGAACAAAATACGAGATATGGATACAATCCTCACTGTCGTTCCCAGAGGGAGTATTATAAATATTAAACCTGAGATGTTTACTGATTGGGCTCTTCATGCATATCTTGGCCGATTTAAAGACATAAGTCTGGATCCGGATCTTAAAACGGGAAGAGAATATCTATTAATTAAGAATGAGTACTACTCAGATACTTTAAATAAGAACTACTCCATAGTTAATCTTAATACAGAGGATTTTAAGCTATTTAAGAAGATCAGCAGGTAATAATTGTTATCTACATTGCCGGATATTATCTGAATTCGATCTTCAACTTAACTCTGTTCTCGACTGGTTTGCCCGATTGTTCTGCCGGCTTCCATGCCGGCCCTGATTTAATGAGACGGATAGCTTCATCTGAAAAAAGCTTACCAGGACTGCTGACTATCTTAATCCTGTCAAGACGTCCATCCATTCGGACTAAGAAGCTTAATATAACCTCTTCACTCTGTTCCGTCAGACTGTCGGGACGATGTATATTCTCTTTTATATATCTGTCAAATGCCGATTTTCCATTTACAGGTTGAGGAGGAATATAACCTGAGAAATCTTTCTCAGGTTCAACTTTCTTCAATAACCTGTCCCTGGGCACTGCACTTGCAGGTGCGGAAATACGATCCTCAGCAATTTCCGATACAACTGTCTCTGATAAAAGATCAGACTGATTATCCTTTTTCAGTGACTCAGCAGATTTTGAACTTAAATTATTAATCTCACTTTTGTCCGGGACAGGGTTAATTTTTGCCTTTTCTTCACTTACGCCTGCAGCAGGGTTTACAGTCTTTGTTTCCTGACTATCTGATTTTCTTTTTTCTTTCAGTATCTGTTTTTGTGAAGGAATAGTATTAATATCTGATTGAGTAATCGGTTTGCTCCTGGCAATTTCGAGTACAGGAGGCTGGAAAGTGTTTACTGCAATCTGTTTTGAAGTTTTATTTTTTTCAATAATAATGAATATGGAGGAAATCGCTACTAAGACAGCAACTGAGGCAGCTATCCGTAATACCACAAACGTTTGTCTTTCTCTAGTTCTGATCTTTAATCGTTTAACCAGATCAGAGATATCCCCGGAAGCCGATTCGGGCAGAATTGATTTGAAACCCTCTGATGCTTCTTCCGTGAAGGGATCTTTTTGAAGCTCCCTTTCAAAAGAGTTTCTCTCTTCTCCTGATAATTTATTCCGGTGATAACGAAAAAACTCCGTTAACCTGGCTTTCCTATTTTTATTCTTGTCTGACATGTTTTTTTTCAAGACAAAGTTTTAGATTTCTTTTTGCATTCTGAAGATAACTCTTTACTTTTTTTTCATCGAGATTGAGGTTTACAGCAATCTCATTATAACACCTGTTTTCATAATAAAACAGCAATATGCATTCTTTTTGTTCACCCTTCAATTTTTCAATACATTTTTCGAGTTCCTTGTCAATATTTGTTTCATCTTCATCTATAGGATGCAAAACAGGAGCATTTTCCATAAAAACTATCGATTCACTCATCCACTCCTGTGCCTTTCCTGCAAGTGTTTTCTCAGTTCGCAATTGCATAAGACAATAATTTTTTGTCACTACATACAGCCAGTTTTTGAAATTCTCAATCTGGTGTTTCGGAATCTCGATTATAAGTTTCTCAAAAATCTGCATTACAGCATCCTTCGACTCATCCCTGTTTTTTAAGTAATTCAGACATACTCCGTATACCAGGTGCATATAATCTGAATAAAGTTCACCCAGCACCTCAAGGTCCCCGGTTCGGACGAATTCCCCGAGGAGTTCCTGGTCAGATTTCTGAATTCTCTTATTTCGCTTGATAAAATTCATTCCATGCTTTGAAGAACGCGGCCAGAAAATTTTCTCCGGGTCTCTCTGTATAAGTTCTTTAGATACTTCCTTAAAGATAACCTAATTAATAAAAAATTTGATGATGATTTATGAAATTTAATCAGCTCCTGCATCCTGTAATAAAAGTTTAACTAAAAAATCATGTTATGAAAACCACTTTCTCAATTTTAGCGATTTTGTTCCTGGCAGCAATAATGTTTGCTTTTACAGAGTCAAGAACAATAACAGGAAATGTAACTGATAATCAGGGACAGCCTGTTCCGGGAGTAACAGTAAAAGTAAAAGGAAGTGCCTCTCCTTCAGGTACTGCCTTGACTGATCTTAGCGGTACATACAAGATTATTGCAGAACAAAATTCAAGGATTCTCATTTTTTCACTGGCAGGTTATAAAACCCAGGAGGAAAAAATTGGAGACAGGACTATTGTAAATGTAAAAATGCAGGAAGATGTAAAACCTTTGCAGGAAATGGTTGTTAACGATTATTCTAAACGAGACAGGACTTCAAAGTCGTTTGAATCTGTACCATCTTCTGCTATGGGAAGTACAGCTCAGCGTTCATTTCAGAGGTATAACAACAATTTTAATACCGAAGGTTATGCCTCGATTAACGAAAATGGATTCAAAAATGTTATCAACAATCCGCTTTCGACATTCTCAATTGATGTTGATAATGCTTCATATTCGAATGTCCGCAGGTTCATCAACATGGGAGAATTGCCACCGGCAGATGCTGTAAGGATTGAGGAAATGATCAACTACTTTAAATATGATTATCCTGAACCAACTGGTCAGCATCCATTTTCAGTTTACACTGAACTGGCTGTTTGTCCATGGAACAGCAGACACGAATTGCTGCACATTGGTCTGCGCGGCAAATCGGTTGACAAGGCATCTCTTCCTCCGTCAAATCTGGTATTTCTCATTGATGTATCGGGTTCAATGAGCGATCCTAATAAACTTCCCCTCCTGAAATCGGCATTCAATCTGCTTGTTAATGAACTCAGACCTCAGGACAGAGTAGCAATTGTAGTTTATGCAGGTGCCGCAGGCCTGGTACTTGAATCTACGCCGGGAAACAGGAAAGAGACAATACTTGCAGCAATTGATAATCTTGAAGCAGGAGGATCAACCGCTGGAGGCGAAGGTTTAAAACTGGCTTACACAGAAGCTGAAAATAATTTTATAAAGGGCGGAAATAACAGGATCATTTTAGCTACCGACGGTGATTTCAACGTAGGCGAATCTAGTAATGGCGGAATTGAAAGACTTATAACAAGTAAACGTGATCTTGGCATTTTTATCACAGTACTTGGTTTTGGAATGGGGAATGTAAAGGATGATAAGATGGAGATTATTGCTGATAAGGGTAACGGGAACTATTCTTATATAGATAATCTTCAGGAAGCAAGGAAAGTACTTGTACGTGAATTCGGAGGTACACTTTTTACAATTGCAAAAGATGTCAAATTCCAGATTGAGTTTAATCCTAAGAAGGTCGCATCATACAGGCTGATCGGATATGAGAACAGGCTTTTGAACAATGAGGATTTCAATGATGATAAAAAAGACGCCGGTGAAATGGGCTCGGGACATAATGTAACTGCTTTATATGAATTGGTACCCGCTGGGTCCGATGAGTCTCTGCCTTCTGTTGATCCTCTTAAGTATCAGCAGTCTGGAGCCATTAAGATTAGCGAAAATAATCCATCAGATGAGTACCTTACGATAAAGATCAGGTATAAAAAACCAGATGGCAATATAAGTATGCTCCTTGAAAAACCGGTAAAAGGACATATAAATGAAATTGATGAAGCATCAGATAATTTAAAATTTGCAGCCGCTGTTTCTGAGTTTGGAATGATACTCAGGAACTCTGAATTCAAAGGTATTGCAACGCTTGAAGGTGCTTCAAAACTTGCAAAATCTGCCAGAGGAGAGGATGAGGACGGCTACAGATCTGAATTAATCAGGTTAATTAATACGGTAAAGGATATGAAAGTTGTGGCAAATAACGAATAAAATCATTCTACTTTGTATACCTTTCCTTAAAGAGGGTGTCTCAAAAAGACACCTTCTTTTTTATATATGTTCATTTCTTTTGCCCCTCCAAAAGAAATGAACCAAAGAAAAGGAGGCCGGAAATGATAACTTCAGGCTGTTTGTCCGCCCGCAACACATAGCCTAGCGCCACCAAACAGCCTGCAAGTTCGCGCCATTTCCGGTTAGCCTACGCGCTTATTGAGTTTTGTTAAAAACTGATTGATTGTTGTTAAAAAGAAGGGGCCGTCTCAATTATGTTATGAGACGGCCTCCTTAATTTGTCATATAGTTGGTTACCCCCTTCTCTCTTGGGAGAAGGGGGCAAGGGGGATGAGGTATAAAAAACTACATTTTAATTTTAGAGAAGAAGATATCCTTATAAGTATTGCTGACCGGAATTCTCTGGTCAGCAATTATTATAACCCCTCTTTCAACTGATTTTATTTTATCGATCGCTACAATATATGATTTATGCACCCTGCAGAATTTTTTATCCGGGAGACTTTCCTCAATCTTAGCAAAACTTTGCAAGGTCATAACTTTTTTTCCGGTACAGATTATTCTCAGATAATCTTTCATTCCTTCAATATAAAGGATATCATCAATATCAATTCTCTCAAACCTGTATTCTGTTTTGACGAAAATGAAACTATCATTCTCCGGATTCTTTTTGTTTGAGAAGTGTTCCATCGCTTTATTAATAGCCTGGAGAAAACGCTGGAAAGAAAATGGCTTCAGAAGGTAATCTGTAACATTCAGTTCGAAACCCTTTATTGCATACTGATCATAAGCAGTGGTTAAAATGACCTTTGATGATGGTTCAATAGCTTCAAGAAATTGAATACCTGTCAGTTGTTCCATCTGAATATCGAGAAAAATCAGATCGGTGCTGTTTTCCTTAAGCCATCCCATAGCTTCAACCGCATCGTCAAATGTCCTGATAAGTCTCAATTCCGGAACCTTGCTGATGAAACCCTCGAGTTTTGAAAGAGCCAGGGGTTCATCATCTATTGCGATACAGTTAATTTGCATTTGTGTTGAGTGTGAGTTTGGCATGAAAGAGTGTTTCCTCTGGCTCGATAATTAATTGGTAATTGTCGGGGTAAGTAAGAGCGAGTCTTTTTCTGAGATTTATCAATCCCGACCCTGAGTTCTTTTCAGGTTTAGTGTTATTATTTTCGTGATAATTAGCAATATCAAACACAACAGTACCTTTATCCGAGGCAAGTTTTATATCAATGCAGGGCTTTTTTATCCTGAAGCTGGTAAATTTGAATGCGTTTTCAACCAGGGGAATAAATATTGCCGGTGGGATCATAACATTCTGATCGCCCGTTACCTTAAATCTGATATCTTCAGGGGATTTAATTCTGATTTTATTGAGTTCGATAAAATTCCGGATATAATCAATTTCCCTTTTAAGATCTACAACATCTGATACTGTTTCATATGTAAGATATCGCATCATTTCAGATAATCTGATCAGAGCCGATGAAGCCTCATCAGGATTCTGATGAATGAGGGAATCAATATTATTCAGAGTATTAAACAGGAAATGAGGATTGAGCTTGCTTTTTATCAGTTCGAGTTCAATTGCCAGTTTCTGTTTATCAAGTTCCGCTTTCTGATTCATCGTTTTAAACCAGTTTATAATCACACCAAAAAATGAACCAAAAACTGCAGCAGTCAGTACAGGAAAATAACCGCTCATGTGCATTTTTAATGTATAATCGCGGTAGAAATGATGAAAAGATCCTTCTAAAAGGGCTCTTGCGGTGAATAATATTGTATAGCCAAAAAATGGCATCATCAGAACTACAAGAAAAGAGATTATAAAAAAGAGATCAAGCCTCTTCCTCGTGACAAGAAACGGAACCATTACCAGATAAAATAAATAAAAAACCACCATAAGGTACAAGAATGCGATAATATTTGACACAATCTGCAGTGGCGGAGAGTGGTGGTTCAGAGCGGAGTAGGGTAGATTTGCACAAATTGCAAACAACCAGATAAAAATATGTATATAGGTGATTCTCTTTTTACTCATAATTTGTTATGATTCACAAATTTATCATTAAATAGCACACTTTTTGTTTTTTGATGCTGATTTCATGTTAATTAGGTTTGCTGGATATCAGTGAATCGAAAAGAAGAATTGCTCTCGAAAGAATATTTTTCCATGATTTATTGAATAGTATAGGGGGGCTTTACGGATTACTCACTGTTTTAAAAGGAGAGACCAATCCTGATCAGACACGGGAACTGATTAATCTCTCTGAAGAAACCAGTCGTAATATTATTGAGAAAATCCTTAGTACAGCGACAGTTACATGCAGCTGAAAACGGGGGAATCTTATTTATTTTTTAGAAACAAATCCATTTCTTTAGCTGCCTTCCTTCCCGACGCAATTGCATTTACTACAAGAGTTGCCCCACTCACCGAATCACCTGCAGCAAATACTTTTTGCCTGTTTGTTAAATGATTCTGGTCAACTTTGATATTTTTTCTCTGATCGAGTTCCAGTTCCAGCTCTGAAAGCAAATTGTCAAGTGCGGGATGTACAAATCCCATCGCAAGCAAAACAAGATCCGCATCCATAATTCTGCGGGTATCACGCACAACAAGCATGGTGTATTTGTCATTTACCACATTCCAGACTACATCTTCCACCTCAATACCTTTTAACTGATTGTCTGGTCCATGGAATTTTACTGTAGCCAGGTTCCAGTATCTTTCACATCCTTCTTCATGTGACGTTGAGGTCTTCAGCACTTTCCCAAAATATGGCCATGGGTTATTAACCGCTCTTGTAATGGGTGGTTTAGGCATGATCTCAATTTGTGTCACACTGGAGGCTTTTTGTCTGATTGCCGTTCCTACACAGTCTGATCCGGTGTCACCACCTCCTATAACAATTACCTTTTTGCCTTCAGCGGTTATATGATTTGCTGAAACAGATATCTGACCTGAGTTTACACGGTTCTGAAGCGAAAGAAAATCCATCGCAAAATGTATCCCATTCATATCTCTGCCTTCTGCAACCAGATCGCGCGGATGTGTAGCACCAATAGCAATACAGATTGCATCGAATTGTTCAAGAAGCTCTTTTCCGGTAATGTCCTTACCAATATTTGTTCCTGTTTTGATAATGACTCCCTCCTGAACCATAAGATTCAAACGGCGATCGACTGTAGCCTTGCTCAGCTTAAAATCGGGAATTCCAAATCTCAGCAATCCGCCGGCCTTTTCGTCTTTCTCGAAAAGTGTCACCAGGTGGCCCGATTTGTTTAGCAGATCGGCTGCTGCCATACCTGCAGGGCCACTTCCGATTACAGCAACTTTTTTTCCTGTACGGAATTTAGGTGGTTCAGCTTTGATATATCCTTCGGTAAAAGCTCTCTCAATAATTGCAACTTCATTTTCCCTGATTGTTACAGGTTCCTGGTTGATGTTGAGGACACATGCATGTTCGCAGGGTGCCGGACAAATCCTTCCCGTAAATTCAGGGAAATTATTAGTGGCTGCAAGACGCATATATGCCCCTTTCCAGTCACCTTTGTATAAAAGGTCATTCCACTCAGGAATTAAATTATCCACGGGACAACCCCAATGACAGTAAGGTATGCCGCAATCCATGCACCTGGAAGCCTGAAGCATCCTGTCTTCACTGTTAAGTACCTGCTCAACTTCACTGTGGTCACAGATTCTTTCATTAAGAGGTCTGTTACCAGCTTCCTTTCTTTTTATCTTGAGAAATCCGTTTATATCAGCCATAATATCTTGTACGTTTGTCGTTTGTCCTTTATCGTTTAGCCCTGTGCTCCATGCCCTGCGCCCCTTTAGCTTGCACTTATCTCCAGGTCAATCTCTACATCAGCAATTTTCTTCCTTATTTCTTCGAGTTTATGTTCCTGAAGAACCTTTTTATAGTCATATGGAATAACTTTAATGAACATCGGTATATATTTGTAAAGATCGTCGAGAATCATCTTCGCCTTTTTGCTTTTTGTGTATTGATAATGTTTTGAAAGGAGTTCTGTAAGTTCACTGACATCAGAATAGTCTTCGACCAGCGATAATTCCACCATTCCCATATTGCAGTAAAAATCAAAATCACCGTTCTCATTGAATACGTATGCTATACCACCGCTCATCCCTGCTGCGAAATTACTTCCGGTTGTTCCAAGGACTACAACGCGACCGCCTGTCATATATTCACAGCAATGGTTCCCAACTCCTTCTACAACAGCATTCGCTCCGCTGTTACGGACTCCGAATCGTTCGCCGGCAACTCCCGAGATATATGTTTCACCTCTTGTTGCTCCATACAGGACTGTATTACCTATAATGATGTTTTTATCTGATTCAAAAGTAGAACCGGCAGGAGGCACAACAATAATTCTGCCCCCCGAAAGACCCTTGCCCAGATAGTCATTTGAATCACCTTCAAGATAAAGTTCAATACCCGGAGAGAGAAATGCACCAAAGCTCTGACCTGCTGAGCCTTTAAACCTGCATTTTATTGTACCATCAGGCAGACCCTCTGAACCGTAAAGCATTGCAATTTTTCCTGAGAGCATTGCTCCGATAGTCCTGTTGGTATTATTAATTGCTCTTTCTATTAAAACAGGCTGTTTATCTGTTATTGCTTTTTCAGCTTCTGCAATAAGCTCTCTGTCGAGAATATGATCGATCTTATGATCCTGAACATCACAGCAATGCATGGCATTAACAGATGATTCCGCAGGTTGAGTAAGAAGCGCTGAAAGATCCAGATTTTTGATTTTCCAGTGATTTACTTCAGGATTTCTTTCGAGCAGATCAAACCTTCCGATTATTTCATCCATACTTTTAAAACCCAGTTCAGCAAGAAGTTCACGTACTTCCTCTGCAAGGAATTTGAAATATGTAACCACATTATCGGCTTTACCCCTGAATCTCTTTCTCAACTCAGCATTCTGGGTGGCTATGCCAACAGGACATGTATTAAGGTGGCATTTACGCATCATAACGCAACCCATTACTATCAGAGCTGAAGTGGAAAACCCAAATTCCTCCGCTCCGAGCAATGAGGCCATAATAATATCCCTCCCGCTTTTTAATTGTCCGTCAGCCTGAATTTTCACTTTCCGGCGCAGGTTATTCATAACGAGCGTTTGCTGTGTCTCTGCAAGACCTATTTCAAGAGGTAACCCTGCATGTTTTATTGATGAAGAAGGACTGGCGCCAGTTCCGCCTTCATATCCGCTGATTGTTATAAGATCGGCACCAGCTTTGGTCACACCTGCTGCAATAGTTCCAACACCGCTTTCAGAAACCAGTTTTACACTAACCTTGGCTTTTGGATTAACATTTTTAAGATCGAAAATAAGCTGTGAAAGGTCTTCTATAGAATAGATATCATGATGAGGCGGAGGAGAAATAAGAGTTATTCCCGGTATTGCATATCTTGTTCTGGCGATTATCTTATCCACTTTATGTCCCGGCAACTGGCCACCTTCACCTGGTTTAGCTCCCTGTGCAATTTTTATCTGCAGTTCATCAGCATTTACAAGGTATTCGGCAGTGACGCCAAAGCGTCCGCTTGCAACCTGTTTAATTGCGCTTCTTACACTGTCCCCGTTTTCAAGACGTTTGAACCGTACCGGATCCTCACCACCTTCTCCTGTGTTACTACGACCGCCAATACGGTTCATTGCAATTGCAAGAGTCTCGTGCGCTTCGCGACTGATTGATCCGTAAGACATTGCACCGGTGACAAACCTTTTCATTATCTTCTCGATAGGTTCAACCTCTTCGATAGGTATCGGATTTGTTTTTATCCTTAACAGGCCCCTTATGAATCCAGGACTGTCAGTATCGGCATTAACCTGTTTAGTATACTCTTTAAATTTTTTATAATTGCCTGTACTTGTACTCCATTGCAGAAGAGAGATTGCTTCAGGATTCCAGGCGTGATGTTCCCCGGATTTCCGATAAGAATATACACCTTCCGTAAGTATCTCGGGTTGAAGATCCTTTGAATAGGCTTTTCTATGGGGGATCAGCACCTCCTCTGCAATCTCGTGCATGCCAATTCCGCCTATCCTTGATGTTGTTCCTTTAAAGTACTTGTTAATTACATCGGGATGAATTCCGATAGCCTCAAAGATCTGGGAAGATCTGTAACTTCTGAGAGTACTGATTCCCATCTTCGACATAATTTTCAGGATTCCCTTGTTGACGGCATTGACATAATTTGCTTCAGCTTTCTGGTAATCGAGCTGGATAGCCTTGTCTTTAACAAGCTTGTCAATCACAGCAAGACTCATATATGGATTGATTATACTTGCTCCATAACCAAAGAGAAGCGCAAAATGCATCACTTCGCGGGGTTCGGCAGATTCAACTACGATATCAATCTGCATCCGTTTACGTTTGTTTATTAAATGGTGATGCACAGCGGAGACTGCCATCAATGATGGTATCGGAGCACGGTTTTCAGTAATACCACGATCAGAAAGAATAATATAATTTTTCCCTTCGTCAACTGCCTTTTCAGCATCCTTGCACAATTGTTCTACTGCTTCCTCGAGTCCTTCGGCCCCTTTGGTTGCATCGAAGTGCAACTGGAGATTTGCAGAAGAAAATCCTTTATATCTGAGGTTTTTGACAACCTGGAAATATGTATTTGAAATAACAGGATTCCTGAATCGTACCATTTTTACATGGTTGGGAGAAGTTTCAAGAAGATTTTGCTGTAGCGAACCAAGATAACCCGACAGAGTCATTACAAGTTCCTCCCTGATAGGATCGATAGGAGGGTTTGTAACCTGGGCAAAAAGTTGTTTGAAATAATTAAATAACCTGTAAGGTTTCTTTGAAAGTACAGCTACAGGAACATCATTCCCCATTGAGCCAATCGGTTCTTTTCCGGTTGCAGCCATCTCTTTTATAATCTTATCAGTATCCTCAAGCGAGTAATTAAATGAAGTTAAATATTCATTGTACTCATCACCCATATCAGTAGTCTCCTGATGGCCTGTCTCGATCTTTTCAAGTTTAACCATGTTTTGCTGGATCCATTGTCCGTAAGGATATTCTGCAGCGAGTTGTGCTTTCAGTTCCTTGTCGTAGAAAATTTTACCTGCTTCGGTATCCACGAGAAGCATCTTTCCTGCTTTAAGCCTTCCTTTTTCACGTATTTCTTCAGCGGGGAAAGTTTGAACACCAGCTTCCGATGCCATAACGATAAGATCACTGGTAGTTATCAGATATCTGGAAGGACGCAGTCCGTTTCTGTCGAGCATCCCTCCGATATATCTTCCATCAGAGAAAATGAGTGATGCCGGACCATCCCATGGCTCAAGAAAAGTTGAATGATATTTATAAAATGCTTTTAATTCAGTTGAAATTGGATTCTTATCATTTATTGATTCTGGAATAAGGACTGACATAGCATATGGCAGTGATTTACCGCTCATTATCAAAAATTCCAGTACATTATCGAGAGAGGCCGAGTCACTCTTATCGGGTTCGATAATCGGGTACAATCGTGCAAGATCACCCAGTTTTTCAGAATAAAGAATCGATTCCCTGGCTTCCATCCAGAAACGGTTGCCTTTGATTGTATTTATTTCGCCATTATGTCCCAGCATCCTGAACGGCTGAGCCAGATCCCAGCTTGGAAATGTATTAGTACTGAATCTCGAGTGTACAAGTGCAATTGCACTCTGAAGACGTTCATCATTCAGATCGAGAAAATATTCACCAAGTTGAATGGATGTCAGCATACCTTTATAAACAAGCACTTTTGTTGAAAGGCTTGGTATGTAGAAAAAGCTCTTCTGATGTATTTCAGAATTACGTATGATGTTTTCAGCTCTTTTTCTTATGATGTATAATTTGATCTCGAGATCGGCTTGCGGAATGTCAGCTCCCAGAAGAATCTGTACTATTTCGGGTTCAGCTGCACGCGAAATCTCACCAATGACAGAGTTATTACGAGGAACTTCACGGAATCCGATAATGTTAACACCTTCTTCCTTTATTATATTCACAAGAATTTCCTTACATGCAAATGCATCAGTACTATCCTGTGGGAAAAATACCAGACCCGTCCCAAATTGACCTTCGGGTGGTAATGAATAACCTTGAATCAGATAGAAATCCCTTGGAACCTGAATCAAAACTCCTGCTCCATCACCCGTTTTACTGTCGGCTCCTTCAGCACCCCGATGCGTCATATTTGTAAGTATATCGAGCCCCTGCCTGATTATTGAGTGTGATTTTTTTCCTTTCAGATGTGCTACAAATCCAATACCGCAATTCGCATGTTCAAATTCCTGACGATACAATCCCTGCTGCTTTGGGCGTTCTTGTTTCATAATCTTTACCTTATATTTTCTTCTGTTTTATAAAAAAAAACCGTTCTCTGTGTCTGAGAGAACGGTCATCCCTAATCCGATACCAAACACCATTCTCAGTCAGTTCCAATTAACCTTTTAATGAGGCGTGATACTATGGATATAAAATAATTCATTTATATTAATATTTACCGACAAATATACTACTTATTCTTTCAGATTGTCATTAAAATCAATAAAAATATTAATAAAAAACTGAAAAATATTTAAAAAGTTGTTAACCTAATAATTAACAATGTCTAAAATATTAATCCATTTATTGAATCACGCTATAACTATTTCACTCATTTATTTGTTATTTTGTAGTCTTGTTTATGTTTTTCAATCTATCACTTGATCAGAGCTCTATGGAAAGTCCTAAGAATCTTATAATTGTAATTTTCGGAGCCTCAGGAGATCTGACATCCCGGAAGCTGCTGCCAGCAATATTTTCATTAAATATACAAAAACTTCTTCCAGCCAAATATGCGATTGTTGGTATTGGCCGGACAAAATTATCGAATGAAGATTTCAGGACAAAGACGAGCGAGGCAATTGTTCTTTACTCTGAAGAAAAGGTTACGGACCAGAATCTTGTTTCTGAATTTGTAAAGAATACATATTATCATTCGATGGATAGTTCTTCAGCTGATGATTATACAGAACTTAAAACACTGCTGAAAGAGATAGATAGTAAATATCAGATCGGCGGAAACTATATTTTCTATATGGCAACCCCGCCCAGTTTATACGAATCAATCACAATAAATCTTGCAATATCAGGCTTGTGCAAAGAAGAGGAAGGATTCAGGAGAATAATAATAGAGAAACCTTTTGGATACGATCTGGAATCAGGCCGAAAGCTCAACTCGACATTGCATGAACTTATTTCTGAAGATCAGATTTTTAGAATTGACCATTACCTGGGAAAGGAAACGGTTCAGAATTTGCTTGTTACCCGTTTTGCCAACGGAATATTTGAGCCACTTTGGAACAGAAATTATGTACATCGGATTGAGATTACTTCAGCGGAGAATATGGGGGTCGGAGAAAGAGGCGGCTATTACGATTCTGCAGGGGCATTGAGAGACATGGTACAGAACCACATGCTTCAGATGGTCGGGTTGACCGCAATGGAACCTCCTTCATCGCTTGATGCTGATGCAATCCGTAACGAGGTATTAAAAGTTTTTCAGTCATTTCAGCCAATTAAAGAAGAAGATGTTCCGCTTCAGGTAATAAGAGGACAGTATACACCATCACTTATTCGCGGAGAATGTGTGACAGGTTACAGGTATGAGAAGGGGGTACTACCCACTTCACGGACTGAAACTTATGTTGCGATAAAGTTTTTTATAAATAACTGGAGATGGGGAGGAGTTCCGTTCTACATGAGAACCGGAAAAAGACTGCCAACCCGGGTTACAGAGATTGTGGTACATTTTAAACAGACACCGCATCATCTTTTTCAGCGAGAGGCAGGGAAAATCTCATCTAATCAGCTGATAATAAGAATACAACCAGATGAAGGTATCCTGCTTAAATTTGACATGAAAGAACCTGGGGCCGGATTTAAGGTGACAAACGTAAACATGGATTTTCATTATAGAGATCTTGCAAATACGAGAGTTCCTGCAGCTTATGATAGGCTTCTGCATGATGTAATGCTAGGAGACGGTACCCTGTTCTCACGTGATGATGAGGTTGAAACTGCCTGGAAATTTCTTGAACCGATCCAGAAAGCCTGGGCAAATAACAAGGCAATAAAAGTATTTGGCTATCCGGCAGGTACCTGGGGCCCGGAATTTGCAAACGACCTTATAGAAGGCGAAGGTCTGACCTGGCGGTACCCATGCAAAAATCTGGCGGATGAAGAGTTGTATTGTGAGTTATAATAAAAGGTACAAAGGCATAAAGGCATAAAGGTCCGGATTACAAAACCGGTCAGCAAAGTTGTATTGTGAATAATAATAGATGGAATAAAATTGAAAAAGAACATAAAAATTTTCCCCACACCTTATGAACTGGCAAAAAACTTTGCTGAGGAAATGGTAAATATTATTATTGAATCAACAAAAAACAAAAAAACATTCACAATTGCCTTATCGGGTGGTTCAACGCCTGAAACTTTGTTTACAATCCTGAGTGAAAATTTTGCCGCATCAGTTCCATGGCAGTTTATCCATGTCTTTTGGGGTGATGAACGGTGTGTTCCTCCTGATAATAAGGAGAGTAATTTTGGAATGGCAAATAAAAGATTATTAAGCAAAATAAAAATACCCTCTGAAAATATCCATAGAGTCAGGGGAGAAGATGATCCGGAAAAGGAGGCTATACGTTATTCTGAAGAAATATCAGCCTTTACTGCGAAAAGAGATGACCTGCCATTATTTGATCTTATTATTCTTGGATTAGGTGAAGACGGACATACTGCTTCCATTTTTCCCGGACATACTGTGTTATTTGATTCATGGAAAATATGTGAAGTGGCTTTTCACCCCGTAACAAAACAGAAAAGGATAACTCTTACCGGACGAGTCATAAATAATGCTGAAAATGTTTCTTTTCTGATCACAGGCGAAAAAAAAGCAGAAGTGATCGGGAAACTGTTTAAAAAAACTTCGACGGTTCATGATTATCCGGCTTCACACGTCAATCCTGTCCATGGAAGGCTTAACTGGTTTCTCGATAAGGACGCAGGAAGATTTTTATAACCATTGGTTGTTATATAATCTGATTTCTTTATATTTGAAATAACTTTTTATTAACTAAAGATAAATAGCCATGTCACACGAAAAAGCTAAAGAACAGACCAAGAACAAGAAGGAACCTACAAAGAGTCTGAAAGAGAAACGCCTGGCAAAAAAGGCTAAAAAAGAAGAGAAAAAAAGACAATAGGGCAAATTTGTCAGGATGTTTAGGATAGCATGCCTGGCGCATGTTGTGAAAATATTGTGCAAAAAAAATCCCGGTCGTTCGACCGGGATTTAAAATTAATTCTTTCGTATGGTAGATAAACTAAGCTAGTCTTACGTCTACAGCATTAATTCCTTTTTTACCTTCCTGAAGTTCAAATGTTACTTCATCATTCTCTTTGATCTGATCTTTAAGACCTGATACATGTACAAAATATTCATTATCCGAATCTGCGTCTTTAATGAATCCGAATCCTTTAGATACGTTGAAAAATTTTACTGTTCCTTTGTTCATTTTATTCTGTTTTTAAATTAATGGCGCAAGCTACATATTTAATTTGAAATAATCTAAATATTTTTATAATATTCTGATTTTTAGTTCCACAAGTGGCTCCAAAAAGCGTTTTGGTACAGTGTGGTCAGGAGAAATTCTGTAATTGGAACAATTAACCCCAATTATTTTTAATTTTATCAGCTTATTTACATTATGGGGGATAAATTATGAAAAGATTTTTTGTTTTCTGGTTAGCATTAATGTTAACATTTGAAATTTTCGCTCAACCCGGTTTCTTTACTGTTGCGGAAAAAAGTGATTTTAAATCAACTTCCAATTATAAAGATGTTAATGATTTCATTGATAAGCTTTTAGAATCTTCACCATTTATAAGGCATGAAAGCATGGCAACCTCGATAGAGGGCAGGGAAGTGCCACTTCTGATAATTGGGAATCCATTACCAAAATCACCGGCTGACCTTGTAAATGATAAAAGAATTGTAGTCTATATCCAGGCAGATATACATGCAGGCGAAGTCGAAGGGAAAGAGGCTACTCAAATGTATTTAAGGGACCTATTGAAAGAAAAAAATCCCGAAATACTTAAGAATGTGGTACTTCTGGTCTGTCCTTTATTCAATCCTGATGGAAATGAGAAGATCAGTCCATTAAACAGAACCTATCAGAATGGTCCGGAAAACGGTGTGGGAGTAAGGTTTAACGGTCAATTTCTTGATCTGAACAGGGATGCTATGAAAGCTGAATCTCCCGAGGTAAGGGGAGTTTTAACAAATGTATTTAACAAGTGGGACCCGGCCATATTTATGGATTGTCATACAACTGACGGATCATATCATGTCGAACCTACAACCTTTTGCTGGATGGTAAACCCTGATGGTGATAATTCCCTTATCGCATATATGCGCGAAAAAATGATGCCTGAAATGTCAAAGACTTTATCGGACAAGTACAATATACTGAATTGTTTTTACGGCGAATTTTTTGATATGCTGAATCCCGGGAAAGGATGGGTACTGGATGCATCTGAACCACGATACATAACCAACTATTACGGCATCAGGAACAGACTTGGCATTCTGAATGAAAACTATGTTTATGCCGATTTTAAATCACGTGTTATGGGTTGTTATTACCTTATTCATTCTTTATTGGATTACGCATCAGGTCATAAATCGGAAATTAGAAATATATTATCGGAAACTGATAAAAAGACGATTGCAAAAGGAGATAATCCTTCTGTAACAGATTCTTTCGCAATTGATTATAATGTTAGACCCTTGCCGGATAAAGTTACTATCAGGACTTATGAGGCAGAGCTTGTCAATGAAACAAACGGCTGGAAAAATTATCACAGAACTGATAGGCAGCAAGATGTGACTGTACCATATTATATTGATTATTATGCGACTAAAAATGTAAGATTCCCTTTTGCCTATCTCATTACAATAAAAGATCCGGCAATAACTGATCTGTTGAAAATTCATGGTGTTAAATTTGAAAAACTTTCAGCAGATGCCAGAATTGAAGTTCAACGTTTTGATATCAATGAGCTTAAAGGATCAACAAAGCTTAACCAGGGGCATTATACAAATACAATTGACGGGAAATATGTTAATGGTCCCGTTGATTTCCCTGCCGGAACAATAATTGTCAGAACTGCGCAGCCATTAGGGAACCTTGCCGCGTATTTGCTTGAGCCGCAGTCTAATGATGGAATATTATTCTGGAACTTCCTCGACCGTTACCTTGTGCCTCAATGGGGTCTGGGTTATAATCAGTATCCGGTTTATAAAGTTCTAGACAGAACGGACATAAAATCGAAACCTGAAATTTAATCAGGTTGTGTAGGGAACAGTCGCGACTGTTCCCTACCGTTATAAAAATAACATTGTAAAAAATACATTTTTTTCTCACCTTTGCGCATGAAAAAACAAGTCAATATATCTGAATATGAGAAAATGGAGGGTAGATGATTCTGCAGAATTATACAACATCAACGGTTGGGGAGCTGACTACTTCTCCATAAACGACAAAGGAAATGTAATCGTTACTCCGCAAAGAAATGGTTTTGCAGTTGATCTGAAAGATCTGCTCGATGAGCTTATATTATCTGATGTATCCACTCCGGTTCTGGTCAGATTCCCCGATATTCTTGATGACAGGATCATCAGTATCTCGAAGTGCTTCAAATCGGCTTCGGAAGAATACGGCTACAAGGCTCAGAATTTTATTATTTACCCGATTAAGGTAAACCAGATGAGGCCTGTAGTCGAGGAGATCGTCAGTCATGGCAAAAAATTCAATATTGGACTCGAAGCTGGTTCCAAACCCGAGCTTCATGCAGTAATTGCAATTAACACTGATCCGGAATCTCTTATCATATGCAATGGTTATAAAGATGAAGATTATATAGAGCTCGCCCTTCTTGCACAGAAGATGGGCAAGAGAATATTCCTTGTTGTTGAGAAGCTTAATGAACTCAAGCTGATAACTACAATAGCAAAACGATTGAAGGTGAAGCCAAATCTTGGTATAAGGATAAAACTGGCAAGTGTTGGCAGCGGGAAATGGGAAGATTCGGGTGGCGATATAAGCAAATTCGGACTTACATCCAGCGAATTGCTCGAGGCAATCGACTTTATTGAAAGAAATAAGATGCGCAATTGCGTAAAACTTATCCATTTTCACATTGGAAGTCAGGTCACTAAAATCCGTCGGATAAAAATTGCGTTACGTGAAGCTTCGCAATTCTATGTTCAGCTAAGGCAGCTTGGCTTCAATGTCGAATTCGTAGACATAGGAGGTGGCCTGGGTGTTGACTATGATGGGACAGGGTCTTCAAACAGCGAAAACAGTGTTAACTATACAATCCAGGAGTATGTTAACGACTCAATCAGCACTTTTGTAGACGCAAGCAACAAGAACAATATACCGCATCCCAATATAATAACCGAATCGGGCAGGTCACTCACGGCTCATCATTCCGTTTTGATAATCGAAGTTCTTGAAACAACAACCCTTCCTTCGTGGGAGGTTGAGGATGCAATAAATGATCATGACCATGAACTGGTGAAGGAAATGTTCCTTTTATGGGATAATTTCAACCAGACAAGGATGCTTGAAACATGGCATGATGCGCAGCAGATACGCGAAGAAGCTCTTGATAAGTTCAGCTTTGGACTTATTGATCTTAAAACCCGGGCCCAGATTGAAAGACTTTTCTGGTCGGTTGCACGGAAAGTTTACCAGATGGCAAACGTCACAAAACATGTTCCTGAAGAACTTCGTCAGATTTCCAGGATATTGTCAGACAAATACTTTTGCAATTTTTCGCTCTTTCAGTCACTGCCAGATGCATGGGCAATTGATCAGATATTTCCGATTATGCCTATTCACAGGTTGAATGAGGAACCTCTGCGTACAGCTACAATACAGGATATGACTTGCGATTCCGATGGGAAAATTGATAATTTTATTTCAACCCGTAATTCATCGCATCATTTGCCTGTACATTCTCTGAAGGGAAGAGAACCTTATTACCTTGGCGTATTTCTTGTAGGAGCTTACCAGGAAATTCTGGGTGACCTTCATAATTTGTTCGGTGACACAAATGCCGTACATGTATCTGTCGATTGCGACGGTTATAAGATCGACCAGGTTATCGATGGAGAAACTGTTGCGGAAGTACTTGAATATGTTCAGTACAATTCAAAGAAAATGGTCAGGACTGTTGAAACATGGGTCACGACATCTGTTAAGGCTGGCATTATTACTCTTGAAGAAGGTAAAGAGTTCCTCTCAAATTACCGTTCAGGGCTTTATGGTTATACTTATCTTGAATAAAGAGACCTAATTTTCTGTTAATTACATACGATTTAAGATTTTTTCTTTATATTAGTGATTCAATTTACTGATCGTTAAGTATAAACCAATTAAACCTTTGAATTATGGCTGACAGTACCTTTGATTTTAATTTGTTTATCAAGGAATCAAAAGATGTCCTGGTAAATCCGAAATCTTATTTTTCTACAATGAAAACCACGGGAGGTATGACCGAACCTCTCATCAAGGCAGTGATTTATGGTGCAGTAGCGGGGATATTAACATTAATATGGAGTCTTTTAAACATTGGGGCAATGACCAACGGCCTGTTTGGAGGAGCAATAGGAGTTATGGCTTTTATCTGGTCTGTTATCGGAGCTATAATCGGATTGTTCATCGGAGCTGTGGTAACACTGGTTATCTCTTCAATCTGTAAGGGGAGCACCGATTTCGAAGCAAACCTCAGAGTAACTGCAGCACTTATGGTTATAATGCCAATCAACGCCCTTTTCCATTTTGCGGGTCATTTTAATATTTATTTAGGATTGATTGTTAGTCTGGCAATCACCATTTTTGCCCTCTGGCTATTTTATAACGCCCTTGTTGAGGCTCTTAAAGCAAATGCTGAAACATCAAAAATTGTAACTTACGTTTTAATTGCCATTTTTGCCTTATTCATGCTAATTGGATTAGGTGCCAGAAGAAAAGCGCGCCAATTTATGAATGAGTTTAATAAAAAAGATGTTAATGAGTTGTTTAAAGATACACCTAAGAACTAATAATATTTCAATCACTCAGAACCAGGTTTTGATACTAGTCTATCAAACCTGGTTTTTTTATTAAGTTATATTCGGATTAATTGAGAATGCTGGTAAGATATAGTTTTAAATAAATATTCAGGAATATTTGATTAATATTGAAAGATAAAATGTGGGATCTAAAGATGTTAATATGAGGTCAACCATAGCGATTTTGACATTCTTTATATTTTTTGGTCTTAATGCCCAGAAAGGAAATCTCATGCTGAGTCGATGGCATGTAAGTGACAAAATTGAAGATTCTGATTATCAGTTGATCAAAAAGGTCAGGCTTTATTATTTTATTTCCAATGACAATGATAATATTTATATCAGATTAAAAACTTCCGAAAGGGATATTCAGGAAAGGATTCTTAAAGAAGGTCTGACGGTCTGGATAAATATGGATGATAAGGACCAGGCAAAAATGGGAGTCAGATATCCCATAGGATCTCAAAATCAGAATAGTAATAAAAGGAGGAATAACTCTGAAAATAATGCCGGTTCCGATACAATATCAGTGCTTTCTATGGCAAACACCATAGAACTGATAGGTTTTATTTCCGAGCAGCAAAGACGTTTCCCTGCTCAGAATCCTGATAATTTCAACGGTTCTGTTAAGTATGAAAATGGAATTTTATACTGTAGAATAGTAATGCCAGCAGCAAAACTTCCGATCAGAAATTCGAGGCAGGGTAATGGTGCAATGCCGTTTGCTCTCGGTTTTGAATATGGTTTTATTCCCCAGATGCAATCTTCCTCGAATTCTTCAGCCGGATCACATGGAGGATCTGCTGATTTGAACTGGATAAATCACATCAAGCTGGCGACATCAAGGTAGGTATATAGATAAAAGACTTCATAAATAGATGATCTTCTAAGATCAAACGTAAATTACATCGACGTGTACGATATGAAAAAATGGATATTCTCCCGTAACATATTTGTAGTTCTCCTTTACAGGATTCTGCTTATTCTGATCCTTTTCTCAGTATGCCGGATTGGATTTTATGTGTTTAATTACAAGATGTTCCCCGGGTTACCTGTCGGGGAATTCCTGACAATAATGAAGGGTGGCCTGACATTCGATATTTCTGCCATAGTTTATATCAATATGATTTTCATCCTGTTACATATAATACCATTGGAAGTCCGTTATAATGATTTATATCAGAAAATTCTGAAATATATATTCTATGTCACAAATGGCATCGCAATTGCCATGAATGGCATGGATTTCGTTTATTACAGGTTTGTTGATAAAAGGGCAACAGCTGATGTTTTTAAAACATTCGAACATGATTCAAACAATACGAAAGTATTTTTCAGATTTCTGTGGGATTACTGGCCTGCAACTCTTTTTACGTTCTTTGTCTGGTTTCTCATGGTTTATTTATACAATAAAGTTAAGGTTGAAAAACACGGCAGTATAAATAAAATAGGATATTATTCAGTTAACATTCTTATGATTCCACTGGTTATTGCGCTGGTTATAGGTGCAGCGCGTGGCGGATATAAACACTCAACACGTCCGATTACTATAAGCAACGCTGCCCGTTATGTTGATTCGCCACGCGATGTTGCAATTGTTCTTAATACTCCTTTTAGTATTTTCAGGACACTTGGCAAAAAACCATTAGTAAAATACAAGTTCTTTGATGATGAAAAACTTACTCAGTTATATAACCCTCATTATGTTCCGGATAAGAGCAAACCTTTCACTTATTCTAATGTTGTAATAATCATTATTGAGAGTTTTGCAAGGGAATATATCGGATCTCTTAATCCGGGTCTCGAAGGAGGAAAATATGAGGGCTACACTCCATTTATGGATTCACTTATCAGAGTGAGTCTGACTTTTGATGTGTCAATAGCAAATGGTAAGAAATCAATTGATGCCATACCTTCTGTCCTCTCTTCCGTGCCATCACTGGAAACACCGTACGTTATTTCTCATTATGCAAATAACCAAATCAATGGACTGGCAGAACTGCTTAAGAATAAAGGTTATTATTCAGCCTTTTTTCACGGTGCACCTAACGGGTCAATGGGGTTTGATTCATTTACAAAAATGGCCGGGTTTGATGATTATTTTGGTCTTAATCAGTATCCTGATAAGTCTGATTTTGATGGAATATGGGGAGTATGGGATGAACCATTTTTAAAATTCTTCGCATCGAAACTTAATACTTTTAAACAACCTTTTTTAGCTTCTTTATTTACAGTTTCATCCCACCATCCGTTTAAAGTTCCGGAAAAATATGCAGGAAAATTTAAAAAAGGTCCTGCCCCAATCCTTGAAGTTATAGCTTACACTGATTATTCATTGCGTTTATTTTTTAACATGGCTTCTAAGAGCCCATGGTATAAAAATACTCTTTTTGTTATAACTGCTGATCACACAAATGAATCGGTGCATAAAGAATTTCAGAATAATTTTGGCGCTTACAGTGTGCCAATAATATTCTTTAAACCCGGGAGCGACATGAAAGGTATTAAACCGCGGATCGCCCAGCAAATAGATATAATGCCTACTGTTCTGAGTTATCTTAATTTTGATGAACCATATATTGCATTTGGTAACAACCTTTTAGATGATTCTTATGAATCTTTTGCTTTCAATACGAACGGTGACACCTACAATTTATACATGAAGGATCATATACTCGAAATGATTGATCGTAAGTCTGTTGGATTTTATAATTACAAGACAGATCTGTTTCTTGATCACAGTCTCATAGGAAAAGAACCTGAACTTCAGTCGCAAATGGAAGATAAGCTGAGGGCAATAATTCAAACTTACAACAGCAGGCTCATTGATAATAACATGGTTATCAGAAATACTAAATAATTACATTATGAATTCACGGCGTCAGTTTCTAAAGTTGGCAGGAGCGGGAGCTCTGGCTGCGGGTGCATCATCACTATATGCTATGCCTGTAATGCCTGTATCAGTCGATAAAAAAGTAAATACCTTCACTATCGGAATGGCAGGATACACATTCAGGGAGTTCACAATTGAGGAAACAATCGCGATGATGAAGAGGGCAGGTGTTTCCAATCTCTCGCTGAAAGATTTCCATATGCCCATGAACAGTTCGAAGGAACAGATTAGCGGAGTTATTGAAAAGTTTAAAAATGGTGGCATAAATGTATATACTGTCGGTGTTATTTATATGAAAACACAGGATTCTGTGGATCAGGCTTTTGAATATGCAAAAATGGCCGGTGTCAAAATGATTGTCGGAGCACCCGATTATGCCCTTCTTCCTTATGTTGAAAAGAAGGTAAAAACCTACGACCTCAAACTGGCTATTCATAACCATGGGCCCGATAATCCACTTTATCCCAATGCAACAGATATATGGAATCACATTAAGGATCTTGATAAACGGATGGGGATCTGTATTGACATCGGGCATACTACACGCGACGGACAGGATCCTTCAGTAGATATTTTAAAATACAGTTCAAGAATTTATGACATTCACATGAAGGATGTTGATAAAGCCAGCAAGGATGGAGTAACAGTAGAAATGGGACGTGGAATAATAAAAATTCCTGAATTTGTGGAAACTCTCCGGAAGATTAAGTATTCAGGTTCATGCAGCCTGGAGTTTGAAAAAGATATGAAAGACTCTCTGCCCGGCATCGCTGAATCTATCGGATATTTTAAAGGCGTAATAGCCTGTAAATAGATGGGACCCCCTGGCCGCTATGCGGCCATCCCCCTAAAGGGGGAAAAATTCTGAGTCCAGAGTGAAATTTATTAAAAAACAGAGAATTAGCCCCCCTTAGGGGGGGTGGGGGGCCAATGAAAACGACAAACGAGAAACGATAAACCATTAAGATCATGGCAGATTCAAGAAGAAATTTCCTTAAAAAAGCTATGGCAGGAACTGTTGGATTGACAGTCGGCAGTAAAATTTTAGCATCAGGGGCTAGGGATTATAACAGTATTTCCGGTGCTAATGAAGTCCTGAGGATTGCAATAATCGGCTGCAACAGTCGCGGCGCTTCGATGGCCGGAACATTTGCCAGACAAAAAAATATTGAAATCATATATGTGTGCGACGTCGAAGATAATGCTATGCAGAAAGGCATTAAAGCCGTAAAAGAAGTTACAGGAAAAGAGCCAAAAGGTGTCAGGGATTTCCGCAAGATTCTTGACGACAAAAATCTGGACGCGGTTTATATTGCAACTCCCGATCATTGGCATGCTCCGGCATCAATATTATGCGTGAAAGCCGGCAAGCATGTATACGTCGAAAAACCTTTGAGTCATAATCCGCTTGAAGGTGAGTTGCTTGTAAAAGCAGCTGAAAAATACAAGATGGTTGTTCAGATTGGAACCCAGCGACGTTCATGGCCAACACTTACTCAGGGATTGAAAGAACTGAAGGATGGTGTTATAGGCAATGTCTATATGGCTAAAACGTGGTATGCCAACACCAGGGGACCGATTGGGATAGGAAAAGTTGTCCCGGTTCCATCCAACCTCGATTATGAGCTATGGCAGGGCCCAGCCGTTCGCCGGCCATATAAGGATAATCTTATACATTATAACTGGCACTGGTTCTGGAACTGGGGTACCGGAGAGGCATTAAACAACGGAACCCACGAAATTGATGTTGCAAGATGGGGACTGGGTCTGGATTATCCTCTGAAAGTTAATTCGGTTGGCGGACGATACCATTTCAAAGATGATTGGGAAACACCCGATACTCAGGTTATTACCTATGAGGCACCCGGAGCAACAATTGTTTGGGAAGGCAGAAGCTGCAACGGAAGCAATAATGATAACCGGTCAAGAGGCGTAATATTTCATGGCGAGAACGGATCATTACATACTGGTGATAACAGTTATATTATTTATGACATTAAAAATAAACTTGTTAAAGAAGTAAAATCCGATATTATCATTACCCAGGGATTGAATACTACCAGTCCGGGTGAAGAGCTTGATGCGGTACATGTTGTAAATTTCCTTGAAAATGTAAGGAATAACAGGAAGCCTTTTGCAGATGCTCTTAACGGATTCAAGAGCACGCTTTGGATGCAGCTCGGCAATATCTCTCAACGGGTGGGTCATACCCTTAATATTGATCCTTCAAACGGGCATATTATTGGTGATAATGAAGCTATGAAGCTCTGGGGCAGAGAGTATGAGAAAGGGTGGGAGCCAACCGTATAAGATGTATGTTTTTAATGTTTTTTCAATAGTAGGGAACGGTCGCGACCAGTTCCCTACATGGTCACTTTGCGAACTTTACCGTTAAGGGTTTTAGTGCTTTTTCAGCAGCTCCAGCAACTTGCTATCCAGCTTATGTCCATACCAGTCGGTATATTCTGCATCGCTTCTTCCTGAATCGAGAATTCCAAAATCACCTCTGAAGTTCCAGAGAGCATAGCCTATTCCCTTCTGGGTGAGAATATCCACCACATCTCCAAACCACGCCAGAAAAACCTGATGAGGCGTCTTCTTCCAGCATCCACATTCTCCGCAATGTACCCCCACACCTTTGTCCTTTAACTCGATCCATGGTTTATAAAAATCCTCCAGTTGCTGTCTCCCGTATTCTTTCCCGTCTATTATACCGGGCCATACGGGAACAGGAGCCTTCGACGGGTCTTTCCAAACCCATGGAGCCTGGTAGTGCGAAACAAGTCCGGGCCAGTAACCACGACAGCTCTGACCTAATTTAAGGTCAATCAATTCAGGAATTACATTATTTCCACCGCCATTGCCATCGGCTATGATCAGACGACTGGGACTGACGGCCCTTATTGCCCTGGAAGCCCCTTCTGCCACCTTAAAGTAGATTTCGCCCGGGACCGGACCCTTTTTAGCGAACTGGTCATTCATGTCTTCAATATACGCGGGTTCATTGAGAAGGTCGAAGCTTAGTTTTTCTGATGGAATATTTTTATATCGTTCTGCCCACATAGCCCAATGAAAATTAAAAGCATCCTGGGCTGTCTTGTCTTTCCACAGGTTGAACGGCTCATGGAACCCGGCATTAATACAATATCCCGGACCACGGTGAAGATTAAGACTCACGTGTAATCCATATTTATGAGCCATAAATATCAGTTTATCAATTTCATCCAGGACCTTCGGATCGGTCTTGTATACTTCATCTACAGTAATATCATTTGTCCGGTCAAATGAAAGATACCGTGGGTAAGCCATTGGTAACCTCACAAAATCAAAACCCCAGCCGGACATCCATTTCAGATCTTCTTCAGTGGTTCTGTCGCTTTTAGCATCTGGAGATGGTGAAAAATAATCAAGCAGGTTAAAACCTTTCCATCGCGGTAATGGATTCCCTCGTGAAGCAGACCTGGATGCCAGAGCAGTTTTCCCAGCCAGCGTAATTGCAGTAGCTGCTATTGTTGTATTCTTAATGAAAAGACGACGATTGATTTTATTCATAGCTATAATTTTATAAATCTAAAATTAGTGTTTTTATATCCTTTTTTTTAATAAGGGATTAAAGTATTTAACCATCCATACTTTTAGGCATATAGACTTCAAAACTTCAAGACAATAAGACAACAAGACAATAAGACAACAGGACATCCGGTAATTATTGCTATCTTTGCGGGATGAAAAATGAAATAGATATTCCAATTCAGAAAGAGGAAGACATGGTAGCTGCGAACCTCCGCAGGGACACCTATTCCCAGACAAGAGATAAACAGGCGCTGGAATTTAATACCGCAATTGCAAGCAGGCTGCTGGCCAAAGATAAAACTATAAGTAAGTGTGAGAAATGCGGTAAGGAATTTACTTCAGAAAGCACCTCCGAGTTTACTAAATGCCCTGAATGCAGATAAGGCTTTTAACCTTATGTCGTTAGCCAGTTTTTATTTCTTTGAAGGATTACTTAAATAATCCTTCTTAAAATTCTGATGCACCTTAGTGTCAAATAAGTTGTTATTTCCAGATTAATATGACCTTTTAGAGTTTATGTCGTATTAATTTGTAGATTTGATAACTAACCTGTTGCCTGATGATTAAACTTCTGAAGATATTCGGTACTCTTTTGGTCTGTGTTTTGCTTTTCCTTGTGGTACAAAAAATCTTTTTCAATCATCCTTCTTCTGACAAAGAAGTGAGAAAATTTGTAAAAGGGATGAATAAAACATGTCCCACAATGGTTGATCCTGAAACACGATTGGATAAAGTTCTTGCTTTTGCAGATAATAATCTCCAGTTCAATTATACGCTTGTGCACATGATCAAGGATTCCCTGCCGATCCCGCGTCTGAAAAGTTATATGGAACCGGTAATAATCAATAAGATAAAGAATTCAGGTTCTCTGAGGAAATTATTAGATAAAAAACTTACCTGGATATATTCTTATAATGATAAAAACGGTGATTTTATATTTAAGGTCACTTATACACCCGATCAATTAAAATAGTAAAGGTATTTCATCAACAGGAGTTCCCTCACTAGCGTTCGGGACGGTCTTTCATATAACATATTATGAAGATATGTAATTGACATTTTTATTTATTACCCCCTTCCTAACCTTCCCCCACGGGGGAAGGAGCAAAACCACCATTTCCCCCTTGGGGGAAATAAGAAAGGGGGTAAAAAGCCAATAGTATAGTTGTCATAATACCTGATTTACAAAAAAATTATGAAGACTCAGGATAACAGGCCATTAATGGGTCACTTAAAAAAAAATAGCCTGTCATTCCTGTTTTTGTCAGTGATTTAGAATAAATATTATATTTGTGTTACGAATCACAAAAAACATAACACGATGTCATTAGCCCGTTTCGGAGTTAGTTTAGATGAAGATCTTCTCAAAGCTTTAGATAACTTTGTTATAGAAAATAGTATGCCAAATCGTTCACAGGCAATCCGTCATTTAGTCGAAAAAAATCTTGTTGAGAAAAAATGGCTATGCAATGAAATTGTTGCAGGGGCAATTGTAATGCTTTACGACCATCATAAGGGAGATGTTACATCCAAATCGAATGATCTTCAACATGAGTATTACGATGTGATACTCTCTTCTCAGCATTTTCATTTAAGTCATGATAACTGTCTTGAGATTATTGCAGTAAAAGGCACTGCCAACAGGTTAACCCAATTATCAGATAAATTAATTGGCATTAAAGGAATCATCCATGGTAAGCTGGTAATGAGCCGGGCTGAATAATTTAGAACACCAATTATGCATATTCCAGATGGTTATTTAAGCCCTCAAACATATATTCCTTTATATGGAGTATTTGCGGTAGCGGTTACAGTAGCAGTAAAAAAAGTAAAAAAAGAAGTCTCTGCACTTGATATCCCATATCTTGGAATGGCAGCGGCATTCTCTTTTATCCTCATGATGTTTAATTTACCTATACCCGGTGGTACAACCGGTCATGCTGTAGGTTCAGCTGTTATTGCGATTCTGTTTGGTCCATGGGCTGCTATTGTTGCAGTATCAGTAGCGCTGATTATTCAGGCACTTATTTTTGGAGATGGTGGAATAACTGCTATCGGAGCAAATTGTTTTAATATGGCTGTATTTATGCCATTTACAGCATATTATCTCTTCAGACTTTTCAGCTATAACACTGTAAGAAAAGCAAGAGTGCTTTTTGCAGCATTTATTTCAGGATATCTGAGCCTGGTAATGGCTGCAATCCTTACAGGAATTGAATTTGGTATACAACCTCTGATTGCATCTTCCAGCGACGGAAAAGCATTGTATTGCCCTTACAACCTGAAGATAGCTGTTCCGGCCATGGCTATTGAACATATGTTACTCTTTGGTATAGTAGAAGGACTAATAACTGCAATAATTGTGGGGTATTTTTTGAGAAACGAACCCGGATTAATTTATGCTTTCAGGAAGGGGAGGTGAAAATGAGAATGAATAAACTCCAGAAAAAAATTCTTATCATATTACTTTTATTATGTATGATCACTCCCATAGGAGTACTGCTTCCTGTGTTTTTTAACACTGGTGATGCCTGGGGCGAATGGTCAGCTCAGACTGTAAAGGAACTGGCAGGTTATGTACCCAAAGGTCTGTCAAAATATTCGGACTTATGGAAAGCCCCTGTGCCCGGATACTCAGTCAATAGAAAAGATTCATCGGTTGCTCACCGATCAGGATATTATCTTGTATCAGCTATCTTCGGAGCAACGGTAACATATATTGTTATGTTATTAATCTCCAGATTGATTATCAGAAATGGAGTATAATATCCCATCATATTTGCTCAAAATTGCCGATGATCAATATGACCCGGCAAAAATAAAAAGGTCGAAACTTTCCTTTGTTGACAAGACTATAATAAATTCTGCAAAAGCTGTAAAATCTATTTATTTGCAGGCAGAAAACGCGGGCAAGGATTATTTTATCCAGAATATTAACCCGAATGTTAAACTTATATCACTGATTTATATGTCAATAGTGATAAGTGTTGTAAATAATCTGGTTACACAAATACTTATTACAGCATTTATTTTTTTATTATATATCATCGCCAGATTAAAGCTTTACGAAGTATACAGGAAGATATTCTTTCTTGCATTTATTTTCGGCTTCCTCGTAATATTACCGGCATCTCTCAATGTCATTACCCCTGGTAAAATAATATTTAGCCTTATCAAATTTAATAAGCCTTCACATTTCCTGATTTACAACATCCCGAAAAATATAGGATTTTCAATTAATGGATTTCAGGTGGTATCATTAGTTTTTCTCAGAGTGCTGAATTCTGTTTCATTTGCTCTTCTTGTAGTTTTCACAACACCCTTTTCGTCATTTATTAAATCTTTCAAAATGTTCAGGGTGCCTGATACATTCCTGATGATCATATCACTTGCTTACAAATATATTTTCATTCTATCCCGTACAATTGAAGAAACCTACTTTGCGTTTAAATCGAGGCTTTCAGGCAATATTAAAAGCAACAATATCAGGAGACTGATTGGCGGCCGGATATTTTTTATTTTCAAAAGATCATTGATAATTTATCAAAATACTTATCATGCAATGGTTTCAAGAGGTTATACGGGAAAAGTAATACTTCATTCCCAAAATCAATTTTCTTATAAGGATTTCATTGTACTGTTGGTTATTGCGCTTTCAGGTCTTGTTTTTATCTTATTTTAAAAGTGATGGAAGATATTATTTCATTGAAGAATATCGATTATTCGTATTATGGTAAAATCCCTGCACTTAAAAATATTAACCTTTCGATAAAAAAAGGTGAAATGTTTTCTATCATCGGTTTGAATGGATGTGGTAAATCAACCTTGCTGCATATTATTAACGCACTTATCTTTCCCGATTCTGGCGATGTTCTGCTTGAAGGGAATCCTGTAACTGAAAAGTTGTTAAGAGGGACCAGTTTTGGAACCCGGTTTCGTCAACGGATGGGCTATATTTTCCAGAATCCCGATATACAATTATTTTGTCCTACAGTTTTTGACGAACTTTTATTTGGTCCCCTTCAACTTAATCTTCCAATTGAAACTGCAATTGACCGGGCAGAGCAGATGTTACTTTTTCTTGGCATAGGATACCTGAAAGAGCGTCCTGTCTATATGCTTTCAGGCGGTGAGAAAAAAAGAGTTGCGATAGCATCTGTTCTTACAATGAATCCTGATATTCTGCTGGTCGATGAGCCTCTTTCAAGTCTCGATCCCAAAACCCAGTCATTCTTCATCGAACTTCTTCTTGAACTTAACAAAGCCGGGAAGACTATCATTTTTACTACACATCATCTTGATCTGATCGATCACCTGCAACCTACAGTTGCTGTGCTTTCGGAAGAACATACCATTAGAAAGACCGGTTCTGCTTCGGAAATACTTGGCGATGAAGAGCTTCTTATAAGTGTAAATCTGATACATGAACATATTCATAAACATGGGAATGAAGTACACAGACATTTTCACTCACATTATGGTTTTCATAAACATTAAAAAATCAGCGACATAAAATAAATAATACTGTCAATGCGAAAAATATTTATTCTTATCCTTATCCTGCTTTTTAATCAAACCATCTGGTCTCAACCCTTGCCGGTTAAACTTAAACACACCATAATCATTGATACAGACTGTGCTATTGACGATATGCGTGCAATAAGTTTGTTGCTCAACCGCCCCGAAATAACCATAAAAGCAATATTATTGTCAGACGGTTCATTGTCTCCCAATGAAGGTGCCGTAAAGATTAACTCCTTATTAGGAGAATTTAATATCGGTAATATCCCGGTTGCATGTGGAGATTCTCTTAATAGAGTTAATCCTCCCTGGCGCGAGTTTAACAGGCAAATAAGTTGGGGTAAAGAATCAGACAACCAGGTAAAAGGTTTAAATGCGGTTGATTGCCTGATGGAAAAACTGAAAAATGCAAATGAAAAAGTAATATTGGTTTGCCTTGGTCCCCTCACAAATATTGCACAGATGATAACGAAAGATGCAAGCCTTGAAGCCAAAATTGAACGCATAATCTGGTATAATGAATCAGTAAAGCCATTACAAGGATTTAATTATGAATGTGATAAGGCGGGTGCAGACTTAGTTTTTCAATCTAATATGAGAATTGATGTTATTTCAAACCTGAATAAGGATAACACATTGTTTGATTCATCCATATACGACGTCTGCGAGCAATCAAAATCCCGGCTTGCGACCGTCTTAAAATATGTTTACAGTCAACCATCAGTTATTGAAAAATTAAAGAAGAATCATTTCAGGTTATGTGACGACCTGGTGGCTCTTTACATTACAAATCCCGAATTATTCGACATTAATATAATAACAGATAAATTAAATGTCAGGTACAATACAGATTATGATATACACGCAGTAAAGGAAGCTATAATCGACATGATAAATGGTACTTATTTTTATGAAAGAAACATAGTATTTAACAGGTTTCCTATTCAGCATGAAATGTTTAACTACGATATTCGTCCGATCATAGATTCAGCAATTGCACGTTATGGATATGACGAATGGAAAGCTAATGTAATGACTGATGAGTTTCATGGACACCTGGGAGTTTTCTCAATAGTTGGAGCTAAAATGGGTATTAAAGCACGTGAGTTATTTGGTGTTGGTGCTGACATGATTGAAGTAACCACCTATGCAGGCACAAAACCACCATATAGCTGTTTGAATGATGGTATACAGGTAAGTACAGGCGCAACTTTAGGAATGGGGACAATTCATCTGGCTCCCCACGGAAAACCCCAACCGTCGGCTATTTTTACATATAAAAATCGTTCGGTCAGAATTAGCCTCAAAAAGGAATATCTTGAGCAAGTGGATGCGGATATTAAAGAAGGGATTATGAAATTTGGATTAATGGACGATGGTTATTGGAAGCTTATTCGTCATAATGCCCTGAAATACTGGGTTGAATGGGATAGAAATAAAATTTTTGATATTGAAGAAATTAGTCAAAAAAACAGCTCCGATTACAAATAATTGGATTGTCAATACTGAAACCTGAGAAGGATGTTAAAAATCTTAATTCTGCCGATATTATTAATGTTACACCCTGTTCATGTAACGCTTACAACCATTGACCAGGCTCAGGGTGCCGATTCTATGAAAGTTTTTTTCAGGATGTATTATGATGATTTTTTACGGGATTATAAATCGTATGACCCTGATTGTAATCTTGAGAGAATGTCTGTAAATCAGTCTTTTCCTCCTGATTTGATAATCAAATATTTCAATGATAAAGTGCGTATTTATGTAAATAACAAACTTCTGATAGGAGAGGTGTTGACTGTAACCATTCTGGACAATGAAATCTTCCTGAACCTGCGTTACCTCTCAGCTAAAAATCCTAAGAAGATCAAAATCAGGAATCAGGTTTTGACTGGATTATACGGCGATCAGACGAATATGATCTTTATCAATATAAACAAAAATGAGGAAGCAATGAGACTTACGCCTGAACACGATAAGGAAACATTGTCATTTTAATGGATATGGTGGCTCTGAAAGGTTATTTATTTTAAAATGAAAGTCTCTTCATTATGCCTGGGAGTCAGTTTGATCCCTTTCTCAAAATTGTTTATCCTTATAAGAGTTAAATTTGTCTGATCACTATACCAGCCCGTGAGAATCATATTCCTGACAGTTATACTCTTTGGCTTTTTATCTGACTTATAAATCAGATTTAGCAGGATTTCATCATCAGTAAGATTCGCAGTTAATAACTTCCCTGTCAGCAATTTATTGTTTATATAAATATAGACTTTTGAATTGAAGTATTGGTTAATCAGGTCAGCAGGAAAGGGCTGTTTACTAAATATTCTTTTTAAATTTCTGTCGTCGTCGATTGTCTGTAAATCTTTCAGAAAATCGTTGAACTCCATCCTGCAGGAGACTTTTAAAGAATCGGTACCTTGAACATAGTCAATTGAAGTCATTGTTAAATGGCCCGTGTGTATGATCAGCCATAATGAGATAGCTAAGGCTCTCAACATATTTCTCAGTTCTGCCGGTTAATTACAATTATGTGCATTTATTTCTTTATGCAAGTTACATAAGTAACAAGACAAAGTTAATTTTATTTTAGAAGGTAGATTTGTCGATGTTGCTGAAGTAAACGCTTATTCTTCTGTACCATCCGGGTATAAATTGGAATATAAGCCATAGTTGTAATATCAAATTTATTTGATAGATTTGATATGCAATACCTGATTATAAGAATATCTTATATATAGCATTGATATAGTGACTGATAACTCGTTAGTTGTATGTGACTGACCGGGCGGAAGCTTATCCGGAGGTTAAGGTTAAGTGATATAAAACTGATTCTTGAAAACTGCTAATTACCTTCGGGTTGGACAGCTTTCAGTTTTACTTGCAATAAGTCAATCTCGTATTTTCTGAAATTAATATTTTAAATGAGTAATTTAAAGATTAATTTCGTATCTCCTTTAGTGCTATTTTATTTCTCGCTGTATGAAAAAAAAGATTATTCTGAAAAGGATATTCCATCGCGGTATGCGGAGGATACTGATTTCTTATAAATATGATGCAGAACTCACTTCTTTGGTGCGGAGTATAACAGGAAGTGCTTATAGTGATACATACAAAAGCTGGTATGTTAATGATAATGAGGAGAATCTGAAACTTATATTTCAGATTTTCAGGGGGAAAGCGGATATTGACATTGTAGCTCTTACTCAAAATCGGGTAAAAGAAGTAGTCAAACCACCAGAATTCAAAAAAGAGAAACCATTGCCTGACCATAAGGTCGAACCTCCACCAGATAACCCCGTAATAATTGAATCTGATGATGATCTGTTTCCATCCGACAGCACTATCCGTAAAGTAGTTACGCGAACCCGTTTCAGTCCGGTTGAATTTCGGATCAATGAGCATGATGGGAGATTAGCGATAAGGTTTACAGGATTTTATGACCAGGATTGGATTGAAGAGATTAAATCATTTGGAAGATATTCTTATGACAAGGTGAACATGGAGTTTCTATTGCCCTGGTCTGTGATGACAGGGGATTCTCTTTCAGACTATTTTTCGTCACGCGAGGTTGAAGTAAAAATAATCAAACCGGCACCCACAGATATATTAAAGAAATCTAGGAGGGAAATGGGGGATGAGATTCGCAACAGAGCTTTGAATGAAAAGGGTATTGCAGGTCTGGAGCTTATACGTCAATATCTTGATGAAGTAAGATATAGTACCCGCACGAACGAATCTTACCTGGCTCTTCTTGAATTATTTTTCAAATATTATAATGAAAAGGATCCTCTTGATATTTCGATGGATGAGGTTTCGGAATTTGTATATGATTTTATAGTTACAAATGGCTATTCAGTATCTTATCAGAATCAGATGATATCTGCCATCAAGACGTATTACAGGATTTCGGGGAAGAAAAAAATTGATCTTGAACTGATTGAGAGACCAAGAAGAAGCCGGGCTCTTCCAAAAGTTTTCTCAAAGGAGGAAGTAAAAAGAATTTTGAATTCAACAAGAAATACGAAGCATAAGCTTTTATTGTGGATTATATATTCCTGTGGATTAAGAAGATCAGAAGCTACGAATATCCGGTTAAATGATCTTGATCGGGACAGGAGTGTTCTTCATATCAGGGAAGGAAAAGGACGAGTGGACCGCATAGTTCCTGTTTCCGGCAAAGTATGGGATAAACTGGATGAATATATTGATGGCTTTCATCCGGTGAACTATCTTTTTGAGGGACAGTCAGGAGGAAGATACTCTGTTGAAAGTGTTTACCGGGTTTTCAAGGACGCACTTTATAAAGCTGGTATTAAAAAGGATGTTGGTGTACATAGTCTGAGGCATAGTTATGCCACTCATTTGCATGAAACTGGTTTGGATATCAGGTACATACAGGAATTGCTAGGTCATCGCAGCTCAAGGACTACCGAGATATACACACATGTGAGCCGTCGCAACCTGATTCAGGTCAGGAGTCCAATTGAGGACATGGACGTGAAATAAAGTAGAAAGTAGAAAGTAGAAAGTAGAAAGTAGAAAGTAGAAAGTAGAGGGGTGAGTAAAAGGCTGGAAGGATAAAAGATAAAAGTCACAAGATAAAAGCAAAGATTGATATGGTAAATGAGAGATTCTTAAATGCGGAGGTTTTTACTTCGTGGTTAAAAAAATTAAATTCAAAGTTCAAATTGTTGAGCAGAAAATATTACTTTGTACGATAAAGGTAACAAACATACTGCTATCTACCTCCAGGCGAAAAAAACATGCAAAAATGCTAACGCAATAAATGAGTTATATGTAAGGTTCTCGGCACCTGACAGATACACTACCATGACAGTTACCCTACATATAACTTAAAAAGCCATAATTTTCATACATATGCCAGGACACTTAACACACAAGCAAGAGTTTGGCAGCCGCCAACTCGACAGCCGACGCTGCTGCCAAACACATGTTTTTTTGCCAACCCGGACTTTGCAGACTATACACCTCATTGGGGTTTGAAAGCTGGAAGACTCCTAATATCTAAACCCAAATAACCACCAAAGGTTTTGATTAGATAAAAAATCCATTTGAAATATTAGACCTTTGACTCTAATATCAAAGTTTTGGAATTTTTCTATATTTACTACATAAACAAAAACAACGAAAATGACGCTACACCCAAGTCAGAAATAAACGCCACTATGGCGTTTGCACAATCGTTGTGTGCCATTATAAGAGCGCATTTGACGGATACATTTGATAATTTAAGTTTAAATCTTTAAAAAATAAGAAAACATGAAAGTAAAAGAATTTACCAGATTTCATTTGGTTCCAGAACATGCCATAAAGCTATTGTCAGAAGACATACATAACTTTCTAAAAAATGATAATAGCATTGAGATAATAAGTATAAGTCATTCAATAATTGATTCTCAAAGTACGAATGAAAATGAAAGATTTATGGCTTCTGCACTACTTTGTTATAAATAAGTATGTGCAGATAATTTAAAGGATATAAAAGGATATGAGATTCATATTTGAGATAGATAAGCAGTTAGCTCCTATTGCAATAGTAGAACAAAAACTTTCGGATAATAATCATCTTGATGATTTTAATTGTGATTCAATAGCATTTCTAAGTTCCGACAAAACAAAGGATTTGAAAAATCCTGAATTAATAAGCTCAATAATTTGGAAAAGTTTTGCTATAACACAAAAGTTTTGTCTTGATAATTGTAAAGTTGATTTAATTGTGTTTAATAATAATGAATGCAATAGACTTAAACTTTCTGATGATGAAAAAGCATCAGTGATAATACATGAATTAGGTCATGTTTTTAACAGAAATCCCCAAATTGATAAAATCCCTAATTTACATGATTGTTTAGATAAAGGCTTGAACTATAACGATGCAAAACAGAAAACAAAAGAAGAAAAGGATAATGATGAATTATACGCTGATTCATATGTGGTAAAAAATGGTTTAAAGAATGAATTGGAAAGTTGTATAAATAAATCATTAGATGATGATGCATATTCTAAAATGAAGGAGACTTTAAAAATGAGGCTTAACTTTATAAGAAATAACAATATAAATTTAATTGGAGAACGAAAGAAATAACCGCACACAACAGCGTTAACTCCTATTTTAAGACACCAATAATCAATGATATCGCAATTATGAAAAGACAAATAAATGACGAAGAAAAAGAACAAGTAAGACTTCAACAACTCGACAAAGATGGGTCACTGAAATGTTTTATATCAGGTGAAGTAATTGGAGATACTGATGTGATAGAGTATGACCATATTTTGCCATATTCAAAACAAGGTGATTCAGACTTGTCGAATATTCGAATAGTTAAGAAGGAATACAATAGAAGGAAATCAGACCAATCACTTTATGAGGTAAGAGACAATCTGAAATTAGAGAGATTATTTAACGCAAAGAAAAATAGCATTAAACTTCAAGATATTTTTCAATTGAAAGAAATTGAAAAAAAGGCATTTCACATTACGGCGCAATCTGATATTATAACTATTGATGATGGAATAGATAAAAGATTTTTTCCCTTACTATTTGACAAAATATTAAATGTGCAATATTTTTATGGACGCATTCCTATCAAATGGCTTGAAAATGATGACCAAGAAGGATTGCAGCCGAGAGTTATAGACTATAAAAGACTTATTTCTCTTCGTGACCATTTAAAAGACCATCCTCAACTAGCCCCTTCCATATCTCGACTTATTGATAGTAAATTGAAACTTTTTGATGGACAACATAAACTTGCTGGGCAAGTTTTAAATAATATAACTGAAGTTGATATCAAAGCTTATGTTTCACCGATTGAAGCAGAAAAGGCCAAAAAATTATTTGATGATTTAATGATAACTAATCTTGATGCTCATTCAAAACTCAAGCAAATTCCTTTTTACACTTCAACTCTTTTGGATAGGTTATCTATAATTTACAAGGAAATGCTTGATGAGTTTACTGCAACCAAAACTATTGACAAACACTCAGAAGAAAATTTCATAGGGTTCTTAGTTTCCGAAAAACAGCATGGTAGAGCAGCTGCAAAAGAAATGCTTAAAAGTCTAATTATTACTAATGCGGTGGAATTGTCTACCCTTAAACCTTTCACGGCAGAAGCCTCTCGTGATGCTGGTTATGCGTTGTCAATTGATTTAATAAAAACAGCCGTTTTACCAAATACTTTGTTTTTAGAACCGTCAACAGCAAATTTTAAATCAAGTGGAGATTTCAGAGATGCTGAACTTGAAAATTTCAAAGAACTTGCATCTTTATTAGTTGAATGTGGATGTCTAAATAATTGGGTTCAGAATATTCGTGGAAAATCTTTAACAAATATTGAACTTAAAGCACGAAGAATTTGGCATAAGGGAGCCGTTTTAACTTGGGCTCCATATTTAAAGAGTATTTTAGGCATGGCATTTAATTTTAGAACTAATGATGATAGACTGAAACTTCTTTATCGAGCTACAATGGACTTAGACCAAAAGGAAAGAATTAAAGTATGTTTATTGCGCCTTTTCAATCATCCACTTTGGGACGAACCTGAGGGTGAAATTGATAGTTTATTAGTTTCTGCTAGAAAACAAGATGAACTCTTCATTAGAAAAGGATTAACAGAAATTTATGTATTAACTGGACATAATTAAAAGAAATAGGTGCTAACCCTGCCTGTATAACTTGATAACGGACTGGATGACAGAGTTCTCTTATATCCTGACAGTTTTAAAATTAACCCTACATATAACTCGGTCGGTTTGCTGAATTGCCTTCTGCAGCCCGGACTACTTCGTTATCAGCCCTGAAAGTCTATGAGAGAAAAATTTAACTCGTTTATTAAATCCTGTGCCACCCGGACTGTTCCATCTATCGGTACTAAGTCTACTGGGCTGCAGGCCAACGCACGTGGTGTCATGGTTTTTGCAACGCCATCTAGACTCTTTCATAGTGTTCCCGGACTCACAATCCTTACCCGGACTTGGTACCACGGGACTATTTCATCGTGCACCCAGACTCTTCAGCCATCTGCCAGGACTTGCAAAAACCACGCCACCGCGACGCAGACGGCAACTCACCAAACCGCCGGGCCGTTAGGCTGCAATAATAGTTTGTATCCTCATCTGCCCGCTTGCCCGGATAGGTTTGCGGCTCTGCCCGGACATCTTAATAATCCGGGACTAATTCGTAATGTGAGACAATTTCGTTTAATCTGGACAGGCCGCAAACAAGCCAATCCTTCGCAAGCTAAATTTGTGTGACAATAAAATTTTGTCCGTTTTGAATGTTAAAAATGAAGAACTTAGTTTACCCGGTTTACCGCGACACTCAATTGACAAATTCAAGTTTTCGTTTTTTAAGATTAATTATCTCAGTTTGGAAGTTCCGTAATCAAACTAACCCCGACGCTTCGGTAAACCTTGTTTTCGTAAAACATGACTATTTCCGTCCACTTAAAATTACTGCAGCCAACAAGGCGGTACAGTTTATTGCCTTGGCAGCCCGGACAATTCCGTAATGCATTAGAAAGTCTATTTGAGAAGCTTTAAGCCGTTAATTAAACTTCAGGCACCTTGACTGATCCTGCTACCAAGACAAAGTCAATGGGGCTGCCGCCAACGCACGAGCTCCAATGGTTTTTGCTACCCAACTTAGAAAACTTTATAGTGACAAGACACCTCCTGCCCATCTAGACGGAAAAGCAAAAACCATTTACGCCGCGACGCAGACGGCAACAAAACTATACCGCCGGCCGTTGTGTGTAATTGGTCTCAAAACAACCATGCGAATTTTAAATAGATTAATCAGATTACTTGATTATATTTTTCAACTTCAAATTTATCATATATGACTGCAAAGGACTTTTCTATCTATTGGACTAATTTTATTTCTCAAAATTGCACATCATTGTCAGATTGGCCTAAATACTACAATGATAACAATTTATGGACTAAGATTACAATTGGATCAAAATGTAGCGAAGAAATTAACTCACCATTCGGAGATTTCTTAAAGAATGTTAGTGGACTAAGATATAGAAAAGAAGATGGATTGACTGATCTAGCATTTGCAGAAAACAATTTTTTCAATAAGGTCTATTCTCTTCATAAAGCGGAATCAGAAAGAAAAGAGGTTCTCCCGCAAAATGCATTTTGCCCGAAATACTATGACATTTTAGTAGAACATGAAAACAGTATTTATCTCTGTTATCAAGAGATGATAAAATTCACTTATATTAGAGCTCGTTTAAAGGTACTTATTACGTATAATGAAAATGTCGATGATTGTTCTGACTATAGATATGCAAATGATATATTATTCAAAAATTTTAATACAATAATTAGACAAGCGACCGAAAGATGTCCCGAGAATATAGATACAGAATACTTATTAATTATCGGACAACTTAACAACGAAAACTTGAATTGGAGTTTCTATATCTTTGATTATAAAGGTGATCTAATAAATATATAGATTAATAACAACTACACACAACTCGGACGGTTTGCTGAATTGCCTTCCGCAGCCTGGACTAGTTTGTAATCAGCCCTAAAAGTCTATGAGAGAAAAATTCAACCCGTTTATTAAATTCTGTGCCACCCGGATTGTTTCGTCTACCGGGACAGTGTCTATTGGGCTGCGGGCCGACGCTCAAGGTGTCATGGTTTTTGCTATTCCATCTTGACAGCTTTATCGTGACCAGACAGCTATCGTCCACTTATCGGGACTTGGTACCATCTTGACAGCTTCATCGTGACCCCAGACTTTTCAGCCATCTGCCAGGACTTGCCCGCCCGAACGACCGAAACGAATTATACATCCGTATCTAATCTATCGTTCGGTCGGGCGGGCAAAAACCACGCCACCGCGACACTGACGGCAACTCACCAAACCGCCGGGCCGTTATGTGTAACCAGTCCCCGAACGACTATTCCAACAAATCCGAATTCTAATCTTAAACCTTGAGCATTATGATTTACATCCAAACTTGTTCTACATCATTTTGGTCTTTCTTAACGAATGACATTTTTTGGAGTGCTTTTGGAGCAATTGCTACTGCTATTGGAGCAATCGCAATAGTATTTGCAATTTCTCAAATTCGATTTGAAGCCTGGCTTAAAGCACAGGAAATTTGGACAGCTTCTGAATTTACTAATTTACGAGAGCGGATATACCAAAGATTAAATAACAGTAATGCGGATTGGAGTAATGAAGAAGAAAATAAAGCTAAAGATGCTTGCCGTAAATTGGATGAGTTAGCGGGATTAATACCATATTTGCCAAAAAAGATTGCCATAAAAGCCTGGGGAGTTCCGTATGCTAAACTATGGACTATTTTAGAACCAATTGTAATTAAAGAACGTAAATTAATGGAATGGCCTGATAAATGGAAAGCTTTTGAAAAACTTGGCAAATCGTCATTAAAACAACACCCTGGTAAAACCAAAATTAAGTAAAGGCTACACATAACACGGACGGTTTAATTAATTGCCTTTTGCAACCCGGACTATTTTATCTTCGCATTCAAAAGTCTATGAGAGAAGAATTTCACCTATTTATTAAATCTTGTGCCACCCGGACTGATCCTGCTGCCAAGACAAAGTCAATAGGGTTGCAAGCCGACGCTCGAGTTGTCATGGTTTTTGCATCGCCATCTGGACAGTTTTATTGTAACATGACAAATCCTGCCCACTTATCGGGACCACGCCATCTGGACAGTTTTATCGTGACAAGATTCTTTCGTTCATCTACCGGGACTTTGCAAAAACACATGCCAACCCTGACACGGACGGCAACTCATTAAACCGCCGGGCCGTTATAAGCAACGGGGTTTACGTCTGGACATTAGAATTATAGGCACTTTCAACCTTGACAAAGCTACTTACAAACTTACACCTTGATGATATGCTTTGTAGTTATCTATCGGGATCTATTCCTACCAAGATTCAGTTCGACCGTGACAGATCATCAATGCAATTTAAAGTTATGGCGAGACAATTTTCTGCCACCGAGATAATTTTAAAAAGCTGCTTATAACTCGGACGGTTGGGTTCATTGCCTTCGGCAGCCGGACAAATCCATTATGCAAGATAAAGTCTATGAGAATTAATTTTGATCCGCTTATAAAACCTTGTGCCAACCGGACTGATCCGTCTGCTGGGATAAGGTCAATAGGCAGCCGTCTGACGCGCTGTTGTCTTTGTTTTTGCATCGCCACCTTGACAAATTTATCATGACATGACAAATCCTGCTCATTTATCGGGACAAAGCCGTTTTGACAATTTTATCGTGACCCGAGACTTATCGGCCATTTATCGGGATTGTGCAAAAACAAATCCAACCCTGACACAGACGGCAACAAACTCAACCGCCGAGCCGTTAGTTGCCAACTTTCTGCCTCCGAACTTGTTTAATACGTACACGATTCGTATATTTGTACGGACAAATAAAAAAGAGATGGACACAAAACTCACTATAAAACTTGACAACGATGTAATATCTAGAGCGAAGAGATACGCCCAACATCGTAAGACCAGTCTCTCAAAAATGATTGAATCTTATCTTGACACTGTTACAAAACCAGACTCTGATGATATCGAGATAACTCCTTTAGTTAAAAGTCTTAGTGGAGTAATATCCCTGCCCGAAGACTATGACTATAAAAGGGATCGTACAGATTATTTGATAAGAAAGTACTCATGAAAAATCTATTTCTTGACACAAACATCATTCTTGACCTGCTGGCTAATAGAATGCCTTTTTATACTGAGGCTGCAAAACTTGTTTCTCTAGCAGACAAGAAAAAAATAAAGCTTTCAATCTCTTCTCTTTGCATAGCTGATGCCCACTACATACTATCATAGCAGAATCCCGAAATTGAGGTTAGAAGCATATTAAGAAAATTCAAAGTACTTGTCATTGTCCTTCCTCTTGACGATAAGATAATTGATTTAGCTCTGAATTCAGATTTCCGTGACTTTGAAGATGCTATTCAGTATTATACTGCAATTGAAAACGACCAGGACTTAATAATTACCAGAAATCAGCAGGATTTTAAAGAAAGTAAATTACCTGTCATGACTGCGGGGGAGTTTATCAAAACAATAAAAAAATAAGTCAGCAACTAACTCGGTCGGTTTAATTAATTGCCTCGTCAGCCCGGACAGCCTCATTATCAGCATCCAAAGTCTATGGTATTAAACTTATCTCAACTTATCAAATCTTGTGGTACCGAGACTGATCCTGCTGCCGAGACAGAGTCAATAGGGCTGCCGGCCGACGCTCTGCTGTCATGGTTTTTGCAGAGCCATCTGGATAGTTTTGCCTGGACCAACAAACTCTCGTCCGTTAACCGGGATTCGTCCATCTACAGGGATCATCCCATCTGGTAGCTTTACCGTGACCCAAGACTCTCAGCCATCAACCGGGATTTTCCCATCTGGCAGCTTTGTCTGGACAACGAAACATTCAGCCATCTGCCGAGACTTTTTATCTGGACCAAAAGCTTGCGTCCGTTTACCGGGATTATGCAAAAACTCATGCCAGCGCGTGCCGCTGTCGGCAACATAATTAAACCGCCGGGCCGTTAGCATTTATGCGGCTGCTCCATTATCGGGACAATTCACTTATAAATTGACAGCTACGTAACCTTGATAAGAAGCACAAATGCTAACTACCTGCATGCTTGAAATTCTATGATACGCATAGACGTGCAATTTAAATAAATTAACACCCTAAATCCCAGTTATATGAATGAGTATGAACAAAATTATAACGACATTCCAATGACTGAAGTCACAAAGACAATTCAAATGCTTTCACTATTATCGCAAGACGAAAAGAATCTAATGCAAATGGCATCAGCACTCGGGGTACATATGTGCAAACTGCAGAAAGACTTTAACTATGCTCCCGTTTTCCTTATTGATTTGATCCCTCTTCCAAAAGCAGTTCTTAAAAAATGGGGATTTAATTATGCTTCTTTAGTTGTAAAAAAACAGGGGATCTTAAAACAATTCCAGCAAGATGCAGCTTTATATTATACTAGGTTTCGTGAAATGACAAGTAGTCAATGGGATGCTATAAAAACCGATTCTGTTGAAAATATCGTAATTTACAACATAGAAATGAGAGATAATCAATCTTCAGCTTTACCAATTTCATCTGAATATAAAGCCATAATTGATTTCTATCGAGCAGAATATAACACTGAGGTGAATGAATTGCACTCTTTCTTAAAATCCAAGAAGTCTAATGGCTGTATGATAATTTTGTTGCTTCTTTTTGTAATTAATACTGCCCTTATTTTGTTACTATTATAATTCTTTGCAATTAATTTTTAGATAGTTATTTGTATATTCTCCAATTACAGTCGTTAGTTGATTTACACAAGATTAATTTCACATTTTGAAAACAACTATTCAGAATACAATTTTCTTAATTCTCGAATATTGCTTTTTTTAAGACCATTTTTATAAATATTTAAGGTTCTATGTACTCCTGAAATTGGAGATTCATAGTAGCTAAATGATACTGTAACAACTTCATCTTTAATATTCAAATAAGAGGCCCATATGTAAGAATTAGCAGGAATTGAATCAGTAATTCTAAATTCAGGATTTATACCTAAAGTTTGGAAGAAATCAAATACTCTTTGTTTTGCTTCATTTTCTCTATGTTCTCTATCTTCCACATGGCCACCTAGACCTGAAATATCGGGATTACATCTCAAAATTGCGGGTTCATCTTTTAAAGTAACTTTTGTTTTTTCTTTAATTAAATTATCTCTTCCCATTATACCAATTATTTAATATACAAAGATAACCATTTAAAAAATAGTCATTTTTTAATTATTTTTCTTACATCTTCCAAAGAGAATTCATATGAGACCACTAAAGATTATTTACAGTTGCGCCTTAGCAGCATTTTTGTATTCACTATTAAGTTCACCTAAATCTGACTTAATCGCGTTTGATTTTATTTTTTTATCGATGATAACTGTTGGGATACCATTGATAATACTACCATTTATTATGATGAGCAAAGCCGGGAAATTTTATGATAAAGCTAAAAAGGAAGGACGAACAAGAGGAGATATGGATAGAGGTCCTTCACCTGTTGAAGAAGAGTACAAAATGGATTCAATTATTTTGACTGTCTGCTTTTCTATTCAATTTCTGCTAATCACCTATTTTTTGTGGAAATAGGCAATGATGTCTTATAATAATCGATAGAATTAAAATTTGCACAAATTCTAAAAACGACTTAACATTCATGCCAGTTCCCATTTTGATGGTCTCTTAGTGTACAACATTTTCGCAAATAATGACTAAACGCCACAATTGCTAACTTTTAAAACCAATTTTCACTCTACTCTTGGATTCAAATTTCATAATTAACCCGATATGAGAATACTTGAAGATAATCTTGTTATTACAGATAATGACTTCTTGTGGAAGTACCTTGATCTTTACAAATTCTTATACCTTATTCAAACTAATAAGATCTATTTCAGTAGATTAGATAAATTTGATGATCCCCTTGAGGGATTGTCAGACAGAATAATTTATGACAAATTCTTCTTTGATCACACATCAACATTCGAAGAACCTAATCCCGCAATTCCATTAGAACAAAGACAATTAAATGCTGACCGTGCAAAAAAGGGATTGAAGGATATTAAGGAAGTTGCGTCAATAACACAAGTATCTCAATATGCTAGTTGCTGGTATATATCTCATAGGGAATCAAGAGCTATGTGGGACTTGTATTCTAGTTGTGATTCAGTGGCAATAAGGTTCGATGGGAAGGAACTAATTTACATTATCAAGAATGAGGCTCAAAAAAATAAAGATACCAATTTTGACTATATGATCGTTGGTAATGTATATTATAGAGATTTATACCCACCTGATCCTACAATCCATCCCATGACTGAGCTGCCAAACATGTTTAGTGTAAATAAAAAAGACTCATGTTACGCACATGAAAAAGAATTCAGATTTGTAGTAAATCGTAAAAAACCTAATCCAAAAGTTATTGGTTTTGAGTTAGATTTTCCAAAGTTGACCTCACTCAGTTTTAATATAATAACGCATCCCAAAATGGAAGAATGGAAATATGCGATACTTCGCAAACTTCTCGAGAAATTTAGCATAGAAAAATATCTATCAAAATCAGTAATTCCTACTGGTTTATGAAAAGATAATATAAGCATATCAAAATCAGAAAAATAACTTCAATTCAAAAAGAGCGATTATGAAACGATTATTGAAATCTTCGATCACTTTGTTGCTATTTATTTGTTTCATTCCACTTATTAATTATTGCAAAAAAGAAGAGTTCCCAACTCTAACAACCTCTGCAATAATCAATATCACCTCTTCAGCAGCCACGGGTGGAGGTACAATAATAAGTGAAGGCACAGGAACAATAATTGCTCACGGTGTATGCTGGAGTTCAGGAACTTCACCTTCAATAAAAGACAATAAAACTAATGATGGAGCTGGCGCAGGGACTTTCACAAGCAATCTATCTGGTTTGAATGGAGGCACGGAATATTTTGTAAGGGCTTATGCAACAAATAGCACTGGAACAGGGTATGGCATGGCAATGTCATTTAAAACTCTTGGGCAACCTCCAACAGCTACATCTCAACCAGTAACTAACGTTACAACTAATAGTTGTACCCTGAATGGAACTGTAAATGCCAATTATTTATCTACTATAGTCAATTTTGAATATGGACTTACAACAAGTTATGGACAGACTACAACTTCTATTCAAAGTCCTTTAACTGGGAACACTGATACAAATGTAAGTGCAACATTGACAGGTCTTTCAATAAATACAGTTTACCATTTTCGAGTTAAGACCATAAACTCCCTTGGAACTATTTTTAGTAATGATATGGCGTTTAAAACCTTAGGCGATAAACCATCTACAACAACACTAGATGCAAGTAATATTAGGTCTAGTACAGCAACATTAAACTCTACTATAAATGCAAACTATTTATCAACCAGTGTGATATTTGAATATGGTCCTACAACAAGCTATGGAAGTTCTTCAATTCCCGTTCAAAGTCCAGTTAATGGAAACTCTGATATAGTATTAAGCTCAGACCTGACAGGGCTAACTCCAGGGACCGTTTACCATTTTAGAGTGAGAGCTGAAAATCAACTTGGTTCTAGTTATGGAAACGATAAGACTTTTACAACACCAATTATTGTTACAGATATTGACGGCAATTTGTACCAAACTGTGGTTATCGGTACTCAGACTTGGATGGCAGAGAACCTGAAAACCACAAAATTCAATTCTGGGATAGCAATCCCATTGGTAACGATCTCTTCTTCTTGGTTAAGTCAAACGACGTCTGCTTACTGTTGGTTCAATAACACTGAAACATCCTACAAAAACTCTTATGGTGCTTTATACAATTGGTTCACAGTAAGCACAGGCAATTTATGTCCAATAGGCTGGCACGTCCCTTCAGATAGCGAATGGATAATCCTTGCGAGCTATCTAGGTGGCGAAAATGTTGCTGGAGGTAAGCTGAAAGAGACTGGGATAACCCACTGGAATAGCCCTAATATTGGTGCAAATAATGAATCTGGGTTTACAGGCCTTCCTGGTGGTGTACGTAGCACAGCAGGGTTTTATAATTTAGGCTCCTCTGGGTATTGGTGGAGTTCTACAGAGTCCAATTCGGAAATTGCTTTGGACAGAATTTTGAAATCGAGCGAGGGTATTTTAACTAAAGGAAGTCATGGCAAGTTTATGGGATTTTCAGTACGGTGTATAAAGGATTAATTCATTATTATTAAAATCTGATCGACATGAATGAAGCTCAATTAATCAAACAATTTCAAGAGATTTTAATAAAAATAGACGAAAAAGAATCGATGCTAAAGTATTTGGATTCAGCAAAAGCGAAATCTTTAACTGAAGAAATTAAGAATCTAGCAATTCAAAAGGAATATATTATTTCCCAACTTAAGATATGCACGGATAAGACCTTAACCGCAAAAAAGGTTAAAAATGTTAAGGAGATTTTAATTCAACTGAATAGAAAGTTTTCACAAAAGGAGTTTATAAATAATCTTTCTAGAGAACAACGTACTGTGGCTCAAAGTCATATCCTTATTAAAATAAGAGATGATATCCATTCTGCATTCAAAAATCATGAAAAAATAAATATATCTGAATATTTTTTAGAATCTGAAAGTGATTTTAAAACCGATGAACTTTTAAACATTTTTCAAGAATCCATACATATTCTAAACTCCAAGGAAATAAATGATTATATCGCACTATGCGAGTTCATGAAATTGATTGAAGAAAAAATAACCACACTAGACCCTGCATGTGGCAGAATAAATATTTAATCGTTTTTAAATATACAAGACCTTCTTAATTAAAGTCACGTTTAATTGAATTCCGACCGCACCATTTTTCTTTATCAAAATTGTGTGCCTAGAGAAATAATCTACCAGTAATCAAATTTGCACCCCGACACGCATATGGGTTACCAGCTTCTCACTCAGAAACTTTGACTCTATACGAAGATTTAAAATTGGCACAAATGCTAACTCGGACGGTTTAATTAATTGGCTTCCGCAGCCCGGACTACTTCGTAATTAGCCCCCAAAGTCTATGCGATTAAATTCATTTCAACTTATTAAATCTTGTGGCACCGGGACTGTTCCTGCTGCCGAGACAAAGTCAGTAGGGCTGCGGGCCGACGCTCTGGTGCCTTGTTTTTTGCTCACCACCTAGACTATTTTATCGTGACCCAAAGCTCACATCCGTCACCCGGACTTGGTACCGTCAAGACAATTTATCGTGACCACTAAGTACACGTCCATCTACCGGGACTGGCAAAAAACGCAGCACCCCGACACGGTCGCCAACTCAATTAAACCGCCGGGCCGTTAGGCGTCATAATTTTTAATCTATCTTAACTATTAACTCTCTAACATTTCCTCGCTTGCCCCAGTATGTTTGCGGTTAAACCATGACAACTTTTCACCTATTAACCGGGACCAGTATCGCAAGACAAATCCGTTTCATTTATTAGGCCGCAAACATTAGCCGCCCTTCGCAAGCTATATTTTTTCTAACATGACAGTTATCTTCCATTTACCGGGACCAGAAACCGAAACAATTCAGCGGTTTGCCTCCACGCATGCTTGCATATAGTAATTCAGTAAAAGAAAAGGTACACAACTGGTTGATGATTACGATCTGGTAAGCTGCCCCAACACACATGCAAACCTTGTTCTCATTTACCAAGATAGTAACACGTCCACTTATAAATTACGTCGTCTAACACGGACGGTTCAGTTTATTGCCTCGTCAGCCCGGACAGTTTCGTAATGCATGAGAAAGTCTATAAGATCAATTTTAAGCCACTTATTTAACTTTAGGTACCTTGACAAATCCTGCAGCCGAGACAAAGTCAATAGGGCTGCCGGCCACCGCTCAGTTGGCAGCGTTTTTTGCTTTCCGTTTATAAAGTGCACCCTGACAAGCAAACTTCGCTCTTACTCCCGGGACAAATATGTAATCAGGCTTAACCTTGACGTGACAACTTTCGTCCACCTATCGGGACAGGCAAAAAACTAACCAACCCCAACGCAGACGGCAACAAACCAAACCGCCGAGTCGTTATAAGGCATTAACAGCAACTCCCAGGACCTAAAACCTATACGAAATGAATCTCCGAATTGCCCATATTACCCTTCTCATAGATGATTATGATAAAGCAATTGATTTCTTTACCAGAAAGCTTAATTTCAAGTTAGTCGAAGACACAAAACTATCAGATGAAAAAAGATGGGTGTTAGTTAAGCCGCAAGGACCTGAAAATTGCTGTCTACTACTTGCCAAAGCTTCAAATGACGAACAAAAAAGATCAATTGGACATCAATCGGGTGGAAGAGTTTTCTTATTCCTTCAGACTGATAATTTCAAGCGAGACTACCAAAACCTAATAGACAATGGGATTAAGATTGTCAGAGAACCAAATTCTGAAGACTACGGGACTGTCGCTGTTTTTGAGGACATTTACGGCAACTTGTGGGACTTGATTGAGCCTTCGAAATCACGCCTAGACAATTAATAAAAACGCCTTATAACACGGACGGTTCAGTTTATTGCCTCGGCAGCCCGGACAGCTTCATTATCAGTTCTTAGAGTCTATGCGAGATAATTCAATCCGCTTATTAAATTTTCGGCACCCCGACAGATCCTGCTACCAAGACAAAGTCAATAGGGCTGCCGGCCACCGCTCAGTTGGTTGGTTTTTTGCTTTCCGTTTATAAAGTGCACCCTGACAAGCAACCTTCGCTCTTACTACCGGGACTAATACGTAATCAGGCTTTATCTGGACGAGACAACTTCCGGCCATTTATCGTGACAGGCAAAAAACTAACCAACCCTGACGCGGACGGCAACAAACCAAACCGCCGAGTCGTTAGCGTTCATTTATACCGCACATTATACGGGGATAAAAGGCTTACTTTGATATACTCGTTGGCAATGACAATTTCGTTTCCTAAGACGAATGAACCATGATAAAAAGACCTTAAACATTGACTTTCTAGCAACCTACTCTTATATTAAAATATAATATATGAAAAAATATGTTATTCTAATAGCTTTTGCACTGTATCTTGTTTTTTGCAAAAAGGAATCCAAATATGATTTTCGAAATGACTACGAAGGAAATTATATATTTACTATTCATCATTTCACTGGAAATTTTATGTATGGTAATGATTGGGATACAACCTATACAAAAAATGGATTTGTCCTGAAAACTGGAGATTTTAAAAATTCATTAATTGAAATACATTATGAAACTGATACTATTGCCATTTACAATGACAAAATATTGACTGAGAATACTGAATTTATCCTTACATCTAGTGGGACTCTTTCATATCCTGGAGGATTTGGTGATCCTGTAAGAAACACCTGGGCATATGGATACTTCACAGATCATAGCACATTACAGTTATATCTTTCTATAGGCACATCTCATTATTGGAATAAACGGGAAATTACAGCTCATAAACAATAACAATCAATTACAACACACAATTGAATTAAAGCATTGAGAGTAATATTAAAACGAAACGCTAACACGGACAATAAAATTAATAGGTTCGTCACGGTTTTTGCTTTTGCTCTTGCACCCATGACAGCTTTGTAACTGGTAATAAACCCGGACCGCTCCACTGCTACGAATATAACTATGTTACCGGGGATAAATATATGGTTCGCAATTAGCGTTGTACCGCGACACTCGTAATGCTAAACCAGCTTTGTACCTGGATGACTCGTCCTGAAATGGGTTGTCACTTTTTTAATCAACTTAATGAGGAATGAGGATGGAAATAGGACAAGTAGCTGCGCATAAAAGATGGTCAGTCACTACAGTTACGCATTCAAAATGGAAGTGATAGAAGCATTCCAGAGTGGACAAATGTCACAACGACAAGTAACAAGGAAATTTATTTATCTTTAGTTGTCATGAAAAATTCAACTCACCTTTTGATCTTAATTGCTACATTTGCTTTCCTTTTTGATGGTTGTAAGAAGGAAGCTCCTGCTCCTCCTCCAGAATTGCCCGAGATAACTACCAGAGATGGATATTTATACGAAGATGATGGCTATTCTTATGCTTTAACTGGAGGAACAATTATTTCTGATGGAGGCAGCCCTATAATATCAAGTGGAGTATGCTGGAGTACCACCCATGAACTACCTACAATTTCGGACTTTAAATATACAACTGGAACCCCAACAGATATGGAAAGAAATCCTTCACCTGCAGTTGTAGGTAGCTTTTCATACTCAATTTCGCCTCTCCCTAACTCAACTACCTATTACATAAGAGCATTTGCAACTAATATTGTTGGGACTGCCTATGGTAATCAGGTTAGTATTACCACTCCATGTTTTTGGAGAATGGCTCAAATAGTATTTGAGATAACCTATCCAAAGAATGGAGACGTTGTACCTCCCAATCTGACCTTAACATGGCAGCAAGTGCTGGGTATTATAAATTATGGTGCTAATTATGATATATACCTAGACAACGATCCTAATCCAACGACAAAAATTGCTTCAGGTCTGTCTTCTTCCAGTTTTACAATAACCGGACTAAGTCCGGGAACAACATACTATTGGAAGGTCTTTGGCTGGGCTTTTGTTAATCCTTGCAATAACTTGACAAGTAACATTTACCATTTTACAACAACTCCGTAATTAATTTTGACCAGAAGTTGGCTATTTGTCTTATTTAAAAGGCCAAAATTAAAATTGGAAATACTGCTCAATCTTATCGAATAACTTCAAAAATAAACATAATTAACGAAACGCTAACACGGACGGTTTAGTTTATTGCCTCGTCAGCCCGGACAGCTCCATTCTCAGCCTTTAAAGTCTATGCGAGAAAAATCAATCCGCTTATTAAATTTTCGGCACCTTGACAGACCCTACTGCCAAGACAAAGTCAGTAGGGCTGCTGGCCACCGCTCAGTTGGTAACGTTTTTTGCATTCCGTTTATAAAGTGCACCCTGACAAGCAACCTTCGCTCGTACTACTGGGACTAATATGTAATCAGGCTTTACCTGGACGAGAAAACTACCGGCCATTTATCGGGACAGGCAAAAAACTAACCAACCCCAACGCGGACGGCAACAAACCAAACCGCCGGGCCGTTATAGGCAAGCACGAGGCTTATTGACAAGATAAATTAATTGAATATGATCCTAGACTTAGAGACGATTAAACAGCTTGGAGAAAGAAATCAAAGTGTAAATTTCAGATTCAGATCCTTCCTGAAAGGGGGAAATTCTACACAAATAGATAGGGTAGTGCATGAATTGTGTGACTTTTATTACACTAACATTGACTGTACTAAATGTGGAAATTGCTGCACGGTCTTGAAACCTCAAATCCATAAGAAGGACTTAGAATCACTTTCTCTTGCAACTACCAAAACCATAGACGATATAAAAAAAGAATACATTCTGATCGATGAGGATGGAGATATGAGTTTCAATAAGTTGCCTTGCCCTTTCCTTAAAAATTTAAAATGTTCTGTTTATGACTGTAGGCCAAATGATTGCAGATCATATCCTCACATTCACAAAAAGGATTTCATCGGCCGATTATTTGGTGTAATTGATAGTTACTCAATTTGCCCAATAGTCTTCAATGTTTTTGAAGATCTAAAATTAAGACTACACTTCCGTTAATGCGAGACTTAAAACAGTCGTCTACCATGACAATTCCGAAAGCCAGCCTATAACACGGCCGGTTTAGTTTATTGCCTCGGCAGCCCGGACAGCTTCTTAATGCATGAGAAAGTCTATAAGATCAATTTTAAGCCACTTATCTAACTTTCGGTACCATGACTACTCCTGCTGCCAAGACAAAGTCAGTAGGGCTGCCGGCCACCGCTCAGTTGGTAACGTTTTTTGCATTCCGTTTATAAAGTGCATCCTGACAAGCAAACTTCGTTCTTACTATCGGGACAAATACGTAATCAGGCTTTATCTGGACGAGAATACTACCGGCCATTTATCGGGACAGGCAAAAAACTAACCAACCCCAATCCGCCAGCTGGCGGAACGGCAACAAACCAAACCGCCGAGTCGTTAGGCTGCAATAAAATTTTCATCGCCATCTGCCCGCTTGCACCAGGAGTGTTTTGCGGCGCCACACGGACAGTATTTTACTGCGGGACTAATTTGTAATTCGAAACAGATTTGTTTCAACTGGACTGGCCGCAAAAAGAAGCCAACGCGTCGCAAGCTTAATTTGAATAACATGTTAGATTTGTTTTATTTCAATTGTTCCGTGAAAGAACCCCTTCATCCGGTTTGCCCCGACGCACACTTGCATATGATAATTCAGCGGTTTTGTTTTTTGAAATTTACAAAACCGGCCGATGAGCATCATCTTCAAGCTTTGCCTGCGCGCTGGCAAACCTGGCTTCTGTATAACATGATAGTTTACCTATATTTAATAATTACTGCAGCCAACTCGGACGGTTAAATTAATTGGCTTCCGCAGCCGGACTGATTTGTTATTAACCCTAAAAGTCTATGAGAGAAAATCTGGTTCCGCTCTTTTGTCTTCTGAAACCCCGGACTGCTTCAGTGTTTCCGGGTCAGATTCTTGGCTGCGGGCCGACGCACGTGGTGTCATGGTTTTTGCTCAAAGACAGTTTCATCGTAAACCTTAATTCAGAAACATCCCCGGACGTGCAAAAACCACGCCACCGCTGTTGCGGACGCCAACTAATTCAAACCGCCGAACCGTTAGCTGTAAGGCGGCTGGCAACAACACCCTGACTGCCAACGCACAAGCAAGCCTTTTGCAGCCCTTCCCTGCAACCGTCCCATCGCTGCAAAACACATGCTTTTTTGCCAGTTAAACTCTTGTTCAGTAGCTTTATTAATTCTTGACTGTTCCTACAATTAACCATGACTAGTTCATCGTGACCCATAACTTTGTTCCCAATCCCGGACTTTCTTTCGACCTAACGTTTTCTTTTGTGGTTTTTGCTCGCCATCTTGACCAGTTTATCATAACTCAAAACTCACATCCATTTCCCGGACTTGGTACTGTCTAGACTATACTTAGTGACTCATGACTTTTCATTCACTTACCAGGACTGGCAAAAACCACAACAATGTACTTTTCTTTTTCTACTTATCTTTTCTGGCATAGAATATGTTGATTATTACCTAAACAAACCTAACCTTTGAAAGATATGAAACTTATAAAACTATTTGTTTTCTTATTATCTGTATTGTTAAATTCATTTTGCTTTGGAAAGTCACATCAACCTATCTCAGACTCACTTAGTTTTATTGAGAAAGTATATCTTCATGTAGATCGCAATAGTTATTTCGCAGGTGAGGATGTCTGGTTTAAAGCTTACTTAATATCTGCATTTAACCACGCACTAACGAATCATAGCAACAATCTACACGTAGAACTGATCTCTCCTGCTTCAAAAATCATCTCATACAGAACCATTCGGCTTGAAGATGGATTAGGTAATGGTGATTTTAAGTTACCTAACGACATAAGTTCAGGCAGATACAAAATTCGAGCTTACACTAATTACATGAGGAATTTCACCGATCAGCTATTTTTCAATAAAGAAATTATCATTCTTAATTCAACTGATTCTGCCAAAATCACGGATCAAGTGAAATACGTCGAAAATAAGATCCAACTTAGTTTCTTTCCTGAAGGAGGTTCAATGGTTGACAATGTCTCTTCAATTGTTGCTTTTAAAGCTATTAATAGTTTTGGAAAAGGCTGTGATGTAATTGGGAAGATATATTCGTCAAATGGTGATTTGATTACAACATTTAGATCTACTCACCTTGGGATGGGCAAATTCTTCATAAGACCTCTCCCTGGTTTAAAATATTATTCAATATTCAAAGGGTCTGACAGTATAGATATCAAGGCTGATTTGCCAACGAGTTTTCTAGCTGGCGTAGTATTAAACACTACAATAAATCAAAACAATGAGTTATTATTTACTACCAAGACAAATCCTGAAACTCTGGCTCTAATTTCAGACCATAATTTGTTACTCAGTTTTTCAATTAGAAATGAAGTTTTAAAGACTATATCCTATAAAATTCAATTTCCTGTTAGCAGTTTTGTGATCCCAACTGATGATCTGCCAGATGGGATACTGAAGGTGACACTGATATCTACGGAAGGTCTGCCGCTCTCTGAAAGTCTTATTTATTTTCAAAAAGAGGATCCTATAAAAATTCAAATTGAAACCGATAAACAACTATACTGCAAGAGGGATCCTGTATCTCTCAAAATATCTATAAGCGGAGATTCTACGATTAGAGGAGAGTGCAATATTTCATTAGCTGTCGTTAATGAAAACCTCACTGACAAAACATCCCTTTCCCCCAGAAACATATCATCATGGTTTCTTTTGGAGTCGGAAGTTCGTGGAGTAGTTGAGGAGCCTTCGTACTACTTCGATCTGTCAAATCCTTCCAGATTTGGTGATTTAGATCTTCTCTTGCGGACACAAGGCTGGCGTGACTTTGCTTGGAAGTACGACACACTATATTATCCTCCCGAGAATGGATTTACAATATCAGGAAGATTGACAAAATTGTATAAAAACAAACCGATTGAGGGTTCAAGGGTAAGTATCGGAATATTTGGCACAAACAAAAATATTTTGACAACAATACCTGTAGACTCAAATGGGAAATTTAAATTATCTGGTATAGATTTGATTGGTGAGGCTAGAATAATTGCTAGTGGAATTGATCAAAAAGATCGCATGAAGGGCACTTTGATTTTAGATTCTGTAGCTTACAATCCGGCAAAAGTACTTGATTGCTTATCAATAATCTCAACTTCGGTCAATTTCAATCAAAGTAAACTAAGATCCTATTATATAATTGATGAGGCGATAAGAAAAAAATACAAACTCTATGACACGATTAGTATAGGGGAGGTAAATATTATTTCTGAACGACATAAGGATCCTCAAACTATCAAAGTAGAGAGTAGTCGAAGAATGTATGAAAAACCTGACGCTGAACTGATAGTTACTGAATCAATGGGAGGATATCAAAATGTTCCTGAACTTATAAGAGGTAAAATTGCCGGGGTTGAGGTTATATATAGGGATGGAAAGTATTCAATCTCTGTTCGAGGGATATCTTCCATAACAGCTAACAAACCACCTCTAATCCTGATTGATGGAAATCAAGCTAGCTTTGATGATTTGATAATCATGCCAGTATCAAACATTGAAAGGATAGATGTACTGAAACAAGTCAGTTCGACAGTTATTTTTGGATTAGAGGCGACAAATGGTGTCATCAATATAATTACCAAAGCAGGTGGAGAACCAGCCATTTATAAACCAGTGGATTACTCTGCAAAACTTCAGATCTCAGGGTATAGTGCCTCACGGATTTTTTATTCTCCACAACATGTCCCGAATTCAGATTCTGATCCTAAACCTGATTTGAGGTCAACTCTATACTGGAGGCATGATATAAGACTGGTTGATTCAAACAATGTAATTTTGAAATATTATAATGGAGATAAAGCTTCATTAATCAAAATTATTGCAGAGGGCATTACAACAACCGGAATTCCGGTGACGGGAAAGGCTGAATACGAAATCAGATAAATCAAAAATCCATGATTAAATTATCCAAACCTTCCCTGCGCTGTCAGGCACATTACGCACACAAAAGAATATGTTTGCAAATTAGCATGTCTTTTGCGTAAAGAGCCTTCCAGCCCGTCTCTGCCAGTTGCGAGATGGGTTACTAAAGAATTAGTTTACTTTTAACTTGACAGCCTTAAAAGAGTCGCCCTACAGCTAACGCGCTGGTACAGGCAATAAGCATTTATAATATTAATTATGTCTATCCACAAGTCTAACAATAAATGCTTATTGCCCATACCAGCGGAGTGTAAAATTGAGCCTGCTAAACCTCTGATAATCCGGTTTTATTTGATAGATTTGATATGCAATACCTGACAATACAAGTTTTACTATATAAAACATTGGGCCGTGACTAATAACTAGTTGGTTGTATGTGACTGACGGGGCGAAAGCATGGCATCCCTAGATAAATTCATCATAACATGACAGTTTCAAAATGGCCCTACAGCTAACTCGGACGGTTTAATTAATTGCCTTCGGCAGCCCAGACTACTTCGTAATTAACCCCATAAGTCTATGAGAGAAAACTTAAACCCGCTCTTCAAATTTGTGCCACCCGGACTGTTTTGTGCTTCCGGGACAGAGTCAGTAGGGCTGCCGGCCGACGCGTTGGTGCCTTGTTTTTTGCTTGCCATCTAGACTATTTTACCGTGACCCAAAACTCACAATCCTTACCCGGACTTGGTACCTTCTAGACTGTTTCATCGTGACAAGACAACTCTCGTCCATCTACCGGGACTGGCAAAAAACACGTCACCGCGACGCAGACGGCAACTAATTAAACCGCCGGGCCGTTATAGTGCATACGAAGCCCGTGACTGACCCTAAATCTGCCTTGACGAACGCACTATAACTCAAGTTCATTTAATCTAAATTATAATACTATTACTTTAGTTGCATAACTAAATAAATCGTTGTAAATTTATCCGTGCACTTAGAGTACAACAAAATAAAATACGGAAATCATGTTAAAAAACTATTTCAAATCAGCGATTCGATTCATCAGACACAATAGACTTTTTGCAGGAATCAATCTGTTAGGTCTTTCTGTTGCGCTTGCTGCTTCGTTTATAATACTGATTTTTGTAATTAATGAACTCAGTTACGACCGGTATCACAAAAACAGTAAACAGGTCTATCGTGTACTGAATTATTATGTAGATTTTAAGAATATAATGTCTGGCACACCCTATGTTCTGGCAACAGCTTTAAAAAATGAATTTCCACAAATTGAGAAGGCTGTAAGTGCAAGACGAATAAATGGCTTTCGTTTGAAAGTAAATGATAATATTTTTACTCTTCCAGATGTTATTGCTACAAACTCTGACATTTTTGGTATTTTCACACTCCCTTTGATTTACGGTTCTTCTGAAAACAATCTTCTAGATGATCTGAATTCTATTTTCCTTTCACACAATCAAGCTGATAAATTATTCCCGGGGCAGAATCCGGTAGGAAAAGAAATAGTTGGATCAGTAAACAATAAGGATCAGGTTTTTATAATACGCGGTGTATTTGAAGATCTACCAGAAAACTCTACTTTCAGGGCTCAATGTTTAGTAAACAGCAGGTGGACTCTTGATCCAATAAACAAAACTTTCAATATTACAAATGCTGACGTGAATTGGACAATGAATTTCTGGATTACATGGGTTAAGCTTTCCAAGGGTTGTGATATAAAAGCCATTGAAGATCAATTTAGAGCATTTGAGGTAAAAAACATTAGTGAAAAACCACCTTATCAATATTCACTTCAGAACCTAAGGGATGTTTACCTAAAATCAGCCAATATTGCAAATTCAGGGATTAGTGGGAATATTAGTAACGTCAAACTTTTTTCTGCAATTGCATTTTTGATTATGTTGGTTGCTGCAATAAATTACATAATATTATCAACTGCAGTATCAACAGGCAGACGACTTGAGATAGGGATAAGAAAAACTTTTGGAGCAATTAACAGCAGTATTAAAAATCAACTGCTAAGTGAATCAATTTTGTTGGCTTTGATAGTATTTCCAATTGCTCTTCTTCTAATGAGGATTTCCCTCCCATTTGCCTCTAAACTATTTCAGACCAAACTAAACATAATTAGTTCAAATATTGTTACCTATATAGTTGTATATCTTACTCTGACAGTAATTATTGGGGTCATATCAGGTTTATATACATCATCATATTTGTCCCGACTAAAAGTTGTAGATATCGTTAAGAGTACTGCTCTCAGAGGCAATAGGAAACAATTCTTCCGGTCAACCCTTATTGTCGTACAACTTGTAATATTCTGCTCATTTGTTTCGAGTACTCTAATTATTCGCTCACAGTATAAATATGCTCTTAATAAGGATCTTGGCTACTATAACAAGGATATAATATTAATCGAACTTGGACGAGACTTTTCTGGCTACTCAGCCTATATCAACAATATAAGATCAAACCCTAATGTAATAATGGCCGCAGGTGTGATGGATGGCCTTCCTATGCAGGGATCAATGTCTTCAATGGTTCCACATTTCGAGGATAAATCATTAAAAGTAAATGTGGAAGGTCTTGCCGTTGATTATAACTTTATCAAAACAATGGGCATAAAAATACTGCAGGGCCGGGAATTCTCGCAGGATTTTGGCAGCGATCTGAAGCAATCCGTGATGCTCAACGAAGCTGCCGTTAAACAGCTTGGCATTAAAGAACCCCTTGGAAAACAAATTTTCGGTTCAACCATTATTGGAATAGTAAAAGACTTCAATCTACATTCAATCCATTCCAATATTCCACCACTAATGATTAATATGACCGACAAGTATATCCAGCAGGTAGTTGTACATTATAAACCAGGTACATTAGCAAATATTCTACCAATGCTTGAAGCTGAATGGAAGAAAGCTGCTCTCGAAAGGCCTTTCCAGTTCACGCCAATTGAAGATATGATTAAAAGTATCTATTCATCTGAAAGAAATTTAAGCACAATTGTTTCCATATTCGCTCTCTTTACGCTTCTTATTGCGGCTTTTGGATTATTTGGCCTCACGTTATTTATTGCCCGATCAAGAATTAAAGAAATAGGGATCAAAAAAGTATTTGGAAGCTCAGAACAATCAATTGTTTATTCATTTCTGATTGATAATCTTATCCTTGTTATTACAGCAGGTCTAATTTGCGTTCCTGTAACAATCTATTTTATGACTAAGTGGTTAAACAAGTTTGCTTTCAAGACACAAATAAATTGGTGGGTGTTTTTAGTTTCTTTTGTTATTTCTGCAGTTGTGGTACTTATGACTGTTTACATTCATTCCTATAGAGCATCTCGTGTTAACCCTGTGAATGCTTTAAGATATGAGTAAATCATATTGATCCTAAGATTGAATAATGGATATAACCTATAATATACTAGTAAAAACTACCTTGCAAATGAGAAATATTTCAATTCTATCACTGTTTTGTTTGTTGTTCGCTTGTGGCAACGAAAAGACCCAGCCAATTGAAATGGTTGCAGTACCATCTTTGGAACTGCTTTCAGATAAATCAATTGGAAAAGACTCATCACAAAAGGTCCAAATATCGCTTGAATCTTTTTATATAAGCAATGAAATAACAAACAAGGAATATCGTGAATTTACGGATTGGGTTAAAAATAATCCAGAGCAGGTTCTATCACGAACAAAAGAAATAAGGGGGTCAAAAAATGAATTTGGAAAAACCAGAGTGTGGACTATCCCAATCCTAATTGGAATGGATGAACTCCTTCCTAAGATAATTGATTCGACTGCGCTTTATAAACTAGATAAAAGGTACAAAAACTATTTTACAGATAAGAAGTATGATGACTATCCAGTTGTAGGCGTTTCAAGAAATAATGCGGAGTATTTCTGTTGCTGGAAGACTAATTTTGAATGGGTATGGAAAAAGGTAGGACACGGAAAATCAAAAGTGTACATTGGAAGAGGCCCTGAGACTCTGTTCCGACTACCACAAGAGATTGAATGGGAATATGTGGCGAAACAACCTTTAAAACGCAGACTGTCAAATGATCAATCATTGCATCAAGTGTTTGATGGAAATATAAATAAATGGGGACTTTCACATCTTTATGATAACGTATCAGAGTGGGTGGCTGCAACCGAAGATTCTACAGCAATAAGTAGAGGTGGTTCCTGGAGAACAAAAAGCAATATTAGTGATCGTCAAATTATTGATCCTGATTCTTGCAATGGATATACCGGATTTAGAATTGTTAGGACTTACAAGCCTATCGAGATCAACAAAAGACCAGACAAATAATCTACCCTGACAATAATTAGAACGCACTATAACTCGGACGGTTTAATTAATTGGCTTCGCCAGCCCGGACTGCTTTGTAATTAACCCTTAAAGTCTATGAGAGATAACTTAACCCTATTTATAAAATCATATGGCACCCGGACTGTTCCTTCTACCGGGTCAGAGTCAGTAGGGCTGGCGGCCGACGCTCGAGGTGTCATGGTTTTTGCTATTTCATCTTGACAGCCTTATCATGACCAGACAACTTTCGTCTATCTATCGGGACTTGTTACCATCTGGACTGTTTCATCTTGACCAGTTAGTGCTCGTCCATCTACCAGGACTGGCAAAAACCACGCCACCGCGACACAGACGCCAACTCAATTAAACCGCCGGGCCGTTGGTGGTAACAACCAGCGCTCCTGCACCAGTAGAAGCCACCTTGACAGCTTTATCTTGACATGAAAATATATTCCCATCTATCAGGACTTAATATCATCTGGACTACTTCATCAGGACCCGAAAGTTCTCGTCCATTTATGAGGACTTATAAAACATCATTCGAATTTATTTGGATAATGTTGTCTAATTAGGTAACTTTGGAACCAATGACCAAAACGACAATTTGTGATTGACCGATTTTTACGAGACACTTTCGTTTATAAAAATTACTTCTGGGATTTTTACAATTCGCAGAGTATAAAAGTTCAGGGTAAAGTTGATTTTGTTATTGGTTTAGTAAGGACACTGCGTATAGTACCTGAAAAATTTCTTAAACATCTTGAAGGTACAGACGGGCTATATGAAATGAGAATCAAAGTTGGCAGTAATATTTTCAGAGTATTCTGCTTCTTTGATGAAGGTAACTTAGTAATTCTCCTCGGCGGATTTCAGAAAAAGAGTGAAAAAACTCCATCAAAAGAGATTACAAAGGCAGAAAATCAAAAAAAAGAGTACTATTATGAAAAAGCAAAAGAATAATAATCTCACTTCCTGGGACGATCATCTTAATCAGAAATATGGAGAAACCGGGACACCGACAAGGGAAAAATATGAGCAAGAATTTGAATCATTCAAACTTGGAGTTCTGATTCAGGAAGCACGGAAACAGAGACACCTGACACAGGAAGAACTTGCCCTCAAAGTCGGGACTACAAAAAATTACATTTCACGAGTTGAGAATGATGCGAGTGATATCAGACTCTCGACATTGATGAGAATCATCACCGATGGACTAGGTGGTCATCTAAAATTGACCCTGGATTTAAAATAAATGCTACCACCAACTCGGACGGTTTAATTAATTGCCTTTTGCAACCCGGACTACTTTGTCTTCGCATTCAAAAGTCTATAAGAAAAGATTTATTCCACTTATTAAACTTTTGGCACCTTGACTGTTCCTGCTGCCGAGACAAAGTCAATAGGGTTGCAAGCCGACGCTCGAGTTGTCATGGTTTTTGCATCGCCATCTGGACAGTCTTTTCATAACATGACAAATCCTGCTCACTTATCGGGACCACGCCATCTGGACAGTTTTATCTTGACAAGAAACTTTCGTCCATCTACCGGGACTTTGCAAAAACACATGCCAACCCTGACACTGACGGCAACTCATTAAACCGCCGGGCCGTTATAGGCCATTCCTGCCATATCATGACGATTTGCATCTAAACGATAAAACTTTATCATGACTACAAACAGATGTGTTTTAATTGGAATTATTCTACTCGGTATTAGCTGTTCTTGTAGTAATAACCATCCTTTCTATCTGAATCTTGACTTTGAGAAGGTCGATTCTATGACAAAAAAGGCTATCGGATGGACATATTTTGAAGACGATTATAAAGTTACACTTGATAATCAAGAGCGCCATTCTGGAAAATACTCACTGAAAATTGAATCAATTGACGGACCAAAAGCAATTATTTCAGCTTTGACAGCAGGCATTCTATATGATAGTATCCATGCTAATCAAAAAATCAAACTCACAGGCTACATAAAAAATTTGAATACAAACAGTGATTCACTTGGACTTTATATTTGGTGTAATAGTATAGGCAAAACGACTTATCCAAAGTTATTAAAGAGCGAAAATTTCAGAGGATCACATAACTGGCAAGAATACTCAATCGAAATGACTAGTTCAGAACTACCGGAATATTTTCTCTTTGGTGTGCAAATGTTTGGTAAAGGAACAATTTGGGTAGATGATTTAAGGTTGTACATTAATGGGAATCAAATAACTAATTTTCCACAGTCAAATAATTTTAATGCAAATCAGGCAGAGATTAATTGGTTAAAGACTAATTGCATTCCAATAAAGACAGTCAAAGCTGAACAAGGTTTCAAAGACTTAGAACCTTTAAAAATATACCTCAAGAACGCCAGAATAATAGCTCTTGGAGAAAACTCTCACGGAACGAGTGAAATATTTGAAATGAAGCATAGGTTTTTAGAATTCTTTACATCTGAAATGGGATTTAATATTTTGGCCATTGAATCTCCTATGTTTCAGACAGATTTTATTAATGGATACATAGCAAAAGGGGAAGGTGATCCCAAAAAGTATTTAGCTAATTTAACACCTGCCTTGGACACCGAAGAATTTCTCACAATGATTAACTGGATGAGAAAGATCAATGAGTCAAGGAAAGAGAAACTATTATTTACGGGAATAGATATGACTGAATACGATGTGCCACTCAAAAACCTAACTGATTTTGCCAGAAAAGATCAACAATTAACACAGTTTGTTGATTCTCTCCAATTAGTTTTAAATAATTCACGTTTTGAAGGTCAAAATCATCTCTCATTAGCAATTAGAAAATGTAACCAAATTTTGTCAAACCTAGAGGCCAGACAAGACAATAAACTAAATACTTTAATTCAAAATGTAAGAGTAATAAAACAATGTTTTGACTTTTACCTTAATGGACCAAGTAGTGAAATACGGGATAAATACATGGCGGAAAATCTATCATGGATTCTTGAGAATAATCCTAATTCTAAAATTGTATTATGGGCTCATAATGGGCATATTTCAAAACAAAGAGGCGGAATGGGAAACTATATCTCAAATAAATATAGTGATCAATATTACTCAATCGGATTTCTAACTAACAAAGGCAAATACACTGGGGGGAGACAAAATTTTATCTCAACTGATAACACACTAGTTGAAAGTAAACCTGGTTCTTTTGAGTTTAATTTTGCCAAAACCAAAATTCCATATTTCTTTCTGGACCTCAATCCTATCGATCATAATAATCCTAATAGTCAATGGCTTAATCAAAGATTGTTTCAGCGAATAATAGGGGGGAATGCTAATGACTATCAATTCTACCCTTGTATTCTTAAAGAAAATTTTGATGGCATTATATTCATAAACTCTACCACTCCATCCAGGACTTTTCTAAAAACTGATCTTAATTAAATTCCTTTAACCTTGACAGTTTTTTTCTCATCTTGACAGTAAAAAAACGGCCTATAACTCGGACGGTTTAGTTAATTGGCTTCCGCAGCCCGGACTACCTTGTAATGAGCCCTCAAAGTCTACAATATTGAAAACTTATTCGTTTACAAAATCCTGTTTCACCCGGACTGTTCCATCTATCGGGACTAAGTCTACTGGGCTGCGGGCCGACGCTCATGGTGTCATGGTTTTTGCATCGCTATCTAGACACTTTCATCGTGCACCCGGACTCACAATCCTTACCCGGACTTGGTACCGCGGGACTACTTCATCGTGCACCCAGACTCTCCAGTCGTCTGCCAGGACTTGCAAAAACCACGCCACCGCGACACGGACGCCAACTCACCAAACCGCCGGGCCGTTAGGCTCAATTCGTGGCTTAATCAAAGAGAGTGGCATAAATATTGAGGATAAAAATATAAATCCTTCTGGTATGAAAAAAGCTGTAATAAATTTGTTGTTCTTACTTATTTTGACTTCCCTTTTTGTTTCAAGTTGTAAAAAGAATACTGACGATGTCAAAAGTAGTTTGCTTGGTAAGTGGATATCAGTTTCAGATACGATTGATATTTCATCTGATCATGATCTGTATAAAATAGTTCATGGAGATGGTGATCATTATGATTATAAATTATCGCAGGATAGCATTTGGATTCAATATAGTGGGAAAGTGCTACCACTACTTTATTTGGGACCAGCAAAATATCATTTCTATCAATTGAAAGGAGACAAGCTAATTATCGACTTCAGACCTTACTGTTTTGGATTCCTGAGCCAAATTACATCATATACAAGACTAAACACAAAATAGTAATCCAACGTCCTCAAGATAATGAACTAAGCCTAACTCGGACGGTTTGCTGAATTGCCTTCGCCAGCCCGGACTGCTTCTTCGTCTACCTCAAAAGTCTATGATAGAGAACTTGCACCCGCTCTTCAATTTTCTGCCACCCGGACTGCTTGGTGCTTCCGGGACAGAGTCAGTAGGGCTGGCGGCCATCGCTCATGGTGTCATGGTTTTTGCTATTCCATCTAGACTCTTTCATCGTGGGCCCCGGACTCACAATCCTTATCCGGACTTGGTACCGTCTGGACTGCTTCATCGTGCACCCGGACTTTGTAGTCATCTGCCGGGACTGGCAAAAATCACGCTACCGCGACACGGACGGCAACTAATCAAACCGCCGGGCCGTTAGTGGCAAGGTGCCCGATACCAGTTTAATTCGAAGGGAATACTTGACACATGTTTCATTATTTTATAACTTTCACATTACAATATTTTATTATGATAATAAAATAGAATATAAATGAAGGGTTACACCTACATATTCTTCATACTTCTGTTCACCCTATCTTTGAGTGGATTCTCACAAAGCATCTTCAGGGTGGGAGTAGATGCTGGAATATCTATGACATCTCGACAAAATTTATTTATAGGAAAATTGCCTCCATTTTTTAGTCCGCTGGTCGGGATAAGCGGTCTATTGAACTTTCCGAGTCATAATGTGCGGCTAACAATGGGATTTCAATATGAAAAGGTTGGTTATCGCGAAGGAGGTACTTATCCGAATGAGAACGTATTTAATAAACTTAGCATCCCAATTACTACAGGCTTAATACTCGGAAACTCCAAAATCAAGCCTGTAGTTTTTATTGGTTATAGACCAAATATACTTTTATCCGGAACGTTTCAAGAATTAGGAGTTATAAGTAATCCCTTTAATTTTGAATATCCGCCAAAAAGATATACAAATCAATTTATAATTGGATTTTCCGCTTCTCTGATAAAGAATCTTATATTTAATCTTTCTTATTGCACAGGACAATCTATCAAATTTGGCTATACTCTAACACATTATGGTCATGCTCCAGGATCGACAAATACATTTAATTATTCGAACCAAATAAAAAATAATGAGCTTTTAATAAGTCTCACTTATCTTTTTAAATCAAATAAAACGACCAAGTAAATCATGCAGTAGGACTATTCTAGAACAATTAATGTAAATTCCTGCAGACCAATATGATTTCACTGATACCGTGACTGATTTAAAGAACCCAGCCACTAACTCGGACTGTTTAGTTAATTGGCTTCCGCAGCCCAGACTGCCTTGTAATGAGCCCCCAAAGTCTATGAGAGAAAACTTAAAACCCGCTCTTCAAGCTTCTGCCACCCGGACTGCTTCAGTGCTTCCGGGACAGAGTCAGTAGGGCTGCCGGCCAACGCGCTTGGTGTCATGGTTTTTGCTCCATGACTGTTTCATCGTGACCCAGAATTCACAAGACATCCCCGGACGCGCAAAAACCACGCCACCGCGATGCGGACGGCAACTCAATTAAACCGCCGGGCCGTTATGTTTAAGCGGCGGCTTGTTACAATGCCTATTATCAGATAAATTCGATAAGATAAAAAACCTAAAGTTTAACAAAAAAGATGAGTTATGAGAAAGTTATTCTACTTGATTAATTTGTTTGTATTGTCAGGTTTTATGTACAATACATCTGGACAGATAGATAAGTCCAACAGACTGGAAATTTCAATAGGTGGTGGATTATCTTTACCCATCGGTTCGTACGGGAATAAAAGTCCATCAAAATCTGCTATATATGTTGCAAATGCACCTCTACCTACCGTTAAAGGATTTGACAAGGGCAAAAGTGGTTTTGCAAAAACTGGATTTGATTACAATATTGAAGTTAAGTATAAGCTAAGCTCTTGCTTAAAATTGCTGCTTCTTTCAGGTACTTATTCAAACCAGGTTGAGACAGCTGGCATGTCAGACTTCTTAACTAATCTAAATGGCTATCGAGAAACTAAAGTAGTGGAAAACAGTTACAGAATTTTTTACATTACTCCTGGCATCGGTTACTATTATTCTCTTAATAAATTGAATTTTGGATTGGATCTTTTTATGGGGTACTCGATGACGGAATTTCCTTACTATAAGTTTGTACTTTTATACACTACGGTGGATCCTCCAATTATATTTGCTCACGACGGGCCAGAACCTAATCTTAATGCTTTCACTTTGGGAAGTTCTTTGTCGGCAACATATAATTTGACTGATCGATTTAAAGTTGGAGTTGTTGTTTCTTATCAAAGAGCAAATTTCTCGTATCATGTTTCCCCAAGATCTATCCCAGGAGGGGATGCGGTTTATGACTATACTGATATTCTTAAGGTAAGAGTTATAAATACAGGAGTTATGCTCGGTTTCAGTTTTTAAGTAACATAAAACTATTAGATTATCACCGTGACAATTCAGTGTCATTTTAGACAATTATATCATGACTGTAAAATACGCCTAAACATAACACGGATGGTATAGGTAATTGCCTTCAGCAGCCCGGACAGCTTAGTAATCAACTCCATAAGTCTATGCGATCAAAATCATTTCCACTTATCAAAATTTCAGTACCGTGACTAATCCTGCTGCCGAGACAAAGTCAATAGAGCTGCTGGCCTACGCGCTGTTGTCATGGTTTTTGCAGAGCCATCTTGACAATTTTATCGTGACATGACAAACCCTGCTCATTTATCGGGACTCAATCATCTGGACAACTTTATCGTGACACGGAAATCCTGCCCATCTATCGGGACTTTGCAAAAACGCATGCCAACCCTGCCACAGACGGCAACTCCCCATACCACCGGGCCGTTAGCTGTAAGGAAGCTACCACAATACCCTGACTGCCAACGCACAAGCAAGAGTTTTGCAGACCATCCCTGCAAACGTCCCGTCGCTGCAAAACACATGCTTTTTTGCCTGCCCAGACTTCGCCATCTGGACAACTTTTTTTAGGTTCCTGGTTTAATAGTATTTAACAAGCCACACATCATATATACTTAAAATTTCTTATTATGTCTATATTATGGACATTAAATGTCCTTATATTAGGCATTTTTAGACAATATTTTTCTACCTATTTTACTTAAACAACTAATTTTCAGAAAGTAATAAATAATGGTATGGTAATTGAAAATTGCAGGTTGAAATTCCCAAATTTTAAGTAATAGGATTAGATATGGTAAAGAATTACTTCAAAATAGCTATCCGGAATATCAAAAGAAACTCTACATATTCAATATTGAATATTAGTGGTATGGCTGTGGGCATGGCTTCTGCAATTTTAATACTTTTATGGGTTCAGGATGAATGGAGCTACGACAGGCATTTTGATAATGCAGATAGTTTATACCGTGTGATTAGTGACATGAGTACTACTGAAGGAGAAAGCTCTTTGAATGCAACAACACCTGCCCCATTAGCAAAAGCCCTGAAAGAAGAATTTCCTGAAATAATCAGATCTTCAAGATGTGGCATTGGTTCCATGTTATCATTTAAAATAGGAGATGAATTTATAGATGAAACAGCTGTCCCAGTTGATAATGATTTCTTAAAAATGTTTAATATTGAGTTTGTTGCAGGGGATATAAATAGCGCATTAACAGCTCCGAACAATATTGTTCTTACAGAAAAAATAGCAAAGAAATATTTCGGTAACGAATATCCGATCGGTAAAACTTTGAAAATGGCTGAATCTAATGAAATATATACAATTTCCGGAGTTGTAAAGAATCCACATAATAGTCATCTCATGTATGATTTATTGATTCCAATAAAGCTTACAAAAGAGTTTGAAAGCCTCAAAAGTGATATGCAAATGTTTTGTTATAACTATGTTGAGTTAATAAAAGGTACCGACAGTAAAATAGTTAATGAAAAAATTCGAAATTTTTTGAAAGATCATTCAAGCACGATGGCTTTTGGGATTTCCCTTCAAAACATCAAAAAGATCCATTTGTATTCTTCCGGAAAATATGAACAGGATATAAAGGGCAATGGTGACATTACTTATGTAAGAATTATGTGCCTCATAGCTGTTTTTATTCTTCTTATTGCCTGTATCAATTTTATGAACCTTTATACTGCACAATCTGCCAGAAGAGCCAGGGAAATTGGTTTACGCAAAGTGGTAGGAGCAACGAGAAGAAAAATATTTGTTCAATTTATGGGAGAATCTCTGTTGCTGGTATTAATTTCCCACATAATAGCTATGATTTTAGTTGAATTGCTTCTGCCCAGTTTTAATAACCTTATTGGCAAACAACTTGATATTAACTATCAAAGCGCTCATTTATATATAGGGTTTATTGCAGTTATACTGTTTTGCGGTATATTGGCCGGAAGTTATCCAGCCTTGTATCTGTCTTCACTAAAGCCATTGAATACAATAAAGGGCGTAATTAATAAAAATCCCGGCAATGCACAATTCAGAAGAGTCCTGGTTATTTTCCAGTTTTCATTGTCGGTCTTGCTAATCATATGCACCTTATTTGTTGGAAATCAACTTAACTATATTCGCAATAAGAATCTTGGATTAAATAAAGATAACATAGGCTATTTTACTAGTCACACTAGACCTAAAGGCTCCATGCTTGTAGACTTAAAAAAAGAGCTTTTAAACAATCCGGATATAGTGAGTGTAACTCGGGGCAATAATCCTGTCAACATTGAGAATAATTCGAAGGGCTTTAATTGGACAGGAAATAATGAAGTTAATGATATTTCATTTTATATTTTGAGTTGTGATGCAGATTATGCCAAAACATTTCATCTTGACCTTGAGAAGGGGCGTTTCTTTTCTTCTGAATTTTCAACGGATTCTTCTGCAGTAGTAATCAATGAAAGTGCAGCAAAAATCATGGGATTTAATAATCCAATCGGGGAAATTATATCGACGCCTTGGCAATCGAAATTGCATATCATAGGTGTAGTAAAGAATTTTCACTATAAATCTATGCATTATAAAATTGAACCGCTTATTATGACATTAGATCCGGATATAGAATTTTTTATCCGGATGAATCCTGACAAAATAACCTCGATAGTTCCTTACATTAAGAAAACTGTACAATCATTTAATCTGGCTTATCTCCTGAATTTTCATTTTTTGGCTGATGATTATGACAACCTATACCGGACAGAACAAAACATGAGTAAAATAATTCGTTATTCCTCATTTCTTGCAATCTTCATTTCATGTCTGGGTCTTTTAGGACTTTCTTCAATTATGACAGAGCGCCGTACAAAAGAGATAGGAATAAGGAAAATTAATGGGGCAAAGTCCAATGAAATATTCACATTGCTATCGGGAGAATATATTATATGGGTAATGATTTCAATTATAATTGCATGCCCGGTTGCCTGGTATGCCATAAATAAATGGCTTCAAAACTTTGCTTATCGGATTGACATAAGCTGGTGGGTATTTTCAATGGCTGGTGTTATTGCATTGCTTATTGCATGGATTACAGTAAGTTTTCAATCGTACAGAGCAGCAGGTAAAAATCCTATTGAAGCGCTAAGGGATGAATAACAGAACAAAAAAGGTTTTATAATTTTCTTTGTTCGGATATGGTAATAATTATATCCCTGCAACCGTCCCTTTGTATTCTAAGACAATCCTAGGGGTCACGTTAACCAGATCGTCCCTTCTGCTGTAAGGCACATTACACAAACATATTAATCGTGGCCTATCAATAATCTGCTGAGTTTGTGTAAAGAGCCTTACAGCCCGTCCCTGCCTTCAACGAGGTTGTTTGTAGTTAATTCATTAATATTTTATAGATTTGATATGCAATACCTGATTATACGCAAATTACAATATAATACATTGTGGCCGTGACTAATAACAAGTTGGTTATATGTGACTGACGGGGCGGAAGCATGGCATACCAAGAGGGAAACTACTTAACATGACAGCTAAAAAATTCTGTGCAACATGACAGTTTCAATGAGCCCTCACAGCTAACTCGGACGGTTTGCTGAATTGCCTTCCGCAGCCCGGACTACTTGGTAATTAACCCTTAATGTCTCTAATATTGAACATTCATCCGTTTACTAATTTCTGTTCCACCCGGACTGTTCCACCTATCGGGACTAAGTCAGCTGGGCTGCGGGCCGACGCACATGGTGTCATGGTTTTTGCAAACGCCACCTAGACTATTTCATCGTGCACCCGGACTCACAGGCCTTACCCGGACTTGGTACCATCTTGACAGCTTCATCGTGCACCCGGACTTTTCAGTCATCTGCCAGGACTTGCAAAAACCACACCACCGCGACACAGACGGCAACCTCACCAAACCGCCGGGCCGTTATATTTAAGCAATGTGGTCCGTGACTAAATATTCAGAGTTGATTTGCCTAAATATAACTCAAAATCCCGAATTAAATTTATAAATTAGTTGAGTGAAAGTACCCCACAGAGATAAACTTTACTTTTGAAATACGTTCATATGCAAAAATTAAAACAGTTAATTAAAGAGTCCCCAGGATTACGAACTGGAATTTTTTTCTTTTCAGTTATTATTTCTGGAGTTTTGTGCAGTGCCTTTGTTGGTGAGATTACTCAAAATGGGAAACTTATTTGGAAGGATTTCTACCAGACTATTTCATTTTGGGGTATTATGATTTACGTAATTATCATATACACATACAATAGATTTTTATACATATATGAAAAGAATATTTTACGATTTCTTGATGATGATTATTGCAAAGCTTACATAGTACAAGCTTGTCTTCCTGAAATTATTGAAAAATATAAAGAAGATATCCGTGGTGGAAAGGATGTAAATGAAATCATAGATATTAGTAAAGAATTAAAAAAACTTAAGAAATGAGAATATTAGCTACAAATAATTTTAGTAATAAGCTTTACAATTACACAGATAATTCAGTAAAGGACAAGATTCTTACTCTTTTTAAGCAAATTGAGGAATCTAAAAGTTTACTCAACTTAATAAATCAAAGCAACTTGACATTGGAGAATGTGTATGTATATAAAATTCAGGACTATAGATTGTTTTTCACTTTAGAGAAAGATGATGTATTGTTTGTTGATATTATTAAAAAAGAATCTCAAAAAATTAACCTTTCAATCAAAAACCCAAATTACAATACCCATATAAATCCAAAATTTAATACGTCAATTAATCCAAACTACAACACTTCTATTAACCCTCAGTACAATACCTCGATTAATCCTCAATATAATACTGCAATTAATCCAAACTACAACACTTCTATTAACCCTCAGTACAACACCTCGATTAATCCTCAATATAATACTACAATTAATCCTCAATATAATAACTCGATTAATCCAAAATACAATTCATCAATTAACCCTTCAATGAATCCTTCATTCAATGGATTGTTCATCTTTGACTTAAATGATGTGTTTGATTATTACATAATACAAGCAAATGATACTATTTTCCTGATCTATGATTTAAATAACGAATTAATAAGCTTTGGCGTTAAGAGAGAAACAGGGTATTCAATATTTAATTTTAAGACAAGCACATACTCTAGCTTTCTATCATCCGATGGACAAAACGGATTTAATCATTTTGATTTAACTGGAAACTGGATAGGTTATGTAAAATAAACTCCACCTGTAACAACAATTATTGTAATTTTCTGAGATCTAATGACATAAACTGTTATGGAAAATAATCTAAATGACGCATTTCAAAACACTTTGATGAATGATTCTATAAAAAATATCTCAGTAGATTATCTTGAATTAGGAATTGATTCTTTTGTCAAAAATGATTTTATCAGAGAAATTCCGATTATTAAATCAATATACAGCCTCCACAAAGCAATTGAATCAATCCAAACATACTACTTAACAAAAAAAATTCTTAGATTTTTATTCCAAATTAAAGATGTAAAGAGGGAGGATATAAATAAGGCTATTTATAAACTGGAAAATGAAAAATCATATAAAAGAGACCTTGGTGAAAATCTTATATTAATTATTGAAAGATTTGAAACTGTACAAAAATCTGACCTACTTGGTAAAGCATTTAAAATGTTTCTAAAGGAACAATTAACTTATGAGGAGTTTTTACGTGTTTCACATTTGATCGACAAATCATTTATAAATGATCTCTTTAAACTTCCTATGATCCAAGATTCTATTAAGGTTGAACGAATAAACAAAGAGAATCTTTTCAGTCTCGGATTATTAAGCCTAAAGCCCCATGATGTTAGAGCAGGTATGACAGGACAACAGTTTATGGTGAATCTGAATGAGATTGATTTTATCTTAAATGACTCTGGAAAACTTATGATTAAAGTCCTTGAGGAAAAATAGTCAGAAACCGAGACAATTCCGTATTTCCGGACGAATTACCCACAGGAGACAATTTTAATACTTGCCTAAATATAACACGGATGGTATAGTTAATTGCCTTCTGCAGCCCGGACAACTTCGTAATCAGCTATTTACATCTATGCTTGAAACTTCAATTCACTTATTAAATTTTCTGCACCTTGACTCATCCTGCTGCCGAGACAAAGTCAGTAGGGCTGCAGGCCGACGCGCAGTTGTCATGGTTTTTGCAGAGCCATCTTGACAATTTTATCGTGACATGACAAACCCTGCTCATTTATCGGGACTCAATCATCTGGACAACTTTATCGTGACANNCCCATACCACCGGGCCGTTAGCAACAATTCCGCTAATGAATTGATTATCCGTTAATCTCTAAGTTAACAATCGAATTAATTTTGAAATAATCATTAATATTTTAATTCATGAATTTTATAAAACTCACAGTTAAAGTAGTACTCGTCATAATCATTTCGTTCATTATGGATGGATGTAAAAAAGATGACAATTTAGTCTATGGTACAATGACAGATCAAGAAGGTAATGTATATAAAACCATTATTATCGGTGCTCAAACATGGATGGCGGAAAATTTACGGACAACAACCTATCGTAACGGGGAGCCAATAATCAAAGTAATTTATTCTAAATCGTATTGGCAGCAAGATGGAGGATATTTGGATAGCGAGAATATTCCAATTTTCGGTAGGTTATATACTTGGGGGGTAATATCAAACAGCAATAATATTTCTCCAACAGGTTGGCATGTACCAACTGATAAAGAATGGACATCTTTAATTACTTTTTTAGGTGGAGAAGAAGTTGCCGGTAAAAAAATGAAAGAAAAAGGAACCGCTCATTGGGAAGATCCTATGACAGTACCCGGAGGTGATCCGACGGCAATTGGAACTAATGAAAGTGGATTTAATGCTGTGCCTGCGGGAGCGTATGATCCTGAAGGCACTCCTCAAGTCAAAGGGACCTATAGTTTTTTTTGGAGTAGTACTGAATCAGAAAGTTCTTTTGCCTGGGGTCGAAGTTTAGTCTTTTATGAAAGTCAATGCTTTCGTTTCGAAGATCCAAAGGATTTTGCATTTTCTCTCCGATTGGTTAAGGACTAGTTCCATAACAACTGTTGCTAACTCGGACGGTTTGCTGAATTGCCTTCCGCAGCCCAGACTACCTAGTAATCAGCCCTTAAAGTCTATGAGAGAAAAATTTATTCCGTTTATCAAATTCTGTGCCACCCGGCCTGTTTCGTCTACCGGGACAAAGTCAGTAGGGCTGCGGGCCCGCGCACGAGGTGTCATGGTTTTTGCAAACCCATCTTGACTGTTTTATCATGACCTAAAACTCACACCCATCACCCGGACTTGGTACCGTCAAGANNTACCGGGACTGGCAAAAAACGCGGCACCCCGACACGGACGCCAACTCAATTAAACCGCCGGGCCGTTATATGTAAGGTTGCGTCGTAATACCATGACATCCAACGCACAAGCAAGAGTTTGGCAGTCCGTCCCTGCAACCTTCCCTTCACTGCCAAACACATGCCTTTTTGCCTACCTGGACTTCACCGACTAGACAACTTTATCATGACACGAAAAATCCATACCGGTTACCGGGACTTTGCCATCTTGACCACTTTATCATAACTTGACAACTCCAGTATGGTTTACAGCCTTATGCCGGGATCAGAACCTTACTAAAAGAGCAGCCGATAGATTGCATCTCAAGAAAGCAAATTTCTTCATCTTGCTCTATTTTTAAATTATCTTTGCTTCATGTATAATAAGAACAAAATAAAATTCTTTAGAAGGGTATTACTTGACTGGTTTGGAACCAACAAGAGAGATTTTCCATGGAGGACAGAAAACATATCTAATTATCAGGTAATAATCAGCGAGATTTTATTGCAAAGAACTAAGGCCGAGACAGTAGCAAAATATTATAATATCTTTTTTAATAAATTTCCAGACTGGCAAAAACTAACCGAAGCATCAATTTCTGACCTTGAAAAAATATTACATCCACTAGGATTGTATAAGCATCGTGCTCAGAGATTATATAAGATCGCACAAGAGTATAAGACGAAAAATGGGATCCTTCCAAAAAATAAAAACGAGCTAAATGATTCAAATCTGGCTACTCAATATGTTTCTGGTGCTTATGAATTATTCATACTGAAACACAGATCTGCTCTGCTTGATATTAATATGTCAAGACTCCTCAGAAGGTTTTTTAATCCAAGAGAATTTAAGGATGTTAGAAATGACAAAGAAATTATTGAGTTAGCACACAATGTGATAAATGTAAAAAGTTGTAAAGAATTAAATTGGGCTATTTTAGATTATGCTGCACTCATTTGTAAAGAACTAAAACCCAAATGCATAGAATGCAAGCTTAATTCAGACTGTAGATTTTATAAACAGACAAACCAAATACTATTAAATGAACCAGTTGATGAATCACAACTTCATATATCCTACGATCCTGTGATTAGTAAAGATCCTAATAAACCCTTTCAGGTTATTTCGTTATTTTCTGGTTGCGGTGGAATGGATATAGGATTTGAAGGAGAGTTTCTTGTTCACAAAGATTCAATTAACGATGCAATAAACCCTGATTTTATTGAATCTCAAAATGATGACAATTTTGTTAAACTTAGATCTACAAAATTTCAAACTATCTTCGCTAATGATATTCTCCAAGACGCAAGGAACGCATGGGTTAATTATTTTAAAAAGAGAGGTTATTCATCCGAAATTTACCATGTTGAAAGCATTGTTGATTTAGTTAAAGCCCATAAACTGGGTGCAAAAATATTTCCTGACAAAATTGATGTTGTAACAGGTGGTTTCCCCTGTCAAGATTTTAGTCTTGCTGGTAAACGAAATGGATTCAATTCACATAAGGATCACAAGGGAGACATAATTAAATCTGAACTTGCATCAATCGAAACTCGAGGCCAACTATATATGTGGTTAAAAGAAGTTATTGAAATCACAAAGCCTAACATATTTGTTGCAGAAAATGTAAAAGGACTTGTAAACTTGTCTAATGTTAAAGAAATCATTCAAAAGGACTTTTCAACTGCGAATGGTAATGGATATATCGTTTTGAATCCTTTGGTTTTGCATGCTGCAGATTATGGAGTCCCACAATCTAGAGAAAGAGTATTCTTCATTGGGATTAAGAAAGATGCTCTATCAAATAAAGCTCTTCTAGAATTATCAAAATCAGTTGTTTCTGAAAAGTATAATCCATTTCCTCCGCCAACTCATTCATTCACAAAGTCAGGGAAAAATCTTAAACTTCCAGTCCCATTAAAGTCCATTTTTAATAACTTACCTGAGCCTGACGATTCTCTGGATCCATCTCAAATGTTTTACTCGAAGGCAAAATTCATGGGAAAGCATTGTCAGGGACAAATCGAAATTAATCTTGACGGAATAGGACCAACGATAAGATCAGAACATCACGGAAATATTGAGTTTAGAAGGCTTTCATTAAAGAATGGAGGCAAAATAGTTCACGAAGTAAGTAACAGAAAATTGGTTGAAAGAAGACTTACTCCAAGGGAATGTGGCTTAATACAAACATTCCCTCCTGATTATGAGTTCATTATTCAACAATCAAAGGGGAAATTTTTTATAAGTCCATCGGTAGCTTACAAACTAGTTGGAAATGCAGTTCCTCCACTTCTAGCTTATCATGTCGCCAAACGAATTGAATATTTATGGGATTTGTACTTTAATAAATCAAATAATGGTAGTCTCAGTAAACCCGATTCCAGAAAAGAAATTATTTCAATCACTACTAGACAATACAGTGACAACTCTTTTATCTGAATCCAAGGAAAAAGAAAAGGAATATCTCACCCTATTGGGGAATAAACTCGAAAATGTTGTCGCTAACATCTTAATAGACAAGGCAAAAGGGACTGCTTTTGAAAATTCAATTGAACTCATTTCAGGACAAAAGTTCCCAGATATCATTGCCAGTAAATTCTATGGGATTGAAGTAAAAACTTCAAAACAAAATCATTGGACCACTACAGGAAATTCAGTATTAGAAGGGACTCGAGTTGATGGAATTGATAGAATATTCATGCTTTTTGGGAAAATGGTTTCACCAATTGAATTTAGATGTAGACCATATGAAGATTGTTTATCTGAAGTAGTAGTTACCCATTCTCCGAGATACCTGATTAATATGGAATTAAACGAAGGAGGGACTATCTTCGATAAGCTTGAGATACCATATGATACATTAAGAAAGGAATCAAACCCAATAAAGCGTATAACAGATTATTATCGTAAATTCTTAAAACCAGGAGAAGAGGTCTGGTGGCTAGATCAGGATGATACAAAATCAACTGGTTTGATAATTCAGTTATGGAACAACCTTCCATATCAGACAAGAAAGGAGCATATGTTAAGATCAATGGTGCTCTTTCCAGAGATTTTTAGCAACCGGCCTGATAAATTTAATAGAGCTTCAGTTTGGTTAGTAAATTCACATGGGATAGTATGTCCAAATATAAGGGATATCTTTACCGCAGGGGGACAGGGTTCAATATCTTGGAAAGGAAAAGCTTATCATAATATCCCACAGATTCTTATAAAATTGACAAGCTTATTGACTGAAATTAAGAGTATTATTGGAGAATTAAGTTTGGAGGAACTTGGTTTATATTGGAAAATTGATATTTCTAATCCATATCAATCGTGGATTGATTTAGTGACGGAAAATCTGACACATTTAAAACTAAAAATAAACATCCGAGCTTACTTGACTGAGACCATCATTGGATAATCTATTTTTAATGACTTGATTATAAATACGTAGTTAACACGCTGAATGAGGTAATAAGCTTGTCAAAGTTTTCGCGGAATTTAGTACCTCAAAGTCGGGACCAACTAACTCTATAATTTTTTAATAATTGAGACAAATATATAAACGGGGAGGGCCCTTCGCTGTAAACCACATCCCGCAAACCTCAATAATAAAAGTAATTACAAGTCTAAAGTTTGCGGGAAAAGGTTTCCAGCCCATCCCTGCCAATCGACGAGATTGAGGACTGGACGAGAAAGTTCCCTTATATCTGGACAGTTTTAAAATTAACCCTACATATAACACGGATGGTAGGCTTAATTGCCTTCGGCAGCCCGGACAACTTGATAATCAGCTCTTAAAGTCTATGCGAGAAAATTCGCCCCACTTATTAAACTTTCGGTACCCTGACTAATCCTGCTACCGACACAAAGTCAATAGGGCTGCCGGCCGACGCGCTGTTGTCATGGTTTTTGCATCGCCATCTGGACAATTTTATCGTGACATGACAAATCCTGCTCATTTATCGGGACTCAGTCATCTGGACAACTTTATCGTGACACTAAAATCCTGCCCACTTACCGGGACTTTGCAAAAACGCATGCCAACCCCGACACAGACGGCAACTCCCCATACCGCCGGGCCGTTAGGCGTCATAGTTCGGAAAACACAACAGGCTCTAGCTTAGAGAATATTGCTTGACAATATAATTTCGATTGTTCTAGTCTACCTTGATTGACCAATTACCAAATTCCATCTTGAAGTGACAAACTTCAGTCACTTTATCGGGACTCAACCATTTAGACAACTTTATCGTGACATGACAACTCCTGCCCATCTACCTGGACTTAAACACTACGGCGCCTAACAGCATAAAGAAAAATTCGTACCTTGACTCTGGATTTATCAAATACCTCGACCAAAATAGCAGCCCAAATACAATGTTTGAGACCAAAAAGAAAATTAAGGAAAGACTAACTGAATCCTTTGGCAATTTAAAAAAAGATTCATTCAGCTTTGAATCAATTGAAAAGTACTTCAGAAAAAAAGATCATACTGGTGCATTTCAAGTTTTGTCCGACAAAACATGCAATGACTTAGATTTTAACGAACTATTCATGTTTGTAGATAGGACAACATCCAAAGTTGGACAACAATTTCTATACAACACATTAAGGACAATTCCTTCGAATGGGGACATATTCATTGAGCAAGAGAAACTCATTGAACAGATAACAAATGATTCAAACCTGAGACTAAAGCTTCAAATTCATCTTGACACCTTAACCAGAGACAGCACTTATTTTATTACGTCATTATTCCAGGATGAACACATTAAGAAACCAAAGTGGTTTTTTGTAATTCCACTTTTATCCTTTACAAGTTTGTTATCGATATTATTGTTACCATTTACTCCACAATTTTTCTTTGTTTTACTAGGGGTTATTATTATTAATTTGGCAATACATTACTGGAATAAACGTAACCTCCACGAGTATTTAGGATCAATACCTCAGTTNNATAAAAATAATTGACAAGGTAAAGAATCGAATGGCATTTTTTAAACTGGAGGCCAAATTCCAAAGTGATGCAGGAATTGCTTTTTGGAGTATGTTGGAGCTTGTAAAAGCTCTGTTTTTATTGGAACCATTATTACTTTTTGGAGTATTAAAGCAATTGGATACTAAAAGGAAAGAAATTGAAAAAGTATTTTCTTTCGTGGGGTATATCGACTCTTTAATTTCAATAGCTTCTTTAAGACAAGGACTTAACCAATTCTGTTTACCCNNGTTAATTGTGTACCAAACTCTATTCAGGTTGTCAATAAATCAATCCTTCTGACTGGATCAAACATGTCCGGTAAAACATCTTTCATCCGGACTATTGGACTCAATACAATAACAGGACTTACAATTAACACCTGCTTTGCAAAGCGATTTTCTCTATCCAGGTTAAAAATATATTCTGCCATCAGGATAAGTGATGATTTAATGAATGATAAAAGCTATTATTT